>UCMS01000056.1 GCA_900473805.1 Hyphomicrobiales bacterium | reverse complement strand
TTTCGCGACACCGTTTCCGGGGGCGTTACGATCAGTTTCAACGGCGATACCCCGTTGATCGTCCGCGATGCTGGAGGATCACCATTGGTCGCGGCAGCATCACTTAAAGCTGCGGTTTCTGCCGCCGGCATTCGTTCTGGTAACTACTTTGATCTGGTTTCGGATGTGAATGCGGCGGCGAACGCCGTATTGGCTGCCGCCTGGGCAACGGGCACTCTTCCTGGAGGACCAGGGACTAAGTCTGCAAGGGAGCACGCACTAGATGCGGGTGAAAGCGCGGATCTGGCTGAATATTGGGCGCAGCAGGCGGTTATTGCCGGTCAGCCTCCTGTTTACACGTCTGCGGCAGCCGTTGCAGGGTTCACCATCCCTGGCGGCGCGAACGCATTCGCGACGCAGGGGCATTCGACGCCCGGTGACGGAGGGCGGGCCAATTACCGCCGCTTTGTCGCGGAGACAGAGCTTGCCGCGATTGTCGCCGCCTATCCTGAGGCCTTGCCGAAGAAGAAGCAGTGGGCGATTAATAACGTTCTCCGCCGGCTGAAAGCTGGCGGGGTGTGGTCGAAGCTTTCACTGCTTGTTGATTTCGGCGGGCTTGCGCTTGCCTCTTCGTCAGCCGGACTTATCAACTGGAAAGCGCCGTCTACGGCTCTGATTGCCAGCGGCGGCCCGACCTACACGGCCGGTCTTGGATTTACCGGCGACGGTGTCGATGCCTCGATCAGCGCAGGCGCGTGGAATACGCTTGCCGGTGGCCTGGACAGTTCTCATCTCGGGATCTGGCTCACGACGAATGCCAATGGGCGGGGCAAGATCAATAACGACTTTGCGGCCGGCGCTTCGGGTGGGGTTTACATCCGCCCCAATTACAACGGCAAGGTTCGTTCCGTCGTGAACCATACCACCGCGCTTGATACTGGCGATGTGGTCGGTCGGCTTGGGCATACCGTCGTCAATCGCTCGGGCGCCGGCGCACTGGAGGTTTATCGCGACGGCCGGCAGGTTGGGTCGGGCACGACGGCGTCCACGTCTGTTGTCACCGCGCCACTCACCTTCCTGAGCTACGCGACGGCCTATTCCACCGACACGATCGGGTGGGCACATGCTGGGGCATCGCTGACGGCGCTTGAAGTCGATCTCATCTATGATGTGATGATGGAATTCAGGCACATCATTGAGTGGGATGCCGACCCCGCAAAGCTGATCCAAGACGCTTCCGGGGCGTGGTTCGAACTTGACCTGAATGGGGAGGTGAACCTCTATCAGTACGGAGCAAGGGGGAACAACCTCACTGACGACACCCAGGCATGGATCGATGCGTGCGCACTACGTCAAAAGGTGAGTGTGCCGCAACCTCTTGTCGCCTACCGTGTAGAAGATGACATACCCGTCCGCGCCCACGTTCAGGGCGATTGGGCAAAGGTCAATCTGACGATCGCGACACTCAATGCACGTGGTTTCTGGCCGCAGCATAAGAGCAAGCTCAAAGGGTTGGATATCTCGCGGACGCTGAACCTGTTGACGACGGTGGGTGGCGATCGACATAACGCCGTGCTGGTCGGGCAGTTTCATGATGATCAACGCCCGTTCCACGACATCGTTGTCGATGTTCGCATTCGTGACGAGGGGGCCAAGAGGCACAACCTTTTCTCGATCCTGGGCGACGTAAAAAACGGCGAATTCTCCGCCGAGATCACTGGCGACAACATGAGCCTGGGCCTTCTGACGCATTGGGGCAGCGTGTATGACGACAGCGCGGTTCAGCAGACCATCCAGCGTCCGCGCGATCTTCGTTTCCCGAAGATTGTTCATCGCAACAGGGTCACGGCTGCCGGATATGGCATCTATCTTTCCGGCCCTGTGAATTTTGCTTTCGGGACGGTCGTCCTGGAGAAGTGCAATTATGGGGGCATCATCGCCGCCGGGGATCTGAATGAAAGCTACGACCTAGCCTCCAACAACGAGGCTGTCGGCAGGTTGATGAGTGGGATCACGTTTGAAAACGTGTCTGTCATCGATCCGATTTTCCGCGGATTTTGGGTGGTCGGGCGTTCCGACATTGAGGGTGGAACTCGTTGGTATGCGACAGATCCCGCGTCGAACCCGTCGATGGAAATCGGAACGTTCAATCTTGTTCGCGGCCCGAGCACACAGCAGGGCAATGCCATCTATGGCGAACTGTGGAAAAACCTTCGTGTCCACGACCTGACCGTCACGAACAAACCTGGCGTATCCTCGACCGTTGCGGATCTCACGCATCCGGCACTCTATTTTGAAGGTTGCCGGGACATCGACGTGAAGGGCGCGACACGTGTCCGAGCTGGAGCGAGGTTGGTCAGTGGGGCGCGCATAAAGATTGATCTGGACGCACAGAACAATCGCGCAACCGAAAGCACCAGTGCGTCATTTGGCGTAAAGGCTTCGGGGGCAAATGCCGGCGCAACCATCGTCAATGCCGTTGCGATCGGCGACACTTCAGTCGTCTTGGCAAGCGTACCCTGCCATATCTGCCCAGGCATGGCTTTTGAGGTGGGCGGCAACCGTTACCACTTTGCCGGATCCGCTGTGTCAGGCCTTAGTGACACCAACGTCACAATCGGGATTGAACCGGCTGTCGCTACCATCTCCGCAGGCACGGCGGTGGCGATCCTAAACGGCGTGTCTGATGTTGATGTTCTCGGGACTTACCGTGGGTTCTATTACGGCTTCCATGCAGACAGTGCGTACAACAAGGTGCCGTATGATATCCGAGTGAACGCGGACATCAAAGAAAGCACCCTGGACGGGGCGCGAGTAACGGAAGGGGAACTCATCCGCTTCGTGGGCGGCGTCTTCGACCGCAACAACCGATCGAACAACGCGAACGGTCGAGACATCAGGATTGACGCCACGGGCAAGGTCTATGATGTAACAGGGGTGGTGTTCTCGCCAAGCCCTGGAAGTCGCCTGACGCGGCATCATGTGAACGTTGTTGCCGGCGCCAGCGGCGTGAGCGTCATCGGGAACAAGTTCTTCGGGGCGGTTACGGCAGCAACGTCTATCCCGGCAAACGGGGCGGACGGTGTTGCGAACATCGTCGCGAACAACTGGACCGGGCCTTGATCAAGGTCTAGGGCTGTAAACCCTTCGAATGCTGCCTCTGCGGCGTTCGAAGGGTGGCCCGGTGACGATTACGTCCAACGAAACAACGGCGACGCCGGTCGCAGCGATATCGAGGAAAAGTTCTTCGAAGAGAAGCGCTGAGGGCTGGTCGCGTATGAGGTCATCAAGATCAGTATGGGCGTTATCGATGAGTTCGTTCATTTTTCATCCGAGCGGTTGTGTCCTGATCTGCTTCCAAAGAAGGCACGCTACGTGGTAAGCCATACGCGCCCATTTTAAGGGTAGGCTCCCCGATTGGAAGAGGAATAGTGGATGGATATCGAAGACCGATTGGTTGAAGGCTTGACGCAGGTGCTCTACGAAGAGTGGGCGAAACGGCGGAGCGTTAAGACGCCCTGGGAAGAAGTCGCCACGCGTGGGGATAAAGAGGCCATGGATGCATACCTTCAGGCCTTCGCTTCCGTCAAATTTCTCACGTCTTTCTTCGAAAACGCAGAGCAGCGCCATATCGAGAAAAGCGATGCAGCCCAGAGCATCATTCGGGCTTGCAAGCAAAGATAGACGCATCGACGCGCCGCATGACCACAAGCGGCGCGTCGGCTTCATCAGTTTGATGAATGCTTGATCATCCTCAGCATCTCAGTTTTCGCCGCCTCGACAGCTTTCGCCTTATCGTAGACGGGTTGCCCCGCCACTATGCGGGCATTTGACGCGAAGATGTCGGTCCCATCTTCGTTTCTTCGCCAAAGAGGCGAACGTGTTGCGGCTACCAGTATCGTTGGAGTTCCTGCGGCTGCGGCCAACTCACCTGTTGCCGTGAACGGCGCGATGACCAGATCAAGGGCGGACATCATGGCCAACTGGCCTTCGAAGTCATCAACCATATCGATGTCCTCGGCAAACGACACGTTTTGGAAACCAGATAGATAAGCGCGCTCTTCCTCCTTGAGGCGAGGTTGCGTGATCCAGAATTGCGCATCCATCGAAAAGATCGGAGCAAACGCCTCTACTTCAAAATAGTGGCGGTTCCGAGCGACAGATTGGAGCATGCTGCGCCAGGCAATGCCGATGTTGGGCTTGCCGTTCGAGCCAGCCTGAGCGCGATCCCGCCAAACATCACGCAAATGCGGGAGGGGCTTTAGAGGGCGGCGCGGTGATGACAGAAAGCTCTCTCGGTTCGGACGAACGTCAGCCAGCGTGTCGAGGATCGAGGCGACGAAGCCCGCCGAACGGCCGAACGTCGCAGCATCATTCGATACGCACTGGATAATGCCAGAGTGGCCGACTTCGGTGCGGTCGCTCATGTCGCGGGCGACCTCGGCGCGGTATCGCCCGACCGGTAGAAACTCGATCTCAGGATACGTGCGCTGCATGATTGGCGTCAGTCGCGGATCAGAGGAGATGCAGAGGCTGCCGAAGTGCTGGCGAAGGTCGGGATAGACAGACGACAGTCGCAGTTCGTCACCTGGGCCTCCCTCGGATAGGAGGAAAGCGCTCCTCTCGCGGTAGGCGCCAGATTGCAGATCGATATCGGACGGTGACGGCATGCCAAAGAACTCGGCAATCGCAAGGCTGACCGGCTTCTTCCGGTAGAACTGATAAGCATCTCTGATCTTGTCCTGGGCCTGCAGAATATCAAGCATCAGAGGGGACCATGGGTTCTGGTCATTGGCGCGTGAATTGGCAGCACGGATAATGTTCTCCGCCTTTGCGGGATCTCCAAGCTCAAAGATGCATCGGGCCATGCCCGCAGCGCCGCGCGACTGGCTCGACCGGCTATGCAGCAGCTGCTCGAAAACAGCCATGGCCTCGGGGAACATATGCAGGGCTTCAAGGCTGTCGGCGCGAATTTTGAGGAGGTCAAGTGCCGCGACGCTCTTTCGTTTCGCGTCGGCTTCATTCGAAAGAGCGGCTAGGCCAACTGTAACGAAGTCCAAAGCGTCCTGGAACAGCTCGGCGTCGTAAAGGTATTGCGCCCCTTGAACATATGTCATCGGTCGTCCGCGCGAAGCCAGTGCAAAAGACATGGCCACTTCCTTGGAGGCGGGTGGCAGTGGCTCCCCAAGGGCAGCTAGGATCTTGCGGCCCTGTTTATCCACAGGGTATCTGGAAAGGAGAGAGTTCGCCGCGTCTTTGGCGTCGCCGTGCCGCCCCATGGCGAGCAGCACTTGTGCCTTCATCTGCATGCCCTTCTGCGACTGCGGGTTTTCGACCAGGGCCAGATCGACAGCGCTCAACGCGGCATCCAGGTTCCAGTTGACATAGTGAGCCTTGGCCTGAGTGAGAAGGCGTTGATGCTTTGTGAGGGCATGGTGCCCGACCTTGCGGCGCTTGAGTGATCGATAAATCGCTACGCGAATATCATGGGGCAGCATCGCGCGGGCGATGCTTCTCAGCAGATTTAAAAGGATCATCTTCGCCTCGTAATTGCGGTTTCCGGGGATCACCGCGTTTTCCGATGGTGCGCCCTTAACCTAAACTCAAAACATTGCAAAGGACCCGATCTTGGGATCTCCCGTAAGTCTCGTTGGCAACGGCCCCGGTAGACCTGTACAGGCGCACTGAGTGGCGGCTGAGCGGACGCTTAGTTAGCTAGTCCTCCCACCACTTTTCTGCTGCCACACGAACTTGCGCGTCGTGCCATTTGATTTTGCGCGCTACAAAAAACCCCAAGCTTCGCCGCCGGTCGGGATCGCTCCCTCCGGGTCGGGTCAT
>UCMS01000058.1 GCA_900473805.1 Hyphomicrobiales bacterium | reverse complement strand
ACCCTGCGATTCTGGCTGGCATTGCGCTCGCGAGTGCTGGTAGTCTTGCCACTGTCATGACGGCCAAGAGTGTAGGCGTCGGGAAAGAGTTCGCGGAACGGGATGCCGAGCGCCTTGGCGATTGCCTCGGCTCCAGGTCTGCTGGCTCCGATCATGCCCGCACGGCAAGCACTGGGATATAGGCCTTCGTCGCGAGCGATCCCGGTCAGGGTTTTGCCCTGCCGGAGCAGCTCGGCTTTGATAGCCGCGCGATCCCACTTTTTNNTGTTGCAACTGGATATTCGCGCAATCACGTGAATAAGTCAACTCAATCCGCGTAATTGCGTGGTCAGAGTTCGCGGAAAAGCGTTATCGGCGGCAATCGTCGATTAATCACGCATTTTCATGTGGTTATGGGGTAGCCGCTACGTGAAAAGGGACTCTGACCAAGAGTCAGAGTTCGGGCTTTTATGGGAACTACATTCCAGCAAAGACTTGAACAAATCATCGGCGACGAATCGATTCACGCCTTTGGCAAGAGGGCGGGTATCAACGACACCTCGATGAGAGCTTATCTCAAAGACACCATGCCAGGCCTCGACAAGCTCGTAGCCATCGCTGAGGCTGGGGGGGTTACCTTGGACTGGTTGGCCAGAGGCATCGGCCCCAAAGCGTTGCTGTCCTCGGGCTTTGCTGAGCCTGACTTCGTAGCTTACACGGCTGATGGCAATGCTATTGCCGTGGAAGCCAAGGGGTATGCGCCAGCGGACTTCGCTCTTGTTCCGCGCCTCGATATTCAGGCTTCAGCTGGAAATGGGAGGATCGCACTTCACGAAGAACCCTTGGAATATTTGGCTTTTCAATCCGATTGGCTTCGCCGGAGAGGCGTTAATCCTGATGCAGCACGCATTCTGACTGCACGGGGTGACAGCATGGAGGAGACGATCCGTGACGGCGACGTCCTGCTCGTCGACACGTCTGTAAATCGCATCCGCGACAACTCGATCTACGTGGTTGTTTACGGCGACATGGTCCTGGTGAAGCGAGTGCACGGTCGGATTAACGGGTCCCTGCAGCTGATAAGCGACAATCCGAGATATCCGGCCGAGGAGGTGTCCGCAGGAGAAGTCGACCAGCTCAACATCGCCGGTCGTGTAATGTGGTTCGGGAGATCGATCTAGAAAGGCCTGAAATGCGTTGGGAAATCATACTCTTATGCGCGCTCATGGCATTGACCCTGATTTCCATGGGCGGCCAGGTCTGGAGCTGGTTTCA
>UCMS01000007.1 GCA_900473805.1 Hyphomicrobiales bacterium | reverse complement strand
GCCCTGCTCAACGAGAACTTTACCTGGCTTGGTCAGAGCTTCGATCTCTGGGGTTTTCCAGTCCCGCGCACTGTGATCGTCTTCTTCATCGTCGCCACGATCTGTCATGTAGTCCTTTGCTACACACGTTACGGCAAATTCACCTATGCGATCGGTGCAAATCCGCAGGCCGCACGTGTGTCCGGTATCGACATTGGTAAGCACCTGATCAAGGTCTATGCGGTTGCGGGCCTGCTCTCTGGCGTTGCAGGCGTGATGCTCGCGGCCCGTGCGCAATCGGGCCAGCCCAACATGGGGGTCGCCTTCGAACTCGACGCGATTGCCGCAGCCGTAATCGGAGGCACGTCACTTGCCGGTGGCGTTGGTCGCATTACCGGGACCGTAATCGGTACCATCATTCTTGGCGTAGTGACCTCCGGGTTCACCTTCCTCAAGGTTGGCGCCTACTATCAAGAGATCGTCAAGGGCGCGATTATCGTGGCCGCTGTGGTCATTGATGTACATCGGCAGAAGAAAAAATCCCGCGCCTGAACCTCCCGGGCGATCTGGGGCGATGCGGGATACCAATATCCGCATCGCCCATTTTTCAACCTACTTCCCGAAATCTGGAGCACTCGACATCTATGACGCCGTTTGTATTGACCGTATCCTGCCAGTCCACTCGCGGCATTGTAGCAGCGATCTCGGGTTATCTGGCCGAGCAGGGCTGCAACATCGTCGATAGTTCCCAGTTCGACGATCTGCATACCGGACAGTTCTTCATGCGCGTCTCCTTCATCTCGGAGGAAGGTGCGGCGCAAGCCAAACTCGAAAAGGGCTTCGTGGCCGTCGCCGAGAAGTTCGGCATGAACTGGAACCTCTACGACGCCGCCCAGCGCATGAAGGTGCTGCTGATGGTGTCCCGTTTCGGCCACTGCCTGAACGACCTGCTCTATCGCTGGAAGATCGGTGCGCTCCCGATCGACATCGTCGGCGTCGTCTCAAACCACTTCGACTACCAGAAGGTCGTCGTGAACCACGACATCCCCTTCCACCACATCAAGGTGACCAAGGAGAACAAGCCGGAAGCCGAAGCCCGGATCATGGATCTGGTCGAGCAGACCGGAACCGAACTCATCGTTCTCGCCCGCTACATGCAGGTTCTCTCCGACGATATGTGCCGCAAGATGTCGGGCAAGATCATCAACATCCACCACTCCTTCCTGCCGAGCTTCAAGGGCGCCAATCCCTACAAGCAGGCCTTCGAGCGCGGCGTCAAGCTGATCGGTGCCACCGCCCATTATGTCACGGCCGATCTCGACGAAGGTCCGATCATCGAACAGGATGTTGCCCGCATCACCCATGCGCAGTCGGCAGAAGACTACGTCTCGATCGGTCGCGATGTGGAAAGCCAGGTTTTGGCGCGTGCAATCCACGCCCATATCCATCACCGCACCTTCATCAACGGCAACCGAACCGTCGTCTTCCCGGCAAGCCCGGGCTCCTATGCCTCAGAGCGCATGGGGTAATTCATGACTGTTGTCATCGACGGAAAGGCAGCCGCCGCTTCGGTCATCGAAGCGGTAACCTCAGCGGCAACGACGCTCGAAAGTTCCGGCCATCGCAAACCCGGCCTTGCCGTCGTCATCGTCGGTGACGACCCGGCAAGCCATGCCTATGTCGGCGCGAAAAGCCGCATGGCCAAGCAGTGCGGCTTCAACTCCATCCAGCATACGCTGCCGGAAGAGACCTCGCAGGAAGACCTGATGGCGCTGGTCGCCGCGCTGAACGCCGATCCCGATATCGACGGGATACTGGTCCAGCTCCCGCTTCCGAAACATCTCGACAGCGAGCCGGTCATCCAGTCGATCCTGCCGGAAAAGGACGTCGACGGTCTCCACATCCTCAATGCCGGCAAACTTGCAACCGGTGACCTGAAGACCGGGCTCATCTCCTGCACGCCCGCCGGCGCCATGATCCTCGTGCGTCAGATCCATGGCGAGGATCTGTCGGGCCTCAACGCCCTCGTCATCGGTCGCTCCAACCTTTTCGGCAAGCCGATGGCACAGCTCCTGCTGAATGCCAACGCCACCGTCACGATCGGCCATTCGAAGAGCCGTGCTCTGCCGGAACTCGCCCGTCAGGCCGACATTCTGGTCGCTGCCGTTGGCCGTGCCGAAATGGTGAAGGTCAACTGGCTGAAGCCGGGCGCGACCGTCATCGATGTCGGCATCAACCGCGTTGCGGCTCCGGAAAAGGGCGAAGGCAAGTCCAAGCTGGTGGGCGACGTCGCCTTTGCCGAGTGCAAGCCGATCGCCAAAGCCATCTCCCCGGTTCCCGGCGGTGTCGGACCAATGACGATTGCCATGCTTATGGCCAATACCGTGATTGCCGCCCATCGCCTGGCGGGTGTCGCAGCGCCGACCTTCTGATAGCGTTCGAATGAGCCTCTAACCGCTGGGAGGGCGTGATGGGACTGGGTGTTGGGTTGATTGGCTCCGGCTATATGGGCAAATGCCATGCCCTTGCATGGACTTCTGTGGCGACGGTCTTTCCGGAGGTCGGCCGTCCGCGGCTCGTCGCACTTGCCGATGCAAGCCCGGAACTTGCGCGACAGCAGGCTGAAGCATTTGGTTTCGGCCGAGGGACCGGAGATTGGCACGACCTGATTTCCGATCCTGCAGTCGACGTGGTCTCCATCGCGGCCCCAAACCAGTTTCACGCAGATATGGCAGTGGCAGCATTGGAAGGCGGCAAACACGTCTGGTGTGAAAAGCCAATGGCAACCTCTCTCGAAGATGCCATCCGCATGCGAGATGCTGCTAGACACGCAGGCAAGACGGCGATCCTCGGATACAACTATATCCAGAACCCCATGATCCGGCATGCGCGCACATTGATTGCCGAAGGCAGGATCGGCGTTGTGAATCACATTCGGCTCGAGATGGATGAAGATTACATGGCCGATCCGGCCGAGCCCTTTTACTGGAAGAGCGAAAAGAGGTCGGGATACGGCGTACTCGACGACTTTGCTGTTCACCCGCTATCGATATTGTCGGTTCTGCACGGCCGCATTACCTCCCTGGTTGCCGACATAGCCAAACCCTACGAGGAAAGGCCGACCCATGATGGTGGCCATCGCACGGTCGAAAACCACGACATCGCCCAGGCTCTGTTCAGGACTGAGATGGGTGCTTCGGGAGTCCTGATGGTCAATCGTTCAGCGTGGGGCAGGAAAGGTCGAATTGCGCTGCAGATTTTTGGATCCACAGGATCCATCCTCTACGATCAGGAGCGGATGAATGAGCTGCAGCTCTACTCGACCGAAGACCCGGCTGACCTTCAGGGCTACCGTACGATACTCGCGGCACCGCCCCATCCGCCCTATCGCCAGTTTATCCCTGCCCCGGGTCACGGCTTGGGATTCAACGAACTCAAGGTGATCGAATGCCATGAGTTGCTAAAGGCGATCTCCGGCGAACACGACGCCTATGTCATCGACTTCGAACGTGGCCTGGAAATAGAGCGCACAGTTCACGCGGCGGCACAGGCTGCTGAGACCCGTATGTGGGTGCAGCTCTAGTTCGCTGCGCTTGAAATGGTTAGCCATCGGGTGTTTGGTCCGACGGGAAAACTGACGACCCAGCTTGTGACGCTCGGCATAGAGAATAGTTGCAAACCTTCGACCGACAACGTTGGAAACGCTCTACTCAGCGGGTGACTGTTCCAAATGTTTCAAGAAAACCCAAGACTCTCCCGAAAATTGGAGGGAAGTCGGGTCTCAGGTCAAAACAAGCTGGTCTCAGCGAAAGCGCCGCGCTGGGCCGTCTATGCTTGCTCTGCCAAGCGCTCACCCGGCTTTTATCGAAGGGCTTTCGCCACTGACTACATTTAAAGAAGCTACGATTTTATCCGCCCCGGCGTGGAACGTGCCCGATGATCCGCGATGCAGGATCATTCTTAGGACGGGGACCGAACTCACGTTCCATCATCCATTTGGACAAGGGTGGGATCAACTTCATCGGGCGATCATCCAAATTTGACAGAACTGTATCCCGAACAGCGGACAGATCTGCGTCCCAGAATTCGGGCGTGGCAAAATCAACCCCGACTGAGAGCGCGCTGAAGTGGGCTAGCAGGTTCTGCCCGACTTTCCGTTCGATCATTGCTGCCGCAATGACGACCCGCTCGAACCTAGCGCTTTCCCAAACTCGCGCAGCGGCCGTAATGACTTCAAATTCATCGGCAACAATCGACTGGCAGACGAGCAACAATGTCGATTTGTCAGTCGCTGGCTCTACGGTCTCTTGCTGGATAAGAAACGATCGCCAACCATTCGGGAACGGATACGGCATCGGTTTTTGCCAAATACAGGCAACACCAGAGACGACATCCCCTAATTTTTCAGCAAGCCGAGCAGCGAATTCGTCAAACTCATATCCATTTCCGACCAGATAAATCTGGCTATGCCCGGATATGCACTGCAAGGTTCTCTGATGGACACCGACGATTGCTTTCCTCATGGCTTTGTTAAGATCAATACGGCTCGACGTCGGATCCCGCAGCACTTCACCAATCATCGTCGAGTTCGTCATCGATATCACTTTTGAAGCCTCCAAATTTACCCATAAACGCCCATGGGTCGCTCGGATAGTTGGACCAGAAGTCCGCATCGATCTTCGCCCATTCCACTGGCAGTGGTACCAAAGTCCGACCTAGTCGTGTCGTAGCAACAATCGTATGTCCGTCGGCCGCGAACTCCAAGTCGGGTATCGCAACTCTCAACTCAGTCAATATGAGTTCCATGTCAGGAGTTTTCGGCCTTAAAGATGAAATTGTGTAGCCCGCCACCCTGCTGATACGGGCAAACAACTTTTTGATATGGGCGCTTCCTCCGCCGAAGTCGTTCACCCAGGTCGAATAGATGTGGTTCCACATTGCTGCATTGCGAGTTGGATAGCTCGGCATCAAGCTGAGCCGCTCAAGATAACTGCAGATCTCTACGTTCAAGTGTGCGTGAACGACCCATTGGCGACTGAGGAAGCCGATCTTGACAGCACCAAGCCCGTATTTGTGCCTGTTTGTCGTCATTGACCTCATTGTTCGTTCGTCGTCGACGATGAGATAGAGGGTTGCATTCGGATACTCTAACGCCTCCCGCTTGAACTGCAGAACCAGCTCGGCCTCCCACGATAGGTCCTTTACGGCTTTTATCTGGAAATGATCGCGGTAATGCTTTTCCAAGACCACGTGAAGATCGTCCGTGTAGGAGTCTCTTGCTTCCTGCACGAATAACGGGTTGTCGCCGTAGTTGTTGGCGGCAGCTTCAAGAATTACTCGCACCACAACCAGCGTCTGGAAGCGATACCCGAGCTCGCCCGCCAACCCTCCTGTATGTTGGCGCGATGAGACGAGCGTCTCAGCAACCCCATCTTGGACCAATTCCTCACCTGTTAGCACCCTGACCCCTCTTCCCATTTTTTCGCGAGCCAGCTCGGATCGTTAACTTGGGCCAACACTGCCTCTAGAATGTCAGTCACGGGCCGATCTTTGGTGATGAGCCATTGGGGACCGATAGCCGACGAAGTTTGTACGGTTGATGAGTATAAAACGGTGCGGGATTCTGAGTGACTGAAGAGTGTCCATGCCAAGCCTTTCGGGCCCGCGCCTCCCGTGCACGCAGGATCGATAACGGCAAAATGCGGTTGGACTTTGCTGAGGACAGTGCGGCAGGCCTCCTCTCCGTCAGCTACGAAGACTGTTGCCCTAGCGTTCGACATCACCCTCTCAATCTGGTGAGCTATCGGCAGCTTATCAATCACGATGATGACAATGCTGCGACGAAAAGCTCATGGTACCTAATCCTGTTGCGCTGGGCCGGATATCGAGTCGATTTCGTTTCGTTCTAGTTAAAGAACAGCATCCATCACCATGAATTCATTGATCGATCGGATTTGAACGAATCCTTTTCCTCTGACTTAACGCAGGGACCGGTATCGGTCCTTGATCGATTTTGAGACAGTAGGTGTACGCATGAATGCTGAGGCAGAAGCACTGGCGACGGCAAAGGGCCGGATCATCGAGTTGCAGTCCCAAATGCTTGAACGAATCCTTAAGATGGCTGCCGAGGTCGAAAAACTTACCGAGATCGTTTCTGAGCGCGAAGCACGTGAGTTCTTGCGGGTCACCTGCAATATGCCATCCGCCGAGCTCTCCGCGTATGCGAACTTTGCCAGCTCGCTTAAAGGCTTCGAGGACACGCTGAGAAAGGGGCGTGCCTCCTTCCCGGTCGTGAAGGCGCTCGTTTCTGCGGAGGACGAAACCCGTTCCGAGATCTTGGAGCGGATGGAGATTGGCGCTCGTATCTCGACCAAGGACATCACAGCAATCCGCAAGCGGCTGAAGGAAGCAAGGCTTACCCCTGACCAAGTGATGGCCCGACGGAACGGCAGGATAACCGCTGCGGCTGCCCGTCGACAGGGTGTGATCGCAGCGACAGACTTCCAGAAGCGACTTTACGAGTTTGTCCGCGATATCCTTCCGATCAAGTCGGCGGTCGATCTTTGCTCCGACAATATCAGGGCGGCAGCGGGGGCACTTCGAGCTGAGTTCGAAGCTCTTTTCGGTGCCGATCATCGCTCACCCGGCATTTTGAAGCCGCGTTCCCGCGAGCGAGATATTGCTAACGCCTATTTCGCGTTGGTCCATCTCCACGAGGGTTCGCTTCCATTCGCTACCGACGTTGATGAGTGGAAGGAAGGCGATCATCATCCCTGGCTGGCAACACTTCTCTCCTTCACTGGACGCGCGGCGAACGTTCCTGACCTCGGATGGAAGCGTCCAGAGAGAGTAGCCACAGCACCCGATAACCTATCGGTTGTGGAACTGTGTGCCGGAGCCGGAGGCATGTCTGTTGGCTTGGAGCGGGCAGGCTTCGAACACGTCGGGGTGTTCGAATTCGATCGCGATGCCGCAGCTACCTTGCGGACGAACAGGCCCGACTGGACAGTGATCGAGGGCGACATCAAAACTCTCGACTTCAGGCCATACCAGGCCCTTGGGATCGACTTGGTTGCAGGAGGCCTTCCGTGCCAGCCGTATTCGTCCGAAGGATATGGACTGGGAAAAGATGACCCCCGCGACCTTTTCCCGAACGCTGTCAGGATCGTGAAGGAAATCAAACCGAAGGCATTCCTGTTCGAAAATGTTGAGGGACTTCTTCACGGAAAGCACAGCGACCATATCGCCGATGTGCTGAAAGCATTTCGGAAGGCCGGATACCAGACTGAAATCCACCGTATTCAGGCGGGTGACCTCGGGATCGCACAGGTGCGGCGCCGCGTGCTCGTCGTCGGTTTGCGTCGTGATATCGCTGACGCGTTCCGGATGCCTCCTGCGTTTCCGGCTCGCCGCCTGAACATCGGTGATGCCCTCGTCGATTTGATGGCAGCGAATGGTTGGGATGGAGCTCACGCATGGGCACGTCAGCGGGCCGAGCAACCAGTTTTCGATCGAAGCGGCGACCTCGTAGCATACGGAGCTCAGGCATCGACAGTCGTCACGGGGAGCGGCAAGCGACGCCGGAACGAAAAGGCTGTCCAAAAAGCAATGGGTTACGACACAACAGGAGCTCCGGACCAAGCACCAACTGCCGAGGAAGCATCGAAGCCCGGGTTCATGCCATCTCTGACGCTGCGCATGAGAGCGCGCCTTCAGAACTTCGATGACGATTGGCGTTTCGAAGGCGGCAAACAGGCTATGGCACGTCAGATCGGCAATGCGGTGCCTCCGCGGTTAGCGCAGGCAGTCGGAATGTCGTTGTATTCGGCTATCAGCGGATTGCAGTGGGACTGGGAAGCTGCACTTTGGCCGAACGAGGATGGGCGCATTACAATGGAGGCGCCTCCGCTGCAAATGGAAGAGGGCGAAGCAGAGGACATATCTGCCCCGATCTTCGAGGAGATCTGACCGAGTCTAGGTTCTAGTCGAAGAGCCCAAACTGGTCCCCGGCGTGTTACGGCCCTTGAAAACGACTGCTAGACATAGCCTTCGGCTGCTTCAGGACGTAACACGTCCATAGTTTATCCCGCCGATGATTTTCCACGATTGTCTCTGAAGAGCTGTGCCACCTCACGTCCCAACATGACTTCTCGCTCCATTAAAACAGCGACGATCGCTTGCATGACTCCGTCGTGTTCCTGGATGATCTGCTCAGCCCGCAACAACTGCTCTTCAAGCAGGCGCTCCACACGCCGCCGCAGGATGGGGTCCGAGCGACGAAGTTGGTCGAGTTCAGCGCAAGTCGTGACATCGTGGAACTGCAGAGCTTCCAGCCCGAGGTTGGCGAACATCAGCGTCGCCAAATCGACCGACCTCTGCAAATCCGAGCCCAACTGCCCTCCCGCTCCATCATACTCGGTGCCGAGGTAGACTCGCTCTGCGGCCATCCCGCCCATTAACATCGCGATCTCGTCCAGGTAGGACTCTCGCGTCCGGTTTGCCACCGTCGGTCGATACCACTGCACCTGTCCGCATGAGTCATCTCGGTGCCCGTATTCTTTCGCCACCACAATGTTTTCAACAATACCGATTTCCAGGACAAGGCCGACCACCGCGTGGCCCGCCTCGTGCAAACAAGTGGAGTATCTGTCCGTCCCCTGAAGCGGCGTGACCGAGGGGACCAAATTCATCAGATCAGCAAGATCCACTTCCCTCCCCGATCGCCGAGCTTTTCGCCTCGCGTCGCGCACAAGCTGTTCAATGTGGGCACCGGAGTAGCCGCCGATGGCAATGACAATGTCCTTGAGTTGATCCCTGGGAACTGCGTCTCCGAGATGATGAGACAGAATCTGTTCACGCGCCGCCCTGTCCGGCAGATCGATTGCGAAATGGCGGTCAAGGCGGCCTGGCCTTCGAAGTGCAGGATCGACATTTTCGGGATAATTGCTCGCAGCCACGACGACTACGCCTTCGCGCCGATCGGAACCGTCGAGCAACTCGAGTAGAGCGTTAACGACCTGCACCGAGTAATCGGCATTCGGCCCCTTAAAAGTCTTACGATTGCCAATCGAGTCGATTTCGTCGATGAGCAGCACCGTCGGGGCCTGCTCGCCAGCTTGCCTGAAAGTCGCTCGCATAGCACCGAGCATATCGCCCAGATGCCCCCTCGCCTGCCACTGTGCACTGGACGCTGCAATGAAAGCGGCCCCGCATGATTCAGCAAGCGCGCTTGCAAACAGTGTCTTCCCGGTTCCCGGAGGACCGGACAGAAGAACCCCGGCATCAACGTCGCGCCACGGGATGGTGCCCTTTCTCCATGCCGCAAGGTCCTGCACAAGATCGAGTGCCCATGCCTTGGCCACCGCGTATCCTTCCAGATCTTCGATCCGCGGCTTTGATTTCTTGCTGGGAGCATCTTCGATCTCGCCAAGCTTCTGACGCACGACTTCCAATGGTCGGCCACGCCTCATTGCCATGAACAGCCGTCTGGTCGGATAGGCGCAAAGCACCTGAGCATCGACAAACGTCATGTCCATGCCCCATGTGTCCTTTGCTGCAGCCAGGAGGTGGCTCGGCTTAACGGGGCCAACGTCGACCACGCGATCGACTGCAAGCAGAATGCCCTGAGGCAAGACGGCACCATGTTCGACAAGAATGATGATGCATTCCCCTCGGGATACTGCAATCAAGGCCTCCGCTGACTGAGTACGGTTCTGCCTATCCAGGAAAACTCGTGTGATCGAGTATTTCTTCGCGAGATCAAGCTGAGCAAGTAGCTTACCAAGCGCGACCTCGTAGCTCTCGAAGTCGGTGTCCGGAGGGAACACCAAAGCCACAGTACGGTCTCGGTCCGGTCCTTTTAGAAAGAAGCCGCATTTTCTCAGCGCGACTTTGATTGCGTGGGAATATGTAGCGGTTTCCAGCGTTGCAGGACGCTGGACTGCAGTTCTAGACATGTCGCCCTCCTCACTTCGCAGCGCGGCGGAGGACACTGTCCGGCCCGAGAAGGTCTACAGACAGATCGACATCAAGGGTGCCCGACAGGATCAGCGCCGCGATCGAGTGCATGGGCCTGCTCTCACGGATGACTGAAAGACCTTCGGCCAGTGACAGAGTACCGTATTCATCAAGAGCAGCGAGGATGCGGACCCGATCACCCAGAGGCACTTCCGCGCCCGCGTAACGCATAAGATCTTTGCAATTCTGCAACAGCACCGGATCCACGTCGCGCAGCGTTAGGTTCTGGAGACGGTAGCCCATGCGCTCGGCAACTTTGACCACCCAGGTTGGCGTGGCTTTCGGTTTAGCCTCCACAGTCACGAGAAATGTTTCAACCTCAGTTTGGACTGCGAAGTCCACATGCCATGAGCGAGGCCGGACGGCCTCGCTATCGTCGTTGACGATGGCAGTCGCCAGGCACTTCCAGGAGATGACTTCACGGTCAAGGTCCAGCGTGCACGCATAGTCACGCGCTTGCTGACTACGAAAGAGAGGCTGTCCTAGGCATTTCAAGGTGACATGCGGGAAAATGGGACGGTAGTCATCGCGGAAATTGCTATGCGCACCTTTGGCACGAGCAGACGAGGTCGTCATGACCATATCTCCAACCAGAAACAGAACGGGGGATGGGAGCGGGATCGGTCCCGCAATCCGTCAGCTTATTCGTATGGTGTGGTTGAAGATCGTGCTCATGATCGAACATATAGAGAACAAAACAATTGGCGTCAACGGTATCGTACCGCCTTCGATTGGAGGGAGGAGCGAAACCATCCTAGGGGAGCTAGGTACCGAGCAATCAACAGGTAGCCATGAATCCTCTCGCCCTGTCTCTTGGGCAGTTCGCCGACACCGCAACTGTGATATGGTTACCATCGAAGTTCGGAGGATTCAGTGCTCACAATTGGTGATCTTGCGAAGGCCACTGGTGCCAACATTTCAACAATTAGACATTACGAGCGCGTGGGGTTGCTATCGCCACCTCAGCGCACGGACGGCAATCAGCGCCGCTACCGTCAAGAAGACCGGGCCCGTCTTTCGTTTATTACGAGGTCAAGAGATCTGGGACTGTCAATCGACGCGATCCGAGACATCCTTTTGCTTGCTGCCCCTGGAGCCATGTCGGCAACGGAAGCAGATCGGATCATCGAAGAGCAGCTCTCCGTTATCCGGACGAAGATCACTCAATTGCAGACGCTAGAGGGCGAGTTGCGTCGCCTATCCGCCCAAGCTGGGAATAATCGTGACGGATATGATGCACTGGTTAGGCGGCTCGCATGCGACGAGGTCACCACTTAACCCGCCAAACCCTGACATCGCTGGACCACGAACAAAGTGAGAAGTGTCATCTTGTGCCCGATCGCAAATTTGGCACCTTTACCCCTCCCGTTGACTAATTGAACTGAAAATAAACCCGAATGGAGTCAAACCTATAACTATTACAGTTATAGATTCTGCATGCATCCACTTGCCGGACACGCCGTATGCCGGTTATCGTCCTCGCCGTGAAAGCTGTTGCACCATAGACGCTTTCACAATCCGCTTCACATGAGCTGGACGGGTTGGAACTCAGCGAGTCCGCCAAGCATAAAAGCTGCCATTTGGTCATAAACATCATCAGGCATTTCCGGCGCAAAGTCGCGCAGGCAACAAGCATATTTAAATGCAGGTGCCAAATTGGCCACGCAGACGCGCAACCATGAAACGCGTCCGGCGAGCTATCATCCGTGCGCGAAATCCGCTCGGCAGCCTGCTAGCAGTATGATGAGGATGAGGAGTGCGTTATGGAAGAGCAGATCCTACTACTCGACACCGATATCGTCAGTCTCATGGGTAGCCGTCGCCCGCCTCCAGGCTTGCAGTCATGGCTCTTGGAGGTCGGTCTGGAGCGGCTGGCTATAGGCTTCCCAGTTATTACCGAACTGATGCGAGGAGCGTACTTGCTCCAGACGAGAAATCCTGAAAAGGCGGCGGCCATTAGGCGCTGGATATTTCAGATCATGGCCAAGGATTTCGCCGCGCTCCCGATGGGGCCCGAGGTAGCTGAATTCTATGGGCAGATGACTGCCGTCCCTAGTCTGAGGCATATGTGGACAGCCGATCGAAACAGCACGAACTCGAGGCTTGGCCATGATTTGATGCTGGCATCTCTCGCCATTGTACACCGGGCTCCGATCATAACTGCCAACCCACGGGACTATGTGAAGATTGACGAGTGGTTCTCCTTGCCCGGCGTATATCACCCTCTGGAAGAGCGCTGGTACGTGCAGCCTGATCACTACATATTTCTTCCACCGTACGAGATGGATGGGTCCGAATTACCGGAAATGTCCCTGCCTCGAATTGCGATCGACGAGATCAATGTGAGCAGAGAATTCGGGAGTGCGTATCCGCGAGCGTCTGCAGCGAATTGACGAGTTCGTCAGTGAACCAAGGGGGCGGGCTCTCGCCAGCTATGACCTTTTCGATGAAGCCGTCGCGCAGGCCGACACCCCTCAGTACGCCATCCTCGTCAATGAAAAGATTTCCGTATTCTGAGGCACCCAGATATCTGTCTCCGTACTCATCTGAGATATGCGCTGCCAAAGTCCATGGAAACAGTCTGAGTGACACGACAGCCTCTCCGACCTGGCACTGCAAATGACACTTGTTGACGTGGTGGAAGCCGTTGGCCATTGCCCACTCGTTGATGTCGGGCCACTGAAGTCCACGGTCGCTGAAGTTGGCTTCGGGAGATAGCTCCTGAAGAACATCGGCAGCATGGCGGAGCGGAAACCAGCAGGGCACCGATCCGCCATGGTGCATGCGGCTTACGAACCTGCTCTCCAGGCCAGCGCCGTGGATCATGCCGTTTAGACCGAGTTCTATCAGTTCTGGACGCGTCCTTACCAATACCTCGGCTTGATCGCCCCTCATGAGAAAGCTGGTGAAGAACTTATGGCCGAACACGATGCGAACGCTCATGTTCTCATATGGAGCTTCATAGGTATTCAGGCCTGCTGGCTTGAAACCATGCGTTAGTGCCCAGTCGATGATGTCGCGCTTTTCCATGCTCGTTCCTCCTTGGAAGAGGTTCATAGCCAGTCGTGCAAGCGACAATCATCAGAAGAGAAGCCGGGATGTACCACGATGGGACAGACATCGAATGCTTTGAAATCAACAATTTAGGATGCCGCGGAAAAGCGTAACGCGGCGCGCAAATCATCGCATTTCTCGATCGACAATAGTGCGGTGCTAACATAGGAAAACTGTCCGGCCTGTTTCACAAATGAGAGCAGGTCACATAGGAACCGAAGTCATGACCATAGCGATCATAGCGATAAACAGGCGGGACGGCCGCCTCTCCTCGATCTAGGCATCGCCATGAGTTTGGCCGATGCCTGATCCAGGCACGGCCGTCCCCCTCGCCACGTTGAAGCGAACCAGGGGATACGCAAATGACTTCCAAAATCACCAACCAGCACAATACCTGCAGACGTCATGAAGACGTTGCCGCCCGTTTGAGCCGTTCGGAATTCGTTCCATTCGGACAGAGCAAACGTGCGCGCATCAACTACCGATCCCTTTCCCTCTCAAACTCTCTTTTACCGCTCGCATTCAGCGAACGGGTTCCAAACTGCTAGAGAAAGGCGTCTGCAATGACCAACTACCATAGCCTGCCCCGCCGTCCGTTCGCCGATGTATCCAACAACTACCTCTCCTACCTTGAGGGAATCGATCAGGAGAATAAGGAGCGTCATATCCATGGCGAGCCGCTGGTTGACTATCTGTCGTTCGATGAGTTCCTTGACCTGTGCCGCGAGCAATCCTTCGGCCCAGTGTCGATGGAAATTGCCGAAGAAGAGGAAATGCATGGCGAGGAGTGCCTTCTCGATGCAGAACTTCTCGATGAGGCAGATCCATCGGTAATTGTGGCTATGCCTGCTTTTGCCCTCATGTGCGACGACGAGGAAAACCTCGATACCGGTGTGCCGGAGGGCTCCATTTGGGTCACCTCCCACGGCTCCTTCGGTTTCGTCAGCTCGCTGAAACACTAAGGGGACATAGAGATGAGCGCACGCATTGCTATTGAGACCTACCACTCGCTGCGACATGGCTTCGACCCCTTCAAGGGGTCGGATGTCCTGACAACGTTTGCAGAGATCGACGACGACTACATCGGCGGCCCTATCACGACCACGGAAAGGAGTGGTCGAATATAGCCTCTCGCCTGAAGAAGAGGCTGGTTTTGAAGTTACGTGGTGTTCCCTGCCCGCCGACTCCGACCGAACGTTTTCAATGAAGTCGACATCCTCGTGCCGCTTGGTTGCAGCCTATCCCGGCCGCAACACCCACCTGCGTTTCGAGAGCCTGTTTGAGTTCGGCTGTGCCCAGTACTTTTGGGCTCGGCCGGATGTCATCGACCTGCGCGCGCAGTACCGGGTCTCTTACGAAAACGAACTGGGTCTTCAAGAGCACTATTTCGATCTCGTGGTGACCTTCGCGAACAACGAAGTCGTCTTGTTTGCCTGCCGACCGGAGGGCCGTGACAAGTCGGGGAAGCTGGCAGCCACACTGGAAAACATTCGTAACCAAACTCTGCGTTTTCATGGTGATCGCTGCGAAATGCTGACTGACACCGACATCACAGAAGCGGATGTTTACCGAGCGCGTGAAATTCTCCGATCGCGAATGTTCAGGAATCGCCGCAACTGCGATCGGCTCCTCGAAGTCCTCCGAGAGTTGGGAAAACCCGTTCGGGTATTTCAGCTTCTTGAGGCATTCGGTGACGAAGGCGCGGGTTGGAATGCGATGTGGAACCTCATTGGAGAAGGACGCATCGAACACATGCCCCCGGATGACAACAGCACTTTGACTCATCTCTCATGGGTCAAGGTCAAGGGGTATGACGCATGAGCGAGCTGGACGAAGACATTCACTACACGACCTTCGCCTTTGACGAGGATGACCGCATCCGCCTCTATGGAAACAAATATCGCGTGAAGCCGAGGCCGGACGGCCTCGGTTACATCTTCTCGCCAATTGGAGAGAGCGGAGAAGTCTTCCAGGCCCGTCATCTGGAAATCTCAAGGTTGATCAGCAAGCGTGAACTGAAGGTGGATCCGAAGTGGTTCGCGGAAGAGAACGCTTTCGCGCGGGCCGAGGCCGCGGACCACAGAGACCTTCCGTCGTACGCTCTTACCCGCTACCTCATGGTCACCAAATTTCTCGAGGGTTACCACGCCGGGACTTGGAAGAAGACTGCCGAGAGCGCGGAGGAGTTCTTCAAGTTTTGGGACAACATGCGACAAAGGAAACGGGGCGGCACTCAACGAGACGAGTGGGATCCGCTGGTGCGGGTCACACCTCGGCAGTTTCTTCGGCACGTGCAGGACTTCCTGAACGCGGGCCGCAACCCCTACGCACTCGTACGAAAGCACTCCGGGAAATCAAAGCATCGGTCTAAATTCGCGGATGACGTTCGGGAGATTGCGTACGAATACATCCTGAAGATCCCTGACGCTAAACGTCCTGAGGCATCGGACCGCTATGAGGACTTCCTAGACGATCCCCTGATCTGTCTTATCGAGAACAAGGAAGAAATTCCTTCGCGCCGGACCTTCCAGCGGTGGGCGGAAAAGCGCCTTCAGGATCTCCATCTTGCCCTCGCCCACAGGGGGAATGACGCTGCCAAGGACGAGTTCCAGATGGCAGGCGCCGGTCCCCGTAGGTACAAGCCTCTCGAACGCATCGAGATCGATGAGACCAAGCTCGATGTGATGAAGCTGCTGACAGGCACACGTCTCGACGGTCTCATCAACGAGCAGACGAAGAAGAAAATTCGGGCGATGCGTTTCTGGGCTTCGATTGCCATCGATGTCGGTACGAAAAGCATCCTAGCGCTCAGACTACTAGACACGAACCCGGGTGGACGGTCTGGGTTGGAAACGCTTGCCATGGCAGTCTCTCCCAAGGACGGTGTCGCGCTCTTTGCGGGTAGCAAATCCCCTTGGCCGATGCAGGGTCTTCCCGAGACAGTGGCAACAGACTCCGGCGCCGCCTTCGACCAGCGAGACTTCCAATATGCAGTTGTCGAGCTCTGTGGAACGCATCTGATTCCACCCGTTAGGAACGCTCGCAATCGTGGCACGATTGAGCGCTACTTTCGAACCCAGAACCAACGGTACATGCATCTCTTCAGCGGCAGAACGTTCGGCAATCCGATCACTCGCGGCGACTACGATGCAGAAGCCAACGCAGCCCTCGACTTCAAGGAATTCGCCCGCCTGCTCGTTCGTCTAATCGTGGATTGCTACCATCGCACACCGCATGAGGGTCTAAACAATCAGACACCTTTGGATGCCTGGTCTATCGGAACACGAAAGTACGAGGTTCGTCCGCTTCTCGAGAAGCATGAGCGGATCTTCGACATTATCGTCCGTGGGCAGAGCATCGGGCGCAACGGATTGAAGTTCCTCGGCATCCCGTATTTCGACAAAAGGCTCCAGAAGATCCGCAACCAATACAAGGAAGGCACAGTCAGCATCCGCGTGAATCCCTGGGATCTAAGCTCAATCGGTGTGCAGACGATCGACGGACAAGGCTACATCACCGTGAAGACCCCTATCCCAGGCTTCGAAGGCCTGTCGGTCACGCACTGGCGAAGCGTGAAGCGGTGGATGGATCAGCGTTTCAGCGTCAATCAGCAGGCCGATCTCGCAGTTCGCAGGCAAGCCGTCCGAGAGACCAAACACGAGATCGCTGTCGCGGAAGAGAGGAACGATGTCTCCTCGCACCTCGTGACCGAGGCCGATCTTCTCAAATGGCACCGCACCGAATTCAAGAACGACATCTTCCAACCCAAAGCGGATCAAGATTGGGGCGACTACGTTCCGGCGGAGCTCGAGGAGGACGAACGCGAGATCCAGGTGGCCAATGACCCGCAAAGGAAGCGCGACATCCTCAGCCCAGCGTTTTCCAACCCACTCGATCCTGAACGCTTCGCGAAAGCGCGCGGCGACGCTGGCTTTCTGGAGCAGCCCGCCACACCAGTTCGAGAGCCGCGGCTGAGGAACAATAGCAGCAACGCGACCGATAAGGGACGCGTCAGCAAATCCGGGCAAAGCCAGCGAAAGCGCTTGTTTAATCCCGACTGGAAGACAGACGAGAAGTGAGAAACGCAGGCATGGCTAACTCTGATAACAGCGGAACTGAAGAACCTCGTCTGCGACGTGGCACGCTGGATGCTGAAAACCAGCGGATCCACGACATCATGACCCGTGTAAAAAGCGCCTATTTCAAAACAAGGAACGACGACGCACTGATCGTGAAACTCAAGCGTATTGAGCGTGGGATCCAAGACGGGCTGCAACCAGGCCATGCACTCACGGTGCTAGGGGAATCCGGTTCTGGAAAGAGCACTCTTGTCCGAAAGTTACTAAAATCTCTCACAACACTGCAGGATTATGACGACGGCTACGGCAACGTCATGCGTCCAATGCTCTACGTGACGGCTCCCGCCTCACGTTCGATGACTGACTTAGCAGCCGAGATCCTAGAACGTCTGGGGTATGAGAGCAACGTGATCGGCCGCGCAGCTTCGGTCTATCACCGGGTGCAGCGTAGCCTGAAAAACTACGACACCAAGCTCATCGTCATCGACGAGTTCCAGCACGTGTTGCAGGCCCCGAAGATCAAGGGTGCCGCATACGTGACGGACACACTGAAGAATATGCTTCAAGACAGCTCCTGGCCCGTCCACCTTGTGTTCGTGGGTCTGCCCGAAATTGACACCATGATCCGACGGGATCCCGCTGAGCAGATGGAGCAGCGCACAGATCCATTCGACTTAGAGAACCCAGTATTTGAAGAAGATCTGGAGTATTTCGAATGGATTGTGCGCGAACTGGTGGTGCAGCGCGCTGGGTTGCGGCTATCCGCCGACCAACCTAACGAGTTCATCGAGCGGCTCATGCACGGCGCGCGCAATCGGTTCGGTATGATCATGCGCTTAATCGTCTGGGCTATCGAGGACGCCCTCGAGACAGGCTACGACGAGGTCTCAACAACAAACTGGATCGAAGCCTATGCTCGTCTCGCCAAGTGCAAGCGGGATGATGACAACGTTTTCGCAGAACCCGCATGGCGTGGGATCATCCGACCCGTGAATCGCGACGGTACACTCGGCCCTGTCACGGTCACGAAAAGCGGCAAGAAGGGAGGCTGACATGGCACTTTTCAGGGTCCCATTGATGGAGGACGAAAGCCTGACGAGCTTCACTTCCCGGCTCGCTCACGCCAATGCACGCAGTGCAAGGGAGTTTTGTGTCGACTTTGATTTTTCCTGGCGGCGGGTCATCTCTGGTTCTGACGATGCGATCACCCGGATCGCGGAGCTCTCCGGGATCGACCATCAGCGACTTGATACTGCCGCCGTGAAGCAGTGCGGTGAAAAAACAGTCTGGGTGGCGGGTGAGGAAACTCCGTTCATGTTCTACATGCGCGGTGTGCTCAAGTTTTGCCCGTCCTGCTTCGCCGCCGACGAGGAGCGACGAGACCTTCGACCAGGCACGCGGAAATACATGAGGAAGATTTGGGCCTCCAGGTTCATCCGGACGTGCCCTGTTCATGGACAGGCGCTGGTCTCCGCAGGAACGCACGGACAACCAAACTATGTTCATGATTTATGCTGGTCTCTTGAATACTTGCGGCGTGATGTCTCCATCGCGGCTAAAAGTACGGTTCCGCAGGAGTTCACCGCGTTTGAAGAATATGTGCTAGCCCGGTTGCGGGGAGACAAGGGCGAAACCGGTTTCCTTAACGACCTCCCGCTCTTTGTCGCGGGAGACATCTGCGAACTCGCGGGCCTAGTCTCCCTTCACGGTAGGAAGGTGTCGATCCATGACAAGACAGAACGGCAGCGGTGGGAGGCGTGCACCAGGGGGTTTGACATCTTAAAGAGTGGCCTCCCAGGGCTCCATGGCTTCCTGGATGGGCTCGCGGCGCAGTGTGTCAACAAGCGCGCAACGGTTGGAGGAAACCAGCTATTCGGCAAATTTCACGAGATCTTGGCGAACAAGAAGGTCGACAGTGCTTATGAGCCTGTCAAGGAGGCTGCGAGATCACATGCATTCAATAGTCTTTCGCTAACCGATGGGACGATGCTGTTTGGCAAGCGCGGGAGCGCAGCTTTCGTGAGCTTCAACTCGCTCCAGAAAAAGTATGGCTTGTCCGAACCCATCATGCGGAAGTATTTCAAAACTATCGGGGCGGATATCACGATGCCAGGCACTGACGTAACAGCAGTACCCGCGGGGGACGTGGATCGCTTGGTGATCACAATGAGAGACCTCATTCGAAGTGGTGAAGCAGCCAAGACGCTAGGTGTAACAGAACCAGCTTTCAGCTTATTGGTTTCGGGCGGGTTGGTTGAGCCTGAAGTAGCTCGCGATCCGACGGTGAAATTTTCCGCCAGATTCTCCAGGAAAGCCCTCATGGACTTCAGCTCTGGCTTAGTCGCTAGTGCAACAACCAATGATCTCACGGGGCTGATGCCCATCAAAGCCGTCGGCAAGTCACTCCTGACGACGCTGGTTTCCATTCTGCGCCTTCTACTAGACGGGCGCATCAAGACAATTGGCGTAGATCCCGCTGGCGCGGGTATCACATCTTTGATGTTGGACCGGGCCGAGGTTGCGGCGCTCCTTGTTGAGGCCACACCACCAACGGATCTGCGGTACTTTACGGCTACCGATCTGGCTGTTGGCTTAAGGGCGAATACGAACTCGATCTACTACTTCTTCAGGACTGGCTACATTGAGACAATCACCAGGCCGCACGCTATCACGGGTCAGCGCCAACGACTTGCTACCATGGAGGCAGCGAAGGACTTCTGGGAGAAACACGTCACGCTCTCTGAGTGCTGCAACCGGTCCAATCGACACCACGCCAGCGTACGCCGCGTGCTTGAAAAAGCAGGGATTGAAGGCAGCTTTCCGAAGGACGTCGTCCGAGAACAATTTTATCCGCGTATGCCAGCGATGACGGCGCTCGGGATGACGGTTCCAAATTGGGATGATTTTGCCTGCTAGCAACATTGGGTCACCTGCTGTCATAACGCTCAGCTAGCTGCCGCTCCGCGATCAGCTTTACTGCACCCGCAGCCAAGGAGATCGCCCTCGGCAACGTTCGATCCCGAAGCAGATATGGATCTCCCCAACTTTCGGTCTGACGAGCCCGTTGCCCAGCCAGTGTGCGATATCCAAGCCAGCGCGGCGTGCAGGCTCATCGCTGTGTGTTTGCCGACCAAACAGGTCAACGATGTCGCCCGCTCAGGCGACATTTTCGAGCAATTATGGATTTTGAAGTGCTCAAACCTTGGAAGTGTTGAGACGGCCTGCTCGCACGGCCTCTGCCAGACGCTTTCTCATTTCTAAAAAGAAATCTTTAGGAACGGTTCCGTAGTCACATCGAGAGGGATCGTTCGGCAATGGCTTGATACGGTCTGAAGGCCACTCAAATCGATTGACCTCACTCAGTCGAACGTAATTGATGTCCTCATCCAAACCCATTGCTTTGCAGACATCTTCGGGCACCTGCAACGATTGGTCTTCCTCCCCAATATCTGGGTACGAATGTGTAATCGGCACAACTGTGACCATCCCTGTCTCACTTGAGGCCAGGACGATGGCACACGGTCGTTCTTTCTTGAAAGGGTCTTTGTGCCAAGTGTAATCAAACCGGATCACGAGACCTGGCGTAGGGTCTGGCAGTTTCACTTAGAAATCAAGCCATACTCTGCGTTCTCGATCTCAGCGAGTAGCTCGTCATCGATCTCGCTTACATGAAGAACCTGCACCTCACGTCGCTTCAGGCGGTTGAAGTGTTCAAGCTCGTCTGCGCTGATGAAGGCACCTACGACACGGTTATGCGACGTTACTTCAATAACCCCGGCCTTATGCACCGCTTCGCGAACTTGTCCAAAGCGACGTGAAAAATCAGATGCAGGAATTTGAAGAGCCGCGGCCATGTCCATATCTCCTTGACACCATCAAATTACGTATTTTGCGTAAAATGTCAATGCCGAGGACTGTACGGCGGTTCCGGAGGAAGCCGGACTTATGGAGAAGGAGACATCGAACTGCAATAGTTTTGTGGCGACTACTCCATAATGCCGTAGATCTCCGAAGGAGAAACTCGTCAGCGCGCCGAGTCGGCTGAATATGTCGTCTCCATCCGCCTTCACTTTCGTCGTTAGCGGCGGCAAAGGCCACCCTTTTCAGGCGGGCCATTTCATCTCCGTAAGCTTGTTACCAGAGGGTGAATTCCTCGGGGAAGCAGATCGGTATCTAGGCCTCATGCGTTGGTTCGAACGCAGTATGCAATGCGGGCGCGCATGGCTCACGGATATAGAACTCCAATTAGTGGGCCAATCAATGACGTCGCGCTTGGCGCAATGTCAGTTCCAATGGCGTGAAATGCAGATCTGGTCATTGATTCTAAGCGCTTATTAGAACTGTTGAATGACAAACCTAGTGGCGCGCTACAGAAAGTTCAAGATGTACCTTATAGGTCTAATTGAACCTTATCGCGCTGAGATAGCATCGGTGGCCCTCACATTGGTGGGGGCCCTCATCAGATACTGGGCTAGCCCTCGATCAAAGATAGTCTATTCTAAGTCACACGCGTTCTGGTATGGCTTAAGAGGCAATGAAGGCGACCCTAGCCTTGCATATACTGAATCCCTCATATTCAAGAATGCTGGTAGAAAAACGGCTACTGAGATAGAAGTCATTCTGGGTCGACGACCACAAAATTTCGCTATTTGGCCGCAAAGAGACTACCAGACGAGCCAGAACCCTGAGGGTTTCTTCGTACTGAAAACACAGAACCTCGCCCCAAGTGAGCATTTCACGTTCAATATGCTGGAGGTCGGAAACGATCCTCCAATACTTACGAATGTGCGGTGCGCCGATGGGCCCGCCAAAGCAATTAATGTAGCACCCGCTCAAGTTTATTCTCGCTGGGTGAACATCAGTGCCGTCGCGCTGATGTTTTTAGGGTTTTGCACTTCGCTTTACCTAATTATAAAGCTACTCGAATACCTAACGAGGTGAAGGTTGATGTTGGCTGTTGGCCTTCGCACCGACCCGCGTTTCCTTCCTGTGGGCGAGATTGCCAAATCGAAGGCTTGAGGTCAGCACAAGCCGACTGAACTTTCTAGTTCCCGGAGAGGGGCGCGGATCCATTGGTGCCTACGTCACCGAGCTCCCCTCTTGCTAAATCTGAGGTTTGCCCCTGATCTTGCCAATTCCTCGATTTCGCATTCTCCCCCGCAAAGGGGGAAATAGGACCGCGAACGTCTTGCCTTCGCAGTCAGACCCGATGGTGCACTGAAAACCGCCACGACATTGGCTGGGCAGAAACCCCGGCCGCAGTGGCCCCTCTCCCCCTTGTGGGAGAGGTTGCTAAATCGAAGGCTTAGGCGCGCGCAAGCCGCCTAAACTTCAGATTTTGCTGGTGAGGGGATCGGTGCTGCGGGCACAACATAACCGACCCCCTCTCTTGCGATTTCTGATGTTTAGGCGGCTTGCGCTCGCCTAATTCATCGAAATCGCTTTCTCCCCCACCAAGGGGGAGATGAGCGCCGCGCCAGACCGACCGCCCCTCGTCCCAATCACGTCAGCCCCTCATCCGCCCCCTGAGCCTGTCGAAGGGCGGGCACCTTCTCCCCGCAAGCGAGGAGAAGGCCACGACGGCCACCGCTTGCGCCCCCTCTCCCCGCCTGCGGGGAGAGGGTAGGGTGAGGGGCAAAGCCACGCATTCGAAGCCATCTCCCGAAAAAGGGGGACGCCCCGCGGCGTTTCCTCAACAAAATCAAACCCCCACACATTTTTTCGTCCCCACCCATTTCTACCCTCGTAGAATCAACGCCGTCCCGCCCTCGGATACACCTGACGATGCGATGTCAGGCGAGGCGGGGCCGGCGCCGGGATGGAGGGTTGTCGCAGACCTGAAGTCCCGGCCCGCTGCAACGGTCTCCCTCCGGACGTGGGGCTGGATACGAAGGTTAAGGGGTCGGATGCCTCTTCACTGGATACCCCGATCGGAAGGACGTGCCTCAGAGGCACACAGACAAGGCGCCCGTGCCGTCGCAAAGATCCCAGGCGGCGGGGCGTATAGAACGGCGGGGATGAGGACCTAGGTCGCGAATGATCAAGGCCAACATCCCCCGGGCGAGGGTCC
>UCMS01000002.1 GCA_900473805.1 Hyphomicrobiales bacterium | reverse complement strand
GGAGAAAGATCGAATCCAAAGGCTTGCTCGATATCGCCACCTTTGTCCCGGTGAGCGTAGCGCTTGCCGTTCGGACTATCCTTGCGCTGGATGAGCCCGGCTTCGACCAGGGCAGCTAAATGGCGCCGCAAGGTCGTTCCAGTGATACCGTGCGCTCGCACAGACAGCTGGGCATTGGATGGAAAGACCACCAATCCACTATCGCAGTTGAGCTCGCTTTCCGGATAAAACGTCAGCAATGCGTCCAACACAGTCAGCGCCCTGTCCTGGAGGCCAAGGCGTTCACGGGCCTCACAGGCGTCGCGAAACACCTTCCATTTTTCAACCGGGCGGCTTGGTTTTGTCTCGGACGTCTGGAGCTGCCTCTTTACGAGAGCAAGCACCGCCGGCCGCCGCCCAAAGGGCGTCGTCACATTTCCACTTTGCATTTTCTCAGCCTTCAATAAGGCAAAAGAAGCCTGCTCGCCAAATCAGCGCCAAAGACTCTTGACTGTAAATTCCGGAAATGCGATTCTCGATCTTGCTAAGGATAACGAGAGAGGCTTCCACGGTTCGCCGTTTGGGGGCCTTTTTCTTTTGCGGTTTACTCTCCGTCAGTGTTGGTTTTGGACTGCTGGTACTCTTGGTAGAGGCGGTCTATTCGAGCTGTGAGCCAATTGCTAAATGGCTTCGCCTCAATGCTAGATAACTCGATTGCAACCTTTTTTGCTCTAGGGCTCACGGACAAGCTCAAGGACTTATCCCCAGATGTCCACTCTTTGACCTGCTCGACTGCCTTTGGGGTTTTCGCTGCCGATTTGGCCTTATATTTCTTCGCGAAATCATGCAGCGCATCGAACCGCCTTTCCTCTGGTATTTCCAGAAAGTCAGGCGTGGATACATAGTCGTTAGAAGCGCGAAGAAGCGCTGGGGCTAAAAGCAACTGGCGCAAGCTGAGCCACTTATCACGGCCAATCTTTTTCGAGGCTCCTAGCACCTTGATAACTGGCTCCGGTATGACCTCGACTACCCCAAGCATCTTAGAGAGCATTGCCTCGTCGATGGCCAACGAAGATCTCACCACATCCTTCGTCATTCCCGTAGCTAGGAGATTACGGGCGAAGTAGGCACGCTCGATGAAAGAGAGGTTCGATCGTGCCGAATTCTCTTGCCCCTGTGCAATGGCCGATGTGATGTCATCCAGCTTCTTGATGACAGCCTTGACAGGTATACCGAGTTCTTCAGCGACCCGACGTCTCCGGTGCCCAAACACCACCATGTAGCGTTGGCTGTTCGGTATTGGTCGCACGAGGATTGGCGTGGACTGGCCGGATTCCTGGATCGCCTGCTTGAGTTCCTGATATTCTTCATCCTCTTCAGAAAGACGGTCAGCGACTAGGGAGACATCGAGCAGCCGTGGATCCAACTCCACAACTACCTCACCGTCCATCAGCTTCTTTGTATTCTCAGCGAGATCTTCAATCGACCTAACTACCGTTTTCGCTGCTCCGGTCATGGCATAGCTCGGCTGCCCCGACGCTTTCCTCTCAGGAATGGTTGAGAGGTCCAACTTCGCGAACGGATTATCACGCGCCACGAACATCTCCTTTCACATGGTTCAGCTTCAACAACAAACTGAATTTATTGATGAAATCGGCAAAAAAAACGGCTGACAAGAAAGTCATTTACGACCCCATGCACTATGGATCAAATCCATGATCTCGCCGTTAGCAGCGTTGAGACTTTCGATCGCACGGTCATAGGTTGATCTGACGAAGTCACCGCGTTCGACTTCATAAAGTGTCTGCTTCTTGATTGAAGCATCGGAAATGGCTGTCGATTTGAGTACATGGTTTCGCAGCATATGCTGCGCGAACATGGATTGCATAAAACCGACCATTTGGGCTTGCGGGATATCCGTGGGCTCGAACCTTGTTACGAGGTATCGGAACCATTCAATGCGGATCTCCGCACCAGCCTCGGCAACCGGCGTCAAAATGCCACCGAGCATCATAAGGAACTGGCTCATTGACATGATGTCCAGCATCTGAGGATGAATGGTTATTAGGATACCCGTCGACGCCATCAAAGCGGTGATCGTGAGGTACCCGAGCTGAGGAGGGCAGTCTATGACAACGACGTCATATCGATCATCGACAGCTTTCAAGGCATTAACAATGCGCATGTGAAACAGCCGTCCCTCATCACCTTTCCTCGAAGAGATTGCGAGCGGCACATCATATTCATATTCCTGGAGCACGAGGTTCGCAGGAACGACGTCAAGACCTGGAATGTTGGTGGCCTGAATGACCTCGGCTATTGACTTCTTCTCGTCGTCAAAGCGAAGCGCTTCATAGAGTGAAGATGTCTCATCGAGCTCTGGTTGAATGCCGAAGAGGGAAGTCAATGACGCCTGGGGATCGAGATCGATGGCAAGTACGCGATGCCCTGTGAGTGCGAGATACTGAGCGAGATGAGCAGCTGTCGTGGTCTTGCCACTTCCACCTTTGAAATTGACGACTGACACTACTTGCATCGGCTCGCCGGAACGGCGTTTCGGCAAATAGTATCTCTTATCAGACTTCTTGTTGGCTTCGAGAAACTCACGGAGCTCCAGCATCTGATTGGCCGTGTAATACCGCCGGCCACCGACCGTTTCGACTTCCGGACCTTTTCCTTCCGAATGAAGCTGCCTGAGATGGCTTTGAGTTACACCCATAAAGTCAGCGACTTCGCCAATCTGGAACCTTCGCAAACCCTTGCGGGCATCCGGCGGGTACTGTTGGCTACGCAGCATATGCAATGCGCCTGAAATCTTCGAACCCTGTTCGGCGATTTCCAGATCAAAACGGTTGGGCTGCGGCTGGCTCATTTTGCAAACTATTTCCTGAGGAGGATGACTTTCAAAAAAATGGCACTTTCGCCATCATTTGCGCAACTATCTCCCGATTCTGAATACCCGGCAAGGAATTTAAAGTTAACAACCCGTTAATGTCTTCATCTGTTTGGCAACGCATGCATCGCCGGCTCCGTTTTTCCTGTTGTTTTTCATTATCATAGACGCCGGGCACGGATCCTTGGCTCCTTTAGCTACTCACAGTTTTGCTAGTCGCACAAAGGATCCGGAGACCCGTCGCCATCGGGTCTATCAGCTTGAGGCAGAATCAGCAGCTGACACTTTTGGCAGTAGATCGAAGCTCGATGCCCCGGCAAAGCTCCTCGCACCACCAACGCAGGGGAGATTTGCCCGATGCGCATCGTCGCCATCAAGAACCCGAAAAGCGAAGCGGAACAGCGCCTCATTCACGACATGCACCGTCTCCGCGCTCGCATTTTCAGCGGCAGACTGGCTTGGAACGTCCGCTGCACATCCGGCCTCGAGGTAGACAGCTTCGATAAGTTAAAGCCGACGTACATCCTTTGCATTGGCCGTTCCGATGCTGTGATTGGCTGCGCGCGGCTCCTGCCCGCCACGAGCGGCACGATGTTGGAGAAGGTGTTTCCGCAGCTTTTAGAAAAGGCTCATCTGCGAACCCATGCCTGCATGATCGAAAGTTCTCGATTTTGTGTGGATACGGAAGCCACTGGAAGGCAACAGCAGTCGGGCCTTCACACTGCGACGCTCGCGATGTTCGCCGGTATCGTCGAGTGGAGCATACTTAATGGTTACTCCGAGATCGTCACCGCAACGGACGTCCGGTTGGAGCGTATCCTTCGTCGCGCCGGCTGGCCGCTCAAGCGCCTAGGCTCACCCGTCCAAATCAATGAGACGCGAAGTATCGCCGGAGTGCTTAAAGCAAATTGGGTGAGCTTCGATCGCCTTCGCCCCGGCACCTATTCATCAAACTTCTCAACCCCAAAAAAGGAAGCGGCCTGATCATGCTCGGCACACAAAACCGCTCACTTCCCCGCCTCGTCAGCAAACTGCAAAATGCATTGGGAGATCATCTGTGCGTTGCGCTCGAAGACCCTGGTGTCGTCGAGATCATGCTCAACCCTGATGGGCGGTTGTTCATCGAAAGGCTCGGTCACGGAATGGCCGCAGCTGGCGAGATGACCCGCTCGGCCGCCGAAACCGTCATCGGAAGCGTCGCCCATGTCCTGAATTCCGAGGTCGACGACGAGCGCCCGATCGTGTCGGGCGAGCTTCCAATCGGCGGGCATCGTTTCGAGGGATTGCTGCCACCGGTAGTTTCCGGACCATCCTTCACGATCCGTCGTCGCGCGTCACGCCTCATCCCTCTGGATGACTATGTGGCGAGCAAGGTGATGACCGCAAAGCATGCCGAGGTCATTCGAAGTGCAATTGCCTCAAAGCTCAACATTCTCGTTGCCGGCGGCACGGGCTCGGGAAAAACCACCCTCACCAACGCCATTCTTGCGGAGATCGTATCGAGTTCGCCCGACGATCGCCTCGTCATCCTGGAGGACACGGCCGAGATCCAATGCGCGGCGGACAATGCGGTCAGCCTGCACACCAGCGACGCGGTCGACATGTCGCGTCTCTTGAAAAGCACCATGCGCCTTCGGCCGGATCGGATCATAGTCGGAGAGGTCCGAGACGGTGCAGCGCTGACCATGCTCAAGGCCTGGAACACGGGACATCCGGGAGGCGTGGCAACCATTCACTCTAACAGCGCACGCTCCGCACTTCAGCGCCTCGAGCAGCTAACCGCCGAGGCCAGCCATCAGCCGATGCAGGCGGTCATCGGCGATGCAGTCGATCTGATCATCTCGATTGAACGAACGGCTAAAGGTCGGCGCATCAACGAAATCCTCCACGTCACCCGCTTTGCAGGCGGCCAGTACCAGACAGAACCCTACGCAGAGGAAAACCGCGATGCAGCATAAGAGATCACGCCTGACACTGGCCGTGACGGCCTTTTCTGTCGTCGCCGCCACTTCGCCCGCTTTCGCCAGCTCTGGCGGAAGCCTCCCGTGGGAGGGACCGCTTGAGCAGATCCAGGAATCCATCACTGGTCCGGTCGCTGGCTATATCGCGCTCGCCGCTGTCGCGATTGCCGGCGGCATGCTGATCTTCGGTGGCGAGCTCAACGACTTCGCTCGCAGACTGGTCTACGTCGTACTGGTCGCCGGCATTCTACTTGGCGCAACAACGATTGTCGGTCTGTTCGGCGCAACAGGCGCCTCGATTGGCGTCACAGCCGAGCAGATGATTGGGCCTGATCAGAACAGAGAAGGGGAGGGGGTGCTGTGAGCCTCCACCGCAATCGTATCCATCGTGCGCTGTCCCGACCGAACCTCTTGATGGGTGCAGACCGCGAGCTGGTGCTGATCACCGGACTTGCGGCCGTGATTCTGATCTTCGTGGTACTGACGATCTATTCGGCGGTCTTTGGCGTGGCCGTCTGGATCGTCATCCTTGGTCTGCTTCGCATGATGGCCAAATCTGACCCGCTGATGCGGCAGATCTATGCACGTCACATTTCCTACAAGCCCCACTACCGGCCAACGGCCGCGCCGTGGCGAAGATACTAGAGGTGTGCTGATGGCTGCCCTCAATCGTTTCCGCGTGACCGGTCCCTCGTTCGCAGATCTCGTTCCCTATGCCGGCCTGGTCGACAACGGCGTTCTGCTCCTGAAGGACGGAAGCCTGATGGCCGGCTGGTACTTCGCGGGTCCGGACTCCGAAAGCGCAACCGACCTCGAGCGCAACGAGCTGTCGCGGCAGATCAATGCGATCCTGTCGAGGCTCGGGACAGGGTGGATGATCCAAGTCGAAGCCATCCGGGTGCCGACGGTCGACTATCCCACGCCAGACCAGTGCCATTTCCCAGACCCTGTCACCCGCGCGATAGATGCCGAGCGCAGAATCCATTTCCGGCGGGAGCAGGGTCATTTCGAGAGCAAGCATGCGATCATTCTCACCTATCGACCGCTCGAGTCGAAAAGGACCGCATTGGCCAAGTACATCTACTCAGACGAGGAGAGCCGGAAGAAATCCTACGCCGACACCGTCTTGTTCGTGTTTCGCAACGCCATCCGGGAAATCGAACAGTACCTGGCCAACACGCTGTCGATCGCGCGTATGCAGACCCGCGAGGTCCGGGAGAGGGGAGGGGAGCGTATCGCGCGGTACGACGATCTTCTGCAGTTCGTCCGCTTTTGCATTACGGGGGAGAGCCATCCGGTTCGCTTGCCGGAGGTCCCGATGTATCTCGACTGGCTGGTGACGGCGGAGCTGGAGCATGGCCTGTCGCCGAAGGTCGAGAACCGGTTCCTCGCGGTTGTCGCCATCGATGGCCTACCGGCAGAGAGCTGGCCCGGCATCCTCAACAATCTCGACCTGATGCCGCTGACCTACCGCTGGTCGTCGCGCTTCATCTTCCTTGATGCGGAAGAGGCACGCCAGAAGCTCGAACGGACCCGGAAGAAATGGCAGCAAAAGGTTCGCCCCTTCTTCGATCAGCTCTTCCAGACCCAGAGCAGATCGGTCGATCAGGATGCCATGACCATGGTCGCCGAGACCGAGGACGCCATCGCTCAGGCTTCGTCCCAGTTGGTTGCCTATGGCTACTATACACCGGTTGTCATTCTATTCGATGCGGACCGTGAGGCGCTGCAGGAAAAGGCGGAAGCCATACGTCGGCTGGTCCAGGCCGAAGGCTTCGGGGCTCGCGTGGAGACCCTGAACGCGACAGATGCGTTTCTCGGGAGCCTGCCCGGGAACTGGTACGCCAACATTCGTGAGCCGCTGATCAATACGAGCAACCTGGCGGACCTCGTCCCGTTGAACTCGGTTTGGTCGGGCAACCCGGTGGCGCCGTGCCCATTCTATCCGCCGAACTCCCCGCCGTTGATGCAGGTTGCCTCTGGATCTACGCCGTTTCGCCTGAACCTACATGTCGACGATGTCGGCCACACGCTCATTTTCGGACCGACGGGTTCGGGGAAATCAACGCTTCTCGCGTTGATCGCTGCGCAATTCCGCCGCTATGAGTTCGCCCAGATCTTTGCCTTCGACAAGGGCAATTCGCTCCTTCCCCTAACGCTTGCTGCTGGCGGCGATCACTATGAGATCGGCAACGATCAGAGCGGGGAGGGGAGAGCGCTTGCATTCTGCCCGCTCTTCGACCTTTCGACAGATGGCGATCGGGCATGGGCGACCGAATGGATTGAAACGCTCGTCGCCCTGCAGGGCGTTACCATCACACCTGACCATCGCAATGCAATCTCACGCCAGGTTGGGCTGATGGCGGGAGCACCCGGAAAATCGCTGTCGGACTTTGTCAGCGGTGTGCAGATGCGCGAAATCAAGGATGCACTCCATCACTATACCGTTGACGGCCCGATGGGCCAGCTTCTCGACGCTGAAGAGGATGGCCTGACGTTTCGAGCGTTTCAGTGCTTCGAGATCGAACAGCTCATGAACATGGGCGAACGCAATTTGGTGCCGGTCCTCACCTACCTCTTCCACCGGATCGAAAAGCGGCTCGACGGGTCTCCGAGTCTGATCCTTCTCGATGAGGCCTGGCTGATGCTCGGGCATACGGTGTTTCGCGACAAGATCCGGGAGTGGCTGAAGGTTCTCCGCAAAGCCAACTGTGCCGTAGTTCTGGCGACGCAATCGATTTCGGATGCCGAGCGGTCTGGGATTATCGACGTGCTGAAAGAATCCTGCCCCACAAAGATCTGCTTGCCGAATGGCGCTGCGCGCGAGCCGGGCACCCGCGAATTCTACGAGCGGATCGGATTCAACGAGCGCCAGATCGAGATCGTGTCAAGCGCCATCCCTAAGCGCGAATATTACGTCGCGACCCCGGACGGCCGTCGGCTTTTCGACATGTCGCTCGGGCCGGTAGCGCTGAGCTTTGTGGGCGCATCCGGAAAGGAAAACCTGAAGCGGATCCGCACGCTGAAGGCCGAACACGGCCAGGACTGGCCTACCCATTGGCTTGAATCGAGAGGAGTTCGCGATGCCACGTCCCACCTCAACGTCCAGTAACTGGATCGTCGCAACGATGACTGCGGCAATCGCGCTGTCAGGGATTGCTCCCGCCCATGCGGGGTCTGCAACGGGCGCTGCCACCGAATGGACGCAGCTTGCCAACAATGCTCAGCTCATCGACCTTCTCAAAAGCTCCGGCCTTCAGGTTGATAACCAGCTCACGCAGATCACGCAGCTGGCAGAGCAGATCCAGAACCAGCTGAAGATCTATGAGAACATGCTGCAGAACACGGCGCAGCTCCCTGATCATATCTGGGGTCAGGTCGAGAACGATCTCAACCGTCTGCGGGGCATTGTCGATCAAGGTCAAAGCATCTCGTTCTCAATGGGCAATGCCGACGACGTTCTTCAGCAGCGGTTCAAGAGCTATGCGGATCTGAAGACTAATCTGCCAAATACTGAATCCTTCTCGAGCACCTATCAATCCTGGTCGGACACGAACCGGGACACGATCGGCAGCACGCTGAAGGCGGCGAGCCTGACTGCGGATCAGTTCGACACCGAAGAGGGCACGATGAGTTCGCTGCGATCCATGTCGGAGTCGGCCGACGGCCAAATGAAGGCCCTCCAGGTCGGACATCAGATCGCAGCCCAACAGGTTTCCCAGATGCAGAAGCTGCGCGGTCTGGTTTCCCAGCAAATGACGATGATGGGGACATGGCTTCAGACCGAGCAGACGGACAAAGACCTCGCGCAGGCGCGCCGTGAGGAATTCTTCAAATCAACTGCGCCCTCAACATCCGGCGGTGAGAAGATGAAGGTGGAATGGTGAGAACCAAACTGATCTTGGCCATCCTCGCCGCAATCATCTCTGTTGTAGGAACAGGCATCTGGTTCCTGATCTCGGAGAGAGAGGGCGCAAAAGAACGGCGCGAAAAGTTCTTCGGGTCGACGCAGGAGTATCCGACGTCGGGCGGCGAGAAGATGAAGATCGAGTGGTAATCGCATGAACTCTGAGCTCAAAAAGATCAGGGGTATTGCGGTGCTCGTCGCATTGGTCCTCGTGTCATTCCAGCCCGCGATTGCGCAAGAGGGGTCGGTCCTAACAGCGCTCCAGAACGAAATCACAACCGCCGCCAAGGGTTGGGAGACCACTGTCATGGACGCGGCAAGATCCCTGTTCTGGATTCTCGCAGGGATCGAAATCGGCATCGCCGCGGTCTGGCTGGCGCTTCAGGCGGCGTCGCTCGACAGTTGGTTTGCTGAACTAGTTCGACGCATCATGTTTGTGGGCTTCTTCGCGTTTGTGCTCGCCCAGGGTCCGACCTTCGCGAAGGCAGTCGTCGATAGCCTGTTTCAGATCGGCGCTGGTGGAGGCACAGCTTCGCCAGCCGATGTGTTCAATGCTGGACTGACCGTTGCGACCAAGATGTCGGAAAAGGTGCAATTCGGGTTGTTCGAGGATAACGCGCTCGCCATCTCAGCCGCCTTCGCGATGGTCGTAACAGTGATCGCGTTCTCGCTCGTTGCCGCGATCTTCGTATCCGTGATGGTTGAGATGTATCTCGGCCTGCTCGCAGGGATGATCATGCTGGGCTTGGGAGGCTCGTCTTTCACCAAAGACTTTGCCATTCGATACCTGGTCTATGCTTTCAGCGTCGGCATGAAGCTCATGGCACTGGTCATGATATCGCGGATCGGATCCGAGGTGCTGATCGGACTCGCCAGCCAGCCTGACGTCGGAGAACAGTTCCAGACCGCATTGGCAATTGCCGGGATCGCAGTCGTGGTCTTCATTATTGCGATGTACGTACCCAACATGATCCAGGGCGTCGTTCAAGGTGCATCTGTCACAGGCGGCATGGAAACCATTCGTCACGGGGGCCAGACGACATCATTTGCCCTCGGCACGGCATCGCTTGCTGCAGGTGCAGTGGGGGCTGGCGCGGTGGCAGCCCAATCCGCGCGAGCTGCGGGATCATCTATGGCAGGTGCGGCACTCCGCGGCATGAGTGCTGGGATCGGATCGGCAGGAAAGGCTGCAGGTTCAGCCGCGAAAGAAAAGGCGATCGGTTCGCCCGGCGCTTACGCCGGCTCGATCATGGGGCTGGCCAACGCCAAGCTAGATCAGGCTCGCACAGGGCAGAGCGCTCCAACACCTCCTCCCGAACGACACAACACATAATCATCAGGAAGGCAAAAGCGATGGCAGCAAACCGGCCGCCCGAAAGTCCTTACCTTGCCGCGCGGCAGGAATGGACTGAGCGATATGGATCCTACGTTCAGGCTGCTCGTGCTTGGCGGATCGTCGGCATTCTCGGTCTATCGATGGCTGTAATCGGCTTCACCTACGCCATGTATCTTAGCACGCAGGTGAAGCTCGTGCCCTACATCGTTGAGGTCGACAAGCTGGGCACCTCTGTGACGGCGGGGTTCCCGCAACAGATCGAATACGCGGATGCCCGGGTCGTTCGGGCAACGCTCGGCAACTTCGTGACCAGCCTCAAGTCGATTACGCCGGATGCCGTAGTGCAGAAGCAGTACATCGACCGGACCTATGCACTTCTCAGAACTTCGGATCCCTCGACGCAGAAGATCAATGCCTGGTTTCGCGGGAATTCGCCCTTCGAGAAGGCCAAGACATCGACAGTTGCCATCGAGGTCAACAACATCGTGGCGCTTTCGAACCAGACCTATCAGATCGACTGGACCGAATACGAACGCGACCGCAAGGGCAAGGAGACCGGCACGCGCCGGTTTCGCGGAATTGCGACAGTGGCGCTCACCGCACCACAGGACGAGGCAATCATCCGCCTCAACCCGATCGGTCTTTATGTCCAAGACTTCGACTGGACCGCACAGCTTTAAGGCGAGGTTATCTCATGCACAGAACAGGATTGATCGCGGCCGTCGGCTGCATGGCCGGGCTCGCCCTTGCGGACTGCGCAATCGCGCAAAGCATGACACCAAACGAAGCCAAGGGCACCAATATTTCCCGCAAGTGGCGAGGCACGGCCGGTCTGGTGACAACCGGGCCCGACGGTAAGGTGATCTTTCTGTTTGGCGAAACTCAGCCCTCCGTGGTTTGCTCGCCGCTTCAGGTCTGCGACATCGAACTGCAGGCTGGCGAGATCGTCCGTGATGTGCTCGTCGGTGACACAGTCCGTTGGAAAGTCGAACCGGCAACATCAGGGGCAATCGGCGGGCAGGCGATCCACCTGATCGTGAAACCCTCCGAGGCCGGTCTCGTCACCTCCATGGTCGTTACGACGTCAAGGCGGACTTACCACATTCAGCTTAAATCCCACCCCAGTCAGTACATGGCGAGGGTCGGGTTCGATTACCCGGAAGATGTGTCGACCAAACTGGCCGATATCAATGCTCGCCTTGAGACCGGCGGCATTCCCGGAACTGCTCCAGACAAACTGAACTTCTCCTATTCAGTCAGCGGCGGAGCCTCGTGGCGGCCGAAGCGCGTCTATTCCGATGGTGCCAAAACCTACATCCAGTTTCCACGGTCCATCTCTGGGCAGGACGCACCTGTCCTGTTTGTCGTCAGCGGCGGCCAGAACCGCATCGTGAATTATCGCATGAAGAACGACATGATGATCGTCGACTACGCCATTGACAAGGCTGTGCTCATCTCCGGGGTCGGCTGGCGTCAGAAGAAGATCACGATCCGGCGGGGAGGTTGAACCATGAACAAGACTATCGCCGCCATCATCATCACCGCCGTTCTTTCCGGTTGCCAGACTGCGTTTGAAACGCTGCCCACGAGTTCCACGGCAATTTCTGTCACAGGGACCACCGCAAGCGTAATCGCCGGAGATATGGCAAGCCGGCTTGCCGAACAGCTTGGACCTGCCGGCACCACGACGCTCAAAATGGAAAAAGATACCTCCGAATACGCCGCCGCTCTTGAAGCCGCGCTAAAGGGATGGGGGTACGCGGTCGTTACCGATAAGAAAGTCAGTAGGGATCAGAAGCCTGTCGAGTTTGCGTGGTCGATCGACAGTTTCGATGGTCAGATACTGGCGCAAGTCAGCACACCAACCGTTGCTGTTGGTCGGGTCTATACGACGACGTCATCAGGCGCGACACCCGCCAGTCCGCTTTCGGTCATGCAGCGAAACTGAGGGAAGGCGAGACCATGGTTCAATCGCTCCAGCTCGGCACGGCGGGTAACTCTGATGATCAACAGAGCATGCGACGCCTCAATCGACTGCCAATCATCGTCGCTATCGTCATCATTGTTCTGTTTTTCGGCGTGGTCATCATCGGCCTTTCGTGGCGTGGCCTTTCCTTAAACCAGGGAAACGAGCTCGACACCGGGCCCACCGCTCCCGCCACCTCATTTGGCGATCAGCTGAAGCGTGGCGTGTCCGATGGAATTATCGGCGAGCCGGAGCAACGGGAAGTGTTCCAGCCGACCCCTGTCGTCATCGAGCGTGAGCGCGTGAGAGAGCCGGTGGCGGATCGTCAAGAAGTCACCGGAACGGAACGCAGAACGCAACTTGAGCCCGAGGCCGAGTGGAGAGCGCGGCTGAAACGCGAACAAGATGAGCAAATACTCCGTGAGGCGCAGCGTCAGCGTATGGCAAGCATTCAGGCTCGCGCAACAGCGCTAGACTCCCCGCTCAAGGTAGATGTGTCCGAGGTGCAGAAAAGCTCGTCGGAAACTACAATCGATGCCCGTCAACCGTTCAATTCCGCGACGAACAGCGCATCCGATCTCTACAGCGCCGCAATGAAGTCCGGACTACTCGGACAGAACGCCGATCAAAACGGCCAGACCTCAAAGGAAGACTTCTTCAACCAGGACATCAAGGATCTTGGCTATCTGCCAAACCAGGTGGTCCCGCAGCTCTCGCCCTACGAGCTGAAGCGTGGATCTGTCATCCCTGCGACCATGATCACGGGCCTGATCTCCGACCTTCCGGGACGGATCTCGGCGCAGGTTAGCCAGAATGTCTATGACAGTGCCACGGGCTACCGGCTGCTCATCCCGCAGGGGGCGAAACTCTTTGGCCGGTACGATTCCAAGGTATCGTTCGGGCAGGAGCGCGTGTTGGTCGTCTGGACGGACCTCATATTCCCGAATGGATCGACACTTCAGATCGGCGGCATGGCCGGCACGGATGCCGAGGGCTATGGCGGCTTCAAGGACAAGGTCGATCGCCACCTCTGGCGTACGTTTGGCTCTGCCGCGCTCGTTGCCATTATCGGCACAGGCATAGATATGTCGATGCCTGAAAGCTCGACACTCGCGACGCAGGATACTGCGTCCGACGCGGCCCGTCGGAATTTTGCCGAGAGCTTCGGCCGAGTGGCTGAGCAAAGCATCTCAAAAAATCTGAATGTCCAGCCGACGGTCAGGGTACGGCCGGGCTACAAATTCAACGTGTTGGTAGATCAGGACATCGTCTTTCCAGCCGCGTATCGCGATTAGCCGACCAGTCATGCCCTGCAAATGCCGCAGTCAGATTGAATCCTTATGACCTAATGCAATCTTGCATAGCTAAAAACTATCATTTAATGGTCAACTTTAACGCCGCATGCTTCTGTGCGGCGACTTACCTCGGAGCCATCACGCCCTCAGCCAAGGGCATCTCTGGATGACTGCAACTGTGCTGCAGTCACACCCTCAGTCGAAGGAGGCTGTAAATTGAATCAATGGTTTGAGCGTTTGACCGAGCAGGTCGCCCTGGCTCACGACGAAGCTGCAGTGAGGGCCACCCTGGAAAAACTCAGTCAGGAGGCAGGTTTTGGCGCCTATGCGTATCTGAGCCTTCAGGCAGAAACCCACACGGCAATCTCAAACTATGACATTGAGTGGCAGCAGCGGTATCTCGAAAGAGCATACGCCTTGATTGATCCAGTCGTGCGAAACGCCCGCGACAAGCTTGAGGCCTTCGCGTGGTCCAATGCAGCATCGCTGCGAATGAGCAAGGAGCGCAGGGCCTTCTACGGAGAGGCCGGTGAGTTCGGAATCCGATCAGGGATTACCATTCCGATCAAGGCGGGCTTTGGGCGCATGGCGATGCTTACACTTGCTTCCGAAGATACGGCCTTCGCCCTAGGACAACAGCTGAACCCGGTCCTTGCGGCTTCGGCAGTCGCGCAACTGCATACGAGGCTCGAAGGCCTGGGAGCCAAGCCAACCTTTCGAACGCCAATTCGATTGAAGGCGGATGAATTAACCTGCCTGCGATGGTCGGCCGAGGGCAAATCGATGCGTGCGATCGCGATCATCGAGAACACCACCTATGCCAATGTCGCGTTCTTCGTTCGCAATGCCAAGGCGGCATTGGGCGCGACGACCTTGCCGCAGGCGACAGCCATGGCCACAAAGTTCGGCCTTATCTGAATTAGTGTCCCTTAGATCTCGGCATGTCTGGAATATAGCCCAGAATGTCGAGAAGCGTGGACACGACCGTCTGCTGGGCATGCACGGCAATCATCGCCTGTATGTAGTCTTGGCTTGCCTCGCGCGCCGTGTCTGAGTCGGTTGCGGCATCGACTTTCGCTTCGAGCATCACTGCATCGTTGCGCAGGCGACGATGTTTCTCAATCTCGCGCACAACATGGCGTTCGATCTCCTCAGGCGGTTGATCGCTCATCAAACCGATGAGTGGACGCAATATGAGTTTGTTGTCAGACACAGGCCCGGCTGCACTTGTTTTTAACATGATCGATCCAGTTACTGCCCATATGCGGTCGGTGTAAACCGTCTTAAAATCTGACATGCAGCGGGGCAAGCCGATATAGAAATCAGTTACATACTATAGTTGATAAACTCAAAGTATGTAAACGGTGATCTTCCGCGCATGGATATGCGCAAGCTGGTCGGTCGAAATTTCGCCCGCCTCCGTCGGGAAAAGGGCCTGACGCAAGAGGATGTGGAGGCGCGCTCGGGCTTCAGCCAACAATATCTCAGCGGCCTTGAAAGAGGAAAAAGAAACCCCTCCGTCATCACACTCTATGAAATCGCCCAGGCACTCGGAGTGAGCCATGTCGAACTCGTCACCCCCGACAAAGAGGCTGGAGATCGAATTGTCCCTTCGTGAGGCCGAAAATGCTGTTGAGCGTGTCAGGGGCGTCGGTGGCGGCGAACCCGTATTCAAGAAGACCCGCGTTCCTGTTAGAATGGTTGCAGCCATGAAAGCCCAAGGCGCGACCACAGAGGAGATCGTTGCAGGTTATCCGTCGGTCACAGTTCGCAGGGTCGAGCTTGCAGAGATTTGGACGGCGGCACACCCGGCACTCGGCCGACCGCCCAGACTTTCGGAACTTGGTGCTACGGTGATCAACGCAAAGCGCTTCTCGCTGCCGCTGCCACCGGGCAAAATCTCATAAGCCTCGTAATTGGCCTCACATCGACCAGAGGATTGAGAGGGGTGCCGCCTGAAGGCGTTCGGCGAATGGCGTTATGCGGTCATGATCGTGCAGGACGAGGCCTCGCACGAAACGATCCCCGACCGCTGCCTGCAATTGACGTAACCCGCGAAAATCATCGGCCTTGATGGTCGCAGACGCCTTCACTTCAATACCGATGATCCGGCCCCGCCGATCCTCAATCACGATATCGACCTCATCCAGATCCTTCGTTCTATAGTGCGAAAACGAAACGCGTTTCTCGGACCAGGATGCCAGCTTCATCAATTCTGAGACGACGAAACTCTCCAGCAGCGCGCCAAATCGGGTCTTGTCGTCAGATAGCCTGGCCAATTCGTCTTCACGCAACGCCGCCAGAAGTCCTGTATCGATGAAATGGAGCTTTGGCGTTTTGACAAGCCGACTGAGGCGGTTGTTCGACCATGGCGCCAGAGTTTTGACAAGGAATAACCGCTCCAGGATGGCTATGTATTTCTGGGCGGTGACCCCGGACAATCCCAGCGCCGAACCGAAGCTGCTATTGTTGATCAATTGCCCGGCATGTTCCGCGAGGACGTTCAGGAGGCGTGGCAAACGATCGAGCTGATCGATGTTGGCAATGTCGCGCACGTCGCGATCCAGGATCAGACTGACATAATCCTCGAGCCACGAGACGCGACGGGCCGACGTGGTTCGCCTCAAGGCTTCAGGGTAGCCGCCAGCCAGAACCATGCTCATCAGGTCCTTGCCCAGAACAACCTCGCCATCGATGGCTGGTTCTTCCCCAGCAAACAATCGATCGAGCATAAGGCCCGGACTTGAACGAATTTCGGCTTGGGCAAAGGGAAGAAGCGGAATGACTGCCATCCGGCCGGCGAGCGAGTCAGCAATAGCCGGAATGGTCGCAAGATTAGCGGATCCCGTCAGCAAAAACCGTCCTGGCTCCTGATCGTCATCCACGCTTGCCTTAATTGCAAGCATCAGATCGGGGGCTCGTTGGACCTCGTCGATGACCGCTCGCTTGATCCCGCGTACAAACCCTGTGGGGTCGGCTTTGGCAGCGTTTAAGGTACCCGCATCATCCAGTGTGATATAGGGTCGAGCCCTGTCCGAGAACATGCGCACGAGCGTCGTCTTGCCAGACTGCCGAGGCCCAGATATCAAAACGACACGGGTGTCAGTGAGAGCTGTCTCCACGAGAGGGAGTGCTTTACGATCAATAAGCGACTTTGAATTCGGGTCATCGGTCATGCGGCCATTCTTAATTCATATGCCGTCTGATTTAAAGTGTAGCGCCGTCCATTTTTAATTTAAAGAGCGCCCAAACTTAAGCCCGTCACTTCTGGCCGCCGATCCTCGTCAGGTCGATTCGGATACCGGCGTTGTCCGGTTCGATCAGATTTTCCTCCGGTTTCAGTATGGTGTTGTCTTCCTCACCTTCAGCAACATCGTCACTCTCCACCGCCGATCGCTGCAAGACCGCGCCACCCGGATCCTCAGCCTGAAACACACTCTCACCCTCGAACTTGCCGGTTCGCCAAGCGTGGATCGCATCGTCGAACAGCTGCGGGAACACCTCCTCGCTCGTTGGATTTCCATACCACTTCGCAACGATACGAAGGATCTTGGCGAACATTGCCGTACCCGTCCGCAAATTGTTGCAGGGATCGACGAGATCGACCTTGAGCTCCGACGCGTCCTTCAACCCGATGCCCGCGGGGATCTGAGTGAGGCCGACCCGAACGATGGAGCGGCCAATGTTTCCGCGAACGATTTCGATCGCCTCCTCTGGCGTTTTAGATTTGGGAATGAGGATCAGCCGGCCCCCGGACTTAACCGTGATGGCAAGCGGATCGTCCGAGCCGACCGCCTCGACGAACTGCTCGACGATCGCCGGCTTCAACGATGGGTCGGCACATTCCTTGATCAGCGCAGCATCCAGCATGCGAGCTCCATGTTTCAGATATTGAATGAAATGACGAGAGTAAGATCGAACAGGCGTGCCCAGGCCTCGCTGCTCGCCTGCTGAATGTCGATGATCGACGTCCCCGCAGTCCACCAGCCGTTCCCGACTGCGACGATGGCCTCGGGCCGGTGGAACGCCGATTGTAACAGCGGCCAAACGAGGAGCTGCTCGTAACAGATCAGTGTCGCGACTTTTGCAGTGCCGACCTCGACGACGGGGTTGGCGAAGAAATGCGCCCGTGCGCCGCCTTGTTCGCTGATCAAGCCCCGCCAGGGTTGCCACATCGATCCGGGGACAGGCATCCGCTCCCGATAGAGAACCTGGCTCTCATCAGCCGACAGTTTTACCAGCACATTGTCGTAGCCTTGGCTGTCGACGATTGCCGCTCCCGCGATGACAGTGATGCCCGTTCCAGTTAGAGATCGCTGCCAAACGCGGCCAACCGTCGGCGTCCAGAAGCCGAGAGCGCTTTCTGGCAGCACGACCGTTGTGCCCGCCGGGTGGGCGAGAGCGATGTCGATCAGTTCCTGTTGCCGCTGGAGGCCCACTTCGCGGCCGAGGGATGCACCCATTTCCAGATCGACACCCATCCACGACGAAGGTAGAATCGGCGTCGTCCACTCAGCGGCGGACCAGAGCCAGAAGCCTGCCAAGACCATGGCTGTAGCCGGCCGATATGGCGTCGTTATCACGGCCAGGCTGGCTGCCATCGCTGCCAGACCCCACCATCCCCAGCCAGGGAAAAGAACGCCCGCAGCCGTGATCGGATGCGCCCATCCAAGAATGCCGAAGGGCGGAACCGCCATCGCAAAACATGCAGCCATGTATCGGAGCGGCCCCTGCCATCCTGTCCGATCCGTCCAAAGCACAGAATGGACTGCCACGAATGCGGAGCAAGCGATCAGCCATAGCAGAAGACCTGGCCAGATATCCTGACCATAAAAATTCGCCACGCCCTGTGGCAAACCACGCGATGCGGCGAGGAAGTAGGCAGCAGAGACCCCCGCCGCCTGCAGGCGCGTCCGTGCTAGGGACCAGAGCAGCGGGAAGGTTACTGCGACCGGAAGAAGGAGCACATGACCGCTCCAGCCGATCCAGCCAGCGCAGATCGACAGTGCGACGAGAGCGCCTGGTCGGAACAGCTCACGGCGCATAGGTCCAGACCTCCTGTGCCACTCCGAGGATCCCATCCATCGGCAGAGGGCCGAAATATCGACTATCGAAAGAGCCCGGAAACTGGGAATGCACGAAGACCGTGCCAGGCGGAACAACACCACCGTCGTAATGCCCCACCTCACGTCCCTGACCATCCAGCCGTGCGACACGCGAATGAGGCAGCGTCCGGCCATCAACATGCACCTGATCTTGGATCTCGATCGCTTGTCCGGATGTCGCCACGACCGTCTTGATCAGTGGCGCGACGTGGCCGGCGCAGAGCCCGAAGCGCAAATATCCACGCGCACGCGCCTCACGCATCGCGTTGGTATCAGGTGGGCAAATGAAGATCAGCTCGCCAACCAGGATCGGACGATCGGGTTCGACGATCCGCCACAAGCCCAGCGGCTCGCTCGGTGTCAGATTGATCCGGAAACCTGCATCTCCGAGCAGCACAATGAAGCCAAGCGTGAACAGGCTGACACTGCTGATCCTATAGAACCAGACGAGCCGTTTCATGCGCCGCAACACTCTATGTCGATGACTCATCTTCATTTGAGGGTGAGCCCTTGAGATCTGGTCTGACGCAGTGCTTCAGTCTGTTTGAGTGCCGTCACACTGCGCTCGTGGGCGGACAACTGCTGCACCGTCCGCATCGTGGTCCAGCCCTGTTGCACTTCGCTCTTCTGGGCGGCATTCATTCCTGACGTGACCCGCTGGAACGCCTCGCCATTGACGTCCTTCGCAGCGAGGGGCAGGAAGGTCCTTTGTCCGAAACGTTCGGAGACGGCCTTGGCGAAACCCTCGAGTTCTGCCTTCACCATTTTGTCGGCGAGCGCATATTCGAGACCCGAGGGAAGGTCGTTACGGTCGATGGAATCGCGGACGCGTTCCAGCACGCTTTTCGCATTGGACGAGAGAGCGGGGATTTCCAGCGCAACCTGCCTGCGCACCGCCAGCTCCTCGGCGTGATTTCGCCGCTCCGCATCGCCGCGCTGGCGGAGATAGTCGCTAATGCTGTCGGCGAGCGGCGTCACGTTCTTCAGCGCCCGGTCCCGCTCCGATTTGTCAGCGCGGCTCGCGAAGACACCCGTCTTACCCTTGAGGGCACCGAAGGTTTCAGGCTCGCTGGCAATCCTGGCGATCGTCTTCGCCGCGGCCGCCTGATCGCGCAACATCGCGGCAACATCGACTGCTTTGAACGCTGCTTCCGGCCTTGCATAGACATGGTGGAAGCGCATCGAGACTTCTTCCCATTGCTTCTTCAATGCCGGATCGGATGCAAGCTTGTCCTCCACTGCCTGATCGATCGATTTCGGGAATGTGGTGATACCGGCCACCATGGGCTTGGCCTCCTTTGCTGAAGTTTGAATTGTACTGGCCGCCGCCGTTGCGAAACCGAGCCTGGTGCCGAGGACTGCAAGCCGGCCGGCGAGATCGACAAGCTTTTGCTTCTGCCGAGCCGTCCATTCGAGACGATCGCGCGCAACCGTTCTGGCGACGTTGACGACCTGCATCCCGCGCGCTTCCGCAAAGCGGAGTGCCTGCCGGTAGGTGCTACCGCCGGCATAATCGAGTGTCGTTTCCTTGGAATTCCTGCGCGACAGGATCTCGACCAGACCGCCGGCCTTGGCGAAGGATCGGCTGCCGTAGTAGACGCCGAGATCCTCGCGGTGGCGGGTCATCGCGACATAGGTCAAGTGACGATCAAGGGAGACGGATGCCAGCACCTTGACTCGGTCAACGGTCGCACCCTGGCTCTTGTGCACTGTGGTGGCGTAGCCGTGATCGACATTGGTATAGAAGCGTTGCTCCACCGAAACCTGGCGCAGATGTTCGCCCTCGCCGATCACTGCCACGATGCGACCGGACGCTGCTTCCACCACTTTGCCCAGCATGCCGTTCTTGACGCCGATCGAGCCTTCGTTCTTCAGGAAGACGATCTGGTCGCCGGCAGCAAAACTTCTGACACCGTCGGCGGTCTTGAACGGCGAACCGTGGTCGATGATGCCGCGCTCGATCAGCTTTTTGCGCGCCAGCTCATTCAGCATGCGGACGTCACGGCGCAGGTGCGCGAGGATTAATGTGGACTTGGCAGGATCGTAGTCGCGGTTCCAGTCAGCGATGAGGTTGGTGACAGCATCGGCCTTCAGCTCCGAGCCGATCATCTTGCCATTCGACTGATAGGCTGAGACGGCTTTGCCGACATTGCCGCGCGCGAGATCGAGCGATGCGTCGCGCATCCATTGCTCACGCTGGCGATAGATCGTTTCGAGTTCCGCATAGCCGATACGATCGGCGATCGCCCGGAACGCCGCACCCGCCTCGATCGGCTGAAGCTGCTCCGGATCGCCGACAAGCACGAGTTTGGCACCGGCCTTCGTGATGGTTTCGACGAAAAAGGCCATCTGCCGCGACGACACCATGCCGGCCTCGTCCAGCACGAATACCGTCTTCTCGTCGAGCTTTCCGCGACCCTGCTTCCAGCGGATTTCCCAGGACGACAGCGTGCGCGAGACGATGCCGGCTTCGCTTGAAAGACCTTCCGCCGCCTTGCCGGCGAGTGCCCCACCGACCACGCGATATCCAGCCGCTTCCCAGGCCTCGCGCGCAGCCTTCATCATCGTGGTCTTGCCGGCGCCGGCGCGGCCAATCACGGCGGCGATCCGCTCACCACCGGCCACATGTTCGATGGCGACCTTCTGCTCGTCCGACAACCGCTCATGGCGCGCGAACGTCGCCTCAAGCACCGGTTTACGGACGCCATGCGAAGACCGCTGCGAAAGCCAGATCGCCCGGTTGGCCATTTCGGCTTCGAGCCGGATCAGCTCGCGCGTCGTGTACTTGGCCGGCGCCCGCACCCCGGTCACGAAGTCCAGGCGCTCTCGATCAAGGCGAAGGGTTTCGGGGCTCTGCAGGATGCGTGCCATCAAGCTCTGGAAGAGGCCCGCATCGTCGATATAGCGATGGAGGACCTTCGCGACATCTTGGCTGTCAAATGCACTCTTCTCCCGCGTGATCAGATCAAGCACGATCTCCGGATTGCGCTGGATTCGGCGAGCGTTCTCAGCTCGCCGCTCTTCTTGCAGCTCCAGACGTCCGAGCGCAGCCTTCCTCTCTAAATCCTCGCTTTTCCGCTCGATCGCCTTCGTGCCGACGCCGAGGTGGATGGTCGGTGTCAGTTCGATGCCCTGCTTTTCGAAGGAGCGACCATCGATCCTGATGTCGAGGCCGGCAAGCGCGAGATGCCGGTTCTGGCAGGCAAACCAGCCGTCGCGAAACGCATTGAAGTTTTCGAGCCCACCGGCCCAAAGCTCATAGACGAGCTTGCCGCTATTGTTGCGCAGCGTTTTGCCGTCCGGTCCAGTGACCGCCACCTTCTTCGACCCGAAACCGCTCCCGGTGAGCGGCCGCAGCGTCGTCATCAGATGGATATGCGGATTGCCCGGCGCGTCGTGGAAGACCCAGTCAGCCACCATGCCCTGAGCCGTGATGTGCCGCGCCACAAAGTCCCTGACGAGCTCGATGTTCTGCTCGGCTGAAAGCTCGATCGGCAGAGCGATGGTTACGTCCTTAGCGAGCTGCGCATCCGATCGCTTTTCAAACTCTTCGACCTTGTTCCAGAAGGCTTCCGATGCACCCGACACGGACCGGTCAGCAATCATCGATTGCAACCACTCCGGGGCATCGGCGGGAATGACGAACTCCTCGTGCAGCAGTCCTTGCTTGCGCGTGTAGTCGATCGTCCGGGCTTCTCGTTCATAGTCCATCTTGGCGCAGTGCCGATACGCCGCCGACAGCACGGCACTGCGGCCGGAACCGCGGGCGACGATGCTGACGGAGAAATGCGGGACGGCCATGAAAAAAGACTCCTGCGATCGAACAAAATCAGTGTGTTCGCAAGGAGTGGACGGCCCAAATAGCACCATTGGCAGGGGACAAAGCAGAGCGTCGCATCAGCGACGTATAATTGCGCCCTTCGGATCCGTCCTTGCGAACGGTCGGGATGATCCTCAAAAGCGTAGGCTTCGCCTACTCGCATTTTTGTTAGTAGATCGGCACGCCGATCTGAACGACGCTGTCTGCGTGAAACACGACATGCAGCATCAGAGGACAATCCAGAGATGAAGAAGCCATCCTCCAAAATCCGCGAAGAAATCGCCAAACTTCAGGAGCAGCTCAAGCATGCGGAAACGAGAGAGGCAGAGCGCATTGGCCGCATTGCACTCAGGGCAGGGCTTGGTGAGATCGAGATCGATGAAGCGGACTTCCAGGTGGCGTTCGAGGATCTGGCGAAACGGTTTCGCGGAGGCAAGCCCGGCACGAGCGGGAGGAAAGGGGCAGGTGAAAGCAACACAGGCGGCGGGCAGTCCGAAACGGTCGCGTCTGGCGCGGCTTCGGGCGGCACTGCTGTGGCTTGAGCGCATGAGCAGGAGCGTAACGTCCGATGCGCGGAGGAAGGACACGCGCGACAAGATCGAGCTCGGCGGCCTGATCGTCAAAGCCGGGCTTCGCTACGAGAAACGCGTGCTTCTGCTCGGCGCGTTGATGGACTTGCAGCACCGGCTGAAGTCCGACGACAGCGAACGGACACGGTTGACGGCAATCGGGACGAAGGCGTTCGGCAATGACGGTGAATAGGATCGTTCTCGTCCATTTGCCCGTGGCCATGATGGTAGCGACCGTGTTCGCGATGACCGGGATCGAGAGCTGGCTTGCCGGGTTCGGAAAATCAGATGCGGCAAAGCTTGCTCTGGGACGGGCAGGGATCGCCGCACCCTACATGATGGCGGCCGCGCTTGGCATGATTTTCCTATTTGCGACGGCCGGATCGGCAAGCATTCGTGCCGCAGGCGTTGGTGCTGCAAGCGGAAATGCCGCGGTCATCCTGATAGCTTGCTTGCGGGAAGGCGTGCGCTTGGCAGAACTCTCCTCCTGGATGCCGGCGGGACAATCCGCGGTCTCCTATCTCGATCCATCGACCATGATTGGCGCGGCCGCAGCACTGATGTCCGGCTGCTTTGCGATCCGCGTGGCGATGGTCGGCAATGCCGCCTTCGCACGGGCAGCGCCGAAACGCATCATTGGCAAGCGAGCCCTGCACGGCGAGGCCGACTGGATGAAACTTGCCGATGCGGGAAAGCTCTTTCCGGACACCGGCGGCATCGTGGTCGGCGAGCGGTATCGCGTCGATCGCGACAGTGTCGCCGGCGGCTCGTTCCGGGCCGATACCAGCGAGACTTGGGGCGCCGGTGGCAAGTCTCCGCTGCTCTGCTTCGATGGCTCATTCGGCTCATCGCATGGCATCGTCTTTGCCGGATCGGGCGGTTTCAAAACGACCTCAGTCACGATCCCGACCGCGTTGAAGTGGGGAGGCTCGCTCGTCGTGCTCGATCCGTCGAACGAGGTCGCGCCCATGGTCTCGAAACATAGGGAGGAGGCGGGGAGGCGGGTCAGGATCCTCGATCCGCGGAAACCCGCGACGGGCTTCAATGCACTCGACTGGGTCGGCCAGTATGGCGGTACGAAGGAGGAGGACATTGCCTCGGTCGCGTCATGGATCATGAGCGATAGCGGTCGCGCGAGTGGCGTCCGCGACGACTTCTTCCGCGCCTCAGGCCTGCAACTCCTGACGGCGATCATTGCCGATGTCTGCCTGTCCGGTCACACACCGACGGAGAAGCAGACGCTTCGGCAGGTCCGCGAGAATCTGTCCGAGCCCGAACCGAAGCTTCGGCAGCGCCTGCAGGATATCTACGACAATTCCGGATCGGACTTCGTGAAGGAAAACGTCGCCGCCTTCGTCAACATGACGCCGGAAACCTTTTCCGGTGTCTATGCCAATGCGATCAAGGAGACGCATTGGCTGTCATACCAAAACTATGCAGCGCTCGTGTCCGGTTCAACGTTCCGGACGGAGGATATTGCTTCCGGCAAAACCGACGTGTTCATCAACATCGACCTGAAGACGCTGGAGACCCATGCCGGGCTGGCACGGGTCGTAATCGGCTCGTTCCTCAACGCGATCTACAATCGCGATGGCACCATGGACGGTCGGGCCCTGTTCCTGCTCGATGAGGTCGCTCGTCTCGGCTACATGCGCATTCTGGAGACCGCGCGGGACGCGGGTCGGAAATACGGTATCACGCTAACGATGATCTATCAGTCGATCGGCCAGTTGCGCGAAACCTATGGCGGGCGCGACGCGTCCAACAAGTGGTTCGAGAGTGCAAGTTGGATCAGTTTCGCCGCCATAAACGATCCGGAGACCGCAGACTACATCTCACGTCGATGCGGCATGACGACAGTCGAAATCGATCAGGTCAGCCGCAGCTTCCAATCCCGCGGGTCGTCGCGGACGCGGTCGAAGCAGCTGGCAGCCCGGCCGCTCATCCAGCCACACGAAGTCCTTCGAATGCGCGCCGACGAGCAGATCGTGTTCACGGCAGGCAACGCGCCGTTGAGGTGCGGCCGCGCCATCTGGTTCCGGCGGGAAGATATGACAGCCTGCATGAAGGACAGCAGGTTTTGGCGGCGCAAAGCGCCTACAGACGAACAATGAAGAGCATCGGTGAAATCAGCATAGCGACGACCGACAGGGCGTGATTTCGGGAATTCTCGTCATGCTTCGGTCGGATACCGGGCAGCCGCAGGAGGCTTAGCATAGCGCCGCGTAAGCGGAAGCCGGGACCGACTGCCCCCGACAGAGGCATTCCACTTCAGACGGCCATCTGCTAGTCGGAGACGCCTTCTGTCAGTCCGTCGAAAACCTCCATCAGCGCGTTGGTGATGGCTTGACCGAGAGCGTTGCCAGCCACGCGAACATCGTCTTCAGAACCATCGCGAGCAGCACGGGCAAGTTCAAACCCCTGATCCGCGACAATCTGCTTGGCCACTTCGATGGCCCATATGCCAAAGTCGCCGCGGTTGTCGATCTGGATAGCGTCTTCCATCTGCCCCTCCTGAAGTCGGCAGGCGGCTTCTTTCCATAGACGTTGCGCAATGACAAGTGCGCGGTACTGATGTTGGCCAGGTTCCCTTTGGGTCGAATAGAGGCCTGCCGTTGTCCGCCGAGACATCACGAAATTGAATCAATTGCGTCTGAATGATTCAAAACTCTCGTTGGACGGGGAGCGTTGGAGACAGGATCATGCCGGCATGATCACGCAGCCTTACCATCTCTACGTCGAGAGAACGGACGCCACGAAAAACATGGCCCGTTTCTATGCGATGGCCATCGAGCCCAACCTGTTCGGCGAAGCGTGCCTGACGCGGTGTTGGGGACGTATCGGAACGAACGGCCAGACCATGAGCCACCATTTCGAAACCGAGCGAGAGGCCGTGGTCCTCTTCCTCTATCTCCTCCGGCAGAAGAAGCGCCGCGGCTACTCAACAACTGTCCGTCAATCATGCCCCGATATCTGGTAGATGGCGCCGGAATTGGACGGACAGGCATGGAAAACGCATCAGATAATGTAACGCATGGGCAAATGCGGGGTTTCATAAAATTAATCCTGGCGGTGATGTTCGCAATTCCTCCAACTGTCTCTGTTTCGGCTGGTGACAACGTTTACGCGTCCGGGGCCCCACCGAAGGTGAGCGTGGTCTTCCAAACATGTGCCACTGGCACGCGCCAAGCATGCGTCATCGACGGAGACACGATCTGGTTAATCGGCCGGAAGATTCGTATCGCGGATATCGACACACCAGAGGTGAGTGAGTCGAAATGCTCGTCTGAGCTGGTTCTTGGGAAACGCGCCATGGACAGAATGCTTGAACTTATGAACGAAGGTTCGTTCGAACTCAAAGGATGGCCGGCTCGGGACACCGACCACTATGGGCGCAAGCTTCGCGTGCTGGTTCGCGACGGTCGGAGCCTCGGCGATGTCATGGTTTCAGAAGGTCTCGCCAGGACATGGAGCGGGCGGCGAGAACCTTGGTGTTGAGCTTTAGATACCGGCCCGGCGAGCCGAGCCGGTATGGCGGTTAGCGCCGTCGGTTCCAGTCGGTCACGAAATTGATCTCGACCTCGACGAAGAACGGGATCTTGATCGCGATCTTCAAACCGAGCTTGCCCTTGCGGAAGAAGTGACAGATCACCCTGGCGAGGACGCGAAGGCGGCGGCCGGTCGCCTTGAGGAATTTGGCGAGTTGTTGCATTTGGTTTCTCCTGTCGATTGCGTTTCGTCGCGGGGATGAAATGCGGATCGGGAAGGAGTGCTGCACCGGTCACGGCCGAAGCGCAGCGCAGGACCTGAGGGCGGCTGAATTTTGCTGCGCGAGGAGCCAAAGGCGGGGAAAATTCTGACGGCTTCAGGTTGCGGCGGGACGCACGATCCGCATCATTCCCAATGTCGATGGAACGGGATCGACCGGAGCCGTGGAACAGATCGGGCGATGACAGCCACCTCAGAAGGGCGGCTCGGCTTCTAGAAGGCCATCCATCTCGGCCGCCTCGATGGCCAGTTCCGCTTGGGCGATTTCGAGCTCGGCCTGGATCTGACGGCGATCGGCGCCATCGACAGCGTTGCGCAGCTCGGCCCGCAGTTCTTCGATCTGGATTTCGAGTTCGTAGGTCATCTTCGTCTCCTTGACGCTCGTGAAAGATGACCGACCGGTCCGAGAAGGGGATGCGGGGGTCACGGATCGCGCCAGCGACCGGCAGAGCCGGGGAGTGGGGGAGCCGAGTTGCGCAATCTGCCCTTAAGGGCAGGTGGAGCAAATTGATGATGTGGACGGCCCTCCGAACCCGTCGCGCGAGATGCTAAAATCATTCTGCGCAACTCAGAGAAGGAACCGTGTCATGACTTTCGAGAAGATCACTGTCGTCGGCCTGGATCTGGCCAAGAACGTGTTTCAAGTTCATGCTATCGATGACGTCGGCAATGTTATTGTCCGGCGGCAGCTTCGCCGAAACCAGCTCCTGCATTTCTTCGAGCAGTTGCCACCCTGCCTGGTCGGCATGGAAGCTTGTTCGACTTCACATTACTGGGCGAGGGAACTCGGTGCCTTAGGCTTCGATGTGAAGCTTATGCCTCCGGTATATGTAAAGCCGTATGTGAAGCGTGGGAAAAACGATGCAGCAGATGCCGAAGCGATTTGCGAGGCAGTCACCCGTCCCACCATGCGCTTCGTACCGGTGAAAAATTGCGAGCGTCAGGCTCTTCTTATGCAGCACAAGACCCGAGATCTTTTCGTGCGGCAGAGAACGGCTCTGATCAACGCACTCCGAGGCCATTTGGCCGAATTCGGTATCATCACGCCTCAAGGAAAGTTCGGGCTGAAAGCTGCTCTCGAAGCCTTACACGTCGCGAAAGACCATCTTCCTGAACCGTCGTGGCAACCCTTCAAGCACATTCAGATGCAGCTAGAAGAGCTGAGCAATAAGATCGCCGAGCTTGATCGCACCATAATGCAGTGGTGCCGGGACCAAGCTGCCGCTCGGAGGCTGATGACCATCCCAGGCGTCGGCTTTCTCACCGCGGCAGCAATCGCGGCTTCGGTCGGCAATGCCGAGGAATTCAAATCAGCGCGACAGTTCGCGGCTTGGCTTGGCTTAACGCCGCGACAAAATAGTAGTGGCGGAAAGGAGAGGCTAGGGCGGATCAGCAAGCAGGGCGATCGGACAATCCGACGCTTGCTGGTAGTCGGCGCCACTGCCGTCATACGACGGGCGCGCATTGATGCCCCATCATTCCCAGGGATCGCGAAGCTCTTGCAGCGCAAACCGGCACGCATGGTGTCGGTAGCGATCGCAAACAAGACCGCCCGCGTCGCGTGGGCTCTTCTGAGAAGAGAGGAGACTTACCGGCACGCAGCCGTTTGAAGGAATCCGGCTCGGCAATCGTCGACCGGAGGAATGAAGGACTGAGTAATGATGGCGAACCGGTTGGACCGGGGATGGAGCAAAGCCTAGGTTCCCCCAGAGCCTTGAGCTCGACAAATTGATTGGCTCTCCATCCGCGGACTTCATCAGGGCCAGTGGCTACAATGCCACGATAGAAGGCCGGACACATGACTGAACCTGACCGATCCCATCGATACAAAAGTCTTGCATTCCACGGGCCGTCCACACATGGGGGAACCGCTCATCCTTGAGGCCGGCGTCGCCGCTTGGCACAATCGTGCATTTTGAGCAGCTTCTCCCCCTCACCGCAGACCACCAAAAAAGCCGGACCTGGCTCGATGCCAGATCCGGCTTTGATCTCTCGACGGGAGAGAAGGCCCCGCCGGTGGCGGAGCCTCGTCATCCTGATCAGTCCCGGTTCGGGCGGGACCAGATGAGTTGGAGACCATCCTCGCCTTCGACCTCGGCGAGCATCGCGTAGATCGGAGCCGGGAAGCTCGGATCGTCAAGCTTGACCGAGAGGTAGTCGCGGCCCTCACCGGAGGTCTTCTGCCAGGCCGCGCCGAGTTCAACGCTACCGGCGTAGACGCGGAACTGCGGGCCCTTGTCGGAGGGGTTTTCGACCCGGGCTATGCGGGCCTTGACGTTGAGAGCGAGCGTGCGGATGGAGCCGGTGAAGCCGTTTTCGGTGGAGGTGAATGTGCCGATGGTTGCCATTGTCGTATTCCTTTTCTCGTGTTCGGGCCGCGCCCATCGCGGCCTCGATAGCTGTCGACAAGACCGGAGACGATCGGACCGCACCCAATAGGGCCGGAATGAAATGGAGGGCGGCAAGTCGCAGATTTGTTAGCGGGAGAGGAGGAGGGCGCAGCCTTCCGGGGTAAGAAATCTGAGCCTTGTCGTTGCGGGAAGACGATCGAGGCGCAGCCGGTCTCCGGTCAGACATGCCTCATCGAGCCCGCAGATGGGCTGCCTGAAACTCTGACGTGAGAAATATGGAAATGGTCTTCCGCCGCACTCGCCCGGGCACGAATGTTCTTGCGCCATCCCCCACTTCTGCCGTCGTTGCTTGTTTCAGTCGGGGACTGGAAGCCCTCACATGGTAGACCCGCTTGCCCAGCTTACACTGTGCGATATCGTTGCACTCGCGAATCGCAGCCTGGAGGATCAATGCGCCAGCAGACAAAGCCGTTCATCATTGAGCGCAAGCCATCCCGCAAACCCAAACCCGACGCTCAAAAACCGTCAATCTGGGGAAGGCTGGACGGTGACATCGCACAAGGTCTCAAGGACGAACGGGATGAGGAGCACGCGGTCGCCACAGGTGGTGACAACCGCGACTGAGCGTCAGGCCGCAGCCTTCACCTCCGATTCCGGCTGTAGGGAATGCAGGAAACTCACCGCGCGCTGCGCATGGGCTGCCGCCTGGAAGATCGCCCGCTTGTCGTTGGCCAGCACCGATAGCCAGGACTGCAGGTAGGACGCGTGATCGGGCCGCGGCTCGAGCTCTGGCGCAATGCCGAGATCGGCGCAAAGGAAGCAACTTCCAAGCTCGGCAATCAGTTCTTCGCGGGCGCGGTCCGTCCGGTCCTTGGTATAGCGCGAGAGATCACGTCCGACGCGATGCGCCGCGGCTGTCCAATGGGTCAGCTCATGGCTGAGGATGGCCGCGTGCCCAGCAGCATCGCGAAACGCCTCGAAGGGCGGCATTTGGATGTAATCCATGATCGGCGAATAATAGGCCTGGTTGCCGCCGTATCGGATCACGGCGCCGGTGTTGCGGAAGAAGCGATCGGCGCTCTCTATTCGCTCGACAGGATCCCGGACCTTGGCCGGCGGCGCATAATACGTGTCGGGCAGATCGTCGATCTGCTCGATATTGAACACAGAATAGGCCTTCAGGAACGGGATCTCTCGATCGACATCATTGCCGTTTCCGTCGGCCACCGTCTTGGTGAACCTGCTGGCGAAGACGACTGTCGAGCCCGTTTCGCCTTTCCGCACGGCCCCGCCCAGTTCCAGCGCCTGTTTGAAGGTCATCCACATCGAGGAGGAGAAACCGCGCGAAACCTGCTCCGACCACAGGAGCAGCACGTTCATACCAGAGTATGGCAGGCCGTTATGGCGCATTGGCCGAGTGATGCGCCCATCGGTGCTGGCTGCACTCCATGGTTTCATCCAGGGGCGCACGCCCTGTTCGAGATCCTCTACGATCCGTTCGGTGATCCGCGTATAGATGTCGATGCGATCGCTATCCGTTTTCCTGCCCATGACTTCTTTCTCCATTTCTCAGAACCGCGCCTTTCGCGGTCCGTCACGGAGGTCTGAAGTCAGGGGCCGATGGTGCGCCCATGCACCGGAACGGCCGCAACAGCGTGGAGGACGGCGAAGCCGTTGCTTGGGTGCCCGGCTCCTGCAGGACCGCCGAGCGGGACGGGCCGCGAAAGGTACGTCTCCAGCTTTACTTTCGACAAGGAAAAGGCCGGCGCTGTCTGGCGCCGGCCCCGGGGAGGAGAAAGGGGCGGGATCATCACCGCCGGTGGTGTTATCCGAGAGCCGCCATCTGCGCTTCGGCAGCCTTACGATCAAGAGAGGCGCCGGGGTTCTCGACCGGCCGGTCGAAGGGCTTCCAGGTCTCGCCGACCACATGCTCGTAGGCGGCAACCGCGCCTTCGGCTGCCATTCGGAGCGCGTGGGACTGGACGCCCATGTCGGCTGCGAACTCGCGCTTGCGCTGGGCCGCGCTGTCATAGCCGACCGGACCGTCTAGGTCCTCATCGCGGGCGTCGTTCGACGCCTTGGCGGTCGCGTCGCGCGCCTCGGTGACGGCGCGGGAGTAAAACTGCCCGGCGCCATGCGCGGATCCGACGAAGGCTCCGACGATACGCTGCAGATGGATCTGCATGGCCTTCTCGCCGATGCCATCGGAGAGGCTCTCGGCGGTCTCGACGATCAGCCGCTCATGCAGGCTACGGATGCCATCGCTGTCGACGATTGCCGTGCCGAAGCTTGTCGCGATCTTATGCGCCTGGATTGCATCGGGGCAGGAGAGGCGGACCATTTCGAGGGTGGTACCGCGGCGAGATTGCGAGACCCGTGGGTTGGAGCGGTTGGGGGTGGCGGGCTTGGCCATGTCTGTTCCTTCCTTGGCTTGCGAAGCGGTTCCGGCCCGTGCCGGACTGCCCTTCGATGCGGGCGACCAGGAACCGGCAAAGGGCGGGCGGCTTCAAAGGTCCGATCCGGCTGAGCCAGCGGGGCAGGGTTGCGAGCCAGCAGGTCTTGACCTGAGCAGACCGCGAGCCTGCCCTCGCGCAGAGAGGCTGGATCGGCCGCCACGCGGCGCGACAGCGGCCTTGAAACGATCGGCCGCCGGTTCAGACCGCAGCGACAAAGAAGGGCAGTCCGGCTCGGGTCCGATATCAGACGCAAGCATCGGAATGGCGACATGGCCAAATCCGTCACACCCTGGCTAACTCCGGAGATGCATGGGGGTGAAGAGCCACCTCGCAGCCCATTCCACGTCGGTTCCACCTATCCCGCGAGAGGCAAAACAGGCGCGTGTCCGTGAAGCTCGTGCTCATCGATGATCTGCTCTTGCACCACCAGCCTGCATGTGAGCGTGTCGAGTTCGCTCCACCGCTCGAAGGCCAGGCGCTCGACAAGCTCCTGATGATAGAGACGGCGACCGGATCGCCGGCGCGCCCGGCTCCTGGTCTTCACCGTGATCGCCTGCCGTCCGGCTCGCGCCGCAATCTGGCGGGTCAGACAATCCAGATGCCGCAGGGTCTCACGCCGGGCACTGACTGCCGTCGCCAGCGATCTCGATGCGAGAACATCAATCATGACCCGATCCCCCGGCTTCGCCAGCCGAGGAATGAGGATGGCCCATGATATTCGGCATGACGGTCGGGATCGATCACAAATCCGAACCTACCGCGCCTGGCATATTCGTCGCTCGGCACAAGGAAGCGACGTTCATTATCCCAGGCCTTTCGGTCACCCGCCCCTCTATCACCGGCGACGACCGCCACGACCTCAGTCATTCCGGGGTTCTTATCGGAGAAGATTGCCGAGGTGACGACATAGTCTGACGCATGACGTTCATCGAACGCCCGGCGATCCTTGGCCCAGCTCTCACCCTCCGCCAGCTTGCAGCTGCGGATCGCCTCCCATTCATCCGGCCAGGTATTGCGGATGGTCTTATTCGCCAGGGACCGCTCATAGGCAGTGAAGAGGTCAGGGAAGGTGATGGCGACGATCGCCCATTCGCAGTCTTCCTCGTACCAAGTGGTGTTCTTCCGCAGCAGCGGATGGACTTTGGAATTGCGGTCGGAAGAGAGGTGAAAGCCGCCGTGGCCGGCCGTAATGTGGGCGACAACGCCTTCGGCGTAGACGACCGCCATCTGTGAACCGCCCCAGGGGGTGCTCGCCGACATGCGGGTCTGCACGCGGTTGAGCTTGGCCAGATCGTGTTTATGACCGGCCGTCTCGGCGACGCGCATTCGAAACTCGGCCTCATTGGCCACCCGGCCGTCGTGGCCGATAAAATCGGCGCGCGTCAGCTCTGCGAGCGGGCGACCGAGAGCGATGGCACTTGCGAGATAGGCGAACTTGCTGTTCGACGTGACCATGGCAAGGACCAGATCATCGATGCGAGCGACGGGCATGCCATCGGCGCTGGTGGCAAACTCCACCCCCGAAAGATCGGGGGTGGGTGCTGCGATCTTCGACGTGAGGGCGGCAGTCATGCTGCTGCCCTCTGATCGAAGTCCTGGTCGCGCTCGTCATCGGCTGCGACGTCTGTATCCTGCAGAGCATCGTGATCTGCATCCTCGTCGATCTGCTCTTCCTGTTCATCAGCTGGGTCCTCAGCTTGTCCGCCGTCGCCCCCGCCCGCGCCGATGACATCCGTAGCGGAGCTTGCCCGGATCCAGTCGAGCAGCTCGTCGCCCGGCGGTGCGAAGCGGCCGGATGGATGGACGAAACGCTCGTTTGCGAAATGCTCCACAAGCGCTGCACGGGTTTCGCGGACCTTCTGCCGCGGCTGGACCGATGCCTCGGCGCAAGACGCTTCCAGTGCCTGCCGCGACAGGCACAAGAGGAAGTCCTCGGAACCCATGTTCGGCAGGAATTCGTCGCCGCCGATCGCCTCGCCGGCGATGCGCGCGACCATGCCGCTGTTCGACATGCCACGGCGGCACGAGAGCACATCGATCAGCACAGAGCGAACGGCGACCCGGAGCGTATCCTGATCGAAAGCGAGCTTTCCATGCTCGTCGAACAGGCCGACCGCATGCCGCGAGAAGCGCTTTCCGCCATAGAACGTCCCGTCGGCGCCGGAGTCGACGCGAACGTTTTGCCCGGCGAAGGCCAGCACCATCAGCGCCATTAGCATGTCGTCCTCGATCGGTGCACGACCGAGCGCATCGTGCAGGGCATCAGTGCGGAAATCGCCGATCATGTCCTGGCCCTTCTGGGTCACATCGGGCCGGACCTTCGGCGTGGTGATTGCGTCGGTGTCGTCGCCACCTGCGACCGGTCCATCACCACCAGCGTCCTTCGGCTTCGTCGCCTCGGGCATGCGATAATGGACAGTTTGCACCTTGCCATCGCGATCGAGGTACATCGCAGCGTGGTCTGACTTGGAAAGCTTGCCGTAGACCTGAGAAGCCTTCTTCGGCAGTTCCGGCTGGCCCCAGCTGTTGACATCGACGATCGCACCCTTCTTCGGCAGATTGTTCGTCATCCATTCATGCTGGGCACCGAGAAATCCCTCGACATTGGTGGTGTAGCGGCCGTCCTGATCAGCCGGCGCGAAAAGATCCTCGACCCATTCAATGCCATAGGCCTGAGCGAGATCGTCGCCAAAGCTCGCATCCTTCGCATACATGCGCTTCTTGGTGAGCGCATTGGCAACCTGCCACCAGGGCGCGGTATCACCCTTCTTAGGTTTATGGGCTTTCCAGACCTCCTTCTGATCGACCTGGCCGGCAGCCGCGATGACGCGCAAGTGCTGTTCGGACGGCATATCGCCCAGGGCCATCTGCTCGAGCATGGTCGGCAGGACGTTGGCGAGCAGGCGCAGCTTGCGGATCTGGCGGACGGGAAGGGCGAGAGCGACAGCCATCGCTTCCTCGGTCCAGCCGAGAGCAACGAGCCTCTCGATGCCGCGCCATTGATCGACCGGGTTCAGCGCTTCGCGAACGCTGTTTTCGACCATCGAGCGCATCGCGCCGTTGTCGTTGGCCGCATCCACGACGAGGATGTCGATTTCTTCCAAGCCAGCAGCAATGGCGAGGCGCACCCGACGATGGCCGGCATCGATGATGTAGCCGTTTCCGCCATCCATTTCGGGTGAAACTACTGGCGGCTGGACGATGCCGACCGCCTTGATCGTCGCCAGCATCAGCGCATCTGCCTGCGGTGACGACTTCGACTGGCGCATCCGGTCGGGGTTTTCCTTCAGAGCGCGCGGGTCAACCTTCATGATCTGCATGGGACGGTTCCTTTCAGGAGAGTTCCGGACCGGCGCCTTGCCAGTCCTTCCTGTCTTCATTTTTTCTCGAAGACACCTCCCGGACCGCCGATCAGCCGGACTGCCGCAACTGCGACCGAGCATCCCTGCCGCGAAGGACAAGCGGGGCTAACGGCCCTGCGAAGGACAAGCAGCCGGGATGGCGCAGGCGGCAGTTGAGCGACAGCGGCGGCAGGAGGACCGATCGGCGATAGGCAATTTCCTGTTTTCTGTCTCCCTTTCCTCCCATTTCAGGTTACTTTCAAACCGATGCACGTGAGTTGGAAAAATATTTCAGCGGCCGGCGATAAAATCCCAAGTTTCTTTCAAAGCCGGTTTGAAGTGGCCTCCAACCCCTCTTGAAGCCTCTTCAAAGTCCGAGCTTTTGGGCAAGAAATGCCATTTCTTGAATGAAAGGCCCCTTCGGGCGATATGCGGCAGCAAGGCAGCGCTGATTTCTTTGCTGCGAGGTGCGCCATGAACAACCCGATCGACTATCTGTCAATAAAGCTCCTGGGTATGGAGGCGTCCGCGAGCGGGCACTTTGCGATTGCTGCCGTGGTTTTAATCGCGTCCGCACTGTTGGCCGCTCGATCTCGGAGCTGACATGCGGACGGAAAGTGCAGCGGCGATCTAGGGCAAAAAGAAAGGGCCGACGGAAGACCGCGGCCCATGAAGTGTGGAGATCTTGAACCTCCAGAGGGGAACAGCTGCTGCGACGGAACTGGGAGGTGACCGTCATGTGCATCAGCTGCAGGCCTTATGCCTGAATTTTGACCAGACGGAAAACATTTATTGTGCAATGCAGCTATGCGGCGGCTGCGTTGGTCTCCTCGTCCAGATCCTCCGCCAGCCGGGCCTCGATTGCCCTAAGCTTTAGTCGCTTTTCCTTCAGATCATTGGCAAACGCGAAAACACCGCCGTCACGCGACCGGTAAGAGGCCAGACGGCGTTCGGCTTCCTCCAGCCGCCGCCGATACTGACGCTGCTCGTCGTCAAAGCCATCCAGTGCATGCTCCAGACGAGAAATAGCGCCAAGCGGCGTGACCGTAATTGCCAAATCGATCTCATAGTCGGCGCCGGTGCGCTGGAGCAGGGTCTCGAAGCGGTAGCCATCCCCTTTGCCAAAGCGCTCGCCCTCATAAACCAGATCGAAGCCACCGATCGTCGCCAGATGCACCTCGCCCTCCTGCTGGAGCTGCAGAAGCGTCAGGATCTCCTTCATTAGGGCGCGGCCGGCCTCCTTGCGCTCGGTATGATCCTGACCGAGCACCGTCATGGTGAAGGCATCGCCAGTCGTCGGCCTGAGACGCCCGATATCCTGGCCGATCTCGGCGATACGCCGGGTTGAGACCTCCATCTCACGCTCTGCATCCCGCATCTGCCGACGGACAGCATATTGGTCGTCCTCGTGGGCGGCCCTCAATCGTTCAAGCCTGGCAATATCGGCCTCCAACCCCGCCTTCTGCATCAGCCGCTCGTCGCCCGACGCGATGGCCTTTGCCATCGCAAACTGGTTTGCCGCGCCTTCACCGACGTCCTCCAGCCGCCGGATTGAGGTGTCGCCGGAGAGCGCGGCGGCGATGAAGCGGGCTTTGCGCTCGTTGTTCTGCCACATGGAGGCGTCGAGCGAGCCCTCGGTGGCATAGGCGAAGATATCGACCTCCTCATGCTGGTTGCCCTGACGCACGATCCGGCCCTCACGCTGCTCGATCTGCGACGGCAGCCATGGCACGTCGAGATGGTGGAGAGCCTTCAGGCGAAGCTGGGCGTTGACCCCCGTGCCCATGGTCTCGGATGAACCGATCAGGAAACGGACCTTGCCGGCGCGGACATCGCCGAACAACCGTTGCTTGGCTTCGGTCTTCTTGTAGTCCTGCATGAAGGCAATCTGTGATGCCGGCACGCCGAGCCGGACCAGTTCGTCGCGGATAAAGCGATAGGCCGAGAAGCCACGGGTCTTTTCGACATTAATCGTGCCGAGATCCGAGAAGATCATCTGGGCGGCGCCTGGCAGATCAAACTCCTTGCCGTCGGGGCGCCGATAAATCGCCTCGCTGGTTTCCTTCCAAATCCCATGTGCATTGCGCACGAGCAGATTGAGCTTGTTGTCCGCCTCGTTCTCGGCCGCCGGCATGACGAAGCGCAGGTCGATCGCGGCGTGGCGGCCATCGGTGATGACCGAGAGCAGAATGTCGTCGCCAGGCTTGGCCGGCCCCTCACGTTTTTCAATCGCCTTGATCCTGGTGTCGAGAATGTGCTGATAGGTCTCGAACAGGGCGGTAGGCTTGGCCGTCAGGATCTGCCGGCGCCCGGTCGAGATATCAGGCACCTTCACATATTGCCGGAAATCCTCCGGCATCACCACGTCGGCGAAGGCACGGAACATGGCGATCAGCTCCGGCACATTGACGAAGGAGGCAAAGCGGCTGACGGGCTTGTATTTACCTGAGGGCTGGATTTCGAGTTCGGTCGTCGTATCACCGAAGCACGAGGCCCAGGCATCGAATTCGTGCAGTCCTCGCTCGGCAAGTGCCTCGTGACCGAGCAGGCGCTGGATCGAAAACATCTCGCCGAGCGTGTTGGTGATCGGGGTACCCGAGGCCAGCACCAGGGACCGCCCGGGATTCTTCGTCTCGATATAGCGGGACTTCACATAGAGATCCCAGGCACGCTGCGAGCCGTTCGGATCGATGCCCTTCAGCGTCGACATATTGGTGGCGAAGGACAGCTTTCGGAATTCCTGCGCCTCGTCGACGACAATCTGGTCGACGCCGATTTCCGAAATCGTCAGCAGATCGTCCTTGCGAGTGGCGAGTCCCTCCAGACGCTCTTGCAAACCTTCCTTGAGCCGTTCGAGGCGCTTGCGCGAGACGCGATCCTCGCTGTCGACTTTGGTCAGCAGATCCTCATATAGCTGCAACTCATCCTGGATCATCGCCTGTTCAAAGGTGGAGGGAACCGCGATGAAGCGGAAAGCGGAATGGGTGATGATGATCGCATCCCAGGTCGCGGTAGCGGCGCGCGACAGGAAGCGGGCGCGCTTGTCCTTGGTGAAGTTGGTCTCGTCGGCGACGAGAATACGGGCATTCGGATAGAGCGCCAGGAATTCGCGCGCGGCCTGCGCCAGGCAATGGCCTGGGACGACCAGCATCGCCTTGGCAATCAGGCCGAGGCGGCGCTGTTCCATGATGGCGGCCGCCATGGTCATCGTCTTGCCGGCGCCGACGGCATGGGCGAGATAGGTCGAGCCATCGGCGATAATCCGCCAGATGCCGCATTTCTGGTGGCCATACAAAGTAAAGATTCCAGAGGCGCCGGGAAGTTTGAGATGGGAGCCGTCGAATTTGCGCGGCGCGATATTGTTGAAGCGGTCGTTGTAATCCCGCGCCAGTCGGTCGGTACGATCGGGATCGGTCCAGACCCAGTCCTGAAAGGACTGTTTGATCCTCTGCAGCTTGTCGCGCGCCGCTTCGGTGTCGACGACATTGAGGACACGGCGCTCGCCATCGACGTCCCTGAACACATCGAAGATCTGTGGGACCCGGCTGTTGAGCGCATCGGCGAGCAGATCGCCGGCATGGCGGCGGCTCGTTCCCCACTCCGATGTCCCGGCGGCGCTATAGCCCAGCTGACGTGCCTCCACCGTCCAGGACCCGAGCTCCGGCATATGGTGGATGCGGATGTCCGCCTCCATCTTCTCTTTGACGAAGGCGACGACATCGGCGGCCGGGATCCATGGCGCACCGAGGCGAGCTGTGATGTCGGAGGGCCGAAGGTCTGCCGGCTGGACATCAACCAAGGCGCGGACGTTCCGCTCAAAACCCGGATCGAGCTCGGCTGCCGCTTGTGCGGCGGCGAGCTTGGAGCGGACAGCCCCGGAGAGATAGGCATCGGCAGTCCGCCAGGACCCATCGGCAGGGTCGCGAAACACTTCATCACCGAGCTCGTCCAGCACCGTCGCCGGATCGCTATGGAGCAGTTCCGCGATATGGTCGATATCAACGTGACCACGCTCGTTCAGCACCACCGCGAGCGCATCGGCCGGAGATGTTATGGTCGGCGCCGACGGCGGCGCGATCACCCGTTCGGAAAAGATCGGACCCGGCTTTGCCGTATCGGTCTCGAGATCATAGTCCTCGATCGAAGCGACCAGCCAGCAATCCGGATCGTCGCGAAAGGGTGCAAGGTTCGGCTGGCGGTGGGTTTCCTTGACCTCGCCGGTCTCCGTGTCTTCCTGGATCGAGACGGTGGTGTGGTTGATCGGCCCGAAATCCCGCACGAAGCTCGACCAGGCGATACGCAGCCGCACCTGAAGATCACGCCAGGGGCGATCGCTTTCCTGTGCCTTCAACACCTCGCGCACGGCATCGCGGATCGGGATCAGCTTGCTGATGATCCGAACGTGTTTTTCCGGGATTCCATCGCCTGAGCGCCCCTTGCGGACGGTAATCGGCGCAGCCGTCCCGTCGAGCATCTGCATCAGGCCCTTGGAGCGGTCGACAAAGAAGCTTCCCTCGCGAACAGCGCTGTCCTTCGGCCGCAGGTCGACGATCTCGCCCAACTCGTCTTCCAGGTCGATATCGATCGACGTGGGCTCGCCATCGTAGAGATCGGCCGGCAGAAGTTCGATGGCATCTGCGAGGGCCGTTTCAAGATCCTCGCCGTCGCGGGGCCGGCATGTGTAGGACTCGCCGAACGGGCCGGATGTCAGCGCATGTGTACCGAGCACGAAATCGGGATGGCGAGCGAACCACCTGTTGACACGGATGGCTCCATCATCGTCGGTGGCCGGCCTTATCTCATCGACATCCAGCCACATCTGATCGCCTTCCGGCTCTCCGGGTTTGCGCTTACGAAAGAAGAGGATGTCGACGACGACATCAGTGCCGGTGTCACGTCGGAAGCTGCCCTCTGGCAGCCGGATCGCCGCGATCAGATCGGCCGACTTCGCGATATGCTCGCGCGCGGTCGTGCCGGCCTTGTCCATCGTGCCATGCGAAGTGACGAAGGCAGCAAGCGCGCCGGGCTTCAAGAGATCGATCGACCTGGTGATGAAATAGTCGTGCAAGCGAAGGCCGAGCGCCCGGTAGGCGCGGTCTGAGCGAACGGTGCGATCGGAAAAGGGCGGATTGCCAATGGCGAGATCGTAGATCGGCGCCAGATCGGTACGAGCGAAGTCGCCATTGATGATCCGGGCCTTCGGCTGCAACAGGCCGACGATACGCGCCGTGACCGGATCGAGCTCGATCCCGGTGACATAGGCGGCGTAACGATAGATCTCCGGCATGAGGGCCAGGAAGAGGCCTGTGCCAATACCGGGCTCCAGTACGCGGCCGCCGCGCCAGCCCATGCGTTGCAAACCCGCCCAGATCGCCCGGATGATGAATTCGGGTGTGAAGTGGGCATACTGCGTGCAGCGTGCGAGCGACGCATACTCTGGGTCGGAGACGGCTGTCTCAAGAGAGGAACCGAGCTCGTCCCAGCCCTTGTGGAAATCGACCTCGCCCGGACGGCGGAACATGCCGTTGGCCAGCTCGCCGGCGCCGAAACCGGTGAAACGGATCAGCTGCGCCTGCTCCTTGGGCGTCGCTGGCCGGTCCTGCTTGGCGATGCCGTCGGCGACGAGGATTGCCGCGACATTGGCGCGGGCGCGATCCTTCCACGAGGCACCCAACTCGCGGTCGCCATCAAGATAGAAGTTTGCCCGAGAGCCTTCTCGCCGAACCGGCGCGGCAATCACGGGGAGGGCAGGGGCCGATGCGGGCGGAGTGGGATCCGGGTCGTCATCATTGGCAGCATCGGGAGAGAAGCCGCCAAACGCGGTGACGCCGAGCCCAAGGCCGGACGAGAGTGCCGTGTTGCCAAACATGTCGAGCGTGAAAGGATCGTTGCTCATGAAAAGCTCCTTTGGAATAGTGGCGTGCGAAATCGTCCGGTCGAGAGTTCGAACGGCTGCAGCGCTCGGATGGTGGGATTGGTTCTGGCTCAGGCGGCCAGGAATGCAGGGAGATGGCGCAGATGCACCGGCAGCTTGGCGGCGATCTCGTCGTCGGTCAGGGTGCCGAGCAGCTTCAGAAAGGTGCCTTCCTTGCCGCCATAGAGCATGATCGTCCGGTGGCCCTGCACCGGCTTCGGCCATAAATCTCCGGCATAACCGCGATAATCGTCTGCGGTCATGCTCCAGATATGTTCGAGCCGTTCCTCTCGGCTCATCGCCCGAACCGGCCGGGTTTCGCGGTCGAGGATCGCAGAGCGCATCGCCTCGACCGAGTTCGGATCGGACAGGTCGCAGTAGGTGTGGAAATAGCGGACGGCGTCATCGATCCGCATCGCGTAGAACACCGAGGTCACGGAACCCGTCATGAACTCGCGCATCGCAAATATCGGCCCCCGCATCCACAGCGGTGGCAGGATGTCGAGCATGTAACTGTAGGAGGTCTCATCGATTTCGAACCATTCCCCGGCATAGGTGGCAGACTGATCGCCGCCAAAACGGTCTGGGCGCTTGGCGTGCCGATCGAACATGCGGAACATGTCGGTGCGCTTGGCCACACCCTGAAACACTTTGCGGGGAGAAGATATCGCGGTCATCAGCTGGGTCCTTTCGGGGTTTGGGGACCGTAGGCAGCAATGTCGTTTCGACCTCACTATCCTCTTCAGTCCTTCATGACCTCTCCCGAGCGGCCGGCCTCGCGTCCGGGCGGGTCAAGGGCCGGCCTTGGACGGGTGAAGCCTCCCTTGACGCGGCCGGCGCGCATGCGGCAGGCCTCATCTTCTTCTCCATTGTCCTTTCCCGTCTCTCCTTTTCCCTGGCTTTCAGAACCTCGTTCCAGTCGTCCGCGTGCGGACGTAGCCTCTGCCAGTCGCAGCCGGACGGCTCGGCGAGCGCACGCAATCGCTCTGCATAGACGTCTCCTTGGCAATTGGCATCCGTCGCAGCCACCAGTGTCAGTCCCGGCCGCAACGCTAGTTCGCAGAGCGCTGTATCTGTCGCCGGTGACCACCCGCCGCCGGTGCTGAGATAGAGAGTTCCCTCGCGCGGACCCTCCAGCGCTGCGAGGCTCATCGCGTCGATCGCGGCCTCGGTGACGCAAAGACGGTTTGCGTTACTCGGACCCAACCGGAACAGGAGCTTGGTTCCTCCAGTCGAGAACCCGCGCCATTCGGACCCTCGCTCTTCCCAGCCGACCACACTGCCATCAACCTCAACGTGGGCGGCCCACATGCTTCCAAAAGGTCCTTCCCGCAGGATGCCCTCCCGAATGGCCTGCCGGACTATGGCAGGCGGGATTGAGCGCTCCCAAGAAAGATAGCGCCACGCGCCCGATCCGGGCGAAGGCGAGCGCCGGCATCGCCAACGGTCAGCAATGGACTCGTCTGACACTGCAGACCGCGCCGGACGCCATTCCGGCCGGGAAAGCTGAAACCCGACCAGCGCTGCGACAGCGTCCGCGGCGGCCGGGAACGCCGCCTTTTCCAGAAACATCGCGAGGCCGAAGACGTCACCCTTCTCGTCACTCAGCGGATCGAACCAGCCTCGTCCGTCATGGGTCACGATAATGATGCTGCCACCATGCCGGTATTTGACGGCGCGACGCGTGCTTTCTCTCAGATCGAGTTCGTATCCGGCTTGCTCCAACAGGGCTTCACAACTAACCCTGGCGCGCAGCGCCTCTAATTTTTCTCGTTTCATATTTCTTTCGGCCGTGTAGCGGACGCTCCTTCTTTGTTGCCGCAATCTGCGGGTCACCTCTGTCCCGCCGCGAAGAGCGGAGGGCGCAAGGGCGCAGTGCGCAACTGACAAAAGTTGCAGCAAGCGCTGCGGTGAAGCTTCCCTTGCGGCCGACAGGTCGCCAGCGGCAGCACATGCGGGTCTCAATGAGACCCGCGGGGGAGATACTCATGAACGATCTCAAGATCGTCTTCGTCATCGAGTTCGTCGGACGGAAGCACGCCGAATTCGTCGCCGGATTTGAACAGGGTGATCGGGACCATGAGGATGCGCGAAAGAGAAAATGCGTGGGCTTGTGCGAGTGCAAGATCCTGTGCCATTTGGGAAACCTCCGTCCGGAGCGGGCCGATCCCGCTCGATGGCTCCTCGAAAGGACCAGGACAGGTCGCGATCACCGCGCAGGCGAAGACAAGCGGCGGCAGCTTGCTAGCCGACCCCGATAGTGGGTTGATCGACCGAGATCCGGACATGGTCCAGGACGCCATCCATAAAGAGCGGGATTGATCTGCTTCGGCCGGAATTGAGGTATCCGGCACAGATCAGTTACGGAAGCCAGTTCAGCATTTGTTGCCGAGCACCTCTCTGGCCAACCCACCAGTCAGCACCGGCTAGCATTCTCCTGATCGGACAAGGCTTTGAGAACAGCAAAATCCATGTCAGCGTGTGGCTTAATCCGGAATACTTCGCTTGCGATCCTCGCCCAGTGCTAGAACTCGTCGAGATCACCATCGGCCCGGCTAGGGAACACACGGCGTTGCGCTTCATAACAGGATCCCAGTGAATCTAAATTTGCGAGAAGCCTGGCATCTATCTGCCATCGCTGCCTTGTTGCACGGCAATGTATGATCCATCGTGGGAGGAGGCGGATCATCTTTCTCCCGAGAGCGGTGGCGACGCAGGCAACACACCACATAGCACGCTTAAAGAAGGGCAATATATACGAACTTTTTCAACACCTTATCAAAAATCGCATAAGCTAAATTATGGAACCTGTTTGTCTGTCGGGTCAACAGTCCTGGCACTGATTGCTCTGTTGATCGGCTGGGAGAGTTTGATGCGCCTCTACAGTCCTGTGGCAATCGATTTCCCGCAGGCGATCACGGTGGCGGTGGTTGGCCTTGGCGTGAACCTGCTCTGTGCATGGCTTCTGCGCGACGATCACACGCATCACCACCACGGACATGACCACCGTCACGCCCACGATCATGACGACGACCGCCATGTGCACCATCATCCCGCTGCCACCGACAACAATCTCCGTGCTGCCTATCTTCACGTCCTCGCGGACGCTTTAACGTCCGTCCTTGCCATCGCGGCACTCATTCTCGGAAGCCTCTACGGCTGGAACTGGATGGACCCAGCGATGGGTATTGTCGGAGGGCTGGTTATTGCGCGCTGGTCGTGGGGGCTGATGCGGGATACGGGCGCGGTCCTGCTTGACTACCTCCCTCCGCATGAGGACCTGCCACAAGAAATCCGGGACATCATCGAAAGCGACGGTGACGAAATCGTCGATCTTCATGTCTGGCAGCTTGGCCCGGGACATCATGGCGCGATTGTCTCTGTGCGATCACCAGCGCCGCTCACCGTGGCGGCCTACAAGGCCAAGCTGTCCGCTATTCATGATCTCTCCCATATAACGGTGGAAGTTCAGGCGGCTTAACAACGGATGTCTGCCACCCTTAGAATGTGGGCTCGATGGTATGCAGTGCGGTGCAATCCGGGAATGGATCCATACAATTTGCTGCGAGTAGTGTGGCCTGCGCAAGCACCTCACACCCCATGACGATATGCTCCTGCTCGACATATTCGTCTTCGTTGTGGCTGAGCCCATCGCGGCAAGGAACAAAAATCATCCCGGCAGGGGCGATGCGGTTGACAAAGAGCGCATCGTGAAAGGCCCCAGAGAGCATCGGCATACTTTGAACCTTGCAGACCGATGCAGCATGGCTAATCACCTCGCGAAGTGGCTCGGAAAAACCGCAAGCCGGCATGTCAAAGGCGCATAAGATCTGGACGCGACAACCGTGGGTATCCGCTTCCTCGCCAATCTGTGATCTCACAAACATTTCGATTTCGTCCAACCGCCCTGGATCAGGATGCCGAATATCGATTGTACAGTGAACCTCCTCGGGGATCGCATTCACGGATCCAGGCCTGGCAGAAATCCTGCCAATGGTGAAGCGGGCCTCAGGATCACCAGGCATGACTGTATTGTAGAGGTTTGAGAAGGCAGAGGTCAACGCGCGTAAGGGGTCGCGGCGCCAGGACAAGCCCGTCGTACCGGCATGCGCGGTTTGACCCTTGATAGTCACATCCAGCCACCGTGTGCCCTGAATGCCTTTCACGACCCCAATCGGGATCCCAGCTGCCTCTAGCGACGGTCCCTGCTCGATATGCACTTCGAGATAGGCATGAACTGGAAACCCGAGCGGCACCATAGCGGCCTCCGGCAGGCTTTGGATGGTAAGGGACAGTTCTTCTGCAAATCTTGCCCCGTCTGTAGCGTTCTTGTCCTGCCATAGGCCTGGAATCGCGCCTTCAGAAAATGCCATGGATCCCATGCAGCCTGGGGAGAAGCGGCAGCCCTCCTCATTCGTCCAGACAACAACGACAACGGAGCGGTCTGTTATCGTCCCTGCATCTTCAAGGCTTTCAAGGACCTCGAACGCAGACAAAGTGCCCAAGGCACCATCGAAGCGACCACCCGCTGGTTGGCTGTCGAGATGGCTACCGATGAGCAAAGGGGGAAGCGTCTCGTCGCGGCCGTTTCTCCAAACAAAGAGATTGGCGATCGGATCCTGGAAAACCCGAAACCCCCGGGCCGTGGCAAGCTCGGCCAGCAGTCGCCGCGCGCGCCTGTCACCCTCAGTCAAGGCCTGGCGATTGACGCCTCCTTTTGTGGTTCCACCGATGGCGGCAAAGGCTTGAAGGCGTGCGTTGAGACGATTGGCGTTGATGGCGAGCATGGCGGATTTCCTCAAAGGTAAGGTGCGTCGTGGAAATCGATCTCGAGCGCCTGGGCTTGGCCGAAGATGCTGCTCAAACGAGACCGCTCGGCCTCGCTCATCTGATGTCCTGCTTGATCGAGCTCAGCTTTCAGCCAAAGTGCTTGAGCGGCAAAATCCGCATCGGCGTGCAGCTCGATCCACTCCTTCAGCAAGGGATCGCTGATCTCCAGTGTGGCCGCCTCTTTCGACCAGGTCCAATACATCCACTCGGCCGCAAACATGGCAGACACCGTGTCGAGGAAACCGCCATCGCGCGCGATCGCAAGCATGCCCTCCCGAAAGGCTGCGACCTCCGGGACCGATAGGTTGAAATCGTGGGGGTCAATGCCGCGCGCTGCAAACGTCTTTTCGAAATAGGCAATCTGCTGGTTGGCGAGCGCATCGAGAACGGCGATCAGCCAGCGTTTTTGCGCGATCGTGTCGGCCTTGGCTGCAGCAAAGGCAAAGATCGAAATTGCGGTGTCGACAAAGGCGCCTTCAAAGACGAGGTAGCGCTCGAAGACGTGCCTATCGAGACGGTTTGCCTTGATGTCCTCGACGAAGCGATGGCCAAGCATCGCGTCCAGGACTTGGGCATTTTCGCGCAGGATCTGCTCCGAAAGCGTCTCTGCCATATCAGGCCTCCAGACCTGGGCGAGCCGCCTCGACGAACGCCTTGACCCGTGCCGGTTCGACCGGGTTCCACCACACACCACCTTCCTTCAGCGAAGAGGCAACGATCACGCCATTGGTCCTTTTCAGAATTTCCAGGATATTGTCCTTGGTGACCCCGGACCCGACCAGCAGGGGCAAATGGGTTGCCGCACCGATTGTCTCGATTTCCTCAACCGTCGCCGAATTGCCGGTCCGTTGCCCGGTGGCGATGATGACGTCAGCGTCGAAAAAGGCGAGATCGCGGGTCAATTCCTCGATGCTGCGATCGGCGGTGATCGCGTGCGCCCCGTGTTTGACATGGCTGTCTGCGAAGACCTTGACGTGTTCGGCACGCAGCGCCGAGCGATAGCGCATTGCTTCAGCCGCGCGGCCTTCCATGAAGCCTTCATTGGCCACATAGGCATTTGCCCATTGGTTGACCCGGATGAAGCGGGCACCACCGGCCATGGCAATCGCGAAGGCTGGGATCGGTGCGTTGGCCAGCACATTGATGCCCATGGGAACGCCGGTCGCGCGTCTGATCCGATCGGCAACGACGGACATGAAGGCGGATGTTTCAGGACCGATATCGTCCGGCTTTGAGAAGGGAATATCGCCATGGTTCTCGATGATCAGACCGTTGAGGCCGCCTTCGATCAGCGCCTCGGCATCGCGCATTGCCACATCGTAGATCGCATCGACTGACGTACCCCGATAGCGCGGGGCACCTGGAAAGGGCGCGCAATGGATCATCCCGATCAGCGCCTTGTCAGTGCCGAATATTTCCCTTATGGCGCTTGAATTGATATCCGAAATCGTCTGCATTTTCATTTCCTTCCGAAGGCCAGCCATGCCTGCCAATGTTCGTGCTCATGTGATCGGTAACGTCGCAGTCGACGAGACCATATCCGTTTCGACCATGCCGGAAGCCGGGGCTTCGATCCTTGGCCGCGAAGAAACGCGCGACCTTGGCGGCAAGGGTGCAAACCAGGCTGTGGTCATGGGCCGCACAGGTCTGCCCACCACTCTGGTCGCAGCCGTGGGCGAGGATTTCCGCGCCCAGACCATTCGCAATAAACTGGCGCCTGAGCCGGTCGAGACCAAGCTCATCGCCTTGCCCGGCCGCTCCAGTGACTTCTCCATAATCTTCACGACCCCGGACGGCGAAAACGCCATCGTGACCACGACGGATTCGGCAGGCTCCTTGACACCACAAGACGCCATTGCCGCACTCGATGACGCCGCCGCAGGCGACCTGATGGTCCTGCAGGGCAATCTGAGCGAAGCGACCACCCTTGGCCTGCTGCAGGAAGCCCGGCGTCGCAATCTCGTCACCGCATTCAACCCCTCACCACTCAGGCCGTATTTCGGCGACTTCTGGCCACTGGTCGACATCGCATTCCTAAACCGTGGGGAAGCCGAAAGCCTGACCGGGTCGTCCAACAGCGCTGCGACCGATCGGCTGCTGCAGTCTGGCGTGCGCCACGTGGTGCTAACGCTTGGTGGTGAAGGTGCGCTTTTGGCAAGCCAGGGATCGGCGATTTCGATGATCCCAGCCGTTGCCACAAAGGCAATCGACACCACTGGGGCAGGCGACACCTTCATGGCTGTGGCGCTGGCATCAGCGGCGCTACGAGGTGTGGAGCTTGATACACGCGCCATCAGCCATGCAGCCTCTGCTTCAGCCCTCACTGTCAGCCGCCGCGGCACGCGATCAGCCTTCCCGAGCAGCGAAGAGATGCGGTCCATCCTGGCGCGTTGAAAAGCCGTCGGATGAACCGCTCATATCTCACCCCTTGTCGCTCAGCCATCCCAGGATATTCTTCCATAGGCGACCATAGCCCTCCCATTCGCAAAATGCGGGCGACAGCCAGTGTGGGCCGATATCGGATGTCCAGGCAGCGCTTTTGCCCTGACCGAAGGTCCCGGTGACCAGCAGCGGATGGCCGCCCTGCTCATCCGGCAGACGAGCGATCACCTCGACATCGGCGCGGTCACGCACTTCAACTTCGTTGACACCTAGGAGCACGGGCCATTCACCCTCCATGCCGGCCACAGTGGGATGATCTGCCTTCACGATGACAGCGCCGGTCCCCTCGGGGATCTCGACACGGTCATCATAGGGCAGACAGGTCACCGGCAGGACGTCCTCGACTGGCGTGCGGCGCCAACGAGCCTTGCCGTCGATCCCCTGGAACGAGAAATAGCCGCCGACCATCAACAGCCCGCCGCCTTTCTCCACCCATGCCTTGATGAGTTTCAGCCTGTTCGGCACGGTCTTGGAATGCAACCAGACGGCAGGTGGCAGCAGCAAGGAATTGGCGCCGATATCCGATAGAATGATCACGTCATAGGCATTGAGCCCTTCCATATCGAAGGGGAACTTCTCGACTGCATCATGGGCTGTCATATAGGTCAGATCGAACTCACTGCCTTCAAGCGCCTTGACCAGCGGCTCGGCGCCGAGATGAAATGTGACGCTGCCGAACTGGTCGAAGCCCTTGTAATGGGTGGCTGAGCTTACCCAGCTCTCGCCGACGAGTAGAACTTTCTTTGTCATGATCTTTTCCATGGTTAGTCGAATTTGGATCAGGCCTTCGCCTCGAAGACCGATCTTGGATTGTCATGCATGAGGATCTCGAGCTGGCGATCACTCAGGCCGTGGCGCCGCAGTCGCGGCAGGAAGTGCTTGAGGATGTAGGCATAGCCGTTACCGCCATAGCGGGTCAGCATCATCTTAAGGAAGACGTCATGGGATAGCAGGATACGGTCGATGAACCCTTGGTCGACCAGCTTGACGATGGCGCGGGCTGCTTCTTCATCGCTTGGGCATTGCACCTGCTGGTCGGCATAGAAGAAATCCATGCCGATCATGTCGTATTCCAGGAAGGCGCCGCGGGATGCGAGTTCCAGCTGGTAGCCAAGGTCGTCATGGGACGGGTTCATATGGCAAAGCACGGTGTGACGAAGCTCTGCCCCTTCCTCTTCCGCAACGTCGAGCACCTTGTGCCCAAGACGGAACCAGCCGGGCAAATGGATCATCAGGGGAAGCCCCGTACGCACTTGCGCCCGCGCAGCCGCTCGCAGCGACTTTTCTTCCTCGACCGTGAAATCCGCGGAAACGCCGATCTCACCGATCAGTCCAATCTTGATGTCAGTACCATCAACGCCAACAGTGGCCTCCTGGACGATCTCATCAGCGATCTGATCGATCGACATGTCCGCAACCTTGGCCGGATGCGACGTGCCGAGATAGTAGCCAGCTCCCATGATGATGTTGAGGCCCGACGCTTCTGCGATACGCTTCAAGGCGCGAGGATCACGGCCGATGCCTTGGCATGTCGGTTCGACGACCGTATGGCCACCATGGGAGGCAAAGTCCTTGAGCTCGGCAATCGCCAAAGGCTCGTCATCAAGGGCAATATTATGCTTGTTGACGAAGGGATCCTGGCGCAGTTCGCCGAGGATCTCGATGCAGACGAAGCTGTCGGCGAGATACTGGCGTTCGGCAGTCTTTGGAGCGTGCCACCAGCATCGGCAGTCATTGAGAATATGCTCGTGCATCAGGGTGACACCGAGCGTGGAGGCCGGGATTGGGCCCGCCACCGTCATCACATTGCCTGAGCGGATATGTGCCTGAGAGAGTTCACTCATCGCCCTCACCTCGTCTTTGCGCCGAAGCGGAAGTTGGTGTTGAAGATCTTGGTGTTGAGCCAGATGGCGACGAGAATGATGGCGCCCGTGACGATTTGGGTAAAGAAGGGCGATATGTGCATGAGGATCAGCCCATTGCCGATGACCGCAATGGTCAGTGTTCCCAATACGGTCCCCAAGATACTGCCGCGTCCGCCCATCAGTGAGGTACCGCCGAGCACGACGGCTGCGATCACCTGCAGCTCAAACCCGACCGCGGCGTTAGACGAGCCCGAGCCGAGGCGTGCAGCAATCAAAAGCCCAGCCAGGGCGCAGGCAATGCCTGAGACCATATAGACCGAAGCGACGATCCATTTTGCCGGCATGCCGACGCGACGTGCTGCTTCAAGATTGGAGCCCACGGCCACCACCTGACGGCCGTATTTCGTATAGGCGATGATGACATAGCCGATCACCGCGACAAGCACCGCAATCAAGGCTGGAACCGGAATGCCAAAGAGCTCGCCACGTCCCAGCCAGAAGAAGCCTGGTGCATCCTTGATGGGAATTGAATAGCCCTGCGTCAGCCAGAGGGCAAAACCCCGCAAAATGGACAGACCGGCCAGTGTCACGATGAAGGCCGGAATGCCTTGATAGGCGGTGAACCAGCCCTGCGCGATGCCGATGATGCCGCCAAACGCAATCATCCCCAGAAGGACGACGGGCCAGGGATAACCCATGGCCAGCAAGATCGCGGCAACCGCATTGACCAGCGCCACCTGCGAGCCCACCGAAAGATCAATGCCGCCGGTGATGATGACCAAGGTCATGGCGACAGCAACAATCAGAATGGGAGCGGCCTGGCGGACAATATTCAAGATATTGCCGAGCGTCAGGAACGTGTCTGTCGTGCTGGAGAAGAACACCAGGCAGGCGACGAAGAAGACGGTGATCGACATCACCTGCGCGTGTTCGGAAACGAAGTCGGCAATCGGCGATCCGGACGCGCGTTCTGTGTAAGCGGTCAATGCTTCTGCCCTCCAACGATGAGCTGCACGAGGTCCTGCAGGTCCGTATTGGCGATATTGCGCTCAGCAACCTTGGTGCCCTCATACATGACTGCGATCCGGTCACAGACCCGGAAGAGATCCTGCAGGCGGTGCGTAATCAGGATGACCGAAACGCCTTTGGCCTTCACGCGATTGATGAGATTGAGCACCGCCTCGACTTCTGCCACAGCCAGAGCCGATGTCGGCTCGTCCATGATCAGAACCTTCGGGTTGAAGGATGCCGCCCGCGCGATGGCGATGGCCTGGCGCTGGCCACCCGATAGCTTTTCGACCTTGGCACTGAGCCTCGGTATGCGGATTTCGAGAGCGTCGAGCATGGCACGTGCCTCGGTCATCATCCGGGCGCGGTCGAGGAACAGGCCTCTGGTCAGTTCTCGTCCAAGAAAGAGGTTGCCGACGACATCGACATGGTCGCACAGGCTCAAGTCTTGAAAGACCATTTCGATGTTTCGATCGCGCGCATCGGCTGGGCCGGTAAACTGGACAGGCCGCCCGTCGACCGTGATCGTACCATCGTCTGGAATATAGGTGCCAGAAATCACCTTGGTGAGGGTCGACTTGCCGGCTGCGTTGTCACCCACGAGGCCCAAGCACTCACCCGGATAGATGTCGAGATCGACGCCACGCAGAGCCTGATGCGAGCCAAAATTTTTGCGGATGCCCTTCAAAGATATTCGGGGCTGGCGAATACCGCTTTCGCCGGACCGTTGGGGGAGGATTTCTCCTCCCCCCGGCCCTGCGACAGCGGTCGGGGGCTGTCGGTCAGAGATCATTTGAAGATCGCCCGGTAGGGTTCGACATTATCCTTGGTGACGATGGTGATCGGAACGGAGATGGTTTTTTCCACTGTGCCACCCTCCGAGATTGTCTTCAGCGCGTCGACGGCTGCTGCCCCCATGGCCGATGGGTCCTGCTGAATGACAGCCGTGACGTAACCTGCATCTATTCCAGCGATTGCCTGCGCGGTGAGATCCCAGCCAAAGACCTTTACATCAGCCTGCTTGCCCTGGCTTTCGACGGCAGCAATAGCCCCCATCAATGCAGGTTCGCCTGTCGCATAGACGGCGGTCATGTCAGGATTGGCGGTGATCAGGTTTTCAGCGGCAGCAAGGGCCGTGTCCTGCACGTTTTGACCGTCGACGACGCCAGCCGTGGTGACGCCCTCTGCAGCCTTTACTGTTGTCTCGAAACCTTCCTGACGAACGTTTTGGATGGCAGAGTTCAAGGCGCCGACAACGCCGTACTTCACAGAGCCGCCCATGTTGGCCTTCACATAGTCGACGAAGAACTTGCCCATGTCGGCGCCGGCTTTTGCATTGTCCACACCGATCTGAGCCATCTGCGGGCCTTCCGGCAGGATTGCATCGATTGCAACGACCGGGATGCCGGCTGCAGCAGCCTGCTGGACGGCGGGCATGATGCCATTGACGTCGATCGCCACCACCGCAATCCCGTCAACCTTCTGCTGAATATAGGTCTCGATTGCACTGTTCTGTGCAGCCGGATCATTGTTGGCGTTGAAGATTACAAGTTTTGCCCCGGCGGCCTCAGCAGCCTTTTGTGCGCCTTCGTTCATCTGATTGAAGAACAAGGCCTGCTGATTGATCTGGACAAGGGCGAAGGTCTTTTCGGCCGCATGGGCCATGGAGCCGAAAGAAATGCCGGCTAAAGCCGTTGCGGCAAGGGCCGCAGTCACTGTTCTACGTGTGAATCGTGTCATGTTCTCTTCCTCTGGTTTGGTTCAGCTTCGTTGCTTTTGTGGTTTCGTCGGCGGTGCAACGGAATGCCGCACGACGATTTCGACAGGCAGCAACTCCTCGGACGCCAGGCTGTCCGAGTTCTGCCAATTCGTTTCGAGAAGAAGCGCCAATGCCCGCTCGCCCAGCGCTCTCACAGGCTGACGTATCGCGGTCAGTGGTGGTGAAAACAGGTGCAATGGCCCGACGTCGTCAAAGCCAATGATCGAGATCTCGTCTGGGATAGAAACACCTTGGGCACGCAAAACCTCAACGAGACCGATCGCGATTTCGTCAGAGCTGGCGAAGATCGCCGTTGCGGGCATGCCCTCGTCGATGAAGCGCCAGGCGGCCTCACGGCCAAATTCCACCGAAAAACTCCCCTCATAGCGGGTCACTTCGAACGGCTCACCCCTTTCCAGAAGGGCCCGTTCCAGTCCGCGGTAGCGGCGACGGGTGCTGATCATTTCCTGCGGACCCCCGATATAAACAATGCGCCGATGGCCGTATTCGGCCAGATGACACCCGGCGTGATATCCACCCTCTTCGTTGTCACAAAATAGCTTCGGGACCACCGCGTTGGGGACGTCTTCATCGACGATCACGACCTTGCCGGTCTGATTGATCAAGCCGGCCAGAACGCCATCGTCAGGGTGGTTGGTTACGAAAATCAGACCGTCCACGTGGTTGCGGGCCAGCGCCGTCACGTAAGAGATTTCGCGGCCGGGCCGGTTCAGCGTCACATGCAGTGACAAGGCAAGGCCACGTTTGTCCGCCTCCTGTTCAACAGCCGCGACAAGGGTGGCAAAGAAGGGGTTTGCAATATCGGGGACGACGAGACCGATCGTATCCGACCGACCGCGGCTGAGGCGACGCGCATGCGGGTTCGGCTCGTATTGCAGGTCGCGGATGGCAGTTTCGATCCGCTCTCTAGTCTCTGGAGGCAGCTGCAATGTGCCATTGAGAAGACGCGAGACCGTTGCCACCGATACGCCGGCAGCCTCAGCAACGTCCTTTAGGCTTGTCGCTCCCCTCCTTGCCATTACTTCCGATCTCTCCGCCCACACGATCAAGTAAAACGCTTTACTAAACCGCTTTACAATGCCAGCTGATTTGCGCCTGTCAAGGCGCCAAGTGGAGGAATAGTAGCAATTTGTATCCGGTGGGAAGGAGTGATCTGAATGGATACGTGCGACTAGACTTTAGGTAGACGGGTACATTCCATTAATGGTTGATCCGAGCTAGAGCACGTCCATTGAACGCGGAATCGCGTTGAGGATTCACCTGGTTGCCGAATTCTGATTCCATGGCTCCGACTGGTGATTTGGTGGGAGTCAATATGACCCGAGCTTTCAGTGATGATCTGCGTAGCCGCGTGATGGCTGCGTCACGGAATGGCATGTCGGCGCGTTCAGCGGCAGCCCGATTTGGGATTGGGATTTCGACGGCCATCGCCTGGATTGCGAGTGCGCGGGCTGGTCGGTTGTCGCCTTTGAGGCAGGGCCGACGCGGTGGCTCTCGCCTCGATGCCCACGAGGACTTCATCGTCCGCATGATCGAAGAGGCGAAGGACATCACGCTCAACGAGATGGTCCGGCGATTGTATGAGGAACGAGCTGTATCGATCGGCCGCAGTGCGCTTGATGTCTGGCTGCGAAAGCGCGGCTGGACTTTCAAAAACGTATGGCCCGCCCCGTTGGCAATAGGGTTGTTGATGACTTTACTTGGTCGTGCAAAAACGTATCCGGCATAGTGGCACATTGGCCCTCGCCATGATGGAGATCCGCGCGTTCTGGTCCTCATAAAAGACCCGGCGTTGATGCGCCGTTTTTTGAACCTGGCTTCCAGAGACGCGGGTGTTCGACCCTTCCGGCCATCACTATCCTTCCGCCAACCTCACATGGTTCCAGCTTGCCGGAACCAATTCCTCGTGGCCTGTCGTCAGCTCACGTCATTGCAGCAGCCCCCATCTGCGGGTGGAAGCGCACGCCACGTCGCAGCGTTGCCCAAGCGATCCTGGCGAGTTTAGCAGCCAGCGCGACAATGACTATGTTCCGGTGGGCGCGTGACAACAGCCCTCGTAACCACTCGCCTAGAGGAGTTGCTTGTTTGGAGAGGCTGGGCAATGCCGCTCTTGCACCATGTATCAGCAACATGCGTAGGTAGACGTTGCCCCGCTTGGTTATCCTCAGTAACCGCGGCTTTCCACCTGTGGTCATCTGCTTTGGCACAAGACCCAGCCAGGCGGGGACGTCGCGAGCCTGCCGAAACGCCTCACCATTTCCGACGGCCGCAACAAGTGCGGTTGCGCCAAGCACGCCGATGCCCGGAATCGAGGTCAGACGGTTCGCAGCTTCATCTTTCCGAGCGTGCTCACTCAGGTCGTCGTTCAGCACATCGATGCGCTCGTTGAGGGCTCGCCACTCAGCTCGCATATCGCCGAGAAGCCTGAGCATGCGTACCGAAAGGTCGGCCGGTGGCTCCGCAAGAAATGGATCGATCTCCCGTTCAAGGATCTCGCGTCCCTGGCGAAAAGTATGTCCACGCTCGAGTAGGATCGCCCGGAGCTGGTTTACGAGTGTCTTTCGCGCAGCGACCAGACGAGAACGAGCGCGGTGGAGGGTCTGCAGGTCGAGCCGGTCTTGGCTCTTCAACTCAACGAACCGCATGCTCGGTCGTGTTGCCGCCTCGGCGATACCCGCCGCATCATTGTCATCATTCTTTTGCGCCCGCACATAGGGGCGGACATACTCTGGTGACATCAGGCGCACCTCATGTCCCTTCGCCGCAAACATGCGGCCAACATGGTGGGCCCCGCAGCATGCCTCCATGGCAACGGTACAGGGCGGAAGCTTGTCCGCAAGGTCGGCCAGAGTCGCTCGTCTCACGCGCCGGCGCAGGACAACCCGCTCCTGCTCATCCAGCCCCACGACACTGTTGAGGTTCTTGCCCAAATCTATTCCAAGGGTCACTATGGTCATTGGCTCGCTCCTTTCTCTCAAGCACACCAGCATCATACTCCGACGCTGGCGGGAGGGGCGGGCCATCCCATAAAAGACCGCACATGCACTGGAGCAGGAGCGTCCCGATCTTCTGAAACGTCGCGAGGACTGGTTCGATGGCCAGATCGATCTCGATCCGGCGCGCCTTGTCTTCATCGATGAAACCGGGCTGAGCACGAAAATGTCTCGGCTTCGCGGCCGGGCCCCTTGTGGAGATCGCTGCCGTTCACCGATCCCGCACGGCCATTGGAAGACAACGACGTTTACCGGCGCGCTCAGGCTATCCGGCATGACCGCGCCCATGGTCCTCGACGGTGCGATGAACGGCGTCGCGTTCCAGGCCTATGTCAAACAGGTTCTCATTCCAACCTTGGCACCGGGCGACATCGTCATCATGGACAACCTGCCGGCACATAAGGCGGAGGGCGTGCGCCTCGCAATCGAAGGTGCGGGGTGCCGGTTACTCTACCTTCCGCCCTACAGTCCAGACTTCAACCCCATCGAGAAGGCCTTCGCCAAGCTCAAAGCTGTCTTGCGCGCCAAAGCCGAGCGGACTGTCGAGGGCTTATGGAATACCGTCGGCCAGATCGTCACGCTATTCGAGCCACAAGAATGCGCCAACTACTTCAAATCCTGCGGATATGACCCCGAGTAAAGTGGACGTGCTCTAGCAGCACGCCTCAAGGGGGCGCACGTCGAAGTTAGTTCAAAAAAGAGCACAAGACTCGTTACTACTGGCGCTCTTGAACCGAATCGAACTTTCGACCTGACAGGGATCCTCCGCCTCATACACCCCAACCGGAGCTTCGCTCACCTCAACGCTCTCCTCCGGCACGCTCTCTCCGTCTCCGCCCAATGATGCTCCGGCCCACGGCCGCCCACGTTTCAAGTCATCGAGTATTCCGAATGCGATTCTCGGCCATTCTCGAGCTATGGTTCCTTACCGTTGTGCCTTCGCGCGGGTCGCCAGCACATTACGGATCGAGACGCTGGAATGGATGCGCTGAACGCCGGGAAGCGCAGACAGGATTTCCTTGTGAATGCGCTCGAAGTCGCCGGCCTTGGCTACCTCTACGCGAGGTAGATAATCCGAACCGCCTGTTAGGAAGCATTCATGATATCGAGGAGTCAGTTTTCCTGGCGGATCGCATTCTCGTTATGGGCAACCGGCCTGGTAGAATTGTCGAGGAAATTGTTGTCGACCTACCCCGACCGAGAACCATCGAGCGCGTGGCAAGCGCAGAATGCGGATTATCGCCGGCAGATAATAGATCTCCTACGCCACTAGCGCGATTACCCGCCACCTCGGTGGCGGGCAACAAATCTCAACGGACTGGCGTTGCAGCACGCAAGAACGCCTGGACGATCGGATTTGCCTCATCACGAGAGCGAAACGCTATGCGATGCATCGAGGTGAAGTCAAAACTGCCTGGCTTCAATGGACGCAGATGTCCGTCCCTCACCCATGAAGCAGCAAAATGGCAGGGTAAGAAGCCAATGAAGTGTCCCGACATCAGCATCATCGCCTGAGCTTCCATTTCAATCACTGAAGCACTCGCCCGCGGGTGTCCGACCAAATACAGATCATCAAAATGCCTGTAACGTCTGACGGAGAAACGGCTGCTTTCAATGTCTTTTGGATCTATGTCATTGTCTTCTCTGCCGAAAAGCGGATGCTGCGACCCGCAATAGAGAGAATGTGGCTCGCTTGCGTAGTCAGCATAGGTGATGCTTGGAGCTCGCTGCGAAAAGGGACCGATCGCTACATCGAGCTCTCCGTCGGCCACCATCTGCTCCAATTGCGATGGTGTACCCAACGTTAGCTCGATGAAAACCTCGCTGCCATCATCGAGAAATCGGTTGAGCGCTCGCTGGACGCCGAGCTCTTCGCTGGTGTAGGTCCCATCGGATGCGCCAAGGCGTAGTCGCCCCGCAAGATTCCCCGTGGTTGAACTCACCCTCAGAGTAAAGTCGTCAAGGTCGCGAAACAGCTTCTGCGCGGCATCATAGGTCGCCTGTCCTGCTTCCGTCAGGCGGAACTGCTGCTTCCCCCGAAAACAGAGCTGAGCCCCAATCCTTTTTTCAAGTTCGGCCAGATGCGTGCTGAGTGTCGATTGGGACAGATTTAACGCGATTTGCGCATCTGCGAACCCTCGAGCGTCGGCTAGGGCCACAAAAACACGGAGCAATCGAATATCGACATTATCAAGACGGCGCATGAGAATCTACATTGATGATTATCGATACAGTGTCCCAAATAATTTGATTTACTTCAATGCGTGACGTGGCAGGCTGCGCGCATACAAAAAAGATCTAACAAGGGGACCGAAATGAAAAAACTGGCTTCGATTATTGCTGCGACTGCGATTCTATCCGCACACACGGCTGCCAACAGTGCAGAGCAAATCCGGATTCTCGCACCGACTTGGCTTGGATTTGCACCGGTTCACGTCGCCATAAAAAATGGGTGTTTTGAAAAACGTGGGCTCGACGTCAACATCAAGTTCGAAGATGACTTGGCAAACGTAATGGCTGCGATGGCTCGCGGAGACATCGAAGTGCAGATGCGATCCGTGGGAGAATATCAGGGACGTCCAAGAGACAAGGATACGCCTGGAATTATCATTGGCACGATCGATGAGTCGGTTGGTGGTGATGGCGTCATCACGGATGAAAGAATCAAAAGCGTTGCGGATTTAAAGGGCAAGACTGTTGCTGCGGAGTTGAATATTCCGGCGCGCCTGCTTCTGCAAATGGCCCTGAAAGAAGCGGGACTGTCGCTCAAGGATCTTCAAATCAAGGACATCGCCACAGCAGACACCGCTGCTGTTTTCGCCGACGAATCCATCGCTGCCATTGCAACATATGAGCCCTTCATGTCGCAAGCGATTCAATACTCCTCACGCCCCGGTGCGAAGCAACTGCTGACATCCAAGGACTATCGCGGCCTGATTGTCGACGCGATCATTGCGCGAAACGACGATCTGAAGGCGAGCCCTCAGAAATATGCGAAGTTCCTCACATGCATTTATGAAGCGGTCGATTTTATCAAGGCAGACCCAGAGCAATTCGCTGAGATTGTGGCTCCCGAATTCGGCCTCACGCCGGCGGAAGTCAGCGAGGTCGTCAAGACGAGCCTGTCCTATAATACGCTTGCGGACGCTAAAGCCTACATGGGTGACGCCGCTACGGCCGGCTCGCTGCCCAAAATCTTCGACACCGTCATGGACCTCAATCTTGAAAATGGGGCTGCAGACACGAAGCTGGTGGCCAAAGACCAGATCGATAACTCGATCATTAGCCAGGTGCCGACGAAATAAATTGGTTTTCTAAACGTGAACCGCCACGGGGTGCCGTCCCGGCACCCCACGTCATCACTCGTTACCTTACGGCTAAAATATGCTTCGCAATCTTGTTGTCTTCAGGGGCAAGGCAGACCCGTATGCCGAGGCATGCGTCAGCATTGCCGCCGCCGTTGCTATTCTCTTCGTTTGGGAGAGTGCCGCGAGGAGCGGCGCAGTCAGTCCGCAATTCCTCCCCGCGCCCAGTCGAGTGTTCTCGGCATTCTGGACGATGCTCACGCAACAGCATCTTCTCTATCACACGGGGATTTCTGCCGCCCGTGTCTGGGGCGCTTTTCTTGTCGCTGCCTTGATGGCGATACCTATCGGCATTTTGATGAGCAGTTACAGAATTATCGGTGCGGCATTGGAACCTGTGGTCGATTTCGTTCGGTATCTTCCGGTTCCAGCGCTCGTCCCCCTTTCGATCATTTGGTTCGGCGTTGGTGAGCCAACAAAGATCTTTCTTCTCTGGCTGGGCACATTCTTTCAACTTGTCCTATTCGTTGCAGATGACATGCGTCGTGTCCCGAATGAATTCGTTGAAGCCGCTCGGACACTTGGAGCCAACTCGCGCAACGTCATGACGGATGTTGCGCTTCGATCCATGGCTCCGTCATTGGTCGACAACCTACGCATCACGCTTGGCTGGTGCTGGACCTACGTCATTATCGCGGAAATCGTGGCTGCAGATTCAGGGATCGGTTACGTCATCTGGACAGCACGCCGTTTCGTCAAAACCCCGGAGGTCATTGCCGGTGTGGTCGTTATCGGCATCGTCGGGCTCGTTACTGATCAGATCTTGCGCGCAGTTCACCGTCGCCTATTCAGATATTTGTGAGGCATTGACGATGACGCCCTACCTCCGCTTCAACGACGTTACTAAGGTCTTCGGCCCTGTCGAAGTCATCTCAAAGACGAACCTATCCATCAAAAAGAACGAATTCATCGTATTTCTCGGGCCGTCTGGCTGCGGAAAAACGACGCTCATGCGGATGGTTGGAGGCCTCGACACGCCAACCGGCGGTGCTGTGCGTCTTGAAGATGAAGTCGTCTCCGAGCCAGACCGTCGCCGTGGCATGGTCTTTCAATCCTACTCGTCGTTTCCTTGGCTGACCGTCGAACAAAACATTGCCTTCGGGATGCGATACCGCAACGACCTCTCCAAATCTGAAAAAGCTGACCGAACCCTCCATTATCTCAGGCTGGTTGGTCTGGAAGATTTCGCGAAGGCTTTTCCTAACAAGGTATCGGGTGGAATGCGGCAGCGAGTGGCAATTGCACGGACACTTGCCGCCGGGTCGGAAGTGCTCCTTATGGATGAGCCGTTCGGGGCGCTCGACGCACTCACGCGCGAAAGGCTCCAGGTCGAGCTTCGTCAGATACAGGCCCGCGAAAGCAAAACCGTGATCTTCGTCACACACGACGTTGAGGAAGGCGTTCTCCTCGCCGATCGTATCATCCTGTTTTCGAAGCGGCCGGCCCGGGTTGTTGCCGATATCGACGTTGCTGCGAAACTCGGTCCAGACCGGACGTTGGAGACGCGCGAAACATCAGAGTTTTTCGCGCTCAAGAACCACGTTCTTCACCTCATAAGAAACGAGACGGGAGACGTCATGTGACGAAGCTGTTTGATGGGAAAACGGTGATAATTACCGGCTCAAGTCGCGGGATTGGGCTCGGGATTGCAGAGAGTTTTGCTGGCGAAGGTGTACAACTTCATCTCGTCGCCGACGATGAGGTGATTTTTGAGAGGGCAAAACGGCTTGGCGCGACACCGCACCACGTCGACATTACCGACCGACGCGCGGTCGCCGACATGTTTGAAGGCGTTCCCCGTGTAGATGTTCTGATCAACAACGCTGGCTTTGAGCGGATGACACCGCTTGTCACGGACAGCGAGCATGTCGAAGACACGTTTCGGAGAGTCGTTGAAGTCAACGTTATGGGCACGAGCAATGTAACGCGTCGCTCTATTTCTCGCATGCGGCCCGGCGGTGTCATTATCAACACTGCTTCGATTTGGGGGCGTGTCGCCGAAGCACAATTCGACGCCTATGTGGCTTCCAAACACGCCATTATCGGCCTCACGAAGACGTGGGCGAAGGAACTCGGCCCCATGGGGATCCGGGTGAACGCTGTTTGTCCGGGTTGGGTTCGGACCGAGGCTTCGATGCGCTCACTCGGTCTTATGGCCGCTGCCCGTGAGACTGACGAGGACAGCCTTCTGAAGGACATCGTCGCCGGTCAGGCGCTCTCCGGTCTGATGGAGCCCGCGGACATGAGCGAGACATATCTTTTCCTGGCATCGGACCGCGCCAAGAATATCACGGGCCAGTCGCTGGCCGTCGATCGAGGAGAGGTGCCTTGGTAAAAGGTCTTGTCGGCAAAAGCGTTATCGTTACAGGCGCAGCACAGGGCATTGGACGCGCTTGTGCGAACGCCCTTACCGCCGAGGGTGCAAATGTCATCGGCCTTGATCTCAAGCCATCGATCGCCGACGGCATCCAGATCTTGAGATGTGATCTGAGTTCCGAAAGCGAGATCATTGATGCGGTTGCCCAAGCGGTAGAGCGGCTCGGGTCCGTCGATGTCCTTGTTAACAACGCGGGAATTTTGCAGGAAAGATCTCTACAGGACATCGACACATCTCATATTGATCAGATGTTCTCGGTCAATGTTCGTGGTGCAATTCTGGTAACGCGGCAGGTCTTGCCGCACCTGCGGGACGGCGGACGCATCATCAATATAGTCTCCGAGCTCGCCTTCCTCGGCCGAGGCCATGCGTCGGTCTATTGTGCGACGAAATCCGCACTGCTTGGCCTGACGCGCTCATGGGCGAGAGAGCTCGCACCGCGGATCCTGGTTAACGCTGTGGCGCCCGGACCGACCGATACGCCGCTTCTCGATTTCGAAAGCCTTTCAGACGCAGCACGATCTGCGGAAATGGCCAATCCTCTCGCACGGATAGGGCGCCCTGATGAAGTCGCTGCCAGCATCGTGTTTCTCGCAGGCCCCGGTGCAACGCTATTTACCGGACAATGCCTGGGCGCCAACTGCGGCGCAGTCATGCAGTAGGAGATTTCGATGAATGATTCCGTTTTTCTGGCCGAGTTAAGCTGGCCGGAGGTAGAACAAAAGATCTCCGGTGGCGCAGCAGTCTTCTTGCCACTTGGAGCGACCGAACAGCACGGCCACCACATGGCGCTAAATGTGGATGTGATTATCCCGACTGCAATTTGCGAACGGGTGGCACGTGCAACGGGCGGGCTTGTTGCGCCCACCATACCCTATGGCAACCGATCGCAGCCACGCTCGGGGGGTGGTCCGGCGTTTCCGGGTACTCTGAACCTCTCTGCACATACGTTCTCGCTCGTCGTACGGGATGTGATCGTGGAGCTCTATCGTCAGAAAGTCAGGAGGATCGTCGTTCTCAATGGCCATTACGAGAATATCTGGCCCTCGGTTGAGGGAATCGAACTAGCTCTCGACGCAATTGGACGCGACGCCGATCTGACGATTCTCCGAATGGATCACTGGGAATTCGCACGGCCGGAGACCATCGAGCGGATCTTCCCAGAGGGTTATCCGGGAATTGAGTTGGAGCATGCCAGCGTGCTCGAGACCTCAATTATGCTCGCTGTTCGCCCTGATCTTGTCGACCTGTCGCGAGCACTTCACGACGGTCCGGCGAAATTCCGCCCCTATGACCGCTTTCCCAGACCTCCCGCAGAGGTCCCGCCATCAGGCGTACTTTCAATGACGGAAGGATCGAGTGCTGAGAAGGGTGAATGGCTACTCGCCGACAGCGTTGGCAGGCTTGTCGAAATCGTAAACGAAGAATTCAAATAGGACGTGAAACGTGGGTAAACATTTCCATCAGCCTGTCGACGCAACAAAGGTACCTCGATTTGCAGGTCACGCGACATTTATGCGATTGCCGGCGGTAGCATCCGCGCACGGCTTGGATATCGCTTTGGCGGGTATTCCCTGGGACGGGGGCACGACCAATCGCGCAGGAGCGAGACACGGTCCCCGAGAGGTGCGAAACTACTCGAGTTTGATGCGTAGCACTCACCACGTCTTTAAGACAGAACCATTCAAGATTGCCAATATTGCTGACGTCGGGGATCTTGATGTGAACCCCATCGACTTACTGGACGGGTTGCGGCTCATCGAGGCTGGTATCGCTTCGATATTAGAGGCTGGCGCGATACCCCTTTGTGTGGGCGGGGATCACCTGACAACACTTCCTGTGTTGCGCGCGATCGCGAAGTCTCAAGCGGTGGGTCTCATCCATTTCGATGCCCATTCCGACACAAACGACACCTACTTCGGCAACAATCCTTTCACTCACGGTACGCCGTTCAGACGCGCCATCGAAGAGAAACTGATCGATCCCGGTCGCACGGTCCAGATCGGCATTCGCGGCTCGATTTATGGTCCAGACGAGCACGATTGGGCAATCGCTCAAGGCGTGAGGATCATCTATATGGAGGAGTTTGCCGAACGCGGAGCCGAGGACGTGATCGCGGAAGTGCGCCGAATTGTGGGCGGCCTGCCAACCTACGTGACGTTTGACATCGACTCGATTGATCCGTCGATGGCGCCTGGAACAGGTACGCCCGAGATAGGTGGTTTCTCGACGCGCGAAGCCCAACAACTCATCAGGTTGCTGGACGGCCTCAACCTTGTCGGCGCCGACATTGTCGAGGTTGCCCCACCTTTTGATGTTGGAGGGATGACCTCCATTGCTGGTGCAACGATGATGTTTGAGCTGATGTGTATTCTGGCGAGACAGATCGACAGGACAAGGGGCCTGCTGCCCTCTTGATCGTAACAATACCTGAGAGGGTAACGGGGAGAGAAATGCTGCTCTGCCTCTCGGGTTTCGCTCTGTACCGTCCGCAACTCATACGACTTAGGAGATGAACATGACCCTTATCCCGGGTTCCAATTCCCTTTCGCATGCCGTCGCCGCCGACCGGGCGCATGTCTGGCATCATCTTAGCCAGCACAAACCCTATGAGACGGTCGACCCGCGCGTTTTCGTGGAAGGAAAAGGACTTCGTCTTTGGGACGCAAAAGGTAAAGAATATCTGGACGCAGTCTCCGGCGGAGTCTGGACCGTCAATGTCGGTTATGGGCGGGAGAGCATTGCCAATGCAGTGAGGGATCAACTTGTCAAATTAAACTACTATGCCGGAGCTGCTGGGACTGTACCCGGCGCCCTCTTCGCCGAAAAGCTCATCGAAAAGATGCCTGGCCTCTCTCGCGTATACTACTCAAACTCTGGCAGTGAAGCGAACGAGAAAGTGTACAAGATGGTTCGCCAGATTGCACACCGACACCACGGCGGAAAAAAGTGGAAAATTCTTTACCGCGAGCGCGATTATCACGGCACCACTATTGGAACGCTCGCAACCTCCGGCCAGCACCAGCGGGCCGACCAATACGGACCTTTCCCTGATGGCTTCGTCATGGTCCCTCACTGCCTCGAATACCGGAAGCAGTGGGACGTTGAGAATTATGGTGAGCGGGCGGCTGATGCCATCGAAGACGTAATCCTTCGTGAGGGACCCGACAGCGTAGGGTGCCTGGTGCTTGAACCAGTGACAGCCGGTGGCGGTGTTATTCTGCCACCGTTGGGGTATTGGGAGCGAGTTCAGGAAATCTGCAGAAAATACGACATTCTATTGCACCTTGATGAGGTGGTTTGTGGGCTCGGCCGGACAGGTACCTGGTTCGGCTATCAGAACTACGGCATTCAGCCGGACTTCGTCACCATGGCTAAAGGCGTTGCATCGGGATACGCCGCAATCTCCTGCACAGTAACAACCGAACGCGTGTTCGAAATGTTCAAGGACGCGCCAGAGGATTCCATGAGCTTCTTCCGCGACATATCGACGTTCGGGGGCTGTACCGCCGGACCGGTGGCTGCGTTGGAGAATATGCGCATCATCGAGGACGAGGGCCTGCTCGCCAATACAATAAATATGGGTGAGCATTGCCTTGCTAAGCTTCAAGCTCTTCAGGAAAAGCATGCTGTCATTGGTGACGTGCGCGGTAAGGGCCTGTTCCTGGGCGCTGAGCTTGTCGCCGACCGGGCGACTAAAGAGCCTCTGGAGGAAAAGCGTGTTCAGGCCGTCGTGGCTCACTGCTTGTCCCAGGGCGTTATCATCGGTGCGACAAATCGCTCGCTGCAGGGCCTTAACAATACGCTATGCCTTTCACCGGCGTTGATTGCCTCAAGAGATGATATTGACCGTATCACCAATGCGATCGACAGGGCGCTCACGAACGTGATCGGCTAGCACAAAGGTGCGCGGCCGAGACGACGGTGGTGACCCACCGACCATCACTAACTTGGCCGAACATAATGCAGTGCGGGATCCATCCTGAACGACTGAAAGATGCTTTGCGAGCGTCCTTTCGCCTTGACCAGATACGAACCGTCGACCAGTCATAACCCTGGATGCAAGTCACCAAATAAACAAACTAGATCAGATACCTGGCTTATCTGGAATATCTGAAAGCGGGCCAAATCCGCCCTCGTACATCCTTTATAGTGAATGACTTGAGGAATGCCGATCCAGTGTACTATCACGTGTGCAAAAAAACTTGAACCGAATGCGAAACAGCGAGAACGTTTCCGTCGCTTCCTCGCGGTCCTGAAATCAGCAATCCGGCGGGCATTGCACCGGCGCCGGCACCGCAAGGGATGGAGACGGCGCACCAGTCGAGAAAATTCCCAATAAGCGTGTTGCGTAGTGTCTTCCCATTCATTTGGAAGAAGAGGTCCTCATCCTCGAGCAATGGTTGAATGGCAGGTGCGACATGCGGGAGCGTGGGGCTGAGAAGAAACGCTCCCGGCTCAAGGCGAGCCTCGAACGCTGCGATCATCCGATCGCGCTCGACAAGAGTCTCCATGTAATTGGCAAGCGTGATCTTTTCACCCAGGAGCGTTCGCTTGACCACGCGGGGGTCCATATCTGCGGCTGCAGCGCCCAAGATACGCTCACGATGGAGAACGAAGGCTTCGGCTGTAACCAAGGCGCCGTTCTTTGCCATCAGATCGAAGATTGCTGAGAAATCGGGGAAGGCTTCGCGGCGGATTTGAGCACCTGCCTCTGCTAACCGTTCGACTGCCAGCTCGAAGACCTCGACCACTTCCGATTGCGCATCATCGAAGAACACTGTTTCCGGAATGATGAAGGAAAGGTCGCGGATCGCAGGAGGCTGCAAGGCCATACCAGCCGGCAGGCCGCGCATAGCGGCATCCACCCACGCGGCGTCCTGCACAGTGTGGCAAAGTGGCCCGAGCGAATCGAGGCTGCGGGAGAGCGGAAATACACCATTCATCGAATAGCGGCCACGCGTGGCCTTGTAACCGACAACACCGTTGAAAGCCGCCGGAATGCGAATAGATCCGCCGGTATCCGTCCCGATGGAAACGGGCACGAGACCCGCAGCCACCGCAACGCCCGAACCGGATGAAGACCCACCCGGAATGCGGTGCTCCCCATCAGGCGAGGACGGGTTGCGCGGCGTACCAAAGTGGGGATTGATGCCGAGGCCGGAAAAGGCGAACTCGCTCATGTTGACGCGGCCAATACTGACCATGCCGGCGCTGCTGAGCGCGCGCACAACAGCAGCATCCCTGGCGGCCGGCTCACTGGTTTTCAGCACGCGAGATCCCGCAGTCGTCGGCAAACTCTCGATGTCGAACAAATCCTTCCAGGCGACAGGAACCCCGTCAAGCGCGCCGAGCGAACGGCCGTCACGAATACGGCGACGCGAAGCCTCTGCCTCCGATCGCGCCCTGTCCTTCAGAAGCACCGTGAAGATCGCCTTATCACTATGGGCACCGATCTTTTCAAAGGTCTCCTCGAACAGATCAACTGCGTCGAGGGCCCCGGATTGAAGCAGCGCGGAAAGCTGGGCGATCGAACGTGACATCGTCAAATGTCCTTCTCTGCGCGTCCGACAAGCTGCATCCAGCGACGGACAAGATAGTTGTGTTCATCCATGGTCGTGTTCCACACAGCTATCCCGTTGGCGCGCTGCCAGTAGCTACCGCCACTGCGGACAGAACCGCGCTTGATACGGGTCACGCCGTCAGGTCCTGGAAGGTCCTCCCTGGCCGGCAGGCCTTCATACCAGTAATCCCACTCGGCCGCAGTCATGTGACTTCTGGAGCGTTGAGGAGTAGAAATATAGTAACCCTGGCGGGCGACGACAGCGCCCGGCCAGCCGGAAATCCACCAGTTCAGATAGTCATAGGCAATGTCGAGCATGCGTCCTGAAAGGCTGCGCGAAAGACACAAGCCACCATGCCATGCCCGGTAACCCTCCACGGGCGCGGCCTGCTCCACTGGTAATCCCTTGCTGTTGAGAATACCGATGCCGGTGGACCACATACTCTGGATGTCGGTGTCGCCATCGATCATCAGGCGGGCGGCATCCTCAGCGGTGCGCCAGAAGCTGCGGAAGAAGCCGGCCTTGCGTCGCGCTTCCAGGATATCCATCAACTGATCGATCTCGGCGACAGTCATGTTGCCGATATTGCCGAAACTCATCAAGCCGGCGGCCTGTGCGGCAAGCGCCGCATCGAAAATCCCGATCGCCGGCTCATCAACCAAAGCGCATCGACCCGCCCAGCGCTCGCTCAGGAGTGCAGACCAGCTCGCCACAGACTGAACCCCATCCACCACATCACTGCGATAGGCAAAACTGTCGAAGTTATGAGTCGTTGGCAGCATGGAGATACGGCTCGTCGGCATGTCACCAAGCGCAAGGTTGGGCTGGACATAGAGCTTGCGGGCCGGCACATCCCCCTGCCCCATGCGTGCGCTTGGGCCAATCTGACCGGTCTTGGTCAGGTCGTTTATCTCGTCCCACAGAGCAATCCGCTCAATCTCGATCGGCTGGACCGCCCGCCAGTACCAGACGATGTCCAGATTATGGAAACACTGATCATAGATGTCGTAGCTGTCAGGCTCCTGCGCGGCCTTGTGCTGGGTGACCACAAAGTCGTTATTGTCGAAGACGACGTCGATACCGAGATCTGCCTGCGCCTTTAAGCGCAGCTCCTCCAGAAGGGATATTGCCGTGCCCAGCACGCGCAACTTCGGCTTGCCGGCCGTATGAACGGCGGGCGCGGCAGATTTTGGATACGGGGAATGCTTGTTCATCAAGGACTCTAGACGTTCTGGGCCTCAACGGCTGCTTCTGGCGGCAGGCGGCCCTGCGCATGCCCAGGCAGTGCGAAGGCATAGAAGGACCGTTTCAACAGGTTCGTGTCGAGACCGTCAACAATAAAGACGAGGCGCGAGCTTCGATCAGCCGATGGCCACGCTTCCATATGCACCGGCGGGTGCACAAGATGCTGCACGCCGTGAACAGCTACCGGGCGTTCTTCTCCTGCAAGATGAAGGATGCCTTTGACCCTAAGGACACGCTCGCCGTGGCAGTTGAGCAACATGGTGAGCCAGACCCCGAAACCAGTCCAGTCTATCGGATCGTGGACAGTGATCACGAAAGAGGAAATGGCAGTCGTATGCGCAACGCCCTCGGCCGTCTGGAGGGTTGCCGGTGCATCGCAGTAAAATCCAGAGGCAGACTGCAGCTGCGCGCCGCGATGATCCTCCGAGAACAAGGTTGCTGCATCCGGCCCCTCATCTCCCGAGATATGCGTGGAGGCATCAGGGTTAAGCTCAGTAAGCCGCGAAAGCAGATCCGCAGTTGCTGTCCCAGAAAGATCCGTCTTCGTGACGACGATGCGATCGGCGATGGCCACTTGACGGTTCGATTCCATATAGGTGCCAAGCTGCCTGAGGCCGTTGACCGCATCGACGGTGGTAACGACACTCCCGGCGCGAAAATGATGCCGCAAGACCGGATCGGATTTCAGGGTGGACAGGACCGGGAAAGGATCGGCAAGGCCCGTGCTCTCGATAACCACGCGGCTGAAGGGCGGCACCAAGCCACGATCTCGCTTGGAATGGAGGTCCTTTAGCGCATCCGCAAGCTCGCCGCGAACAGTGCAGCAGACGCAGCCGGATTGCAGCAACACCATCGTGTCATCGATCCGCTCGACCAGATGATGGTCTAGCCCGACCTCGCCAAATTCATTGATCAATACTGCTGTATCCGCCAACGCCGGATCCGCCAGCAGACGTTTCAGCAGCGTCGTCTTGCCAGAGCCGAGAAATCCGGTCAGCAGGTGAACGGGCGTGAATGCGGGAAGATCAGCCATGGTGGCATTCCTCCAGGCGGGCAATCAGCGCGGGATCCAGCGGATCGCAGGCCCGGCCCGACAGCCTTTCTGCGGCAGGCCACAAATGGCCCAGGTCCTCGATGATCTCGTTCTTGCCGGTGCGGGTGGCAAGCAGGAAGGAAGAGCCCTGCCAATCGGACAGGCTCATGCCGAAGGCGGACAGGACACGGTTCGCGGCAGACACACGGCGTGCCCGCTCTCGCCGACGGTCGAACCTTTCGACATTCCGGGTATAGACGCCCGGCCTTGCCACGGCGTCCGTCCAGTGTTCGTTGCCACCGATGACACCACAAAGAGAACACATGGCGTTCCTGTCTCATGTCTTGCAAGGGAGCGGGCGACCCCGCTCCCTTTTCAGGTTTACTTGCGCGGGAAACGCTTGGCGAAGTCGTCGGCAATCTCGTTCATCGTTACAAACTTAACCCCCGGATGCTTGATCATGTAGGCGTAGAGGCGCTCCAGCATCATCAGGACCTGAGGGCGGCCGGCAACGTCAGGATGGATGGTAATCGGGAAAACGGCGTAATCCATTTCGCGGTAGACCCAGTCAAACTGGTCACGCCACATCTGCTCGATGTCATGCGGGTTGACGAAGCCATGGCTGTTCGGCGACTTCTTGATGAACATCATCGGCGGCAGATCATCGAGATACCACGAAGCCGGGATCTCGATGAGATCGGTCTCCTCGCCGCGGGTCAGGGGCACCATCCAATCCGATGGCTTCTTCGAATAGTCGATCTTAGTCCACTTATCGCCAACGCGCACGCGGTAGGGTGTGAAGTCATTGTGCATCAGCGAATGGTCGTACTTGATGCCACGTTCAAGCAGCAATTCGTTTGTGACGTTGGAAAATTCCCACCACGGCGCGACATAGCCGGTTGGGCGCTTGCCGGAGAGCTTGGTGACGAGGTCAATACACTTGTCGAGAACTTCAGTTTCCTGCTCGCGGGTCATAGCGATCGGGTTTTCATGGGTATAGCCATGAATGCCGATTTCATGGCCGGCTTCAGCCACCGCCTTCATCTGCTCCGGGAAGGTCTCGATCGAATGGCCCGGGATGAACCAGGTAGTCTTGATGCCAAAACGTTCAAACAGCTTCAACAGGCGCGGGCTGCCCACTTCACCGGCGAAAAGACCGCGTGAGATATCATCTGGCGAATCCTCGCCGCCATAGGAGCCGAGCCAGCCAGCAACCGCGTCAACGTCGACGCCAAAGCTGCAAAAAATCTCCTTAGCCATGGGTATTTCTCCTTTTCCTGATTGTTCTTGGATGGTTATTGAGCCGGGATGACCGTCGCTTCCGCCGGGCTCCAGCTCAGGCATACTTCGCTGCCGGCCGGGAATTGCCCCGGGGGATATTTGTCGACATGGGCTTCGAGTGAAACGGCCTTGCCATCGCCGAGCCGTGCGACGAGGTGGGCGATATGTCCCACCACCTCTGAACGCTCGATGCGGGCATCGACAAGATTGCGATTTCCCGCCAGCGCCTCGCGACGTGTCGCGCAATGAAGCTCAACTGCTTCGGCGGGAATGACGAGGTTGACGCGGCCTTTGCCGGCAACCGTCCCGTTCGCTTGACCCGCCAGTTGGCCAATCCCGGTAGAAACGATGATGTCGTCCCCTTCCTGCCTGGCAACCTCACCCGACAGGACCGTATTGCGGCCGATGAACTGGGCAACGAACGGCGTGTTCGGTCGGGTGTAGAGTTGATGCGGAGGGCTGACTTGCTCCACGCGCCCCTGGTTCATCACGACGATGCGGTCTGACAGAGCCAGGGCTTCCGACTGGGCGTGCGTGACGAAGATGAAGGTGACACCAAGGCTTTTCTGAAGGAGCTTCAGTTCATTCTGGATTGCCTTGCGCAGGTTGGCGTCGAGCGCACCCAGCGGCTCGTCAAGCAACAGGATGTCCGGCTCGACGACGAGGCCGCGGGCAAGTGCAATACGCTGACGCTGCCCCCCGGAGAGACGGTCGGGCTTGCGCTCGGCAATATCTTCAAGTCCGAGCGTTGCAAGAATGCGGTCGACCTTCGCCTCGCGTTCGGCTTTGGCCACGCCCTTGACTTCCAGCCCGTAACCGACATTGCGGCGCACAGTCATATGCGGAAAGAGTGCGTAGTTCTGGAAGATCATAGAGGTCGGGCGGCGCTGCGGCGGCACGTCGTTCATGCGCTCACCCCGGATCATCATGTCGCCGGAGGAGATGCTCTCAAATCCCGCGATCATCCGCAGCGTCGTGGTCTTGCCGCAGCCGGATGGACCGAGGAAAGCGATGAACTCACCCTTTTTCACAGACATGTTGAAGTCGATGACGGCCGGCGTGCCATTGTCGTAGACCTTGCCGACTTTGTTGAGTTCCAGATCGAATATCATTGGGGGGTCTCCCGAAGTGAAGGCCAGGGACCGGGGCCGATCGCCCCGGTCCGCGCGCCTTGGGATTATGCGTTTAGGAACTCGTCCCACTTCTGGATGAGGTGGTCGTATTCTTCTGGCCACTGGTGCCAGTAGGCCACGTTCTTCGAGCGTTCTTCCAGCGAGCCACCGTCGCGCAGGTCGCCTTCCTTGATCCCGCGCTCTTCCGCGCCGACCCAGGGCTTGCCTTCGTACCAGAAGGCATATTTTTCGGGGGCCATGACATCCTCGATGTTGGTGGACGGCGAATAGTAGCCCTGTTCGGATACTGTGATGCCGGGTTCGCCCGAAAGCCAGTAGTCGGCATAGGCGATGACAGCTTCCCTGTTGGCGGTGCCCGCGATCATCGACGGACCGATAGCCCAGCCACGATAGCCTTCCTTCGGCACGGCATACTTGGCAGGCTTGCCCTGCGCCTTGACAGCCATGACGGCCGGCTGCCAGGCGTCGGAGACGACCATTTCGCCCGAGGCCATCAGGTTGACGAGTTCGCCGAAGTCACCCCAGAGGGCACGGAACTGGCCTTCCTTCTTCTTCGAGATGAGGAAAGCTGCGGCTTCGTCAATTTCGGCGGTCGTCGGATTGCCCGGGTTCTTGACGTCGGAGAGGCCAAGCGAATTCATCGCCATGATCGCTTGTCCAAATGCGATGAGCGGGTCTGTGTTGAGGCCCGACTTGCCCTTCCACTTGGGATCGAAGATGCAGGCCCAGGTATTGGCTTCTTCTGCCGAGACCACGTCCGGATTGTAGCCGATCGAGTCATAGTTGTAGACGGCAGGAACCATGTTGAGCACGGTTTGCGCCTCATCGGCCCAGATCTGGCCAATGATCTGCGCGGAGCGATCCCACTTGTCGCTTGGCGTGGTGAAGGTATCTCGAATATTGGCCCAGTTCTTGAGAGATGCAGCAGGGATCGGCTCAACATTGTCGGTCATGGTGATCGACGGCAGACGCTCCGCGATGATTTCCCAGCAATCGTAATCCTTGGAGCCCGAGAGGATCTTGGTCTGCGCGTCCGGGAAAGTCGCGGCGGTACCGGAAGTCGTGCCGACGCCAGACGCTTTCTTGAATTCTTCGAGGATGCGCTCCTGTACCGTTACCGAAAGGCCGATGGTGCGGAGTTGCTGACCGGCGAGGTCAGCGGCCTGCGCAAAGGCCATGCGAGAGGACAGGAAGGGCGTGCCGGCACCCATGGCGAGTGCCATGGCGCCTGCCGAGCGCTTCAGGAGCGAGCGGCGATTTATTTCCGACTTGAACATGTCTCTTCTCCAGTTTGTTTATCGTTCCCCGGGGACGCTCGGCGACCCCTTTCTTGCCCCGAAACCGGAGCCGTTCAGTAACGGCCAACGAGTAGGCCGCCATCCACGACCAGCACCTGGCCAGTCATGTATCTCGCGTTGTCTGAGGCGAGGAACGCTGCGACATCAGCGATGTCCTCAGGCGTTCCAAGCCGCCCCATCGGAATGAATTCAGCCGCTTCTTCTGCACCAGCCGGGCCAAGCGAGTTCTCTTCCGAAAGGAGCTGGGCGGTGCGGATATAGCCGGGTGCGATACCGTTTACGCGCACGCCGTCGCGTGCCATCTCCACCGCAAGGCCACGCACGAGGCCCACGACGCCGGACTTGGCCGCGGAATAGTGGACATGCTCGTCCCAGCCATAGGCAACGCCCATGATGGAGGAGAGCGCAATGATCGAGCCGGAACGGCGTGCACGCATGCCGGGGGCCGCAGCCCGCACAAGCCGGAAAATGCCCTTGAGGTCGATGTCGAAGGTGAGATCCCACTTCTCATCGGTGAGAGCCTCAAGCGGCGTGCGGTGGGCGATACCGGCATTGGCGACAAGCACATCGATTTGTCCATGCCGCGCCTCGACATCCGCCACGAGCCTGTCGGTCGCATCGGTCGAGCGCACATCGTAGACGTGGAACTCGGCGGATCCTCCAGCGGCCGTAATCGCCTCTACCGTTTCTTGTCCTTGCTTTTTGAGGATGTCGGTGACCACGACATGGTCGCCGAGCGCTGCAAACGCTCTGGCGGCAGCGTTGCCGATGCCGATACCGGCCCCTGTGACGATCACGATGCGCTTGTTCTGTTCAGTCATTTCAGTCTCCGAAATCAAAGCATGACGTCGCCGGAATTGGGTCCAAGGGTCTGTCCGACAAACAGGCTGGCCGCCGGCGAGGCGAGAAACGCGACCACCTCGGCCACCTCTTCCGCTTCACCGAACCGCCCCAGCGGCAGGCTGGCGCGTTTGGCAGCACGCCATTCTTCTGAGAGCTCCATGACGAGTGGGGTGTTGATCGGCCCGGGCGCAACCGCGTTGACGCGCACGCCGCGGCTCGACACCTCACGGGCGAGCGCCTTGGTCATGCCGATGATCGCGGCCTTGGCGCTGGAATAGTGGACCAGTTCGATGCCGCCAATCTGGCCGAGCTGGGATGCGACGTTGACGATGGCGCCCGTGCTGGAAGCCAGCATGGCCGGCAATACGGCTTTGGTCATGAGGAAGGTGCCGCGTACATGAACGGCAAACATCCGATCGAAATCGGCAACCTCCAGGTTCTCGAACAATGACTGGTGTGCGATACCGGCATTGTTGACCAGCAGCGTAACCTCGCCATGGTCAGCGATGGCTGCTGCGTGGATCACCGAGACATCAGCCTCATTGGAGACATCGCCTGGAACAGCGATCGCTTGGCCACCTTTCGTCTTGATGTCCGCAGCGACTGCCTCTGCCCGCGAAAGCGAGAGATCGTTGACCGTGACGGCGTAACCCTCGGCTGCGAGCTTGAGAGCTATAGCCCGGCCGATACCGGAACCTGCGCCGGTGACGAGTGCGCAACCAACCATCACGCCTCCTCCTGGATTCCCATTCGCCGCGCCCGGCGAACTGAGAGACCCATCAGCAGGGCATAGGTGCCGAGCAGCGCGAAGGAAAACAGTGTCGTCAGCACGCCGAAGGCAAAGACGTTCGGATGCACTTCCACCGAGAAGGTTCCATAGATCGCCAAGGGCAGCGTCAGATCACGGCCTGAGGCAAAAAGGGTACGCGAGAACTCGTCATAGGAGAGCGTGAAGGCAAACAGCATCGCCGAGAGCACACCAGGAAAGATCAATGGAAATGTGATCTTGCGGAAGGTCCGGGCTGGGGTGACGCCGAGTGACCAGGCAGCTTCCTCGACACTCGGATCGAACCGGTTGAAGATCGCCAACATCACCAGGAAGGCGAAGGGGAAGGTGTAGACGACGTGCAGAACGAAGGCGGTGCCCCACCAGTGCCGGTCGATGCCGAGCGTATTGGCGACGAGGGCCATGCCAAGGCCAACAAGCACGCCTGGCACCATCATGCCAAGCACGATCAGATAGAAGACGATGCCGGAGCCACGGAACTTCTTCCGGAAGGCCTGGGCGGCCGCGACGCCCAGCACCGTTGAGACGACCATGGTCATGGCTGCAAGCGCCAGCGAGCGTACCAGTGCCTGTTCGATCGGCAGCGGCGCGATGCGCGACGGTGGCGTCAAACCGAAGAGATGCTTGTACCAATATGTCGACCATTCGATGATCGGGAACTGCGGTCCGCCTTCCGGTCCTGTCTGGAACGACAGGATGGCAAGCACGACCAGAGGCCCATAAAGGAAGACGATGAATAGCGCGGTGTAAACGCCGAGACCAAGCTTGATGCCGGATGCGTTCATGGCTCAGAGCTCCTTCCTGAGATCGACGACCCTCAACAGGGCGGCGACGACCGCGCCCATGAGAACGGTCAGCACCACGCCGGCGACAGCGGCGAAGGCCCATTTCAACGATCCGACCTGGGTGACGATGATATTGCCGAGCAGATTGACCTTGCGGCCGGATAGCGCAGCGGATGTGGCGAATTCACCCAGAACCATGACCGAGACGAAGATGGCGCCGACTACCACGCCCGGCATGGAGAGCGGCAGGATGATCGTGCGGAAGATGCGCCAGAAGCTGGCACCGAGATCCTGTGCCGCCTCGATGACCGAGGGGTCGATACGACCGAGCATGAAGGCGATCGGCCCGACCATGAACACGCAGTAGATCTGCGTCATGCCGATGATGACTGACAGCTCGGAAAACAAGAGAACTTCGATTGGCTGGGTGATGACACCGATCTTCATCAGGATCATGTTGATCGCCCCCTCCTTGCCGAGCATTGGCCGCCAGGCCAGGACACGAATAAGGAAGGAGGTCCAGAACGGGATGACGCACAGGACCAGCAATGCCGTTGATAACGTCTTGTTCTTGACGAAGAGTCCAACGAAGAGTGCGGCTGGATAACCCACGAGAAGCGTGCAGGCGAGCACGATCAGCCAGATGCGAATTGTGGTCCAGAGGGCGCCGAGATAGGTGTCTGAAGAGAAGAAGGTGACCCAGCTCTTCAGCGTCAGCGTCGGCTCGATCTTGAAGGTGGTCTGCGTCCAGAAGGAAACATAGACCATCATTAAGATTGGCGCGACGAGGAACAACAGCATCCAGAGAACCCCGGGCGCCAACAGCCAGAAGCTGCGGTTTTTCTGGCGGCGGGTCCGGTTCTCCGATGTCTCAACGGGCATGTCATGGCTGGTAGCGGCCATTGTCATCTCTCATTCTCCGATGCGGCAGGGACGGGTGCGAGGCACGGGTTTCCACGCCAAGGCATCTCAGGTGAAAGCATCTCATGTGAAGACAAGGGCATCCTCCCGTTTCCAGGCAAGCGCATAGCGCCCCTTCTCTTCGTAGGCCTCCGGCGCCGAATGGCTAAGATGCGTCTCCACCTCGAAAACGCGACCGTCATCGAGCGCGAAAAAGGAATTGATTGCGGCTCCGGAATACTCGCTAGCCACGAAGTTGCCCTCGATCGAGACCTCGTCACCTGCTGGCGGCATGCCCAGTGGACGGATCGAGACACGATCGTAGCGGATGGCATAGGCCGGCTGGCCCGCTGAGTGGTGCTGACCACCGAGCGGCAGGTTGCCCACGGCACTGCGGAAAGTTTCGCCTGTAACTTCGCCGGTAAAAATGTTGTAGCAATTGAGAAAACGGGCAACGTCGGCGGAAGCGGGCTGGCTGTAGAGCGTGCCGGCATCAGCGGACTGGGCGATGCGGCCACGGTCGAGCACCAACACGGTATCGCCCATGGCAAGTGCCTCGGTCTCAGATCCCGTGACATGCAGAAAGGTCACGCCGCAGCGTTCGCGGATCGCTCTGAGCTCGCCGCGCATGCGGGTGCGCAGGTTCGCATCAAGGGCCCCGAGCGGCTCGTCGAGCAGCACCATGCTCGGCTCGGTCACCAGCGTGCGGGCAAGGGCGACACGCTGCTTCTGACCACCGGAGATCTGCGTGGTTGCACGATCCTCGAGCCCGCAGAGCCCCACGAGAGCGATCATGTCACGGACCCTTTCCGCGACGACATTCTGGTCGGTGATCGGATTCATCGCACGGTTTTCCAGGCCGAAGGCAATGTTCTGCGCAACGCTTAAATGCGGAAAAAGCGCGAAGTTCTGGAATACAAAGCCGATGCCGCGTTCGTGGGGGGCGACACCGTCGATGCGTTTGCCTGAAAAGTGGATCTCGCCGCCATCGGGCTGTTCGAAACCCGCAATGATCCGCAAGAGCGTGGTTTTGCCCGAACCACTCGGTCCAAGCAGCGATATGTAAGCGTCTTCAGCAAGTGCTGCATTGATGCCGACCAGGGCAGGCACGCCAGCAAAGGCCTTACGCACGTTCTTGAGTTGGAGGACGGATGACACGTCTGTTCCCACCAGTTTCTAGCCGGACGATCACCTGGGCACAGCTCCGCCACCCACCGGACGCGACATGCGTGCGATGAACACAAAAGCTATCGTTCACGCATCGTCAGATGCGCGCCACAGCGATGTTCCTGAGCATTTTCGTTTCGTTCCACACTCGACGCCTCTTCCGGGCGCCTTGACTTTCTAAACCATGCCATGAATGATTTTTGTATTCAATAGACTTTTTTGGATAATTCAAAAATGGATTTTGCGTCGTTCATCTCGAGAAAAATCCATTCAATTCCTGCGACCGCTTAAGGAGCTCACTGCCGGCCACTGCCGTCATTCACGCGGCTCCAGTCCTGCAAATCAACCCGCATCCCGAAAGTCACGCTTAACTTTCAACCGATTAAGGCAAGGCCACGCCCGCAGGAAAGCTGCACATCTCGCCCTCAGAGCTTCCTAGACTTTGTATTCAAAATCCATTTGCACCATTCTTTCTTTATGCCGCAGAATACGGCAGAGTGCGGTTCACTATCGAAGCCGACAGACGACGGAGCCAATGAAGGAAGATCAGGCAGCCAGCAGCACCCAGCGGCGCTACGAGATCGCCGAGGATGTGCTTCGCAGCAACATAGAAACGGGCACGCTGCCTCCAGGTCTCGTACTGCTCGAGGGGCCGATTGCAGATATTCTGCAGACCTCGCGCGCGCCGGTGCAACGCGCCCTGCAGACGCTTGAAGCGGAAGGGCTGGTACACCGCTTTTCCGGTCGCGGCTTCCTTGTGGGGCCTCCAGGCACGGCTAGCGAACCGAACCGGACCGACATCAAGTCGCTCGGCCTCGTGGTTCCGCGCCACGCCGACGAGGCGCTTCAGAGCCGCTCCTCCTGGGAGCGCATCTATAATACCGTAGAGGCGGATGTTGCCGGCTGCGTCGTGTTCGGACGCTATCGCATTATCGAGATCGAGCTTGCCAACCATTTCAATGTCAGCCGCACCGTGGTCCGCGACGTGCTGACGCGCCTGCGCGAACGCGGACTCGTGCGCAAAAACCAGAGCTCGCACTGGATAGCGGGCCCGCTGACCGCGCAAACGGTCAAGGATCACTTCGTTCTGCGCAAGATACTGGAGCCGCCGGCGATTCGTCTTGGCGCAGGCACCATCAACCCCAGACGTCTGGAAGCCCTTCTTCACCGCCTGCGCGCGACAGAAGCCACGAGTAACGCGGGTTCGCTCAGCGAGATCGAGACCATTCAGTCCGAGTTCATCGAGTGCTGCGTCCTCACGGCGCCGAATGACCGGCTGAAGGACCTGGTGCGTAACAACCTCATGCCGGTCATTGCCACAGACCGACTGCTGCGCCGCCTCGGCTTGCCTGGCGATCCCGCAATCATTACGGAACTGCGCCTGATCACCGAACTGCTTCTGCGTGGCGCCACAGAAGCCGCCGTATCGATGATGGAAACGCATCTTGAAGCTTCGTTGAACCGGACGATAGCCCAGATGAAAATCGTTGCCATTGTTCCCGGTCCCAGCGTCACGGCCGCCTATCTGACCCCGGTTCTCGATTGATCCATACGGTGGTGGATCTCGTCGTGAACACAGTAAAGCGACCGCGACCATAGGAGCCTCCTACGCCAGCGCTTCACGCAGGCGGGCAAGTGCTGCCTGCCGCGCCTTGCGCGCTGCCAACGCTTCCTCCATCGTCACCTGGACAAACCGGGTTGGCGTATGTGGCTGCAATTGGCCGATGAGATCCATATCAGCGGAAATCACCGTGCCGAGCATGAAATAGCCACCACCGGACACGGCATCGCGGTGCAGGATGATGGGTTCAGTTCCACCCGGAACCTGGATAGAGCCATAGGGATAGCAGCTGTCGACGATGTTCGATGGATCGGAGCCTGCTCCGAAGGGCGGCATGCGCTCGACGAAATCCAGCTTGCGACCACCCCGGAAGCGGTAGCCCATGCGGTCGGCTTCGGGTGCCACTTTCCAGGTGTCTTCGAAGAAATTGCGCCCCGCTTCTTCCGTGATGCGATGCCAGTAAAGACCCGGCAGGACGCGCAGTTCAGCCGGCATGCCGGGCCTTCGGCGCAGGGCTTCGGGAATGGACTTTCCTTCGACGGCATCCCGCGCTTGCCCGACGGGCAGTGCATCACCTGCAGCAAGCGGCCGCCCGTTGAGGCCGCCGAGCGCGCCGATGGCATAGGTCGAGCGAGAACCGAGTGCAAGCGGCACATCGATACCGCCAGAGACGGCGATATATATACGGGCGCCGGTCTTCAGGTAGTCGAAGGTCAGCACCTGGCCTGCCTTGACCTTGAAAGCCGTCCAGCCGGGCTTTTCCTCGCCGTCGACTTTGATCGGCATTTCGGCGCCGGTAACGGCGACCATGGCATCCGCTTCGAACTCGAGCTTCGGCCCGATGAAGACGGCTTCGAGGCCGGCGGCCCCCTCGTCATTGCCGACAAGCAGATTGGCAGCCCTTAACGCCAGTCTATCCATGGCACCGCCGAGCGGGATACCAAGGTGAAAATAACCCGGGCGACCCAGATCCTGTATGGAGGTGGCAAGACCCGGATGAAGAACCTTAATGGCCATGGAGAATGTCCTCCAGCTTTGCGTTGTAGCCGTCGATGTCCTTGCTGAATTCGTTGAGGTCGAACTTCACCTCCCGGATCGGAGGGGAGAAGCGTCCCTTGTCGACGTCTTCCACCGCCTGGTCATAGCCGTCGCGATCAACAGGCTTGAACTTGACGATGTCGCCGGGGCGGAAGAAGACCATGAAGTCCTTCAGGTAGGACGTCGTCTGGGTCGGGTCGTAGATCGGCATCGGCGTGATGCCGAACATCTGATAGCCGCCAGCACCACGCACCGAATAGATGCAGCCAAAGCAGCCGCCATGGCCAACAGTCAGACGCGGGGTGTCCGTGCGCGGGCGCAAATATTTCGGCACTTCGATCTGCCGCTGACGCTCGACCATCTGATACATGAAAGGCAGGCCGGAAACAAAGCCGACCATCGAGACGAACCAGGGCGAACCGGCGTGAGCCTTGATGAAATCATCTACCGAGCCGTAATTGTTGATCCTGGCCGCATAATCGAGATCCGTCCCTGAAGGGTCCTGATGACGTTCGCGAAAACGCATCAGCGTCTCATGGGTCCAGGGATCATTGTAGAAGACGGGGATTTCAACGATACGCGTCGAGATAACAGGCTCGGCCTTGGAAGCCGCCAGCTCGATCGCCTGCACTTCCTTCAAAATGTCGTCGGGATGAATGATGTCGGGGTCGAACTTGATTTGGAAGGAGGCATTGGCCGGGCAGATTTCGGTAATGCCCTTGATACCGGCCTGCCGGATGCCGCTGGTCATCGACATAGAGTTGAAGAAGGCGTCGAGGGACATTTCATCAGAGCATTCGACGAACAGGTGTTCGTCGCCGCCAAATGTATAGCGCATGCGCATCACGCAACCTCCTTGGGTGGGACAGGGCTCTGGAATGCGGTGTCCAGCCAGGGTTCAAGGAACCGAGTGTGGACGTCGCCAGAAGCAACGGCAGGCTCGGCGGAAAGCGCCAGGTGCAAAGGGATGGTCGTTGCGAGCCCCTTGATCTCCAAAGTCTGAAGCGCCTGTCTCAAGCGGTTCAGGCAGCTTTCGCGCGTCTCGCCCCAGACGATCAGCTTGCCGAGCAGCGAGTCATAAAAGGGTGGCACCTGATAGCCGGCATAGAGCATGGTGTCGAAACGAATGCCCTCACCTTCTGGAACTGTCAGGGCCTCGATCGTGCCGGGTGCCGGCAGGAAGCCGCGCGCCGGGTCCTCGGCATTGATGCGGCATTCGATGGCGTGTCCCTGGATCTTGATCTCGTCCTGACGGACCGAAAGCCTGGAGCCGCCTGCAATGCGTATCATTTCCTGCACGAGATCGATGCCCGTGACCATTTCCGTCACCGGATGCTCGACCTGGATGCGGGTATTGACCTCGATGAAATAGAATTCGCCACTCGCCTCGTCATAAAGATATTCGACCGTACCCGCGCCGCGATATTTGACCTCGCGGGCAAGTGCGACCGCACTGGCGCAAAGTTTTGTGCGCACGGCATCCGGCAGGCGGAAGGCTGGCGCCTCTTCCCAGACCTTCTGCCGGCGACGCTGCAGCGAACACTCGCGCTCGAAGCAGTGGACTGCATCCATGCCGTCACCGAGTACCTGGACCTCGACATGCCGGGCACGAGTGATGACCTTTTCGACATAAAGTCCGCCATCACCAAAGGCAGCGAGCGCTTCGGCGGAAGCCTGCGGGAAATGGCGCTCGAAATCCTCCACAGTCTCGGCGATGCGAATACCGCGACCACCACCACCGGCAACCGCCTTGATCATCACCGGAAACCCGATCCCGGCGACAACGATACGTGCCGCGTCGAGATCGTCGATGCGACCATCCGATCCCGGAACAGTCGGCACGCCGGCCGCTTTGGCAACTTTGCGGGCCTCAACCTTGTCGCCGAGCAGTTGGATTGCCTCCGCACTCGGCCCGATGAATATGAGACCTGCATCCGTGACCGCCTTGGCGAATGCTGCGTTTTCCGAAAGAAAGCCATAACCTGGATGAACTGCATCAACGCCCACATCGATCGCCGCCTTCATCACGGCTGCGATATTGAGATAGGACTTGGCGGCAGACGGCGGCCCGATCTCAACTGCGGCATCGGCCATCTTCACCGCCAGCATATCGCGGTCGGCGGCGGAATAGACCTGGACGGTATGAATGCCAAGGGCCTTTGCGGCCCGGATGATCCTGACCGCGATTTCACCCCTGTTGGCGACGAGGATCGAGCGGATGTTCATGCCTTGACCTCGGCAATCACCTGGCCCGCCATGATCGGCTCGCCGTCTTCGGCACTAAAGACGATGGTTGAGCCGGCGACATCGGCGCGGACCTCATGAAAAGTCTTCATCACCTCGATGAGGCCGATCACCTCGCCAACAGCGACGGTTTCGCCATCGGCCTTGAACTCAGCGGCATCCGGAGCCGGCTTGCGGTAGAAGGTGCCGGGAAGTGGCGATCTGATCTCGAGCTTGCTCATCTTTGTCTCCGGTTACTTGATGATTTCGGACAGGGGCGCGATGCGAATACCTTCCGCAACCAGCGCCTCACGCATCTGGCGGACGATATCGAGTGCGCCGAGCGTGTCGGAATGGAAGCAGATGCTTTCAAAGGGGATGTCGATGTCCTTGCCGGTCACTGTCGTGACGGTACCATGGGTGCAGGCGCGCACCACCTTGCGCGCGATCGCTGCAGCATCCGGGCGTCCGACATCGCGGGTAAAGACAATCGACCCGCTGTCGTCATAATCCCGGTCGGCATAGAATTCGCGCACGACGGGCTGGCCGGCCTCGATCGCTGCCCTTTCTGTGGCAGACCCTGCCATGCAAAGCACATAGGCATTGGGCGCGACGGTGCGCATATACTCAACGAAGATCTGTGCCAGTTCGGCATTGACCGCCATCTCCATATACAGTGCACCATGCGGCTTCACGTGCTGGAGGCGCGCCCCGTGGCGCCGAGCAAATTCGCGCAGGGCTCCGACCTGATAGACCACGTCATTGACCAGTTCGCGGGCCGTTCCGTTGATCTTGCGACGACCGAAACCCTGCAGATCGTCATAGCCGGGATGGGCCCCGATCCCGACGCCATGCTGCACGGCTGTGCGCACCGTATGGTCCATCAGATTGGGGTCGCCGGCGTGAAATCCCGTCGCGATATTGGCCGAACTGATCAGCCCCATCAGCACGTCGTCCTCGGTGTCTCCGACGCGCCAGCGACCGAAGGCTTCGCCCATATCGCAATTGATGTCCACGACTTCGAGTGCCACGTTCCGCCCCTGTCCTGCCTGTTTTTTACGCACACCTCAGTGACGCTTCTGTTTTGATCAGAAAATTGTAGGAAGAATTAAATCATTTGAAAAATTCTATTTTCAGAAGCAACATATCGAAAATTCAGATGACGTATTGTCCGCGCTGTCGATTGAAATCGCTCACGATATCAAAAATTTAGTAATTTTCCGCACGTATTAGATAGCAGGACATTTCGGGTATTCTACCCCGCCATCTGATTTTCCAATGGTCGACATAAACGAAACAGATTGGAACTCTAATGTCGCTCAGCCTTCGCCAAATTCGCTACTTCGTCGCCACGGCAGAAGCGGGACAAGTATCTCAGGCCGCGATCAATCTGGCGATTTCGCAGTCGGCGGTAACGACCGCTATCAAAGATCTGGAAGAGACGATTGGTGCAGCGCTTTTCGATCGCACGCCGCATGGCATGGATCTGACCGGCGCCGGTCGGCGGTTTTTATCCCAAGCCTATGAGATCATGCGAAAGGTAGAGGAGGCGACGCAGCCCAGCTTCGTTTCGGAAGAAGTCACCGGCACGCTCAGCATCGCAGCGACATATACCGTCATGGGCTATTTCCTGCCCTTCCACATCGAGCGTATGAAACGCCAATTTCCCGGCTTGTCGATCCAGCTCTTTGAGATGAACAGGGAATCGGTCGAGGAAGGGCTTTTAGCCAATCGTTACGACATTGCCGTGATGCTGACCTCCAATATCCTTAACCCGGAGCTGATCGCCGAAAAGCTCTTGAGTTCACAGCGCCGCCTCTGGGTGCCGGCACGCCACCGATTGCTGAGCGAAAGCCAGATCGGCCTGAGAGACGTCGCAGAAGAAGATTACATCATGCTAACAGTCGACGAGGCATCACACAGCTCCATGAAGTACTGGAGCCAGACCCCGTACCTCCCAAAAATCACGCTTCGAACGTCATCGGTGGAGGCCGTACGCTCGCTGGTGGCAAATGGACAAGGTGTCGCGATCCTCTCGGACATGGTGCACCGCCCCTGGTCCCTTGAAGGCAGACGGATCGAAACGATCCTGCTTACCGATCCGATCCCCTCCATGGATGTTGGCTTGGCCTGGAAGCGGAACGCCGAGTTCAGCCCTGCCATGGATGCTGTCAGAGCTTACTTCCGTCGGTCGTTCAACGTGCCTGAATGATGTTAAGAGTGCAAGCCGGTTCCACTCAGACATCAATTGTGATCCCTCCCAGCACTTGAAAGTGCTTCGAACCTGCCACCTCCGTATGCAACCTTCTTACTAGCGTGTAGTCCAACCCCTAAGGTTCGCGGATCAGCATGCGGCGTAATGTCAAATCATGGAATCTAAGGGCCACAGTTTATTCGAAAACTCAAACTGGTCGCAGGTTGATACGAAAATCGGAAATCGTAAGATCAGCATCGACAGGACACCGCACCGCAATAGCGATCAAGACCCGCGACAAGCGGATTAAGAGCAGTCTTCCGTGATCCATAGCGTACCGCCTATGCTTGCAGGGATGCCAAAGCTCTCGACAATTCCTGAAGCTGCAGAAATGCTTGGTACCGTTTCTCATGAATCGTTGCCACGCGATGTCCATCTGGAAGATATTCTGCGGCACTCCTTGTGAGTTCACGCATGGCATCGCGAACATCGGGGAAGGCGCCCGCCGCAACGCTGCCAAGAATGGCAGCGCCGAGCAGGACAGGTTCGTCCGCCTCGGTCGCAACAACAGGCTTGCAGCAGGCATCTGCCAGGATCTGGCGCACCAGCGGGCTTGCACCCGCGCCACCGCTGATCACCACCCGCTCGACGGACGCACCGGATTTTGCCTGCGTCTCGATGATCTGGCGCAGTCCGTAGCCGATCCCGCAGAGGCCGGCGATGTAGAGAGCGATGAGACTGTCGAAGTCACGTTCCATTCCAAGGCCAGCGATGACGGCGCGGGCGTGAGGATCGGCAAAGGGTGCGCGATTTCCCAAAAACTCCGGCACGACATGCAGGCCAGCAGCAAGGTCGACGGCCTCTGAGGCATTCGCGACCTTGAGTGTCGCCTGCTCCGCCATGAAGGCGGGTAGAGACTTACCCTCGGCCTGTGCGCGAGCCGCCGCCTCGGCGGCAGCCGGGTGGAAGGAGAGGAGCTGGTCGATCGCAGCCCCTGCAGCACTTTGACCACCTTCGTTCAACCACATACCGGGTACCATGGCCGAATAATACGGGCCCCAGACACCGGGCACGAAGACGGGATCTTCCGTCGAAGTCATGGTGCATGAGGAGGTACCGAACACGTAGGCCAGGTTCTCGGCCGGCTTGCCGCCGATGCCGACCGTGCCGATGCCACCCGCATGGGCATCGATCATGCCCACGGCGACCGCCGTGCCGGGTTTGAGCCCCATGGCTTCGGCCGCCTCTGCAGTCAGCCCCTGCCCCAACCGGGTGCCAGGCTCGACGATCTCAGTACCGATGCGGGCGAAGCCCTCTGCAGCCAACTCCTCAAGGCCGATCTGCTCGAAATAGCTTTCATCCCAGCGCGCTTCGTGGGCGAGATAGGTCCATTTGCAGGTTACAGTGCAGGTCGAGCGGGAGAGATCCCCAGTCGATTTCCAGGTCAGGAAATCCGCGAGGTCGAAGAACTGCCAAGCGGCGGCGAAGGTCGCCGGACGATTTTCCTTCAGCCACAGGATCTTCGGCGTTTCCATCTCCGGCGAGATACGGCCGCCGACATAGCGCAAGACATCGTGCCCGAATGCGTTTATGCGCTCGGCCTGGGCCACGGCACGGTGGTCCATCCAGACGATAATGTCACGCTTTGCATCTTCCGACGGACCGACGGCGAGCGGTTTGCCCCCCTCGCCCAAGACGACCAGAGAGCAGGTCGCATCGAAGCCGAGCCCGATGACCTGATCCGGCGACACGCCGGCTCCCTGCACCGCCTCGCGAATGATCGCACAGACGGCATTCCATATCTCGGTGCTCGACTGCTCGACGATCGAGCCTGCCTCGCGGTAAAGCGTGATATCACGCTTCGCGACCGACAGCATGCGCCCCTCAAGGTCGAAGAGGCCAGCACGTGCGCTGCCCGTTCCGACATCGACGCCGATGACGTAACTCTCGGACATTTTGATCAATCCTGCGGCCGATGACGTGATTTCATTGGCGTTCCGCGAATTCTGCCATCTGCCTGATCATAAGGTACCCCACGGTTGCGCCGGCGTCCTGCAGCCCTACAGTTTTTTCCTGGAATGCCGCGGCCTTTCCGTGCTGCGCTACCATCGACTTCGTCGCTTCAAGTGCATCTTCTGCGGCTTTGGCGGCAGAAGACAGCGCTGCCGTCAGATGCTCGCCCTTTCCAGCCGCGTCCTCGAAAGACCTCGTCAACGGATCAAGTACATCAAGCAGAGTCTTGTCACCGACTTTTGCCTTGCCGCGTTCAGCAATGCCATCGGTGTAGGCACGCCAGAACCGAGCAAGCGCTTGCGTATCGATTGCGTCCAGTCCTTCGACCGCCTTGCTCGCCCTCAGGAAACCGGTCGCCGTCAGCGTCCCCATGGTTGAGGGAGCCGTGCGCGCCATTGTGGCACCGGCCGTGCGAAGCAGCTTGGACAGACCGGCGTCCGCTCCCTCGGCAGCGACTGCTTCCGCCGCCGCTGCAAAGGATTTGGCCATCGTGATCCCAAGGTCGCTATCGCCAACCTTACCGTCGAGTGCGATCAGAAACTCCCGCTGTTCGGCGAAAAGCTGCTGCCAGCTCTGAAACAATGCGATCAGATGACCCGCATCCAGTTTTTCGAGGCTCATGATCTTACCCCGCGACGTGCTTGAAGAAAGGCGTGTTGGCGGGTGCGGCCATCAGGCGGTCGAGTTCTTCGTCAAGATGAAGAATGGAAATCGAGGCACCCGCCATCTCCATCGAGGTTGCAAACTCTCCAATCCAGACATGCTTGAGGTTCACGCCGCGCGCATCGAGAAGCTGACGGACCCGGCGGAAAAGGATGTAAAGTTCTTCGAGCGGCGTACCACCTAGACCGTTAATCAGAACAGCAACATCTTCGCCTGACCTGTAATCAGTCTCGTTGAAGATGCGCTCCATCATCTCGTCGACAACGGCGTCTGCTGCGCCAAGCTTCTTGCGGCTAATGCCGGGCTCGCCATGGATCCCCATGCCGATTTCCATTTCGTCTTCGCCGATCGAAAACGTGGCATGACCAATTTCAGGCACGACGCAGCTGGAAAGAGCAACACCCATGGTCCGGGTCTTCATCCGTGCCTTGTCGGCAATTCGTGCGACCTCGTCGAGCGACAGACCTTCGGCGGCAGCAGCACCTGCCGCCTTGTAGATGAAGAAGATGCCCGCCACGCCGCGGCGCTTGTGCTCTTCTCCAACAATCGAGGAGGCCACGTCATCGTTGCCGACCACCTGCTTGACGGCAATGCCATCGAGATCTGCTAGTTCGGCGGCCATGTCGAAATTGATGATGTCGCCCGAGTAATTGCCGTAGATGTAAAGGACTCCGGCACCCTGATCGACGGCCTTCGTCACCTGATACATCTGCTCGGCACTGGGAGACTGGAAGACACCGCCAACGGCTGCACCGTCGAGCATGCCGTCGCCGACAAAGCCTAAGAATGTCGGCAGGTGACCTGAGCCACCGCCCGTGGTGAGGCCGACCTTGCCCGCCTTTGGCTTTGCCGTCACCAGGCAACGCAGATCGTTATTCACATAGGTGACCATCGGATGCGCCGCATAGATGCCCTCGAGCATTTCGTCGACGAAGTTGACCGGATCGTTGAGAAACTTCTTCACTTTATCCTCCACTGTTACTTTTTGCGCTGACGCGTGACGAAGAAGGCAGCAGCAAGCAGGATGAAGCTGCCGACCACCAGTCGCTGCCAGGTGCTTGGGATGCCGACGAGAACCAGGACGCTGTTGATGACCACGACCAGGAGAACGCCGAGAATGGTGCCGAGAACCGTGCCGGTTCCGCCCGTGATACGGGCGCCGCCCAAGACGACGGCTGCGATCACGTTGATTTCCGTGCCGACCAGATCAAAGGGGTTGGCCTGCCGGTTGGCGCAGACATGAATGATCCCGGCAAGGCCCGCCAAAGCGCCGGCATAGCCGAATAGAAACAGATGCACCGTGCGCAGACTATAGCCCAGGCGCTCGGCGATATTGGCATTGCCGCCTACGGCAAAGATTGCCCGCCCCATAAGCGTCCGGTTCAAAATCCACCAGGTCAGGATGGCGGCGAGCGGAAGCACAAGGAAATAGAAGGGCAAGGTGACGAGGGCGCCATTGGCGGTCTCGAACTGCAGAAGTGGCATTCGCCCGAAGGCCCCCATCTGCGGCGGCAGCGACATGATCCAGACGGTGCCAATGAAGGATAGAAGAAATCCGCGAAACAGATACTGGGTGCCGATCGTCACGATCAGCGATGGAACCCGCAGGTGATGAACGAGAAGGCCGTTGATCACGCCCAGCAGGACACCGCCTGCCATCGCAATCAGTATGATGACAATGATCGGCAGTCCTGGCAGATATGTCTGCACCAGAAGGGTCACCGAATACATGGTGAAGGCGGCAATCGCGGTGAACGAGACATCGATGCCGCCGGCTGCCAGAATGACGAAGACGCCAAGCGCAAAAAGTCCCATGACGACGCTTGCACGGCCGATATCGATCAGGGTCGACGGCTGAAGAAAGGCCGGATTGGCAATCGAAACGGCAACACAGATGGTCACGAGAAGGGCAAAGGTGATCGTCTCGGGCCGTCGCCGTATGAGATCGCCGAGACTGAAGGAGCGCGCATGTGTTGAGGAAGGGGCCGTCTCTACCTTGGTCGTGTTCATTGTGCAGCCCCCTTTTCACTGCCAAGCATTGCCCGGTAGAGATCGTCTTCGGACGCCTTGTCTGCTTCGAATTCTGAAACGATCTGGCCGCCATTCATGACCATGATCCGGTCGGCGTTTTGCAAGAGTTCCGGCAGATCGTCACTGACGATGATCAGCCCCATGCCGGATTGCGACAGGGATTGGATCACCTTGTAGATCGTGTCCTTTGAGCCAACATCGACACCGACGGTTGGACCATGCAGGATGAGGAGCTTTGGCAGAATGCTCAGCCAGCGACCGATCAGTACGCGCTGCTGGTTTCCGCCAGATAGCGAGCCAACCGGCAAGTCGATATTCTTCGTATTGAGGCGCATCTGTGCCGAGAGATCATCGGCAAGTCCCCTCGCCCGATCGCGATCAATCACGCCGATCCCATTTGTCAGATCCCGAAGGATCAGGGCGATCTCGTTGTCGAGAATGGATTTGTCGAGAAACAGACCTTCTGCAAGACGATCTTCCGGGACATAGCCGATCCCGTGTCTGATCGCGTCTGCGGGAGAAGTCAGTCTGACCTGCGCCTCGTCGATCAGCATATTCCCACGCCCGATCGGCATGACACCGGCCAGTGCCATGGCAAGTTCGTTTCGACCGGAATCGGCAAGACCGGTGATGCCGAGGATCTCTCCGCGGCGAAGCGCAAGCGACACGCCTTCGACATTGTCGGTGTGCAGACCGTCGACCTTAAAGAAGATTTCGCCGTCGGGGCGTCCCTCACGATAGCGGGTGGCGGTGATCTGCCGCCCGGTCATCAGTTCAGACAGGTCATCCTTGGTAAAGCTTGCGATTGGACCTTGCGCCACGCATTTCCCGTCGCGAAAAACGATGGCGTTGCCGCCGATGCGGTAGCATTCCTCGAGCTTGTGGGTGACGAAGAGCACGGTCACGCCCTCAAGCCGCAAGCGCTCGACGACGTCAATCAGGTTGTCGACCTCTCGCCTGGTCAAAGAGGTGGTTGGCTCATCCATAATGACGAGCTTTGCCCGTGTGGCAATCGCGCGAGCGATCGCCACCAGCTGCCGTGAGGCAAGCGGCAGATCCGAGACGATTTCCTGCAGGAAGGTGCGGTCCGTGGGCAGGCCAACGGCTGCAAGCGCGCGGGCTGCTGTCTCTCGCATCTGACTGCGGTTAAAAAGACGCGCCAACCGTCCGCCAGCCGACACGAGCTGCTCGGTCAGGGCGACATTTTCGGCGACCGTCAGATTGGGCAAAAGCGACAGATCCTGATAGACGGTCTCAATCCCGGCTGCCAGCGACTGGATCGCTGTGAGAGCAGAATAGCTCTTGCCCTCGAGCATGATCTCCCCAGAAGACGGCGGGTGCGCTCCGGACATGATCTTGATGACCGTGCTCTTGCCGCAGCCGTTTTCACCCAAAAGATGATAGACCTGGCCTCGGGCAAGCGTGAGGTTAATGCCCCTGAGCGCATGCACGCCACCAAACCACTTCTCGACATTGTTCAATCTGAGCAGCTCTTCTGGCTGCTCAACGCTTTTATGCATTGCGACCACGGGAACAGGATCCTCATTTTATCCGCAGGCAAATTTTCGCTGCGGCGATGTGACCGGGAGAGAGATCTCCCGGTCACGGCTACTCAAAGGATCAGAACAGGAAGTCCTTGTAGGTCGCCTTGTCGGCGAGAACCATGCCATTGCCGACAACCAGCAAGCCCTGGCCAGCGCCCTGCTTGACGGTCACCTTTTCATAGCCGGGGACACCGAGATCCATGCCATCGGTAAGCTCCTTCTTTTCAAGCAGGAGCTTGGCGATCGTGTTCATCGCCATGCCGGCCTTTTGCGGATCCCAGAAACCGATCGCGGTGATTGCGCCTGACTCAAGCAGATCGGCCGAGGGGTTCGGCAGGCCCGTGCCGACGAGGCAGACCTTGCCGCTCAGACCGGCTTCGTCGATTGCACGACCAACACCGAGGACGTCATTGCCGGCAGAGGTCTGGAAGCCCTTGATGTCGGGATGCTTGCGCAGGATTTCCTTGGCCTTTTCATAGGTCGCGTTGGCATCGTCGAAGGACTCGTTATTGGCGTCAACGAGTTGCATGCCTGCATACTTCTTGGCGTTCTCTTCGCCTGCACCGACCCACTGCATGTGGGTGCGGCTGCCAAGCGAACCGACGAATGTCGTCCACTTGCCTTCCTTGCCCATGCATTCGGCAAGGCGTTCGTTGAGGGCTGCACCATAATCGGCGTTGTCGAAGGCCTCGACATTGGCATTGGTGTTGATCTGGTTGTCGGCCTCATGGGTGACGACAACGATGCCACGTTCCATGGCGCGCTGCAGCGTGCCTTCAAGCACAGCCGGATCCATGGGAACGACGGCAAGCGCATTGACGCCCTTGGCGACGAGGTCATTGACGATCTGCAGCTGCTGGGCGGAGTCGGCGGTCGCCGGACCGCTCTGGCTTGCAACCACATCAGCATTGGCTTCCTGGAAGGCGACCACGCCGGTGTTCATGCGATCGAACCACGGGATACCGCTGATCTTGACCACCGTTGCGATCACCGGCTTTTCCTGGGCCACGAGCACGCCGACCGAGCCTCCCAGCGAGACGGCTGCAAGTGCTGTGCCGAGCATCATTTTTTTAACAAACGAGTTCATGCTTTCCTCCACAAATTTTCCCTCGCTTTGTTACTTCGGCGATTGAGGGACAGACGCCGAAGGATCTTCAGATCGACGCATGGGGGCGAAGAAACCCATCACGTCGTAGCGACCGACAGCCAGGAAGGTGAGCAGCAGAGCTCCCCAGGCGAAGTCTCGGACGAAGTTGGAAAGGCCGCCGAAGTTCAAAAGGCTCGACATCAGCTGGAGGGCGACCGCGCTCAACACCACGCAAACCACGCGGCCATAGCCACCTTCGGGGCGAACACCCGCCATCACCGCAATCAGGATGGCGATCAAGAGATAGGAGCTGCCGTAGTCGAACTTCACGTTGACGTTGCGGGCCGCGATGATGATGCCGGCGAGACCCGACAGCGTTCCCGACAGGGCATAGGTCGCAAGGATGACACCGTTCTTCGGGAAGCCGGCAAAGGTCGCAGCCTTGGGGTTCGTTCCCATCAGCATCAACCAGAGACCAAAGGGCGTGAACTTCAACACGGCGCCAATCAGGGTTGCGACGACGATGAAGATGATGAAGCTGATCGGCACGCCAAACAGCATGTCGTTGCCAAGGCTCGACAAAAGAGCCGGACTGCCAACCGTCACGGCACGCCCTTGAGAGACGACAATGGCAAGGCCCATGAAGGCCATCTGGGTGCCAAGCGTGCACAGGATCGGCGTGATCTGGAAGCGGGCAATCAGAAACCCGTTGAAGAGGCCGCCCGCAAGGCCGACCAGGAGGCAGCCGAACATGAAGCCCAGACTGAATGTTGTGGGATCGGACGCCGGCCCGAGGATCGACACCATCAGAACTGCAGAGACGACGCCTGAGAGATTGGCAAGCGCGATGCCTGAAAGATCAATGCCACCATTGCCGGCACACATGGCGAGCATGACACCGATGGCCAGAAGCCCGATTTCGGGCACCTGACCCGCCATGGATTGCAGATTGAACAGCGACAGAAAGGAGCCGCCAGAGATCACCACTCCAGCAACAAGCAGCAGGGCGTTCATGATGACAAGCATCACGAATTGGCCGTCGGTTCGCCGCATGGTCTCCTCCCATGTTTAGTGAACGTTTTACGACTTCACTAAACGCTAGCAAAGCCGAAACGCGCTGACAAGCCTTATTTCACCTGCAAACCTCATTGCGAACTTGTCCCATTTGCCGTAAACATCCGGCTCAACGAGCACGTTGTTTACTAAATTATTTCGCAGACGCAGCATTCGGGAAAGCGATGAAGAACGGCAAGAACCTGACGATCCGAGACATCGCGGAGGCCGCCGGGGTCTCTGCAGCAACGGTGTCTCTCGTCTTGAACGGCAAGGGTGACATCTCAGGCGTCACGCGCGCCAAGGTTCTCGAAGCCGTGGCAAGTCTGAACTATGTACCAAGGGCCAGCAAATCGACGAGTGAGCCCGGCGAGACGCTTCGCTTTCTCAAGATCGCCAAGCACGGCCATACCGTCAATCGCGACCACAGCGTCTTCATTTCAGACTATATCGACGGCATGTCGGCGGAAGCGACAAGGCGCAACTACACGCTCGAAGTGGTCAGCTTCGAAGGCCAGCCAATCAGCTCTGTTGCGGAATCGCTTGCCGGATCACCGATTTCGGGTGTCGTGGCCCTTGGCACCGAGTTAACAGAGGCCGACATCCGTCTCATCCAGGGCCTTGGATATCCGACTGTTTTCATCGATACGTTCTTTAATGTCATCGACGCCAATTTCGTCGACATGAACAATGAGGACGCCGTCTTCAAGGTGCTGTCGCGCTTTCACCAGCAGGGCTTCAGACGCATTGGCTTTGTCGCCTCGCATGTCGAGACGACGAACTTCAGGCTTCGCCGCGATGCCTTTTTCAAGAATATGGCGCGGCTCGGACTTTCGGTACACGCGGCCGATATTCTCTCCGTGGAATCGACCTATGACGGCGCTTACAGCGACACCCGCCAGCTATTGGCCGACGGCCTGGATCTGGCCGAATGTTATTTCTGCACCAATGACATCATCGCCTACGGCTTCATCCGCGCCTTGCGCGAGCATGGGCTGACCATCCCCGATGACGTCTCGATCATCGGCTTCGACAACCTGCCCCAGAGTGCGACAATGGATCCGGGCCTGACAACGATCGAGGTCTCGAAACGAAAGATCGGCTATCTGGCGGTTACCATTCTCGATGATCTGATCAATTCGACCGAACCCCAGCCGGCCGTCAAAATCCTGGTCGGCGCTGATCTCGTCTTGCGCGGAAGCCACGAGAAGCTCGTGCAGCGCAACAAGACGCGTGCTGCAAAACTGCAGATCCCAGCGCAATGACTGGCGACATGAGTGGCGGCATGAGCGGCCAAGCCAAGAACCAGATAGTGGCCAAGCCGCAGATGCCGCAGATGCCGCAAGCGCGCAAACTGACCTTCATCCATACGGTCGGGTCCCTGGAGCCCGTCTTTGCCCTGCTTGCAGCCGAACGGCTGACGAACTGGCACATTGCCTCGATCCTGGACGAAAGCCTGCTCTCAAGGGTGATTGCCAATGGCCATGTGGCTGATGACGTTTCTGAACGCCTCGCAAGCCATGTCAATACGGCGAGAACAGGCGGCAGCAGCGCGATCATCGTCACCTGCTCGACACTTGGAGAGGCCGTCGACGCCCTGGCTGCCAAGAGCGCAACACCGCTTTTTCGAATCGACAGAGGCATGGCGGAACGGGCCGTCAGTCAGGCATCGACGATCGGCATTCTTGCGACCTTGCCAACCACGCTTGAACCGACCACCCGGCTTCTTGAAAGCACAGCCAAGCGAATGGGCCGTCCATGCAAATTCGTCTCACAGCTCGTGAACGAAGCCTTTGCACAGCTGAAGAGCGGAAACCCGGAAACCCATGACCTTCTGGTGCAGGAGGCCTATGCGGCACTTTCAGCGAAGGTTGAGCTCGTTGTTCTGGCCCAGGCGTCCATGGCGCGTGCCCTGCAGGCGGGCCAGCACCCTAAGCCTTACCTGACAAGCCCTGGACTGGGAATGGACCAGATTGCCAGCTTGCTGCGCCTGTCGCGCATGTCGGCTGACTGAGGAGGAGGATCAAATGCAGTATAGAATGCTCGGCCGTTCGGGTCTCAAGGTGTCGGCCATTTCGATGGGTACGTTTTCCTTTGGAGGCGTCGGCGGATTTGCCAAGGTGGCAAACCAGGGCGTTGAGGAAGCGCGCCGGCTGATCGACAGCTGTATCGATCTTGGGGTAAATCTTTTTGACACGGCCAACATGTATTCGCTCGGACGCTCGGAAGAAATTCTCGGCGAAGCATTGGGCTCCAAGCGCAATGACGTGCTGATTTCGTCGAAGGCTCGCATGAGGATCGGCGACGGCCCCAATGACGAAGGGGCCTCTCGCTATCACATTATTAGAGAATGCGAACGCTCACTCAAGAGACTGAAGCGAGACCATATCGACATCTATTTCATGCATGAATGGGATGGACTTACGCCACTCGACGAGACGCTCGAAGCCCTGCATACGCTGCGCGAGCAGGGCAAGATCCGCTACCTAGGCTGCTCGAATTATTCGGGCTGGCACATCATGAAAGCCCTGCAGATCTCGGAAGCCAAGGGCTTGTCGCGCTTTGTCACCCAGCAGATCCACTATACGCTGGAGGCGCGCGAGGCAGAATATGAACTCCTGCCGCTCTCGGTCGACCAGGGGCTTGGGGTGATGGTGTGGAGCCCTCTTGCCGCCGGACTTCTGTCGGGTGCCTTTGCACGCAACAAGGCGCCGGAGCAGTCGCGCCAGGCTCAAGGCTGGAGCGAGCCACCGATCCGCGACAAGGAACGGCTCTGGACCATCATCGATGTGCTCGAAGAGATTGCAACAGACAGGGGCGTGTCCGTCGCTCAGGTCAGCCTTGCCTGGACGCTGTCGCGCCCGGCCATTTCGACACTCGTTGTCGGCGGCCTCAACGAGAACCAGTTCCGCGACAATATCGCCGCCAGCGACCTGAAGCTTTCTGAATACGAGTTATCGAAGCTCAACCTGGTTAGCCGCCCGCCTTACATCTATCCCTACTGGCATCAGCACAACTTCGCGGGCGATCGACTATCGCCGGCGGATCAAGCACTGCACCAATCCTTTGATGATCTGGGGATGGTTTGACGATCAGCGGGGACCGCCGGTTGCCACCGCGTTAGGCTTGCCGAAGCGCCTCGGCCTGTGCCGAGGTCAGCGGCCGTATGTTTTCTTTCCGCAGCATGAGGAACAGCTTGGCGGTCTCTTCAAGCTCCTCCATCACATACTGGGCATCTTTGAGCGTCTTGCCGGCGATAACGGGGCCATGATTGGCAAGAAGAACCGCGTGGCTGTCGCGAGCCCGATCTCGGACCGCCTCCGCCAAAGCAGTATCCCCCGGCGGAAAATAGGGCGCCAGTGGCAAGCGCCCGACCCGCATCACGTAATAGGCCGTCAGGGGGGCAAGACGTCATCGGGATCAAGGCCGTCGAGAATGCTGACGGCGACCGCATGGGTAGAATGCAGATGCACGACCGCGCCCGAGCTTTCCCGCGCGCAATACATGCATTGGTGCAGGAAGGCTTCCTTGGTCGGCTTGTCGCCGCTGACATGCACGCCCTCGGCTGTGAACTTCGACAGCCGGCCAGGATCGAGCGCTCCCATGGACGCGTTTGTCGGCGTCATCAGCATCTCGCCGCTCGAGAGCCGCGCGCTGATATTGCCGGTGGAGCCGAATGTAAAGCAGCGATCGAAAAGGGATTTGCCGACCTCGGCGATCGCGTCGCGCAGGCGGGTTTCTTCGGAAAGAATTGACGTCATGACAAAAGATCCCAGGCCTTGAGGAAGAAATCGGGCGCACCGAAATTGCCGGACTTAAGCGCCAATGCCATCGGCTGCCTTTGCCCGAGCGTCAGCGTCCAGGGCACACCTGGATCGATTTCCGGACCGATGAACAGTGCGTCGGGTGAGAGCGCCCCGACCACGGCACCTGAGGTTTCGCCACCGGCGACGACTAGGCGGCGGACACCGGCGACTTCAAGGCTAAGTGCTGTCTCGGCGAGGAAATGCTCGATCAGCGATCCAGCCCTTTCGCGACCGAGGGCAGCTTGGGCCGCTCTCACCTCTTCGGGTTCGGCACTCGAATAGATCAGCGGCGCCTTTGCCGATTGGGCCAACGTCCAGGAAACGGCCTCATCGACCCGGAATCGCCCCTCGGCGATCGCGATTGGATCAAGCTTGAGCGCCGGAACGCCCGCCTCGATCGCGTTACGGATCTGGCCGCGCGTCGCTTCCGAGCACGATCCAGCAAGGATCATCGACCGGCCCGCCGGCGCTAAAAAAGCGCGCGCGTCGTCCGCCGCTTTCAGCAGCCCTGCGCGGCGGAAATTTTCGGGCAAGCCGAGCGCTATACCCGAGCCCCCGGTGATCAGGCTCAATCCGGCAGAGGCCTCGCCGATTGCCCGAAGATCGGCGTCGGTCAGCGCATCAACGACCAGCGCCTGTTCGCCCCTAGCCCGCGCCGCGTCGAAGGCTTGCAAGACGGCTGCAGCACCCTCTCCTACCGTTTCCAGGCTTACCAGCCCCACCTTCAGCTTGGACTGCCCGGCCATCAGCCGCACCAGCGAGCTGTCGGTCATCGGCGTCAGTGGATGGTTGCGCATCGGGCTATCGGATAGCAGCTGGTCGCCGACGAAGAGATGACCCTTGTAGATGGTGCGACCATTGGCCGGGAAAGCCGGGCAGACGATTGTCAGGTCCGTACTGAGCGCCTGCATCAGGGCTTCGGTCACGGGGCCGATATTGCCGGCGGGACTGGAATCGAAGGTCGAGCAATACTTGAACAGGAACTGCGTCGCACCCGCCGTCTGCAGAAAGGAAAGCGCCTCAAGCGACATGGCGACAGCTTCAGCTGCGGGATTGGTGCGCGACTTCAGTGCAACCACCACCGCATCCACTCCTGAGAGATCAAGGCCTTCCTTGGGAACACCGATCGTCTGGATCGTCCGCATGCCCTCCCGCGACAGCATCAGCGCAAGGTCGGTGGCTCCGGTCAGGTCGTCGGCAATGGCGCCCAAAAGCATGGCAGTCTCCAGTGAGATAATTGCACCCAGTATGTGATCTCCTCCTGAAGGGCAAACCTTGCTACGGTTGATTTGAGCGTCGCCTGCTCATTCGTCATGGAGCCAAGGACTTCAAGGAAGGTCCTACGATGGTATGGTTGATAGATGAAGCCTCGCAAACATCAGTAAAGTCAGGACTTGGGCGACGGATCTGAAGATCGTAGACAATTCGTTGGATCATGCTGAGATCCGGCTCACATGCCCCAGTATAGATTGCATGAGGAATCCAATCACGAGATGGGGAAGGCCGATAGGTGCTCGTGCACCGCCAGCCAACGGCCGTCAGGCTCGCGGGCGAACACGATTGTTTCGCGCTCGAGGTTCGTCAGATCCTCGCCGCCGATCGTCAGATCCGTCGCGACGGAATGCGTGAAAATTGCGATCTCACCGACAACCTGCACCAGACGGTCCGTCGAGCGACATGCCTTGACGCGCAAGCCGTCACGGCTCTCCCAAAGTGCCCATTCCGCCTCATAGGCCGCGCGATCGGCAAGGGTGCGATCGAGATTGTAGAAGATGAAAGTCGCCGACGGCGCGAAGGCATCGAAATAGGCTTTGTTATCGTGACGGCCGAAGGCTGCCACCAGGGCATCGGCTGCGGAAAGCACTGCGCTCGTATGATCTGTCATGTCTGTCATTTCTTCGGGATTTCGGTGGTGTCAGACGCGCTTGACGCTGCTGATCAACTCGGCGATCGGGCGGTTCTGCTCGGCGACACGGGCCTTGAGCTCTTCAAGCGGCATAATCTCGTGCTTGCAGAACTCGATAAACATCATGTTGAGATTGTTGAAGAAGACCTCTCCCAGCGCCCGCGCGTCGACGCCGGCGATAACAACGCCACGCCGCTGCAGCGTCTCTATGAGCTGAACAACCTGGGCACAAAGACGCCCGTCGAGTTCGGTATAGCGCTTCGAGAGCGGCGTCTCAGGCTGCTGGATCGCGGATGCCATGGCGGTGCGCCACATCTCCTTGCTGAGATAGACGAGAGAGTGATCATAATACTGGTTGATCAGGGCACCGAGCGCCTCGATCACGCTGAGTGGCGGGTTCGCGACGATGCGTTCGCCGGCTTCGAGCACTTCGGTCACTTCCATCGAAACCGTGGCGACGAGAACATCACCCTTGTTCTGATAGTAGTTGTAGAGCGTGCCGACCGAGACCTCCGCCATCTCGGCAATGTCCTCGATACGCGCACTGTCGTAGCCCTGTTCGCGGAACAGAGTGGTGGCCGCTTCCAGGATGCGACGGTTCCTGTCGGCCTTCTGTCGGGCGCGCAATCCGGTCATGGTCAGCTCCGTTGGAATCTCCTCAAATTTGAGATTGACTTAAAAAATGAATTCACTCAATCTTTTTCTCAAGGCGCCGAAACGAGCGCTATTTCGATTAACGCGAGGGTCCGCTCGGGGCCTTCGACAAGAGGGTGAACTTATGGAAAAGACCGTACTGGGCGGGCTCTCCCGCCGCCTGCTTCTTGCGACCGTTGCCATCTCCGCCTTGTCCGGCGGGGCTCACGCCCAGGAGGAGCTGAACGCCCTCGTCTGGTGCGACCACACCGACCCGGCGCTGATCGAGCCCTTCGAAAAGGCGAATAACGTCAAGGTCAATCTCAAGGAATATGAGGGAACCGGCGCCGGTCTCTCGATCGTCGAGCAGTCGCGCCCGGGCGACTGGGACGTCTTCGTGATCGACGGTGTCGACGTGCCGCGCGCCGTCGAAATGGATCTTCTCGCCGAAATTCCGGCCGACAAGCTGCCGATGGCCGACATCTTCCCGGAAGTCCGCATGGAAGCCAACAACACCAAGGACGGCAAGATCTACGCCGTTACGGAAAAGTTCGGCTACAACACGATTTCCTACGACAAGAGCAAGGTCGATCCGAAGGACATGGAAGACCTGTCGATCTTCTGGTCGGAGAAGTACAAGGGTCGCATTGCGCTTTATGACTACTACCTGCCGATGATCGGTCTGACGGGCCTTGCCATCGGCAAGAACACCGCCGACCTGACCGAAGCCGATCTCCCGGCGATCAAGGAAAAACTCTTCGAGATGAAGAAAGTCGCACGCCAGGTGAGCGATGTCGTCGCCTCGCAGACGGCGCTTGTCAGCGGCGAAGTCGATATCATCCTCGGCGGCGGCGAATGGGTGACCGCAGGTCTCACGGCCGAGAAGCCGGACCTCGATTGGACCGTGCCGAAGCAGGGCGCCTTGCGCTGGGCACAGTCGATCGGCGTGTTCCAGGATTCGACCAAGCAGGATCTGGCCATCAAGTTCGTGCAGTACATCATGAGCCCAGAAGGCCAGGCTCGCCTCGCCACCTCGTCCTGCTATTGGGGCATGCCGGCAAATGCCAAGGCAGGCGAGCAGCTGAACGACCAGCAGAAGACGGCATTGCGCTGGGACAAGCAGCCCGAATACCTGAAGAACACCCAGCTCTATCCGGTGGCCAATGCCGATCTCGACGCGGCCATGCAGGACGTCTGGACCGAAATGCTGCAGCAGTAAACGTTGCTGAGATTGGGCGCGGCGGGCAATGTTCGTCCGCGCCCTGAGCCTTCCCTTAAGCTGTCGGTTCATTGCATACATCGCGCCACATCGCGGGCGCATGCTCTGATGGCGATCTGTGCGCAGTCGACAGAACAGGCGCCCTCATGAAAACCTTACAGCCGAGCCGATTGCCCCGCATGAACGGAGTATCCCGTCGATGACCGCCACCGCGCTCGAGCGCAGAGAACGCCGCAAGGCCTGGGGATTTGTGCTGCCGGCGGCCCTCTGGACCATGGCCTTCTTTCTCGTGCCATTTCTCTACATGGCGGCGATCAGCTTCTGGAAGCGCGAAGGCCGCGAGATCGTCGCCACCTGGACGCTCGACAACTACGCAGCCTTCTTCGGCAAACCGCATCTCCTCAAGGCGCTCTTCAACTCGCTCGAAGTGACACTCACCGTTACGGTCATTTCGATCCTGCTTGCCTATCCGCTGGCCTGGATCATTGCCGAACGCGTGCCACGCCGCTGGCAGCGCTTTGCACTGATCATGGCAATTCTTCCGTTCTGGACCTCCTATGTGGTGCGCTCCTATTCCTGGCTGCTGGTGCTGTCGAAAGGTGGTGTCGTCAACCAGGCCCTGATGTGGACAGGCTTGATTGCCGAACCACTCGAGCTGTCAGCCAATCGTACCGGTACGGTCATCGGCTTCGTACATTTCTTCGTCATGCTGCTGACCCTGACGATCTATGCCAACCTAGTTCAGCTCTCGCCGAACTACCGCCGCGCGGCAGCCGATCTCGGCGCAAACGGCTTCCAGACCTTCTGGCACGTGATCCTGCCACTGACGCTGCCTGGCATCATGGTCGGTGCCTTCCTTACCTTCGTTCTTTGCATCGGGGACTACATCACCCCGCAGATCCTCGGCGGCAACAATGAGCTCGTATTGCCGCAGGTGATCATGCTGCAGCTCGGCCGCCGCGCGGATTTCCCGATGGCAGCCGCGCTTTCGCTGGTGTTGATGGTGGTCGTGACGATCGCCTATCTCGCCTGCGCCCGATGGCTGAAGATGGAGAGGACGTAACCATGCGGCACCTGAACACGGCACTTGCCATCCTTTACGCTGGCGGCCTCTATGTCTTCATCTTCCTGCCGGTCGCCGTTCTCGTGATCTTCTCCTTCCAGGACGGCACGCTACCCGTCCCACCCCTGCATGGCCTGACCTGGAAGTGGTATGGCGAGATCTTCGCCGATGAAAAGCTGATGTCGGCGCTGTTCAACTCGCTGATCGTCGCGATCATCTCGTCTGCTATCTCCTGCCTGCTCGGCTTCCTCGCAGCCTATGCCTTTGCCCGCTACACGCTTCCAGCTTCCGGCCTGCAGCGCGCCCTGATCGTCGCACCGATGACGGTCAGTACGCTGATCATCGGACTTGGCCTTCTTTCGCTGCTGTCCCGGCTCAACATCACGTTGTCGCTCTGGACCGTCGGTATAGGCCATGTCGTGATCAATCTGCCGCTCTGCTTTGCCATCATCTACGCTTCGATGGGCGGCCATCAAGTCAACATCGAACGCGCCGCTCGCGATCTGGGTGCGCGGGACTGGCAGGTCATGACGCTTGTCACCGCGCCGATGCTGATGCCCTCGATCCTTGCCGCCTTCTTCCTCTCGGTGACCTTCAGCTGGGACGAATTCATTATCGCTTTCCTGCTTTCGCGCTTCGACGTGACTCTGCCGGTCGAGATCTGGAGCATGCTGCGTTCCGGCCTCGATCCGAAGACCAATGCCATCGGCAGCGTCGTCTTCCTCATCTCGGTTGTGTTCCTTGTCGTCCTGGAACTCGCCGTCTTCAGAAAATCCGGGAAATCCCAATGACCGCAGACGTCTCGATCCGAAACGCCACGAAAGTCTTCGGTGCCTTCCGCGCGCTCGACGATGTCTCGCTGGAGATAGCCGCCGGCGAGTTCACCGTCCTTCTCGGCCCCTCTGGCTGCGGCAAGACCACCCTGCTCTCGATCCTTGGAGGGTTTATCGAGGCGAGCGCTGGCACCATCACCATCGGTGGTAAGGATATGACACATGTTGAGCCGGCAAAACGGCCCACCACGACCATGTTCCAGGACTATGCGCTGTTTCCGCACATGAAGCTCATCGACAATGTCGGCTTCGGTCTGCGTATGCGCGGCATGGGAAAGGCCGAGCGCAATGAAAAGGCGCTCGCCATGCTTGACCTGGTGGGGCTCAAGGCCTCGGCATCGAAGAAGCCGCATGAGCTTTCCGGCGGCCAGCGTCAGCGCGTGGCGCTTGCCCGCGCACTTGCCGTCGACCCAGATGTGCTGCTGCTCGATGAGCCGCTGGGCGCGCTGGATCTGAAGCTTCGCCGCCAGATGCAGGACGAACTGAAGGCCATCCAGAAGCGTGTCGGCACCACCTTCATCCATGTCACCCACGATCAGGAAGAGGCCATGGCGATCGCTGACCGGATCGTGGTGATGAACCACGGCCGGATCGAAGATGTCGGCAGACCCTCGGACATCTATATGCGGCCGCGCTCGCTGTTTGCCGCAGGTTTCATGGGCGAGGCTAACTTCCTGCCCGGTCGGGTGATCTCGATTGCGGAGGGCGAAGCGCAGGTGGAAACGGTGCTCGGCTCAGCCATAATCCCCATCTCGGCTTTCACGGGGGACGAGCCGTCGCCAGAGCAGAAAATCACCTTGTGCATTCGTCCCGAACATTTCCGGTCCGCCGGCGAGGAGGGCGCAGCGGTTGCGCTCGGCCATGCGCGGATCACCGACAGCGCCTTCTTCGGAGCGCACCACCGATGCCACCTTCAACCCAAGGGCAATTCTGAGATCGTGATTACCGCCCATCTGCCGCAAACTGCACACCCGCAGCCTGGCGATGAAATCGAGTTGACGGTCAAGGCAGATACCATCGTCGCTCTGGTCGACGCCTAGGAGACACGCCATGAAACCGCGCATGCGCCCTGAGGACTGGTATAGTGTCCGCCGTCTCGACGACGATGTGACCTATATCTGCGAGCCGCATATCCAGGAATTCTATCGCTGCAACATATGGCATGTGCGCGGTCGCGATCGGGACATGTTGGTTGACAGCGGCATGGGGGTTGTTTCGCTTCGCGAATGGGTGCCGCTTGTCACAGAACGTGAACTGATTGCAGTCGCAAGCCACACCCATTTCGATCACATCGGCTGCCACCACGAATTCGAATGCCGTGCGGTCCATTCGGCAGAGGCGGATCTGCTCGCCGATCCGACACGCGAAAACACGCTGGCCGATCCTTACGTGACCGACGAGATCTTCGACGCGCTACCGCCCGAACCCTACTGCTCGAAATGTTATGGGGTGAAGCGGGCACCGGCGACGCGACTACTCGAGGACGGCGACGTGATCGACCTCGGCGACCGGCAGTTCGAGGTGATCCACACACCCGGCCATTCGCCGGGCGGCATCGCCCTCTATGAGAAGGCAACCGAGATCCTGTTTTCCGGCGACATTCTCTACGACGGCCCGCTGGTCGAGGACACCTACCATTCGAACGCCAACGACTATCATGCATCGATGGAGCGCCTGCTGCGGCTCAAGGTGCGGCTGGTGCATGGCGGCCATTTTCCAAGCTTCAGCGGCGAACGCTACCGGGACCTGATCACCGGTTGGCTCGACCAAAAACAAAAGACATTCTGACGGGAGGCAAGCATGCTCGACAAGCGCAAGTTCTATATCAACGGCGAGTGGGTCGATCCGATTGCGCCGCGTGACCTTGAGGTCATCAATCCGGCGACCGAACAGCCGATCGCCGTGATCTCGTTGGGCACGGCCGCCGATATCGACCGCGCGGTTGCTGCTGCGAAGACGGCATTCGCAAGCTATAGCCGCACCAGCCTCGACGAACGCATCGCACTCCTCGAAAAGCTGCTTGCGATCTATACCGGCCGGTACGACGAGATGGCCCGCACCATCACGCTCGAACTCGGCGCGCCGATCACCATGAGCACCGATCAGCAGGCGCATGTCGGTATCGGCCATCTCGAAGGTTTCATTGAAGCCCTGAAGCGCATCAAGCTGCGCGAAGAACTGCCGAACGGCGACATCGTGCTCAGAGAACCGATTGGCGTCTGCGGCCTGATCACCCCCTGGAACTGGCCAATCAATCAGATCGCCTTGAAGGTCATTCCCGCGCTCGCGACCGGCTCGACATGTGTTCTGAAGCCGTCGGAATTCACGCCGCTCAACGCGCTGCTCTATGCGGAGATGGTGCACGAGGCAGGCTTCCCGGCAGGCACCTTCAACCTCGTGAATGGCGATGGCGCCAGTGTTGGTGCGGCGCTGTCCAAGCACCGCGACATCGACATGATGTCCTTTACCGGCTCGACCCGTGCCGGCACGGCCGTCAGCAAGGATGCGGCTGACACCGTCAAGCGCGTCACCCTCGAGCTCGGCGGCAAGTCACCCAACATCGTCTTCGAGGATGCAGATCTTGAGGAACGCATCACCGGAAGCGTGCTCGAATGCTTCAACAATTCCGGTCAGTCCTGCGATGCCCCGACCCGGCTTCTGGTGCAGCGCTCAGTCTACGACAAAGCCGTCGACATTGCCCGTCGTGTCGGAAGCGCGGTCAAGGTCGGCAATCCCGAAGAAGCCGGCGACCATATCGGCCCGCTGGTCAGCGATATCCAGTATGGCCGCGTTCTGGCACTGATAGACGCCGGAATTGCCGAAGGAGCAGATCTCATCGTCGGAGGACCTGGCAAGCCGGAAGGTTTTGAGACCGGCTACTTTGTCAGACCGACGATCTTTGGCGGCGTCAACAACCAGATGCGCATTGCGCGCGAAGAAGTCTTTGGACCGGTACTGGCGATCATTCCCTTCGACACAGAGGAAGAGGCGATCGAGATCGCCAACGACACCAATTACGGCCTGGCAGCCTATATTCAGTCCGGTGATCTCGACCGAGCCGAACGGGTGGCTCAACGACTGCGCGCTGGCATGGTGCACATCAACGATGCGCCCCATCGCTATGGCAGCCCATTCGGCGGCTACAAACAGTCGGGCAATGGGCGCGAAGGCGGCATGTTCGGGCTGGAAGACTTCCTCGAGATCAAGACGGTGCATTGGCCATAGGCAGCACCAGGGCGCCCCCGCCAATCCAGAAGACGACATGGGTCTCGGTCCCCATCTTTGGATTTGTTACATATGGCGGTATGGGAGGCAGCGGAGTGTGGTGGATGTGGCGCTCAGCCCTTTGCAGAAGTATGCGCCAAAGCTCCGCGTCCATCTGGGACACTGCCCGTCCCAGCTTTCAGCATCCCGCGGGCTTTTAGGACAGCTCCACGCTACTGGGGTCGCCCTACCATGACTATAGGCGAAGCCTCTATGGGTAGTCCATCAGGACAGGTGGAATTGGTTAGCGCCGCACGCCGGAAAACGAACTCACCAGTTGATAATAGTTGATAAATCGACTATCTTATTGCCGTTACCTTCAATGGAGATATGGATGATCAGCGCTGATCTGGGAAAGCAGCTCGAAAGCTATATTCAGCAGCTCGTGGACAAAGGGCGCTACGGCTCGAAAAGTGAAGTCCTGCGCGAAGGCGTGCGACTGGTTCAAGACCGTGAAACGCGACTCGCCGCTTTGGATGCTTCAATCATGCGCGGCATCTCAGATGCGGACAGCGGTCGGACTAAGTCAGCCAGCGATGTGTTCGACCGTCTCGACGCTAAATACATTGCAATGGCTGACAAAGCCGAAAACTCTGCATGATCCTTGAGTTTACGAGCGAGGCCGAAGGCGATCTTGAGCAGATCGCCGATTACATTGCCGAGCAAAATCCACGGCGCGCTCTTTCATTCATTCGAGAGCTGCGGAGCCGGTGTGAAGATCTTATCACTCACCCCAACAGCTTCGCCCTCGTTCCTCGCTATGAACATCATGGAATCCGTCGACGCGTTCACGGCAACTACCTGATCTTCTATCGCGTTGAGCCTGCCAAGGTGGTCATTATCCACATTCTGCACGGCGCAACGGACTATGGCGCATTCCTTTTTGGCCAATGATAAAATCAGGTCGATCTGAGGCGAAATGGAGCGGAACACAAAGGGAATAGCTGCTTTTAGTGTCGACTTGCAGATCAGCGGAGAGCAGTCGTCTTACAGTCAATCTATCTGCAGGTCTCTGATTCATGTGGTAAGTATTGAGCCACGAGGCATAAAATTGAATTATGGAACTGACAAGAAGATCTTGTGCATGCTCTACCGCATTACCGGCGTGGAGAACATGCATTCTGTTACGAGATGCCCGCCCACTTGCGGACGCTATCGAGGTAAATCCCAAAAGATCGCCCCATGACCAGCATCGCTGCGACTGCACCGACGACAGCGGTCGCAATTTCGCTACGGCTGCCGCCAGCGACGATCAGTGAAGCGACATATAACGGTATATGGAAGACCAAAAAAGCCGTTATATCAGCGATGATCCGAGAAAATTTCGTACGACCAGCGACCCTGTTCAGAACCCAGTCACGCCACAAGCCGTAGGGCCTCGCGCTGATCACCATCACTGGGATCATGATCGCTCTCGCAACGAGAACCTTCTGTAGTTCCATTCCTACTATGATGAACTCTGTAAACGCTGCCACGGCTGTGAAAAACACAATCGTTGCGCCCGTATCAATAATCGTTTTCTCAAACTAGAACCACCAATCGTTGTCTCTGCTATATAGGATTGGAACTGATTACTATAAAAATCGATCGTCCAGAAAATTCGAAATTTGATCATCGGCTGAGTCATAGTGCAAGTGGCCACCGTGTTTCACGATGGCCGCAGACTAATCCTATCTGGGCACGGACGAGAGAGGTCCCCCGAGAGGAGCTTGTTTAGTTTGCCCGTTTGTCAAACGACGGCAATTCGACGCCCTAACCTGACACTTTCCAGTGCCGCGTCGGCAAGCTGAAGTGCAAGCAGGCCATCTTCACCGCTAGGCGAGATCAACGCTCCGCTTTTGATGGCGGCAATGAAGCCGGCGATTTCATTGGCGTAGGCTTCAGTGTAGCGGGTCATGAAGAAGTCGTGCAGTGGCGGGCGGGTGCAGCCTTCTGCAGTCGCCAACTCAATTGAGATCGGCCGCTGGTTTTCCGCGCTGGCCGACCCTAATGAGCCATGCACTTCGATGCGCTGGTCGTAGCCATATGTGGCGCGTCTCGAATTCGAAATCAC
>UCMS01000030.1 GCA_900473805.1 Hyphomicrobiales bacterium | reverse complement strand
TGGATTACCCCCCTCTGCCCTGCCGGGCATCTCCCCCACAAGAGGGGAGAGCGGAAGGCGGCTGCGCTCGGCGCGTTCCGTCGATGGCCTGCAGGCGCGTCAGCGTTCAAATTGGCAGGCACGACGCTGGCCGCCACTCTCCCTTGTGGGGGAGATGTCGGCGTAGCCGACAGAGGGGGGTGGGCCGGAGGCCAGCCAATAGCGCAAGCGACTGATGTGGTGCAGTGGGCCGAATGCGGATCAAGAACAGGTGCCACCATCACTTGCCCTTCCCCTTCTTCTTGCCCTTCACATCGGCGAAGGAGCCGGATGGCGGAGAGACCACGGAGGCGGTGGGCGCTGCCGAGGCGACGCGGATGCGGATCAGCGCGAGGATGGCCAGGCCGGTGATCATGACGACGGAGATTTCGCCGAGCGTGTCGACGCCGCGGAAGTCGACGATGATGACGTTGACGACATTGGCGCCATGGGCGATCGCCTTGGAATAGGCGGCGAAGAATTCCGTCAGCGTGGCATCGAAGGGTGCGGATGTGGCGCGAACCAGAAGAAGCGCGAAGCCGAGGCCGCAGGCAACGGCGGCGGCGCCATCCAGAATACGGGCAAGGAGCGGCCGGTGATCGGTGGGCGAGAGCCTGAGCCGGGTCATGACCAGCGCCAGGATGACGACCGACAGGGTTTCGACCATGAACTGGGTGAAGGAGAGATCCGGCGCGCCGTAGAGCAGGAAGAGCACGGCCAGCGCAAAGCCCTGGATGCCGAGGCAGACGATGGCGGTGAGACGATCCTTGGCCGTGAGCACCGCCAGAACCCCGATGACGGCAATCACAAGGAAGGCGCCTTCGGCCAGGCCGAGATCGGCCGGCCAGACGGGCATGGACGGCAGTTCCCCATAGACGACCGGGGTAACGAGGAGGACGAGCGCGAGCAGGATGAAGGTGGTGGTGATGTAGACTTCGAGCCGCCCGTTGTGGATGACGCGGCTGACCCGCACCGCAAGGTGCACAAGACCAGCGATGACATGATCGAAACCGCGATCGGGGCTGATGCCGAGGCCGGTGACAAGGCGATCGACGCCGGCGCGCAAGCGGTCGAGGCTGCGATAGAGGGCAAGGCCAAGGGCAATCGTGAGCAATGACAGGGCGAGCGGCACACCGATATGGGGGATCAGCCCGATGGTGACGATCTCCGGTTCGCCTGAAACCGCACTCGCCATGGGCGAGGTGATGTAGCGGTGGGTGACGGTGGCAAGGACGGCCGTAACGAAGGACAGGACGGCGAGCGTCAGCGGGCCGAGCCAGAGCAGGACGGGTCCTTCATGGGCGTGTTTCGGCGTTTTGGTTTCAGCGCCGATGAAAGGTTTCAGGCCAACGGCGAAGGCGATGACGAACATCAGGGCATTGCCGATGACAGCGACACCGGTGAAGAGGATCGCCCGCGGATTGACGCCGGCCAGAGCTGCGTAGATTTCCTCCTTGGCGAGGAAGCCGAAGAGCGGCGGGAGGCCCGCCATGGAAATGCCGCCGAGAAGGGCTGCGGCAAAGGTGATCGGCATCGCCTTGCGCAAGCCGCCGAGCAGGCGGATGTCGCGGGTGCCGGTTTCATGGTCGATGATGCCGGCGACCATGAAGAGGCCACCCTTGAACAGCGAATGGGCGACGAGATAGAGCACCGCCGCCTCGACGGCGTAAGGCGTATCGAAGCCGGTGAGCATCACAAGCAGGCCGAGCGAGGCGACCGTCGTATAGGCGAGCATCAGCTTGAGATCGGTCTGGCGGACGGCGAGGATCGCGCCGACCAGAAGCGTCAAACCGCCGAAGAAGGGAAGCAAGATTTCCCAAGCGGGTGTGCCGCCCATGACCGGGTTCAGCCGCATCAGGAGATAGACGCCGGCCTTCACCATCGTGGCCGAATGCAGATAGGCCGAAACCGGGGTCGGCGCTTCCATGGCATTGGGCAGCCAGAAATGGAAGGGGAACTGGGCCGATTTGGTGAAGGCACCACCGAGCACGAGAAGCAGGGCCGCCAGATAGAACGGGCTTTGGCGCAGGATGTCGCCGGTCGAGAGCAGCAGCGACAGCTGGCTGACGCCGGTGATGTTCCAGACGAAGATCAGCCCGGCGAGCAGGACGAGACCGCCGCCACCTGTGACGACGAGCGCCTGGAGAGCGGCGCGGCGCGAGGCTTCGCGGGTGTGGTCGAAGCCGATCAGCAGGAAAGACGTGATCGAGGTCAGCTCCCAGAAGACGAAAAGCATCAGGAAGCTGTCGGAGACGACGACGCCGAGCATGGCGCCCATGAAGAGCAGAATATAGCTGATGAACCGCCCCTGCTGCGGGTGGCCCTTCATATAGCCGCCGGCATAAAGCACGATCAGCGTTCCGATGCCCGTGATCAGCAGCGCGAAGGTCAGCGACAGGCCGTCGAGCAGCCAGGAGAAGGAGAGATTGAGGCTGGGTACCCAGGCGAAGCCGCCGGTGACGCGGCCGCCGGCGGCAATCTCCGGCAGGAAGCCCAGGAAATGCACGAAGGCGAACGCGGGAAACAGCGCGATGAGCCAGGCGGCAGCGGCGCCCAGACGGGCGGTCAGCACGGGGGCGACAAGCGCCGCGACGAAGGGCAGCAATAGGGCGAGCCAGGTCAGGCCGCTCGGCAGGTCAGGCATTCCACCTCCTCGTGGGCGTACGACCGCGGGTGTCGGGACGATCAAGGAGGCTCCGTGTTAGGACATGGGTCCCGGCATTCCAAGCAAAAACGGCAAAAAACTCGATCACGGACGCGTCAGACGGCGATTAGCTGGGGATTTCGGAGGTATTTCGGCGTTTGCTTGAAATGCCGGAAGATCAGAGGCGACCAAGGCAAAGTCAGGCGCAATTGCAGCAGCCACAGAGGCGCCCTATCTATAGTCCCAAACGGTCCCGGCGATGCTTGGGCTGTGTCATCCCCCAAGGAGAAAACCATGAGCTCCACACCCACCCTGCCGAAAGTTGTCAAATCGGATGCCGAATGGCGCGAACAGCTGACGCCGGAGCAATACCGCATTCTGCGCGAACACGGCACCGAGCGCGCCTTCACCGGCCCCTATTGGGATACGTTCCAGAAGGGCCTCTATCGCTGTGCGGCCTGCGACGAACCGCTGTTCGTCTCGGACACCAAGTTCGACGCCGGCTGCGGCTGGCCGAGCTATTTCGAACCGGTGAAGCCGGATGCCGTCACCGAGCATCGCGACATGTCCTTCGGCATGGTGCGGACCGAAATCCGCTGCGCCAATTGCGGCGGGCATCTCGGCCACGTGTTTCCGGATGGCCCAAAGCCGACGGGCCTGCGTTACTGCATCAACGGGCATTCGATGGTGTTTGAACCGATCGAGTGAGAGGATCGCTCTCGCCTTGAGGAGAAGGGTCGGACCGAAGGTCCGGGGTGGGGTGATGGGTGGCGGCACGCCCGTCGCCCAGGTCACCCCCACCCGCCGCTTTGCGGCGACCTCCCCCCTCAAGGGGGAGTTGGGAGGTGCTCACCGCCCGTCGAATGCCGCAAGTGCCTTTGGCGAAACGCGGGTCCAGAGGCCGGCGAGCAGCAAGACGGAGAGGATGGCGCCGAGGATGAAGGGCATGCCGAGCGCCTGGGGGCGCGGCATGACGTGTTCGGCCAGCGTGACGCTGACGCCCGCCAGGAAGACGCCGAGCGGCATGGTGCCGAGGCCGAAGAAGCGGTAGACGCTGTTGACCCGCCCGAGCAGATGCGGGGGGATGAGGCGCTGGCGCAGCGATACCGTGATGATGTTCCAGACCATGCCGGTGATCGCCGAGAGGGCGAGCGCTGCCCAGACCAGAATGGGCACGGGGAGAAGGAGCACGACCAGCGCCCAGACGAGGCAACAGGCGATGGTGGCGCGCAGGCAGGCGGAGGCCCCGAAGCGGCGGATGATCGGCTCGCCGAGCAGGCCCCCGATGACGCCGCCGACGGCAAGCCCTGTCAGCAGCAGCCCGTATTCCGCCGAATTCAGGCCCATGACCTCCTGGGCATACAAGACCAACCCCATCAGCAGCATGACCTCAATGGCGTTCAGCACGCCGAGGCCCATCGCCAGATCGCGCAGCAGCGGACGGGCGAAGAGATAGGCGGCGCCCTCGCGGATTTCCGCGATCCAATGGCGCGGCTCCGGTCTGATGGTGCGAAATTCACCGGGGATCGAGAGGACAAGGAGGCCGGCAAAGGCGAAGGCCAGGCCGTAGAGCCCGAAGGCGAGCGGCAGCGCCAGCCCGATGACGAGGCCAGCGAGCGGCGGGCCGATCATCATGTTCATCACGGTTTCGAGGCTGCCCATGCGGCCATTGGCGGTTTCGAGCCGCGCATGGGGGACGATCGAGGGCAGCAGCGTGACGGCGGAATTGTCGCGCAGGACTTCGGCGAAGCCGACGATGAGGGCGGACAGCAGTAGGAGCCAATAGAGCAGGTCGCGCGGGAAATCCTCAACCGGACTATCGGGCAGCATGTCGGGTGCCAGCATGACGAGGGAGAGCGTCATCAGGGTGATGAAACGCAAAAAATCCATCGCGATCACCAGACGGCGGCGATCGAAGCGATCGGTGATCACGCCCGAGGGAAGCGCGAAGAGGAACCAGGGCAGTTTTTGCGCCACGCCAACGAGCGCGATCGCCAGGGGATCGCGCGTGATCAGCGAGGCGAGCCACGGCCAGGCGACCACACCGATGCCATCGGCGAGATTGGCAAGGCCACTCGAGAGCAGAAGGCGGTGGAAACGGGAACCGAGGGCGGGCCTGTCGGCAATCGACTGTGTCATAGGGAAGCCTCTTTTGCGGCCCAAGAAGCACTGCCGTGTGCGAACCACAAGCCCCCGGTTTTGACAGGTCATGCAGACGCGTCCCGAGAACGGTTCGTCCGCTGATCACCGCCGGGCGCGGGATCTGAGCTTTTCACGCCAAAGCGCTGATTTCAGACTCTTTCCGAGAGCGCCTTCAAGCAAAACTCGAAGGCGGTGAGATCGGTCCAGAGGGTTTCAGACGTCGCGGCATGCACGGCCACCGGACCGCCACGACGCTCGACGCCGCCATGCAGCATGAGGTTTTCGATCATCTCGAAGTCTTCCAGCATGGTGCCGTCGGGCGCGCGCTTGCGGCCGTCTTCGGCGATGTGGATTTCGCCGGCATAATAGTCGGCGGTGCGGTCATAGTGGCTGGCTGCGACATTGGTGTAGCAGGCGACCAGCTTGCCGGCGCCGCACATGTAACCAAGTTCGAAGACCGTGCCGGGATCGGCGGCAATGCCGCGGAAGGGTGTGAGATTGGCAATCACGCCATCGGCGCGGTTCATGAAGCCCTCGTCGACTTCGGAGATGTTGAGGCCGAACTGGTGTTTGGTCGGGGCCGGCGGGATGGCGAGATCGCCGGGGCAGATGGGTTCGAAGCCGTAGGTGCGGGTGAGTGCCGCCTTGGCATCAAGGATGGCGCGGGCGTTAGGGAGGAAGACTTCGGGGCCGGCGAGATAAAGTTTGAGGGGGGTGGGCATGCGGGAGGCGATCCTTTGAAGCTGGGGAGGACGCCGATGAGGAGCAGGTGGGATTGCGGCTGGCAAGGGCAAATTGCTGCAGCGCACAGGGATTAAGGATCAACGGAGGAGAAGTTCTTCCGCCCAGACTGCGAACTGCTCGAGCCGCTCCAGCGATCGATCGGCCTCGGCGCGGGACAGCAGCCGCGCGCCATACTGCACCTCGTCTTTCTGTTCGAGAAGACTGCGCAAGTTCGCCTCCTGCTTGTCCGGAAGATCCTTGCCCAATGCCACGCGCAGAAGCTTTATCACACCCTGATGATCTCCCTGATTGACCTGTCCCTTGAACTTTGCCGTGAGCGCATCAGCATAAGCGATCGCACAATGAATGACGGTCGACATCGTGGCATTGCCGAAATCGCCGGGGTCTGCGAAGGCGGCGCTGTTGCGCGCCTCTTTCAGGAAGCCCCGAGCAATTCTGAGCCGCGCCGTGGCATAGGCGGCATCCTTCTTCTTCGTCGGCCCCGTCCTAACCACCGGCTTTTCTCCTGGGCTCCACCAGCAGACTATCAGGTTGACGTCCCTTGAGAAGCACGGTGTGAGCAAGCACACCCTGCCACCACGGATCACGTTCGCGTTTCAGCCTATCGACGTCATCTTCGGAAAGACCGGTGACATTCGGGGTAAAACCCAAGCGCACAGCCTCCTGCCTCAGTCTTTCGCGCACCGCCTGAACCGTCACGGCAACGTCAGCGCCAAGAGTGACGAGAAGAATATCGACATCACTGTCGATGCGGTCTTTGCCTGCCGCTGTACTGCCGAACAAGCTGAGGCTGACAACCTGCGGGAGCGACGCTACCGCCCGGCGAATGGCGTCCAGAATGTCCGCATATCGCCGCGCCTCCGCGTCGAACAGGGCCTCTATTGTGGGGCCGAAATAGTGGTCGCGGTTGAAACGGTGCAAACGCGTGCTCTTCGTCCCCTCCACTACGACCAGATCAAGCTGCTCCAGGGCGAGCAGGCCGAGGCGGATACTGCTCTTGGAGGCTCCCGAACGATCAACAATCTCCGAGGCGGCCAATACTCCACCGTGACGGACGAGTTCGCGCAGGACAACGACGTTTGCGTCGACGCCGAAGACGGCGTTGAGGGGATTGCGAAGAACGCTTCTTGGTTGCAATCTTGCCACGACGGTCCGCTTCTGTTGTTGCTTCTGGTTTAATATCAGATCAATCGATCCGATATTAAACCACATGAATGAAAGGTGCAATGAGAGCTGTGGCCAGCCCCCTCCCCTTCGGCTACACCTTGCCCATGTCGACTCAACCCCTCACCGATCCGCTTTTCTCCGCCAGTGACCGAGATGGCCGCGAGGGCCCGCTTGGCGTCTTGAAGCGCGTCTATGGTTATCCGGCCTTTCGCGGGCGGCAGGCGGAGGTGGTGAACCATGTGGTCTCGGGCGGCGATGCGGTGGTGCTGTTTCCGACGGGGGCCGGCAAGTCGTTGTGCTTCCAGGTGCCGGCGCTCTGCCGGCCGGGGGTCGGCGTCGTGGTTTCGCCGTTGATTGCGCTGATGCGCGATCAGGTGGAGGCGCTGAAGGGCCTCGGAGTGCGGGCAGCGGCGCTGAATTCGACCTTATCCAAGGAGGAGTATGTCGATATCCGCCGGGCGCTCGACCGGGGCGAGCTCGACTTTCTTTATGTGACACCCGAGCGGACGGCCACAGCCGGTTTCGTCGAGATGATGCAGGGCGTGAAGATCGCGCTGTTTGCCATTGATGAAGCGCATTGCGTGTCGCAATGGGGGCATGATTTCCGGCCGGAATATCGCGAACTGGGCAAGCTCGCCGATCTCTTTCCCGGCGTGCCGCGCCTGGCACTGACGGCGACTGCCGATCCGCATACGCGGGACGATATCATCGAGCGGCTGGGGCTTCAGGATGCGGCCGTCTTCACAACCTCCTTCGACCGGCCGAACATCGCCTATGAGATCGTCGAGCGCGACCAGCCGCGCCAGCAGCTCCTGCGTTTCCTCTCCCGCCACAAGGGATCGAGCGGCATCGTCTATTGCCTGTCGCGGGCCAAGGTGGAGGAGATCGCCAACTGGTTGGACGATCAGGGCATCCGGGCGCTGCCCTATCATGCCGGCATGGACCGGGCGCTGCGCGATGCCAACCAGGATGCGTTTCTGAAAGAGGAAGAGCTCTGCCTCGTCGCCACCGTCGCCTTCGGGATGGGCATCGACAAGCCCAATGTGCGCTATGTGGCGCATCTCGATCTGCCGGGTTCGGTCGAGGCCTATTACCAGGAAACGGGGCGTGCGGGGCGCGACGGTCTGCCGTCCGAGGTGTGGATGGCCTATGGCATGGCGGATGTCATCCAGCGCGGGCGGATGATCGACGAGGGCGGTGCAGCCGACGAGATCAAGCGGGTGGAGCGGGCCAAGCTCAACGCGCTGCTCGCCATCTGCGAGACGCCGGGATGCCGGCGTCAGGCGATCCTCAAACATTTCGGCGAGAGCCACGCGGGCGGCTGTGGGAATTGCGACACCTGCCTGAAGCCGGTCGAGACCTGGGACGGACTCGACGCCGCGATCAAGGCGCTGGCCGCGATCTACCGCACCGGCGAGCGCTTCGGCACCGGTCATCTGATCGATGTGCTCATGGGTACCGAAAACGACAAGACCATCCGTTTCGGCCACACCGACATGCCGGTCTTCGGGGCGGGCAAGGACTTGTCCTCGAAGACCTGGCAATCGGTGTTCCGCCAGTTGCTCGCGGCCGGCTACGTGCGCGTCGACCATACGGCCTTTGGCGCGCTGAAGCTCGAAGAGACGGCGCGGGCGGTGTTCAAGCGCGAGGTCGATGTGCGCTTCCGCAAGGACCGGCCGACGACGGGCAAGGCCGCGCGAGGAGCCAGCGCATCGCGCACCGCCCATGCCAAGGCAGGGCTCGATCAGGCCGATCAGGAGCTGTTCGAGGCGCTGCGGGCGAAGCGCATGGAGCTCGCCCGCGAACAGGGGGTGCCGCCCTATGTGGTTTTCCCCGATACGACGCTCATTGCGCTCGCCACCGAACGGCCGATGGACGACGACGAAATGCTGGGGATTTCCGGGATCGGACAATCCAAGCTGGAACGGTATGGCGACGCGTTTCTCGAGGTGATCACCGCCTATTCGCGGTGATCTGCGACCTCTCTCTTCGAGGGAGGGTTGGAATGCAGCCCCGGATGGGATGAGCGGTCGCAACCTGCATCGCCTTGATGGGGCGAACCTACCACCTGGATCCCCGCCACCCGCCGCTTTGCGGCGATCTCCCCCTCAAGCGGCAGGTGTGAGAACTCGTCGCCGCCAGTCGCTCGGACTGTCTCCCGTCACGCGTAAGAATTCCCGGTTGAAATTGGACTTGGTCATGAAGCCCGCTTCAAAGAGGATGCGGGTCACGGGCCAGTCGGTCCCGGCGAGCAGACGGCATGCCTCGGCGATGCGATGGTCGTTGACGTAGTGTGAAACGCTGACGCCATGCACGCGGTTGACCGCTTCTGACACCAGACGGGCGGGTGCACCGAGGCGTCGGGCGAGACGGGCAAGGTTGAGATCCGGATCGGCCCAGAGACGCTTCTCCGCCATCAGGCGATCGAGGTCGGCGGCAAGACTGTGATGGTCTTCGGTCGCGGCTTTCGCAGCGGGGGCAGCGGGCGCGGTGGCAGCGGCTGTCCCGGCGCTCGATACCCCGCCGGGCGCGAACCGGAGCGGCAGATCCTCGGCTCCGGCATCGCCCTCCTCACTTCGCTCCTCCCGCCCCTCCTCGCCGGCGGTCACGGCACCGAGACCGAGAAGAAGCAGGATCAGCGTTGTCGTGGCCGAGACGACCAGCGGCGAATACCGCCCGCCGGACCACAGCATGTCGAAGCTGATCGCGACATCCGTCAGCGCCGAGGTGATCAGCGCCAGACCGGTGAGCTGCAGGCCGCGCATCGAACGCAGCGTGCCGTCGAGCCTCGAGGCAACGAGGCCGTCCGGCCCGTGGCGGGCGAGCCAGAAGAGGGCCAGACCATAACCGAGAAATTCGCCGATGAGGACGACATCGACCGGGATTCGCCAGAGCGACGGGTCACCATAGCCGGCCGGCAGGTGCGCGCTCCCCAGCATGATGACGACCAGCAGTGTCGGCAGGAGATGCGCCCAGTCGGCACGCGACAGCCCCGGCCGCTCGCGGGCGAGATCGCGGAAAGCGAGATAGGAGAGCGCCGGAATGAGGCTCGCCAGAACGGGCAGGACCACCAGAACCGCAGTGAGGCCATAACCCCAGCGCAGGCCGACCAGCAGGCTCTGGACAATGTAGAGCACGATCAGCGGCAGGAAGAGGCCATGCGACGCCCAGCTTTCCCGTCCCTCCTCACGCAGCAGGCGGAGAAGGAAGATGGCGAGGAACAGGGCGACGAGAAAAGACAGAGGGACAAAAAGCATGGAGCGGGATTTCGAAAGTCGCGGGGTGTGATGGCGGCCAAGATGACCGAAAGCGCGATCCCGGTCGACCTGAAACGCAATCGAGGTCGCCTCTGACAGTGCGTCTTCGCCAGATGGGGCATCGAAACCGCCCGGGCAACGACCGCAACGGATCGCTGCCAGGGCCATGCGAAAGGACGCCTCTCATGCGCAAGCGAACCATTCTTCTGTCCATCCTCGGCGGCATCGTCGCCCTTGCCGTCATCGACGGCAGCATCCAGATGATCCAGGCGAGCGAGACCGTCTCGGGACCGATCGACCTGACCGGCGTGACCCGGCTCGAGGTGACGGGGACTGCCAGCGATATCCGCATTTCAACGCGTGGCGACGGGGCACCGCAGGCTCTGCTGTCCGGCACGCGACGAGGTTGGGGCGCCCTCTTCCGCTCCGCCTGGTTCGCCTCGGACTGCGGCGGACAGGGCCATATGCGGCGCGACGGTGACACGCTGAAGATCGACATGGGCGACCGCGGCGGTTTCTTTGGCTGGAACGACTGGGACGACTGCACCCTCTTACTGGAGGCGCGGCTTGAGCCGGAAGCGACCGTGTCGATCACCCAGAATGCCGCACGGATGCGTCTCGATGGCGATTTCTCCGCCATCGACGTTGCCAGCGATGCAGGCGATTTTGCGCTTGCCGGCCACGCCACGCGGGTGGCGCTCGCTGGTGCGGCGCTGCGCGCCCGGCTCACCTTCGAGCGGGTGACACAGACCGAGGCTGTGCTCGTGTCCGGTGCCATGCTGGACGCCTCGATCCGTTTTCTGGTGCCGACCGCTATCTCCTACGGCGTGGAGGCCGTCGCCTCCTATATCGACAGCGCCCTGCCGAACACACCGGGGGCAAAGCCCGCGATCACCATCCGGGGCGAGATGGTGCATGCGACGATCCGGTGACGGGGCTTTTGGGCGGGCGCAACGGGGGGTGAAGGCGTCCTCTCACTGAAGCTCTTTGCAGCTCACCCTGTGCCCTCTCCGCCCATCCGCGGAGAGGGCTACAAACGTTGATACAGGCGCCTTTCCCCGCAACTAAGGGCGAGGTGCCTACGCGGCCGAAGGGGCTTCGTTGGCTGCCATCTGCCTGTCCGCGGAGGAAATGATTTCACGGACCGGTCAGCGCGATTTCATCGCCATATGACAATGCGCCGATGGAACTTTCAGGGAGGTGAACTATTGTTGTCGCAGGAACCGGTCGGCCAGCTCGCCTGGCGTGATCAGGCAATTGCCGCGCTCTCGCGCATCAGGCTCGCGACCCGAACGCGCGGCTGCGAACCCGCGGGACGGACCGCATTCATGCCAAGCTTCGGTCTATACACCAGGAGATCATCCATGCCGCAATCAACCACGACCAATCGCCGTTTCGTTCTGGCCGAACGCCCGCGGGGCGAACCGAACGAACAGACACTCCGGCTGGAAACGGGCGAGATCCCGACACCTGTTGACGGCCAGATGTTGCTGCGGACGGTTTTCCTCTCCCTCGATCCCTATATGCGTGGCCGAATGAGCGATGCGCCGTCTTATGCGGCACCGGTCGAGATTGGCCAGACGATGGTCGGAGGCACGGTTTCGCGGGTGGTCAGCTCCAAGCTGGACGGCTTTGCGGAAGGCGACTGGGTGGTCGGCTTTTCCGGCTGGCAGGATTATGCGCTGTCGGACGGCAAAGGCGTGACGCGGCTCGGCGCCAACCCGACGCATCCCTCCTGGGCACTCGGCGTCACCGGCATGCCGGGGCTGACGGCCTGGGCGGGACTGACGCAGATCGGCCAGCCGAAAGAGGGCGAGACGCTGGTGGTGGGCGGTGCGACGGGCCCGGTCGGCGCGACCGTCGGACAGATCGGCAAGATCCTGGGGCTCCGCGTGGTCGGCATTGCCGGCGGTCGGGAGAAGTGCAGCCATGCGGTCGAGGTGCTCGGTTTCGATGCCTGCGTCGACTACAAGTCGGACGGGTTCGTAGGGCAGCTTGAACTCGCCACGCCCGATGGCATCGACATCTATTTCGAAAATGTCGGCGGGGCGGTATTCGACGCGGTTGCGCCGCGGCTCAACACACGGGCACGCATCCCGCTCTGCGGGTTGATCTCGCAATACAATGCGACCTCCTTGCCCGACGGCCCGGATCGCATGGGCTGGCTGATGGGCATGTTCCTGAAGAAGCGGATCATCCTGCGCGGCTTCATCGTGTTTGACGATTTCGGCCATCTCTATCCCGAATTTGCCCGGGAGATGGGCGGATGGGTCGAGGCCGGCAAGATCAAATATCGCGAGGAGATGATCGACGGGCTGGAAGAGGCGCCACGCGCCTTTATCGGGCTGTTGCGCGGCGAGGCCTTCGGCAAGCGCGTCATTCGCGTCGGGCCGGACGCCTGAGTGTATCTCCATTCTCATCCCCCGAAGAAAAGGACATAAAACTCATGAAGATTTTGATGGTGCTCACGTCGCACGACCAGCTTGGCGACACAGGCAAGAAGACCGGCTTCTGGCTGGAGGAATTCGCCGCCCCCTATTACGTGCTCAAGGATGCGGGTGCCGAGATCACGCTCGCCTCGCCCAAGGGCGGCCAGCCGCCGCTCGATCCGAAGAGCGACGCACCGGATGCGCAGACGGAAGCAACGGAGCGGTTCAAGGCCGACCAGACGGCGCAGCAGTTGCTCGCCTCGACGACGCCGCTGTCGCAGATCGACCCCGATGGTTTCGACGCTGTGTTCTATCCCGGCGGCCATGGCCCGCTCTGGGATCTTGCCGAAGACAAGGACAGCATTGCTCTGATCGAGGCATTCGCCGCCAAGGATCGGCCGATCGGTGCGGTCTGCCATGCGCCGGGCGTACTGCGGCATGTCAGGGGCGTCGACGGTCAGCCGCTGGTCAATGGGCGGAAGGTGACGGGCTTCACGAATTCGGAAGAGGAGGCCGTTGGCCTCACGCAGGTGGTGCCGTTTCTCGTTGAAAACATGCTGCAGGAGCGCGGCGGTCTTTACGAGAAAGGCGCCGACTGGGCCGTGCACGTGGTGACCGACGGCAAGCTCGTCACCGGCCAGAACCCGGCCTCTTCGGAAGAGGCGGCCAAGGCACTGTTGAAGCTGCTCTGAACAGATATTGCCCGCAAAGCTGCAGCGCGGCTTGATTTGAGGACAGACGGCGCGGGACCCATCCCGCACCGTCTGTTTTTGTGTCAGAACACCTTGGTGACGGAGACCGCAAAGGTGCGACCGCGGCCGTGGTAATCGAAAACCGATTCATCGACCAGTCCGCCATAGAGCGCCTTGGCGCGAGAGCCCCAGACCGAGGTGTAGTCGGTGTCGAACAGGTTCTGGATGCCGAAGTTGATCGTGGTCGCCTGTTCGGCAAAGGTGTAACGACCGCCGAGATTGAAGAGGTTGTAGCCTTCGATCTCGTAGCCGGCATCGTCTTCGAGGCTGAAGATGTGTTCGCCGGTCAGGCGGACAGAAAAGGCGTCGTTGCTCCAGCCGATGTGACCGCCTGCCTTCGACGTGCTCGCCGTGCCGACCGATTCCTGATACCAGCCGTCAGCGCCCTTCTTCTCCGACTTCACCCAGTGGCCGAGCAGGCCGACATCGAAGCCGTTGTCGAACTTGTAACCGGCCTCGGCCTCGATGCCGTAGACGCGGCGCTTCTCATCCTTCATCTCGATCGTCAAGGTCGTGCGATCCAGGCTGATCGAGCGGTCCGAGGTCGAGTAATAGGCGGCGGCAGCGAAGTTGAAGGTGCCGTCGTCATGGCGGAAGCCGAGTTCGACGCTGTCGGTCTTGATGGCTTCCAGCGCCGACGTCGCGACATTGACGCTGTCGTTTAGAACATAGTGACCGTTGGTCAGGGTGTAAGTGCCGACGCCGTAATACTTGGCCGGGTCGGGCAGCTCGAAGCCCTGCGAGAAGTTGGCATAGACCTGCTGGTCCGGGGTGACGTCATAGGTCGCGCCGGCATTGAAGAGCAGCGCATCGTAATCGACCTCGCCGCCGGGGATGGCGTCGGCCGATGTGGCGGCGCCGTTCAAGATCGCAACCTGCTGAGCGGCGCCGACGAAATCGCCGACTTCCGTGTTTGTGTATTGATAGCGCAGGCCACCGCTGACCGTCAGCCGATCGGTCGCCTCCCAGGCGGCTTCGGCGAAACCGGCAAAGGTGGTGACGTCGATGTCCGGATAGAGGCCGGTGATGCCGATCGTGTCGAAGTTCAGCCCGCCGGACGTGACGGCCGTGGTGAGGTCGAAGATCGACTGGGTGGCCGAGAAGCTGTCACGGTCGGTATCGACGCCATAGGTCAATTTCACAGTATCGGTCAGTTCCGACACCATGGCAGCCTTGAAGCTGTAGTAATCGGTCGTCTGCTGGCTTGCCCCGAAATAGGTGCCGGCCTGCGTTCCCGTTGAAGGGAAGGGATTGAAGACGATATCTTCCGAGCGCACCGCCCCTTGCAGCAACAGCTGCTGCCCGAGGAAATCGGCATCGGTGTAGCTGAGGGTCAGCATCTTGCGGCGGGTCTGCGGCTCGACATCCGACTGATAGCCGGAACGGGGCTCGAACAGGCTCGGATTGGAGAGACCGGACAGATAGGGACCGTAATAGAGGCCGTAGTCGCTGTCCTGCGCACTGTCAAAATACTGCATGGTCGCATCGAGCCGGCGATCTTCGTCGATCTGTACGCCGACGGAGCCCATGACGTCGATGCGCTCGTTGAACGCGGTCGACGACTGGGTGATGTCGGGCATGACCATCTCGCCCGCGCCATCGTAATAAGCGCCAGTGCGATTGCCGGAGACCGAGAGGCGGGCGTCCCAGTTGCCGCTGTTATGGGTGACGGCGCCGGCGGCGTTGCGATCGAAATCCTGGCTGCCCTGGAAGCCGCTGGCCACGCCAACCTGGGTTTCGGCATGCAGGCCGTCGCCCGCGTCCCTGCCCTTCTTGGTGATGATGTTGATGATGCCGCCGGTGGCATTGCCGCCGTAAAGGGCGGTGGCACCGGACAGCACCTCGACGCGGGCGATGTTGAACGGGTCGATCGAATCGAACTGGCGGCTGAGGCCACGAGCGGAGTTGAGCGAGACGCCGTCGATCAGCACGAGTGCGGTCCGTCCGCGCAGGTTCTGGCCGTAGCTGGTGCGGGAGCCTTCGCTCGCGGCATCGAAGCTCGGCACGGTCTCGGCGAGGATCTGCTGCAGGTTCTTGCCCTGAAGGGCGGCGGCCTTGATCTCGGCTTCGTCGACCACCTTGATGGTGCGGGCGATCTCCGAGATCTTTTCCGGGGCGCGGCTGCCGGTGACGACGATGTCGCCCAGCACGGTTTCACCGGACGCTTCTGCTGTTGTTGCCGCCTCTTCAGCGGCGACGTCCTGGGCAAGACCCGCATCCGCTGCGCCGAGAAATGCCGCGACAGCCAGTGCCGTCAGCGCCGTGGTCGAGCGTGCCAGATCTGAGGTCCCGCTCAGTCCACGCCCCTGTTGCCCAAAGAATTTCATAGATCCCCTCATCACACTCGCATTTTCACGACGCCCAAGACTTGAGCGACGCGAGATAAAACATTACCAGTACGGTCATGTTTAAAACATAACGGTGCGGCCCGCTTGGATGGAGGCGAACGTGGCTTGGACCAGCGCGAAGTTCCCCAAGGAAAGTTGACCGTCCGAATGAGCTTGATCCGCCCCCTGAAATTCGGCTCCGCCGCCCTCTCCGATGCCGAGGCCCGCGCGCTCTGTGGCAGTATCCTGATCGACATGATGGGGGGCCTGAGCGTCGGCCTCGAGGGCGGCGATTTCAGCGGATCCCGCGGGCTTTACTGGCACGACCCGTCTTTGTCGCTCGCGACCGTCTATTTCCCGAAGACGCTTGTCCGCCTCGCCTGCGAGGGGAGCGGCGATCGCGGCGTGGTGTTGCTGCGCTCGGTCGGCCAGTCGATGACGGTGGAGCATGGGCGGTCGCGGATCGAGGCGGTGAGCGGAGACGTCGTCTTTCTGCCGGCGCAGAGCGGATTGCGGATTACCCTTGCGGAGGGCGGGCGTCTGGATTGTGCGCATTTGCCGGAACAGGTGGTAGACCGCCACCGGGCCTCGCTCGACGGGCTTATGCTGAAGACCGTGCCGGCTGCCTGCCTGCCCTTGCACATGCTGACCAGCTATGCGGGCTATCTGCTGCAACGCGAGCAGCAGACCGCCGAAGACGTTGCGTTGATGGTCAGTCACTTCTACGACTTCCTGCCCCAGCTCTCGCAGGCACTCGGCGGGACGGCGGCAAAAGCAGCACCCGACGACCGCATGGCGCGTATTCGCGCGCTGATCGAGGACCGCCTGGCTGATGGGACCTTTTCCATCAACGATGTTGCCGACGCCGAAGGCATCACGCCGCGCGCCATCCAGAAGCTGTTTTCGCGCGATGGCACGACCTTTTCCCGCCATGTGCTGGAACGGCGACTGGAGCGGGCAAAGGCGGTGATGCTGGCTTCCGGCGAGCGCATGTCGATCGCTGAGGTGGCCTATCAATCCGGCTTCAACGACCTCTCCTATTTCAACCGGTCGTTCCGGACACGATACCAGATCCGGCCTTCGGACCTGAAACGGCAGGTTCGGCCGGTGACTTGAGCCGACGCAGCATGATCAGGGACAGGGCGATGCCGAAGACGGAAATGACCGTCGCCAGCGAGAAGAGCCAGGCATAACCGACGCGATCGGCGATGATGCCGGCGACTGACGTTCCGATGATGTAGACCACCAGTTCGGCGCAGGCGAGAAGCGTGAAATCCGTGCCCGGCTGGTCGTCGGAAGCGGATTTCATGAAGAAGGAATAGATCGCCACCAGTTCCATGTAGCGGATCAGCGTCTGGAAACCGGAGGCGGCGAGCGCCACGGCGATGCCTGGGGTCAAACCGAAGGCATTGAGCGAGAAGGCGAGGAAACACAGGCTGCGCAACCCGCCGAGCAAAAGCAGCGTGGCGCTCAGGCCGAGCTTTCGGATGATGACGGCGGCGAGCAGCGCGCCGGCGAGCCCCGCCGTCGCCGCCGCCGTACCGGAGAGATAGCCGATCCAGGCGGTCGGCACCTGGATATCCACGAGATAGGCGCCTTCCATGCCGCGCACGAGGCCTTCGCTTGCGCGGTAGCTGAGCGCAAAGCCGAGGATCAGCCAGGCCTGGGGACGGCGGAAGAAGGCCGCGAGGCTGGGCTTTACCCGCGTGGGACCGGCTTCGGCATTCTCCTGATCTTCCGTCATGTAAAGCGTGGCGACGAGCGGCAGAAGTGACAGGGCAGCCACGAGCAGGATGGTCGGGACCCAACCGATCTGTTGCACGAGCACCAGAACCAGCGTGCCGCCGATGATGACGCCGAGCGCGACAGCGCCTGCCTGCACGGCATTGCCGACGGCGCGCGCGCCGCCCTTTAGATGACGCACAGCGTAACCGTCTGTGGCGATATCCTGCACCGACGACAAAAGCGTGATGAAGAGGCCGAGGCCGAAGAGCGGCAGTGCCTGGGATGGATCGAACAGGGCCATGGCGGCGATGGCGAGCGACACCAGCGCCTGGGTCGGTACGATCCAGCCCCGGCGATGGCCGAAGCGGGGCAGAAGCTTGTGGCGGTCGATATAGGGCGCGACGGCGAATTTGAGCACCAGCGGCAGCATCAACAGCGAAAACAGACCAATCGCCGTGCGCGAGGCACCGGCTTCACGCATCAGCGGCGGAAGCGCGACGAGCAGCAGATAGGTCGGAATGCCCTGGGCGAGATAAAGGCCGGCCAGCACGGCATAGAGTCGGGTCATGGCACCGCGCGGTTCGGCATCCGTGAAGGGCGCTGCGGTCGTATTCGATGGCGAGAATTCGGAGCGTGACATGGGATTTCCGGCGGCTGCCCTTGAGAGAAAAGCGGAGTACTTCGCTCTTCTTTAGCCGCCGGATGCATTTCACGCTTGGACTGAGGCGAACAGGGGGTGGACAGCGGCGAACCGCCGGAACCGAACCGAGTGCCTTAGCTGGTCGACCGCATGGACGCGGTGGCGATGCCTGCACCGATCAGCATGGTTCCGCCGACCTTGTTGAACAGGCCGATGGCCCGCGGGCTGCGGACCATGCCGCGGGCGCGCGAAGCGACCAGCGCATAACCTGCCGCATTGGCGAAAGCCAGGACGAGGAAGGTCGTTTCGAAGATCAGCATCTGGGTGGCGAAGTCACCGTGCTTGTCGAGAAACTGGGGCAGGAAGGCGACGAAGAAGGTGATGCTCTTCGGGTTGAGCGCGGTCACCACCCAGGCATGGCCGATCATCTTGGTGGTGGACACCGCATCCGTGCGCGGCGCGACATCCATCGTGCCGCCCGAGCGGAAGAGTTTTATGCCGAGATAGATCAAGTAACCCGCCCCGAGGAGCTTCAGCACCGTAAAGACGGTGGCGGATGCCGCGAGGATGGCGCCGACACCGAGCATGGACAGCGTCATGGCGGTGAAATCGCCCAAGGCCACGCCGATCGAGACCGGCAGCGCGCTGCGCCAACCCTGGCCGAGCGCATAGGATACGACCAGAAGAATGGTCGGTCCGGGGATGATCAGAAGCACCGCAGAGGCGGCGGCGAAAGCGAGCCAGGTTTCAATGGTCATGGGGGTTCTCCTGCCAAAGAACAGGATAAATCCTGATGCCCGGAGCGTTGTAAAGAGGGTTTTCGGTTTTTGGTGGCCCACCACCCTCCCCCTGAGGGTAGGGCAATTGCATATGGAACAAAACCCCCTCTGGCCTGCCGGCCATCTCCCCCACAAGGGGGGAGAGGACGTGGCGCAAAACGCCCGTTTCCAACAACGCGACGGCGCGGCCGGGTTAAGCCCTCCCCCTTGTGGGGAGGGTGGGGAGGGGTCGTCTCTTCCATATGCAATTGCCCTGCCCCCTCAAGGGGGAGGTGGAGGGTTACTCGCCCAGCTTCAATTCCATCATCGTCAGGTCCAGCCAGCGGCCGAACTTCTTGCCGACCTCGTGATGCGTGCCGACGAGGCGGAAGCCGAGGCTTTTGTGGAGGGCGATGGAGCCCGTGTTGCCGGCTTCGATTGCCGCGACCATGACGTGGATGTCGCCTGCCCTTGCCCGCTCGATCAGGGCGCTCATCAGGGCCTTTCCGAGACCGCGGCCATAAAAGTCCCTCTCGACGTAGACCGAATGCTCGACCGACTGGCGAAAGCCGTCGAAGGGGCGCCAGTCGCCGTAGGAGGCATAACCCGCGATCCTGCCGCCGACGTCGGCGACCAGGATCGGAAAGCCCCTCGCCTGGCGCAGATCGAACCAGGCCTTGCGGTTGTCGAGATCGACGAGCGTCTCGTTCCAGATCGCCGTGGTCTCGGCGACAGCGTGATTGTAGATCTCGAGGATCGCCGGCAGATCGGCCGGCGTTGCGTCGCGGAGCGTGAAATCGGTCATGCGGGGCTCATGCTTTGGCCGGACGGTGCCGGATGTTCCAGGTGAGCAATCTATACGACCGGTTGCACAGTCGGGGAAGGCGCCGTTAGACTGCGAAGGTATATTTTATCACCATGTTCTTCCGGGAGATTTTTCAGTGCCCAGTTTCATCGTTCAGATGGCCATTCGTTATGTGCTCGTCTCGCTCGCCATCACCGTCGCGATCACCGCCGTCGTCACCGGCCTGATGACCTTCGGCTATATGAGCGACAAGCCGTCGAGCCTCAGTCATCTGGTGGTGATGGGTGCCGGCATGTGGGCGGGTATATACTTTGCCAAGCAGGCCGGGCGACCGGCGGAATGGCGCGAATGCTTCCGGATCGGCGCGCTCCTGGTGGTCTTGCAGCTAGCGCTTTCGACCATCGTCACGCTGGGTTTCATCCTGCTGCCCGGCGGCGGTTTCGAGGAGATTTCGGCCAATCTCAGCCCTGAACTGATCGGCGTGCTTGCGGCCTTGTTCGTCTTCACCGGCCTGATCTACTGGGTCGGCACGGCCGCCTTCCTGCGGCTCGGCTCGAAATCGGCGCTGAGCGCAAAGAAGCGCTGACGGCGGCCCTCAGCCGAGGCTGATCGCGGTGAAGACCGCCGAATAATGCACGATCGCCGCGGTCACGACGAAGGCGTGCCAGATGGCATTCTGGAAGCGCAGGCGTTCCCAGACATGGAAGACGACGCCGGCGGAATAGATGCAGCCGCCGATGATGATCAGCGTCAGGGTCACGCCCGGGATGATCTCCGAGAGCGGGCCCATGGCGAGCGCGCCGCTCCAGCCCATGGCGAGATAAAGCAGGATGGCGAGCCTGTCGTAGCGGCCGGGGAAACGGAATTTCAGCCATATGCCGGTAAAGGCGGTGATCCAGATGCCCAAAAGGAGAGCGAGGATCAGCGGACGATCGGCCCCCTGCACGAGGAAGGGGGTGTAGGTGGAGGCGATCAGGATGAAGATCGCGGAATGATCGAAGCGGCGCAGCCACCATTTGACCCGGGAATGCGGCCACATGTTGTAGGTAAAGGAGATGCCGAGCGCGATGATCAGGCCGAGGCCATAGATCCAGCTGGCGGCGATGTTCGCATAGTCGGAATAGACCGTTGCGTAAAAGATCAGCGCGGTCGCACCGACGAGCGCGAAGACGACACCGATGCCATGAATGATCCCGTCGGCGACCAGTTCGTAGAGGTCGTAGGCGCGGCCAAACTTGAAATGCTCGGTGTTCATGTCGTCTGTTCGTCTTTCTCTGTCGGCGGTGATTGCTTCGCCGCGAACCATGGCATGGGATGATGGCGGAAAAGCCACCAGCGGACAAGCAGGGCCGCCATCACGAAGACTGACCGACGGTAACCTTGCTTGCTTGCGTTCTGATGACACGCCGCCTACCAATCCTTCGTTAACCATGCTCCCACCGCCGGATATTTTCATGCGTTTCACCATTCTCGCCACCTTTGCCGCCCTGCTTACCTACTGCTGGTTCCTGCTGAAGGTCGGCCAGGCGCGGAAGAAATTCGGCGTGGAGGCGCCGAAGACGACGGGCCATGCCGACTTCGAGCGGATCTTTCGGGTGCAGCAGAACACCGTCGAGCAGCTGGTGCTGTTCCTGCCCTCGCTCTGGATCTTCGGCTTCTACGTCTCCGACATTCTGGCCGGGCTGCTTGGTCTCGGCTGGACGGCGGCGCGGGCGCTTTATGCGGCAGAGTACTATGCGGATGCGCGCAAGCGCGGACCGGGCGCGGCCCTGACCTTCCTGATCGGGATCGTGCTGCTTGTCGGCGGGACCATCGGGGCGCTGATCAGGGGCGTGTGACGACGGAATTACATCGTTCCATCTTGCCTCGTCGCTATGCCGTCCACACTCTGCAAAAACGCCTAGTTGCCGCAGGTCGCGGGCTCCGTGCGCGCGTCGGTTGCCGCATTAACGGCTTATTGTTCTGAATCTGCGCAAATACTCATGTACGCACTGCATTTGAGCGCACAGTTTAGCGAAGCGTAAACGGACAATCCCTCAATCTTGCAGGGGCGTGCATGCGACTTCAGACGCTGGTTTTGCGTGGATCGACGCATCGGCACTCATAAGGGGACAGGATACCGGCTTTGGCCGCGCCCCCCCCCCTCATTCGGATGCTTGCGCCGCCGTGACGTCAACCCGCCTACCCTTCCGAGGCTCTTATGACCATTCGCTTGAAACTGCTGGCCTGCATCTCACTTTTGACAATCGTCATCGTGGTGATCTCGGGCTTTTCATTCTATGCGATGAACGAGCAATCCAAACTCGCCAACACGATCGTCGCCGATCGCGTCATTCCGATGGAACAGCTGAAGGTCATCGCCGACGCCTATGCGGTCGACATCGTCGATGCCGTGCACAAGGTGCGCTCGGGCGCTTTCAGCTTCGAACAGGGGCAAAAGAGCGTCGATGCGGCGATGGGCAAGATCGAAGAGAAGTGGGGCGAGTATATCGTCACCTATCTGACGCCTGAGGAAAAGGGCATTGCCGACGAGTTCCTGATGGTTCGTCAGGGTGCCGATGCCGGCGTCAAGGAATTGCAGGCTCTGTTGAAGTCCAAGGATATGGCGGGACTGGCGAGCTTTGCCGACAAGAAGCTTTACCCGACAATCGATCCGCTGGGCACCGAGATTTCCCGGCTGATCGATCTGCAGATCCGGGTGGCGAAGGAAAACCTCGAGATCGGAAATCTCCTCAAAACGATGTTGACGGCGCTGATGGTGGGTCTGTCCGTGGCGGCGGCCGGTATTGCTGGCTTCTCGATCTGGACCGTGGTTTCGGGCGTCATCCGTCCGGTCAATTCGATCACCACGGCGATGGACCGATTGGCGCATGGCGATCTCGATGTCACGATCTATGGCGAAGGCCGCCGTGACGAAATCGGTGTGATGGCATCCACCGTTGCCGTGTTCCGCGACAATGCTCGCGAGCGGGTGCGCCTGGAGGCCGAGGCGGAAACGAACCGCAACCTTGCGGAACAGCAGCGACAGGAGCGGGAACGGCTGGCGGCACAGGATGCCGCCGAGGTGCGATTTGCCGTCGACAGCATCGGCCATGCCTTGGGACAGCTTTCCGAGGGGCGGCTGACGCATCGGATCACGGACGCCTTTGCCGAGCGACTGGACGCCATCCGGGTGAATTTCAACGATGCCGTCGGCAAGCTCGAAGACGCGATGCGCCGGGTCGGCCAGAATGCCCAGGCGATCGCTGCCGGCTCCAGCGAGATCCATTCCGCCGCCGACGATCTGTCGAAGCGTACCGAGCGGCAGGCGGCGTCTGTCGAGGAAACGGCAGCGGCCCTCGAGCAGATCACCACCACGATCGGCGAAACCAGCCATCGCGCCCGCGAGGCCGGGCGGCAGGTGGACGAGACACGCGGAGCGGCAGAACGGTCCGGCTCGATCGTCGAGCGGGCCATCACGGCCATGCAGGAGATCGAAGGATCGTCCCAGGAAATCACCACGATCATCAGCGTGATCGACGAGATCGCCTTCCAGACCAATCTTCTGGCGCTCAATGCCGGTGTCGAGGCGGCGCGTGCCGGGGAAGCGGGCAAGGGCTTTGCCGTGGTGGCACAAGAGGTGCGCGAGCTTGCGCAGCGCTCGGGAAGTGCGGCCAAGGAAATCCGCGCCCTGATCGGCAAGTCCGGCAACCAAGTGAAGAACGGCGTCGACCTTGTGGTGGCGACGGGCAAGGCATTGGAGGACATCGTCGCGCAGATTCAGGCGGTCAGCGTCAACGTGAACGCCATTGTCGAAGCCTCCGGCGACCAGGCGATGGGGCTCAAGGAAATCAATACGGCCGTTGCGATCATGGACCAGGGCACGCAGCAGAATGCCGCCATGGTGGAGGAATCGACCGCCGCCAGCCACTCGCTGGCCAGGGAGGCGGACGCGCTGTTCCAGCTGATCGCGAAGTTCGAGATCGGCGGGCGAAGCGGCGCCGGTGAGATGCGCCGGGCGGCCTGAGGTCTCGGCCGCAGGGGAACAACGAGAGGCCGGGGCAAACGATGCCCCGGCCGCTTCCGTTCCGGGCCATCCGCGAGACGGCGATCAGGGCGCAACGGCGTTTTCGGATAACATCTTCGGCGGCAGGTCCTCGGCGTCCTCGGCCGGCGGATTGGATTCGAGGTCGGCGATCAGCGACTTCATCTCGCCGATCTCGCGGACCTGCGCTGCGATGATCTCATCGGCCAGCTTGCGTACGCGCGGATCACGGACATGAGCCCGCTCGCTGGTCATGATGGCGATCGAATGGTGCGGGATCATCGCCTTCATGTAGCTGACGTCGGACACGGTCTCCTGGCTGCGCACCAGCCAGAGGGAGAAGGCGAAGACGACGACGCTGCCGGCGATGATGGCCGCGTTGAGACGCGGGTTCCGATACATCGAGGCCATGAAGCTCATCATGATCATCGCCATCACCCCCCATCATCAGCGCCATCCAGGTCCGTGTCTGGCTGTAGGTGACATGGTCGAGCGCATAGGTGTTGAGATACATCAGCGCGAACATGACAACGGTGGAGGTGGCGATCATCGCGGCGAAGCGGGTGTAGGACATGGCGGCCTCCGAAGTTCGGCTGCGCGGAGATGTCATCCAAGACACGCGCCGGCAGATAGGAGGCGAACAGCGCGGGCGACGGATTTTTCCATGGGTCGACTTCGCGTCGACTGTGTCTCTGGTGTGCTGTATTGTGTTGTCAGACACCACGACGACAGGTCATCGCTTGAGCCGCTCTTCCAATTTCGTTTTGCAAGGCTTTGATGACGTCACCAAGACCGTCAGCGCAGAATGGCGCGTCCGCATCGAGGATTTGGAGCAATTGAAGGCGGTTCTGGCGCCGGAAAGCGACTCGGATCCCGATCTAAAGGGTCTCTATGTTGGACTATCACCACGCGTCATGCAAAAGATCGGCGCTCTGTGCATCCCGCCCATCGTGCCGGATGCCATTCTTACCGGCCTTAGTCGACCGTATCTTGCATTCGATGCCGTTCCCTATTTGATCCATACCAATTTTGAACTTCCGCTGATGCTGGACGGTCGAAAACCGTTGGCAGTGTTCGGCGATGTCTATCCATCCGACTGGTTCGACGAATTGCTGGAGCCTTTCGAACCATTTGTGGCCTCCGGTCAAATCCTGCGCCGTATCATCGACACGCCGGTGCCTGCCCTCAAGCAACAGCATCCAGATCTTGATGGCATGCGGGACGTGCTCTTCGCACTTCCGGACGAGGCTTGGCGGATCAACGCCTATATCAGAGACATCCTGAACCGGAGCCGCGACTGGGACGATGATCTTGAGCGCCTGCAAGGCTCCCTGCTCGGTTATGAGGACTGGCAGAACGACTGGTGGATCGAGCAACGGTCAAGACGATTGCCGGGAGCGGACTAGAGCGGCATTAGATGCCTTGGCTCATCCGTTTTATTGGCAGCGCTGGTTTGAGGGCCCGAAGCTGCCGCTTCTGCGGTGCTCGTAAATCGGGTTATGAGGCTTCACCTCGACAGTCCGATTGGCGCGGTAAACTTTGCCGAGATCAGACGTGATTGCGATCTCGCAAAAAGCACTCGTTGGACCCGTCAAAGAAAATAGGATGCATGCATCAGCGAGCCAAGTGGGCGGCATCTCGTTCGTAGCCATCATCTGTATCACCGCACGTCGATAGTATGTCGTCGATGCGGTGAATTTGAAACACGCGGGCAAACAGGAATCCTGCAGCAGCTGGAACTGTAAATGCTGGTCGCCTGTTTGCCTCAGGAACGAGGCATATTGCCCTAAGGCCCAATAGCCATCCAAATCATTGTAACGACTGACAAAGCTACCCAGGGTGTCGCAACAAATTCCGTTAAACTGTCTTCTTCTCGGCATTGAAAATCCAACACGGGCAGCGGCGTCTGGCACTTTGGCGTAATGGGCATGCATACCCCAATATCTAGGAGCATTAAAAGGTCGCCGCTTGCCCCCTGAAACGCCTTGGCAACAGTGAAGAAGCCCAAGGGTACTCCATCAGCGCGAGGCAGTTGTTAATCCCCCGAAACGCAAACGAGGGAGCTTAACGCCCCCTCGCCTGTCTCATTTCATTTTGGCGACGCTCACGCCGTCTGCATGGCCCCAGGCCCCGGTACTGCCCCCGGAGGGCACTTGCCGAGGATGATCATGCCCAAGACTTCGTCCTTGGTGACATCCTCGGTGCGGGCGTGGCCTACGACGCGGCCGTTCTTCATGACGAAGACGCGGTCGGCGAGGTCGAAGACGTCGTGGATATCGTGGCTGATCAGGAAGATGCCGATGCCGTCCTTCTTCAGCTGCTGGATGAGCTCGCCGACCTGGGCGGTTTCCTGCGGGCCCAAGGCGGCCGTCGGTTCGTCCATGATCAGGATCTGGGCGTCGAAGAGGATCGCACGCGCGATCGCCACCGACTGGCGCTGACCACCGGAGAGGGCTTTGACCGGCTCCTTGAAGCGCTGGAAGTTGGGGTTCAGGCGACCCATGACTTCGCGCGCCTTGGCTTCCATCGCGACGTCGTCGAGCGTGCCCCAGGGGGTGCGCAGCTCGCGGCCGAGATAGAGGTTGGCGGCGGCATCGACGTTATCGGCGACGGCGAGCGTCTGATAAATCGTCTCGATGCCGTATTTCTTGGCGTCGCGCGGGTTGTTGATCTCGGCGAAGTCGCCACGGACCAGGATGTCGCCGTTGTCGCGCTTGTAGGCGCCCGACAGGATCTTGATCAGGGTGGACTTGCCGGCACCGTTGTGACCGAGAAGCGCGACGACTTCACCGGGGAAGAGGTCGACGGATGCATCGTCCACGGCATGAATGCCGCCGAAGGAGATGGAAATGTTGCGCATTTCCACGAGTGGGGTGCGGTTTTCCGACATGAGTTTCAACTCCCCTTACTTCGCACGGGCGCGGTAGACGGTGTCGAGCCAGACCGCGATCACGAGCACGATGCCGATGACGATGCTCTGCAGCGGCGTGTCGAGACCGAGCAGAACCATGCCCGAATTCAAGGATTGCATGACGACGGCGCCGAGCATGGCACCGGCGATGGTGCCGACACCGCCGGCGAGCGAGGTGCCGCCGATGACGGCAGCCGCGATGGTGTAGAGCTCGTCGAGCGTGCCCTGCGCATTGGTCGCGGCGTTCAGGCGGGCGGTCGAGATGGCGGCGGCCACGGCGCAGAGCGCACCCATCAGCGCGAACATGCGGACGGTCACCCACTTCACCTTGATGCCGGCGAGTTCGGCGGCCTCAGGGTTTCCGCCGATGGCGAAGACGTAACGGCCGAAGCGCGTGCGGTTGGTGATGAAGGCCATGACCATGGCGATGCCGATGGCGATCAGAACCGGAATGGCGATGCCGAGACCGATCTGTAACCCGCCTTCCGGCCAGTCGATGCCATTGGCGGCGGCGTATTTCTTCGCCAGGTTGACCGGCATGTAATAGCTGTTGGCCACCCAGACGGCACTGAGGATCGCCACGCAGCCGGCGGCCACGAGGAAATACTCCGCCCAGACCGGACGCAGCGGGAAGCCGAAGCGGCGGCGCTGCTTGCGGGTATTGAGGATCGACGCGACGACCAGAAGGCAGGCGACGAGGCCGACGATCCAGCTGGCGCTGGAGCCGATGGACCCGTCCGCGCCACCGCCCATCAGGCGGTAGGTGGTGTCCATCGGGGCAACGGTCGCGCCCGAGGTCACCATCCAGGCGGCACCGCGCCAGACGAGCAGGCCGCCGAGGGTGACGATGAAGGCGGGCACGCCGAGAAAGGCAATGATCGCGCCGTGGAAGGCACCGATGGCCGTGCCGACGGCAATGCCGGCGCCAAGCGCGATGATCCACATCAGCGGATGTTCGAAACCGATGATCGGCGGCAGGATGCGGGCCTGCAGGACGCCCATGATCATGCCGACGAAGCCGAGGATCGAGCCGACCGAGAGGTCGATGTTGCGGGTGACGATGACCAGCACCATGCCCGTCGCCATGACCGAGACGGAGGCCGCCTGGACCGAGAGGTTCCACAGGTTGCGCGGTGTCAGGAACAGGCCGCCCGACAGGAAGTCGAAGCCAATCCAGATGATCGCGAGTGCGATCACCATGCCGAGCAGGCGCGTATCGATCTCGGTGGCTTGAAAGAAGCGCTTGAGCGCTGAAACATTGGATGCCCGGGCGCCGGGCGCGGGCGTGGCAAGGCTGTGATCCGCCATACGATTTATTCTCCCCAGTCGGTTGTCGGCTTGCGAAGGGCGCGTGGGACACACGCGACCGCGGGCATTGGACCCGCCATGCGGATCGAGGCATCTTTCATTGTCTGCGGTCCGGACTTCGCCGGTTGCGGCCCCTTAAAGCCGACCGGGTTTCCAGCCGCGATGCTCCCGACCAGTCGAAACGCCGCAGCGCAAGGGCTGCGGCGTTCCGGCTCAAGCTACGAGGTCAGTCACTCGATCAGTTGCAGGCGGCAACCGAGCCGGCAGCAACGCCCTGGCATGCTTCTTCCTTGGAGATCCAGCCAGCGTCGATGACGGTGTTCAGGTTTTCCTTGGTGATCGGCAGCGGAGCGATGAAGTAGGAGTTCATTTCGACGCCCTTCGGGCCGCCGGAGAACTTCACGGTGCCTTCGATTTCGTCCATGGACTTGCCAGCGGCGAGTTCAGAGGCGATTTCGCCGGCCTTCTTGCCGAGTTCGCGGCTGTCCTTCCAGACAGATACGGTCTGGGTGCCGAGTGCGACGCGGTTCAGAGCGGCCTTGTCGCCGTCCTGACCGGAGACCGGTACGGAACCGGCGAGACCCTGGGCTTCGAGAGCGGCAACAACACCACCGGCCATGCCGTCGTTCGACGATACGACTGCATCAACCTTGTTGTTGTTGGCGGTCAGGAACTGCTCCATGTTCTTCTGGGCAGCTTCCGGCTTCCAGCCGTCGGTATAGGCTTCGCCGACGTTCTTGATCTTGCCCGAGTCGATGGCTTCCTTCAGGACTTCGATCTGACCGGAATAGAGGAAGTCGGAGTTCGGGTCGGTCGATGCGCCCTTGATGAAGACGTAGTTGCCTTCCGGCTTCGCCTTGAAGACTTCACGCGCCTGCATGCGGCCTACTTCCTTGTTGTCGAAGGTGATGTAGTAGGCGTCCGGGTTTTCGATCAGACGGTCGTAGCCGACGACCGGGATGCCTTCAGCGGTGGCCTTTTCGATGGCCGGGCCGATGGCTTCCGAATCCTGGGCCAGAACGATCAGAGCGTTTGCGCCCTGGGCGATCAGGCTTTCGATGTCGGTGAGCTGCTTGGCGGCAGACGTCTGGGCGTCGGCCGAGATGTACTTGTTGCCGGCGGCTTCGAGTGCTGCCTTGATCGCGGCTTCGTCGGTCTTCCAACGCTCTTCCTGGAAGTTCGACCAGGAGACGCCGACAGTCAGACCTTCGGCATTGGCGACAGAATGCAGGCTCACGATGACGGCAGTCGCTGCCATCAGCTTCAATACGGATTTCATTTTAAACCTCCCAAGGTGATAGCGGACCGACGGAAGACCTCCCCACCGAAACGGCCCGCTGCGAAACTGCCCTTACCCCACGGACCCCCGTCCAATGGTTTTTCTCGACAGTCGAGAAAATAACTGTCAGAAGATTCTCACGCTGTCAACACGGGCGGAGGAGGCTTGCAAAGACAGTGACCAAATGCTTTGGGAGGAGCATGCGGTGGACCACTCAAAAGCGGGCGACAAGCCCATCATGACTGCCAGTCCGAGGGCGAGCACGGAGGCCGTTCGTCACCAGAACAGCGGGCTCGTGTTAAGCGTACTCAAACGGGAAGGACCGCTGGCACACACCGATCTGTCTGCGGCGACGGGACTGTCCTCGGCGACCGTTTCGGCGATCACCGCCCAGCTGGAGAAGAACGGCCTGCTCGAGCGGCGCGAGGTGCTCAATCCGGGACAGCGCGGGCGTCCGCGCGTGCTCTTTGCAAGGCGCCGGAGCGCAGCCTATGTGATCGCCGTGCGCATTTCCTCGCATGCGGTGCAGTATTCGCTTGCCGACTATCGCGGCACCATGATCGACAGATTCGAAGAGGCCCGCGATCAGGGGCCACAGTCGCCCGGTGCCTTTCTTGCCTCCTTCCGATCCGCACTGGACCGGTTGGTCGGGCGTTCGCGACTTTCGATTAGCGATATCGCGACCGTTTCCATCAGCAGCAAGGGCCTGGCTGATCGCGAGGGGGCGAAGCTCCTGTGGTCGCCGATCTTCGGCTATCAGGCGCTCGATTTCGAAGAGGCGCTCTCCGGCTTCGGCACGACCCGTGTTCATCTGTTCAACGAGAGCCTGCTGGTTACCCATGCGCTTCTGCTCAGGCTGGAGAAGTCGCGACAGCAACCGGTTCAGTCGCTCGCCACCCTGTCGCTCGGTCATTCGATCGGGCTGGGCGTGGCGCTGCGTGATCCCCAGGGGCAGATCGAAGTGCGGGCTCCCAATTTCGGCCATATGCTGCATGCCGACGACGGCAAGCGCTGTCGCTGCGGCGCCTATGGCTGCATCGAAGCCTCGGCCGGCTTCTACGGGATCCTGCGCACCGCGTTCGAAGTGCCGCCGGACACTATCCCGGCGACCTTCGTGCCGCTGTCGGAGATGGAAAAGATCGCCGGTCGCGCCCGCCAGGGGCATCGTGCCTCCGAATATGCCTTCCGCCAGGCCGGGCTTGCCCTCGGCCAGGGCTTGTCGCGCATGCTGAGCCTGGCCGAGGAGACCATGCCGATCGCCATCACCGGACCGGGCACGCGCTTCATGGACCTTCTGACCCGCGGGCTCGACGAGGGGCTCGCGCAATCGCAGCATGTCCGGGTGCGCGGGGCGCCGGAAATCCTGATCATCACGGAAGAGGAGACGCTGGTGTTCGAGGGGCATGTGGATCGGGCACTGAGCGAGATCGACAGGGTGCTGGGGGGATAGTGCCAGTGCCACGGATCCCCTCACCCACAAAATCTGAGGTTTAGCCCTGATCGGGCTAAGCCTTCGATTTGGAACCTCTTCCACAAGGGGGAGAGGCATTCTGGCAATTCTCTGCCACGACATCCGCGTATCTTCTCGGAAAGAACGCGTTATGATAGTATTTTCATTCAACGCAACTCTACCTGTATTTCCTTTAGAAACAGATCAGGTGATGACCGCAAAAAACCAAAGGCCTGTTTTGCCGAAGGATCTGGACGAGGCTCCCGACTTGTCCAATCCCCAATGGGTTGAGAGGCTGAGTTTGGCGCCAGTGCGCCGAGGCCGGCCGGCTCCCCCTCTCCCCCCTGTGGGAGAGGTTACAAAATCGAAGGCTTAGGCCAGCGCAAGCGGCCTAAACTTCAGATTTTGTTGGTGAGGGGATCGGTTCAGCGGGCACGGAATTTATCGCGGAGGGACCCTATGCGCCACCAGCCGCCGCCAATTGCGAGAGTGCGTGCCCGCAAGATGAGGGTCGATCCGACGGAGCCCGAGGCTGTGCTTTGGCAGGTGTTGAAGGATCGCAAACTCGGCGGGGCGAAGTTTCGCCGGCAGGTGCCGCTCAAGGGTTACATCCTCGACTTCGTGTGTTTCGAGCGACGGCTGATCATTGAAGTCGACGGCGGGCAACATAGCGAGAATAGCGGCGACGTTCGGCGGGACGCGATCTTTGCAGAAGACGGCTTCGAGGTCCTGCGCTTCTGGAACGACGAGGTGCTGGAGGGATTGGACGGGGTTTGTTTGCGGATACTGGCGGCTTTGCGCAATGTCGGGGGGTGATGATGTTGATCCCATCACGGATCCCCTCACCAACAAAATCTGAAGGTTAGGCGGCTTGCGCGCGCCTAACGCTTCGATTTTGTAACCTCTCCCACAAGGGGGAGAGGAGGTGGCTGCGGGGGACCGCCCCCTCCTCTACTTCCCTTCGCGCGCCTTGCGGGCGAATTCGTTGATCGCCGCAAAGGTCTGGTCGAAGCGGTTTTCGGCTTCGGCGTTGCGCAGGAAACCGACGCGTTCGACGAGGATTTCGGGGGGCGTCGGGTCCTTGGCGAAGAGCGCCATTACCTCGTCGATGAAATCCTTGAGCGGCAGATAGCCCTCGCGGCTGGACTGGCCGGGGGTGAGTTCGGTCTGTACCGCCGGCGGGGCAAGTTCGATGACCTCGATCTTGCTGGAAAGCGCGTCGCGCAGGCTCTGGGTGTAGCTGTGGATCGCGGCCTTGGTGGCCGAATAGGTCGGGGTGGCGACCAGCGGCACGAAGGCGAGACCGGAGGAGACGTTGACGATCGCCGCGTTGGGCTTGGCCGAAAGGTGCTCGACGAGCGCGTCGATCAGGCGGATGGGCCCAAGCAGGTTGGTGGTGATGGTCGCTTCGGCGTCGGTCAGATCACGGGCACGGTCGAGCGGCTCGAAGCGCATGATACCGGCATTGTTGATCAGCACGTTCACATCGGGGAAGCGGTCGACCAGCGTTTCGGCAAAGGTGGTGATGGCTTTGGGATCTTCGATGTCGAGGGCGAGCGCGTGCATGTTCGGCCGGTCGCCAATGGTCGCCTGAAGGCTTTCGAGCCTGCGGCCGGCGATGATGACGGTGTTGCCGAGATCGTGGAAACGATGGGCAAGGGCCGCGCCGATGCCGGAGCCGCCGCCGGTGATGAGGATGGTGTTGCCTGTCATTTGCATGGGAATGATCCTCTTTGCTGTTGTGCTTCTCCTAACTAGGCCTCATACTCTCTCAAACGAAGTAGGCACCTGAAAGATTTATACACACCAAAAGGAGAGTGTCTGATGAGCAAGGGATCCGGGTCGGCCATGCGGGCTGAAAACGTGGCCGATGGCGCACCGGACACCGTCGATCCGGCCGTGGAAGCGCTGGTGCAGGACATCATCGGCAAGGTGGCAGACCGCTGGACCATGCTGGTGCTCGAAGCGCTGGAGGAGCACGGCACGCTGCGGTTTACCCAGCTCGGCCGGATCGTGTCCGGCATCAGCCAGAAGATGCTGACCCAGACCGTGCGGCGCATGGAGGAGGACGGGCTGGTGACGCGCACGGTGCATCCGGTCATCCCGCCGCATGTTGACTATGCGCTGACGCCGCTCGGCAGCAGCCTGTCGGAAGCCTTTTGCGGGGTGTGGGTCTGGGCGGAGAAACATCGGGACGAAATCGAGCAGGCACGGCGGCGGTTTTCCGAGGCGAGCGGCAAGCCGCGCCCGGCTTGATCGGCGGGCTGCAGCGCCCTACCCTCCCGCGGCGGAGGAGATCGCCATGACCGACGAGACGATGCGTTTCGAAGCTTACGTCTTCGATGCCTATGGCACGCTGTTCGACGTACATTCGGCGGTTTACCGCCATGCCGGCGCGATCGGGCCGCAGCACCAGGCCTTTTCCGATCTGTGGCGGGTGAAACAGCTCGAATATACCTGGGTCAGGAGCCTTGCCGGGCGCTACCGCGATTTCGACGTGTTGACCGAGGCGGCGCTGGACTTCTGTTTCACGCGGTTCCCGTCTGTCGATCGGGGGCTGAAGGGCGCTCTGCTTGAGGCCTACCGCCGCCTCGACTGCTTTCCGGAGGTGCCGGCGGTGCTCGCCGCGCTGAAGCAGACAGGCGCGCGGGTCGCGATCCTCTCGAACGGAACGCCCGCCATGCTGACCGAGGCGATCTCGGCGGCGGGCATCGGCCCGCTGATCGACTCGGTGTTTTCCGTCGATGCACTGCACGTCTACAAGACGGCACCGGCCGCCTATGCCATGGCGACCGAGGCGCTGGAACTCGCCCCCGCAGCGATCGCCTTCCAGTCGTCCAACCGCTGGGACATTGCCGGCGCGAAAGCCTTCGGCTTCACCTGCCACTGGATCAACCGCAGCGGCGCGCCCGACGAATATCCGGATCTTGCGCCGGACGCAGTCTACACAACATTGGAGGGCCTGACGGCATGACCCAACTCGCATGGTCGGCAAAGCAGTATCTCGTTTTCGAGGACGAGCGCACACGACCGGCGCGGGATCTGCTCGCCCGGGTGCCGCTCGATCGCGCCGGCCGGGTTGTCGACCTCGGCTGCGGGCCGGGCAATTCGACGGAACTGCTGGTGGAGCGTTTTGGCGCGGAGGCGGTGAGCGGGCTCGACAGCGACGACGACATGCTGGCGAAGGCCCGGGCGCGGCTGCCCGGCATCCCGTTCACCAAAGCGGACATTGCCGGCTGGCGGCCGGACGGGCCGATCGACCTGCTCTACGCCAATGCCGTGTTCCAGTGGCTGCCCGATCATCTCGAGACCTTGGCCCGGCTGATGGAATGCCTGAGCCCTGGCGGCGTGCTCGCCGTGCAGATGCCGGACAATCTGGGGGAACCGAGCCATGTGGCGATGGAGGAGACGGGGGCGGACGGGCCGTGGTCTGCGGCGTTTGCCGGCGGCCGCATCCGCCGCGCAAGGCTGCCCTCCCCGGCCGATTATCTGCAGAGGCTGCAGGGGGTGTCGGCGTCGGTCGAGGTCTGGCACACGGTCTATTACCATCCGATGGCGGATGCGCAGGCGATCGTCGACTGGGTCGAAGGCACGGGACTTCGGCCTTATCTCGCGGCGGTCGCGCCCGAGCAGCGAGATCAGTTTCGCGCCGCCTATCTGAAACGCATCGACGCCGCCTATCCGCCGATGGCGGACGGGCGGCGGCTGCTGGCGTTTCCGCGGTTGTTCGTCGTGGCGGTCAGGGGGTGAGGCTCGCGCCCTGTCCCTTTCGACACGAGGGAGAGGCATCGGGTGTGATCCCTCTTTCACTGCGTGGCATATGCACCACCAGGAGCATACAATCGGATTAGGAACTAGACCCCCTCTGGCCTGCTGGCCATCTCCCCCACAAGGGGGGGGAGAAGACCAGGCGGAAACCGCCCGTTTCCCGCACAAGACGGCTCGGCCGGGTTAAGCCCTCCCCCTTGTGGGGAGGGTTTGGGAGGGGATCTTTGCAAATCCCGTTTCCCTCACCTCGAACAATCACGACTTCGGCGGAACGAATTCCGCCTCGATGACGAGATCGACGTCCTCACCGAGGGCGGGAACCGCAAAGCCGAGGCCCCAGTCGGTGCGGTGGACCACGCCGGTGGCGGAAAAGCCGAGGCGGGGTTTCTTGTCCATCGGGTGTTCGGCGACCGAGCCGTTGAAGTGCACCACGAGACTTGCCGGATGGGTCTCACCCCGGAAGGTGAGGTCGCCGGTCACGGTCGCCTGTCCCTCTCCCCTGACCTTGATGGCGCGGGCCTCGAAGGCGATCGGTTTCGCGGCGAGGAAATCCGCGCCACCACCGATCTTGCCGTCGAAATCCTCGACGTCCGGAAACGGGAAGTCAGTCCTCACCGAGAGTGGATCGACGCTCACCGTCAGGTGAGAGGTCTCCGGCTTCTCGGCGTTCCAGTCGAGGCGCGCCTCCACCCCGGTGAAGCGGGCGGTGTAGCTGGAAAGGCCAAAATGGCTGATCTTCCAGGTGAGGCTGGTATGGGCAGGATCCGTCACATAGACCCCGGTCGGTGCAGTTGCGGCCGGGGCGGCCAGAACAGGCGGAACCGGGGCGAGAAGAAAAAAAGCAAGTGCGAGCCTTTGCATCGTTCGTCTCCTTACGCGGCGAGTTTCAGCCGGCCGGCGAGGTCGCCGAAGGCTTTGGGGTTGAGAGAGGGCCGGACGGCAAACTCGATCACGGCATCGAAAATTTCCGGGGGCGCGCCCTTCTGCATGGCGCCGAGCATCTGCGCCCGTTCCAGCGGGTTCATCGCCGGGATCATGATGCGCATGAAGGCCATGTTCTTTTCCGGCGACAGCGAGGCGACGATGTTGAGTTCGATCGCCAGGAGTTCGTCGTCTGTGAAGCGGTTCCACAGTGCGCGCGCCGTCACTGTTTCCTCCTCGTGCATATGCGCAAGGTCTTCCGCCAAGTAGGCCGCGAAAGCGAGGTAAAGCTTCCGGCCCGTGGCGCGGCGATGCAGCGGCCAGGCCGTTTCGACGGCGCGGGCGAGTGCTTCGAGCTGGTCGAAGGCCTCGCGGTGGTCGTCGTGCTGGTGGTCGACGGTATCGGTGGCCACGCCGCGAGCGGCGAGTGCCGCGTGGATGTGGCTGTCCTCGTGGCCGACATGGGCGGCTGCCAGCATCAGATAGGTTCGTAGCAGGGCGAGCGTCTCTTCCGTGTCTTCCGGCTGGTCGAAATCGGTCGCGCCGAGGCGAACCAGAAGTTCGCAGCCGGCCTTGCGCAGGCCCTTGTGGACGGCGCCGTAGAGATCGTAGCGGCCGTTCAGATCCGGAACGGCGGTGATTGGTGCATGCGCATGTGTCATGGTCTTGTCCCTCTCGTTTGTCCGCCGAACCCCCGTCCGGCGCGAATGAGCGCGGCATAGACCAGCGCGAAAAGAGGGGCTTCCTAAATCCATCCTAAGGACATGCGCCGATTGCTAAGACTATCCTAAGCTCATATCTTCAGCTGTATTTCAGGAGGACGGGGATTGCTGGCAGCCGAGGTCGCGGCCTTTATCGAGGGGCAAGTGATGATGCTTGTGGCGACCCGCGACGCGGGTCATCGGCCGATGATCGGGCGTGGTTCAGGCGCCCGGCACGACCGCGCCACGGGGCTGGTGCATGTTCTGGTGTCGCAAAGCCAGTGGCCGCTGGCGGTGGCCGAGGCCCTGCCCGGCCGGCCGATCGCGACCACCTTCGTGCAGCCGGACAATTACCGCTCGTTCCAGATCAAGGGCGTGATTACCGACAGCGGGCCGGCGGACGGGACAGCCGCGGCCTGGGGGCGGCACTATGTGCAGGCGCAGCTGTCGATGATGCACCGGTTGGGGGTGACCCGGCTGCAACTGTCGAGCACGCTCAGCGACCACGACCTCTGGCATATCGCGCTGCGGCCGACCGACATATTCGAGCAGACACCGGGCCCCGGGGCCGGACGACGGTTTCCCGCGGCAGCGGAGGATGTCCTGTGATCCCGCTCAGTCGAATTCGCGACAGTTTCGAGGGCGTCATTCCCTCGGTCATCGCCACGACCGATGCCGATGGCCTGCCGAACATCTCCTATCTCAGCCATGTGCACATGGTCGACGAAACCCATGTGGCGCTGTCCAACCAGTTCCTGTCGAAGACTGCCGGCAATGTCGCTGCCAACGGGCTGGCGACGGTGATGGTGGTGGATGGGCTGACCGGCGCACAGCATATTCTCGACCTCATCTTCGATCGGTCGGAGACGGAGGGAGCGCTGTTTGACCGCCTCGCCGCGCATCTTTCCATTCTCGAACAGGGCATGGCCGGGATCATGCGGCTGAGGGCCGCCGATATCTACCGGGTGCTCGACTGCGTGGCGGTGCCGACCCCCTACCCGCTGGAGACCGCGCCCCGCACCGAACCTGTCGATCTGATCGAGCCCACGGCGCAGCTGTCGCGTCTGCTGACCCAGGCGGGCGATCCGGAAAGCCTGCTCGACACCACGCTGGACGGGCTTGCCCGGCTCTTCGGCATTCGCCATGCCATGGTGCTGGTGCAGGACGAGAGCGGACAGCGGATGATCACCATTGCAAGCCTCGGCTATGAGCGTTTCGGCTTCGGCGCCGAAGTGGCGTTCGGCGACGGTATCATCGGGACGGCCGCGGCAACGCGGCAAACGGTGCGGATCACCGATCTCAGTCGCGGGCGACGGTATGTCGACGCCGTACGCTCGATGGCGGGGCTGGAGCAGACGGCGAGCATTCCGCTGCCGGCGCTCGATCTGCCGTTCAGCCAGATTGCTCTGCCGCTTCTCGTGCAGGGACGGCTTCTGGGCGTGCTGTTTGCCGAATCCGAGGAGCGTTTCGCCTTTCGCCATCGCGACGAGCAGGCGCTGGCGATCATTGCCGCCCAGCTTGCCCAGGCGCTGCATCTGGCCGAACAGGAGCGCGAACGGCCGGAGCCGCGCGCGGCAGCGCCTTCCCGCCCCGCGGCGCCCGTCTCACCGGCGGCCCGCTTCGCGCTGCGCTTTTATCCGCGCGACGGTTCGCTGTTCCTCGACGACGACTATCTGATCCGTGGCGTGCCAGGGCGGCTGTTGAAGCATCTGGTCGAGGAATATCTGAAGAGCGGCAAGCAGGATTTCCTCAATCGCGAGATCCGCCGCGAGGGCAGCCTGATGCTGCCCGACTTCAAGGACAATCTGGAGACACGGCTGATCCTGCTGCGGCGCAGGCTTTCCGAAAAAGGCGGACCGATCCGGCTTTCCAGCACCGAACGGGGACGGTTGCGGCTGGAGATCGACGGCCAGCCGGACCTCGTGATCGTCGAGGAATAAAGGCGGGGCGGCGCCGGACCGACGCCGCGCCCGAGAGTATCAGCCCCTCACAGCCAGCCGCGCCGGCGGAAATAGAGGAAGGGCAGCAGGGCCGAGAGCACCATGAAGGCGAGCGCCATCGGATAGCCGATCGCCCAGTTGAGTTCCGGCATGGACTGAAAATTCATGCCGTAGATCGAGGCGACGAGCGTCGGCGGCAGGAAGGCGACCGAGGCGACGGTGAAGATCTTGATGATCTGGTTCTGCTCCAGATTGATCAGGCCCAGCGTCGCATCGAGCAGGAAGTTGATCTTGCCCTGAAGGAACTGGGCGTGATCGCCGAGCGAAGTCGCGTCGCGCTGCAGGAGCTTGATGCGCTGCCGGGTGTCCTTGGCCACCTTGCGCGAGGGGGCTTCGAGCGCTGCATGATAGGCGACGAGGCGCGAGATAGAGACCAGGCTTTCGCGGGTCGCGGTCAACAGGTCGCCCTTGCGGCCGATTTGCTCGATCAGGCCTTCGAGGTCGCGCGAGGATTTTTCCTTGTCGCCAGCCTTGCCCACCAATTTGCCATTTGTCTTGCGGGTGCGGAACACCTCGCGGGAGACGGCGTCGATCTCGTTGCCGCAGCGTTCCAGGACATCGGCCATGCGGTCGATGATGGCTTCGAGCAGGCCGAGCATCACCGTTTCGCCGGTCGAGCAGACGAGGCCGTTGCCGCGCCGGGCGCGGGCAAGGAAGGCGGCAAAGGGTTTGGGATCGGCATAGCGCACGGTGACGAGGGTCTCGCCCTTCAGGATGAAGGTGACAGGGGTCTTCACCGGATCGTCGCCATCGAGGCCGGCGAGCGCTGTCATGGTCATGAACTCGGCGCCGTCTTCCTGATAGAGCCGGGCGGAGAGTTCGATCTCCTCCATCTCGTCCCGGGTCGGCAGGGCAATGCCGAGGCTCGCCTCGACCTCTTTCGTCTCGCGCAGCTCGGGGCTGACGAGATCGAACCAGACGGGGCGGACGGGGGTCGGTGCCGGCAGGGCATTGGCCCCATCGACGGTGGCGACGGCAACGGGTGCGACGACGCGCAGGGCGTCAGCGGGCACCAGGTGATCGGCTTCGCGGGAAAACGAGCGCAGCATGGGCATCTCCTTCGGCAGCCTATCGGCCGCCGCAGCCCCTGCATTTCCAAGGACTAGAGACGGGCCGTCGGCCGGATATGTGACGTCGAACTTCGACTGTCGGGGTTCATCTTTCTGTCCTCTTGTCTGGCGCGATTTCAGGGTCGCGCCTCACCCTCGTTAGATGTGCCTGTTGGGCCCGAAAGTCAAGCGGGGGCAGCCGCTTGCCGCAGGTGCGAAGACGCCGGGTTTTCAACATCACGGACCGGAGATGTGTGCCTTTACTGTTGAAGCGCACCAGCCTTTCGCGTGTTCATGATTCGCAGCTAAGGCCCTTCACTTCCCCTCGCGCTTTAGCAACGGTCAATTCGTCGAAGGATCTCCCTGGAGCGGAATGGCGCCCTCACCTCGGCCCTTGTTATCAGCCGGGCGATCTGTCGCATTTCTGCGACGTTTCCGTTTTAGTGCATCCGTATTTACGGAAACAATTAATAAGGAGGGTCGAGGCTCCAGGCTCTCAGGCGGGTGATCGCCATCAACAAGGAGCCCAATCACGTGCGCATACAATCCATTCAACTGAAAATCGCCTTGCTCGCCGGCGTTTGCGTGGTGGCGGCTAGTACGGCGCTGGTCGGATACAGCATCGTATCGGCCGCGAAATCGAAGACCTTCGTCGGCGACAATCTTGCGCATCTGACCGAGGACGCAACGAAGACGCAGCTGAAGACACTGGCGCTGGCCCAGGCTTCGCTGATCGAGGCGCCGCTTGATGCGGCCTTCGACGCGGCGCGCAACATGGCGCGCATGTTCGAGGTTTCGGCAGTCAATGACGGCGGCGGCACGCCTGCTGTCGGCCAGCAGCGGGCTCACTTCAATGCCATCCTGCTCAACGTGCTCAAGGACAATCCAGGCTTCAACGGCACCTACAGTGCCTGGGAACCGGATGCGCTGGACGGCCAGGACCGGCTGTTTCGCGACCGCAACGACATCGGCTCGGATGCGACCGGGCGGTTCCTGCCCTATTGGACACGCAGCGCCGACGGGAAGCTCGCAGTGCAGCCGCTGGTCGAATATGACAGCAGGGAGCTTCATCCGAACGGGGTGATGAAGGGTGGCTGGTATATCGGCCCACAGAATGGCGGCGGCGAGAGCATCCTCGATCCCCTGCCCTATATCGTGCAGGGAAAGCCGGTCTATCTCGCCACCATGTCGGTGCCGATCATGGTCGAGGGGAGGTTCGTGGGCGTGGCCGGCGCCGATTTCGACCTGACCTTCGTGCAGAAGCTCGCGACCGATGTGAAGGCTTCCATCTATGGCGGCAAGGCAAGCGTCGACATTGTCAGCCACATGGGGCTTGTCGTCGCCTCCAGCGACCATCCGGAAGCAATCGGCAGCGGGTATGACAAGGTCAATACCGACGCGTCGACCCTGTTGTCGACGATCCAGGCCGGCCGCGCGGATGTCGCCGGGACGGCCGAGAGCTTCACGGCCCTCTCCCCGATTGTCATTGGTCGGACGAAGACGCCATGGTCCGTGGTCATCGAGGTGCCACGTGCCGTCGCCATGGCAGAGGCCACGGCGCTCACCGCATCGCTTGCTGAGCGCAATACAGCCGATACGCAGTTCCAGGTCCTTGTCGGGATGGTCATTGCCGCCGGCGGCATTGCCGGGATGTGGCTCGTTGCCCGCAGCATCGCGATCCCGATCCGGCAGATGACCGGCGCCATGGGGCGGCTGGCCGAGAACGACACCTCCATCGAGGTGCCGGGACTTGGCCGCATCGACGAAATCGGCGCCATGGCGGCGGCGGTGTCGGTGTTCCGTGAGAATGCCATAGAGAAGGCGGCCATGGAGCGGGAAGCCGAAGCCAATCGGACCATGAGCGAGCGCGAGAGATTGCAGCGCGAGGCCGACAAGGCCCGCGAGGCGGCGGAATCGCAATTCGTCGTCGATTCGCTTGCGACCGGTCTGCAGAAACTCGCCGACGGTGACGTCGCCTATCGGATCGAGACGCCCTTTGCCGCCCATCTCGACCGGCTGCGGCTCGATTTCAACAACTCCCTGACCAAGCTGCACCAGGCCCTGCAGGCCGTAATGGACAACGCCCGCGGCATCGACAACGGCGCCAACGAGATCCGCGCCGCAGCCGATGATCTGTCCAAACGCACCGAGCAACAGGCCGCCTCCGTCGAGGAGACCGCAGCAGCGCTGGAAGAGATCACCACGACCATGCGGGATTCGACCCGCCGCGCCGAAGAGGCGGGCCATCTGGTGGCGCAGACTAAAGCCGGCGCGGAGAAGGCCGGTCAGGTGGTGCGCAACGCCGTCGATGCGATGCAGCAGATCGAAAAGTCTTCCGGCGAGATCTCCAACATCATCGGCGTGATCGACGAGATTGCCTTCCAGACGAACCTGCTGGCGCTGAATGCCGGTGTCGAAGCCGCCCGTGCCGGTGAAGCCGGCAAGGGTTTTGCGGTCGTCGCCCAGGAAGTGCGCGAACTTGCCCAGCGTTCGGCAAACGCTGCCAAGGAGATCAAGGCTCTGATCATCACCTCGGGAGAGCAGGTGCGCACGGGTGTGACCCTGGTCGGAGAGACGGGCCGGTCGCTTCAAGTCATGGTCGGCGAGGTGCAGCAGATCAACGCGCATGTGAGCGCCATTGTCGAAGCGGCGCGCGAACAGTCGGTCGGCATCCAGGAAATCAACACCGCCGTCAACACGATCGACCAGAGCACGCAGCAGAACGCGGCCATGGTCGAGCAGACGACGGCGGCCAGCCACAGCCTCGCCGGCGAAGCCGATGCCTTGAATGCGCTGATCGCGCAGTTCAATCTCGGTCAGCGGGGGGCCGCGCAATCGCCGGTGCGGCTGGTCAGCCCGTCGGCCCGCCCCGCTGCCTCGCCTGCTTGCTCTCCGGCAAAGGCGCTGGGGCAGAAGGTGGCCAATGCCTTCGGCGCCGTCGCGCATTCCTGGAAGGAGTTTTGAGCGGGACAGCGTATCGAGCACATCATGATTGAAGGGGGCGCCAGACAGGCGCCCCCTTGTCTCTTCCCGTCAAAGCGTGGCAGAGACCGTCTTCATTTCTGCGACCCGGCCCGTCCGGCATCACATCCGGAGAGACCCGATGATCAAGATCATGGTCCTGTTGCATGCGACCCAGGGCACCGACTGGCAGACGCCGCCCAAGGGCACCAGCCTGAAGACGCTCTTCGAGGCCGAAGCACAGGGCTTCGTCCAGGTCCGCGGCGAATTCCAGAAACGGCAGATGCGACTGACGAAGCTCGGCATCGACACGGTGGAACGCGACCGGCGCCGGCTTGCGGCACGGCGGCAGACGGAGGAGTGAGGGCAAGGCCCCTCCAACGCCGGAAATCGACGCGGGAGCGGACCACATTCCGTCAACTCAGCTTTCAGCCTGCGGCTTTTCGAACTGCAGGCGTACGACCAGAACAGCCCCGATGCCGTAAAGCACGGCGACGGCGAGCCAGATTGCGCCTGGCCAGATTGATCTCGCAGACAGATACAGGTTCGAAAAACCGAGCGGAGCAAGGACCGAGGCGAGACTGACTGTCGACTGCAGGAGACCCTGGAACTTGCCTTGGTCGGCATCGCGCACCTGACGGGTTGCTAGCGATTGCAGCGCCGGCACGCCTATGCCCCCGAGCGCCAGGACGGGCATGGCGGCAAAGACCATCCAGCCCTGCCAGGCGATGGCGAAGACCGTGAGGGCGGCACAGGCGCAGGCAATGCCAACGAGAATTGCCGTGCGTTCGCCAAGGCGCTTCGTCGCGGGACCCGGCAGAAACGCCTGAGCGAGGGTCTGGCAGGTGCCATAGGCGCCGAGCGAAAGACCGATCCACAGACCGTTCCACTGGAAGACGTCATTGCCCCACAGCGCCCAGCAGGTGCCGTACGCTTCGCCGAGACCGCTGAACAGAAAGAAGATGAGCACCAACGGCAGGACGCCCCTCGCGGCGAGGACCCAACGGAAGGGACGTAGCGGGTTCAAGGCACGCAAATCGATGGCGCGATGGGCGGAAACCCGGGTCTCCGGGAGCAGGAGAAGGCACAGCAGCAGATTTACGCCGGTGAGCACTGCTGCGGCCAGGAAGGGCAGCCTGACCCAGAGATCGCCGAGCACCCCGCCGAGCACCGGTCCGATAATGAATCCGATGCCAAACATGGCGTTCATGAGGCCGAACCGACGGGCGCGCTCGTCTTCGGCGGAGAGATCGGAGATGTAGGCGGCGGCCACGGCGGTGTTGGCGCCAGTGAGACCCGCCAGAGCCCGACCGAGCAGCAGCAACCAGAGGCTGGGTGCGAAGGCCAGGACGAGATAGTTGAGCATGGCGCCGGCGAGCGAGATCAACAGCACCGGGCGGCGGCCGCGGCTGTCGCTGAGGGCGCCGAGCACGGGCGCAAAGAGGAATTGCATGGCCGCATAAAGCGCCATCATGAGACCGATGTAGGGCGTTCCATCGCCTGCATGGGTCACGTCCTTCAGCAACGAAGGCAGGATCGGAAAAATCAGTCCGATGCCCATGGCATCAAGGACGACAGTCATCAGAATGAGACTCATGGGTCTTCTGGTCATAGCGCTGGCTCCGGACGTCGGCCGGCGACGCGCACAGGCGCGGTCGGATCGACGTTTCATGCCCGAGATGTCTCGGGGAAGGTTTCAGGGAGTCGCTGATCGGACCACGGATCGTGGTTCGATGTGTGCTTGACCGCATGGACGTCTATTCGTCCACCTGCTTACTCACGCCATGATCGGATCACTGGCGGATCAAGGTAAGCGGTCGCTTTTCGCGATGACGAATATCTAGATTGCACGAAGGAGTTTCGTCAAGTGCTGGCAAGGCGCGCATATTCTCCTGCGGATGGCGGCTTCGGAGGAGTGGCAGGGCGGGCCGCAAGGCCGTATAGAAGGGCCGAAGCCGGCGCAGGTGCCGTCCTTGGCCAGAGTTGGTCTCGCCTCACGCCTGCCCGTCCGTCACCCGATGCGGGTGCCAATACCCCGCCGCCTGCCGGCACCGACAAGAGAGACGATGATGCGCACCACCTGGAGCAAACCCGTGATCCTGCACGCCATCGGCGAAGAGGGCGAGGATGTCGTGGTCGAGAACTCGCTGGGCGCGTCCTGGGCGCTGATCGAGGACTGGCCGGAAGAGGATGGCGAGGCGCTGGACAAGGCGCTTCTGGTGCTGGCGGCCGTCGCCCAGGGCAAGGCCAAGGAAGAGGATGGCCGCAAGGCGCTGATCTCGGCGGCGATCGAGGCGGGCGTGAAGTATACGGCCTGAGGCAAAAGCTTGCACAACGGCGCGAACCCGCCGCTGTTCGTCAAGCCGCACCCGAGCGCAGCGGTCCTTCACGCGCGATCTCGCAATCTCACATCAGCCCGAGCGTCAGGGCGGCCAGCACGGTATAGCGGCCGAACTTTGCGAGCGTGACCAGGATCACGAAGGGCAGAAACGGCACACGCAGGACGCCGGCGGCGAGCGTGATCGGATCGCCGATCACCGGCATCCAGGACAGAAGCAGCGACCAGAGGCCGAAGCGGCGATACCAGCCGGAGGCGCTGTCGAGCGCGCGCGGCGACACGGGAAACCAGGGCCTGTCGCGAAAACGCTCGACGAAGCGGCCGAGCAGCCAGTTGACCACGGAGCCCAGCACATTGCCTGCGGTCGCCACGAGGAGAAGGGCGGCGAGCGGATGGCGCCCGGTCATCAAGAGGCCGACCAGCAGCGCTTCCGACTGGGCGGGCAGAAGCGTGGCGGCGAGAAAGGCGGCGGAGAAGAGGCCGAGATAGCTGGCGAGATCGGTCAACACCGGCGCTGTCTATCGCGCGGGACGCGTGGTGGCAATCGCAAGCCTTTCCGCCGTCGGCCCGACAGCGTTTCTGGCTGCGGATTGATCCCGTCTCAGGGGTCAACTTTGCGGTTGGCCCGGCCCCTCTTCGGTCCGCGTTCTCCAAGGCGAAACAGCCGCCATGCTCGGGAGGGGGAGAGAGCATGGCGGCTTTCACGGCCGACCCTTGAGGGGCGGTCGAAGGTTCACCGTCTTCAGACGACCCGCCGGGCCGCCTGTTCGACGCGCGGCTGTGCGTCCCGTTCGCCGTCGCCATAGCCCTGATCGGCGTCCTCGTCGGGCGCATGATCGCGAACGGCATGGGGCGTGGGCGTGGTGATTGCACCATGGTTCGGATCGTTCACATCCTGACCCATGCTGCCGTTTTCATCGGGCATGCGCTCGCGTGCACTTTCAACACGGCGGCGGTTGCGCTCCATGTTAGCGGCCTCGATGAGGTCGGTGAGTTCAGTTTCCGATAGAGCGGAGAGGTCGAAGGGGCTGGCCATGGGGTACTCCTCGGGTTGGAAAGGCGGCCTTGAAAGCGGCCGCCCGGTCGATCGGATAATGCGCGAGAGACCAAAAGGTGCCGTTCCATTCGGGCAGAGCCCATCCAGACTGACCCGATATCAGCCCCCGCTTGGGCTCTCGCCATGCTCCCCGGGGGACGCCACCCTTTCGGGCAGCAATGGGCATAGGCCGTCCGGCCGCATGTCTGCCGTCTCGCCCCTCTACGCTTGCCGCAGGGCCGGACGTTTGGCCGGATCAGCGTTCGGGATTGTCGGCATTCGCCATGGGTGACGGGCGGCCGTCTTCCCCGTCCTCGCCCAGACGCTGATCGAGGTCTTCCATATCGGAATCCACCAGATAGGTATCGGTTCCGCCGAGGCGATTTGCCTCGCGGACGGCATCGAGATTGGTGGTGTCGACCTGCGCGTCCAGCCCGTCCTCGACGCGTTCGGGATCCTCCCCCAAGACCGAAAGGTTCTCCTCGGCGCTTTTCTGGCCGATCAGATCGGCGTTGCTGTCAGGGCGGGTCTCGCGCGCCTCGCGATACCCCTCCTCGCCGAAATCGGCTTCCCGGCCGCCCTGCCCTGTAGGTAGATCCAGTAGCTTTCGCACGCCGCTCTCGCGGCGGTTCATATCGTTGTCGCTCATCGTTCTGGCTCCGTTCTTTTGCTAAGTCCGAGGGATGAACGAGGCGGAAGCCGGCTTCGTTCCCCGCGGTTATGCAAGGAGCCGGGCGGAGCGCTGGGCCGGGTGTGTCGAGCGGCAGGGAAGTGTTTGCGTGCGACGGCTCAGTCGTCGCGACGGATCATGCCGGAGATGGCGGCAGCGGCAATGGCGGTGACGACCCAGCCGAGAACGACGAACATCTTTTGGGCGTAGAACATCCAATAGCCCCATCCACCGCGCGCAGGCGACGGCGCCCAGGCATCGGTCTGGCCAAGATCGAGGACGGGGACGACGACGTCGAGGGCGTAAGCGAAGGAGTAGAAGGTTTCGTAGTCCTTGCCGGGGGCGTGGGTGTCAGACCACAAGTGCGCCGGTGTCATGTCCTCCACTATCATCCGCTTCGCGTCGTCAGAGAGGGATGTGTAGATCTCGGGCAGATCTGCCAGGGCTTTCCACTCGGAAGATGTCAGGACGATCGCAGAGTTGGGTGCAAAGTCGCCGGCATTCCAGGTAAAGCAGGCAATGACCATCATGGCTACGACCAAGCCGCAGAGCCACCAAAGGGAAAACCAGGGTTTGTAGCCATAGCCGGCGATGTATCGGATGAGGATATCCCAGAGCCAGTTCCAGCCGATCCTGAGCCAACGCCCCACATTAAAACTTACCCAGGGCCTAGCAACATTCCACGACCAGGACAATGCGGTTTTCACCGAGAATGGATCATTGCGTTCAGCCTTGCGTCTGGCTTTGCGGATTGACGCCCGTACGGCCTTCCGCTGTTCCCTTTCCTTCTCGATCAGGATTTCGCGGGCCTCATGCCGATGGCCAGTTTCGCGGTAAAACTTGGCGAGTTGCTGGTAGGGTTGGGGGTGGAATTTGCCGTTCCTTGCGGCGCCTTTGCGCAGCCAGATTTTGCGAAAAGAGAGGCCGAGGGGGTCTACAAGATTGTCGTAGGTAACCCCTACAAGGATTAGATCAGATACCAATGTCCAGCTTGCTTCGTCATCCGCGAGATTTTCGAGGTGGGCAGCAGCAAGCGTAACTATGCCAACCACGTCCTGCACATCACGCCACAGAAGGCTTCCCTTGATGATCATGCGTTCACCATTTAGCGCCTTGCCACCGCCGCCGTTCAGGTTGGCAAACTTAGAGACGAATTGATTACCGATTTCGGCACCGGAAAAGGACAACTCGCCTTTAGTTTTTACTCGTTCAAGGAACACACCGCCTCCAATCTTGGCACCTTGAGCATCGAGAGCCTTACCGCCCTCCCCATTTAAGTCAGCTCCTTTACACGTCAGCTGACCGCCAATTTCAGCACCGGAAAGCGACACCTCACCTAGGCTCTTCAGCCCTCGGAGAAATACTCCGTCGCTGATCGAGGCGCGCTGCGCTACAAGTGCGCGCTTCCCGTTGCCATTTAAAATAGCTCCCATACAGGAGAGCTGCCCGCCAATCTCTGCGCCGCCAAACGAGACTTCACCACTACTTCTAAGGCCGCGCAGCATCACATCGCCCTTAATTGTGGCTCCCTCAGCATCAAGAGCAGGCACAGAACAATCGTCGAGTCGCAAGAATTCAAGACGTGCCTGCCTCGCCATGATTGCAGAACCAAAACCACATCGGACAAAATTGATTGATCCCTTTGCCTTCGCAAAACGAAGGTCAAGCTCACCATCGATCCACGCGCCGCGTAACACCACGCCCCTCCCATGCAGCTCGTAGCTGCGACAGCCGCCAAGGATCAGATAGCGCAGCAGCCCGGCACGAATGGAACGCTCTGGGCTTGGACCTTCCGGCAAGTCGCCGTTGCCGAGTTCGGTAACTCCACCAATCCTGCAATTGTCGAAAAGCAACTGCTCTATGGCAGTGAGCTTATCTTCTTCAGCCAACTTCTCGATGTCGGCAATCGATAGGATCAGCATCTGTGCACCCCTCTGACACAATACTGAAACAATGAGGCAAAACGCACAAAGCGCAACCATACCGAGCCCCCTCACCGGACCTTTTGTGGGCAATTACTTTTCGCTTCGCGCAGGGATTGCACACGAAAAAGCCGCCGGGTTGCCCCGACGGCTTTGTGATTTCAAACCTGCTGCTCGTCTCAGACGAACTGGCTCAGGCCCGGAACCGAGGCGACAACCTCGTCCACCACGTCGGCGCCGGCATATTCGCGGGCGACCGCCATGGTTTCCTTGGCGAGCGTCGAGATCTCGCCCATGCCGAGGCCCTGGGACATCAGCTGCTGGCCCAGCCCCATGATGCCGCCGCCGCCGATGGCGCTCATCAGGCCGCCGAGCAGGCCGCCGCCGCCCGAGCCTTCGCCATTGTGCTTGGCGACGAGTTCGGCGGCACCGGGGATGGCTTCGATCATCTTGGCGACCGGGCCGTCTGCGGCTTCGCGCTGCAGGAAGCCGAGCATCATGCCAAGCGCCGTTTCAGCTTTTTCCGGGGAAATGCCGACATTGTCGGCGATGCGGGTGACGAGTTCGCTCATGGGTATCCTCCTGCGGGAAATTTGACGTTAACGTCAACGTAATAGAAGTTTCTGCCGAACTCAAGCGGCCTCAGATCAGCCGATGAAAAATGCCGGGGATCGGCCGTTCCCGCAGCATCCCAAAGCGACCGCTCGGCGATCGGATCGGGACCTCGACCCGCGCGGCGACCGCCCTCCCCCGTCTCGCCCGATCGGCGTTGCCGGATCCGAATGGACCGCTCGGACGCACTGCGCCGCATCAGACCGGGTCGAGGCTCACCGGCCTTCCGGCCGCGTCTTCTGCCCCTGTGACCGCCCCTGCCCATGCGCGCCGATGTTTCGCAATGCGACATCCGACCGTTGTCGATGTTCCACACTCCTCTTATAAGAGCAAGCTGAAGTCTCGGCGACGATGGGAGAAACGTCCGCATGCTGCAAGAAGGTTCGCTCTATCTCGGCACCAGCCGCAATCCGGACGACAGCCTGAACAAGGCGGAATATCTGGCGCTGAAATACGGCAACCGCCATGGCATCGTGACCGGGGCGACCGGCACCGGCAAGACGGTGACGCTGCAGGTGCTGGCCGAAAGTTTCTCCGAGGCGGGGGTTCCGGTCTTTGCTGCGGATATCAAGGGCGATCTCTCCGGCATTGCCGCCATGGGCGAGCCGAAGGACTGGATCACCCAGCGCGCCGAACAGATCGGCTTCAAGGACTACGCGCCGGCGGAATTCCCCGTCATCTTCTGGGATATCTACGGCGAGAAGGGCCACCGGGTGCGCACCACGGTCGCCGAGATGGGGCCGCTTCTGCTCTCGCGGCTGATGAATGCCTCGGAAGCGCAGGAAGGCGCGCTCAACATCGCCTTCAAGATCGCCGACGAAGGCGGGCTGCCGCTGATGGACCTCAAGGATCTGCAGGCGCTTCTGACCTACATGGCCGAGCATGCGACCGAACTTTCGAGCCAATTCGGCCTGATCTCCAAGGCCTCGATTGCCACGCTACAGCGGGGTCTGCTGATCCTCGAGCAGCAGGGGGCGCAAAATTTCTTCGGCGAGCCGGCGCTCAAGGTGACCGACATCATGCGCACGACCCATGACGGGCGTGGCGCGATCTCGATCCTGGCTGCCGACAAGCTGATGATGAACCCGCGTCTTTACGCGACCTTCCTGCTCTGGCTTTTGTCAGAGCTGTTCGAGGAGCTGCCGGAAGTGGGCGATCTCGACAAGCCGAAGCTCGTCTTCTTCTTCGACGAGGCGCATCTTCTCTTCAATGATGCACCAAAAGTGCTGATCGAGCGGGTGGAACAGGTGGTGCGGCTCATCCGCTCCAAGGGGGTTGGCGTCTATTTCGTCACGCAGAACCCGCTCGACGTGCCGGAGACCGTGCTCGCCCAGCTCGGCAACCGGGTGCAGCATGCGCTGCGCGCCTATACGCCGCGCGAGCAGAAGGCGGTGAAGACGGCGGCCGATACCTTCCGCCCCAACCCGGCCTTCGACTGTGCCACGGCGATCACCCAGCTCGGCATCGGCGAGGCGCTGGTCTCGACGCTGGAGGCCAAGGGTATTCCCTCCATGGTCGAACGCACGCTGATCCGGCCGCCATCGGGTCGGGTCGGGCCGCTCAGTGATGCCGAACGGCAGAAGGTGATGGGCCTCAGCCCCGTGGCGGGGCAATACGACATGGATCTCGATTCGGAGTCGGCCTACGAGATCCTGACCGCCCGCGCGCAGAAGGCAGCTGAGGCGGAAGCGGCGAAGCGCGCGGCGGAAGACAAGGCCGCCGGGGGCGATAGCGCCGCCGGCCGCTGGACGCTGCCCGGCTTTGGTGATGCGCCGCAGGAGGAAAGTGATGGCGGGCGTGCGACCAAGCGCAGCTCCGGCTATCAGCGTGAAACGGTGATCGAGGCGGCGATGAAGAGCGCGGCGCGCTCGGTGGCAACCTCCGTGGGTCGGGCGCTGGTGCGGGGGATCCTGGGCAGTCTCCGGCGCTGAGGGTGCCCTTAAATCGGCGTTTATGGCAGCTGTGCCAGGGCGATGCAGGTCAATTTTCAGGACCAAAAAGTGAAAGATGAAAGCTTATCCTCATGTTTTGTGTTTTGTTCATCTCCGAGCAACCCTTCTTCGCGTAAAGTTCGGGGATGAATTCGCGCGGGCCTGGTTTTCTTCCGGGCCCGGTGCGGCGTGAGGTGGGGCGTGGACAGCAGTCTGGATCAACTCGTTCTGGTGAACAACGCGAAGCGGGCGCTGGATCGCGGCCACTTCGAATTGATCTATCAACCGGTCTATTCGGTGGACCACCGCGAGGTGGACAGCCTGGAAACCTTGCTGCGCTGGCGCACACGGCCGAACATGCTGGCCGCCGCGCAGGAATTTCGTGCCATCTTCCGCGATCCGGCCCTGTCGCTGTCGATCCGGGATTTCGTTTTGGAAAAGACCCTGTCGCAGGCCGCGCAATGGCGGGCGCAGGGCCATGATTTCGGCCGCATCGCCGTCAACACCACGGCCTTCGACCTTTGCTCCGGCGATTTTGCCCTGCGGCTGTCGGAGATGATGGACGCTCACCACCTGACGCCGGATATGCTGGAAATCGAAGTGCCGGAGACCGCCTTCTACGGGCCGCAGGCCAAGAAGGTGGGATTGGCGCTGGAGGGCCTGCATTACTGCGGCTTCTCGCTGGCGCTCGACAATTTCGGCGCCACCCATGCCGGGCTTGCGGCGCTCAGGCATCATCCCTTCCGGCGCCTGAAGATCGATCACGCGCTGATGCGCAGCGCACTGGTCAACCCGGTCGACAAGGCGATCGTCAAGCATGTGATTTCGCTCGGCCACGATCTCGGCCTGATCGTCACGGCCGCCGGCGTCGAGAACGAGGCGCAGATGGAAACCGCCGTGCAGCTCGGCTTCGACAGCGTGCAGGGCTTCTTCGTCTGCTTCCCCAAGGAAGCGGAGATGGTGCCGCGGGTCTGCCAGATCCTCAATCTGCAGGGCCGTTCGGCCTGAGGGCTGGCGCGGGCTTTCACCTGAACCACCGGCGTGGCAGGATCGCGCCATGACCTTGCTGATCTATCCGCTCGCAGCCCTTGCCGAAATCGCCGGCTGTTTTGCCTTCTGGGCCTGGCTGAAGCTCGACCGCTCACCCCTCTGGCTGGCACCTGGACTGTTACCTCTCGCTGTGTTTGCCTGGCTGCTGACGCTCGTCCCGTCGGAGGCGGCGGGGCGTGCCTATGCCGCCTATGGCGGGGTCTATATCGCCGCCTCGCTTCTCTGGCTGTGGCTGGTCGAGGGGCAGCGGCCCGATCGCTTTGATCTGACGGGGGCGGCGGTCTGCCTCGTCGGGGCTGCCGTGATCCTGCTGCCGCAGCGGGGGTGAGCGGAATTCCCCTCAATCGTCAGGATACTGGCTTGCGGAATTTCCGTATATACATAAACTATGATCATCGTCTGGGATGAACCGAAGCGGCAGCAGAATCTGGCGAAGCACGGCCTCGACTTTGCCGAGCTCGATGAACGCTTCTTCGTCGAGGCGCTTGTCCGTCCTGCAAAATCCAGTCGGGCCATCGCGATCGGGGAACTGAACCAACGTATTGTCGTGGCCGTCGTTCATCTTCCGCTGGGGCGGGAAGCGGTGTCGATCATCTCCATGCGGCCGGCAAGCCGCCGGGAAAGGAGTGCACTATGACCGTAAAGTTTTCATCCAGGAGACCGCTCACCGATGAGGAAGAGGCGGAGATCCAGGCGATGATCACATCCGATCCTGAGAACCCCGAAATGACCGAGGCGGAACTCAGGGAATTGCGCCCCTTCCGCGAGGTCTTTCCGGACCTCGCCGCCTCGATCGATCGCAAGCTCGGACGGCCCAAGGCGGACAATCCGAAGAAGGCGATCAGCCTCAGGCTCGATGCGGAGGTGATCGAGCGGTTCAAGGCGACCGGCGACGGCTGGCAATCGCGGATGAACGAGGCGCTGCGCAAGGCGGTGGGGCTCTGAGCACATCGAACTCCCCCTTCCACCGACCCCTTCCACTGGCATCGTCAGACCCATGCAGAACGATCTCCTCATCACACGCGAACCGCCACGCCAGGCGGGCGTGATCCGATTGCTGGAACAGTCGAACGCCTATGCGGCCTCGCTCTATCCGGCGGACAGCAACCATATGCTGCCGCTGGACGAGCTGGAGCATGAGAGCGTCTCCTTTTTCATCGCGAGGGTCGGCGACGCGGTGCTCGGTTGCGCGGCGCTCGTCGGCCATCCCGACGGGACGGGCGAGATCAAGCGGATGTTCGTCGATCAGACGGCGCGGGGTCTGAAGCTCGGCAAGCGGTTGTTGGCCCATCTCGAGGACGAGGCCCTGCAGCGGAAGATCACCACCGTCAGGCTGGAGACGGGCATCTATCAGCCGGAGGCGATCGGGCTTTATCGCAAGGCGGGATTTATCGAGATCCCGCCCTTTGGCGACTACAAGGCCGATCCGCTCAGCCTGTTCATGGAAAGGCGACTGGACGCCATCACCAGCCCTGCCAGCTCCTGACCAGCATATAGGCGGCAACCGCGACCAGAAGCCAGCCGGCGGCGCGGCCGATGGCGATGGTGAGGGCGGGGTTTGAAATCAGGGCTTCGCGGCCACGGGCAGCGGCGAGTGCCAGGCCGCCGTAGACGATCAACTGGATGGCCATGGTAAGCGCGCCCATGACAAGCGCCTGGCGCCAGAACGGGCCGAAGGCCGGCTTCATGAATTGCGGATAGACGGCGAGGATGAAGGTCCAGGCCTTGGGGTTGAGCAGGCAGGTGAGCAGTCCCTGCCCGAAGATCTTGATCGTGGCGCGCCGCGTTCCGCCTTCGACATGGTCAACCGTGATGCTGCTGCGGGCGAGCGTGAAGCCAATCCAGATCATATAGGCTGTGCCGAGGATGAGCATCACGGGCGTGAGCGTCGGGATCAGCGTGCTCAAGGCGGCCACCGCAACGGTGCCGAAGACCGTGTGGCAGGCGCCGCCGGCCATCATGCCCGATGTGGCGGCCAAGCCCGCCCGCCTTCCGCCGGTCAGCGCATTGGCGAGCACGAAGAGCATGTCCATGCCGGGCACGACGATGATGCCGGTGAGAAGCAGGGTGAAGAGCCAGAGATTTTCGGTATAGGTCATGTCAGTTGCCTGTCGTGTGTGGTGAGCCATCAATCGCATTTCGCGCCGGTTTTTCAGCGTGTTGGGCCGTGCTATAGAGGAGGCCAACTGACAAAGGTGTGTCAGGAGTGACGAGGTGACCGCATGCGAAAGGCCTCCCGGCTGTTCGAGATCATCCAGATCCTGAGGCTCTCAAGCCACCCGATAACCGCGCAGCAGATGGCCGAGCGGCTGGAGGTGAGCGAGCGTTCGATCTACCGGGACATCGCGGCTCTCCAGGCGATGCGAGTGCCGATCGAGGGCGAGCGCGGCATCGGCTATATCCTGCGCCCCGGCTTCCACCTGCCACCGCTGATGTTTTCGGCCGAGGAGACCGAAGCGATCGTGCTCGGCATGGCGCTCAACAAACGCACCGGCGACCGGGAGCTTGGCGCGGCATCGACGCGGGTGCTCGACAAGATCGCGGCGGCGCTTCCCGCGCCGCTCCGCCAGGCTCTATCGTCGCGGGCGCTGCATGCGTGGGGAAGCGCGATCCCCACGGCAGACGCCGTCGATCTCGGTCTGGTGCGCCGGGCGATCCGCGACGAGGAGAAACTCGCGATCAACTATCGCGACGAGCAGGCCAAGGTGACCCAAAGAACCATCCGGCCGATTGCGCTGATTTATTATTCCGAGGCGGCGGTGATGGTCGGCTGGTGCGAACTGCGCCAGGCGATCCGCAATTTCCGCATCGACCGGACGCTCACCTGCGCGCCGACGGGACAGGGGTTTCGTGGCGAGGGCGATGCGCTCAGGCGGCTGTGGATTGCGGGGTGGCAGGTGAATGGGGCCGCGGCCGTCACACCTACGGGCCTGACCTGAAATGGCAGAGAATGCCCGCTGCACAGGTGAGTGCAGCGGGCCCATTGCTGTCAGTCATTTTGCAGGGCGGAAGGATCCGGACCTGGATCAGGCAACCACCGTCAGCCGATTTACCTCCCGGAAGGACACGAGACGCCCGAGCTTTTCGTCCCAGAGGACGAGTTTCACGCAGGCGAGGCTTTCCTTCAGCGTGATGCGGCTGATGGTCTTCAGCTCCGGATGGTCGCGCAGGACCTCCGGCAGACGATAGAAGGGGATCTTGCTCGACAAGTGATGCACATGGTGCACGCCGATATGGCCGGTCAGCCAGCGCAGGCCCCAGGGCAAGTCGTAATGGGATGCGCCGTGCAGGGCAGCATGCTGGAACTGCCATTCCGGCGGAGCCGACCAGTGGGTGTCCTCGAACTGGTGCTGGACATAGAAGAGCCAGATACCGGCGGCACCGGCCAAGAGCACGATCGGCAGATGCACGACGAGAAAGGGCCAGAGGCCGACGGCCCAGATCATCAGGGCGGCGAAGAGCGCCATGCCGAGATTGGTCGCCATGGTCGAGACCCAGGGCAGAGCGCCCTCCTTCATCATGCCGATCGGCAGGCGCTGCTTCAAGAGGAAGACCCAGGCGGGGCCGACGCCGAAGAGGATGATCGGGTGGCGATAGAGGCGATAGCCGAAGCGGCCCCAGGCAGACAGCGCCTTGTATTCGGCGACCGTCAGCGTGGTGATGTCGCCGACGCCGCGTTCATCGAGATTGCCGGCGGTGGCGTGGTGTTCGGCATGGGCGCGGCGCCAGTAGTCGTAAGGGGTGAAGGTCAGCACGCCCAGAATGCGGCCGGTCCAGTCGTCGACGCTGCGGCGGGCGAAGAAGGCGCCGTGGCCGCAATCATGCTGAATGATGAAGAGGCGCAGCAGGAAGGCCGCAGCTGGCACGACGAGCACGAGACCCGGCCAGAAGGCGAAATGATAGCTCACGAGCGCGCCAACCCAGAGCAGCACGAAGGGCACGATGGTGACGGCAAGTTCGAAAGTGCTGCGCGCGAGGCGCGGCTTTCGATAGGCATTGACGATCTTCAGCCAGGTTTTGGCATCGGGTGTTTCGTCGACGACGGAGACGTCATTGCGGTAGTCGATGGCGGCGCTCATGGACGGGCCTCCGTCGGCTCTCTGTGAACGGGCAGGACGGAGAAACGGTTTGACGCGTCCGGCATCGCGGCGCGCGGCATGGGGCTTCCGAGGGAGAGGCCCGCAGCAATGGTCATGGTCGGCTGGCTTTCGTGACGGGAGAAATCGGCCCGTCCAAACATGAACGGGTGCGCCCTCCTAGCAGGTCGCTGCAGCCTTGTCGCCATGGAACTCCAAACCATGTTTGGCTGCGGCATTTGGTCGACCTGGGATCACCCAGGTCGCCGGGAAAATACCAAAGGGGGCCGCCGGGGTGATTGGCGACCCCCAACCCCGGTCCGAAGACCGAGGTGAACTCAACGGTCAGAGGCTCAGAAGCGCAGACCGAGATTGCCGGAAACCAGATGCTCGGAGCCTTCCGCACCAAACTGGCCGGTATAGGTGAACGAGACGGTCGAGGCCTTGCCGAGTTCAAACTCGACGCCGGCGCCGACGAGAGCTGTATCACGCGCCATGGCGGCGGACGCGACGGAGAAGGTGTCGCCGGTGGCAAAGCCGTAGCTTGCCTCTGTGGCCATGTCGCCGAAGGCATGACGCCAGCCGAGTGAACCCTTCACCTTGCCGAGTGCGCCATTGACCGCGATGTCGCGATCGACCTTGACGCCGAGCGTCGATTGCCACTGGCCAGCCGAATGGGCATCGGCGATCAGCGCTGCGACACCGCCCTTCTCGGTGAAGCCGTCGCGGTCGACATGGACATAGGCGAGACCGGCAAAGGGCTCGAAATGCCAGAGGTCGTGGTCGATGCGCCAGGAGGTTTCGGCGAAGACCTGGGCGGTGCGGGCATTGTAGTCGACGGTCAAGGTATCGGTGAAGCCGGTGAAGGCGACATTGCGCTCGGTCTCGATTGCCGACCAGCCATAGGCGGCGCCGAATTTCAGGCCGAACGGCCCGGCCTTGCGACCCGCATAGGCGGCGAGATGGTAGCTGTCAGCGGAGCCGCTGGCCGAGACGCCGTCGGCGCCAAAGCTTTCCCGCGAATAGCCGCCGGCAACACCGAGGCGCCAACCGTTTTCGAGCTCGCGGTCGCCACCGAAGAGGACGCCGCCGCCATCGACATCGAAGTTCGAGCCGGTGCCCTCCCCGTCATACCGGCCCCAGGCGCCAAAACCGCTCATCCAGATGCCGTTCGGCTCCGTTTCACGCGGCAGAAGCTGCTGCGGTGCCTTGTCATAGGCGGCGATGCGCTCGCCCTTCGCAGCTGCGCCGACACCGTCAAAGGCATCCCGCAGACGGTTGGAGATCACGTCGCGGGTCAGGCGGCTGCGGTCGAGGTAGCCGGTCTCGATGGAGGCGTGTGCGGCACCAGAGAGCTGTTCGAAGGCTGCACCGGGCTCTCCAATTGGCAAAGCAAGGATGGCGCTGTAGAGGGCGCCCGATCCCTGGCTTTCGATGGCACCGGCAACCGCCGACTGGTTTGGCGTGTTGGCCAGCGAGGCGAAGGAGCCGCAGCTGGCACAGCGGGTCAGTGTCAGATAGGCGCTGTTGGCGTCGTAGGTGACGTTTGCGTCCAGATAGGCGAAGTTCTCGTTGACGGTGTCGAAGGTGCCCGTGAGACCGGAGCGGCTGTCGAGGATGGTATAGGTGGTCGACGGGTTGTAGGTGGAGCCGTCATCGGTGCCGTTCTGTGCCAGCACGTTAAGCGTCACGCCGGTTTGAAGATCGATGCTGCTGCCCGAGATGAGCTTGTCGGCATTGCCGCTGCTGTCGACATGGACCTCGAAATTCGAGCCGGTGTAGAAAGTAACGCTGCCGTTCGAATCGAGCTGGCCGATGCCGGCTGCACTTCCTGGTGCAAGGGTCGAGCCAGAGGTCACGTAGGTTACCCCGGCAATCGAGCCGGAGCCGCCGAGCACGCCACCGGCCAGATAGGCCATGCCACCCATGGAGATGCCGTCGAGGAGCAGCGTACCGCCATAGACATAGGTCTGGCCGGTAAAGGCCGAGGCATCGCTCTGAAGAAGGGTCGTGCCGCTCTGGACAATGATGTCACCATCACCCGACAGCGTGGTATCAAAGGCGTAGGAGGCAAGGCCATGATCGAAGGTCAGGTCCGCGGTCGAATTGTCGAACCGGATGACATTGGCGAGCACGGTCCCGCCACCGGCGCCGATCTTGAGCTCGCCGCCGGATGATCCGCTGCCGAGAACGATATCGCCGTTTCCACTGTCGACGCTCAGGGTCGAGCTGCCGGAAAGGGTGAGCGTGCCATACTGATTGGAGCCGACGGCGAGATCGCCGCCGATGACTTCCAATCTGGACTGATCATCGACGATGACCGTGCCCTGCCCCTGAAATCCGCCCGCAGTGAGGTTGCCGGTCACGAAGGTGTGGGCGCCGTCAAGCACCTGCAGTCGCCCATCGCTGAGATGGCCAATTACCACGTCCGACGTGCTCTGCCAGGAAGAGCCACCGCCTCGGACGATCACCTCACCCGCCGGCGAGGTCATGCTGCTGCTTGCACCGACAAGCGCCATCGTGTTCAGCACGTCGGCGCCATCCTCGACGATCATCGTGCCCGTTGCACCATTGCCGACCAGGATCTGGCCGCCATAGTTGAAGTCGGTGCTGTGGGTGACGGTCCCGTTGACGTCGATGGCTGCTGCCGGACCGGCAACGACGAGTGTCATGGCCGTCGAGGCGAACAGGAGGCCGGTGCGGATCCGGCGGCGGGGCGCCAGGCCGCGATTGTGCGAAAGGGGTTTCATGATGATCCTCTGAAGCAGTTCTTCTGACGCAGACCGCGCCGTCGAACGGTTCTTGGAGGATGGCCATTCCGTTCGCCACAAACCAATTCGGATCAATTCTGTCCAATTCTGGCGACGGCCATTTCCCGCAAGCAGTTGTGATGGAGAGCACAGCAAATTGAGACGAGCAAAGCTAATCGTTCGCACGCAATACTGCGTTTTCCCGCCCGATTTACTTGTTCATCATGCTGCCCATTCTCGATCCGGTTACGGCTCTTGCCAGTGTCGTTGCCGCGAAGGTCCTCAATGCCGCCATCTGGACGATTCTCACCATGCTGCGGCCGCGGCTTGCGGGGCCGAAGCTGATCGTCTTCGGATCGCTTTCAGGCGCCTTGGGTTTCCTCAGGATCGGGATGCGTGGACCGGCTCCAAGCGCGCTGCATCTTCTGACGGATAACACGCTGGTCCTGATCGGCGTCATGCTGCTCGGGGCGGGTTATCTGGAGCTCATTCACAGACGCCTCAGCCTGCCGGTGCTGATGGCCTGCATCGGCATCACCATTGCAGGCTTCGTCTATGCCTTCGAAACGACGCCGGAGAATGTCGCGATCCGCGTGCATACCGTCAATCTCGTGGCGTTGGTCGTGCTGGCCGTCATTTCACGCGCTGTGGCGCAGGACAGCCTTCAGCCAAAGTTGCTGCGGATAACGATCCTCACCGTTATGGCGATCCACATCATCGTGCTGTTCATTCGCAGCGGCGCCCAGTTCTTCAAGACGCCGATGCAGACACAATTGCTCGACGATCCGCTCCAGGCTTGGATGTTCCTCGAGTGGGGCCTGTTCTTCAGCCTGCTCAATCTGTTCATGCTGGTGGCGCTGGTGATGCAATACGCCCATTCGCTCACCGCCTCCGTCGAGGCGCTGGAAGCGGAAGTCGCGGAGCGACGGCGCCTGCAGGACGAACTTTCCGAGCGCCTCAAGACCGAAACCGCGCTGCGCGAGGAGCAGTACCAGTTCGTCCGGCTGGTCAGTCATGAGCTGCGGACACCGCTCGCCGTGATCAGCCGCTCCGCCGAAATGATTTCCCTGACCCTCGAACAGGTGCCGCCATCGATCCACGACCGGCTGGCGAACATCCGGTCCGCCGCGGGCGGCCTTTTCGGGCTGATCGACCGCTTCCTGATCACGGAACGGCATCAGACCATCGGACCGGAGATCGAGGCAACTTCGCTCGAGGCCCTGCTGGAGGATGTGCGACGGCACTTCGTCACCGCCCAGCAATCGGGCCGACTCATCTTCCAGCGCGCTGAGGACGCCATCGCGGCTCCTCTCGATCGGGCCATGATGGCGACGGTTCTGATCAACCTCATCGACAACGGGCTCAAGTATTCGAACCCAGAGGAGGCTGTCAGCCTCACGGTGGAGATTGCCGACGGCCAACTCGTTTTTCGTATTCTCGACAAGGGTGTCGGCATCGCCGTCTCTGACAGCCGAAAGATCGGCCAGCGCTTCTATCGCGGTGCCAACACGACCGATACGGCCGGTGTCGGCATCGGCCTCTACAGCGCCCGCAAGCTGGTGGGCTATCACGGCGGCACAATCACGCTGCACGACCGCGACGGCGGCGGCACGATCGCCGAGGTAGCCGTTCCCCTCACCCGCTCTCCTGCTCTCATTGAGGTTTCGTCATGATTTCCATTCTCGTCGTGGAAGACGAGCCATCGCTGCGTGCCGATCTCGTCGACTACCTCACCCTGAAGGGACTGCAGGCGCGCGGCGTCGGCAATGGGGCAGCCTTTCGGAATGCCGTCGCGACAGATCCGCCGCGGATCGTCATCCTCGATGTGGGGTTGCCGGATGCGGACGGGTTCGAGCTGGCGGAGGAAATACGTCGGACTGGTGATTTCGGCATTATCATGCTGACGGCGCTCGCAGAGCCCGAGGACCGGATTCGGGGTTTCGAAGCCGGCGCCGACATCTATCTGATGAAGCAGGCAACGCTGCGGGAGATCGAGGCGGCGGTTCTCAGCCTTGCCCGCCGGCTCTCGGCAGCACCGGGCCAAGGCGCCGAACCACCAGAGCGGCAAGACGCCTGGGCGCTGGACCGCCAGGACTGGCGGCTCACCGCGCCCGGAGGACGCGCCACCCGCCTGACGGCGACGGAATTCGCCTTTCTGGACCTGGTGTTGAGACATGCGGGAGAACCGATTTCGCGCGACGAGCTCGTGCGGCAGATCGCAAGGCCCATCCAGCACTGGGACAGCCGCCATCTCGATTCGATCGTCAGCCGGCTCCGGCGCAAGGTGCAGACGGATTGCGGGCGGGCGCTGCCCGTCAAGATGATCTATGGCCGCGGTTATGCCTTTACGGCGCCGGTTCTGTCGACCGCCGCCTGAGACGCAAACGCCCCGCGTCGACGACGCGGGGCGAGCAGATTGGTCACAACACACTGCACGTCGCCTTCGCCACGTGCAAATACCTGTCGATCAGCCGGCGGGCTTGATCGAGGACAGGATCTTGTTGACTTCCGGGATGTTCTTTTCTTCGGTCTCGGCCGAGGCCCAGTAGGTGACGATCGCGATCTTCTCGGGCGAGAGGGTTACGATGCCCACGCCGATGGTGACCGGACCTTCCTTGTCCGTGCCCTTCCAGGACAGGGTCTCGTAGGGCATGCCGTTCTGCTCACCCTTCGCTTCGGTCTGGCTGGCCGGGTCCGGGGTCACGCCGTTTTCTTCGAGAAACGCGAAGACGTCGCTGATGACCTTCTCCATGTCTTCGGCGCCGGCGACGTCGAAGGAGATGTAGGTGCCGTTGTCGGGCGAGTTGCCTTCGACGCCGTAATCGGTCTCGGTCGGCTGCCAGTCATCCGGGATTTCGACGGTGGCGGCCGGCTCGTCCGAAGGGAAGGTAAAGGTGCCGGCGAGCGAGGTGCCGGCCGTCAGGAGGATGATTGCCGTTGTGGCAAGAAACTTGTTCATCGGATGTGCCCGTTGGTGAGAGATGGTCCAGCGCAGCCGCCTGCGGCCCTTCGGCCTCCAGACGCGTGCGCAGGCGGCTTCATAGCAGGTGTGTGTGAAGAATCGTCGTACTCTTTTTGTAGAGACTCACAGTATTTGCAAAGTTATCGCGATAAGGTGAAGAAAAGACATATCTCGCAGAAACCTGCGGGTGAGGCGCATATCATGGGCGCAACCGACTTTGCGCGGCAGGCTCATTGTGCTGGCGTATCAACGGTAAAGCCCTGATAACCGGCCGATTGGCTGCACCCTTTCCGTGACTGCCGGATCGGAGAACCGGCCGGTGGCGGATTTCCGCTTGTCACCACGGGGCTTAGTCCCTATATTGCTGGCATCGAAGATTGCGAGTGACTTTGTCTACGCGCCTCAAGCGCACGCCAGATTTCCTTCAACGTCGATATACCGCCGGTCGAATGTCTCGCCGGCAAGCCCAACGATTGAAAGGAAATCGTTATGAACACAGGTACCGTCAAGTGGTTCAACAGCACCAAGGGTTTTGGTTTCATCCAGCCGGATGAAGGCTCTGCCGACGTGTTCGTCCACATCTCCGCAGTTCAGCGCGCCGGCATGCGCGATCTGGTCGAAGGCCAGAAGATCTCTTACGATCTGGTTCAGGACAAGCGTTCGGGCAAGAGCTCGGCCGACAACCTGCGCGCAGCTTAAGGATTTGTCGCTCGTCTCTGGAACCGTCTTTCAGTCGGTGGTCGGGGTTGAGTGACGAGGAAAGGTCGGGTGTTGCCCGACCTTTTTTGTTTTGTCGATGGCCTCGCTGAAGGTCGTCGAGCAGCCCATTCCTCCCGATTTTTTCGGGATCTTCGCCGGGGCCTGGCGCGTTTGCCTTTCGTACCCCTCCTCCGAAACTCGAGATAAATCGGGCCCCAAGCCCGGAAAGGAAACGATCGTGCAAGTTCTCGTTCGTGACAACAATGTCGACCAGGCACTCCGCGTGCTGAAGAAGAAGATGCAGCGCGAAGGCCTGTTCCGCGAAATGAAGGCGCGCAGCGCATTCGAAAAGCCGTCGGAAAAGCGCGTTCGCGAAAAGGCGGAAGCCGTTCGCCGTCAGCGCAAGCTGGCGCGCAAGAAGATGCAGCGCGAAGGCCTGCTGCCGGCCCCGAAGAAGGCCGTCATGCGCGGCGGCGCTCGTTAAGCTTTCCAATTCATCCGTGCGCCCTCGGGCGCGCGGGTCATTCCCGCCCCTGATCCGTCTTGTCGGGGCATGCCATCGCCGGATGGCCGCTATGCACACGGCTGCAGGAAGAACAGGACATGACCGCCACCAAAGATACGTTTTTCAAGCCCGAGAAGGTTTCGCCGCAGGACAAGGCCGCGACAACCGACAGCGTCGCCCGTTCGCTGATCGAGGCTGAAGCCGTGGCGCGCGAAAAGAAGACCGAAGCGCTCCGGGCTCTTAGAATGGAGCGCGAGGCACTCGAAGCCGAGAACGCCCCGGCGCCGAAGAAGCGCGCCGTGAAGAAGGCTGCCGTCAAGCGCGGATGAGCGCTTCGCCAAGGGTATCCAAGCCTGACCATGCGACGGAGGCCGTCGCGCACCTCCGATCCATGCCGGCCGACCCAACGCTGCCCCAACGCTGCATTGCCGCGCGCTCTGCGCTGTTGCTTCTGCGCGGCCCCACCTCACTTGATCTTCAAGTCGTGGACTCTCTGCCGATGACTGTTACGCCCCCGGCCGAATCGAGCGACACGAAGACCAGTTCGCCACTTTGCGGGACGACCGCGGTCAGGCCGGTCACGTTCACCTGGTGGGTGACGAGCACCAACGGCGCCGTGGTCGGCAGACTGGTCAGCCAGTCGCGCAGTTGCATCGTCTGCTCGCGACCGTCTTCCGGGGCGCCGAAAAAGGAGTTGAGCAAGGGCTGCTCCATCACTTGTCCCAGCGCCAGCCCGGTCGCGGTATCGAGACATCGACACCACTGGCTGGAATAGATCCGCGCCGCAGTGACACCGTTTTGCCGAAACAGATCGCCGATCCGGCGCGCTTGCGCCCGGCCTTCCTCCGACAGGTTTCGTTGCGTGTCACAGGCGCCCAGGCGGAAGCCTGGCGGATCCCCGGCTCCAGGCGCCGAGGCATGACGGAGAAGGACCATCGCCTGCCCGTCGCGCAAGGCGCTCCAGGGACTCGTGGCCGCGTGCGCCCGAGTGGCGAGCGCCAGGGCGGCAATGGCGAGGACGTGGCGGCGTAGAAGCATAGAGATATCCTGCCCGGTGTCGTGGGAAACACGTTCCCCTTACGCGCGCAGGAGATGTCGTGGATCAAGGCTACCGACCACGGTTGCGTGATCGGCAAGGCCTGATGATGCGCGTTACCGCGTGGCGGAGGTCAGGTTGAAATAGGCACCCTGAGTGTCCTGGCAGGCGGCGATCCAGGAGCCGCCGGGGACCTGATGCGGACCCATCAGGAGTTCACCACCGAGCGACTTCATCTTTTCGATCGCCGCATCGATGGCCGGCACGATGAAATAGAAGCCCCAATAGGGCATGGGCATTTCCGGGCGTTTGGTCATCATGCCGCCGATGCCGCGGTCCCCCAGCTTGAAGGTCTGATAGATGCCCAAGGCATCCATGTCGACGGCCATGTCCTTTTCCCAGCCGAAGCGGGCGGCGTAGAAGTCCCAGACTTTTTCCCAGTCACCGGCCATCAGCTCGTTCCAGCCGACGGTTCCGGTGCTGCCGGGGGTCGGCCAGCTGCCGGTTTCGCCATCCGGCATTTGCGGTGTCATGATGCAGACGACCGCGCCCTGGGGATCGGCGACCACGGCGAAACGTCCGATGCCGGGGATATCCTCCGGTGCGCGGTGGATCGCGCCGCCTTCGGCTTCGTATTGGGCAGCCGTCTGGTCGACGTCATCGACGGCGATGTAACCGGTCCAATTGGGTGGCAGGCCTCCCGCAGCCATTTCGGATGTCAGTTCCATCATGCCCGCCACACCGGAGGGGAAGCCCGGAACGGCAAAGGTGGTGTAGGTGAAGCCCGGCATCTCCATGTCGGTCGGCTCCCAGCCGAGCAGCGGGCCATAAAAGGCCTTGGCCGCAGCCGGATCGGGTGTCATCAGTTCATGCCAGATGAATGTGCCATGCATATGCAGTCCCTCTCGTTTCATCCTGCCGGGCATCAGCCGATGCGTTTTGCTTCGCTGCTCATGAAGGTCTTGAACGTGCCGTCCGGCTGGCGGACGCTGCCGGAGAACGTTCTCCTGTCATCATCGATGAAGTGGATGACATCGCGGTAAAGCTCGGTGCGGGACGGATCCTGCATGCTCGGGCCTTCGGCCTCCAGAACGAGGGTCTGGCCGTCGTCCTCCAGCCAGCCCTTGTAGACCCAGAACTTGTCCATCATCGAGCCGATCCAGCTGCCGACGTAGTGGCCAAGGCGCGGGTCGTAACCGAGGGTCATGATCATGGTGGCCGTGTCGTCCCCCATGCCCCCCTGCCCTTCGGCGACGACCCAGAGGCCGCCGACGGAGCGGACCGTCTCGGTCCAGCGCTTGAGGGGATCCTCTGGATCATAGCCCTCCATGCCCGTCGAGGTGATATAAAGCCATTCGCCGACGAGACGATCGAGCACGCGATGATGCTCCGTAGGCTTCGGAAATTCCATGGTTTGTCCTCCCTACGTTAGTGGCAGCAACCGGATTTTTCCGCGGCCTTTGGTGCATATTCGTCCTTGCGCTTGACGAAACTCAAGGTGCCGGTCTCGTTGCGTCCAAGCGGCGCGTGGTCGAGGATCATCAGGGTGCCGAGCGCCTCCTCGCCGCCACGCGCATATTGGGAATAGGTGTGAAAGATCTCGCCCTTGTCGTTGCGGTAGAAGGCCGACAGGCCGGGAAGCTCGTCGAAGGCCTGTTCGCTCGGGGTCTGGCGGAAATTGTAGTTCACCGAACCAGAGGCGAGCTGCTCTTTCGTGAAGGAGACGTGGAAGTCATAGTTGAAATCGCTGCCTGCGGACGAAACCCAGGGGAAGTGCCAGTTCATCCGGCGCTTATAGGCTTCGATCTTCTCAAGCGGCGCGCGGGACACGGTGACGAAGGTGACGTCGTGATTGTTCAGATGTGGCAGCATGCCGTCGATATGATCGGCGAAAAAGGAGCAGCCCTCGCAGCCGGCGTCCCAGTCGGGATGGAACATGAAATGGTTGATCATCAGCTGGCTGCGGCCATCGAAGAGATCGGCAAGCGAGACTTCGCCCTGCGGAGACCGGAAGCGATACTCCTTCTCCACCCGCACCCAGGGGAGCGCCAGGCGCTCGGCATTGACGCGATCACGCTGGCGGGTGAGTTCCTTCTCCTTTGCCAGTAAGGCCTTGCGGGCCTCGAGCCACTCCTCCCGCGAAACAACGGAATATTCCATTTTTCTGATCCTCCTCTTGACATATAGGTTGATATCAACATATTTACCCCATGTCAAATGGGCCACTGATTCCCTACTCCACCACCCTTCACGTGCGCGATACGTGCCTGTGCCTGCATGCCCAGCGGGCGGCGCGGGCGCTGGCGCGCCGCTTCGACGCGGCCCTGAAGCCCACCGGCCTGACGAACCAGCAGTTTTCCCTGATGATGGCACTGAACCGGCCGGAACCGCCGAGCATGGGCCCTGTTGCCAGGCTTCTGGCCATGGATCGCACCACCTTGACCGCCGCGCTGAAGCCGCTTGCCGCCCGAGGATGGGTGACGGCGGAACCGGATCCGAAGGACAAGCGGGGCAAGAGGCTGAGCCTGACGGCTGCGGGTGCTGCCGCCTTGTCGAGTGCCGTGCCGATCTGGAAACACGTCCATGGCGAGATAGAAGCGGGCATGACAGGGGATCCGCAGGTACTGCGCCTCGGACTGCTGGAGGTGAGTGCCTGACCGCCCGCCGCCTGGCAGCACGGGAGAGACGCAAGGAAACCGGGCGATGCGCCCAGAGAGGATCTCATGACAGCGATCACCCTGACGACTTACGACTGGGTCCCGGACCTGCCGCGCGGCTATGTGCGTGACCTCAGGGTCCGCTGGGCGCTGGAGGAAGCCGGTCTGCCCTACACAGTGGCCAGTACCCCGTTTCGCGACCGCGATGCGCAACACCTCGCGCACCAGCCCTTCGCACAAGTCCCCTGGCTCTTTGACGACGGCATATCGATCTTCGAGAGCGGTGCCATCCTGCATCATCTCGGCACGAAGAGCGACCGGTTGATGCCGAGCGCCCCGGCGGATCGGGCGAAGGTGACCGCGTGGTTGTTTGCGGCGCTCAATTCCGTCGAGGCGGCAAGCCTGCCGTGGTCGATCCTGACGTTTTCGCCGCCGGAAGGAGGCATCCCATCCTCGATCACCGGATTTTTGACGGCGCGGCTTTCGCGGATGGAGGCGGTTCTCAGCCCCGGCGCCTGGCTGGCCGGGTCGTTCTCCGTAGCTGACATTGCCATGGCGGATGTGCTGAGGCTCGTGGATCGTCTGGGTGGCCTCGCCGACCACCCCGCCTGCCGGGCCTATGTCGCCCGTGCCGTGGCGCGACCTGCGTTCCAAAAGGCGCATGCCGACCAGATGGCGCATTTCGCTGCGGCGGATCGGGGGTAACGGGGGCGCTCGATCGCCCCGCAACCGCGCCCCGTTGACGATGAAAGTCGTCAGCGCGACCTACGGCAGACGGCGATCCGCCCCCGCTGCCGAAGCCCCCGAAGCAACAGGTCTAGGCTGTCGAAGGCGTCCCTGCCCCCAGCCTGACAAACCTTTGCTCCAGAACCTCGCTGCCCCATTGCGCGCCGTGACGCTCCTCCGCGAGGCGGAAACCATGCGCTTCGTAGAGATGGCGGGCGGCGCTCAGTCCGTCGAAGGTCCAGAGATGCGTTTCTCCGAAGCCGCACCTATCGACGAAGGCGAGCGCCTGAGCCAGCAAGCGGCGGCCAAAGCCGGTGCCGCGGAGGCAGTCGTCGAGAATGAACCAGCGGAGATGCGCCAACCCGGACCCGAGATCCTGGCCGTCGATGGCAATCGAACCAAGAATGCGGTCGGCGCGCGTGACGGTCCAGATTTCGTTGTGCGGATGTTCGAGCCGGTTGCAGAAATCCGAGAGGCCGCCGGCCACGACTGCCTCGAACGACCGGCCGAAGCCGGCGGTGCGGGCGTAGTAGTCGATGTGCAGACCGGTGACCCCAGCGATCAAACCCGGACGATAGCCGGCAACGATCTCGACGCGGTGATCGGCGTCGCCCTGCCCCGGTGCCAGCGCCTGTGCGTAGAACGACAGACCATCGAGCACGGTGCGATGATGCTGCGGATCCAGTCGGTCGAGAGCGCCGGCCACCTGGGCGCGCGCGAAGGCGTGGATTGCTGCGACGCGGCGGCTGCCCTCCTCCGTCAATACCAACCGCTTGCTGCGGCCATCTGCGAGATCCGGGGTTTCGCGCAGATCGCCCGAGAGCACGAGTTTGCGCAACAGCCGGCTGACACTGGACTTGTCGAGACGCAGCAGATCGCAGAGCGCGGCAGCCGTGAGGCCCGGCTGCGATTCGATCTCGATCAGGGCATGCACGGAGGATGGCGGCAGGTCGGTGCCGGCAAGGGCGCCGCCCATTAAGCCGAGGGCGCGCACAAGTTTTCGCGATTCTGCGCGGATGTCATCGATCAGGACGGTTGAGATCGACATACAATGTCCTTTTGTTGCATGATGCAACTATATACCTCTGCGGCAGATCTTCCAACCCTGCCTCACGTGAGGTTGATGCAGAGGCACAGGCGTGTTAATGCTGAACATGAGGTACGTACCTCAGGAATAGCAAGGGGGGAGCGGTCGCATGGCAGAGGGTTATCAGGTGCATCCGGATCACGCCATCGGGGATGAGGCCCGGCTCAGGGCGCTGTTCGAACCGACGCATGCGTTGGCGGTCACCAAGTGCCAGAACCGGCTCGGCGTGCATTCAGAGGCATTTATCCGCCGCTCGCCGTTCGTTTGCATCGGCACACAAAGCCCGGAGGGCAAGGCCGATGTCAGCCCGCGCGGCGACCCGCCGGGGTTCGTCGAAATCCTTGATGCGCGAACCATCGCCATTCCCGACCGGCCGGGAAACAACCGGCTCGACACGCTTTCCAACATCGTTGCCAATCCTTCGGTCGGACTGCTGTTCGTCATTCCCGGCTTCGACGACACGCTCAGGCTGAACGGTCGCGCGACGCTCAGCACAGAGCCTGCGCTCCTGACGCGTATGGCAATAAACGGAAAGCTGCCCAAGCTTGCGATCGTGGTTCATATCGACGAGGTCTTTCTGCATTGCGCCAAGGCCTTTCGTCGCTCGCAGCTTTGGGACCCGGCTGCACGGCAGGACCGCCGGGAACTGCCGTCGCTGATGAAGTTCATTCTCGACGAAACGAGCGGAGCGCCGGAGGATGCAGACGAGATGCGCAAGCTCGACGAGGGCCTGGAGCAGGCGTATCAGAGCTCGATGTATTGAGGCGCATGGCCATCAATCCGTGGGCGGACCGGACGCCCCGCCGCTGACGTTTCCCGACGCAAAAAGGCCGGCACAGTGGCCGGCCTTTCGCGGTAGATCATGTCTTTGCGTTTGCGCTGAGGCTTAGCGGACCGAGACCGGCACTTCGGTCGAGGTGCGCATGGCGTGGCTGTAGGGGCAGACGATATGGGCTGCCGCTGCGAGGCGCTCAACGGTCTCGCGGTCAAGGCCCGGGACTTCGACGGTGAGCTTCACTTCAATGCCGAAGCCGGTGCCGTCTTCGCGCGGGCCGATGCCGACATCGGCATGAACCTTGGCGTCTTCCGGGATTTTCACCTTTTCTTTGCCGGCGACGAACTTGAGCGCGCCCAGGAAGCAGGCGGAATAACCGACCGCAAACAGCTGCTCGGGATTGGTGCCGGTCGCGCCGTCGCCGCCGAGTTCCTTCGGGGTGGTCAGCGTGACGTCGAGAACGCCGTTGTCGGTGACGCCGTGGCCGGAGCGGCCGCCAGTGGCATGGGCATGTGCGGTGTACAGGATTGCCATTTCGATGTTCTCCTTGTTTGCGAGGCGATGGTTACTTATATAGTCCACAATTGGATTGTGCGCAATTTATTTTTGCGCATTGCATATCGGAAGGCTTTTCGCCATTGTCGTCAGCACTCTATCGTCTGGAAGTGACCTTACCATGACCAGTGATCTGGACCTGGAAAAAGAGCTCAGGCTCGACAAACAACTCTGTTTTGCGCTTTACGGCGCAGCGCATGCCTTTACCCGTGCCTACAAGCCGCTGCTTTCGCCGCTTGGTCTCACCTATCCGCAATATGTGGTGATGATGGCGCTCTGGGAGCAGGATGACCTGCCGGTGAAGGGGCTCGGGGAAAAGGTCGGGCTGGATTCGGGCACACTCTCTCCGCTCCTCAAACGGCTGGAGCAGATCGGCTATGTTTCGCGCCGGCGGGACGAGGCCGACGAACGCCAGGTCTTCATCACGCTGACTGCAGAAGGCCGTGCGCTGAAAGCGCGGGCGGTCGACGTGCTGCGCGCCATCGGCGGCCAGACCGGCTGCGACATCTCCGAGATCGAGACCCTGCGCGATAGCCTGAAGCGGCTGAAGATGCAGCTTGAGGTGATCGACGCACCGTAAGGTTCCGAGCGCCGGGCCTGCACGAGACTGTGGACGGTCACAATCTCGCCTGCTCTGCGTCGGCTTTGCGGTGCATGGGATCAGGCTCACAGCCTGGAGATTGCCGATGACGCCGCCGCCCCCTCGCCCGCGATTTTCCCTGACCGTCGCCCTTGTCCTCGCGGCGGTGACAGCCCTGGTGCAGCCCCTTGCTGCACGCTCCGCCGAGGACCCTGTCACGGCCGCCGCGCTAGGGATCGAGGCAAAGCTCGGCGCGCGACTGGGGCTTATGGTGGTGGATACCGAGACGGGCCGCCAGTGGCAGCACCGTTCCCGCGAGCGCTTCTCGATGGCCAGTACATTCAAGGCGCTGGCCTGTGCGGCTCTTCTTGATGCGGGCGAGACAGTGCAATCAAGGTCGATGACCATTGAGAAGCAGGATCTGCAGGACTATTCCCCCGTGACCGGTCAAAGGGTCGGTTCGCAGATGACGGCGGCCGAGCTCTGCGCCGTGACCTTGCGCACCAGCGACAACACGGCCGCGAACCTCGCTCTCGCCGCCTTGGGCGGGCCGAAGCGGGTGACATCCTTCCTGCGCTCCATCGGCGACACGGTCACGCGGCTCGACCGCACGGAGCCCATGGTCAACGAAGCGAAGCCGGGCGATCCGCGCGACACGACGACGCCCGAATCCATGGCGCAGAGCATCGGTGACCTGGTGCTGGGTGACGCCCTGAGCGCCGATGCGCGCCGCCAGCTCACCGGATGGATGGAAGCCAATGAAGTGGCCGACAGGCTGTTGCGGGCGGGTGTTCCGCAGGACTGGCGGATCGCTGACCGCACAGGCGCCGGCGGACACGGAACGCGTGGGATCGTCGCCGTGATGTGGCCGCCGCAGCGCAAGCCGGTGATCGCCGCGATCTATCTCACGGAAACGGACGCTTCCCTGGCTGAGCGGGACGCGGCCATTGCGGAGATCGGACGGGCGATTGCGGCCGAGGTGGCGCGATGAGCGGCGGCAGTGACCCGGTGAACGGCAGCATCGGCCGGGCCGTCCGGCTGGCGGTGGCGCTGGCGTTGGGCCTTGTGGCGGTCACGGCGGCCTGGGCGGAAGACGAGGCCGGGGAGACACCGTCCACGCGTTCGGCCTGGCAGGTCGAAAAGTGCGAGGTCTACCGGCAGGCTTTCACCGAGATCGTCGAACATGTCGGACGCGAAGGTGTGTCGGCATCGTTTCTCGAGCGCAATACCGAATTCATTGACAGCGGATGCCTTGCCGCCGTCGACGCCTGTCCGCAGACCGACAAGGACATCGAGATCGCCAATGGTCTGACGATCGCGACGATGAATGCGGGTGCGGCAAGTTCCTTCAGTCCGTTTCGCTGTCGTTCAAAATGAGGCTGCGCGACGCTTGCCCCCTCTCTCTCCGCAGCCGGATCGATTGCCGGACTGGCGCGTTGTGGAACAATGGACAAGACCCGCAATTTCCTCGCCCTGATGAAGGGCAAGCTATGGCTTATGCCGCTGATCCTCACCGCCGGATCCGCCCTCCTGGCGGTGATCCTGATCCTCTACGGCAACCGCCTCGCCTCCCCCGGCGAGGGAAAGCTGTGGTGGCTCTATAACGGCGATGCCGAGACGGGGCGGCAATTGCTGAACAGTCTCCTCTCCGGCCTGATGACCATGACCTCGCTGGTCATATCCGTCACCTTTGTGATCCTGACGCTCGCGGCAAACCAGCTTGGGCCACGGCTGATCTCGCGCTTCATGGCCGACCGGCAGATCCAGACGGTGCTCGGCCTCTTCATCGGCACGATCCTCTACTTGATCCTGGTTCTGCGCAGCGTCACTGATACGCTCGGGGCCGAAGGGGTACCGCATCTGGCGATCACCACCGGCAGCGTGCTCACCGTGCTGTGCCTGTTGGCCCTTCTGTTCTACGTGCATAAAGTCGCGCGCTCGATCATTGCCGACAACATGGTGAACGCCCTCTACAGCGACATGCTGGAGACGATGGATAGCGTCCTACCACCGAGGGATTGGCCAAAACACGAGCCGCCCCTCGCCCGATTTTCGGGTCCCGCGCACGCGATTTCGCTTGGGACAGTCGGGTATGTACAAGTGGTTGACTACGACGGACTGCTCGACCTTGCGGTTCGCCACGATCTCCGCATCGCGGTGCATGTGCGGGCGGGACAATATCTGCTGGCGAAGGGTGAACACGTCAGCGTCTTCGCGGCCGAGGCACCGGAGGAGGACATCCTGAAGGCCATGCGTTCGGCCTTCACCATCGGGTCCGAACGGACACCGGCGCAGGATCTCGAATTCGGCATCCGGCAACTGACGGAAATTGCGGTCCGGGCGCTTTCGCCGGGGATCAACGATCCGTTCACGGCCCTTGCAGTCATCGACCGGATCAGCGCCATCATCGAAAGCCAGATCGGCAGGGCTGTACAGCCGACCGACTATCACGACGAGGAGGACACGCTGCGAGTGATCGTCAGCCGGACCGATCTCCGGCGCTTGATGGATGCCGGACTTCGGCCCATCCGTCAGGCCGGCGCGGGTCATCCGGCGATCCTCACGCGCATGGCGATCCGGCTCGCCGATCTTGCCGGTTCCGTCCGCATCGAGGCCGAGCGCGTGGCGCTCGCCGCGCAGGTCGAGGCACTGGCCCAGGCTGGCGAGGCCTGCACCTGCATTGCCATGGACCGGGACGAAATCCGCGAGCATGTCCAGACAGCACGCAGCCGCATTGCCGATCGCCAGACATGACAAAGGCCCTGCCGGCGACGGCAGGGCCTTGAGATATCCATCCATCACCGGCGAGAGGCCGTGTGCGGGACAGTCACCGACTACTGCCGGACGACGATCTTCGCCTTGGTCGGCACGCGTTCGTAGAGATCGATGATGTCGTGGTTCAGCAGGCGCACGCAGCCTGACGAGACGGCCTTGCCGATCGAGTTCCATTCCGGATTGCCGTGCAGGCGGTAGAGCGTGTCCTGGCCGTTCTGGAAAATGTAGAGCGCGCGGGCGCCGAGCGGGTTCATCAGGCCCGGCGGCATGCCGCCATTGCGCGAGGAATACTGCTCGAGTTCCGGCTGACGGGCGATCATTTCATCCGGCGGGGTCCATTTCGGCCACTTCTGCCGCCACTGGATAACGCCGGCGCCGCCCCAGGCGAAACCTTCTCGGCCGATGCCAACGCCGTAGCGCATGGCCGTGCCACCCGGCTCGACCAGATAGAGGAAGCGGCCGGGGGTGTCGACGACGACGGTGCCGGGGGCCTCACCCGTGGGGTCGATGACCTGCTGGCGGTAGAATCGCGACGGGATCTTCCAATAGGGAACCGCCGGAATGACATAACCGCCGTCATAGATCTCGCCATACATGGCATCGAGTTCGGGGGTGCGGCCTGCGGGGGCTGCCGGAATGACCGGGCCATCAAGGCGGACACCAGGCGGGAGCGGTCTGGATGTGGAGCAGCTGGCGAGCAGGCTCGCGGCGCCGAGACCCGTCAGGGACAACAGGGAACGGCGCGTCAGGGGATGTGCGGGGGACATGGGGTCAAAGATTTCCTGTGGCAAAGCGGCGGACATAAGACGCCGGGGGCGACGCTTTGTTCCGCGATGGTGCGATGCAAACAGGAAAGGAGCCGTTAACGCAACCGCCTGCCCCCTTCACGTTTTGGAGAGAGGGGAAGGTCGCAAATGAGTGTCGCTAAATGACAACAATCGGCGTGCGGTCCGGCACGCGGTCGAAGAGATCGATGACATCCTGGTTGAACATGCGCACACAGCCCGAGGACGTGGCCTTGCCGACCGACTGCCAGTCGGGCGTTCCGTGGACGCGGTAGAGCGTGTCCTTGCCGTCCTGGTAGATATAGAGCGCGCGCGCGCCAAGGGGATTGTTCAGACCGGCAACAAGGCCGCCGCGCTCGGCGGAGACGGTCTTCAAACCCGGCTGACGCTCGACCATCTCGTCCGACGGCGTCCAGTGCGGCCATTTCTGCTTGCGCTGGATGACGCCCCTGCCCGACCAGGCAAAACCGGCCTTGCCGAGACCGACACCATAGCGGATCGCCTTGCCGCCCGGTTTGACCAGATAGAGGTAGTGCGCCTTGGTATCGACGACGATGGTGCCCGGCGCTTCCGCCGTCTCGTAGGAAACCTCACTGCGCAGCATGCTCGCATTGACACGATCAAGCGGGATCGCCGGCAGCGTGTGGCCGTCGTCCGACATCACGCCATACATGACCCTGTGCAGCGGGTTGGAGACCGGCAGTCCATAGGTCTGGTGAAACTGGGTCTGATAGAGGTCGCGCTTGCGCGGTGCGGTCTGATCGGCAGCTGGCGGGGTGCGGGCCGGATCGTACCAGACAGGGGCCACCTCGTCCTGGAAGACGTCGATGTTCATGCGGCTGGTATCCTGCACCAGAATGCAGCCAGACAGCGACGCCGTCAGCGCCGTGCCAAGACCGAGCGCCAGAGCACGTCGCGCCATCGAAGACTGCGGCCGCGCTGAAGAAGAGCTGGAAAGCTTGGACATGCTGCACCCGATCACATGGAAGTCGTTGGCCGCACCCTGTCAGGCGCGGCTGGCGCGAAGCTTATGTCGGGGTGCTGTCAGAACCGGGATCAGGGCTGGCGTGCAGCCTCGAGCGTCGTGCGGCATTCGGGCTTCAGGTCTGCGCGGTGATCCGAGAGGCACAGGAAGATGCGCCCCTCGCCGCGTTTCACATTCGCGCAGAAGCGTTCGATATCCGGGCGACAAAGGCGGGCGGCCTCCATCAGCTTGGCGCGGCCCTCGGGCGTGAGGGTCAGCGCCTGTTGGGCAGTTGCGGACGCGGCCGTGGCGGCGAGAAACAAGAGGGCGGCGGGGATGAATGACGGCATCGGGGTCTCCAGAGAATGGGAACAGAGAGACCGGACGGCAAACTTGGGGAGAGAGCCGTCCGGCCGGGGCAGCATCAGCGGTGAACGCTGCCCGTGACGGTGGCGGATCCGCCGTTGGAGCCGCTGTAGATCTTGGTGCGGGTGCAGTTCTGGCGGTTTGGGTCGCAGGTTACCGTCGTGTTGGCATTGAGGCTTGCGCCGTTGGGCCCGGTGCGCACGGCACTGCGCGTGCAGACGCCACCACTGCAATTGCCGGAGGCGCTGAAATGCGAGGAGCCGTGAGGCGTGGTGACAGTGCGGTTGCGGCTCCAGGCTGCGGCTTCGGAGACGAAAGCGAGGCTCATCAGGGCGGAAAGCAGAAGAGCGGTCTTGGTCATGGAATCAGTCCTCGTTGCAGGTGAACGACGCGGCGGGGGCGCAGGGTGCGGGGCGGTGGGGTATCAGCGCCGCGTCGTCGAGGATGAGAATGCGGGCGGTATTTTTCCCGCCGATGAACCGAATGTAGCATTTTGTATCAAGGCGGCGTCGTGGCTTGATTTCAGCCGGAGGCGCCAGCATGCTTTGCCCATGTCGCACCCCGCCGCCTCCATTCTGCTCGTCGATGACGACCCTGACATCCGCGAACTCGTCGGCGCCCTGTTGGCACGTGAGGGTTTTACCGTGATCCCGGCCGAGAACGGCCAAGCCATGGATGCCTCTCTCACCCGCGGCCTGCCGGACCTCGTCATTCTCGATCTGATGCTGCCGGGAGAAGACGGGCTATCCATCTGCCGGCGGCTGCGCGCGACCTCGGCGGTTCCGATCCTGATGCTGACTGCAAAGAGCGACGAGACGGACCGGGTGGTCGGGCTGGAACTCGGGGCGGACGATTATCTGAGCAAGCCTTTCGGGCCACGGGAACTCCTGGCGCGGGTGCGGGCACTGATCCGGCGGGCCGGACTGAACCGCGTGCTGCAGCAGACGAAAGTCCGGCGCTTTGCGTTCGACCGTTTCATCCTCGACCTTGATGCGCGCATCGTCACCTTCGAGGACCAGCCGGCGGGGCTGACAAGCGCCGAATTCGACCTGCTCGCCTGTTTCGTCGAGCATCCGCGCCGGGTGCTGTCGCGCGACCAGATCCTCGACTACACCCATGGCCGACAGTCGGATCCGCTCGACCGGACCGTGGACATCCTGGTCTCGCGGCTGAGGCGCAAGCTGGAGACGCTCGATCCGGAGAGCCGGCTCATCACCACCGTGCGCAATGGCGGCTATCTGATGACGGCCACGGTGCGGCAGGTGCCCTGATGGAACGGCTTGGCCTTTCCGCCCGATTGGTCGCGATCGGCGTCAGCGCGCTTCTCGTCCTCTGGCTGGTCGTGCTCGCCATTTCCTATCGCGGCAATGCGGAGAGCAGCCCGAACCCGACGCCGGAGCGACTTGCGGCGCTGGTGACGCTGCTGTCACGGGCAGAGCCTTCCGCGCGTGACATGGTGCTGGCCGCCGCCGGAGGACCGCAACTGGCACTCTCGCTGCACCCGGCCGCGCAGACGGATGCACCGGCGGGCGAAGGCCGCGACGTGACCGCACGCGCCGACCTCGCCGCCTATCGCCAAGCCTTGGGGCCGGACCTTGTCTCAATCCGCATCGCCGACCTGCCAGACAACCGGCCGCGGCTTCTGAAGGTCTTCCGACGCGATCCTCTGCCGCTTTCCTTCGATATTCGGCTCGCCGACGGCACGATCCTGACGGCGGAGGGGCGGATGCCGCCGGGACTGACGCTCTACGGACTGCCCGTCGGGCTGGGCGCGGGCCTTCTCGGCACCGTGCTGGCGCTGGTGGTGCTGGTTCTCGTGCAAAGGGAGATCCGGCCGCTGGTCACGCTGGCCAGGGCAGCGGACCGCATGGATCCGGGCGGGCCACCCGTCCCGCTTCCTCCGACGGCAGGCCGCAACCCGGATGTGCGCCGGCTGATCCTGGCCTTCGGGCGGCTACAGGATCGGCTGCAGGCTCTGATGAAGACGCGGCTTGCTCTCATTTCCGGCGTGCAGCACGACGTCCGCTCCTTTGCGACGCGGCTTCGGCTGCGGGTCGAGGCGATCCCCGAGGCGCGCGATCGGGAAAGGGCCATCCGCGACATCGAGGACATGATACGGCTGCTCGATGACGCGCTGCTCAGCGCGCGCAGTGCGCAGGGAAGCCTCGACGAGGAACTGATCGACCTTGTGGAGTTCCTGAAGGGCGACGTGGGCGACATGCAGCGCAGCGGATTGCCGGTTACGCTTCTTTCTCTGCCGTCTGGCGAAGTGACGGTGCTCGCGGACCGGCTGGCGCTGCGGCGAATGGTCGGCAATCTCGTCGACAATGCGGTGAAATACGGCGAGCGCGCAGAGGTCGGCCTGTCTGTGGACGGCACGTGGGCGGTGATCGCGGTTACCGACGAGGGACCCGGCATGGAGCCCGGTCGAAGTCTCGAACTGATGGAACCCTTCGCCCGGGGGGAACCGTCCCGTGCACGGCAGACGGGAGGAGCGGGGCTCGGCCTTTCGATCGTGCGAACGCTGGTGGAGGCGCATGGAGGCTCTGTGACGATCGACGATCCACATTCGCGCTCCGGGCGCGGCACCATTGTATGCCTGCGACTACCAGTTTTCGCAGTGTGATTTTTCGCAGTCGAGTTCGCCCATAGGTAGACAAAACCGGCTGAGACCCAAAAAAGATCCAGCTTTTCCGGCGTCAAACCTTCAAATTTTAAGCAAATCTTAGCCGTGAAATATGAAATTTTAGCATCGACTCAACCTGGGGGTACGTTTGACGATGCTCAATAATGTGAAAATTGGCCATAAGATATTTGGCGGATTTGGTGTGGTCCTTTCGGTGCTCTGCGTTGTGGCAGGAAGCGGGATCTATGCCAACATGACCAACAAGGCGATGTTCGGTGACTACCGGGGCGCGGCGAAGCTGACGAACGGCGCAAGCACCGTTCAATCCGCGATGCTGGAAGCACGCCTCTCCTTTCGCAAGTATCGCGCGGCTCCTTCTGCCGAACTGGCAAAGGAAGTGTCGTCGGATCTCGACACGACGAAAGCTTCCGTCGACGCCTTGTCAGCGCTGTCAACCGATCCGGCTATGAAAACCTCCGTAGCGGCACTTCTGCCGCTGGTCGACACCTACAGAACAGCCTTCGGGCAGGTCGTCGACCTTCAGGCTCAGCGTGACAGCCTCGTCGACGACACACTCAACGTGATCGGGCCGGAAATGGCCGACAAGCTGGGTGAGGTTGGTGCAGCGCTCGAAAAGAGTGGCGATTTAGCAACCGCAGACATCGTGGCGGATGCACGATACGCCGTCGCGACCATGCGGCTGGGGACCAACAAGTATCTGCTGAAAAACGACCCGGCGATCCACGATGAAGCGCTGAAAACGTCGAAGGCCGCAGAAGCCGCCCTGGACCACGCTGCCTCCTCGGTGAAGTCCGACGCGGACCGTAATGCAATCAACGCTCTGATCGCGAAGTTTGACACCTATTATGGCGCTCTGGACAAGATCGATGATGTCATTGCCAGCCGCAACGATCTTATCGACAACACGATGAATCCCACCGGCGAGAGCCTTTCCACGGCCCTCGAGCAGATGAAGGCCGAGTTCAAGAAGACCCAGGATACGCTCGGTCCGGAAATCCAGGCCACCATGGAAAATGGCGTGACGACCGGGATCGTGCTCGGCGCTCTGGGTCTGATCCTTGCCAGCACCATCGCCTTCGTCATCGCTCGCGGCATTACCGGACCGATCGGCGCGATCACCAATGCCATGGGCGCGCTTGCTGACAACAAGCTGGATACCGAGATCCCCGGCCTCGATCACCGGAGCGAAATCGGCCTGATGGCAAAGGCTGTCGACATCTTCAAGCAGAATGCGATCAAGATCCGCCAGCTGGCAGCCCAGGAAGCGGCGCTGCAGGAAAAGAATGCCGACCTGCAGTCGAACATCGCGACCGTGGTCAATGCCGCCGTCGCGGGCGACTTCTCGCGCCGGATCACCAAGCGTTACGACAATCCGGATCTCGACGCCTTCGCCACCAACGTCAACACGCTGGTGGAGTCGGTCGACACGGGCATCGCCGAGACCGGCCGGGTGATCAATGCCCTGTCGCAGGGCGACCTCACCGAAAGCATGGAAGGCCAGTATCAGGGCGTGTTCGCCGAGCTGCAGAGCAATGTGAACGAAACCATGGCCACGCTGCGCCGCCTGATGGAAGAGGTTCGCCAGTCGTCGGATGCGATCAACGGCGGGGCGGACGAAATCCGCGATGCCTCGAACGATCTCTCCAAGCGCACCGAAACGCAGGCCGCCTCGCTGGAGGAAACCTCCTCGGCGCTGGAAGAAATCACGGTTGCCGTGAAGACTTCGACCGAACGGGCGCAGGAATCGAGCCGCATGGTGGCCGATGCCCGCCAGTTCGCCGAGCGCTCCTCGGGCGTTGTGGAAGATGCAACCGCCGCCATGGCCCGGATCGAACAGGCCTCGAACGAGATCACGCAGATCATCAACGTGATCGACGAGATCGCCTTCCAGACCAACCTTCTGGCGCTCAACGCCGGTGTCGAAGCGGCACGTGCCGGTGAAGCCGGCAAGGGTTTTGCGGTCGTTGCCCAGGAAGTGCGTGAACTTGCCCAGCGGTCTGCAACGGCGGCCAAGGACATCAAGGCGCTGATCAACAAGTCTGGCGAAGAAGTGCAGACCGGCGTTCGCCTCGTCACCACGACGGGCGACGCGCTGCGCGAGATCCAGACGCGGGTCATCGGCATTGCCGGCCAGGTCACTTCGATTGCGACCGCGGCCCAGGAACAGTCGACCGGGTTGCATGAAATCAGCACGGCGGTGAACCAGATGGACCAGATGACCCAGCAGAACGCCGCGATGGTGGAAGAGGCTGCGGCCAGCACCAACCGTCTGGCCGACGAGACGGCGCATCTGAAGGCGCTGATCTCGCGCTTCAAGGTTCACAAGGCCGGCATGGCTGCGAGCCGCCGCGCAGCCTAACGCTTGGTCATCCACCCCCATGGCAAAAGGCCCCCGCTCGTGACCGAGCGGGGGCCTTTTGCGTTGGGCGCTTCCTGAACGTCAGGCCTTTTTCTCTCCCGCCGTCGGCAGGCGGACATTCGGCAGGAGCAGTGCTGCGATCAATCCGATGACCATCATGCCGGAGGCGGCGAGGAAGAGCGGCACGAAGGCGTCGGAATAGGCATTGGCGACGAGCGCGCGCGTGGCGTCCGGCAGGGTCGACAGGATTTCCGGCGTCAGGTTGCGGAAGTCCTGTCCATCCGGCAGTTGGATCGCGACATTGGACAGGCTTGTGCCGATGATCGCGCCGTAGATCGAAATCGCGATGGCAGCACCTCCCATGCGGCTGAGCGTCACCGTGCCGGTCGCGGCCCCGACATCGGATTTGGAGGCAGCATTCTGCACGCCGATGACGGGGACCTGCTGGCCAATGCCGACGCCGATGCCCTGCAGCAGCATGACCAGACCAATCAGGATCACGGGGGTTCCTGCATGGATAAACGAGAACATGCCAAGGCTCACCACGCCGAGAGCGGTCGAGGCAATGCTGAACGGCTTGTAGCGGCCGGATTTCGCAATCAGGCGACCGGACGCCAGCGAGCCCACGGCGATGCCGCCGGTCGTGGCGATGAAGAGCAGACCGGCCATGGACGGCGACAGGCCAGTCGTGGTCTGCAGGAAGAGCGCGATGTAATTGACGGAGCCGATGCCAATCGCGCCCGAGACGAGGGAGATGATCAGCAGCAGGTTGATCGTCGGCTTGGAAAAGAGCGACAGCGGCACGACCGGCTCCGGCGCGCGGCGTTCGACCAGCACCCAGCCAATGGCGCAGAGTGCACCGAAGGCGATCACGCCGAGGCTTTGCGGGGCGATGAGCGAGCCGAAGATCTGCGGGGTATCGGCCCAGAAGACGACCGAGGCGACGGCACCGGCAAGCAGGATGGCACCGGCATAGTCGATCTTGGGCTTCCGATGCGGCTTGCGATAGGGCAACAGGACCGCGAGACCGATCAGGACGGCGATGCCGATGGGCAGATTGACGAGAAAGATCGAGCGCCAGCCGAAGAGATCCGACAGCGTGCCGCCAAGAACCGGGCCGATGGCGCCTGAGATCATCAAGACGAGGCTGGCATAACTCTGGTAGCGGGCGCGTTCGCGTGGCTCGAAGAGATCGGCATTGATCGAGAAGATCGAGACCATGATGCCGCCACCGCCCAGCGCCTGCAGCACACGGGCGGCGATCAGCGTGTTCATCGAGACGGCGAGGCCGCAGACCAGGGAACCGAGGGTGAAGATGGCGATGGCGGCCATGATGACGTATTTGCGGCCGAAGAGATCGCCCAGCTTGCCGTAGAGCGGCATGACGGCACTGGTCGTCAGCAGATAGGCGGAACCGACCCAGCCGAAGCGTTCGAGATCTCCGAATTCGCCGACGATGGTGGGCAGCGCCGTGGAGACGATCTGGTTGTCGAGGGTTGCCATGAACATGGCCGACATCAGGAGCAGGTAGACGAAAAGGCGGAGCCGGGGATCGGTGACCAGCGGCCCCTCCCCGGCGGTGGCCGATGTGGGTGTGACGGTAGCGGGATGCGGCTCGAGCCGGGGGTGTGGGCCGGCAAGCGGGGCGGCGGATGGGGGATTGGTGCGGTTGTCCATGGATCGGGGGCTCCTGTCTGCCGGCAAAATGTGCCTTCCGCATTTATATGTCAATAGCATATATTTGCTGAAAGCATGGATTTTGCTTGTCCCCGGGGCCGAAGCTGCTAATATGGGGCCATGCAGAACACACGTCCCTCACCTTCCACCGGCGAAAACCCAATCCAGGCACCCCTGGCGGCCTCGTCCCGGAGCGCGCTCGGTCTTGTCGGCCAGGCGATGACGCGGATGCGGCTCCTGATCGGCCGACGCTTCATCGGCCGCATGGCGCTGAAGCGCATGGGGACCGGCCTGGAACTCTCCGATATCGACGCAATCGGGGTGATCAAGCGGATCGGCAGCCAGGAAGAGGCGACCGTGGGGGCGATTGCCGAGCAGATGCGGATCGACCCATCGCGCGGCAGCCGCATCGTCGCGGATCTCGTGCGCCAGGGCCTGCTCGAACGGGCGGCCTCGCAGCAGGACGGACGCCGCAGCCTGGTGAGGATCACCGATGCGGGCCGCGGCGTGCTGGACCAGATCGAGGCGATCAAACGCGAGATGATCCTTGAGGCGACCGCAGGCTGGACCGCTGACGAGATCGACAGCTTCGCCCGGCTCTACCTCCGGTTCACCGAAGGGCTCGAGGCGCAATACGACAGGTTCGAACGGGACGAGGCTTAGGAGGTCTCCGCATTGTCCGGCCAGACGCGAGCATGCTTCGGCGGGACATGCTTAAGCGTCTCCGGCTGCAAGGGTGCGCGGCTCCCGCAGAGCGGGCGACGGCGCGCACGAAACAATGGTCGAGCACTGCGACCTCGGTATGGTCCTGACAAAAACGACCCGGCCGGCATCTCCTCCCCCGAGAAAATGCCGGCCGGTCGTCACGGGGCTGGTTTCCACCGCCGATCCCGTTCCGCCAGGACAGGAACGGTCTTGCACCCCGCGCCGAAGAGAAGCCGGTCAGACCGCCTTTGGCCCCTGAAGGGCATTGTAGATGCGGCGCGCAAGCACCGCCGCGATCGGGACCGCGATAACGAGACCCGCAGCAAAGGCCGCCGCGATCTGCCAGCCGTGACGCATGTCGAGTGTCAGAACCGCGATGACCGCCGCGCCACCCGTCGCGCTGGCGACCAGGATGTAAAGAACAGCAGCAAGACGTAGCATGATCCGACCCTCCGAGATGTCTCCGGACGCTCCGGTGCAGGCTTGGCTGTCCGGCGTCCTTCGAGGATGAGAATAGCCGCCCGGCCAGCGAATTCCTTGATCTGGCGCAAATCGCCGGGGCTTCGGCATTAGACGATGGGCGAAGATGGGCAGTGCCTGCCAACGCGGCGACGCCGCAGACCCCGCAGCTGTTAACACTGTTTTAAGCCTCTGCTTGCTGGGCGACCGGCTTTTCATCAGAGTTTCCCGGCCCGCGGAAAATCCTTCGCCCCGGGGCAAAGGGATATGCATGCCGACACGGCGTAAAATATTGGCAGGTCTGAGCGGTGTCCTGCTTTCCGGGGCGCCCGTCGTTTTTCGTGGGGTACAGGCCCAGACGCTTGCTATGGCCGAACTGAGAGGCGGTTTCGATGCGGCGGAGGCCGGCATCCTTCCCGGCGCCGAGGACGATCAGAGCCGTAAGCTTCAGGCCTTGATCGACAAGGCGGCGAAGGCGGGGCAACCGGTGTTCCTGCCCGCGGGGACCTATGAGGTCTCGAACCTGGAACTGCGGGAGGGAACGCGACTCTCCGGGGTTCCGGGCCTGACGCGGCTCACGTATCGCGGCGACGGGCACCTCATTGCGGCACAGGACGTCAAACATGTGAGCCTTTCCGGCATCACCTTCGATGGCACCAATCGCTGGCTTGCCGATTACACCGAAGGCCTTTTGGCGTTTCGAAATGTCGGCTCGGTGGTGATCGAGGATTGCGCGGTGACCGGCAGCCGCAAATACGGGCTGCATCTCGCGCAATGCGGCGGGCGGATCGAAAACTGTCTTGTGAGCGGAGCCGCCCTTGCCGCGATCTGGGCAATCGAGGGCGAGGCTTTCACGATCCGCAACAACGAGATCGCCGACTGCGGCAATGGCGGCATTCTCGTCCATCGCTGGACCAAGGGCGAGGATGGCACGGTCATCTCCGGCAATCGCGTGGCGCGGATCGGAGCGGCCGAGGGCGGCACCGGGCAGAACGGCAACGGCATCAACCTTTTCCGCGCCGACAATGTGATCATTGCCGGCAACCACGTGTCGGATTGCGCCTTCTCCGCCATCCGCGCCAATTCCGCTTCGAACGTCTCGATCACCGGCAACCAGTGTTTTCGCTCCGGCGAGACCGCGATCTATGCGGAGTTCGCATTCGAAGGGGCATTGATCGCCGACAACATGATCGACGGGGCGGCAAACGGCATCTGTGTGGTGAACTTCGACCAAGGCGGGCGGCTTGCCACCGTATCGGGCAATGTGATCCGCCGTCTCGTCGACAAGGGCCCCTACCCCCAGGAGGTCGGTGGCTTCGGCTTCGGCATTTCCGTGGAAGCGGATACGATTGTGTCGGGCAATGTCATCGAAGACGCCGCGACCGCCGGCATGATGCTCGGTTGGGGTCCCTTTCTTCGCAATCTGACGGTTTCCGGCAATATCGTGCGCAAGGCACGCGTCGGCATGCGGGTGAGCGTTGTGGAAGGGTCCGGCAACGCCGTGATCACCGGCAATGTGCTCGACGACGTTCAGGAGGGGGCGATCCTAGGCTATCGCTGGGCGGATCGCTCGACCGGCGAACTGATCGAGGGCGGTGGCGGCTTCTCCCATCTGGCGATCTCGAACAACCGGACGATCTAAGCCCCGGATCGGCCTCAAGCGCCTGGGCAGCAGGTGGTGTCGTTGGCCGCGACGGAGGGGAAAGGCCACCGCAGGGTGGCTCAAAGCGGGGCATTTTTACCGCTCCGCGTTAAGTCCGCGCAAACCAGTATTAGAATTGAAGTATCTTCGTAAGTGACGATTAAGTGTTATGCGCGTTAATGGCGGCAGTCCAAACCTTATGGTCGCCATGCTGTTGCAGTTGCAAAACACCATTCTCGAGAAGATTGCGACCGGACAGTCGCTGGCGGAGACAATCGATTATCTTTGTCGTGAAGTGGAAGCGCAGGCGCATGATGTGGTGTCGTCCGTCCTGCTGCTGGATGGCGACTTCCGCCTGCGCCACCTTGCCGGGCCCTCGCTCCCGCTCGAATATACCGATGCGATCGATGGCATCGAAATCGGACCGGGCCTCGGTTCCTGCGGCACAGCCGCCTTCACCGGACGGCCGGTGCTGGTCGACGACATCGAAACCCATCCCTATTGGGAGGCCTTCAAGGGTCTTGCCCTGCCGCTCGGACTGAAGGCGTGCTGGTCGACGCCGATCATCGCCGGAAACAGGGTGCTCGGGACCTTTGCTTTCTACTACCGCACCGCACGCGGGCCGTCGGACCTCGAACAGGACATCGTGCGCGCCTGTGTTCATCTCTCCGCCATCGCGATCGAACGCGACCAGCGGATCGCAGAGCGCCGGCGCCTTGCCGAAACGGATGCTCTGACCGGGCTACCCAATCGCAGCCGCTTCAATGAGATGCTGGTTCGTGTGGCACAGCGACCGCAGGTCTGGAGCCTTGTGCTCATCGACCTCGACAATCTCAAGATGGTCAACGACACCTTTGGCCACGCCGCTGGCGACGATCTGATCCGGGTTGCGGGACACCGGATCAAGGAAACCGCGCCGGAGGGCATGGCGTTTCGCCTCGGCGGCGACGAATTCGCCGTCATCGTTCCCTGTATCGACACGCTCCGCCCGAGCGATCTCGCCGCGCAGATCATCGCTCGCATCAAGGAGCCGGCTGATTGCGACGGTCACCTGATCTACCCTGCCGCCACGCTGGGCGGCGCCGTGGTGATGCCCGGTGAAGCGCACGATCAGGTTCGGCAGAACGCCGATTATGCGCTCTACCACGCCAAGGACCGGGCACGCGGGCAGTATGTGCAATATCATAGCGCGCTCGACACGGCGATCGTCGAACGCTTCCGTTCGGTGCAGGAGGTTAGCCTGGCGCTGCGCGAGGACCGGATCGACGCGCATTATCAACCGGTCGTAGAACTGGCGACCGGGCGCATCATGGGCTTTGAGTCCCTCTGCCGCATGACGACGCGCGATGGCGAGATCATTCCGGCCGCCCAGTTTCTCGAGGCGATGAAGGATGCCCATGTCGGGCTCGACATCACCGAACGCATGCTGGAACGAATTGCCGCCGATTGCAGCCGCTGGCGGTCGATGGGCCTGCATGTGGCACGCGTCGGGTTTAACCTCACGGCTGCCGATTTCCATCGCGGCGGTCTGACGCGGCGCATCACCGATGCCTTTGCGCGCCATGGACTGCCGCCGGCCACGATCGTGGCGGAGGTGACGGAGACGGTCTACCTCTCCCAGAAGGGTACCGTCGTCGCGGACGAGATCCATGCCATGCGGGATGCCGGCATCAAGGTGGCGCTCGACGATTTCGGCACCGGCTTCGCCTCGCTGACACAGCTGCTCACCGTGCCCATCGACATCATCAAGATCGACAAATACTTCGTGCGGCGCCTTTCGGAAGCGCATGCCGGCGCCATCATCACCCGGGGCCTGCTGGAAATCGCAAGAGGTCTCGGGATCTGGGTGGTCGCCGAGGGTATCGAAGAGCGCAGCCAGGCGGAACAACTTCTCTCGCTCGATTGCAAGGCCGGCCAGGGCTATTACTTCGCCCGCCCGATGGACCGGCATGCCGTTGAGGCCCTGATTGGCATCGACAATCACATTCCGTCCTGGAGCAGCCTGCTGTCCGATGACGACGAGAACCAGCCGCTGAGCGCGACTGGCTGACTTCCCGTTGCCTTGCGAACCGGCCGCCGGGCACGGCACCGCGCACCCGGCGAGGTCATGATCGTCAGTGCCGGACCTCGCTTCGACCCGACGTTACCAAACGGATCAGGGCCCGCGCTTCCGGCGGCGGACGCTTCTCGACGCGGCGGTACAGCCGGCAGTCCCGCGTGCGCGTCAGGAGCCCCATATTGACCAGTTCCCGGCGGAGCAGAACGTGGTCGCCGAAGTCATTGTGGCGCATCAGCACAGCATTGACCTCCTTCTCCACCAGGTCCTGGCTTGCCGGCAGATAAGACCACATGACCCAGAGGGCCAGTTGCTGCTGGTTGAGCTTGCCCGGCCAGCGGATGAGCCGGTCGGTTCCGGCGAAGCAGCGCGCCGTCAACTCGACGCGGCGGAAATCGACAGCCGGTTCCGCTTCGATCACGGGCGGGTTCGCCAGACGGTCTTCTGCGGCCCGGCTCGCCTTGAAATGCTGGTAATTGCGAAAGCCGACGGCGCGGGTCAGCATGTTCAACAGCTCGACATGGCCGGGCAATTGCGTCCGGGCTTCCAGTTCGCGCTTCAGGTTTTTGGCCAGCGCCGACAGATCGGGCGCAGAAAAGGCATGTGTCGTCTTCGACATCTCAATTCTCCTGGTCGTGCCCGGTCATCAAGGACCAACAGGGCCGGTGGTCACCGACTTCCGACGGGGCACGGGAAAACGAGCTTTCGTCGATCAGAAGAAGAAGCAGGTTTAGCTCCCCTCGTCGGGGCGGTGACGCCTGGGTGAACTGCAGACCCTAGAGCCGCAGAGATACGCGCGACCGGGGGGCGCTGTCAATCGCCCCATAAGATCAGCAAATTTCATCGGTCCGATCAGGCCAGACGGCTTTTCCCGCCGATGGCTCCGCGCTAGCCTCCGGCACATCACTCGAGGGAGAGCTGCATGCTGAAGATCTACGGCGTCTACAAGTCGCGCGCCACGCGCATTCTCTGGCTCATGGAGGAACTGGGGACGCCCTTCGAACTGGTGCCGGTTCTCCAGGCCTACAAACTGAAGGATCCGATGGCCCCGGATGCACGTCTTAACACCCGGTCGCCGGAATTCCTTGCCGTCAATCCGATGGGCAGCATTCCGACGATCGAGGATGACGGGCTGGTTCTCAACGAGTCGCTGGCCCAAACGCTCTATGTGGCCAAGAAGAACGGTGGACCGATCGGCCCACGCGATCTCCAGGAAGAAGCACAGATGCTGCAATGGTCGCTGTTTGCCGCGACCTCGATCGAGACGGACGCGCTGAAGATCTCGATGGCGAATGCCGAGGGGCGGCTGTCGACCGAGGCGGGCCAACAGGAAGCCAAGGTGATCGCCCGCATTCTCGCTCGTCCCTTCGGCGTTCTGGAGAAGCATTTTGCCCACAACGACTATGCCGTTGGCGGCCGTTTCACCGTGGCCGACATCAACCTGGCGGAAATCGTGCGTTACGCCCAGGCCTATCAGCCTCTGTTCGACGCCCATCCGAAGCTTGCCGCGTGGCTTGCGCATGTCCAGGCGCGGCCCGGCTTCAAGGCAATGTGGGAGAAGCGGATCAACGAGGTGGAGTGAGAGCGACGGTCGCGCTCACCCACGCTTCTTCGGCCGCCTGCCCTTGGCGCTTTAGATGCACGACCGGGTGCCGGCCTGCGCCTCAGCTGCAACCCGGCACGTCCTCCAGCCGGTACCAGACCGGGATGCCGCGTTCGGTGGCGATGCGCACGTCGTTGTCGGCACCTTTGGAGGCACCGGGAAGGCGCAGCACGCCGTCGCAGAGCTGCAGCAGCCGGCCGGCAACGGGGTGGAAGATCTCCTCGTAAAGCGCATCGCCGATCGCCTTGCCACCGGCGGCATGCCAGACCGGCAGCGCCACCCATTCGCCGATCATCGGCACGTGTCCCGCCTGGAACAAGGCATAGGACGGCGCTTCGAGCGCTTTCAGATTGGCGGCCATCTTTTCCGGGTCATCGCCCGTACCGGACCGGTAGGGGCCGGCGATCAAAATCAACATGTCATTCTTCCTTTGCGTTCGCTTGATGCGGAAACATGCACATATCCGCATGATTCTGCTGGATTGTCGAATCTATTTCGATATTATCACGCAATATCGTGAACAAACGGGCGAAACCATGCTGACAGAACAGAGACGACGGCTGATCCTCGACGTGCTCACCCGCGACGGGCGGGCAGTGGCGGCAGAACTGGCGCGGCTGTGGGAGGTGTCGGAAGACACCATCAGGCGCGACATGCGCGACATGGCATCCGCGGGTCTGCTGAAGCGGGTGCATGGGGGCGCGCTGCCGGTTGCTGCCCCCCTGCCCGACCTGTCCACCCGCCGGGGACTGGCGACAGACGAGAAGCGGCGGCTGGCGGCGGCCGCCGTGCGGCTGATCTCGCCCGGACAGGTGGTCTTTCTCGATGGCGGTACGACGACGGCGGAAATCGTGCGCCAGATCCCGATCGATATGCCGCTCACCATCGTTACCCATGCGCCGACGATCGCCGCCGAACTGGAGCGGCATTCAGCGATCGAGGTCGTGCTGATCGGTGGGCGGCTCTATCGACATTCGATGGTCGCTGTCGGGCCGACGGCGCTTTCAGCCATCGAACGGATCCGGCCGGATGTGTTCATCCTCGGGGCGACGGCGGCCCATCCGACCGATGGGCTGTCGACGGGCGACCATGAGGAGGCCGCGATCAAGCGGCGGATCGTGGAGCGCAGTCGGGCGGTCTATTGTCCGCTGACGCAGGACAAGCTCGACCGGATCTCTCCGTTTGTCATCGCCTCCTTGAGCGATGTTACGGGACTGATCGTGACAGACGATACACCGGAGCAGACGCTCGATGCCTATCGCGCCTGCGGCGCGCAATTGATCCCGGCATGAGGCCGGCGCCGTTCAGCCCATGGCCGGAATGCGCGTAAACGGTCGCACCAGCACCCAGTAGCCGGTGTGCTGCCGGACGAGCCACGTCACCAGGACGAGCCGGATCGTCTGGACGAGGACCATGGCGGCAGCGGCACCGGTGATGCCGAATACAGGCACGAGCACGAGCATCAGCAGCAGGCAGATCACGACCGAGAGCGAGACGATGACAAGGCTCAGGCGATAACGGCCCTGAACGACGAGCAGTTCGGCCGCCTGGCCAGTCGCTGCACGAATGACATGGGCGAGCCCGAGCAGAATGATGCAGGGATAGGCCGAGACGAAGGCCGGACCAAACAGGTGCAGCAGCGGATAACCGGCAACAATGGTCAGCGCCACCGACGGAATCGTCAGCCAGAAGGTGGCGTTGGTGGAGCGGGTAATGCTGGCCTGCAGTCCTGCCCTGTCGGCGGCAGCGAGCGAAAGCGAGAAGCCGCGGGCGGCGACGAGCATGAAGCCATATTGGACAAAGGCCGCCAGAGACAGGGACCGCTGGGCTGCGAAGTAGAGAGAGGCCTGATCCGGCGGGAGAAGGAAGCCGAGGAGAAGCACGTCGATCCAGACGAAGAGTTCCTCCGCCGCCATGGCCGGCATCATGAGCACCGAGACCACAAGCCAGAAGCGACGCCGTCCGGCTGCGCTTGACCTGAGGTTCGTCTTTGGCAAGCGCGCGCGCAAAAGACCGGCCTGAAGCACGAGGATCGCGGTCGACGCGAGGACCACGAGGCAGAGAACCGTGACCGCATCGAGCGTGAACCCCATGGAGACGGCAAGGCCGACCCCCAGCATGACAAGCACGGGTCGCAGGATGAAGCCCGGAACGGTGGAGAGGGCATACCAGCCAAAGCCACGGGCGATTCCGGTCAGGTAGGTTTCAAGCGAGAGCACCGGAAAGCCGAGCGCGAGCACCGCGAGCGGCAGCAGGAAATCCGGCGACACGAGGGTGGGCAGAGCGAGGAGAAAGACCATGGCCGCGACTGCCAGCAGGCCGGAGCCGAGCAGGACAGCCCAAAAACCGGTCGCGAGAAAGCCGGCAAGATGGGCCTGTTTGTCCCGCCGGCCATAGCGCGGAATGAAGCGCGCGGCGGAATCGTAGAAGCCGAGAACACCAACCTGACCCACGACGCTGACCCAGGTCCACAGGATCACATAGACCCCGTATTCCGGCAGCGCCATGACGCGGGCGAGCACGATCTGCAGGCATAACCCGACACAGGCGGCGGCGATGCGCACGACGATACCGACGAGCGCGCTGCGCAGTCCGGTGTCACGCCAGAGATCGAAGACCCTTCGCCGGATCGTCGCGATCATGGCATTGCACAGAACACGAGACTGAGGGGACCGGCATTGCGCCCGATGAGCTGGTTGATGCTGCGCATGGCGGAAACCATGTGCTTGCGGATTTCCGGCCCGACCCCGTGGAAGATGGCCCGCAGACGCGGCCGCAGACCAAGCTTCCAGTGACGGCAGTAGAGGTGACCGAGACTGGTCAGCGGGAGATAGCAGGTGACGAGCGGTTCCGTGGTGTTGGTCCAGCTCGATTTGTAGGTGGAGGGATCGTTGAGGAAATCGAAGCGGCGGATTCCAGTCTCGATCGCCCAGCGCTGGGCGCTTTCCATCTGGACCTTGCCGGGGGAGTGTTTCTGCAGGGCCAGATCGATGGCGCCCAGGAAGCAATAATAGTCCTGGCGGAAGCGCATGCCGATCTCCAGCGCGATCGGCGTGTCGTCCAACAACAGGGCATGGAGGAAGACGCGCCCTTCCTCCTCGCCTCGATCATGGCCGAGTGCTGCCAGAAAGGCGGCAAAGCGCGGGTCGAAGACATCGCTACCGAAGCGGCCGGTGTCTCGCAACCAGTCCTGTTTCAGGGCGAGGCAGAGAGCCAGGTAGGCGTCATAGTCGGCCTCGCCGGGTACGAGCACCCGATAGTCCAGGCGACCCAGCTTCTCCAGACGGTTGCGGCGGCTGTTGCGCTGGAGGCGCTGTTTCTTCGGCAGAGTCCGGTGGTGACTGTCCCAATCGGAAATGCCTGTGAGATCCATGATCGACGACTGCTGCGCGGTGCCAGGCGTATAACCCCGTCCAGCGAGCAGGCGTCCGAGCAGGCCGTTCTGCGGCACGTGATCGAAGCAGACCGCATCCTGACCGCCGTGGCGGCAGATCGCGTCGAGAGCCGCCCGCGCCAGCGAAAGATCGACGCAAGCGGCATCGTAGAGCACGGTCGTGTACTGGTTCATCGGGGCTGTGAGCGGCAGGAGCACCGTCAGCGAACCGCCAGCGCGGCGCTTCATCAGCGGCCAGAGCATGACGCAGTCAGCGCCCTGCCACAGCGTGTATACCATGGGCACAGTTGTGCCATCGTTCTCTTTGGTCAGAAAGCTGCGGCACCAGGTCATGCACCAGTCAAAGCTCTGGAAATAGCCGAAGGGATCGGGTGAGCGCTTCTCCAGCGCCCGCCAGGCCGCTTCAAGCCCTGCAAGCTCGCCGAGCGTTTCGAAGCAGACGAGCTCGAGCGAGCGGCCGTTCGCTTCGATGGTGGTCCGCCACGGACGTCGACCAGCGATCCCGGCCGTTCGGTCTGGTTGCCTGCTCGAAAGATCCATGAAATGCGGCCTCGTCGTTTGTGCGCGATGGGTCGAGCGACAAGTCTACCACGACAAGGGTTAAACCTCCATTGAGGCAAAACGGGTTCGCGGCAACCTTGCCTTGCGCTTCGAGGACCGCTCAGGCGAAGAGCACGTCCGTCACCCGTACCTGGCCGACCTCGATGCCGTTCCAGTTGCGCATACCAAAGCTCGACAGCCGCACCAGCGCGGCCTGCTCGGCGCTGTCGCGCTCGAAGTGGCGCGCCAGAAGGGCTGCGATCATGGCTTCGGCGGCGCGGGTGGCGCCATCTTCCGCCTTGACCGCAAAGGAGAGGCCCTTCTCCGGCAGCACGGCGCAGAAGACACCCTCGGCGCCGGTCTTGGCGAAGATTTTTCCCGGTGCCACCTGCATCAGCCTGGTGCAGAAACGCTTGGTGCCGGCGACGTAGAAGGGCTCGGCCATGCAGGCTTCGATGAGCCGGCGTGCCGCGGCGGCGCGGATGGGGGCGAGCCCCTGACCCATGCCGAGCTTGGCGAAGCCCTGGGCCAGGCCTCTCAGGGGCACGGCATAGGTCGGGATGGAGCAGCCGTCGGTGCCGCAATTGTCGGGGCCGAGGACTGCGCCCGTCAGGTCCTCCATGATCGCGCGGATCGACTGCTGCAGCGGATGGTCGTAGGTCGAATAGCCCTTCGGGTCTTCGCCCATATGGGCGCAGGTGCAGACGAAACCGGAGTGCTTGCCGGAGCAGTTGTTGTGCAGGGCGGTGGGATGCGTGAGGGTGCGGGCCTGGGCAATGATGGTCTGCTGATCGAAGGACCAGTGGGCGCCACATTCGAGATCGGCTTCGCCGCGACCGGCAGCCTTCAACATTGATGCGGCGGTTGCGACATGCTCCGGTTCGCCGGAGTGGGACGAACAGGCGAGAGCGAGTTCGCGATCACCGAAACCGAAGGCATCCGCCGCGCCGCTTTCGACCAGCGGCAGCGCCTGCATGGCCTTGCAGGCGGAGCGCGGGAAAACCGCGGCCTCGATATCGCCGGCGGAAAAGACGACCTGCCCTTCCGCATCGACGACAACAGCCAGACCGCGATGGCGGCTCTCGACGAGTTGACCGCGCGTGACCTCGACCGTGACGGGATTGTTCATGACCTGCCTCAAATTGCCAATATTGTCTGCTGCTTCTTAAAGCATGCATCATCATCCTGTTCGAGGTCGGGGTTGAAAATTCTGCTGCGCGCCGCCGCCGTCATCCTGCTCGTGTTCGTGTTGCCGACGCTCGTCTCCGCCGGGCTCTGGGCAACGCGAGAGCATCCTCAAGGCTGGAGTTCGGCCAAATGGAGCTCGTCCGGTCTCTTACCGGCAGCCGAGAACAGCCCGGAGGCGGCGATCTACGTATTCTCCGCCATGACCGGGGGCCTGAAGGGCGCAATTGCCAGCCATGCCTGGATCGTGACCAAGGAGAAGGGTGGCGCCTATCAACGCTACGACAAGGTGGGATGGGGTTCGCCGATCCGCCGCAACCACCGTGCCCCCGACGCCTTCTGGTATTCCAACCCGCCCAGGCTGGTCGTAGAGATCAAAGGCGAGAGGGCCGAGCGGCTGATCCCGGCGGTGGAGGCGACGATCAAGGACTACCCTTACGGCCAGCCCGGCGGCTACCGGATTTATCCGGGGCCGAACTCGAACACCTTTGTCGCGCATGTGCTGCGCGAGGTGCCGGAACTCGGCGCCGTGCTGCCACCGGACGCGGTTGGGCGGGACTATCTTGGCAGCGGCACCTTCTACGCGCTGGACGACGACGGGCGCGACCTGCATGTGAGCCTTGGCGGTCTCGCCGGCTTTTCGGTGGGCGCCCGCAGCGGGCTTGAGGTGAATTTTCTCGGCCTCGTGGCCGGCGTCGATCTTGCCCGGCCAGCACTGAAAGTGCCGGGCTTCGGGGCGGTCGGCTTCTGATTGTCGAACGCCCGGAATCAAAAGAGCCACCCGCGAAGGTGGCTCCCATGAGTTTTAGTCCTTGTTCGGACCCGGATGGAAAACCATCCTGAGGAAGGCTGGATCAGGCCGAGGGCTGCCCCGTCAAAACCGCATCCTTTCCAAAGTCACAAACGCAGACCGAAATCTCACTAGACATTGGATCACCTTCCTTTCGTTACGTTGCCGATGAATGAAAGGTAGGGTGCGCACAGGGATTCGACAAGGCACGTTATGTGACGTTTTGTTTGGATAATTGTGTTGCGTTGCGGCGGGATGAGAGCATAATTCGCGCGCCGGTGATCCTCTGATCCTGCTGCTCCACGATCTGCTTTCGCAACATTCGAAATTGATACCGGCTGCATCGCGTTTTGCAGCTGCGGATTGCTCCTCCAAATGCCAATGGTCGCGAGCCTTCCGCGACACGCTCCCTTGAAAAGACGTAATATTCGCCGCTTTTGGGCCCAAAGTTGGACCATTGGATGTGGCTCCATTCTTTCCTACACGTCATGCCCTCAGCACGGCTTTGCCGATCTTCCCGCCGGGGCGAACAAACATGACGCGCGCAACTACCCTCTTGTACAAAAGCCGGACGGCGGTGCTTCTGGCTTCGGCATCCCTATGGGCGACCGGATCCGGTGCGTGGGCGGAAGATGTTTTCGCCAAGCGCTGGGACCCGTGGATCGAGACGGGTGCACAGGTCAGCTCGGCGCGCGCAATCGGCGACGCCAACCTCTTCATGCCGCTCGCGCAGGATAGCGACACCCTGTTCTTCGCCGATATCAGGGGCATGTTCGACAGCCAGGATGCCGCCGAAGGGAACTTCGGTCTCGGCCTGCGCCAGATGCTGCCTTCCGGCTGGAATATCGGTGCCTACGGCTATTTCGACCTTCGCCGCTCCTCCTATGGCAACACGTTTCAGCAGGTGACGCTGGGCGCCGAGGCGCTGAGCGAGCAGTTCGATCTGCGCGCCAACGTGTATCTCCCGGTCGGGCCGAGCGAGGTCTACATGGGCGGGGGGACCTCGACGTCGGTGGGTCCGTGGGTCTCCGATGCCGTGGTCAGCGGCGGGACGCTGGCGATCCGGCACCAGGCGGTCCAGACCACCACGACGCGCTACGAAGTGGAGAAGGCGCTGGCTGGTGTCGATGCAGAAGTGGGCGTACGGCTTCCGGTCTTCGAACCCGGCTCCGGCTTCGATCTCAGGGCCTTTGCCGGCGGCTATTATTTCGACGGGTCGGACGTCGACCCGATCGCCGGGCCACGGGCGCGGCTGGAACTTGTGGCGGACGACCTGGCCGGGCTGCCGGGCGTCAAGCTGACCGGGGGCGTGGTCTACCAGCATGATGATCTGCGCGGCGATCAATGGATCGCCCAGGCGCGGCTGCGCGTGCCACTCCAGCCACCCTCCGAACCGCGCGACAGAGGCGACGTGATGGAGCGACGCATGACCGATGCCATCGTGCGCGATGTCGACATCGTGTCGAACACGGCCGACGCAACGCGGGCGACGGACGAGACGCTGACCACGACGGAGGCCGCCATCAGCGACTGGAACGGTGCGTCTGTCACGACCTTCACCCAGATCGACGGTGCGACCCAGACCGGCAGCGATTTGCAGGCGGCCCTCGATGCCGCCGGAACCGGTGGGGTCATCCTGATCAACGGAACGGTTTCGACCGCGGCAGGCATTACGCTGAATGCGGGACAGACGGTGCTGGGCGGCGGAACGGTTCTGCGCCTCAGGGGTGCGAGCAGCGGTACGGAGGTGGACTGGACGGCCGGCGGCGGTTCGGGCGGTATCAGCGGCTCCAGCAGCACGCTTGTCCAGCTCGGGCAAGACAGTTTCCTGGGCGGTGTTGCCGTGGAAAACCTTTCGACCGCCGGCGGCTCGGTTGCCGTGAACGCGGCCAATGGCGCCGTGCTTCAGGACGTGGACGTGACCTCGCAGACAGGCGGCATCCGGGTCTCGGGTGTTGCCGGATTTACCATCGACGGCGGATCCGTCACGGCTAGTGGCGGCAATGCGCTGGACCTTTCGTCAAGTTCCGGTCTCGACATCCAGAACATGGAGATCGTGCAGAACCTAAACCAGGCGCTCGGCATTCGCGCAGACAACGTCAGCGGCCTGATCAAGGGCAACAGGGTCACGACCAATGGCGACGGTGACAGCAGTTATGTCGACACGGATGCGCAGGCGCGGTCGGCCCACGCGTTTTCAATCAACAACAGCGCCGGCCTTACCGTGGCCGACAACACGATCACGACCAATGGCGTTCAGGCCAACGGCTTCTACATCACCAACAGCGGCGGCATCGAAATCTCCGGCAATACGGTGACGACCAATGGCTACATGTCGCGCGGCATCAACCTGATCACCAGTGATGGCGCGGTGATCTCCGACAACGTGATCAAGACCAACACGACCAATGATGCCAACTGGTATGTCGGAACGATCGCCTTCGGGATCCTCGTCGACCACAGCAGCAATCTGACGATCTCCGGCAACGACATCACGACGCAGATGCGGGGCGCAGCGGGCATCAATCTGCGCTATGGCGCCAACAATACAATCAGCGACAACCTCGTTACGACGAATGGCTCCAGCGCCAGTGCGGTCTATTTCGTTCGCTCGACCGACGCGGTCATCCGCGGCAATACATTGACGGCGACCAATCTCAGCGGCTCTTCCGGGATCTCCTTCGGCATCTATTCCCATCGCGGTCTTGCGGAGAATAACACCATTACCTCGCCGGGAGGTGCCGGCGTCAGCCTCACCTACGCAGACGATGTGACGGTTCGAAACAACCAAATTGTCGGTCAGGGCAATTCGGGCGTCTATACCTCGGACTCGAACAACACGACGGTCTCGGGAAATACGCCGTGAGCCTTGAGCGCGCTGCGGACGGGTGATCATCCGAGGGCACGCATAAATGTCGGACGGTCTGCGGACACGATAAGTGTTGACCAGCCCGCTACCGGCGACGACACTCCTTTCACAACGGGAGGAGAACACCATGGAAGACACCATCCGCTGGCGCAACATGCAATCGGCGCCGAGGGACGGCAGCCGTATTCTGGTGACGATCCGGGCTACCGAACAAGGCCCTGGCGCCGTCGATCTCGTCTACTGGTCGAATGGCGACCGGTATGGCAGCGATGGCTGGCGCTCCTCGGATTCGACGCCAGGCGCGATTATCGCCTATGCGGAACCGGAGCTGAAATGCTGGATGCCCCTGCCGGGCGCCGATCCCGACGCCATGAGCCGCCCGCCGGCCTGGGAGGGCGAAGACGAGGCGGAACTGGACGGATCAGGGATCTGAGTTTTCGCCACACCCCAACCGTCGCCAGTCCTGCCACAAGACAACGCCTCGGATCGGCCCGTAACAAACCCGAACCCTGCGGCAGGCGGGGCGGTTGCGGATCGCATAATTGAGCCCCTTGCCTGCGGAGACCAGCATGTTCACCCATATCATGATCGGCAGCAACGACCTCGATCGGTCGAAGCGCTTCTACGACGCCACCTTCGCGGCGCTGGGCGGCGAACCGGGCGAAACGGACGCGCGGGGGCGTCTGATCTACAGCCACAAGGGCGGGCGGCTGATGATCACCACGCCAATCGACGGCAAGCCGGCAACGGTGGCCAATGGCGGGACGATCGGCATTCTGGCCGACAGCCCCGAACACGTGCGCGCCTGGCACGACGCCGGGGTCGAGACTGGCGGCAGATCGATCGAAAGCCCGCCAACGCTGAGGCCGAACGGCCAGTTCGTCGCCTATCTGCGTGATCCCGATGGCAACAAGCTCACCGCCCGGTCCCTGCCCGCCGAGAAGGCGTGAGCCGCTGCACGCCTTGCGCGGCGCTCATTTCTTCACCGTCTTCTTGGCTGTGGCGACGGGGGTCGTGACCAACTTGAAATCCGCCATTTCCTGGGGCGTCAGATAATAGAGCCGGTCGGGCGGCGTTTCCAGTGCGTGGATCCAGAGGCCGTCGGCGATGCCCATCTCGTCGAGATGGCGGGCGATGCGGGCGGTGGTGCGCTGGGCTTCCGACATTGCCTGTTCCGGCGAGGGTCGCTGATCGCCGTTGCCGTTGAACACCTGATGCACGCCGAGAATGGCATTTTCCGCCGCCTCGCGGGCGACGCCGCCGGCAAAGACCAGCGGGCAGGAAGAGGCACAGAGCGCCTTGGTCGCCACGCGGGTGTCGAGGCCCTTTTCGCGGATCAGCTTCGACATGGCGAGCGCATCCTCAACGGAGCCACCGGGAGAATTGAGCGAGACGGCCTTCACATATTCGCCGCGCGCCGCGATCTCGGCGGCGAAGCGATCGGCAGCGCCGAGATCGATCGATCCCTCGGCCTTCAATAGCCCGCCGGGCTGCAGGTCGAAGCGCATGGGCTGGCGCAGCACCTCGGGCGCGCTTTCCGGCTCGACCGGTGGCGCCTGGGGCACGCCGTCCGTCAGCGCCGGCGGCAGCACGGGTGCGTCCGTGGTCATCGGGTCATGGCCGGGAAGGCTTGCGTTTTCGAGGCTCATTTCCCTGATATCGACGACGAGAAAGGCCCCGGCGGCCGCCAGCAGGCCGAAGAAGGCGCCGCGCATCAAGAGGCCGTCATCCGCCCGCAAAAAGGCGTCCCTCAGCCGCGGAAAGAGAGCGGCGGGTCTCACGCGGGCGGCCCCTTGCGCGGCGTCTTCGCCGCCATGTCGAGGCTGGTGATGTTGGGCGCCGTGCGCTCCCGCTCCTCCTCAGCCTCGGCCGCATCAAGAGCCTGCTCCACATCGATCCCCCGGCTGCTCAGCGCGCGCTGGACTTCGAGCGCTTCCAGAAGCTCGGCGGCGGTGATGCGCTGGGCGAAGGGCAAGCGCTCTTCCTGCCGACGGATCGCGCCATGCACGACGGCCAGAATGAAGACGAGAACGGCGGGCAGAAGATCGATGGAGATCGCGCCGGCCCAGGCGGGGATGAAATCGGCGGCATAGCGCAACACGGCTTCGGCCGAGGACAGCGGCACGAAGCGGCGCTCGGCCACGGGTTCGCGCGCCAGAATATCGTCTGCCGCCTGCGACAGGACCTGCGACTGGGCGGTGACGGAGGCGCGGATGGTCTGCATGACCTGGTCCTGACGGTTTGCGAGATCCGCCGCCTGACCATCGGCGACCGGGGCGATGAAACCGAGCGAGAGGTCTTCGGCCGCGCGCTTGACCGAGGGGGCGATCGAGGTCTGTTCCAGCGAGGTGATGACGCCCGAGAGCGCCACGACTTCTGCCGAGAACTCGTCGCTGCGGGGTGCAATGGCACCGGGGGCGGAGACCAGCTTGCGCATGGTTTCGAGATGGCTGCGGCCCTGATCGAAGAGGGTCGTGACGCGTTCGCGCGAGGCGGTGATGCCGGTCTCCAACTCCTTCAGCTGGGCGGACATCTGGGTGAGCAGCTGCACGACGCTGCCGGAGCCGGTGGTGCCGGTCAACGCGCCGTTCTGGCGCTCGTCTTCGGCGAGCCGGGCGAAGCGTTCGGAGGTGCGCTGGATATCGGGCAGCAGGCTTTGCGCGGCAAGCGCGTTCTGATGAGCCTGGTCGAGGTCGGCGGTGTAATCCTCCACCGTTTCGGCGAGGTGCTGTTCGAGCGCTGCCGAACCGGCAAGGGCTGCCGCATTCAGCCAGCTCGACATGGCGATGATCATGGCGCAGCCGAGCGCCATCACGCCGAGCATCGCGCCGCGCGCTGCCGGGCCCGTCACATGCGGATAAAAGCGCGCCATGTAGGACCAGAAGGCATAGATGGCGACCGAAACCGAGGCCGAATAAATGATCGCGGCAAAGAAGACGGCTGTGGCCGATCCGTCGAGAATGCTGCGCACGCCGAGATAGGTATAGACCCCGGAGGCCAGCGCCAGCACGGCGAGCGCAAAACGGGTCATGGTTTCGACGGCTAAGACGCCATCCTGCAAACGATGCGAAGCGCCAAGCGCCATGAAGACCTCCAGCCGATAAGAAGCGTTAACAAGCGCTTAAGAAGGGGGCGGAATCAAGGCTGATGGACGTGCGGGCCAGGCTGACAAAAGAGGACGGCAATCCGGCCGCAAACACATCAAGCCGCGCATGAAGGGCTAACTTAGATCGTGGAGGTCTTTTCCCAGTGCCGGGCCGAGGTGCCATTCTGTAAAGCGCACCTGCAAACCGGCCCGTTCCGGCGTGCAGGACATCGGGCCAACGAGATATTTCTCGGACTTCGGGAACGGGCTCAGACGCACCAGCGGCCAGGCTCTGCCGTCGCTGGATGCCTGTATTCTCAATACTCCGGCCTGGACCGTTACCCTTACCCAGAAATCCGATGGATCGCCTGTGAACTGCCCCGTCGCCCAGTCCGATGCCCCATCGGTCAATACGCTCCCGAGCAGTCCATGACCGTCGGAAAACTCGATCCCTGTCTTGACCCAGCGACTTTCGTCGATCCGCACCATGAGACCGGCTTGGTCGTAGAGGTGCTGGAATTGCGCTTGAACGCGGACCTGGGCAGTGAAGCCATCGGCGGACTCGAAGGCGTAGAAATGCCCGGTATCGCGGACAAAACCATAGTGTGTCTCGCGCCAGAAATCGGTGTTCGCGCCGGTCGTCATGCACAGCTCGTCATCCGTAACCGAGACGCTTGGCGGTCTGTTCAGCCAATGGCCATTTTGCAAATTTTGCACGTGCAGCTCCTGATGAAGTCGGGGTGACATAGTGATGGAGAATGTCGCGTCAGGATAGCGGAGGTTGCGTCCTTCCGGCCGCCATCCTCAACACAAACTTCGCGCACATTGTCCATCCGCGGGCATGTCTCCACCATCCGGTCGAAGAACAAACCCGCATGCACAATCGGGGCGGCGCCATCGGGGAAGCAGACCAAAGCGCGTCCCTCAGTGAAGCAAAGTGCCCCAAGATACCAGATTTCGTCGTCCGGCCTGACCGAATCTTAAGCTCCCTCGCCTACTCTCCGCTCAGTTCCGGGGTCTTGATGGCCTCACACAGCTGCTCGAGGGATTTGGCGTGCGCTACAGAGAGACGGACGAGGTGTTCAAGACGCTCGTGTCGGAGCTGCACTCGACGCTGACCCCGACGACGATCATGGGGATCACGATCCTTGCTGTTGGGCTGTTCGCCCACCAGAGCCTTGGCAATACGCCGCTGTTGATCGCCACCATCGGCGGGGCCATCGCCTCCCTTGGCAAGATCGCGGTTTCCCTGGCTCATCGACGCGCGGATGCCAGGAAACGCTCGACGGTTGCGGATGCGGCCTACTGGGAAAAGCTGCAGGGTTTTTTCATCTTCGTCATTGCGGCCTGCGTGGGGATTATCGCCACCATAGCCTTTTCCTACCCGGACCTCGCGGTCCACATGCTGGCCGCCGTGCTGACCTTCGGATACTGCGCCGGGGTAACGGTGAGGATTTCCGTAAGGCCGATTATCGCGGCGACCGCGATCCTGCTTGCCGCCTTGCCGACCTCGGTAGCGATCATCGTATTCGGCGATACGGCCCACTGGATCATGGGTCTGCTGGCGGTGATCTTTTTGGTCGCTGCCATGCAGAGCATGCTGCATGTCTATCGGACGACCGTCAGGCAAATCCGCCTGTTTCTCGACATGGAGCACCAGGCCCGGCGCGATCCGCTGACAGGGCTCTTGAACCGCACGGCACTGAGCGAGGCCTATCTGGCCCTCGGCAGGGCCGACGACGTACTCACCTGCGTGCACTGCTTCGACCTCGACGGTTTCAAGGACATCAATGATCGCTTCGGGCACGCGGTGGGCGATGCCTTGCTGAGAGGGATTGCAGAGCGGCTTAGGGACACTCTGGAGCATCCCGATATCGCGGTGCGGATTGGCGGGGACGAGTTCGTCGTCCTGCAACCCGATGTCCGAGATCCGAGCCATGCCGACGCTCTGGCGCGCCGGATCGTGGCTCTTCTCGGCGTGCCCTACCCGCTTGCCGGTACGGAGATCCGCATCGGCATCAGCCTGGGTTATACGATGGCCCTTTGCGGATCTATGGATCTGGACCAGATGATGGTCACAGCGGACAAAGCCTCCTACCGCGCCAAGCGAAACGGCGGCGGGATCGACCGCGAGATGCCGGCGACGGCGGAGCTGGGGAAGTTCTCCGTCGCGGCATGACGGCGCTGGTCAAGTGACCGTCGGTCTGCAGCGCCGCGCGCCTCACCCCAGTTTCAAGACGATCTTCCCGATATGTTCAGAGCTTTCCATAAGCCGGTGCGCCTCAACGACCTCTTCGAAGGGCAGGACCGCGTGGATGACCGGGGCCACCTCGCCGCCTTCGATCAGCGGCCAGACTTCGGCGACCAGTTCGTCGCGGATGGCGCGTTTTTCCTCCGCCGTGCGTGGACGCATGGTGGAGCCGGTGACAGTGAGACGCTTGACCATGATCGGGGCGAGATTGGCCTTTTCGACGGCCGACCCGCCGAGGAAGGCGATGATCGAGAGGCAGCCGTCCTTGGCGAGCACCTGCAGGTTGCGGTCGAAATAGGAAGCCCCGATCATGTCGAGCACGACGTCGACGCCCTTGCCGGCGGTCTCTTCCTTGACGATCTCGACGAAATCCTCGGCCTTGTAGTTGATGGCCCTTGCCGCGCCGAGATCCATGCAGGCGGCGCATTTTTCCGCCGAGCCTGCGGTGGTGTAGACCGTGGCGCCGAAAGCCTTGGCCAGCTGGATGGCGGTGGTGCCGATGCCCGAGGAGCCGCCATGGATGAGCACGGTCTCGCCTTCGGTGAGGCCCGCCATCTGGAAGAGATTGGCCCAGACGGTGAAGAAGGTTTCCGGCAGGGCCGCCGCCTTCACGGCGTCATAGCCCTTGGGGACGCTCAGCGCCTGGGTGGCGGGGACCGTGCAATACTCGGCATAGCCGCCGCCGTTCGCCAGCGCGCAGACATGGTCGCCGATCCGGACATCGGTCACACCCTCGCCGAGCGCGACGACTTCGCCTGCGATTTCGAGCCCGAGAATCGGGCTCGCATCCTTCGGTGGCGGATAGGTGCCCTGGCGCTGGGCGACATCCGGCCGGTTGACGCCCGCCGCTTCGACCCGGACCAGGATTTCACCGGACCGCGGCTGCGGCAGGGGGCCGGTCGCGAGCCGCATCACCTCGGGGCCGCCATGAGTGGGCAGATCGACGTAACGCATGGTGGACGGCAGAGAGGGGGTCGCGGGCTGGGACATGATCGGCACTCCTGGGAGAGATGGCAGAGGCTGGATGGGTCCGGCATAGAGCCTCTCAATTGCGATGAAAAGGAGGCCCTTTGCCGCCCGCGACAAATGGTGGCCATCGGGGTCAGTCCGGCTGCGGCGCGAGGGTGCATTCCATGAAGGTGGCGATCGCGGTC
>UCMS01000011.1 GCA_900473805.1 Hyphomicrobiales bacterium | reverse complement strand
TCGGCGTTTCTGGAGGCGGCATCGCGGATGTCCGGTTTGAATTACCCTTGAGGTATCGGGCGGCCCTACGAGCCGCCCTTGGTCTTGTCTCCGAAGCGAGCACTACTTCGAGAGCGTGGCCTTGATCTCGGACACGGCCTCGGATTCCATCTGGCCCACGGTGGTCACCTCGCCGTCGGTGATCTTCCAGAGGCGGAAGGGGCCGGTGATGTCGCCGTACTGGTCGAAGCTGACCGGGCCGATAACGCCTTCGTATTTGATCGGCTTGCCGTCCTTGAGCAGGCCAAGCGCCTTCTCGAATTCGGCCTTGCCGGCGTAGATTGGCGTGCCGCCGGGTGCTGTGACTTCCGAGATCGCCTTCTTGATGGCGTCCTTGTCGGCCTTGCCGGCCTTTGCGATGGCGAGGGCGACGATGGCACCGGCATCGTAGGATCGATCGGCCGCGGGGGCCGACGGTTCAATGCCACCGGAGAATTCGGCGTAGTTTGCGTTGAAGTATTCGGTCGAGGCCGTCGGCGTGGTTCCGGACGATGTGCCATAGGCCTCGTTCAGATACTGCGGGCCGACGCTCGCGATGAAGTCCTTGGAGTTCATGCCGTCATTGAACAGGAACTTCTGCACGCCGCCGCCTGAAATCCAGGCACGGGCGATCGTTGCGCCATCGACCGGCGTCGAGACGAGGTAGAGCGCATCCGGTTCCCCTTCCATCGCGACCGAAGCCTCGGAGGAATAGCTCGCCTGCTTCTCGTTATAGGGGGTCATCGAGGTAATCGTTCCGCCGAGCTTGGTGTAGGCGGCCGTGAACTCCTGCATCAGGTTGTTGCCGAAGTCGTTGTTGACGTGAATGATGGCGATCTTCTTCATGCCCTGATCGAGCGCATATTTGGCAGCCGCCGTTCCCTGCAGCGCGTCCGAGGTAATAGTGCGGAAGAAGACCCCGTTGGTCTTGCCTTCGCGGCCGAGTGCCGTCAGCGTCGGGGAGGAGGAGGCCGGAGACACCTGAACGACGCCGGCCGGTGCGGTGACGGAGGTCAGGATCGGGATCGAGACCGAGGAAATGATCCCACCGATGATGACCGGCACCTTCTTGATGTTGACGAGCTGTGTGGCCTGGTCGACGGCGACGTTGCCCTGGCTCTGGCTGTCGCGGGTGTCCATGACCAGCTTGCAGCCTCCGACGCCGCCTGCGTCGTTGAAGTCACGGAAGGCCATCTCGACGGATTTCGCGCCCGCCTTGCCATATTCGCCGGCGGGGCCGGTCAGTTCCATGACGACGCCGACGGTAATGTCGCATCCTTGTGCCGCGGCAGGTGCGGCACCGACCGCAATGCCCGCCAGCATGGTCGAAGCCAGGACGAGGCGTTTCATCTGATATCCGTTGTACATGTCATTCCCCTTTGTTGAGATTATATTTCATGATGCTGCCGTGGCGCCCGGTGCGGTCCCGCTCGAGCGTATAGACGTCGCCTTCCAGTTCCCGTGCTCCAGAGAGTGCAGTCTCGATCTCCGCCAGGTCGGCATCTGAGAGGACGACATCGGAGATGGCGAGGTTGGAGGCGAGGTGATCGCGGTTGCGTGCGCCGACAATCACTGCCGTCACGCCTGGTCGGCGGAGCATGGCGGCGCTGGCAATCGTTGCGATGTCGGTTGCATGGCGGTCGGCCACCTTGCGAAGCGTCGACAGCAGAGCCTGGAACAGATCCCAGCCGCCGAGGTCGTCGATGATCAGCTTGTACTTGGTCAGCGAGCGGTTCTCGAGCGGATGCTCGGGTTCGGACTTGCCGAGCCAGCGGTCGGAGAGGAAACCGCCGGCAACCGTGCCATAGCAGAACAGCGCGAAGTCGTGGCGGGCTGCCAGGTCGACCATGCGCTTCTCCGGGCGCCGGTCGAGCAGCGAGTATTGCAGTTGCAAAGAGGTCAGCGGGATCCCGCCATCGAGGATCGCTGTCACATGGTCGCTGTCGAAATTGGTGGCGCTGATCTTGTCGATCCGCCCATCCTGCTGGAGTTCCTTCAGCCAGCCGAGCGTCTCCAGCCAGGCAGGCATCTCGTAGTCCCACCAGTGAAACTGGACGAGATCCAGTCGCTCCATGTTAAGCCGCTTGCGCGACGTGTCGATCACGCCCTCCACATAGGCCTTGGTGATCGTCGGGAGCACGCCGAGATCAGGTACGAACTTCGTATGGACGCGTATGCGGTCGAGGGCGGCCTGGCCCTGTATGTCGCGGTAGCGCAGCCGGAAGCGTCCGATCAGGTCTTCCACACCGGTATAGATGTCTGCGCAGTCGAAGGTCGTGATGCCGGCGTCGGCGAAAGCCGCCATGTCTTCGATGGCCGTCTCCTCAACTATGGCGCCATGGCCACCGGCAAGCTGCCATCCACCGCGGATGACGCGGGAGATCTCGTAACCGGGGGCAATGGAGATACGCTGCATGTTACTCTTTTCCTTCGAGGGGCACGGCTGTCGTGGCGGCATGGCTGAAACGGCGAAGTCCTGTGCGCCGGATCCGCAATCGGGTGGAGCAGTTGGGATCCGGACAGGCGATGTCTGCATCCGTCGTCATCCAGTCATGCGCATGGGTCTGGCGCTGCTTGGCGGCGAGCAGCGGAAGGACGGAGGCGAGGGAGTAGATCGACAGTCCCTGTCCCGGCGGGAGAAAGAGCATCTCGCCCTGAAGCTCGAAATAGTCGCCGGGCTTGGCGCCGCAGTAGACGGCGCCATTTTCCGGGATCACGACCTCCACACGCAGGTCAAAGAGCTCGAATGTGTCGTCGGTGCCGCTCATTGATGCTTCCCCCTCACGCCGCTTGTTCGCCGGCGTCGAGACGCCCGCGCACGAGATCGAAGGAGCGGCCGATGTCATTGGAGAGCGCGTTGACCGCAGCCTGTTCGTCGCGCGCTTCGAGTGCTTCGATTAGCGTCCAGTGGTGGTTCGTCGCGGCGAGGCCGCCTTGTTCGTCGTGGATATGGGCGGCGGCGCGGACCACCGGGCCGGACTGAAGCCAGAGGCTTTCGACCATCGGGATCAGCACACGCGAGGAGGCAGCGCGATAGATCTGGAAATGGAAGCGATGGTTGATTTCGGAGGTGACGGGGCCGACGTCCTGGCCATGCCGCTCGAAAGCCGCCTCGCAATCCCGGTTGATCTGTTTCAAGTTTTCAATCTCTTCCGCCGTCAGTCGATGACAGGCGAGCGCTACCAGACGCCCCTCGATCAGGATGCGGGCACGCTCCAGGTCGTCAAGGCGGTCGCGGGTGATCAGCGGAACGCGGACGGAGCGATTGGGCAGGGCTTCCAGTGCCTGTTCCGAGACAAGCCGCCCCAGCGCCTCCCGCACCGGCATGGTGCTCGTCTTCAGCCGATCTGCCATGTCAACGATCCGCAGCATGTCGCCTGCGGCAAAGCCGCCGTTGATCAATGTGCGGCGCAATTGGTCATAGACGCGATCCTGCAAAGTCTCTCGGCCGACAGGCGTGAGGAAGTCGTCGGATTGGCCAATCGTGTCCGTCATTCCGCCTCCAAGTCTCCCGGAAATATCGGTTGATTTTCGCGTCCACGTAAAGTTTGATCAAACATCACGGATCAAATCAAGGCTCATTTTGAAGATGACTGCCGGGCTTACCCAACCAACCGCGCCGTTTGTCGCCGCCGCAGCCCTGCCTGCTATCGAAGCACGGCATCTGACGAAGCATTTCGATGGACTGACCGTGGTCTCCGACATGTCACTTCAACTTGCCCGTGGCGAAATTTTAGGCCTGATCGGCCCGAACGGTGCGGGAAAGACCACCATGTTCAATCTGCTGGCAGGCAGCCTCAAGCCCAGTTCGGGCGAAATCTGGGTCGAGGGGCGGGAAGTCTCAGGCCAAGCGCCGGAGCAGCGCATCGCGCATGGGGTCGCACGGACTTTCCAGATCCCACGCCCTTTCCTGGAAATGAGCGTGCTTGAGAACCTGCTGGTCGGCGCGCAAAAGCAGACGGGCGAACGCCTGTTTGCCAATTTCCTCGCAGCTGGTCTGGTGCGCCGCGAAGAAAAGGCAGCGCTTGAGAAAGCCCATGCAATCCTTGAATTCGTCACGCTGTCGCGGCTTGCCCACGAACCTGCACGCGTGCTTTCCGGTGGGCAGCGCAAGCTTTTGGAACTCGCGCGCGTCCTCATGGCCGACCCGCAGGTGATCCTGCTCGATGAACCGGCAGCGGGGGTGAACCCCGCTTTGCTTGAGGTCATCATGGAACGGGTGGCTGCATTGAACGCCGAGGGAAAGTCTATTCTCCTGATCGAACACAACATGGACATGGTATCGAGGCTTTGCTCTCGGGTGGTGGCCATGGCGCTCGGCAAGCTGCTTGCTGAAGGGGCACCGGCTGACGTGGCAGCCGATCCTGCTGTCATCGAAGCCTATCTTGGCGGTGGCGCATGACAGGACCCGTTCTTGCAACCTCTGCGCTGGTCGCGGGCTACGAGCCGGACCTTCCCATTGTTCGCGGCGTGGATTTTTCTGTTGCAGCGGGTGAACTCGTTATCCTGCTGGGGCCGAACGGCGCCGGGAAATCCACCTTCGTCAAGGCGATCGCCGGCTTGGTGTCTGTGCATTCGGGGAGGGTCCTTCTGTCCGGTCGGGATATCACGGCCGTGGCTCCACACCGCAAATTGGCCGAAGGCCTGGCCTTCGTGCCGCAGACAGACAACGTCTTTGCCAGCATGAGCATTCTGGAAAACCTTCAGATCGCTGTGGCTCTCCTGCCGAAATCGGAACGGAGCCTTGCAATCGAGGCGATGCTGACCCGATTTCCGGATCTTGCCGTCAAGCCGAAGCGGCTGGCTGGCGCGCTCTCCGGCGGCCAGCGGCAGATGCTGGCCGTGGCGCGCGCGCTGGCACTCAACCCGCCGGTGCTCATCCTCGACGAACCATCCGCCGGCCTTTCGCCAAAGATCGTCGGCGAGGTGTTCTCCATGCTCAAGCGCATCAATGGCGAGGGTGTGACGATTGTTCTGGTCGAGCAGAACGTCAAGGCTGCCATGGCGATTGCCGATCGCGCCGTCATTCTGGCCGAAGGGCAGATCCGTCATGAAGGGACACCCGCAGAGCTCACCGATGATCCCCTCATCGGCAAGATCTATCTCGGCACGACCGGGCGCGCAGCCAGTGAGGTGGCGCCATGAACCCGCAATTCCTGATGGACGGGCTGATTGCAGGCGCGATTATCGGACTGGGCGCGGTTGGCGTGACGCTCACCTATTCGATCCTGCGTTTCTCCAATTTTGCGCATGGCGAGCTTCTGTCCTGGGGTGCCTATCTTGCACTCGGTATCAGCAGTGCGCTTGGCGTTCTGGCAGCAGGGCTTGCCACGCCGATTGGGCCGTTCTCCTTTGGGTGGTCGCTCCCGATCGCAGCCGTGCTTGCCGTCGCGTTGACGGGGCTTCTGGCGCTGGCGGTGGATGCCGCGCTGTTTTCGAGCTTCCGGCGACGCGGCAGCGCCATCATCATCATGGTCATGGCTAGCTTTGGTGCGTCGCTTGCGCTGCGCAGTCTGCTCGAATTCCTGTTTACCTCGAAACCCGCCTATTTCAGCCAGGCGCTGCAGATTGCCATGAAGCTGGGTCTTGGTCTCAGAGCGACACCGGACCAGTTGGCAATGCTGGCCGTGGCGCTGGTCTCTGTCATCACCGTGCATCTCGTCATGACGCGGACCGATATCGGCCGGGCCATGCGGGCGGTCAGCGAAAATCCCGGCCTTGCCGGTATCGCCGGTATCGATGTCCGCCGGGTTATCCGAACGGCCTGGTTCCTGGGCGCCGCACTTGCCTGCATCGCTGGCATCATGAGCGGCCTGATCATCCAGATCCGCCCCTATCTCGGGCATGATCTTCTGCTGCCCCTGTTTGCGGCCGCCATTCTCGGTGGCATCGGTTCGGTTCCGGGCGCGATGATTGCCGGTCTGTTCATCGGCCTTTGCGAGGCCTTTACGGTCCAGCTCATCGGGGCCGAATGGCGTGCGGCGGTGTCCTTCGCCATCCTGATTGCGGTTCTTCTCGTCCGCCCCCGCGGCCTGTTCGGAAAAGCGACATGAGCATCGATCTTATCGCCTATGGCGCCTTCTTCCTCACCATGGCCCTCACCTATGCGATCATCTGCCTGGGGCTGAATGTTCAGTGGGGCATGACGGGACTGTTCAATGTCGGCATCGCCGCTTTCGTCGCGGTCGGCGCCTATACCTCGGCGATCCTGACGACGCCGGACACGGCTGAGCGCTTCGGCGGCTTCGGTTTGCCGATTGCCGTTGGGTGGCTAGGGGCTGCCGTGGTCTCGGGCGCGCTGTCCTGGGCCGTCGGTGCGCTGACGATCCGGCTCAGATCCGACTACCTTGCCATCGCAACCTTCGGCGTCGCCGTCACCGTTCAGCTCTGCATGCTCAACCTGCAGAGCGTCACCGGCGGGGCCTTCGGGATCGGCTTCATTCCGCGCCCCTTCGCCGATCTGCAGGGCAATGCGCTGCTTTTCAGTCTCGCCAATTGTGGTCTCATGGCCCTTGTCGTTCTGGTCATTTATCTCGGGCTGCAGCATTTGTCGCGCAGCCCCTGGGGACGCGTCTTGCGGGCGATCCGGGAAGACGAGGTGGCCGCCCAGGCGCTTGGCAAGCGGCCTGTCCGCTTTCGCTTGCAGGCGTTCACCGTCGGCGGCGCCATCATGGGCCTTGCGGGTGCCGCCCAGGCACATTTCATCGGCTTCATCGCGCCCGACAACTATATGCCGGTCCTCACCTTCCAGGTCTGGGCCATGTTGATCGCCGGCGGCTCCGGCAACAATCGCGGCGCGATTGCCGGTGCCATTCTCGTGTGGGGGCTTTGGGCACTCACGGCCGCTGCCGTCTCCGCCTTCGTACCACCTGAGGAACAGGCGCGGGCCGCCGCCTTGCAGATCGTCGCCATCGGCGTCGGGCTCTGCCTCATGCTCTTGCTGCGCCCGCGCGGCTTGTTCGGCGAGGTGAGCCCGCTCGCGCGCCTCAGCCGCAACAAACAATCCTGACCATCGAGGAATAATCCCCGTGTCCCAGCATCCCGAACGCATCAATCTCACCCCGGACCTGTCGATCAGCCGCCTCGTCTGCGGCCTCTGGCAGGTTGCCGATATCGAAAAGAATGGTGTGACGGTTGATCCGGAGCAGGGGGCTGACGCGCTTCAAGCTTATGCGGAGGCCGGGTTCGACAGCTTCGACATGGCTGATCATTACGGATCGGCAGAGATCATCACCGGCCATCTCCTGAAGCGCTATGCCGCTGGTGAAAAGCGGCCGTTGGCCTTCACCAAATGGTGCCCGGAGCCTGGCCCGATGACGCGTGATGTGGTTCGCCGTGGTGTGGAGGACAGGCTTGCCCGCCTTGGCGTCGACAAGGTCGACCTTTTGCAGTTCCACTGGTGGACCTTCGAACACCCGGCATGGCTCGATGCCCTGCATGAAATGCAGGTGATGAAGGAGGAGGGTCTGATCGGCGCCCTCGGCCTCACCAATTTCGATGCTGCGCATCTCAATCTTGCGCTGTCAGACGGGATCGAGATCGCCAGCAATCAGGTTTCCTTTTCCCTGATCGACAGGCGCGCCGCCGGCGATCTGTCGTCCCTTTGCCTCAGTCGCGGCGTGAAGCTTCTGGCCTATGGCACGCTTTGCGGCGGCTTTCTTTCGGAGAAGTGGCTCGACCAGCCGGAACCCACCTCGATCGCGGACTGGAGCCGCTCGAAATACAAGCGCTTCATCGATACGGCCGGCGGATGGAGCGTCTATCAGGGTATTCTCAGGGCGGCATCCACGATCGCCCGCAAGCACGGGGTCTCAATCTCCAACGTGGCCAGCCGCTGGGTTCTCGAACATCCGGCCGTTGCTGCCACCATCATTGGAGCAAGATTGGGCGAAAACGAGCATCGTGACGACAATCAGAAGGTCTTTACCTTCGAACTGGATGTGGATGACCGGGCTCTGCTCGACAACGCCTTTACTGAGGCCACACCTATACCCGGCGACTGCGGCGATGAGTATCGCAAGCCGCCCTTCCTGACCGCATCCGGCGACCTCAGCCATCACCTCGATGCGATTCCGTCCGTCTACACGGCGGTTCCCGTGCCGGGGCGCGAGGATCGCCTCCGGGTTTCCTCCGGCAGCATCTGGGAGCCGCTGGCCGGTTACAGCCGGGCCGTGCGGGTCGGTGACCGGATTCTGGTGTCGGGCACGACGGCGACCCACGGCAGCAACCGTTGTGTGGCACCCGGCGATCCGGGCGCGCAGGCGACCTACATCCTCGACAAGATCGCGGCTTCCATCTCCGCGCTTGGCGGAAGGATGGAGGATGTCGTGCGCACCCGCATCTATCTCAAGGATGCATCACAGTGGGAGCCCGTCTCGCGTGCCCATGGCCGCTTTTTTTCCGAAGTGCTTCCGGCGAACACCTTGATCGAAGCCGGTGGTCTTGTCGGCGAGTATGAAGTCGAGATTGAAGCGGAAGCCGTGGTTTAGGTCTTCCTGGGGGGCTGCAGCGGAGCAGCGCTGCCTGTCTCTCTAGGGCCTCACTGACGCGGCCGAATTGGTGTCCGCAATCAGGTTCGAGCGCTTGCGGCTCTGATACTGTCCTTGTCCGGCCTCCACGACAGAGCCGCGTTCCATGATCGTCTGGCCGCGAACGAGCAGGCGTACCGGCCAGCCCCTCACCTCCAGGCCTTCATAGGGCGTGTAGTCGGCACCGTGCTGGAGGATCTCGTTGGTCAGGGTCACGCGCTCCCGCGGATCCCAGAGCGCGATGTCGGCATCCGAACCGATCGCGATCGTGCCCTTTTGCGGGTACATGCCGTAGAGCTTCGCGTGGTTCGTCGAAGTCACCGCGACAAAGCGGTTGATGTCGATCCGGCCCTTCATCACGCCTTCTGAAAAGAGGATGGGCAGGCGGGTGGCCACACCCGGAATGCCGTTCGGGATCCAGCGGAAATGGCGTTTGCCCTTCTCGTTGAGCTTGCCTTCCGGATCGTCGAAGCGGAAGGGGCAGTGGTCGGAGGAAAAGAGGTCGAAGACGCCCTGCTCGATCCCCTCCCAGCAGGCGTCCTGGCTCGCCTTGTCTCGCGGTGGCGGGGAGCAGACGAATTTCGCGCCATCCAGGCCTTCGAGGTCGAGATCATCTGCCGTCAACATCAGATATTGCGGGCAGGTTTCCCCCGCGACTTTCTGGCCGCGCTGACGAGCTCTGCGGATTTCCTCCATCGCCTCGCGGTTGGAGACGTGCACGATGACGATCGGCACATCGACGATTTCGGCGAGTGACAGCGCTCGATGAGTTGCTTCGCGTTCAGCAGCCACGGGTCGGGTGGTGGCATGGTATTTAGGCGCGAGTTTCCCCTGCTCTTCATGCCGGCCGATCAGGTAGCGGATGGCGTCTTCGTTTTCGCAATGGACCATAACCAGGGCGCCGGTGCGACGCGCGGTGTCGAGCGTCGCCAGGATCTCGTCGTCGCGCAGACGCAGACCTTCATAGGTCATGAAGACCTTGAGCGAGGTGTAGCCATCCTCGACAAGCGCCGGCAGTTCCTGGCCGAGCACTTCAGCCGTCGGATCCGTGATCACGAGGTGGAAGGAGACATCGACGTGGCATTTGCCTTCGGCCTTGGCGTGGTAGATCTTGAGAGCTTCGCGCAGGGACTGACCCTTTTCCTGCATGCAGAAGGCCAAGACGGTGCTGTTGCCGCCGATCGCTGCGGACCGCGTGCCGCTGTCGAAATCATCCGCCATGACGATGCCGTCGCCCGAGGGCTGGTCGAGATGCACATGGCTGTCGATGCCGCCGGGCAGCACGAAGAGGCCGGTGGCGTCGATGACCTCGTCGGCTTCCGTCAAGTTTGCTGCCAGCGCCACGATCCGGCCGTCCCTGATGCCGACATCGCTCACAAATGTGTCGCTTGCCGTCACAACCGTTCCGTTGCGGATCACCGTATCGAAGCGCATCGCTCAGTCCTTCTTAGATTGTTTTCAGCTCGCCTTTGCGAGGCCAGCCTCACCGGCGAGGATGGTGTCGAGAGCGGTGGTGAAGCGGTCGACTTCCTCGATCGTGTTGTAATGGACCATCGAGACACGCAGCATGCCGCCATGGTCGGTCAGTCCAAGATATTCGGCAAGCCGACGCGAATGGAAGTCTCCGAAGCGCATGGCGATCTTCTCGGCGTCCATGGCCCTGCAAAGGTCGGCTGCCTCGCGTCCGTCGAAGCGGAAGGCGATGGTGGGCACACGTTTGCTGTCGCGGTTCATGGATTGGCCGACGATCATGCAGTCATTGCGCGACCGCAGATAGGTGAGCAGGCGTTCGGTCAGAGCGTCTTCCTGCGCGGTGATCGCGCCATAGGCCGCTTCGATCTTCTGCCGGATCGTTCCGGTTTCGCCGGCCTGTTCGCCGAGTGAAACCAGATAGTCGACGATCCCGCAGGTCGAATAGGCGAGCTCATAGTTCGGATTGCCCGGCTCCAGTTTGCCCGGCACTTTGTCGCGGCCGTAGAAGTAGTGGTACAGCGTGTCGAGCTCGAGCAGCAGGTCGTATTTGCCATACATCAGCGCGTAATGCGGACCATAGGTCTTGTAGAGACTGAAGACATAGTAGTCGACGTTGAAGGCCTGAACGTCGACGGCCCGATGGGGGGCGTAGGCGACGGCATCGACGCAGATCTTGGCGCCGCGGGCATGAACAAAATCGGCGATCTCGCGGATCGGGTTGATGGAGCCGAGGATGTTCGAGCAATGGGTGACGCAGACGAGCTTCGTGCGCTCGCTCATCAGGGACGCGAGATCGGTGAGGTCGAGTGCCAGCGTTTCCTTGTTCAGCGGCCAGATCTTCAAGATCACGCCGCGTTCCTGCAGCCGGTCCCAGGGACCGATGTTGGATTCGTGATCCGAGATCGTGATGATGATCTCGTCGCCTGGCGAGAGCTGGCTGTGCATGGCCCGGGCGAGGTTCTGCAAAAGCGCAGTCGTCGAGTTGCCGAAGACAATCTCTTCCGGCCGGTTAGAATTAACGAGGTGCATGGCGGCGGTGCGAGCCTCGTAAAGTGCCGATGCTGCGGCCTGCGACACCTCGTAAGAGCCGCCAATCTGGACGTTCTTTTCGAAGAGGAAAGTGTTGATCCGCTCGACGGCAGGTTTCAGGATCTGGGATCCACCAGCATTGTCGAAGAAGGTCCAGCCGCGGGAAAGACCGGGAAACTGACTGCGGACATAGTTAAGGTCGAGCGGCTTCGAAGACGGGTTGGCCATGGCGGGGGTGTCCTCCGGTATCTTTTCTTGTTCAGTGGTTGAGAACGGCGCGGAGGAAGCCGCGCGTCCGCTCGTGCTTGGGGGCATCGAATATGTCGGCCGGCGTGCCGCTTTCGACCAGCCTTCCGCCATCCATGAAGATCACCCGGTCTGCGACCTGGCGAGCGAAACCCATTTCGTGGGTGACGACGACCATGGTGACGCCGGAGCCCGCGAGCTTGCGCATGACGTCGAGAACTTCGCCGACCATTTCCGGGTCGAGCGCCGAGGTCGGCTCGTCGAAGAGCAGCACGCGCGGCTCCATCGCCAGCGCCCGGGCAATGGCAACGCGCTGCTGCTGGCCACCGGAGAGCTGTCCGGGGAACTTCTCGGCTTGCTCGGAGATGCCGACGCGGGCGAGCAGGTCTCGCGCCTTGCGTTCGGCCTCCGCCTCCGGTGTGCCGCGTACCCGCATCGGAGCGAGCATGACGTTCTTCAGCACGGTCATGTGCGGGAAGAGGTTGAAGGACTGGAAGACCATGCCGACTTCGGCCCGGACCTTTGCAAGTGCCGGACCCGATTCGACGCGGATGCCGTCCACGGTGATCCGGCTCTCCGGGGCAAAAGCCTCAAGATGGTTGATGCAGCGGATGAGCGTCGACTTGCCCGAGCCCGAGGGACCGATGACGCAGACGACTTCGCCTTCAGCGATGTCGAGGTCAATGCCGTGCAAGACGGTGAAGGTGCCGTAGGCCTTGGTGAGGCCGCGGATGGAGATGAGGGCCGCGTTTTCGGTCATCAGCGTTTCCCTCGGCTGAAATGTTTCTCAAGGCGCGAGACCACGGCCACCATCGGCCAGAGCAGCGCAATGTAGATGAGGGCGGCTCCGATCAGCGGTGTCGGGTTGGCGGCCAGGGCCTGCGCCTGCGTCGCCTGCTTCAAGAGGTCCGGCATGGCAACGACCGAGGCGAGTGCCGTGTCCTTCATGACGTTGATGCAGTTGTTGGTCAGCGGAGGTATGACGATGCGGATCGCCTGGGGCAGGATCACGTCGATCATGGTGTGCCGGTTGGAGAGGCCAAGTGCCGCGGAGGCTTCGAACTGGCCATGCGGGATCGCCTCGATGCCGGCGCGGAAGATTTCCGCCGTGTAGGCGGCCGAGACCAGCGACAATGCCGTGACCGCCGACAGAAAGGGTGACAGGCGAATGCCGACGAAGGGCAGCGCGTAATAGACGACGATCAGCAGCACGAGCAGCGGGATCGAGCGGAAGATGTCGATGTAGATACGGATCAGGAGCTTGATGAAGCCGGGCGCGTAGAGACGGGTGACCGCGAGAAACAGGCCGCCGGCGAGGCCGACCAGGATGCTCGTGATCCCGATCTCGAGTGTTACCAGAAGACCCCAAAGCAGCGCCGGCAGGCTGCCGATGAGGACGTCCAGGTTGAAGAAGGTATTGATGAGTGTCATGCCGCATCGGCTCCCGTGGCGGGCCGGCGGAACGAAGCTGTTCCGCCGGTCGCGTTTCGAGCGTTACTTGCCCTTGGGCATGTCGAGAACGGCCACCGTCGAGGTCGTGTCCTCGGCCTTGGCGCCGAACCAGGTCTCGTGCAGCTTGGCGATGAAGCCTTCCTGCTTCAGCGTGGTGATGACGGCGTTGACCTCGGTTGCGAGCGGGTCGTTCTTGTTGAACATGATCGAGTATTTTTCGCCGGTCGGAATGCGCTCGACCACCTTCAGTTCCGGCTTGTCCTTCACATAGTAGAGCAGGGCCGGGATGTCGGAGATGTAGCCGTCGACGCGACCGGCAACGAGGTCGAGCATGGCCGGCTGCAGGCCTTCGAAGCGGCGGATTTCGCCGAGCTTGTATTCGTCCTTGTGGCCTTCTGCCCACATGTCGCCGGTGGACCCGGTGTCGACGCCGACGACTTTGCCGCTCATGTCCTTGAGGCCCGTGATGCCGGAGGCCGCGGTGACTGTCAGCGACTGGTCGCTGTCATAATAGGGCTGGGCGAAGGATACGGATTCCAGGCGCTTTTCGGTGATCGTGATCGAGGAGATCGCCATGTTGATGCGGCCGGACTGGACGGCCGGGAAGAGACCGTTGAAGGGCGTGTTGACGAATTCGACGGTTTTGCCGAGGCGTTTGGCGATCTCGTTGACGAGGTCGACTTCGAAGCCCGCGACCTTGCCGCTGGCATCTTCGAATTCCCAGGGCACGTTGCCGATGTTGGCGCCGACGGTCAGATCGGCTGCGTTGGAGGTGGTGGCGAAAGCGGCGAGCAAGCCGGCGATTACCGTTGCCTTGAGCGTGGATGAGCGTGTCATGAGAGTTCCCCTTGTTTTTTGAACATGACTCAATCTACATTGGTCTAACTGGTCAGACCAGTCAGGCCAAACAAGCATGCTGCTTTGTGCTTGGCAAGAGGATGGCGAAAAAAATAGATTACGCGACGATACAGGCCGCCGGGGAAGGGACCGCATGTTCAACAAGACGCTCGTTCCGCAGTCCGTGGCACGCGAAATCCAGGGGATGATCCAGTCCGGGCAGTTGAAGCCGGGCGAGAAAATCCCGTCACAACGCGAGTTTTCCCAAAAATTCGGCATCAGCCGTGCCTCTTTGCGGGAAGCTCTCTTGACGCTCGAGACGCTGGGACTGCTGAAGACCGAGGCGGGCAGGGGAACCTTCGTTGCCGGTCCGGCCGCAGCGACGGCGGGGACCGGCGGCCATATGGCGCCGTGGCGCTATTCCGACAGCTATTCCGTCTTCGACGTCTTCCAGACCCGCATCCTTCTCGAGGGGGAGATTGCGCGGCTGGCGGCAGGACGCCTCACGCAGTTGCAGCTCGACAAGATGGAGAAGGCGACGCGGACGATGGAGGAGTGCTGGGCGAACCAGGATCTGCTCGCCAATGTCGAGGCCGATCTCGAGTTCCATGCGACAATCGTCTCGGCCTGCTCGAATGCCATGCTCAAGGCCCTCTACCAGACGGTGCGGGATCAGGTGACCGAGACCCAGCGTCAACCCATCCCGATCACTGACCCCGAGCGCATGCGCGAATCGATCGGCGAGCACCGAAAGATCATCGCCGCGCTCAAGGACAACGACGCGACACGGGCAAGGCTCGAGATGGAGAACCATATCCGCAACACGGCGCGCTGCGCGGGTCTGGAGCCGTAAGCTGCGTCTCCCTGGCAAGCCGTCAGACAGATCTAATCGCCCCGCCATCCACCCGGATCTTGCTTCCCGTTACGTAGGACGCGGGCTCGGAGGCCAGGAAGACGGCAACGGCGGCGAATTCCTCTGGTCGACCGTAACGTCCTGTCGGAATAGCGGCTGCGGATTCGGCGGCGACCTCCTCGACACTCTTGGCTGTGCGGCTGGCTGCAGCTGCGTCGAGTTCGTCCACCCGTTGGGTGTGGATGCGCCCTGGAAGAATCACGTTTACGGTCACGCCGTCTGGGGCCACTTCCGCTGCGAGTGTTTTCGACCAGCCTATCAGGGCCGAGCGAATGCCATTGGACAGCGCCAGCCGTGCGATCGGCTGCTCTACTCCGGAGGAGGCGATCGATATGATCCGACCCCAGCGCTTTTCCCGCATGCCGGGCAGGAGGGTGGCGGTCAGGTGGAAGATGTTTGCGGCCATCGTCTCGAAGTGGTTGATCCAGTCCGTTCGTTTCGCATCGATGGCTGCGGCCGGCGGCGGGCCTCCAGAATTGTTGACGAGGATGTCGACACCGCCTGCCGCCATGAGCGACTGGACGGCCTTATTCACGCTGTCGATATCCGAGAGATCAAGCAGCAGCGGGATGACGGGACCGGCCGTTGGTGCGAGCTCGGAAGCCCATGCCGAGATGGCGGAGGTGTTGCGGGCGGCGGCATGGACCGTCACGCCTTCCTCGGCGAGACCACGGGCGATCGCCGCACCCAGTCCGCGGCTTGCGCCCAGCACGAGAGCGGTTTTGTTTTTCAAGCCGAGTTCCATCAGCCAAGTTCCTTCAATCTTCTGTCCTGGCGCGCAATCAGGCGCTCGATCTCGCTGATATCGGTGGCAGCAAGGGCTCCCCCCGGTTTGCGCAGGGCCGGGGTGGCGATCGCGCCGCGTTTCGCCATGATGTATTTCCGGATGGAGAGGCCAAGGCCCGGTTGCTGTTCGTAGCGCGCGAGGGGGAGATAGGCGTCGAAGATGTCCTGAGCGCGCTCCGGATTTCCCTGCTCGCTGTATTGGACGACGTCGCGCATCATCTCCGGATAGGCAAAGCCGGTCATGGCGCCGTCTGCCCCGCGCGCCATCTCTTCCGGCAGGAAGACGCCGCCATTGCCGCACAGGATTGATATGCGCCTCTTGCCGGAAGTCTCCGAAGCGGTCCGTAGTGCGGTGATCTTCGCCAGACCGGGCCAGTCCTCGTGTTTCAGGCAGACGCAGGTCGGGATCTGGTCGATGATCGTCTGAATCACGGAGACAGGGATGGTCACGCTCGTGACGAGAGGGAAATCCTGCAGCACGAAAGGCGTATCGCCGATGAACTCCGCTGCCTGCTTGTAGTAGGTAACGATCTGCTGATCGTTGCGCAGGGACGAGGCAGGAGCGATCATCACGCCAGCCGCGCCGTCGTCCATGACCATCGAGGTCAGGGCCTGCATCTGGGCAAAGCCTGCCGCAGAGACGCCCGCCACAACAGGCACGCGGCCATCGACCCGGCGAAGGATACGTCGGACATAGGTCTGCGATTCCTCGATGGTGAGCTTTTGCGCTTCCCCCATCATCCCAAGCACGGTCAGTCCCGTTGCGCCGCGCTCGAGGTAGAAATCGACCATGCGGTCCGTGCTGTCCAGGTCGAGGTCACCCGTCTCCGTGAAAGGGGTGAGGGCTATGACGTAGACGCCTCTTGCCTCTTCATTCAGCCTGATCATTGGCTGTCTCCTTGGTGTTTCGGATATCTTGCATGGCCGAAAAAGCCTTCGGGCTGGCCGATCATCTTTTCGAGCCCCATGCGCTCGATGAGCAACCGGGCTTGCCTGTCAGCTTCTTTGACGACCTCATCGAGGTCGGTCAGCAGAGGGCGGGCTCCTTCGAGCAGGATCTGCCCGTCGATCACAACGGTGTCGACGTCATTGCCATTGGCAAAGTAGGCAAGGCGGAAGATCGGCATCTGGTATGGCGCCAAGTGGGGGCGCTGCATATCGACCACCACGATATCGGCCTTTTTGCCGATTTCGAGGGAGCCGAGGTCCCGGTCGAGCCCGAGGGCGGTCGCCGCATCGATTGTCACCATTTCGAGGGCCTTGCCCGGAGGCAGGACCGATGGATCGCGAAAATGGGTGCGATGATAGTGCATGCATTGCTGCATGTGCCGGAACATGTCCGCGGATCGGTCCGGCGCGGTCGCATCGGAGCCGATGGCGACCACCGCGCAAGCCTCAATCAATTCGATCGCCGGGCATCGGCCTAGGATGGAGGCGATGGCGCTGGGATTGTGGGCGATGCGGGTGCCTGTATCGGCAATGATGCGGATTTCTTCAGGCGTGATGTCGATGGCGTGGGATAGGAGCGCATCCGGTCCCAAGATGCCGAGCTTTTCGGCGCGGGAGACGGAGCCCTTCCAATGACCATCTTGAGTGAATACCACGCCCGCCTCGCGCGCGAGTGCCCGCACGGCCTTGGTTTGTGAGACTGCGGCTTCGTAGTCTGCGGCTGACATGTCGCGCTGATGTTCGTCACGCAGGACGGGGGTGAGCAAGGCAATCTTCAGGCGTCCACGCCCGTGCCATAGATCAAGCAGTTTGCGGCTAACGGCAAACTGCTCCTCGAAGCTTACAGGCCTTTCTGACGCCTGGTCGTCCTGCCAGGACGCATAGGTTCGCGGATGCGGGGGCCGGGTTGGTCCGACTGCGACGACCGAGCGCGTGCCGACTGCTGCGACGCCCTCGCAATGGGCGCTGCCGTAGGCTACGTCATCCGTCCGCATGATCGTGTCGCCGCCACCGAGGAGCGAAACGCCGGTGGTGACGCCGAAGCGCAGGCGTTCGAGGGCTGCGAGCCGCGCCTCTGCAAACCAGAATTCCGGTGTCGAGCCGACGGTATAGGTAGCGTTGCAGATCTCTTCCCAGTGATTGCCTTGCTCCATGCCCATGGTCTTGATCAGCCCGTGGCCGGCATGGGCATGCACGTCGATCATGCCGGGCATCACCACCTTGCCATGGGCGTCGATCTGGCGATTGGCCTGGTATTCGTTCGCGATCTCGTCTGCTTGCCCGACCGCGACGATGCGATCGTCGAGAACGGCGATCGCTCCCTTGTCGAGGACGCGGCGACTGTCGTCCATGGTAAGGACGGTGCCGCCGCTGATGATCAGGTCGACGCGCCTCATGATGCTCTCTTCCCGGACTGGAAGTCAGGGAGCCGCGTCACGTCGAGCACGCAATCCTGGCGCATGCGCCAGTCCGGCCAGGACCCGGAGAGGCCTGTCACCCTCAGGGGATTGTAGAGATAGAGCCATGGGGGATCCACTTGCAGCGCACGGAACGCCTTCTCGAAGATCTCCGCACGTTCATTCAAATCAACAGTTACCCGGCCCCTATCGAGCAAGTCTTCGGCCTCGGCGTTATGAAAGCCCAGCCACCAGGAGCCCTTAGCCCTGTGATCGATCTTCTCCGCGAGGATGCGGAAGGTGCTCAAGGGGCTGGAATCGAAAACGCACATGTCGCGCACCTGCTTCAGGCGGACACCATGCGCATAGGCTTCGCGGTCCGTATGGCGGTGAACGTTCAGCGTCACACCAATTGGGGCAAGCTGCTCGGCAAGAGTGGCAGTCAGTACTTCGGCTTCATCCGGAAGTCGTGTCGGGCAATCGACCTTGATGGTCAGGCCTTCGTTAAAGCCCGCCTCGGCAAGGAGCGCTTTCGCCAAATGCTGATCGGGGCGCAAATCCTCTGACGGCAGACTGCCGAAGTGGATAGGGCTGACGAAGCCGGTCAGTGGCTTTGCTGCACCTCTCACCACCCGATCGATCAGGGCCTGGCGATCGATCGCCAGATTGAGAGCACGACGGACACGACTGTCGGTGAGTGGCCCCTTGAAGGCATTCAAGAGATAGATGATGGCGACGGGGACGAGTGATGTGACCCGCGTATGCTGGTCTGTGTCCTCGAGCACCTTGGAGGCTTCGAAATCGAGGCTGTTTGCCACCTGCGCCTGGCCGGAGATCAGCATTTCGAGTCGTGCTTCCCGGCTCGTTTCCAGGCGGAATGTCAGTTCGGCATTGGCTGGTCGCTCGCCATGCCAGCTGTTGAAGCGCTGGAGGTGGAGAGCATGGCCGGGTTCGGAGGAGACCAATCGATACGGGCCCGTGCCGACTGGCTGCGATGTGTCTCCCGCCTCGTAGCGGTCCAGTGCGGAGGGAGCGACCACGTAGCCGTAAACCAGGATGTCGAGGAGATCGGCGATCGGCTTCGACAGGCGAATGGCGACTGTCAGGGGATCGACCGCCTCGATTTCCGCGTCGCCCAGATACTGATGCCAGACCCCGGGGGCCCCGAGGGTGTAGCCTCTGTCAGGACGGGCCATGCGTATCAGCGATTGGCAAACGGCCGCCGCATCGCAGGGGGTGCCATCGTGAAAGCTCAAGCCTTCCCTCAGCCGGAATGTCCAGTGTCGGGCATCCGGTGTGACATCCCAGAAGCCTGCCAGTGCCGGCACATAGCCGCCATCTTTGCCATAGCGCACTAGTCCGTCGAACAGGGCGTCAAAGACAGCCAGCATGTCGTTGGCATCGGTGCAGTCATGAGGGTCTTCGAGTGCAAGGCGCGGTTGAACAATGACGACGGGCGAACTCACTGGCCTTTCCTTTCGGCATCATTGCGATCATGGAGGTGGCATGCCACGGCGCTGCCATCCGGCTGAGGCGTCAACACCGGACGGTCGATCGCGCATCGATCAAAGGCCAAGGGGCAGCGGGTTCTGAAGCAGCAGCCGGAGGGCAGGCGCAGTGCGCTTGGGACTTCGCCAACAATTTCGATCTTCGGTTTTGCCAACGACTTGTCGATGGTCGGCGCGGCCGAAAGCAGAACCTGCGTGTAGGGATGTTTCGGCTGGCTGAACAACTGGTCGCGGCTTGCCGTCTCCACCATGAACCCGAGATACATGACCCCGATCCGATCGGCGATGTGGTGCACCACCGAGAGGTCGTGCGAGACGAACAGATAGGAGAGGCCGAACTCGTCGCGCAGATCCATCATCAAATTGAGGATCTGTGCCTGGATCGAGACGTCGAGCGCCGAAACGGGCTCGTCTGCGATGATGATCTTTGGCCGCACCGACAATGCGCGTGCGATGCCGATCCGCTGCCGCTGACCTCCGGAAAACTGATGCGGGTAGCGCCCAGCCTGCTCGGCGTTGAGGCCGACCTTTGCCAGAAGTGCGATGGCTTCGTCATGCAGTTCGCGTCGGCTGAGCTTGCCACCGGCCTGAGCGCGTCTTGGCTCCATAACGATGTCCCGGACCCGTTGCCGCGGGTCAAGGGAGGCATAGGGGTCCTGGAAGATCATCTGCAGCTTGCGGCGGATCGGGCGCATTTCGCGAAACTGCATGCGGGAAATGTCTTCCCCGTCGATCCGGATTTCGCCCGCGGTCGGCTCGTAGATCCGGGCAATGGTCTTTGCCACGGTCGACTTGCCGCAGCCGGATTCGCCTACCAAGGCCATGACCTCGCCGGGCGCAATCGACAGGTCGACACCGTTGACCGCCCGCAATTGCTTCTGGGGAGCGAGAAGCTTTCCCTTTCCGAACTGTAGCCGATCGAAAAGACCTCCCACGGGAAAGGCTTTGACCAGGCCTCGGACCTCGAGCACGGGGGTCGTCATAACGCCGTCTCCTCCAGCGGGAAGTGGCATGCCGCATCGAGCGAGCCGCGCACGGGGGTGAGCGCCGGCGTTGCTGCCGAGCAGATGGCCTGGGCCCTGAAACACCGGTCCCTGAAGCTGCATCCCTGACCGAGCGTGCGGATGTCCGGCACGGTGCCAGGTATCTGGCTGAGGCGCTCCCGGCGATCGGTGATCTTCGGAATGCTGTCCAGGAGCCCGCGCGTATAGGGATGCGCCGGCGACTCGATGATCTCGCTCGTAAGCCCCCGCTCGACGACCTTTCCGCAGTAAAGCACGACCACCCGATCCGCCATTTCGGAGACAACCGCGAGATCGTGGGTCACGAGGATCATGGCCGCTCCGCGATCGACGATCTGGCGCCGCATCAGCTTCAAGATCTGGGCCTGGACGGTGACATCGAGGGCCGTGGTCGGTTCGTCCGCAATGATCAGCCGGGAACCAGCCAGGAGCGCGATGGCAATCACAACGCGTTGGCGCATGCCGCCCGAAAACTGGTGCGGATAGGCGTCGAGGCGGCTGGCGGCCTCCGAGATGCCAACGTCTTCAAGCATCTCGATGCAGCGTGCGCGGCGCGCTTTCTGATCGAGGTCGGTATGCAGGCGCAGCATCTCGTCCATCTGGCGCCCGACCGTGTACACCGGGTTAAGAGACGTCATGGGGTCCTGGAACACCATGGCGATCTCGCCGCCGCGGACCGAGCGCATCTGGTCCTCGCTCTTGCGCGTCAGATCTTCGCCGCCAAAGACAATGCTGCCTGCCTCGATCCGCCCGGGTGGATCGATCAGGCCGAGAATGGAAAAGCCAATAACGGATTTGCCGCCGCCGGACTCGCCGACGAGACCGACGACCTCGCCCGGGTGGACGTCGAAGCTGACGCCATCGACGGCTTTCACCACGCCACCGAAGGTACGGAAGTGTGTCTTCAAATCCCGGACTTCGAGAAGTGCTTCGCTCATGGTCGCTGTCTCCTTCGTCATCTCAGCCGCGGATTGAGTTCGTCCCGCAGGAAGTCGCCGAACAGGTTGATGCCGAAGACGAGGAACATGATGAACAGCCCGGGAAAGGCGGAGGTCCACCAGATTCCCGAGAACAGGACGTCGAAGCCCTCCTTGACGAGAAGGCCGAGAGAGGGCTCGGTGATGGGCACGCCCACACCCAGGAAGCTCAAGGACGCCTCGATCAGAATGAAGGTGCCGACCTGGATTGTTGCAACCACGATGAGCGGCGTCATCACGTTGGGCAGCACGTGGCGCAGGATGATCTCGCCGTTTCCGAGCCCCGCCACCTTGGCCGCCTGGATGTATTCCTTCTGGATCTCGCTCAACGTCGATCCGCGAACGGTACGGGCGTAAACCACCCAGCCGACGGCGGTGAGCGCGATCAGAACCATGCCGATGCCCGTCCCGAAGGCCGACATCAGGAAGAGCGCGATCAGCATGGAGGGAAACGACAGCTGTATGTCTGCGATGCGCATGATGATGCTGTCGACGATCCCGCCATAATAGCCAGAGATCAGCCCGAGTGCCGTCCCGATGACGCAGGAGCAGAGCATGGCGGCGAGGCCGATGAAGGCGGAAATTCGCGCGCCGTAGACGATGGATGCAAGCACGTCGCGGCCCTGTCCATCAGTCCCGAGCAGATACCTGCTATCGCCACCCTCCAGCCACACCGGCGGCTTGAAGCTGTCCATCAGTTCCAGCTGTGAAACGTCATAGGGGTCCTGGGCGACAAGCAACGGCCCGAGCGTCGCCAGCAGGGCGAAGAAGGCGAGCAGTGCGCTTCCGAAGACGGCCGGCAGGTTTCGGCGGTAGTGAAAGAAGAATTCCGAAGAGAAGAACCCGGTCATGCGATCCTCACTTCACGGTGATGCGCGGGTCGATCAGCGTGTAGACGATGTCGACGATGAAATTGATGGCCACGAAGATGAAGGCTGTCAGCATCAGGTAGACGACGATCACGGGTCGGTCGCCGCGATAGATGGAATCGATCAGCAGCTTGCCGGTCCCGGGCCATGCGAAGATGGTTTCGGTGATCGTGGCGAAGGCGATGAGGTCACCGAGCTGCAGGCCAAAGATCGTGACCACAGGAATGAGAGCGTTCTTCAGGCCGTGCCTGAACAGGATGTTCTGGCGAGATGCGCCTTTCGCACGGGCAAACCGCATATAGTCCTGCCGCATCACCTCCATCATGCCCGCACGGGTCATGCGCAGCATGATCGCGAGGGTGGCCAGCGCCAGGGTGACGGATGGCAGGATGATGTGCGACCAGCCGTCCGCCGTAAAGATGGAGAGGCGCATCCCTAGGATCTCCACCGCGTCGCCGCGCCCGGAGGACGGCAAGAGCTGATAGCGGACGGAGAAGAAGAAGATCAGCATCATGCCCACCCAGAACCCGGGAAGCGAAATGCCGAGCAGTGAGCCCGCCATGATGCCGCGAGACACCGGCTTGTTCGGATTGGCGCCCGCGTAGACGCCGAGCGGCACGGCGATCACGGTCGCCAGCATGATTGCGACCAGCACCATCTCGATGGTTGCCGGCAGACGCTCCAGGATGAGGTCCATGGCGGGCTGGCGGAACACATAGGAGCGCCCGAAATCGCCCTGAAGCATGTTGCCGATGAAGATGAAGTATTGGCTCAGAAGGGATCGATCGAGACCCAGGAGACGTCGGGCCTGTTCGATCTCGGCGGTGGTGGAATCGATCGGGATCACCATGAAGACGGGATCGCCGGTAAAGCTCATCATCAGGAAGACGATGACCGATACGCAGAAGAGTACCAGCACCATCTGCAGGAGCCGCTTGATCGTGTAACCCAGCAAGGCAGTGTCCCGTCATCAAGAAGTGGAAGATCGGGACCGCCGCCGTGTGAACGGCAGTCCCGCGCTCGTTCGGTCGGCTTATTCCTTGACGTCGATCTCGTAGGCCCAGAGGAACTTGTCCGCACGCGGTGTCATCTCGACATTGGTCTTTGCGGCATAGAGATCCTGCTCGTAGTGGATCGGGATCATTGGGATGTCTTCCATCAGGATCTTGGTGACTTCCTGCAGGTATCCGTCGCGCTCTTCGAGCTTGGAGGTCGCATCTGCCTTGTCGATCAGTTCGTCCACCTTCGGATTGGAATAGGATCCGCGGTTGACCTGGCCGTAACCTTCCTTCTTGTCGCGCGAGTAGAACATGACGCTGTACATCGAGCCGCCGTCACCGGAGGGAACGTCCCAGCCGCTCATGATCATGCTCGACTTGTCGCTGGGGACGCGGATGTAGCCAAAGAAATTGGACTTCGGCATCAGGTTCAGCTTGAGATCGATCTTGATCTTGCCGAGCATGGACGCCAGCGCCTGCGCGATCTGCTGGTCGTTGACATAGCGGTTGTTGGTCGTGTCGAGGGTCACCGTGAAGCCATCGGCATAGCCGGCCTCGGCCATGAGAGCGGCCGCCCTCTCAAGATCGAAGGGATACATGTCGCGGAAGCTTGCGCCATCGACGTAACCTGTATGGGACGCGGGGACATATTGCTCCGACGGCGTCGACAGGCCGTTCATGATGATCTTATTGATTGCGTTTACATCGATCGCGCGGACCATGGCTTCGCGTACACGACGATCCATCATTGGGTTCTTGTCGAGGGCGATCGTCGGGCTCTTCTCACGATGGTCGATCGAGACCACGACGTTCAGCAGGCTCGGCTTGGTCATGACCTTGTAGCGATCATCCGCCTTGACGCGGTCGACGTCACGGACGTTGAGATCCTGGATGACATCGACTTCGCCGGTCAGCAGGGCTGCCGTGCGGGTGGCGCCATTGGTGATCGGGCGGAATGTGACCTCTTCGATCTTCGGCGCGCCGGCGAAATAGTCAGCATTGGCGGCAAGCGTGATGTGATCTTCCTTGATCCATTCGACCAGCTTGTAAGGGCCGGTACCAATAGGTTTCAAGTCCAGCTGCTCGTCGCCCACTTCCTTGGCATACTTCTCGCTCAGGATCAGGACGGCTGCCAGATCGTTCGGAAGGACTGCGTAGGGCTTGGGTGTCTTGATCTCGACCGTGTAGTCATCGACCGCCGTGAAGGAGGCGATGTTGGCGCCGAGATTGGCCATCAGCGACTTCTTCAGCCGGTCAAGAGTAAAGACCACATCCGACGCCTTAAACTCTTCGCCATTGTGGAACTTGGCGCCCTGGCGCAGCTTGAACACCCAGGTCGTATCGTCCTTGAGCTCCCAGCTTTCTGCAAGGCCAGGTCCAAAGGAGAGATCGGCATTGCGGCGGACCAGGGGATCGTAGATGTGGTAGAAGAGGATGTTGCTGGACAGCTCCTCGCCCGCCTGGGGGTCGAGGTTAACGGCGTCAGACGTCAGGCCGACGGTCAGTTCCTTGGCCTGGACCGGGCCGCCGAGGGCCGTCGAGCTCAACAGGACGAAAGCGGTAAGAGCCGCGATACGTCCGGATTTCATGCGAAAATTCAGCATTTTAGTTCCCCTTTTTGGTATGCCGACACGTTTGCATGCGTGTTTTCACCGAAGTACGGATTGCACCTCGATCTGGTAGCCTTCCGGGTCTTCCAGCACGAAGGCTCGAATTCCCAAGGAGACGCTGTCCTTTGGTTCCGTCAGCCCCATCGCATTCTGGCTTGAGAGATAGCGATGCCAGGCATCGACATCGGGCACGCGGATGCAAAGCTGCACGGGCTTGACCGGATTGGCGCGATGCATGCCGCGGGCCTCGTCGACGAGACCGACATAGGCATGCTCTGCAATCTTCAGGATCTTCGACCACCCCTGATCAATCTCGAGCGGGAAGCCCATCACCTGAGTGTAGAAGTCCAAAGCTCTGGGTAGGTCGATGTAGTAGAAGAAGGTGACGGCCTTCTCGACGATACCGTCATTGGGTCGGGTGGGTGCCTCGGTCATGTTGTGAGATCCTTCGGAAACCATGTGCTTTCGCCGCGGCGCAGATAGCGTCCGCTGCCGGGCGTGTTGAGGACCGAGTGGCCGTCATAGGCGAGCCTGCCCGCATGATAGGTCGCGGCCACTCGGGCAGCGAAACGCCGCCCGTCATAAGGGCTCCAGTTGAGGCCATCCTGAGCGCGGCTTGCGTCCCAGACATCGTCCTCCTCGGCGAGGATCGTTATGTCGGCATCAGCGCCAGGGACCAAAACTCCCTTGCGGGGATAAAGACCGAAGAAGCGGGCCGGGCGTTCTGCAAGATATTCGGCGCAGAAATGCGCTCCATCAACGCCGCGCTGTTTTGCGACGGAGTAGAAGGCAGGCAGCAGCGTCTCCATTCCGGGTACGCCCGCTCCGGCATCGAAGATGCTGTCGGTAAACTTGTTGTCGATCGGCCAGCTGGAATGGTCGGAGCTGACAAAGGCAATCCGGCCCTCCACGAGTTCCTGCCAGAGCCGATCGATCTGGCCGGGGCGAATGGGTGGGTTGACCTTCATTCTCGCGCCGAGTTCTTCACCGTCGCGTTCGGGATCGAACCAGAGATAGTGGACGCAGAGTTCGCCGGTCGCCCTGAAGCCCTGTTGCGCATAATTGTCGACCAGCCTGAAGCCACGCGGCGTGCTGATATGGACGATGTGTGCATGCCCGCCGGCACTGGCGGCGAGCTCGAGGAAGTGCACGGTCGATGCCAGTTCCGCGACTTCAGGCCGGCTTGGCGAATGTGCTGTGATGCCGTTTGGACCCTCGGCCCTTGCGCGCGAAACCCGAGAGCGGACAATTTCCTGGTCTTCGTTGTGCAATCCAAGTGGCAGGTCGGTTGCCGAAAGCGCTTCCAGCAGGTCTAGGGCGAGTGCTGCATCGATCCTCGGAAAACGAGTGGGGCTGCTTTCGAAAGCTGAGATCTTGAAGGCGACGATGCCACCATCGGCGAGCGATTGCACTTCGTCGAGGGATTGCCCCGGGATGACGGTGCCGTAGAGCGCGACATCGCAATGGGAGAAGCGTTCGATGGCTTCGACCTTGGCGTCGAGGTGTTCCCTGGTACTCAGCGGGGTCGGGTTGTCGTAGGGCATATCGACGATGGTGGTGACCCCGCCGGCGATGGCGGATCTAGTCGTTGGTTCGATCCCCGGTAGGCCGAGATAGCTGCCGGCATGCGTCTGGCCGTCGACGATGCCCGGCAGGACAAAAGCGTCTCCAGCATCGTGAACGGTGGCTGCCGCAGGGGCTTCGCCTTCTCCGATTGCGTGGATGACCGAGCCTGAGATAGCGACCCAGCCATTGGAAATGGTCATCTGAGGCGTAACGATCCGCCCACGAATGATGAGATCAATGCTCAAAACGCCCTCCTGCGATAGCCGAGTTCAGCCTGCATGCAGGCAAGGGCGACGCCGGCCTGAACCGGGTCGATGACGGGCAAGCCCAGCTCTGCCTGCAAAGCCTCCCGGTAGGTCCCAAGGCCGGCGCAGCCGAGGATGACTGCCTCGGCGCCATCCTCATCGCGAAGCACGGAGGCGATTCGCGTGACAGGAATGACCGCGTCCTGGGCGATGAGTTCAGCAACCGTCATGTCGATCGACCGATCGCCTGCAAGTCGACCATCTAGCCGAAGATCTTTCAGGTAGCGCCTGTGGCGCTCAATCGAAGACGGCCCCATAGATACGATCCCGAAACCCCGGCCAAGCCCGAGCGCTGTCAGATAGGCCGCTTCGGCAATCCCGACGACCGGTATATTCGTGGCGGCGCGTAAGGCCGAAATGCCGGGATCCGAAAAGCAAGCGATGACGATGGCGTCTGCCTTTGCCGACTGCACAGCCTCAATCAACAGCGGCACCACTTCGGCCACATGGGCATCTGTCTCGATACCATCGGGCGCTTCTTCCAGTTCAATGCAGAGGATCTCGTGACCATTGCCCGCGAAGGGCTCCAGGCACGCCTCCATCGAACGTGTGACGGCCGTCGAACTGTTCGGATTGATCACCAGGATCTGCGCCACGGTTCCTCCCAGATGGCTCTCCCAAGCCATCAAACTGTGATATGCATCGTAGTATATTACAAAATATCTCATGTCAAAGGTTTGCCGTCTTGCGAAGTCAGAAAAAGTGGAGGAAGACAGAAAGGGGCGTGAAGCCTTATGATCCACGAGCGGACCCCGACAGATCCTATCGAGCTTGGAGAGAAGCCGTCTTGCAGAGCCTCAGCGTCGAAATTGATACCTCGTCGGCCCGGCAGAAAAAAATATCCCTGACGGAGACAGCCTATCTTTCGCTGCGTGCTCGGGTGCTCTCCGGCTCTTTAAGGCCCGGGGCGGAGTTTTCGGAGCTCGAGTTGGCAGACCAGCTTGCCATGAGCAAGACACCGGTGCGGGAAGCGCTTGGTCGATTGGTGGCGGAAGGATTGATCGAAGCCTTTCCAAGGCGCGGCTATAGGGTCACGCCCGTGACGGTGAAGGACATCAACGATCTCTTTGCCATCCGTGCGATGACCGAAGGCACGGCCGCTGCCATGGCGGCTCTTAATCTTTCAGCCGCAGACCTCGACCGGCTTGAAGCCCTGGCGGATGCTCGCTACGACCCGCAGCAGGGCGAGAGCGTGCAGTCGTTCGTCAAAGCCAACCGCGATTTCCATCTGGCGATCGCCGGCGGCGCGAACAATCCGCGGCTTCTGGCGCTGGTTGCCGCGCATCTCGACGAATGCACGCGCCTCTTCTACCTCGGTGCCGTCAGTCGCGACGTCAATCCGGAAACCAGCGCCGATCATCGACACATCGTCGATGTCCTACGTCTTCGCGATCCTGATCTAGCGCGAGCCACTATGGTGGAGCACAGCGAGCATACGCAAAAGGGTATTCTGAAGGCATTAATTTCCAGCGATACTACGTCGTTGACTCTGTGATGTGGGCGGGAGGTCGCGCCTTCCATGAGGTTGCGTCTTGCGCAATGCCCGCGGACTCCGTGCTCAAGAGCTGCCACCTCGTATAAGTCACTGCGCCATTAGGCATGCAACGATTGCGGAGGCACGTGCGGCGGGTGGCAAGGTCGAGATCGTCAAGGCAGAGACATCGCTCAAGGTGCTCAAGACCTACGACGGGACGTTTCCCGCTTCGGCGGACATCCGATCAACGGTTGGCTGATCATGCCTGTGGACCGGCAGGGGCCTTTGCCGTTGGTGGTTCAGTATATCGGCTATGGCGGCGGTCGTGGCCAGCCGCATGATCAACTGCACTGGGCTGCCTCCGGTTATGCCTATTTTCGGATGGATACACGCGGGCAGGGCAGTGTCTGGAGCGTGGGTGATACACCCGATCCCGTGGGATCCACGGCCTCTTTCCCCGTGTTCATGACACGTGGGGTCCTTGATCGGAGGGACTATTACTATCGCCGACTGCTGACGGATTGCGTGCGTACGATCGATACCATGGTGGACCTGCCTTTTGTCGATGCGGCCAGGATCGCCGTCTGTGGGGATAGCCAGGACGGGGGCATGTCCATTGCCGCTGCCGGTTTGGATCCACGGATCAAGGCGGCCATGCCCGATGTTCCGTTCTTGAGCGATTTCCCGCGTGCGGTGAGAGTGGCCTTCCGCGAGCTCTATACGGAGATCGCCCAGTTTCTCGCCTAGCAGTGAGACAAGAAGGACAAGGTTTTCGAAACGCTCGCCTATTTCGATTGTGTCAACTTCGGGCAAAGGGCCAAAGCGAAGGCGCTGTTTTCCGTCGGCCTGATGCATGACATCTGCCAGCCCTCAACCGTCTACGCAGCCTAAAATGCCTATGCCGCGGAGAAAGAGATCGTTGAATATGACTTCAACAATCATGAAGGTGGACAGGCGTTTCAGGAGCGGAAGCAGATGAAATGGCTCGGCAAGCTTTTTGGTATGGGGTGAGCGCTTGTTGAGGTCAGGAAAGACGTGCAGCGTCGGTACTGAGCAGATACGGCCGTTGTCGGTGTCACGTGCCCCGGGGGCATTCAATAGCCACAGGGATGCCGTCCTTTCGGGGCTCGAAGCGTCTGTCAGGGAGCGGTTTTCCCAATCGATCCATGCGAAGCCCGCACCGCTGATCGGCTCGCACGGACCTCAATCCACGATTTTTGGCGCCTCAGCCGAGCCACCGGCCTGGGGAGGGGGCTGCCATGTGGTTCGCGCCGGAACTCCGGCTCTTCGCAAACTGATTTATCCATGCAACTGAAAATTAGCACTTTTTTATAGAGGCGCAGGCACAGTCGGCAGTAACAGACCGCCCACCTTCAAGCATGTCTTCGAGGTCGGCTAAGGACCAGGATCAAGGATCGATCATGAAGAGGACACTCGCTTTCAAGTTGCTCAGCGTGAGCGCCACGGCCATCCTGCTGTGTCTCGCCGTTACCTTCGCGGCGGTGATCTATCAGGTCCGCGAAAGGACGGTGTCCATGACACTCGACCAAGCTCGGACGGATGCCCGAGCAACGGCTGCCGTAGTCGCTTCACAGCTGAACAATCTGGCGGGCTCCGTGAAGGTGATGGCATCGGCCGTCGAACGGACCGACGTCGACCGTGCCGAAGTGACCGCGATGCTGCCGGCACTGATCGAAAAGTTCGATCTCGTCTTCGGCTCCTGGATTTTGGAAGAGGTGAACAGCTTCGATGGCCAGACGTACGAGCCGAGTGCTGTGACCGGTACCAATGCCAGTGGAGAGTTCACGCCGTACTGGACGCGCGGTGCCAATGGTTTCGAACTAATCATTCCCGATGCCATCAATCGTGAGGAAAGCTACTTCGCGCTTCCTGCCAAGACGCGCGCCGGTGCTGCGACCGAACCCTATGTCGAAGACGAGGCCGGCGGCATTCTGATGATGAGTATCGCCTATCCGGTCATCACCAACGACAAGCTTCGCGGCATTCTCGGCGTCGATGTCGGTCTGGATGCGCTGTCCGGAGCCCTCGAAAACCAGCGGCCTTTCGGCGTGGGACGGGTCTATCTCCTGTCGGCCGGAGGCAGTTGGCTGACCGCGCCCGACAAGGGCAATGTCATGAAGATCTATGAATTCGAGGGCAACGCGACAGCCAAGGCTGCAGCCTTGAAGGGCGAGACAGTCATCCTCGAAGACGTCAGCGGCGTAGATCAAGAACCCGTATTTCGTGTCGTGATGCCTTTCGAATTGCCCGGTCTCAATACCCGCTGGATGATCGTCGAGGATGTGCCTGTCGCGGTTGTTTCCGCGGTCGTGAACCAGCAGACGCTGATCCTGATCGCGGGTGGTCTTGTGATCATGGCGGCGGTCATCATCTCGCTGCTGATCGCAGTGCGCCTGTTCATCCAGAAGCCTATCGGATCGCTGCTGAAAGAAGTCGGCCGGCTGTCCGAAGGTGACTACGAACAGCCAGTGGCCGGGCAGGAGCGCAAAGACGAAGTGGGGGCGCTTGCGACTTCGCTCGATGTGTTCCGCCACAAGCTCGCCGAGGGCCGCAGCCTCGAAGCGGTGGCAGAACGTCAGCGTCTCGCGGCAGAAGACCAGCGCAGTCAGACGGAAGCCGAGCGGCAAGGCGTTGCGGAGACCCAGCGCAAGGTTGTGATTGCACTGGGTAAAGGCCTGCAGCAGCTTGCTGACGGCAACCTTTCGCACCGGATCACCGAGCCTTTCCCGGGCTCCTACGAAGAGCTGCGTGATCACTACAACTCCGCTGTTCAGAGCCTTGAAGAAACGGTGATCCGCCTCAACGTTACGGTCGATACCCTGAACGGTGGTACGCGCGAAATCAGCCGCAGTTCTGATGAACTGTCCAAGCGCACGGAGCAGCAGGCAGCGAGCCTCGAGGAAACCACGGCAGCACTCGGCGAAATCGCCGACAAGCTCAACGAAAGCGCCGGCAATGCACAGTTGGCGGCTGGCAAGGTGAAGACCGCCTGCACGGAGGCTGAACGATCCGGCGAGGTCGTTCGCAAGGCTATCGCGGCCATGGAAGGGATCGAAGATAGCTCGAGCAAGGTCAGCCAGATCATCGGCGTCATCGACGAGATTGCGTTCCAGACGAACTTGCTGGCTTTGAATGCCGGGGTCGAGGCCGCCCGCGCCGGCGAAGCCGGAAAGGGCTTTGCCGTAGTCGCGCAGGAGGTTCGGGAACTCGCGCAGCGCTCTGCCCAGGCTGCCCGCGAAATCAAGGCGCTCATTTCCGCCTCGAACGAGCAGGTGGGCCAGGGTGTGACCCTCGTCGCAGAAACCGGAGGTGCCCTCGACAGGATCGCCGAACAGGTTCAGGCGATCGATTCTCTCATGCAGCAGATCTCGCGGGCGACCGGCGAACAAGCCTCGGGCCTGCGAGAAATCAACACGGCTGTAAACCATATGGATCAGGCGACGCAGCAGAACGCCGCCATGGTCGAGGAAACAACGGCTGCTTCCGCCGTGCTGAATGGCGAAGCCAACACGCTGAGCCAGATGATTTCCCGGTTCGTCGTTGGGCGACCCAAGACGTCTGGAGCACGCAACGCGGCGTGACAGGCAAGCTTTCAAAAGGATTGTGGGGCGATGGCACCGGCGCAAACCGCGCCGGGCTCATCGCAGACCCATAGCGCAGACACGATCATTCTTTTAAGTCTTGAGCATAGATCGCTCTAGTTTTCCGCCAGGGTTTCGGAGCGTGCGTACGAGGACTTTGATGACAAGTGCAGATCGTGCGCGTACGACCTCACTGAGGTACCTCTCAGTGTGCCGCCATCTTCAATTTGGCCTGCTCGAGTGACCAGTACTCCATATCGAAGAGGTCGGCCTCCCCGATCGGCGTGAACTTGCCGTAAGCCTCGGCTGCGTTGATTGCGCGTGTTGCTTGCTCGCAGAGGTCTCCGCCGATCCTTGCCGCTTTTTGCGTGCTTCCGAGGGCGTACATTCCCTTGTGGCGAACAATGATTACCCGCGGATAGACGTCGAGCATGTGCTTGGGCTCGGTTTGACGTGCGGCATTTCGCTCGAAATACGATTTATAGCGGTCAGCGTAAGCATCGAGTGCCTTGCGGATAGCTGCGTCGTCTGCGGCTGCCTCGATGATCATCGGCCAGGGCTTGATCCGGATGACGTGGTCCGGTGTCACCGTGCCTCGCCGCGCGATGTCCTCGAGCCGCTCGCTGGCGACATAGTCTCTAATGGCAGATGTCGAGCGATAGTCCAGGAATACGGCTTTCTCGAATGGTGAATTCGGCTGAGACAAGGCGCTTTGCAACCGAAGTTTGAGGGCCTGATCCTCTCGGCCATCACTGCTCTGTGGCCCGTTCAGCGTGACGCCCGCGCCGCTGAGTTCTTCCTCCGCCATCGTCACGAACTCAATCATCAGCTCATAGGACGTACGAGCGTCGTTCGCGAAGGTGAAAAGCCCGTGGTTTTCAAGCCATAGCCCCTCGCAGCCTGGATTTTCCCGATAGACGAGGTCGCCTGCAATAGACAGGTCAAATCCTGGCATGACGTAAGGGACATAGGCGACGCGGCTGCCGTAGATGCGCTTGACTGTTTCGCGCATGTCCGGCTGGTCGGCCAGCGCGAGAATGGCCGTTGCGTGTGTGTGATCGACAAAAGTGAAGGGCAGGAAGGCATGTAGCAATGCCTCGACCGATGGGTTCGGTGCATCCGCTGCGATCAGGTTCCGGCGTAGCAGCGCGACCATGTCGGGGTCGGAGAGCTTTGGCCCGTCGCGCACCCCAAGCAGGGGAGCGAGTTGCACTGCCGGGAGTCCTGGCGCTTCGATCGTGTCGAGATCCCATCCGCTGCCTTTAATGTGCATGAGTTCCGAGCCATCCTCGGCGACAACTTTCACGGATGTGTTGCCGCCGCCGTGGAGGACCAGATCAGGATCACCGCCGATAATGCGGGACGAATAGATCCGAAGGCCGAGGGCATCACTTTGTCCGGCTGCGCGTGCGGCTTCCACATAGCGGTTTGCGTCTTCGTCGTTCCAGCGGCTTTGCATCGGCATATCCTGTCTAGTGAATGAAGTTAGCGGGCAGCCGAAGCCGCCCGCCGTAAGTCCGTCAGTTTGTTAGAAGTCGAAGTTGCCGATGTTGTCCTTGGTAAAGACTGTCCGCTCCGGAAGCAGGATGATGCCATTGCCCTCCGCCTCGTAGTCGTAGCCCTGGACGCTGTTTGCCGAGACTTCGACGGTGCCGACGCCAGGGATTTCCAGCTTGTCGCCAACCTTCATCGGTCCGTTCTTCAGGACGTGATCGGCGACGTAGACGGAGATCTTTCCCTGCTGCGTGACGTCCCACAGGCCGAAGCGCTGGATCGTGCCGCGCTCGATGTAGGGGCGCATGACGTTCGGCGTGGAGAAGCCGACAATCGTTACACCTTCGGCACGCTTGAGGTTCTCGGCGGCCTGCGCTGCAGCCGGAAGCGCATTGGCGTCAGGCGCGATGATCGCATCAAGGTCGGGATAGGTCTGCAGGATGCTCTCGGCCGTCTGCAGAGACTTTTGCGCGTCATTGTAGCCGTATTGGGTGGTAACGATCTCCCAACCCGGGTGCTCCTTGGCAATCTTCTGCTTTGCGGCTTCTGCCCAGGCATTCTGGTCGGTGACCGTCGGGCTCGAGTAGAAGAAGGCAACCTTGGCCTTTTCCTTCGTCACACCTTCTGCTGCCATCTCGACCAGCAGGCTACCGAGCTGCTCCGGCGTTCCCTGGTTGATGTAGTAGCTGCGGCAATCCGGATTGACGTCGCTGTCCCAGGTCATGACCAGGACATCGCGTTCCATGGCGCGCTTCAGGGCAGGGCACAGGCCGTCGGGCGATACCGACGACACGATCAGGGCATTGTATCCCTGGTTCACGTAGTTGTTGATGAACTGCACCTGGCCCGAAACGCTCGGCTCGGTCGGTCCGTCATAGGTCACCTTGGCGCCGAGCTCTTCGCCGGCTTTGACGGCACCTGCGCCACCCGAGGTGAAGAAGCCGACGCCGACAAGCTTCGGGATAAAGGCAATCTGGTTTTCGGCACTGGCCGAGCCTGCGCCCAGCATGGTTCCTGCTGCAAGAACGCTCGCCAGAGCGCCTGATTTCAACATGGTCTTGATCATTTACTTTCTCCTCCTGAAGTGACCGTTGCCCTAGGCTTTTTCTGTTGCCGGGCAACGGCGATGAAATCGGCCAGCATTGCGCTCCCATGACGCAATGCGACCGCGACAACCAGCAACCCTCCCGAAAGTGCGCTGGAAATCTGGCTGGGAACCCCGGCGGCCTGCAGACCTTGCTGCAGATAACCGATGACGAATGTTGCAAGGAGCGTGCCCAGGATGGAGCCTTGGCCGCCATAGATCGATGCGCCACCGAGTACGGCGGCTGTGACTGCCGGCAGCAGCGTCGCGGAACCCAGATCGACGCGGGCCGAGCCGAAATAGGCTGACATCACGAGACCAGCGATTGCCGCCGAAAGGCCTGTGATCACATAGGTGATTGTCTGAACGTGCCTGACGGGAATACCGGCGAAGCGTGCGGCGTCCTCTGATTGACCCGCGAGGAAGACAGTGCGGCCGAAACGGGTGAAATGCAGCAAGACAAGAAGAACAAAGGCGAGCGCGAGGAAGAGTGCGAGCGACGCGGGCAGCCCGAGAAACTCGGCGTATCCAAAGGCGTTGAAGGCCTCAGGGAAGTTGCCAATTCCCTCATATCCACCAGCGCCGACAAGGCCGGATGCAACTGTGGCCGTGCCCTGGAACAGATAAAGGCTTCCAAGTGTGACAACGAGGGGCTGGATCTTCGATAGGTGAATGAGCGTCGCATTGAACAGGCCACATAGGCCGGCCGTCGCAAGTGCCAAAGCGATCGCCAGCGGCAGAGGGACGCCGTAAAATGTGGCAACGCCGAAGATGATGGCTGCCAGGCCGATCACCGAAGCGAAGGACACGTCGATACCTCCGGCTATGATGACCAGTGTAAGCGGCAGGGCGACCATCCCGATCTGGATGAAGTCGGACGTGCCGTAGATCAGGTTGGCGACATTCAGGAACCTGGGATTGATCACCCCGAAGACCACGAGTTCGACAACAAGCATGGCAAGGAGAGCGGTCTCCCAGCGGAAGAAGACATTCTTCATCGGGCAGCCTCCGCGGTGCGTGCAGTTGTCTGTTCGGGAGATGGCGAACGTTCATGGACCGCATAGCGGCGGGCACGGATGCGCCGATCAATGAGCTGCCGGATCCGTCCATCGAGCAGCAACACGCTCAAGAGCAGAGCGCCGGCGATGAAGTCGTTCCAGTAGGCGGGAATTTTCAGGAAGACGAGCGCACTGTCGATCGAGGTGATGAAGATCACCGCGGCAAAGACGCCAGCGACCGAGCCCGTGCCACCAAGCAGGCTGACGCCGCCGAGTACGTTGACGGCAATAGCCTTCAACTCGATCCCGTTGCCAGCCTGGTTCGGGATGAACCCGATCTGGGCTGCAAAGACGAGGCCTGCAAGAGCCGAGCAGATGCCTGTTGCCACGAAGGCGGTGAACTGAACTCGGCGTACCGGAACACCCAGGTGGTGAGCGGCCGCCTTGTTGTCGCCGACAGCATAGAAGAAACGACCGAACCGTGTCTTGCGAAGGCCAATCCAGGTCAGAACAACGAGCGCGAGGACGACGACCGTAAGAGAGGAAAAGCCAAAGCCGAGATTGGCGGCCAGTGCCTTCAGGCCTTGCGGAAGGTCTTCGATCCACCGACCGCCCGTCATGACCAGCATGATGCCACGATAGAGGCCAAGCGTTCCAAGTGTCGCAACGATGGAAGGGATGCCGAGATAGGCGACCATCAGGCCGTTGAATGCGCCGGCGAGGGCGCCTGTCAGAAGGCATGCAGCGATTGCCAGCGGCAGGCTCATGCCGGCATTCAACGAGAGACCGAGAACGGCTGCGCTCAGGCCGAGGACTGAGCCACTCGAGACGTCGATGTTGCGCGTCAGGATGACGATCATGGTGCCGAGCGAGATCAGCATCAGGGCAAGGCTGCTCGAAAGGACAGAAGAAAGCGTCGCGCCTGATAGATAGCCCGGTGCCGCAGCGCCGATGGCGGCGTAGGCGAGGGCAAGAACGATAAGGAGGGTTGCGACGCGGTTTTTGGCAAAAAGGTCAAGCATGACGGGCCTCCGAAGCGCCGAAGGCAAGCCGCGCAATCGCATCGACCGAGATGTCGTCCTTCAGTTCGCCACCTTGCCGTCCGAAGGCCATGACTTCGACCCGGTCGGCCAGTTGCTCGATTTCGTCGAAGTCGGAGGAAATGAGGATGATCGCCACGCCTTCGAGGGCGAGCTTTTTGATGAGATTGTAGATGTCGTTGCGCGCCGCAACGTCGACGCCACGTGTCGGTTCGTCGAGGATTAGCACCTTCGGTCGTGCTGCAAGGCATTTCGCCATGAGGACCTTCTGTTGATTGCCGCCAGACAGGCCGCGCGCCTCCTGGCCGGGGCCGCTGCATTTTATGCCCATGGACTGACGAAATCCCTCAAAGCTCTTTCTCTCCGAGCCCGGTCGCAGAAAGAACGGCAGGCGGTGCACGAGATAAGAGGAGACGTTCCAAAAGAGAGGGGCCTCGAGGAAAAGCCCATGCTGCTGGCGGTCCTCCGGCAAATAGACAAGCCCGCGGTCGACGCAGATGCGTGGAGATCGCTTCCTGAGCTCCTGTCCATCAAGTGTGACTGTTCCTGCCGACTGATGTCTGAGCCCGAAAAGGGTTTCGGCAAACTCAGTTCGTCCCGCGCCAACGACGCCGGCAAGTCCCAGGATCTCGCCACTGCGGACCTGAAGACTGATGCCCTGAAATCCTTCGCCACTCAATCCGGATACGGATAGACGAGGCGTATCAGTCTTGTCTGCGACGCGTTGCTGTCGAATCCGCGAAGGCGTCTTGCCGATCTGGACCCGGCTCATCGCTTCGACGATGGCTGCATCGGAATAGCTGTCGAGAGACCCTGAAAGCACGATGAGGCCATCCCGCAAGACGCTGATCGTCCCGCAGATCTCGCGGATCTCACGTAGTTTGTGGGAGATGAAAAAAATGCCGACCCCCTGCGCCTGCAATTTGCGGACGCGGTCAAACAATGCGCTGGTTTCAAATGGGGTCAGTGCCGATGTGGGTTCATCAAGGATTAGGACACGTGCGTCGCGGACAAGGCCACGCAAGATCTCGACAATCTGTCGTTCTGCAATCTCCAAGGCTGCAGCCTGTCCGTCGAGGTCAAGCGTTACCGAGAGCTCGGCGATGAGTTGCTCGACACGGGGACGAAGGGTCTGGGGCGAGGGCCGCAGGCCAAGGCAGATGTTCTCCAGAATAGTCTGGTTGGGCAGAATGTGCGCTTCCTGCGGCACGAGATAAAGGCCGAGTGCCTGGGCCTGGGCGGGCGATGCATGCGTCAATGCTTGTCCGTCGATCTCGACTGAGCCTGAATTGGCCGCGATCACCCCAGACATGATCTTCATAAGTGTTGATTTGCCTGCGCCATTGCCGCCGAGGAGGGCGTGAACCTCTCCGGCTTGCAAATCAAGCGAAACGCCTTTCAGCACGGGGATTGCGCCGTAGGACTTCCAGATTTCGGTTAGCTTCGCGACCCTCCCGGTCGTCTCGCTACCTGTCATGCTGCACCTGTTCATATGTATCACTTGTCGTTCATGTGATCATAATGATTGGATGTCGTCAACATGCTCATGAGGCCCGCATAGCCGCTGCCTCCGCCATATTGCGCTGCAAAGAATGAATTTTCGACAGAAATCAAATGTTTAGGTGCGATGGAATTTTTTCCATTAGCGACGACGTTGACGGATCAAATGTTTGTTTGATATGCAAATGATCAGAAAAGGCCAACGGAGCTCTGACGCATGGCATCGGAAAATAGTGAATGGAGTTATGCGGACGCGGATGAGGAAATCCTCACGCGGATCGCGTGGTACTATTATAACGACGGTCTGACGCAGAACGAGATCGGCGACAAGCTCAACATGTCGAGGATCAAGGTGTCCCGGCTCCTAGAAAGCGGGCGGCGATCGGGGATAATTCAGGTACGTATCAACTCGCGCTATCAGGGTTGCCTCACGCTTGAGCGGCAGATCAAGGAACGTTATGGACTGCTGGAAGCCTATGTCGTTCCGCAGCTTCCCGATCAGGATCCGAGTGATCGCCTTGGTCAGGCCGCAGCACAATTCCTCATGCAGAGGCTCCAGACGGATGATCTGCTTGCGGTTGGCTGGGGCGCAACGGTTTCGAACACTATCCAACGCCTCGGACACTTGGCAAACGAGCGTAATATCGGTCTGGTCAGCCTGACCGGCGGTGTCGGTACCTATGTGGACGGGATGCGCACGGCCAACTGGGGAAGTAGCGTTCACCTAGTGCCTGCCCCGCTCGTCGTCCGCGACCCCGATGTTGCACGTAATCTCTCCTCGGAGCCTGCCGTTGCTAATCTCCTGGATATGGCGCTCAACGCGAGCTACCAGCTGGTGGGTATTGGTGAACTTTCCGGAGCCTCGACAGTCGTGCGCTCCGGTTATGTGAGCCCCGATGAGGTGGAGCCTCTGCGCCGGAAGGGTGCTGTCGGCGATATCCTGTGCCAGTTCTACAATGAACGTGGCGAGCCGCTCGACCTGCCTCTCCATGACAGGGTTATTGGGGTCAAGCTGGCAGCCTTGTCGCGCGCCGAGAAGGTTGTGGCGGCAGCCGGCGGTACGCACAAGGTGCAAGCCATCCATGCCGCCTTGCGTGGCAAGTTCGTCGGGATCCTGATTACCGACGAGACGACGGCTGCCGGCCTCCTTGAAATGAAGGACTGAATCATGACCACTTCCTATCTACTTGCTGTCGATGCCGGAACAGGCAGCGCGCGCGCCGTCATTTTCGACGAGCACGGAAACCAGGTGGCGAGTGTGCAGCATGAATGGTGGCACAAGGCAGATCCGCGGTTTCCCGGCTCTATGGATTTCGACGTGGAGGGGAACTGGTCTCTTCTTTCACATGCCATTCGCGGGGCGATTGCCGAAGCCGGCATCAAGGCTGGTGATATCAGGGCCGTTAGTGCGACCAGCATGCGCGAGGCGATCGTCGCCTATGATCGCAGCGGGCAGGAGATCTGGGCCTGCGCCAATGTCGATAGCCGCGCCGGCAATGAAGTGAGGGAGCTGAAACGAGAGTTCCCTGAACTGGAGCGAGAGCTCTATGAGAAAAGCGGACAGACCTTTGCGCTTGGGGCTCTGCCCCGGCTTTTGTGGCTTAAGCGAAACCTGCCGGATGTGTATGGCCGCATTCACCGCATCAGCATGTTGTCCGATTGGGTTTTGGCCCGTCTCTCCGGTGTTATCGCCAGCGAACCCTCCAATGCGGGAACGACCGGCCTATACAGTCTAAAGGCGCGCGACTGGCTGCCAGATGCGATGGCCAAGGCCGGCTTGCGCGACGACATCTTTCCAGAGAGCGTTGAGCCAGGAACCATCATCGGCCGGGTGACCGAGAAGGCCGCGCTTGAAACGGGGCTTGAGGCGGCAACACCCGTCATCATTGGCGGTGGCGACTGCCAGAGCGGTGCGGCGGCAATCGGCGTTGTGCGGGAAGGGGACTGCGCCGTGCTTGGCGGTACCTTCTGGCAGCAGGTCGTTAACGTCGGTCTTGATGTTTCCGACCCTTCGATGGACCTGCGGATCAATCCGCATGTGGTGACCGGGCTTAACCAGGCCGAGGCGATCAGCTTCTTCGTGGGGGCCGTCATGCGGTGGTTCCGTGACAGCTTTGGTGCGGAAGAAATGGCCGCTGCCGGACCAGACGGAGACGCCTACACGCTGCTGGAGCAAAAGGCAGCGGCCATTCCGCCTGGCGCATACGGGATCATTCCCATTTTCTCCGACGTCATGCATTACGGCAATTGGTACCACGCTGCGCCTTCCTTGCTGAACCTGTCGATCGATCCGGAAAAGTCCGGCAAGGCTGCCATCTTCCGAGCCTTGCAGGAGAACGCAGCCATTGTTGCTGCGCGCAATCTCGCTGCCATTTTCAGGCTGACGGGGAAGACGCCCGAAAGGATTGTTTTTGCTGCCGGTGCGTCGAAATCTCCCCATTGGTCACAGATTCTGTCTGACGCGACAGGGCTGCCTGTCGTGACCCCGATCGTGAAGGAGGCAACCGCCCTTGGATGTGCTGCTTCTGCTGCAATCGGCATCGGACTCAGACGCGACTTTGTCGAGGCTGCGGAAAGCTGGGTTCGCTGGGACAAACACTTCGAACCAAATCCCGTGCACAAGGCTGTCTATGACGACGCTGGCGAGCGATGGGCCGGCGCATACGCCTTGCAGCGCCAGCTCGTTGACGAGGGCATCACGACCGCGATGTGGAAAGCACCGGGCCTCTGAATTTCTGAATTGAACAACAAGTAGGACATAGACAATGCTTATTCAAATGGTCGCAATCAACGTCAAACAAGGCCATATCGACGAATTCCTCGACGCCTTCCGGATCAACTATGAAGGCACCCGCCGCGAGCCGGGGAATCTTCGTTTTGACGTGCTGCGCAACCCAGACGATGATCATCGCTTCGTCATTTACGAGGTGTTCAAGTCCGCAGAGGCGCTCGATGAGCATCGCAAGACGGCTCATTATCAGGAATGCGTCCGTCGTATCGATCCCATTATCTCAGGTCCGCGTACGAAAACTTTCTACAATGTGGAGATGGCAGATTTCCTGACTGCGTGACCCATTCGCCTGCCTCGGCCTTGTCGCTCGGAAGCATGCTGCGCTCTGCGCGAAGGAGTTTCGGGCGGACTATTTGATGCCCGTCCGTCTCTCTGGGGTCTGGCATTAGACCGAGAGGACATGCCATGAGGAAGGTGGACGGTGGCAGTTGAGCTTAGGTACCTCGGCGAGTTCACCTTTCTTGCAAGTCTCCGTGCAATCAGGCCCCAGCAACCAAAAAACCTGCAACCGGCGCCCTAAAGCTCCTCCCACGCGAGGACAGCCCGATGCCAGTTCAAATAAACCAGCTCTCAGATTTGTTCTTCAATCCACGCGCCCTCTAATGGCGGGCCAACTCGTTTGCGTGTTGAATTGGAATAGAGGCTTCGCATGGGCAATGATATTGCGGGGGGCTCAGGTTATCAGTATTTCTGCAACGCGCCAGCAACGAGTGTGATATGGGATACCTCGTGGCAGAAAGCGCTAAGGCGGTTAATTTGCCATGCTCCAAACGTTGCCGTTTCCCGGTATTCCTTGCCCAATTTCTCTGTAATCCGGGGCCTTGAGGAATGAGATATCGTGGGCTTGATCTCAATCTGTTGGTGGCTCTGGATGCGTTGCTGAGGACACAGAACGTTTCACGGGCAGCCAGTGCCGTTCATGTTACCCAGCCGGCGATGAGTTCTTCGCTGGCGCGGCTCAGAGCGTATTTCGGCGACCCCTTGCTGATTACCCGCAGCGGCAAATCCGTTCTTTCACCTTTGGCCCAAACGCTGGCGATCCCGGTTTCCGAGATGCTCCGGACCATTGATCGGACGATCATCACTCAGCCGTCGTTTGACCCGAGCGTCGATAGCAGGAGTTTCAGCCTTTTGGCCGCGGATACGGTCGTTGCGGGATTTCTGGCAAAGGCGCTGCAGCACATTTCTCAACTCGCGCCCAATCTTTGCCTGGACGTTGCGACGCCGCACGGAGACTTGTTGGAGCGGCTGGACGCCGGCCGTGTCGATTTGATCATCGCCCCAGAGGTTCATTGTTCACCGAACCATCCCAAAGAACTGCTCCTCGAAGAGGATCATCGCGTCATTGCCTGCCGCAAAACCTTCGGGCCGGACGCATTGACCTTGGAGCAATATGCTGCAGCAGACCACGTCGAGGTTTTTGTCGGCGCTTCTCAACGGCCGTATCTGCCCGAGCATTTGTTTTCCGCCCACGGCTTCACGCGGCGCATATCCGTGAAGCTGGATAACTTTTCCCTCGTGCCGTTTTTCCTGTCGGGCACGGAGCGTCTTGCCACATTCCCGGGAAAGACCGCCGAGTTGTACATGTCCTCTGCCGATCTGAAGCTGATTGAACCCCCCTTTCTCATTCCGCCCGCTCGGCTCGTCATGCAATGGCATTCGCGCGCCAATGCCGATCAAGGGCTCAACTGGTTGCGCACCACCATCAGGCAGCATCTTGAGGCCGAAGAGAGGCAGTATAAGTCCGGCTTATACCGCCTCGCGCTGTAAACGATTTGAGCACTGGCGTTGCCGGCTGCTACCCCTCTGCCCGACAGGACCACACAGCATCGCGGGGAGAGAGCAGCCATGTGCGAAAACTGCAACATGCCGAAAATGAATATGACGCGTCGACATAGCCTGGCAGCCTTAGGCGCCGGTCTCCTCAGCCCGTTTGTTGCAGCGGCTCTGCCTAAACAGGCAGCGGCGGAGGGCGTTGCCGATCCAGTCCAATCCGCCCGCGAGATCGTCATCCGAGGCGGATATGTGCTGCCTGTCGATCCCGCCATGAAGGATTTGGTCAAAGGTGACGTTCATATCAAGGACGGCGAAATCGTTGCCGTTGCCGAGCGGATCGATGTACCAGCCGCAGAGGTCATTGATGCGACCGACATGATTGTTATGCCTGGGTTCGTGGATACCCATTGGCACATGTGGGATGGCATCTGGCGCGGTCTTGTCAACGACGCGACGGATTACTTCAACCGCCACGACCTGCTTCCGCATTACAGCGTGGAAGACCATCACACGGCCGTTCAATATGCCGCGTTAGAAGCCATCAATGCAGGGTTTACGACCTGTCACAACTGGGCGCATGGCCTGCGGAATTATGATGACGTCGAAGCCGAGCTATCCGCACTCGCGGAAACCGGCATTCGCGCAAAACTGAGTTATTCCGGGGTCATTCGCAACGTGCCGACCCCCGCTGCCGATCTTCAACGCGCACTGGACTGGATTGCTGCCAACGGAAAGGGCCGGCTTGGACTCGGCATGACGCTGGATGGTGCAGGCGAGCATTTCAAACCGCAGGTTCAGGTGGCTCGTCAACTTGGCCTACGGCCGATCACCGATCATGGAAGCTTCATGGCTTTTCCCGATCTCATCGGACCAGAATTCATCTTTACACATGGTCCAGGTATCGCGCCGGAAGCGGTTGCCCTCATCGCCGGCAAGAAGTTGGGGGTCGCGCTTTGCCCTGCAACTGATCCGATGATCGGCGCAGGACTGCCGCCGGTCTACGCCTTGCTGCAGGGCGGCGTGGATCTGGACAATATCAGCTGCAGCATTGATGTGACTTGCCAGTCGCCTGCCGATCCGTTTGCCAATCTCAGAACTCTGGTCAATTCCGGCCGTATCCAGCAGGTTGAGGCAAACAATCTGACCGGTGACCTCCTGGGGATCGCCAAGAAGGGACTACAATGGGCCTTCAGCTATCGAGATGCCATTCGTGTTGGCACCTTGAGCGGCGCTCATGTGTTGGGGCTTTCGGATCAGATCGGCTCTCTGACGCCGGGCAAGAGAGCGGACGTAATCCTCGTCCGCACCGATGACCTTAACATGCTGCCCGCCGCAAATACGAATCCGGCGTTCCAGATCGTCCAGCATGCGGTTCCCACCAATGTCGACACCGTCATTATCGATGGAATAATCCGGAAACGCGGGGGCAAGCTGACCGGCGTCGATGTCCATGCCGTCGTTGAAAAGGCAGCGCGGGCTCAGGAAGCCATTCGCAAGCGGGCCAACCTGCCGACGCTCGACACCACTCTCTGATGTCGGGGAGCGCGTGCCGACGTCCCGCCTCGTGGCCGGGATCTCGGCAAGTGCAGAGCGCGTCGCTGGTTGGCGGCGCCGCTGTCGGCAGGCGTGGGACGAGGTGTTAGCGTTCAAAGCATCCTCGGCAGTTTCGTGTTCTGACAAACTCGACATCCCTGTCCCATTTGCGCCAAAGTTCCGAAATTCTCCTACAATCATGCTGAACCAATGAGCCGCGAACGCCAAATGCTCCCGGTTTCAATTGTTTAGAGAAACATTTTGGACGGGTATTCAGTCCCTATAGCGTCTGGGCCGAAAGAGACCGATCAGGCCAGTGGGTGCACTGCCGCGGAATTTCAGGCTCCATCGCGTTGCCTTCACTTGTTCACTGTCGGCGAAATAACTTGTATTGTTTTCTCAAGTTATATGTTGCGTGGTCTTGGCCGCCGATTTAGGAAGGGAACACTTACGGCGACGAACGGATTTTTGAGTGCCAAATGCCCCTGTTGCGTTTCAAATGGCGGACGGTACTTCATCGAGGAGATAATTTTGCTCTCCCGGATGCGGTGCAACAAGTGCGCGGGAGGCAGATTGCGTGTCTGCCATTTTGAGCGCGATTTTTGCCGCCCACCGGCGCTCCCTGCTGTGGACCGTCATGCGTATCGTGCGCGACCCGCAGACGGCAGAAGATTTGGCACAGGAGACCTTTCTGCGCGCTCACAAAGCGGTGGAGAGCGGACGAGTCGAGCATATAGAGGGTTTTCTTCACCAGACGGCCCGCAATCTTGCGCTGGACCATCTGCGGCGCCGCAAGACCCGGGCGGGCGCCGAAGTGCAGGGGCTGGACGAGCATCTGCTTGCTGGTATCTCGGCTGATATCCCCTCTCTCGAACAGGCTTTGATCGAGAAGCAGACCTTCGGTGTGTTCCAGAGGGCGCTTTCTGCCCTGCCGGAGCGCGCGCAGGCCGTGTTGGTGCTGAGCCGCATCGAAGAGTGGTCGAATGTCCGCATCGCTGACCATCTCGGTATTTCGGAACGCACAGTCTTCAACGACCTGAAGCTTGCCATGGCTCATTGCCGGGACGCGATGACGCGTCTGGACCGGAAGTAAGGAATACAATGGCGCTTACCTTGAACCACCAGCTCCACGGGGTTGCAGCGACAAAGCTTCTGTTTTGCCGCGGTCGAAAGCATTTTTCCGGGTTTGCCCTGCTCGCGCGTCAAGGTAACAAGACCCTGCAAACACGTTTCGATCGGATCGCCTGAGTGGGACACCAGAACGCACACGACACGGATGGGACGAGCGGCGGATCTACCGCCGCAGATCCGATTGCGGACCAGGCGCTCGACTGGTTTGTCCGGTTGCGCAACGGTGAGCCGGATGCGGCAACAAACGCTGCGCTCCAGGCATGGCTGGCAGAGGATTCTCGGCATGAGGTAGAATTCCGTAGTATCGAGATCCTCTGGAGTTCGAAATCCTTCCTCAATGCGGTGAAAACACTGCCTGTCGACCGGCGCGCGCTGTTGCGGCCGAAGACACGTCGCCGGCCACTGCAAGCTGCGGCACTCGCAGCCTCAGTTCTGCTCGCCGTCGGCATCTGGCAATATCCGGCGCTCACAATTGCTTTCCAGGCGGACTACCGGACCGCAACCGGCAGCCAGACAACCGTCCCTCTGCCTGACGGCTCTATGATGGTGCTGAATACCGACACGGCCGTGGCGACAGACTTTGAGGGTGGCCGGCGTCATGTCCGCCTGCTGCGTGGCGAAGCCTTTTTCGACGTCGTTCACGATCCTGCGCATCCGTTTACCGTCAGCGGTCATTATGGTGAGGTGCAGGTTCTTGGCACGGCCTTCTCGGTCAGAGCCGGTGATGACGAGGATCAGGTGGTCCTGGAGAGAGGTCGCGTTCAGGTTCTCTGTCTGTGCGATGGTGAGGGCAAGGCCGAACTTGCTCCAGGTGAAGCTGTCAGCATCACGGCAACCGCCGTTTCGTCCGTGCGAGCGGCTGACCCAACCGTCACACTTGCCTGGCGCGAGGGACGTATCATCTTTGAAAACGCCAGCCTAGGCGCGGTCCTTGATGAGTTGCGCCGCTACCACCGTGGTCCCATCGTGGTGGCGGATGAGCGGGTAAGCCGGCTGATTGTCACCGGCAATTATCGGCTGGACGATGTCGAGGGAGCACTCAGGACGCTTGCCGATGCAGCAGGTGTCGGATTCTATCGGATTCCGGGTGGCATTATAATCCTTCGTTAAATCTTCAACTTTTTTTGCCGGTTTGCAAACCGTGCTGCGTCCTTGCTGACAGAAGGGCTGGATCGCGCGTGACGCGCATCTGTCCTCAGGTTCTGCTACAGAGGGTTTGGACGAGCATGGTTTCGGGGAAAAATTCACGTGTCGACATGGGTGCCTACGAGCGACGCCGTCAAAGAACAAAGGTGCTTCTGGCGTCCAGCATTCTCGCCTGCGTTGCGGGACTTCTTCCGGCTGCCGCCCATGCGCAGGCGCGGGTAGTCACAAACGCGACAGAAACCGTCAGCTTCCAAATTCCCGCCCAGCCGCTCTCTGCTGCCATCAACACTTTCATTCGTCAGAGCGGCTGGCAGATCAGTTATTCCTCGGCACTCGCAGCCGGCAAGACCTCGGCCGCCGTCTCCGGCAGTCTTACGCCGTCGGCGGCGTTGCAGCAACTCGTGCAGGGCACGGGTATTACAGTCCGGATCAGCGGAGCGGGCTCGGCGGCTCTCGTCGACCCGCAGGCGGTGGATGCAGGGGGTGTTTCGGCTGGCGGAACGACCGTGCTCGATCCGATCCTCGTTGCGGGGGAGAGCAACGGCGTCGATACATTCGTCCCATCCCGCTCGTTGGGTGCGTTGAAGGCCAGCGCTTCCCTGATCGAAGTGCCGCAATCGGTATCGGTTGTTGGTCGCAAACAACTGCAAGCGCAGAATGCGCAAAGTGTCTCGGAGGCGCTACGATACGTTCCGGGTGTTGCCATCGAAACCTATGGTCCCGATCCGAAGGGGTATGATTGGATCATGATGCGTGGCTTCAACGCCCAGGCCACGAGCTCTTACCTTGACGGTTTGCGGCAGGTGTCCAGTAGCTACAGCTTTTTCCGGACCGATCCCTACGCGCTGAACAGCGTCGAGGTTTTGCGGGGGCCGTCCTCGGCGCTTTACGGACAAAGTGATGCCGGTGGCATCGTCAACAAGACCTCCAAGAAGCCGACAGAAACCGATGTGCGCCAGATCGAGCTTCAGTACGGAAGTCATGATCGCAAGCAGGCCGCGTTCGATATTGGCGGCGCCGCCAATGAGGACGAGAGCATTCTTTACCGAGTGATCGGTGTCGCCAGAAATGCCAACACCCAGTTCGAATACTCGAACGGAGCGGATATCGGCGACGACCGGCTGATGATTCAGCCCGCTGTGACCTGGAAGCCCGACGAGGACACAACGCTGACGGTGACCGGTCAGGCGCTCAAGGATAAGAGCGGCGGCACGATCATGCTTTTCACGCCGACGAACATCCTTCTCGGCGATCCCAATTTCAACCAGAGCACCCAGGAGCAACAAAGCATCGGCTATGAGTTCGAGCATCGCTTCGATGAGACCTGGACCTTCCGCCAGAACGCGCGGTACGGACATGTCGACTTCACGCTCGACAACCTTTTCCTGTCCGGCCTCGGAGCGTCGGGCCTTGATCGTATCGCGCGACATTTCGACGAAAGCTTCGATGCCTTCACGATCGACAACCAGGCCTTGGCGGAATTCGAGACGGGGGCGTTGTCACATCAGGCACTGTTCGGCATCGACTACAGTTGGTCTGATGCGGACGTTCAGCGTTTTCAGGGATCTGCGCCATCACTCAACCCCTATACGCCGGTCTATGGCGTCACCGTTCCGGTGCCGACGACACCTATAATCAGCTATACGGAGCGCTACAGCCAAACAGGCATCTACGCTCAGGACCAGATCAAATTCGGCGATGGCTTCGTCGCAACTCTGGGCGGTCGGTATGACTGGCTCGACTTGGACACCCATAACCGCCTGACCGGTGCTGATACCAATGTTGATGTCGGCAGCTTTTCCGGTCGCGCTGGCCTGAGCTACGTCTCCTCGTTTGGTCTTGCCCCCTATATCAGCTACTCCCAGTCTTTCGTTCCGAACAGCGGCGTGGATGAGAACGGAAATACCTTTGATCCATCCAACGGCCGGCAATGGGAAGTCGGCGTGAAATATCAGCCTACGGGCTTTGATGGGCTCTTCACGATCGCATATTTCGATATCGAGAAGACGAATGTTCTCAATTATCTCTCGAACGGCTTTGCCGTGGCAACGGGCGAGATCGCGTCGCGCGGTCTGGAATTCGAGGGCAAGGTCAGTCTCGGCGGCGGCTGGGATTTTGTCGGTTCCTACACATACACCGATGCGGAAATCACACGCGATGCGACCGGCAATGTCGGGAAGCGCCCGATGCTCGTGCCGGAACAGCAGTCCTCGGCCTGGTTGAACTACACGTTCGAGACGGGCCTCCTGGAAGGCGCATCGGTCGGGGCCGGCGTTCGATATGTCGGCAAGGTCTATGGCAACAATGCCAACACGTTCTCGGTCCCCGGCCGGACACTGATCGACCTTGGGGCAAGTTACCAGATCAACGAGCAAGCGAAGGTCTCCGTGAATGCGACCAACCTGTTCGACAAGAAGTATTTCACCACCTGCGATGCGAGCTACTCCTGCTATCAGGGCGATCGGCGTCGCGTTATGGGCAAACTGACCATCGACTTTTGAGATTGGGGAAGGCGCGGCCGCAAGGTCGCGCCTTAACGAATGTCATGTTGAACAGACGCTTCTTCATCACCGGTAGCCTTGCCGCATCTCTGCCTTCGATGCCGGTTCTTGCCAAAGACGCAATGCGCATCGCCGCGGTGGATTGGGCTGCCGCCGAGTCTCTTCTTGCCTTGGGGGTCGTGCCGCTCGCCGTTGCCGACACTGGCTACTATAACCAACGCATGCCGCAAGTCTTGCCCGTCGCGACCCACGACATCGGGCCCTTCTGGGAAGTCAATCTGGAACTGCTGGACAGGCTCCGTCCGGACCTCATTTTCATCGGCGCTGCAAGCCTGTTCATGACGCCACGCCTGAAAGAGATCGCGCGTGTCGAGGTTGTCGAGGAGATGACAGGCGATAAGGCCTACGGGCGGGCGGCAGCCATTCTGCGTCAGTGCGGGCGCGCTGCGGGCCTTCCGTTGAGTCAGGTCGAGGCCGTCTTGTCAAACATAGAGCAGCGAATGCAGAGCCTTGCCGCCACCGTTTCACCAGCGCGGCCGGTTTGCATCTTGCTGCCGGACCAGAGCGGCAGCCGCGCCATGGTCTACGGCAATGGCAGCATGCCCGGGTCTGTGGTCACCCGTCTGGGTCTGCGAAATGCGTGGCAGGGACCAACCAATGCCAATGGTTTCATCCAGGTCGGGTTCGATCAGCTGATGGCGCTGGACGATGCCGTCTTCATGCAGATTGAGATCCCGTCACTTGCCCCGCAGACGAACAGGGCGCTGGGCGATAGCCAGCTCTGGCATCGGCTTCCCCCGGTTCGTGAAGGACGCGTCGTGCCCATGCAGCAATTCTATCCGTTCGGGGGATGTCTTTCGACACTTCATCTTGCCGAGGCTTTGGCGCGTGCGCTTCAAGTCCCATTCGAAGCAGGTACACCATGAGCATCGCCCTTGCCGGACGGGGTCATCCGCGTGGATTCCTCCTGATCTGCCTCCTGGCTTTGCCAGCTCTTGCACTTGCCGTGCTGGCCATCGTCCAAGTCAAAGAACCGGCCATCCTCTTCTACGCGACTTTGCCGCGCATTGCGGCCGCGCTGGTTTCCGGCTGCCTGCTGGGGTTGGCAGGCGGCGTGTTCCAGCGAACCTTTGACAATCCGCTTGCCGAACCGTCACTCCTCGGCATCTCCGGGGGAGCGTCACTTCTCCTCGCCGCATCGCTGGTCTTCGCCCCGGCCTTTTGGTCGAACGGGTATCAGATCGTGGCGCTCGCCGGGGCCATGATTGCGCTTGCGACGGCTTTCGCCGTTGCCTGGGGGCCGCATCTTTCGTCCCAGACACTGGTGCTGGCCGGTGTGATGATCAATCTCTTCTGCAACGCTGCCTATGCTGGCCTTGTCCTTTTCAATCATGATTTTCTGAGCAATCTCCTGACTTGGCAGGCCGGTTCGCTGCAGCAGAGTGGCTGGGGACCATCGCTTCGTCTGGCGCTGCTTGCCGCTTTCTCGCTCGGTCCGCTTCTTCTCCTGGAACGACCGTTACGGCTGCTCTCCCTCGGTGATGGTGCGGCAGCGAGCCTCGGTCTTCCGGTGCGGACGGTGAAGCTGATGTTGCTTCTCATCGCTTCGTTGCTGGCCGCGTTCGTTACAGCGGAGTTCGGCCAGATCGGCCTTGTGGGACTGGCCGCCCCGGCGCTTGCACGCGCCATTTGGCGTAAGCCCCATGCGGGATTGATCTGCAGTGCGGTGACGGGGGCCCTTCTTCTCCTGCTGACGGACCAGGTCATGCGCGTGCTTTCAAGCGTGCTCGGCGATCTGCCGGTCGGTGCGGCTGCAGGCCTGCTGGCAGGACCTTTGCTGGTCGTTCTCGCGCGAAGGACGCCGATCAACGCGCCACGGCCGCTCATGCTCGCCTTTGCGACGCGGAGCGAGGCGGGCGGCAAGCGGTTGATGATCTTGGTCCTGCTTCTATCGGCTGCATTTGCAATCGCGGCAATCGTGGGGCGGGGACCGCAAGGATGGTCACTGGCGGGGCCGGACGATCTGGCTCTGGTCTGGCTTTGGCGTCTCCCGCCGCTCCTCGCCGCAAGCGGCGCCGGTCTCTGCCTCGCTGTGGCCGGTTTCATCTTGCAGCGTTTGCTGCGCAATCCCCTTGCCAGCCCCGATCTTCTCGGCATCAGCCACGGCGCGGGCCTTGCTCTTGCCATCGCCTTTGTCATCCTGCCGACGCTCGGGGTTGCTACGAAACTGGCGGTCACCTCGACGGGTGCCATTGCCGCCCTGTTGGTCGTGACCTTGCTCGGGCTTCGAGCGCGTTTTGAACCCACGCGCATGCTGCTGCTCGGCGTCGGTCTCGCAAGCATGGCGAATGCCATGCTCGTCATCGCGCTTGCCGGCGGCGGACAAAGAGGTGCTGCGCTCCTCGGATGGTTTGCCGGCATGACCGCAGGCGTGGATCTCGCAACGTCGGTCGCTGCATGCCTGATGGGTTGTGCCGGTCTCGTCGGCTGCCTTTTGCTCCATCGGCCGATGGACCTGATAACGCTGGGCGATGCAGCATCCACGGGGTTCGGCCTGCGTGTGGCCGTGGTGCGCGCGACCGGTATCGCTCTCGCCGCGATCCTGACGGCCGCCGGCACCATGGTTGTCGGCCCAATCAGTTTCATCGGCCTGATGGTGCCTCATGCCGCCGCGATCCTGGGTTTTCGCAGGACAGCAGGGGCAAGCCTTGCCAGCGGTCTCATCGGCGCATTGCTGATGACGCTTGCAGAGTGGCTGAGCCGTAATCTCGTCTGGCCCTGGGCGCTTTCGCCGAGCCTGCTGGCCGCGCTCGTCGCCGGCCCCTCGTTCCTCTGGCAACTGCGCCGTCAGCAGAGACAGTGAGCAGCTAGCCCTTGTCGGTGCCATCCGTTCTATTTTAGCGATAGCAGGAGACATATTCCCATGCCGCTTCCAGCCCCGGTCCCCGCACAGATGGAGCCGAAGTTCTCCTTGCAGGGGATTTCTTTCACCGTTACCGGCCGCACCATCCTGCGGCCGCTGGACCTTGACGTTGTGGCGGGCAAAACCATCGGTCTCATCGGACACAACGGGTCAGGCAAGTCCACCCTGGTGCGGTTGCTGGCCCGGCAGATCAGGCCCAGCACCGGACGAATTCTGTTTGACGGACGCCTGCTGGAAACCTGGTCGAATCGCGAATTCGCCAGACAGCTTGCTTACCTCCCCCAACAGACGCCGGTGCCCGCCGGAACCAGCGTCCGCGAACTCGTCAAGTTCGGACGTTATCCCTGGCATGGTCCTCTTGGCACTTTTGGCAGACTGGATGAGGAGAAGGTCGGTGAAGCACTCGAACTCACCCGCATGACGACGTTTGCGGATCGTTCCGTCGAAACCTTGTCCGGGGGCGAACAGCAGCGCGCTTGGATTGCCGCACTCGTCGCACAGGATACGAAATGTCTGCTGCTCGATGAACCCATTTCGGCACTCGATATCGCCCACCAGATCGCGGTTCTCGATCTCGTCCATCAACTCACCAGGGCAAGGGGGCTGTCTGTCGTCATGGTTCTCCACGACGTCAACATGGCGAGCCGCTACTGCGATGAGATCATTGCGCTCCGGGACGGGAGCCTCATCGCCAGAGGATCGCCGCGCGAGATCATGACGCCCGATCACCTCAAGCGCATATACGGGGTGGATTTCAACATCCATCATCCAGATGACGGCGGTCGTCCGTCGGCATTGCTTTGTTGACTGTCAGGTGCGCGCGTTCGCAGTTCGCCATCAACTTCAATATCCTGACGCTGCTGGATAAGGGGGGCGGTGGGTTCTCCGTGCACATCCGATTCAATCGTGGTTCTCGATCCCTCCGTCTATGAGCGAGAGCGCTTTTTCGGCGTCCCGCGGTGCCGACACGGGGGTGTGATCCCGTTTAGGGCTTTGACCAAGACTTATCACCTGCCGTTCGATCGCGAACTGACCACTGGGATAAAGCTGGGCGTCAGCCTGAGCGCTTGGACAAACAGCCTCGTGTCCCCCGCGCGTGAAAGGAGGCCGAGCTTTACTGGCACTCCATCGCTGCCCGCAGCCAATGCAGAACGGCTTTGTTTAAAGCGTCAACGGCAGAGTTTTCGACGAGCGCCTGAATGAGTCCCTGTTCTCGTCGTTCGCTCAGAGTCGCATGGCCAGATGGACACTCAGGATTCCCCCGAGAACTGTAATGAAAATGGGGCAATATCAGACCCGCGGTCGTTGACGATTTCATCAAAGATTTGTTAGTTGAAGATTGCATTCCTATGAAAATAAAGGCATCTTTTTTGCGTAAAGATAACAACTAGGAGCCTTTTCGTGCTCGTCATCGTTGCCGACGATCTCACCGGCGCACTGGATACGGCCGCGCCTTTCGCGGCGCGTGGACTTCACACGGAAGTTGCCCTGAAACTCGGTGCTGTCGCTGATGTCCTGGCTTTGTCACCGGATGTCCTTTCGATCAACTTGGCGAGCCGTGAGAAGTCTCCGCAGGAGGCCTTCCAGTCGATGCGACAGGTTATCGAGCATCTTCCTGAGCGCGTTCGCTTGTTCAAGAAGATCGACTCTCGGCTGAAGGGTCACATTTCCGCTGAATTGGAGGCAATTTTCTATCGGCGTGCCTTGGTCGCCCCCGCTATTCCTGCGTTTGAACGGATCGTTCGCAACGGATCGATCGAGGGTTTCGGCGTTGCCTCTCCAATCCCGATTGCGGACATGCTGGGGGATCATGCGGCCCGCGCGCTCATTCCCGATACGGTGGAAGCTGATGACCTGGTCAGGGCGCTGGACGCGGCGGAGGCCAGCGATGTCGATCTTCTGGTCGGAGCAAGGGGGCTTGCCGAGGCACTCGCATCCCGCATGACGGGGCGGGCCAATGCGGAGTTGATCACTCCGCCTGTGGGAGCTGCACTGTTCGTCATTGGCTCGCATGACCGGATTACAAACGAACAGGTCGAGCAATTGCGGCGTCTCGATATGGTCGCTTACAATCCCGCTCCAAACGGCGTCGTGGCGCCTTCTGCGCGAAATTCGGCCCCTGCGATCCTTGTACAGGCGACCAAGGGTGAAGCGCAGATCTCATCCGAGACGGTTTCGGAAAACCTCGCGCTGAGCGTCCATCCGCGCTTGACGAGCAAGGCGCGAACCGTGCTCCTGTGTGGCGGTGCGACGGCCGAAGTTGTTCTGGATCATATGGGCATCGACTGTTTCCGTCTGGAGGGCGAATGCATGCCCGGCCTAGGGCTGGCTCATGCCAAAGGCCGGTGTATCATCGCCAAGTCCGGTGGATTCGGGCAGCCGGACACTTTGGTGAAGCTCGCCGAAAAACTGCATGGGGGCAGGCGCTGACAATGGGACTGCAGAGCGGAACAGCGCGCAAGAGCCTTGCGGATCTGGTTTTCGAGCGCATGCATCGGGCGATCAAGTCGGGGTCTTACCAGCCGGATGAGCGGCTGCCGACCGAACATGATCTGGCAATCGAGTTCGAGGTATCGCGTCCCATTATCCGTGAAGCCCTGCGCCGGCTGCGCGAGCAGGGTTTTATTTACTCGCGGCGGGGTGCCGGCAGCTTCGTGCGGTCTGTCGGTATGAAACAACCTCTCGGCTTCGGGCAGTTGGAGAATGTCGCGGACCTTCTCAACTGCTACGAGTTTCGCCTGACGCTCGAGCCGGCCGCGGCAGAAGCGGCTGCCATGCGCCATACGCCGGCCGCGCTCCTGGCGATCCGCGAAGCTCTCGAACTCATGCGAGACGCGACCAATCGCCAGGCGCATCGGGAGGATGCGGATTTCCAGTTCCATCTCGCCATCGCACGGGCCGCCAACAACACTTACTTCTCGACGGCTATGGAAGCCCTGAAGGACCATATTGCCGTCGGCATGCGTTTCCATGGCGTCTCAGTCAAGCGTGACACGGCCGGGCTGTCGCGGGTGTTTGCCGAGCACGAAGCGATTGCGATGGCGATTGCGGCAGGCGAAGGCGCCCGGGCTAAAGAACTCATGCATGCCCATCTGACCGGTTCGCGTGCGCGTCTGTTCCAGACGAGCGCTTCACTTGCGGCTCTGCCGGAGGCCTGAGCCCATGCCGCCAGGCATCCAAAATCCTGAAGCAAGAAAGGGGCCGCCTGGCCCCTTTTCATTTGATTGCGATGCTGACGGCTCAATAGGCCGCTCGATAGATCGCCAGCACGTCCTCGACTGCCATGTCGGCGGGATTGTTGTCCATGAGACGCCGATTGGCATGCGCTTCCGCTGCATATGCTGCCAGAGCGTCTTCTTTCGCGCCATGACGGGAAAGCTGCATCTCGATATCGAGATCGGTGCAGAAACGGCAAGCGTTTTCGAGCAGGGCCCCTGCTGAACTCGTGCCGAAGCCGAGGGCCTCAGCGACTTCGGCCGTCTTGTCCGGAACCACCGGCTGGTTGAAGGCGAGCACATGGGGGAAGACGATGGCATTCGCCAGGCCATGGGGCAGACCAAGACGGGTGCCGAGCGGATAGGCGATCGCGTGGCCCGCCGCGGTGTTGACCGGGCCGAGGCAGATGCCACCATAGTAGGATGCGAGCATCATGCCTTCGCGGGCTTCCGTGTCCGAGCCATCCCTGACCGCGCGGGCGAGATATTTGCCGACCAGGCGGAAACCCATGCGGGCAAAGCCGTCGATCATCGGATGGGCGCGCTTGTTGGTGAAGGCCTCGACGCAGTGCGCCATGGCATCGACGCCCGTGGCAGCCGTGACCGCCGGCGGTACCGTGAAGGTTAACTGCGGATCGAGGACGGCTATATCGGCGATCATGTGGGGGCTTTCCACCGCGATTTTGGCGCCCTTCACCGGATCGGTGATCAGCGAGCGGATGCCGGCTTCGGACCCGGTGCCTGCCGTGGTTGCGACCTGCACGAGCCGGGTTTTGCGTCCGGCCACCTTGTTGGGGCCCGCGACGTCGGCGAGTGTCTGTTCGCTGTCCCAGAGAACCGCCACGAGTTTTGCGACGTCGAGCACGGAGCCACCGCCGAGGCCTATGACCACCTCCGGCTTGACCCGACGCGCCGCGGCAAGCGCCGCCTCAAGGGTCGCCACGTCGGGCTCACCCGGGATTGCGTCGAAGATTTCGATCTTGGCCGGCAGCTTCAGCCGGTCAACGAAACCTGCTGTGATGGGTGTGGCGATGACAAGTGCTGATTTTGCGTCGGACACAAGGCCGCCAACCTCGCCGATTGTACCGGCGCCGACGAGCAGTCGGCGCGGCTGGTGAAGGGTGATGGATGCAGTCATCGTTGTCATCCTTGATTGGTTTTTCCAGCGACCAGCCTGCGGGCATAGGCGATGGCGGAATTCATGTTGCCGTGATTGGCGATGCCCTTGCCGGCGATATCGAAGGCTGTGCCATGGTCGACCGAAGTCCGGTCGATCGGCAGTTCTACCGAGACGTTGACGGCCGTGTCGAAAGCGACCAGCTTGATCGGGATGTGGCCCTGATCGTGATACTGGGCCACGACGAGATCGAAGGCGCCGGAATAGGCGCGGTAGAACACCGTGTCGGCGGAGATCGGACCCTGGACATCGATGCCCTCAGCCCGCGCCGCGGCGACGGCCGGTGCGATCTGGTCGTCATCTTCCGTGCCGAAGAGGCCGTTTTCGCCGCAGTGCGGATTGACGCCTGCCACCGCGATGCGCGGTTTGTCATAACCGATGCGCTTCAGGTGATCATGGCCCGCCTTGATCGTTGCCAGAACACGCTCCGTCGTGGCGCGCTGGATGGCTTCCTGCAGAGAGACATGGGTGGAGACATGAATGACTTTCAATCGCTCTGAAGCGAGCAGCATATAGGCCGCCTTCGAGCCCGTCAGGCTTCGCAGCATGCCGGTATGGCCATCGTAATGATGGCCGGCGAGGTTGAGCGCTTCCTTGTTGATCGGAGCGGTGACGATGCAGTCGATCTTGCCGGCCTCGGCGTCGCGCACGGCTTTCTCGATGAAGCGAAAGGCAGCATCACCCGCGACCGGGCTCAGCGTTCCCCAGGGCAGGGGTGCGCCTTCAACCTCGATGTCGACGACATGAGGCGAAAGGTCCAGATCAAGCCCAAGTGCGGTGCGGGCGGCTTCGAGTGTCGCCAAGTTACCGTAGATCCGCGTGGCAGCGCGATCCGGTGCCGACATTTCTGCCAGAGCGCGGACTGATATTTCGGGGCCGACGCCGCAGGGATCGCCCATGGTGATGCCGATGATGCCGCTCATGTCACTCTCCGTTTTCGGTGCGATCCCAGCCGGGGGCGAGACGGACATATTTGATCGCGCGCCGGTGGTAGGTGTAGGCGATGTGCAGAGAACCATCCTGATCGGCGAGCAGCCAGGGATAGGACATTTCCTTGTTTCGCCCGTCAGTCGAATCGTTGGAAAGGCAGGTGCCCGGACCATTTTCGATCTGGATACGCTGCGGGAAGGTCAGTCCGCCATCGCTCGAAATGCAGACGGTGACTGGCGCTCGTGGCACGCCCCAGACGGGCGCACAGCCCCCCGTCGGATCCGCCTCCGGCCTGTCATCCTGTTCTCCGAGTTCATCATAGAGAGAGGTCCGACGGTCCGGCGAGGCTGCAGCATTGACAGGATTACAGATAATCGCAATCCGGCCGTCATCGAGCGAGATCGCCGCGATGGAAGAGTTGTTGTTCGGCAGGTCGGTCGGTGCAGGGATCGTCCATGTGAGGCCCTGATCCATGCTCTCGGTGCGATAGACGAAGTCTGCCTGACGACGGCGGAAAAAGGCGGCTGTCCTGGTCGCGTCCAGGGGCACCGGAGACATGTGCACGCAGCCGATTGAATTCGGGAGCTCATCGAGTGACCACGTCTCGCCTGCATCTCTGCTGATGCCGATAGCTGCCGTGTCGTGGCTGCCATTCCATTTCTGCCCGGGGCGCGGGATGCATCGGAAGATAGGGAGAAGCCAGGCGCCGTCGGCGCGGACGACGACGGGCGCGCGCACGAAACTGCCGCGAGGCAGGTCGAGATAGCGCCCTTCCGCAGCGGTCAGTCGCGTCGAGTCGGCGGCATCCATTGCAATCTCCGTCATCCTGATCCGGCATTCGTCCTGATTTCCCGAAGGCTGCGACGTGTGGATCAGGAGCAGACGGCCGTCGGGTGCTTGGAACAGGACAGGGTTCTGCTCGGAATGGTCGGGATCGGAGCTCAGGCGCTGCGGTGGTCCCCAGGTTGACGCGCCTTTCGGCAATACCGAGGCGTAGATGGAAATATCGGACTTGCCTTCGAGTGATCCGCCGAACCAGGCGCAGATGAGGCTGCCGTCAGCCCGTCTGTGCAGGAAAGAGGCATGGTTCTGGATCATCGGTGATGGCAGGAATGCCTCGATCCGGCCTTCGTGGGTCGCGGTGAGTGCGCCGGTCATGCGCCGGGCGATATCATCAGGGGTCATGGAGCACTCCTCTCAGTCTCTGAATTCCGCCTTTTCGATAAAGTTGTCAAGTTTGTTTATGTTGGAATGAGGCGGATTTTTTTGAGATGTGAAAGCTAAATATCTGATATAAATATAGATATTGAAATGGTCCGACTTGATTGAATTTTACATAGCAAAATCATTTGACAAACAAGAGCGGAAGTTGGATGGTTCGCACATGCCGACGAGGAGGTCGGTCTGGGAGGGTGTCATGCAATGTGAAGAGAGGCGCGAACGGGTTTCCGCAGCAGTGCTCTTCGCGATCGGAGCTGCTGCACTCGCGGCATCCGACGCCGTGATCGTGCGTGCCCTTGATGGCGCCGTCCATCCGTTTGTCATCGCGTTTTTCCGGGCTCTTTTTGGCGTCGTTCTTGTGCTGCCTTTCCTGGCTCTGAGGCCGCGGGTGCTTATTTCGAGTTTTAGGCTTGGTCAGCATGCTTTGCGGGCTTTGTTCAAGCTCTTGGCGATGGTTGCCTTTTTCGCTGCGTTCAGCATGGGGCCGCTGGCGGATGTGACGGCCATCGCCTTCATGTCGCCGATCTTCGTCGTGCTCGGGGCTGCCTTTGTGCTCGGCGAAAGGCCGGGGCTTGCCATGTTTTGTGCAGTGCTGGTTGGTTTTTCAGGGGCGATGATCGTTGTCGGTCCATCTGCCTCGGGTTTCACGCTGGCCATCGGTCTCGCTCTCGTCGGTGCATTTCTGCAGGCCGGTATCCAGTTGATCCTGAAATCAATGTCACGCGGCGACGCGACGTCGACCCTTGTCGTGTGGAACCTGCTGCTCACCGTGCCGATATCGCTTGTGATGGCTGTGCCCTTTTTTGCCGTGCCCGGAAATCGGGAGCTGGCATTGCTGGCCCTTCAGGGCGTGGTTGGCACAAGCTGCATGGGTCTGATGACCCATGCCATGTCGCTTGCCCCCGCAAGTGTCGTCGCGCCAGTCGACTTTCTGCGGCTGCCCCTCGTGGCGCTCGGTGGTTTTGCCTTGTTCAATGAAACCATCGCCCTGACGACCGTGGTTGGTGCCGTTCTGATCTGCCTCGCTGCGCTCATGGCTGCGCGCTCGAGAGGCGTGAAAGCTTCAAACTGAATTCATCTGGGAGGAGAATGGAAATGAGAAAGACTGCATTGTTGTGTGCCCTGGTCATGGGCACGTCCCTATCGCCTGTTTATGCCGGATCCGGTCCGATCAAAGTGGTGCTTGCCGAAGAGGCCGACCTGCTCGAGCCCTGCATGGCGACGCGCTCGAATATCGGCCGCATCATCATGGAGAATGTCAGCGAGACGCTGACGGAACTCGACATCCGTGGCGGCACCGGTGTTCAGCCCCGTCTCGCTGAGAAGTGGGAGCAGAATGCCGACGGTAGCTGGCGCTTCCATCTCCGCCAGGGCGTGAAGTTCTCCGACGGCACGGGTTTTGATGCCAAGGACGTCAAGCACAGCTTTGACCGCATCATGAGTGACAAGAACACCTGCGAGTCGCGTCGCTACTTCGGCGGCATGACGGTGACCCCGACCGTGGTCGACGACTACACGGTGGATTTCAAGGCTGATCCGGTTCAGCCGATCCTGCCTTTGCTGCTCACGCTGGTGACCATCGTTCCCGAGGAAACGCCGCTCGAATTCGTCCGCGAACCTGTCGGTACCGGCCCTTACAAGCTGTCCAACTGGACGCCCGGCCAGCAGATCGTTCTGACCAGCCGCGACGACTACTGGGGTGCGAAGCCGGAAGTGACCGAAGCGACCTACCTGTTCCGCGCCGATCCTGCTGTCCGCGCCGCGATGGTTCAGGCCGGCGAGGCCGATCTTTCGCCGTCGATTTCTCAGGTCGAGGCCACCAATCCGGCAACCGACTTCTCCTATCTTGACAGTGAAACCGTCTATCTGCGCATCGATCACAACATCGAGCCGCTGAACGATGTCCGGATCCGCCGGGCGCTGAACCTTGCGATCGATCGCCAGGCCTTCCTCGGGACGCTGTTGCCGGACAGCGCCCTGCTGGCCACCGCCATCGTGCCGCCGCCGACACTCGGCTGGAACAAGGACGTGAAGGTGCCGGCCTATGATCCCGAGGCAGCCAAGAAGCTGATCGAGGAAGCCAAGGCTGACGGCGTGAAGGTCGATACCCCGATCACCATCATCGCCCGTTCGGCCAATTTCCCGAACGTCACCGAAATCATGGAAGCCATCCAGCAGCAGCTGCAGGAAGTCGGCCTCAAGGTTGACCTCAAGTTCGTGGAAGTCGCCGAGCACGAGCAGTATTACTCGAAGCCCTTCGCCGAGGGCCGCGGTCCGCAGCTTGTTGCTGCCATGCACGACAACTCGAAGGGCGATCCGTCCTTCTCGATGTTCTTCAAGTATGCGACTGATGGGACTCAGTCGGGCTTCTCCGATCCGAAGGTCGATGACCTGATCAAGCGTGCGTCGGCTGCCGTCGGCGACGAGCGCGCGAAGCTCTGGTCTGAGCTGATCGCTTATCTGCATGACGATGTCGTCGCCGATGTGCTTCTCTTCCACATGGTTGGTTTCTCGCGTGTCTCCGAGCGTCTGGACTTCAAGCCGACCATGGCGACGAATTCCATGCTCCAGCTGTCCGAGATCAAGATAAAGTAACTACCGGGCGGCATCGCCGCCCGCGCAACGCAAGTCATGCGGCGGGATGATCCCGCCGCATCGTTTTCTCCGAGGGTGCCATGCTGAGCTTCATCCGAAAACGCGCCGTGGCCAGTCTGATCTCGTTGATCGGGCTCGTCGTCATGGTCTTCTTCCTCTCCCGTCTGACCGGCGACCCGGCGGCTCTCTTCCTGCCGGTCGAAGCTTCGGAGGAGATGAAGAACCAGTTCCGGGAACTGCATGGTCTGAATGATCCACTTCTGGTGCAGTTCGGTCATTACGTCGCCGACGTGGCAACCGGGGATCTGGGTGAGTCCCTCCGCAAGGCGCGGCCGGCCCTGGACGTCGTGCTGGAAGCTTTCGTGTGGACGCTGTGGCTGGCGGTGATCACCATGAGCCTCGTCACGGCCGCCGCCATCGTTGTCGGTTCACTCGCCGCCTTCCGTGCCGGCGGTTTCTTCGACCGCTTCTCGTCCATCGTTTCGCTCGTAGGAGCCTCGGTCCCTGATTTCTGGCTGGCCATCGTCGCGATCGTCATTTTCGCAGTGAACCTGTCCTGGCTGCCGACATCGGGCACCGGCACCATCTGGCATTGGATCCTGCCGATATCCGTCCTCTTCGTCAGGCCCTTCGGCATCATCGTTCAGGTTGTGCGCGGGTCGATGATTTCTGCGCTGTCATCTGCCTATGTCAAAACTGCGCGGGCCAAGGGGGTGAAATCGACCCCGATCATCTTTGTCCACGCGCTGCGCAACGCCATGCTCCCGGTCATCACTGTTATCGGCGACCAGGCCGCCAGCCTTCTCAACGGGGCCGTGATCATCGAGACCATCTTCGGCTTTCCCGGCGTGGGCAAGCTGATGATCGATTCCATCCTGCAACGCGACTTCAACGTGGTCTTGGCGGCGATCCTTGTGACGGCGCTTGCCATCTTCCTCATGAACCTGCTGATCGACCTCGCCTATGCGCTGCTCGATCCGCGTATCCGGAACTGAGGAGGCGGACATGTCTATCGAAGCAACTGCCTTGATTGATGAGCCCCATGCGGCAAAGCGCATGTTCCGCATGCTGATGGCCGACAAGTTTGCCCTCTGCGCGGCAATCTTCCTGATCGTCATCGTGGTCATGGCGATCATCGGTCCGAGTTGGCTTGGCGATCTTGCCACCAAGCAGAACCTGCGCGGGCGAAACGCCGCCCCGTTCGATTTCGAGAAGGCCTGGGTCTGGTGGATGGGCGCCGATGCGCTTGGTCGTCCGCTGCTCGCGCGCATCATCGTCGCCACCCAGAACACCGTCATGGTTGCCGCCGGTGCCGTGCTGATATCGGCCATCACCGGCACGCTTCTCGGCCTGATCGCTGGTTTTTCTTCGCCGCGGGTCAGTCAGATCATCATGCGGCTGGCCGACGTCATCATGTCCTTCCCGTCGCTGTTGATCGCCGTGATCGTGCTCTACATCCTCGGTTCGTCGATCCTGAACCTCATGATGGTGCTCGCGATCACGCGCATCCCCGTCTATCTGCGCACCACGCGAGCGGAGGTGCTGGAGATCCGCGAACGCATGTTCGTCCAGGCCGCCCGCGTCATGGGAGCATCGAGCAAACGCATTCTCTTCCGGCATATCCTGCCGGTGGTTCTCCCCACGCTCACCACGCTGGCAACGCTCGATTTTGCCTATGTCATGCTGGCCGAAAGCGCGCTTTCCTTCCTCGGCATCGGCATTCAGCCGCCGGAGATCACCTGGGGCCTGATGATCAGCCAGGGACGGCAGTATCTGACCAATGCCTGGTGGCTTTCCTTCTGGCCGGGCCTCGCGATCATCCTGACGACGATGTCGCTGAACCTTCTCTCGAACTGGATGCGGATTGCGCTCGATCCGGTGCAGCGCTGGCGTCTGGAAATGAAAGGGTCCAAGCATGGCTGACCACCTTCTCGAAGTCCGCAACCTTTCTGTCGAGTTCCATACGGCCGTCGGCGTGGTCAAAGCCGTGCGCGACATGTCCTATCATCTCGATCGCGGCGAGACGCTCGCGATCCTCGGCGAGAGTGGGTCGGGCAAGTCGGTCTCATCGTCGGCGATCATGAACCTCATCGACATGCCGCCCGGGCGCATCAGCTCGGGCGAAATCCTGCTCGACGGCGCCGACCTTCTGAAGATGCCACTCGCGGAGCGGCGTGAGATCAATGGTCGCAAGATTGCGATGATCTTTCAGGACCCGCTCAGCCATCTCAATCCGGTCTATACGGTCGGCTGGCAGATCCGAGAGGCGCTGACCACGCATGGCACCGACAATACGACAGCCCAGTCGGAGGCCCTTCGCCTTCTCGGCCGCGTCGGAATCCCCGATCCGGCTCATGCGCTGAACAAATACCCGCATGAATTCTCAGGTGGTCAGCGCCAGCGCGTGATGATCGCGATGGCGCTGGCGTTGCGTCCCGATCTCCTGATTGCGGATGAGCCGACCACTGCGCTCGACGTTACCGTGCAGGCCGAAGTGCTGGCGCTTCTCAAGGAGCTGCAGCGCGAGACCGGGATGGCCGTTCTCATCATCACACACGATCTCGGCGTCGTCGCCGAGATCGCGGACCGTGTCGTGGTGATGGAAAAGGGCGTTCTGGTCGAGGCCGGCACGGTGCGCGAAGTCTACAAGAACCCGCAACATCCCTATACGAGGAAGCTGATCGCGGCGGCACCCGGCAAGGGCGAGATGCACGAGCCGCTGAAGGGTGCCGAGCCGGTCTTGAGCGTGCGGGACGTGCGCAAGAGTTACGGTGCCTTTAAGGCGCTCAAAGGCGTTTCTTTCGACCTTCTCGCGGGCGAGACGATGGCCGTCGTCGGGGAAAGCGGTTCCGGCAAATCGACGCTCGCGCGCATTCTGCTTCGCCTCGACGAGCCGGATTCTGGAGCTGCCCTCTGGAAGGGTAGGGACCTTTTCCAGCTCTCCCCGGCCGAACTCTACAAACTGCGCCGCGACCTGCAGATGGTCTTTCAGGATCCAACCCAGTCGCTCAATCCGCGCATGACCGTTTACCAGCTGATCTCGGAAGCCTGGGTCATCCACCCGGACATCCTGCCGAGGGCCAGGTGGCGAGATCGCGTCGCCGAGCTTTTGACCCAGGTCGGGCTCGGGCCGGAGCACATGGGCCGCTATCCACACCAGTTTTCCGGCGGCCAGCGCCAGCGTATCGCGATTGCCCGGGCGCTCGCGCTCGAGCCGCAACTGATCATCTGCGATGAGGCCGTGTCTGCGCTCGACGTTTCGGTCCAGGCGCAGGTGATCGCGCTCCTCGACAAGCTGCGCAAGGAGATGGGCATCGCCTTCATCTTCATCGCCCATGATCTGCCCGTCGTGCGCGACTTTGCGGACCATGTGATGGTCATGCAGAAGGGCGAAGTGGTGGAGCTCGGAACCGTACGCGAGATCTTCGAGACCCCGAAGCAAGCCTATACCCAGGCGCTGCTCGCCGCCGGGCTCGATCCCGACCCCGATGTGCAGGCGCAGAACCGAGCCACGCGTCTCAGCCGCGCCTCCTAAGTCAGACAATTCCGGAGAACACCACCATGTCGAAAAAGGCCTTCGTCGCGCTCGTCACCTGTTTCAACGAGGACGAGACGATCAATTTCGAAGCCACGCGCGCGCAGGTGCGCCGTCAGGTGGCAGCCGGCAACAACATCATGTGTGCCGGCACCAATGGTGATTTCAGCGCGCTGACCTTCGAGGAAAAGGTGACGCTTGCGGAAGCTGTGGTAGACGAGGTCGGCGGCAGGGTCGATGTCATCGTCAATGCCGGCATGCCCGCCACTTTCGAGACGATCAAGCTCGCGAGAGAATTCGACCGGATCGGCGTGACCGCGATCGCGGTCATCACGCCCTTCTTCATCGCCTGCACCCAGGATGGCCTCGTCAGGCATTTCTCAACGGTTGCCGATGCCGTCAAGACCCCGATCTATCTCTACGATATCCCGGCCCGTACCCAGAACCACATCGAGCCCGACACGGCCCGCAAGCTCGCCGCTCACGGTAATATCGCCGGCATCAAGGACTCGGGCGGCGCCAAGGAGACGCTGGACGCCTATCTCGCTGTCTCTCGCGACATGCCTGGCTTCGATGTCTATTCCGGCCCCGACCATCTGGTGCTCTGGGCGCTGCAGAACGGCGCTGCCGGTTGCATCTCCGGCCTCGGGAACGCTCTTCCGGATGTCTTGGCCGGCATTCTCAGGGGTTACAACAGCGGTGACATTGCGGAAGCCGAGCGCCAGCAGGCAATTTTCACGGCCTTTCGCACCGATCTCTATGCTCTCGGTTTTGCGCCGGCCATGGTGAAGCGCGCTCTTTATCTGCAGGATGCGACCGTCGGTGCCAGCCGACAGCCGGCGCTCCTGCCTGATCCGGAACAGGACGCGAAAATTGCCGAAATCCTTCACCGTTATGGGGTCGCCGTCAGCGGCTGATTGCTTCGTCGCAAACAGGCACCTTCTTCCGTATCGCCGTTGCGCCGTAACCGCGATGCTGGAGCGCGTGCGGTTCCAGAGTCTGGACAGGTGGCAGACGGTGTTCGTCAAGCTCGCGCGCAAAACCAAGAGGGATGGGGCTGTCCCACTGACGCGGTCGTCGAAGCGTCACGCCTACGTCTGTGCCGCGTCGTCATGATTTCGGTCGCGTTGACGCTGGGCGCGATGCCGCCGGTCATTGCGTCTGGTGCGAGTTCCGAAACGAAGAACGCGAACCTAACGTGGGGCGGAATTGTTTCCGAAACGATGCTCGTGGTTCTGTTTTTGCGACCAGGACGCCCATCATCGCGCCGCTGGTCGCCTAGCGCAGTCTTTTCTCTGAACTATGCGCTGTGATCATTATCATTCGACTGCAGGTAGCTGAGCACCGCATCTGTGATCATCATCTTGTGGCGCCCGTAAGTGGCGGGGTCCGACAAGTCTCGCTGGAAGATCGTGCCGAAGGTATAGCGGTTCGAAACCCGAAAGAAACAAAAGGCGCTGATCAGCATATGCACGTCGATCGCGTCGGCGCGGCGCTTGAAGACACCGGTTCTCAGCCCGCGGTCGACGATGTCCTGGATGGTCCGGATGACGGAGACGTTGAGGTCGGCGATCTCGCTTGAGCGTCTCATGTGCATCGCGTGGTGAATGTTTTCGATGCTGACCAGCCGGACGAAATCAGGATTCTGTTCGTCGTGGTCGAAGGTCGTGCCGATCAGCTGACGCAGCGCTTCGTCGGGCGGGAGTTCGGCCAGTTGCAAGTCTGATTCCAGCGACCTGATCTTCCGATAGGCGCGTTCCAGAACGGCCAGATAAAGGCCTTCCTTGCTGCCGTAATAATAGTAGATCATGCGCTTCGAGGTACGCGTCTTCTCGGCGATTGAATCCACGCGTGCGCCCGACAGGCCAAACTCGGAAAACTCCTCCGTCGCCACATCGAGAATGTCCTCCCTGGTTCGTTCAGGATCGTTCCTGCGCGTATCCTTCGCCGTCTTCGCCATGCATCTCCACCCCGTGTCAGCCTGCACGGTCCCCTGTTCCGCGCGCCGAGCCATCTGTTCATAGAACTCCGGCACGACGGCTTCAAGCCTCAGCCGTGTTGACACTAACTAGTTAGTACAATACTGCTGCTGTCAGGTTGGGAGGCCGCATGATGCCGAAGGCAGCATGCACGAATAGGGGAGCGGACATGACGCAGCAGCGCAAAGAGGCAAGAGCCGGACTGATTGGCTTTGGCATCCAGCGTTCGCTCACCCCGGCCATGCATATGCGTGAAGGCGCTGCTCATGGCCTAGCCTACGCCTACGAGCTCATCAATCTCAACGAGCTGAAGAAGACCCCCGACGATCTTGAAGCCCTGATTTCGGAGGCCGAAGCGCGGGGCTTTTGCGGGCTCAACATCACCTATCCCTGCAAGCAGCGGGTGCTGCCGCTTTTGACCGAGGTTTCAGATGACGCCCGGCGTCTCGGCGCTGTCAACACGGTCGTCCTCACGGACGGCAAGCGCATCGGTCACAATACGGACTGGTCCGGTTTTGCCGAAGGGTTGCGTCGGCAGTTGCCGGATGCGGATCTTTCCTACGTCGTTCAGATTGGCGCAGGTGGCGCCGGGGCGGCAACCGCCTTCGCCGTGCTCCAGATGGGCGCAAGCAAGCTCACCATCTTCGATATCGATGCGGACCGCTCCCGCGAACTCGCCTCTGACATGGCCAAGCTGTTTCCAGAGGCTCGCGTCATTGCCGGCAGTGATCTCGAAAGCGCCATGGCATCGGCCAGCGGTCTTGTCCACGCGACCCCAATGGGCATGGACAAGTATCCTGGTCTGCCACTGTCCGCCGAGCTGCTGAATCCGCCGCTTTGGGTGGCGGAAATCGTCTATTTCCCGCTGGAGACCGCCCTGTTGCAGGCCGCGCGGCGGCGTGGCTGCCGGGTCGCCAATGGCGGCGGGATGGCGGTCTTCCAGGCCGTCGGGGCCTTTGGCCTGTTTACCGGACTGGTGCCGGATGCGCAGCGCATGCTCGCGCATTTTGCCGAGCTCACCGGCACCGATGAGATCGCTCTGGCGCGGCTTGCCTGACGCGATAAGACTGGGCCGGCCTCTTGCGCCGGCATGAGACGTGTTTCGTCGACCGGCCCCCGCCGGTCAGGGAGAAGAAGATCCCGAAGCCCGAGGAGGGGCAGGGACAAGAGGAGGAAGACATGATGATGGAACTTTCACGCCGCATGTTTCTGGCAGGTTCGGTGGCGCTTGGCGCAATGATGGTCGTCTCCGGGCCGGCACTTGCCCAGGAGCCGGTGACGCTCAAGCTGTCGGCCGTGTTCTCCGAGCAGGACATCCGTGCCGGCATGGTCAAGATGTTTGCCGACGAGTTGAAGGACGGCTTCAAGGTCGAACCCTTCTTCGGTGGCACGCTGTTCAAGCAGGGCACCGAACTCGTCGCGCTGCAGCGCGGCAACCTGCAGATGGGCAATATCGCCCCGCAGGACATCGCCAAGCAGGTGCCGGAATGGTCGGTGCTGACCTCGGCCTATCTCTTCCGGGACGCCGCTCATGTTCGTGCCTTCTTTGCCAGCGAGCTCGGTGCTGAGTTCAAGAAGATGGCCGAGGAAAAGGCCGGTGTGCACATTCTCGGACCGACCTATTTCGGTGCCCGTCAGGTGGGTCTGAAGGGTGATAAGAAGATCACGACGCCTGCCGATCTCTCGGGCGTGAAGCTGCGCATGCCGGGTGGCGATGCCTGGCAGTTCCTCGGCGAGGCGCTGGGCGCCAATCCGGTGCCGGTTGCCTATGCCGAAGTCTACACCGCCCTGCAGACGGGTGCGATCGACGGTCAGGACAATCCGCTGCCCAATGTCAAGAATATGAAATTCTACGAAGTCATGTCGCAGATCGTCATGACCTCGCATCTGATCGGCTACGACCTGCTGACCATCTCTGCCGAAACCTGGAAGTCGCTTTTGCCGGAACAGCAGGCCAAGGTGCAGGCTGCCGCCGACAAGGCCATGCAGTGGAGCGAAGAGCAGCACATCGCCCAGGAAAAGACGCTGGTCGAAGAGTTCAAGGCTGCCGGCCTTCAGATCTACGAGCCTGATGTTGCTGCCTTCCGGAAGTTCGCCCAGGAGAAGTATCTGGCTTCCGATCTGGCGAAGTCCTGGCCCGAGGGTATCCTCGACAAGGTCGGCGCACTCTGAGCTTATCCCATTGATACCCGGGAGCTGGAAACATTCCGGCTCCCGGCCCATCAGAAAAGGCTCGGCCTATGGACACTCGATTTGCCACCATCGGACGCTGGCTCAGGCATCGGGCGGAAAATTTGCTCGCCATGATGCTCTTGGCGATGTTCTTGATCTTCCTGCTGCAGATCTTATCCCGCTATCTCTTCAACCTGTCGATCGGCTGGACCCACGAGGCGAGCGTGGCGCTTTGGATCTGGATGGTGCTGTTTGGCTCCGCCTTCGTGGTGCGGGAGGTCGATGAAATTCGCTTCGATCTGTTCTGGGGGGCGGCGACGGCACGCGGGCTTCGCGTGATGCAGGTCATCGGTTCGGCAAGCCTCGTCGCGCTCTTCACCTGGTCGCTGCCGGCTGTGATCGATTATGTCAGCTTCATGCGCGTCGAAAGCACGGCATACCTGAAGATCCGCTTCGACCTTCTCTATTCCATCTATGTCGTCTTCGCGATTGCCATGATCGTGCGCCATCTGTGGCTTTGCACGCTGGCGATCCGCGGCAAGGCGCCCGAGGGCTTCGACCCGACCAAAGCGAGTTCCGGCGTATGAATCTTGCCAGCCCCTTTTCCCTTTCGATCGTCGTCATCACGGTACTTGCCTTCCTCGGTCTTCCGATCGGCCTTTCGATGCTCTGCGGATCGATCCTTTATTTGGCGCTTTCAGGCGCCGACATGGGGATCGTGGCCGAGCAGTTCCTCAATGGCATGTATTCGAACTACGTGATCCTTGCCGTTCCGCTCTTCATCCTGGCAGCCGAGCTGATGAACATCGGCTCGATGACCGAGCGGCTCCTGTCGTTCTGCAACGTGCTGGTTGGGCGTTTTCGCGGTGGCCTGGCCCAGGTCAATGTTGTCCAGAGCATCATCTTTGCCGGCATGTCTGGTTCGGCGATCGCCGATGCTGCGGGAACCGGCAGCATGATGCAGAAGCTGATGACGGATGGGAACCGCTACACGCCGAGTTTTGCGGCTGCGCTGACGGCAGTGACTTCGGTGATCGGCCCGATCATCCCGCCGTCGATCCCGATGGTGATCTATGCGCTCGTCTCCGATGCCTCGATCGGCTACCTCTTCCTGGCCGGCATGGTGCCTGGCCTGCTGATGGCAGGGCTGCAGATGGTGCAGGTTGCGATCACCGCCCGGCGGCAGAATTTCCCCGTCGAAGAGCCGGTGCCACTGCGCGAGATCCCTGGCATTACCTGGCGGGCGCTGCCGGCGCTGTTCATGCCGGTCCTGCTACTGGGCTGCATCTATTCCGGGATCACCACGCCGACCGAAGCCGCAGCGCTCGCTGCCGCATATGCGCTGCTGATCTCCGCCGTCATCTATCGCAGCATCTCGTGGAACGCGCTTTACGGTGCGCTGCTGACAAGCGGCAAGACCACGGCTTCAATCGGCATGCTGATCGCCGGCGCCCTGGTGTTCAACTATGTCGTGACGATCGAGAATATCCCCGAAAGCATCAAGGCGATCCTGACGAGCTGGGAGATGTCGCCGGTCGTCTTCCTGATCTTCGTCAACATCCTGCTGCTGCTGCTCGGCTGCTTCCTCGAAGGCACGACCATCCTCCTGATCGTCGTTCCGGTCCTGATCCCGACCGCACAGGCACTTGGCATCGATCTCGTGCATTTCGGCGTCGTGGTTGTCGTCAACATCATGCTGGGGCTTGTGACGCCACCCTATGGCCTGCTGCTCTTCATCGTGGCGAAGATCTCCGGCGCACCGCTGCGCGATATCGTCCGCGACGCATGGCCCTTCATTCTCTGGATGGTGTTCTGCCTCGGCATAATCACCTTCATTCCGGATACGGTTCTGTGGCTGCCGCGCCTGCTCGGTTATCAGGGCTGAGGGGACCACCATGCCGGAGCACAAGCCACTCTTCATCCTGAACGGTCCAAACCTCAATCGGCTCGGGCGCCGCGAGCCGGAGATCTATGGTCACCATACGCTGGCGGACGTGGAGTACTGGTGCCGTGAGGCCGCTGGTGAATGGCCGATCGTCTTCCGCCAGACCAATAGCGAAGAGATGCTGATCGAGTCCGTGCATGACGCGATCGACGAAGGGTCCGGGATCCTGATCAATCCGGCCGCCTTCACCTTCACTTCGCTTGCGCTTCTCGATGCGCTCAAAATGTTCAAGGGACCGATCATCGAGTTCCACATCAGCAACGTGCATCGGCGCGAGCAGATCTATCACAAATCCCTCGTCTCGATGACGGCCACGGCCGTCATGGCAGGGCTCGGGGCGACGGGATACCCCCATGCGGTCAGAGCTCTGAAGCTGCTTGTCGCGGAAGGCAAACGGTGAAACGCCAACGGGCGAAACGGAGAATGCGGCGATGAAAACCTCGATTGCGACGGTCTCGATCAGCGGCGAATTCGAAGAGAAACTCTCGGCAATCGCGCGAGCCGGTTTCGACGGGATCGAGATCTTCGAGAACGACTTTCTGGCGTTCGACCGCTCACCCGCCGAAGTCGGTCATATGGTGCGGGATCACGGGCTGACGGTCTCTCTGTTCCAGCCGTTCCGCGACTTCGAAGGCATGCCGGAGCCGTTTCGCAGTCGCAACTTCGACCGCGCCGAGCGGAAGTTCGACCTGATGGCCGAGCTTGGCACGGATATCATGCTGATCTGCTCGAACACCTCGCCGGTCTCGCTCGGCGGTGTCGACCGGGCAGCAGCCGATTTCCGCGAACTCGGCGAGCGCGCGGCAAAACGCGGCCTGCGTGTCGGATACGAGGCGCTGGCCTGGGGGCGTCACATCTATGATCACCGCGATGCCTGGGAAATCGTCCGTCGGGCCGATCATCCGAATATTGGCCTGATCCTCGACAGCTTCCATACGTTGGCGCGCAAGATCGATGTCAATTCGATCCGCTCGATCCCGGGTGACCGGATCTTCATCGTCCAGCTCGCTGATGCGCCGCAGATCGAGATGGATCTGCTCTACTGGTCGCGCCACTTCCGCAACATGCCGGGCGAGGGTGACCTTGCCGTGACACCCTTCATGCAGGCGATCGCTGCGACCGGTTATGACGGCTATCTCTCGCTCGAGATCTTCAACGACCAGTTCCGTGGCGGATCGACGGAAGCGATCTCCCGAGACGGGCGCCGCTCGCTCGTCTATCTCATGGACCAGGTCCGGCGCATCGAGCCCGACATGCGCATACCAGTTCCGGCCATGCCGGCGCGCAGCAAAGTCTCCGGCATCGCCTTCGTCGAGTTCGCTGTGGGCGATGACGACGGGCGCGAGCTCGAAGCGCTGTTGGAGATCCTCGGTTTCAGGACCATTGCGCGCCACCGCACCAAGTCGGTGACGCTGATGCGGCAGGGCGACATCAACCTCGTCATCAATCGCGAGGAGAAGGGTTTCGCCAACGCGTCCTATCTCGTCCATGGCGCCAATGCCTATGCCTTCGGGTTGATGGTCGACGATGCCGCGGCGGCTCACGCAAGAGCGCTCGAACTTGGGTCGGAAGACTTCCGCCAGACGGTCGGGCCCGGCGAGATGCAGGTGCCAGCCATTCGCGGCGTCGGAGGCGGCATCGTCTATTTCCTCGACCAGAAGAGCGCGCTCGCCAACATTTGGGACGTCGAGTTCGAAGCGGTTGTCGATCAGGAGGAAAGCCGTGCTCCCGTCGGTCTGACGCGGATCGATCATCTCGCGCAGACGACGCGTTACGAAGAAATGCTGACCTGGCTGCTTTTCTACACCTCGCAGCTTGCGACGCGGAAAACGCCGATGGTGGACATCATCGACCCGGCCGGCGTTGTCCGCAGCCAAGTTGTCGAGACGCAAGACGGAACCCTGAGGATCACGCTGAACGGCGCTGAAAACCGCAATACGCTGGCCGGACGCTTCATCGCCGAAACCTTTGGCTCGGGCATCCAGCATATTGCCTTCGCAACGGACGACATTTTCTCGACCGCTGCTGCGCTGGCGCAAAACGGTTTCAAGTCGCTCGTGATTTCAGCGAACTACTACGACGATATCGAAGCCCGTTTCGGCCTCGCCCCGGAAGTGGTCGAACGGATGAAGGCGTCAAACATCCTCTACGATCGGGACGATTGCGGCGAATACTTCCAGCTCTACTCGCCGACCTATGGCGAAGGTTTCTTCTTCGAGATCGTCGAACGACGTGGCTATGCCGGTTACGGCGCGCCCAATGCCATCTTCCGTATCGCGGCGTTGAAGCGACATCTCAGGCCTGGCGGACTTCCCCGGTGATCGGATTCCCGTCTGAACTCATCTGAAAGCAAGCGAGCGTCGTAATCGGCCGAGTGACGCCGTGGGGGGCGTTTTGAGGTCGTCACTCTGCAGCGTTGCCCTGTGTCCCGCCATGACGGCGTCCGAGGAATTCGAAGAGGCGCGCAACCGCCTCTGCGCCGGGATCGACATGCCCCTCCAGTTGCCGCGCATTGATGTAGGCCGCCCGACCGGCCCGGGCTTTGACATAGGTGGCGGTCAGATCGGCCCCGGCGCGGGCTGCACTTGCCGCCGCGGCGAAGCCCTTGTCGAAGGCCTCGAGCGCCGGAGCCAGCGCATCCACCATCGTGCGGTCGCCAAGACGGGCACCGCCAATTTCCTGCATGCGGGCAAGGCCGGCCTTGAGCGCTTCGTGCATGCTCAGTCCGCTGGAGGCACCGTCGCCTGCGGCGGCAAAGAAGATGGCAAGCAGAACCCCCGATGAGCCGCCCATGGTCTGGCTGAGTTCCTGGCCCATGGCCCGCAGGAGCTGGGTGTGATCGGCGAGCGGCAGGCGGTCGAGGGCGTCGATCAGGGCGCGTGCAGCACTTGAAAGCGTCGAGCCGGTATCGCCGTCACCGGACTTGGCGTCGAGGGCGTTGAGGTCCTTTTCGGCCTCGATCAGCAGCTTGCAGCATTCGGTGAGGAACTGACGGGTTGGCAGGTGCTCGGAGGCGAGCGGCGCTATCGGGGTCAGGCCATCGGGCAGGGCGATGATGTTGACCGGTCGGATGGCCGAGACACCCGGCCAGGCTGCGAGACCGACGGGCTTGGCCAGCAAGTCGAGATCGGCTTTTTCCGCCGGCATGACGGAGATCGAAAAGCCGTGCATGTCGAGCGAGGTCATCATCGGCGCCGGCCCGACGATATGCGAGATGCGCGTGCCGATCGGGGACTGCACCAGTTCGTTGACGACGACGGCCATTTCCAGGACGGAGGTGCCGCCGAGATTGTTCAGGAGAACGACATGCGGCTTGTTCTCCATGCCTGCGGCGAGTTTTGCCGTCATGGCGGCCACGGCGCCCCGGACGCCGTCATAATCGATCTGCTCGACACCGGCCTCGCCGTGGATGCCGAGACCGAGTTCGGCGCGGCCGGGCGGGATGCGGGCTTCCTTCGGTGAGCCCGGCACCGTGCAGGTGTCGAGCGAGATGCCGATCGAGCGGGTATGGGCGATCACCCGTCGCGCCGTGTCGATGACGGCATCGAGGCTCGCGCCGTTCTCCGCCATGGCCCCGGCGATCTTGTGCACGAAGAGCGTGCCCGCAACGCCGCGCGACTGCGGCAGATCGGGCAGGGCGATGTCGTCGTCGACGATCACCATGCCGACATTCAGCCCGAAGGCTCGCGCCCGCTCGGCCGCGAGCCCGAAGTTCAGGCGGTCGCCTGTGTAGTTCTTGACGATCAGTAGGCAGCCCAGCGGGCCGGTTACGGCAAGAATGGCGGCCAGGATCGCATCGACGCTCGGCGAGGCGAAAACATCGCCGCATACGGCGGCCGTCAGCATGCCGCGTCCGACGAAACCGGCATGGGCCGGCTCATGGCCCGATCCTCCGCCCGAGATGATCGCGACCTTCGACTTGTCCCAGTCGGATCGCACCACCACGCGGATATGCGGATAGCCGTCAAGACGGCTCAAGGCTCCGGCCGAGGCCATGAGCACGCCGTCGATCGCCTCGGTGACGGCATTTTCCCTGCTGTTGAGGAATTGAGACATGAGACCCTCCCTTAGACGAGACGCTGTCCGGCCGCGTCGAAATAAAGCGGCTCGTGCGGCTGAATTTTGATGATGTCGCCGCCCTTGAGAGCGGTATGGGCATCGGTGACGGTTATGATCGGGTGTTCCCCGAGCATGAGATGCAAACGCGTCTGATCACCGAGATGTTCGACCCGGATCACCTTCGTCTCCTGGCCCTCTCCCTGGCGAATATGCTCGGGTCTCAGGCCGATCGAATGGGCTCTGGCGGGTGTTCCGGGGAATAGGTTTGCAGGCAGCACGTTGATACGCGGCTGGCCGAGACGTGTCGCGGCGTAGATGCTAACCGGGGCTTCGTAGATCTCGCGCGGCGATCCGAACTGTACCAGGCGCCCTTCTTTTAGCACGCCGACATGGGTCGCCATGGTCATCGCCTCGACCTGGTCATGAGTCACGTAGAGGAAGGTGGCCCCTGAGCGGGCCTGGATGTTCTTGAGTTCGACCCGAAGATCAGCGCGCAGTTTCGCGTCGAGCGAACTCAGCGGCTCATCCATCAGATAAATCTGCGGATTGCGGACCAGCGCCCGGCCGATCGACACACGCTGCATCTCGCCACCCGAAAGGGCGGTTGCCCGGTTGTCGAGCTTGTGGGCGATCTGCAAGACCTCGGCGATCGCTTTCACTTTCTGCTCGATCTCCGCCTGCGGCGTGCGCAGCAGGGGCGACTTCAGCGGAAATTCGAGATTCTGCCGCACCGTCATGTGCGGGTAGAGGGAATATTGCTGGAAGACCATCGCGACATTGCGCTGTGCGGGCGTCAGCCCGGTCATGGACTGACCACCGATCCGGATGTCGCCGCTATCCTGTGTTTCTAGGCCTGAAACCAGGCGCAGAAGTGTGGTTTTTCCGGCGCCGGTCGGGCCGAGAAGCACGACGAAGGAGCCGTCTGGAACGGTCATCGTCACGTCGTTGAGCGCACAGGTTGCGCCAAACGATTTGCCGATGCTGGAGAGGACGACGTCAGCCACGGGTCAGGACTCCTTCATTGGCTTCGGACACGAGGGCCCTCCCGCTCTTCGCATCAAAAAGGGTGAGGGAGCGGCGATCGAATTCGAGCCCAACGGAAGCGTCCGTTCGGATCGCATCGCTCGACGCCGTTCGCGCCTTGATCTCTCCGTGGGCGGTCTCGATCGTGACGATCTGGGTGGTGCCGAGATATTCGACGGCAGCCACCCGTCCGCGGAGGGCGGCCGCATCCGACAGGCGGACATGTTCCGGCCTGACGCCGAGGGTCAGCGCACCCTTGCGGCCTTCGCGGGATATGGGGACCTCGATGCGGGTTCCGCCGATCGTCACCACATTGCCTCCCTCATCGATGGCGCCTTCGAAGTCGAGGAAGGACATGGGTGGCGAGCCGATGAATTTTGCTACGAACTTGGTGGCGGGCCAGTCATAGATCTGCTGCGGCTTGCCGAACTGCTCGATCACGCCGTGGTTCATGACGACGATCTTGTCGCCCATCTGCATGGCTTCGAGCTGGTCGTGGGTGACGTAGACGGTTGTCGCGCCCATGCGGTCATGCAGGGCGCGCAGCTCTTCTGCCATATGTTCACGGAACTCCGCGTCGAGTGCGCCCAACGGCTCGTCCATGAAGAAGGCCTTGGGCTCGCGTACGATCGCGCGGCCAAGGGCGACGCGCTGGCGATCGCCACCGGAGAGACCACCGACCGGTTTGTCGAGGATCGTTTCGATCTGCAGGATGCGGGCGACTTCCGCCACGCGACGCTCGACGTCGGAGCGGGAGAAGCCCTGGCTGACCAGCGGATAGGAGATGTTCTTGCGGACGTTCATATGCGGATAAAGCGCAAACATCTGGAAGACGAAGGCGATGTCGCGCTCGCTGGCGCGCTTCATGCCGACCTCTTCGCCGCCGATATAGATCTCGCCGCTGGTGGGCAGTTCAAGGCCGGCCATCATGCGCAGCGTCGTCGTCTTGCCGCAGCCGGAGGGTCCGAGCAGCATGAAGAACTCACCGTCCTCGACGGTGAAGGTGGAGGACTTCACCGCATTGAAGGCTCCGAAGTCCTTGCGCAGGTTTTGAACGCGAATCTGAGCCATGACCTACTCCGGAAAATGACTGACGACGATGAACATGACGGTTCCGATCAGCGTCACAGGGAAGGAGAGGGTAAAGAGCGTCAACGAAAGCGGCTGCATCAGCATGATCACGCCGAGCGCGATGAGGGCCGAGGCGAGCAATTCCCATTCGGACCGGCGAAAGCGGCTGAGGCGGGCAAGAAAATTCATCATTTGCGCACGGCTCCGAAGGTGATGCCGCGCAGCAGATGCTTGCGCAGCAGCACGGTGAAGATGACGACGGGCATGAGGAACAGGGTCGCAGCCGCCGCAACGGCCGGCCAGTCGATGCCGCCGCCGACCGACAGGATGGTCGGGATGAAGGGCGGCGCCGTCTGGGCGTTGCCGCTGGTCAGCAGGACGGCGAAGGCATATTCGTTCCAGGCAAATATCAGGCAGAAGATCGCGGTCGATGCGATACCCGTTGCCGCCTGCGGCAGCACCACTTTGTAAAACGCCTGGAAGCGGGTGTAGCCGTCGATGAGTGCGGCCTCCTCATATTCGCGCGGGATTTCATCGATGAACCCCTTGAGCAGCCAGACTGAAAGGGACAGGTTGACCGCCGTATAAAGCAGGATCATGCCGAGATGGGTGTCCGAGAGCCCGAGTTGGCGGAACATCAGGTAGATCGGGATCGCGACCGCGATCGGCGGCATCATGCGGGTCGAGAGGATGAAGAACAGGAGGTCATCCTTGAGCGGCACCCTGAAGCGGCTGAAGGCATAGGCGGCCAGCGTTCCCAAGAAGATCGACAAAAATGTCGAGCCGAAGCCGATGATGACCGAGTTCAGGAAGCGCTGTCCATAGCGCGACGGGCCGGAAATGATCATGCCTCTTTCGCGGGTGATCTTGTCATACCAAGTGGTCGGTGGCGGCAGCTTGGCGAGGTCTTCCGCCGAGGGGCGCGACTGCGTCGTGAAGAGGTTGACATAACCCTCCAGCGTCGGCTGGAAGACGACCTTTGGCGGATAGCTGATCGAGTCCGGGCCGGACTTGAAGCTCGTCGAAATGATCCAGAGCAGCGGGATCAGCGTGATCACCGCGTAAAACCCGACGAGGATGCCGGCCAGCCATTTGGAGGCGGTCGACGGTTCGGTGACGGAATGGGCACTCATCGTTCTTTCACCTTGTTCAGGGCCTTCACGTAGATGGAGGCGAGACCGAAGACCGTGACGAAGAGGACGATCGCGTAGGCGCTGGAATAGCCGGTGCGCCATTTCTCGAAGGCTTCGCGCTTCAGGTCGATCGAGGCGAGCAGCGTCTCGTCTCCGGGGCCGCCGCCGGTGAGAAGGACCACGAGATCGAACATGCGGAAATTCTCGATGCCGCGGAACAGGACCGCCAGCATCAGGAACGGCAGCGCCATGGGCAGGGTGATCGTCCAGAATTGCCGCCACTTCGATGCGCGGTCGACTTCGGCTGCTTCATAGATGTAGTCGGGGATGGAGCGCAGGCCGGCCAGGCAGATCAGCATGACGAAGGGCGTCCACATCCAGGTGTCGACGATGACGATCGCCCAGCGCGCCCAGCCGCCGGGGCCAAGCATCGAGAAGCTGTCGGCGGGAATGCCGGTCAGGAATTCGACGGCGTAGTTCACGAGGCCGATCTGTGGCTGGTAGAGGAAGGTCCAGAAATTCCCTACCACGGCGGGCGAAAGCATCATCGGGATGACGATCAGTGTCGTCACCAGGTCATTGCCCTTGAACTTGCGGTTGATCAGCCATGCCAGGGTGAAGCCGATCAGCACCTGGAAAATGATCGTCCAGATGAGGAAATGGGCGGTCGTCTGCATGTTCGCCCAGGTGTCGGCGTCGGTCAGGATGCGCTCGTAGTTGCGCAATCCGACCCATTTCACCTCAGCGTTGGGCTTGTTCGCGGCGAAGTTCGTGAAGGACAGCCGGATCGTCCAGATCAGCGGAAAGATGTTGATCGACAGAAGCAGGAAGATCGTGGGTGCCACGAAGATCCAGGCGATAGCCCTGTCGCTCAAGCCCCGGATGCGTCTGGCAACCGGTTGTGGCGTCGCGCGGGCGAGGCGGTCTGCGGGTGTTTCGGTCATCATCTGGATCCGTATGGCGTTTCCAAAGGGCAGCCGCATGCGGTGCCGTGGCCCATGAGGCAACAAGGCAAAGCTCGGTTGTGCCGGCAGGCTTCAAGAGTTTCAGAGGTCGATGCCGGCGGCAACGCTGGCTTTGGGCTCTTCCCCGGCATGGCCGGGGAAGAGATTGGCACCCGCCTCCGGATTGCTGTCCCGAGGCAGTACTTCCGGGGTCAGAGTTTGCCTTCGTCCTCGAAGGTTTCCGTCCAGTCGGAAATCAGGCCGTCCAGCGCTTCCTTCGCGGTGCCATTGCCCGCGACGACATAGTCGTGGAAGCGCTTCTGTGATGCCTGGAGGAGTGTCGCATAGGACGGTTCGGCCCAGAAGTCCTTCACGATCGCCATGCTGTCGAGGAAGGTCTGCGCATAGGGCTGGCTCTTGGCGAAGTTCGGGTCTTCGACGACGGCACGAAGGCACGAGAAGCCGCCCTTCGACCACCACTTGTCCTGGACGTCCTTCTGGGCGAACCATTTGATGTAGGCCAGGGCGCCGTCCAAGTTGTCGGTATTGGCGACGACCGAAATGCCCTGGCCGCCGAGCTGGGCGAACTTTTCGCCACCGGGGCCTGCGGGATTGACGAGGTAGCCGGTCTTGCCGCCGCCGACATTCGGATCCGCCTCGAAGCCCGGCCAGGTGAAGGCGAAGTTCATCTGCAGGGCGACCTGACCCGATTTATAGGCGTCGATGCCTTCGCCCATGTAGGTGTTGGACGTGCCCGGCGCGACGCAGCAGTCATAAAGCGCCTTGTAGAATTCGAGGCCCTTCACGGCACCTTCCGAATTGACGAAGCCCTCCATCTCATAGGGCTTTTGCGGGTTGTCGTACTTGAAACCGTAGCTGTAGAGCACGTCCATCACGCCCATGGTGATGCCTTCCGAGCCACGCTCGGTATAGATCGACGCGCCATAGACGGTCTTGCCGTCGATGTCGCGGCCCTGGAAGAATTCGGCGACCTGCTTCAACTCGTCGAAGGTGGCCGGCGGCGTCAGGTCGCGACCGAACTTTTCCTTGAAGGCGGACTGGATCTCGGGGCGCTCGAACCAGTCCTTGCGATAGGTCCAGCCGACCACGTCACCGAAGGCGGGAAGCGACCAGTAATTCGGGGTGTTCTTCGGCCATTCCGAATAGCCCGTGACCGTTGCCGGTACGAAGGCATCCATCTTGATGCCTTCCTTGTCGAAGAAGTCGTTGAGCTTCACATACCAGCCGTTCTCGGCCGCGCCACCGATCCACTGGCTGTCGCCGATCATCAGGTCGCAAAGCTTGCCGCCCGAGTTGAGTTCATTGAGCATGCGGTCGGCGAAGTTCGGCCACGGCACGAATTCAAATTTCATCTTGATGCCGGACGAAGCCTCAAAGTCCTTGCTGAGTTCGACCAGCGCGTTGGCTGGGTCCCAGGCGGCCCAGCAGAGCGTCAGTTCCTTCTCGTCGGCATGTGCCATGAGCGTGCCGAAACTCATCGAACAGGCGACCGTTCCGGCAGCAAGCAGGCCTTTCACGTAAAGCGATTTCATCATGTCATCCTCCCAGCGCCGTCCGGTTCCCAACGGATGGCGAAACGCCCTTGCGGGCCAAATGCCGGCTCCGGACCCTCATCCCTGGCCGGCCTCCTCCAGCGGAACGGGCTGCAATGGATGCATCGCCCTGAACCGAGATGGACGTTAATTGATGCGCGCACCTCAAAGCAAGCAATTTTTGAGGTGCGCACATCAATTCTTGCGTTTCGCGCGATTTTGAAGGAAAGCTCTGGAAGGCGGAAATGTGCAGGAAATCATCATGCGTCCAACAGCGAAAGATCTGGCCGAGGCTGCGGGCGTCAGCCTTGCAACCGTCGACCGTGTCTTGAATGACCGGCCGAATGTGAGCCCGAAGGCTGCCCGGCTGGTGAATGACGCGATCGAGCGGATCGGCTTCGTGCGCAATCCTGCCGCCGTCAGCCTTGCTCGGAACAAGGTCTACCGCTTCCTCTTTCTGCTGCCCGACAGCGGTGATCTCTACCTGAGGGAATTGCTGCGCCATGTGGAGGAACTGACGAGTGCGCTCAAGGGCGACCTGACCGAAATCTCGTATCGCCAGATCGAGACCGACGACGCGCACGGTCTCGCCAAGCTGCTTTCCAGCCTCGACAAGGAGACTGTTGACGGCGTTGCCGTGATGGCCCCGGAATCGCCCCAGGTCCGCGACGCCATGGCCCGGCTCCTGGAGCGCAACATCAAGGTCGTGCAATTCCTGTCCGGCCAGGAAAAGCTGCCCGAGGCAGACTTTGTCGGCATCGACAATTTCGCGGCTGGCGCGACCGCAGGCAAGCTGATGGGGATGCTCGCGGGTTCACAGCCGGGTAAGGTGATGGTGATTGCCGAGACCATGCAGTCGCTCGACAGCATCCAACGTCGTCTCGGCTTCGATCAGGTGATCAACAGAGCCTTTCCGCACTTGATCTGCCTTCCGTCGATCGAGACCCATGCCGACGAGGCACGCACCCGCCAAGTGGTGTCCCGGGTGCTTGCCGGTAATCGAGACGTTTCCGGCATCTACGTGCTCAGTGCCGAGGCCCGGTCGCCGATCTTGGCGGCTGCCGGAAACGTCGAGCTCGGTGGCATCGCCGTGGTCGTCCACGAGCGAACACCCTTTACGGAACAGGCGCTGCGCGACGACCTGCTCGATGCCGTGATCGCCCAGGATCCGGGCCATGCGGTGCGCAGCGCCATTCGGATCATGCGTGCCCGGTCCGACGCCCGAGAGCCGCTTGCTGCCCAGGAAAAGATCCGTATCGAGATCCTGCTCAAGGAAAACCTGTGACCGAAGTGGCGGGCAGGCCGAGAGGTCGTTCCCGCCGGACGTCCTCCCTCATCCTTTAATACCCCAGGGCAATCCCATCCTTGCGGGACTCCGATGCGCCCGTCAGGGTGCCATGGTCCCAGTCGATCCGGATGACCTGTGCGCCACCGATCGGATCTTCCGCGGGCACGATCTCGAAACCGCGGCGAGTCAGTTCCGTGAGGGTCTCCGGCGAAACGGTGTGTTCCACCTCGACACGCGGCACCTGGCCGCCGACCGGGATCAGGCGGGGCAGGTCGATCGCATCCTGCATGTCCATGTCGTAGTCGACGACTTTAGAGATGAGATGGGCATGGCCCATGGCCTGGTAGTAGCCGCCCATCACGCCGAAGGACATTTCCGTACGTCCGTTTCGGGTCACCATGCCGGGGATGATGGTGTGCAGGGGGCGCTTTTCCGGCGCGATCATGTTGGGGTGGCCACGCTTCAGCGAGAAGCTCTGGCCGCGATTGTGCAGGATCACGCCGGATTGGGGTGCGACAAGCCCGGTGCCGAAGCTGTCGAAAATCGAGTTGATGAAGCTCACCGCATTGCGTTCTTCGTCGACGATCGAAATGTAGACCGTGTCGCGATGCAGCGGCACCTCGAAGTCCGGCAGTTCGGTCAGGGCGCGGCTCAAGTCGATCTTCTCGGCGAGACCGCGTGCGAAGCCCGGCGACAGCAGTTCGTCGATCGGGACATTCGCCTTAGCCGGATCGGCGATCCAGGCGTCGCGCGCGGCATAGGCGAGGCGGGTCGCTTCGATCTCTAGATGCAGCCGGTCGGGTGACTGCGGTTCCAGCGTGTTGTCGAAGCAGGACAGAATATTGAGAATGAGAAGCGCGATGATGCCCTGACCATTCGGTGGGCATTCATGGATGGTGTAGCCGCGGAAATCGGTGGTAACCGGGTCGACATACTCACCCTTCGCCGCGGCAAAGTCCTCAAGCGTGTGCAGGCCGCCATGCGCTTTCAGATGCGAGACCATGTCTTCTGCAACGGAGCCTCGGTAGAAGCCATCACGTCCTTCCGCTGCGATCTTGCGCAGCGTGGCGGCGAGTTTTGGCTGCCGATGCATTTCACCGATCCGAGGCGCGCGTCCGTCGGGCAGGAAGATCTCGGCTGCTGCCTTGTCGGCGGCGAGAAGTTCCTCCTCCTTCGCCCAGTCGCGGTGAACGCGCGGTGTAATGGCATAGCCGTCTTCCGCATAGCGTATCGCTGGGGCCAGAACGTCTGCGAGCGGCAGGCGACCATGATCAGTATGCAGGCGGGTCCAGGCATCGATTGCACCCGGAATGGTGACGGCAGACGGTGACTGCCGGGGAACTTCGGTCAGACCGCGCTCCTCGAACCAGTCAACGGTCAGCGCCTTCGGGGTCCGGCCGGAGCCGTTATACGCCAGCACACGTTCACCACCCTTTGGTGCGTAAAGCACGAAACAATCCCCTCCGATGCCTGTCGAACCGGGTTCGACCACGCATTGAACGGCACAGGCAGCAATCGCCGCATCCATCGCGTTGCCGCCGGCCTGCAGGATGTTGACCGCCGTCAGCGTTGCGTATGGATGGGAGGTCGCAGCCATGGCTTTGGCCGAGACGGCCACCGACCGCGTCGGCTTCTCAAAATTGCGCATCCTTGTCAGTCTCCTCGTATTGTCAGTTGCACCGGTCCTCAGTTGCGGGAGCGGTATGGCGTCATGCGGACTTCCAGGTGGGCCAGTGCCCGCACAATCAGGAAGTTCAGGAACAGGTAGATCGCGCCGGCTGCCAGAAAGACCTCGATGGCGCGGTAGCTTTCGGAGATCAGGTTTCTCGCAATGCCCGTGACCTCCAGCAGCGTGATGATCGAGGCGAGCGATGTGCCTTTGACCATCAATATGATTTCGTTGCCATAGGCCGGGATCGCCTGACGAAGTGCAATCGGAAGGATCACCAGCCTGAGGGTCAAAAGACGGGTCATGCCGAGCGCCTGGGCTGCTTCGCCCAGCCCGCGCGGGACGTTCTTGATCGCACCGCGCAGGATCTCACTGCCATAGGCGGCGGTGTTCAGGGTCAAAGCTAGGATTGCGCACCAATAGGGTTCGCGAAACAGGCCCCAGAGCCCGATGGTCTGCAATGCAGGGCGAAACTGTCCGAGTCCGTAATAGATGAGAAAAATCTGGACCAGCAGCGGCGTTCCGCGAAAGACGGCCACGAAGGTGCGGATCGGCCAGATCAGAAGGCGATGCTCGCCCTGTTGCGCGAGCGCCAGCAGCAGTGCCAGTGCGAAGCCGAGCAGCAGGGAAGTGCCGGCCAGCTGGAGGGTGAGCGGCACGCCGGAGAAAAGTTGCGGAAGGATCTGCAAGAAGAAGCGAACGTCGATCATCGATGCAGGATCCCTCGTGAGGTGCGGGTCTCGGCGAAGCGAAAGGCCTGGCCGGTGATCCCGGCAATGGCGAAATAGAGGGATGCCGCCGCGATATAGAACAGGAAGGGCTCGCGCGTGGACCCCGCACCGATCTGTGACTGACGCATCAGTTCGACGAGACCGATCACGGAGATCAGGGCGGAGTCCTTGAGAACGAGCTGCCAGACATTGCCAAGACCGGGGATTGCGTGGCGCAGGAGTTGGGGAATGATCACGAGCCGCAGCATTTGGAACCGCGACAGGGCCAGCGCTTTTGCCGCATCGAACTGTCCCCGCTCTACGGCGACGTAGGCGCCCCGATAGACTTCGGCTTGATACGCGCCTGAGATGATGCCGATGGCGATGACGCCGGTCGCAAGCGCGGGAAGGCCGACAAACCCGTCCGAGCCGAAGACCTTGGCAATCGCTGTCAAAGCCACGCTGCCGCCGTAGTAAAATAGGTAGATGGTGAGAAGATCGGGGACCCCGCGGAAAATGGTGCCGTAAACCGAGGCCAGCGATCTCGGCAGCCGTCTGGAGGACAGTCCGCCGCTTGCGCCAAGGGCACCGAAGGCAGCGCCCAGCAAAAAGCCCAACACCGATAGCAAAAGTGTCATGCCCGCTGCGCTGAGCAGGGCGAGGCCCCAGCCGCCTTCGGCGAAACCGAGCAGATACAGTTTTTCGAGCATGCGGGCGAAACCCCTTTATGTCATTGCTGCAGCCGGAGTTGCGGGAACTCCGGCTGCATCGGTTCGCCTTAATTTACTTGACCGGAGTGACGTCTGTGCCGACCCATTTCTCCGAGATGCGCTTGATTGTTCCATCGGCAATGGCCGAATCGATGGCCGCGTTCAGCATTTCCTTGAGCTTGGTGTCGTCCTTGCGCAGGCCAGCGCCGGTGCCGAGGCCGAAGACGCCACCAACAAAGCCTGGGCCGGCAATGGTGTAATCAGCGAATTCCGGCTTGGCGAGCGTGGCCGCAAGGGCCGTCTGCTGGGCAAAGAGCGCGTCGATGCGTCCGGCGGCGAGATCGAGGTCGTGCTGTTCGGTGGTCTTGTATTCGCGGATCTCAACGGTGTCGCCGAAGTATTTCTTGACGAAATCGAGGTTGGTCGTCGCCGCCTGCACGCCGACGATCTTGCCCTTGAGCAGCGGCTTGAGCTTGTCGATGGCCGCCATCGCCGCCGCTTCATCCTCAAGCTTGAACTTTTCGGCGGAGACGCCGAGCTTGCCCAACTCGCTGTCCTTGGCAACCGCAAAGCCGGATGGGTCGACGGCATAAGGCTGGGTGAAGTCGATCGTTTCCAGGCGCTTCGGCGTGATGAACATGCTTGCCATGATGACGTCATACTTGCCGATGGTGAGGGAGGGGATGAGCCCGTCCCAATCCTGCGCGACGATCGTGCACTTGATCTTCATCCGGGCGCAGAGATCATTTGCCAGCTCGATCTCGAGCCCGTCGAGCTCACCATTGGCATTGGTAAAATTCCAGGGAGCGTAGGCGCCCTCGGTGGCGATCTTGATTTCTGTCGGTGCGCTCTGGGCATGGGCCAGCTGCCCAGATGTCAGTGTGATGAGAGCAGCCGCCAGCGCGGCCATGCGACGGATCGTCATGACTTTTCCTCTTCGTTGTTGAGCCGTTCGTGACGGCGGTTCCCCGCCCGTGCCGGATGTCGTCTCCGGCTACGGACAATCTTTCGGGCGATCTTCAGCGACCCGGACTGGCGTAGTCGGCCAGCAGGTCCGCAGTCGCAATAATGTGTTCGCGCATCACGGCCTCGGCATGGTCCGGATCCCCGGACCGCAAGGCGTCGATCAGTGTCTGGTGTTCTTCCCGTGCCGACAGCGGCTTGTTCACATAGTCGAACCAAATGCGCATGTAGGGCTCGATAACCACATGGAGGGCCGTGATCTGGCGGATCAGTTTTGGTCGCTGGCTGAGATTGAATATCAGCGCATGAAATTGCTGATGGCGGGAAACCCAGTCGCTGCCGCCCGACTGCCCGTCACGTTCCATGCGGTCGAGCAGGCGCTCGAGCTCCTCGAAGAACTCTGCATTCATGCGCGGCGTTGCGAGCCTGACCGCGAGCCCTTCCAGCACGGACCGGATTTCGAAAGTCTCATGAATTTCGTCAAGCGTCAGCCCTGCGACGACACAGCCGCGATTGGGACGCAAAGTGACCAATCCGTCCGCTGCGAGGCGGCGAAATGCTTCGCGAACCGGCATCCGGCTCATGCCGATCTCAGAGGCGATTTCTTCCGGAATCAGCCGGTCGCCGGGTTTGTAGCGTCCGAGGCGCAACGCCCGCTGAAGGTGAACATAGGCCTCCTGCTCTGCAGTCGAGACGAGTGGCGCATTGTTGGCGAAGGAGCTCGACATTTTGTCTCACTGAATTTTTGTATCCAATTATCCAATCATCGCGCACGAGCTTCGTCAAGTGGCTTCCTCGTTCATTGCCGCCCTTACGGTATTGGTGCGGGGATTTGGCGCGAGAATTGCTTCTGTTGGACAAGTCTTTCAGCGGGAGAAATCATTGTCCGTCCATGCGCGCTCCATTTCCGTCGCCACCACGTTACCGCTGATCGCCAAGCACTGCCGCAGGCGTTCGCGTGGCTGCCGGTCTATGGTGTGACCTGACGATGTCGAAGAACTCGACCGATCTGACGATCCTCGTCATCGACGAGAATGCCATCCGCGCTTCAATCATCGAGGAGGGGTTGAACGAAGCGGGGCACGTCAATGTCAAAGTGATCCGTGAGATGCAGGGGGTGGCGCGGCTGATCGAGACGATGGACCCGGATGTCATCATCATCGATATCGAAAATCCAAATCGTGACATGATGGAGCACATGTTCCAGCTCACCCGCATGATATCGAGGCCGATCGCCATGTTCGTCGACCGTTCCGACAGCGCCGCCATCGAGGCTGCCGTCGATGCGGGCGTCTCGGCTTATGTTGTCGATGGACTGAAGAAAGAACGGATCAAGCCGATCCTCGACATGGCGGTGAGCCGCTTCAATGCCTTCAGCCGGCTGCAGCGCGAACTGGCCGAGGCGCGCAACGCGCTGGAGGAGCGCAAGGTCATCGAACGCGCAAAGGGCATTCTGATGAAGATGCGGGGCCTGAGCGAAGAGGAGGCCTTCGCCCTGCTGCGGCAGACCGCCATGAACGAAAAGAAGAAGCTGGCCGACATCGCCCAGAGTGTCGTGACGGCCGCTGGATTGCTGCTGTGAGCGCGGAATGGACTGGAGAATGCTGGTGAGCGATATGGTTTCGACCCAATCCGGTGACGCATCGGTGCATGCGCCCGCCCGCGGGGGTGGCAGGGAGCAAAGGGTGCTGCGAGCGGGCTACATTCCGCTGATGGACGCGTCGATCCTGATCGTTGCGGCGGAGCTCGGTTTTGCAGAGAGGGAGGGGTTGCGCATCGAGTTGGTCCGCGATGTGTCTTGGGCGAATGTCCGTGACAGGCTCGCCTTCCGCCAGTTCGACATTGCCCACATGCTCTCACCCATGCCGGTCGCGTCCATGCTCGGGCTGGGGTCCAACCCGTCGCCGACCATCGCGCCCTTTTCCCTCGGGCGTGGCGGCAATGCGATCACGCTGTCTCTGCGCATCTTCGAGCGCATGAAATCCTTGACCGGGCTCGGGGACGACGCTGACTCGCTTGCCAATGCCAAGGCCCTCGCAGCCTTGCTGGCCGACATGCGGGCGCGCGGCGAAGCCGTGCCGACACTCGGCATGACCTATCCGTTCTCCTCGCACAATTACGAGTTCCGTTACTGGCTGGCTGCTGGCGGGATCGATCCGGATCGCGATGTCAAGCTGGTAGTGGTTCCCCCGCCGCTGACGTCCGATGCGCTTGCTGCCGGCGCAATCGACGGCTTCTGCGTCGGAGCACCCTGGAACATGATCGCCTCCGAGCGCGGCACGGGCCGCATCGTGGCGGCCAAGCAGGATATCTGGGCGTTGGCACCGGAGAAAGTGTTGGGCCTGCGTCCCGACTGGGCGGCGGCCAATGCCGATACGGTCTCCCGTCTGATCGTCGCGCTCGATCGCGCCGCCCGCTGGTGCGACGACGCGGATCACCACAATGAGCTCGCCGAGATCCTGAGCGCACCGGAATACATCGCCGCACCGACCAGCATCATCAGGAGCGTGTTGAGCGGGGAGTTCAGTCTCGACGCGCGGGGAACCAAGCGGGTCGTTCCCGACTATTTCCTCTTTCATCGCGGCGCGGCAAACCATCCCCGGCCGGATCAGGCAAGCTGGATCTACAGCCAGATGATCCGCTGGGGCCAGACCGAGTTCAGCCCGGAGGGGCTGGCGCGCGCCAGGAGTGCGTTCCGCCCCGATCTCTACCGGGTCGCGCTCGGTCGCGATGCTGCGATACCGGATGACGCAAGCGAAAAGGGAAGCCGCGGCTACGAGGGGTTCATGGATGGCGAGCCGTTCGACCCCGGCAAGATTGAGGCCTATGTCGAGCGTTTTCCGGTCCGCTCGACCTCGGCGGCGCCGTTCGGGGCTTCGGAAGCTTGATAGGATGCACTGCACAAACGTGAGGCATTTGCATCCTTGTTGAGTCCTCGGAACGGGCAAGCCTCGCTCCCGCAGAGTTGCAGACTATCGCCGCGATTGGAAAACAGCGCTTGTAAAACGCGAGTTTAGCAGTCGCCGCCTGAAACTGGCACGCTGCTTGCTTTCCTGTTTTTGTCCACGGTCAACGGCGATCGCAGGACGGATGAGCGCCTTCGAGGCGCAGATAACCATCAGACAATGACGTCGCAGGCTTCTTGCTGTCCGGCTCCTCCCGCCAGGACCTCGCAGGAAAGCACGCGGCGTTTTTTCGTTTTCCGGATCTCCGTCACACAAAGAGGGGCACTCAGTTATGACCAAGACCACAGCAACAGGCATCAGCCGCCGCCAGATCCTCAAGATCAGCTCTGCTGCCGCTCTGGCGAGCGCGGCTCGCCTGGCATTTCCATCAGGCGCATTCGCTGCAAGCGCCGGGCCGGAAGTGACCGGCGTCAAGCTCGGCTTCATTGCCTTGACCGATGCCGCACCTCTGATCATCGCCAAGGAAAAGGGCCTCTTCGAGAAGTATGGGCTCCCCGATGTCGAAGTGTTGAAGCAGGCGTCCTGGGGTGCGACCCGCGACAACCTCGTGCTCGGCGGCGAGGCGAACGGCATTGACGGCGCGCATATCCTGACCCCGATGCCTTATCTGATCTCGACCGGCAAGGTTACGCAGAACAACGTGCCCGTGCCGATGTCGATCGTCGCGCGGCTCAATCTCGACAGCCAGGGAATTTCGGTCGCCAAGGAATATGCCGAAACCGGCGTCCAGCTCGACGCTTCCAAGCTGAAGGAGGCCTTTGCCGCCAAGAAGGCTGCGGGCGGAGAGATCAAGGTCGCGATGACTTTCCCCGGCGGCACCCACGATCTCTGGATCCGCTACTGGCTGGCCGCCGGCGGTATCGATCCGGACAAGGATGTTTCCACCATCGTCGTCCCGCCGCCGCAGATGGTCGCCAATATGAAGGTCGGCAACATGGATGCCTTCTGTGTCGGCGAACCCTGGAACGAACAGCTCGTCAATCAGGGCATCGGCTTCACCGCCTGCACCACCGGCGAGCTTTGGAAGGGCCATCCGGAAAAGGCACTTGGTCTGCGCACCGACTGGATCGAGAAGAACCCGAATGCCGCCAAGGCCCTGATGATGGCCGTGATGGAGGCTCAAATGTGGGCTGACAGCATGGACAATAAGGAAGAGATGTCGGCGATCCTTGGTAAGCGCCAATGGTTCAACGTGCCGCCGAAGGATGTCGCCGGCCGCCTCAAGGGCACGATCAACTATGGCAATGGCCGCCTCGTGGAAAACACCGGGCTCGAGATGAAGTTCTGGAAGGACCACGCCTCCTATCCGTTCAAGAGCCACGACGCCTGGTTCCTCACCGAGAACATCCGCTGGGGCAAGTTCGCACCCGATACCGACATCAAGGCGCTGGTCGACAAGGTCAACCGCGAGGACATCTGGCGCGCGGCGGCCGCCGACCTCGGTATCGCCGCCGCCGATATCCCGGCCTCTAGCTCGCGCGGCCCTGAAACCTTCTTCGACGGCAAGGTCTTCGATCCGGAAAACCCGAAGGCCTATCTCGACAGCCTGACGATCAAGGCCGGGGCTTAGTTTGCCTGCCCCTCATCCCTCTGCCGGGAACTTTTCCCCGCAAGCGGGGAGAAGGGGCAAGTGGAAAGGCCGGCGCTCTGACTCCCCTCTCCCCGCTTGCGGGGAGAGGGTGGCGGCAGCCGGGTGAGGGGCAATCTCTCGACATGAACTGAACACCAACCGCCTAAAGGGACCACACCATGACCGCAACCGCCCGCAAGACTGATACCGCCGAGGCGACGGCCATTTCAGCCACCAGAACAGGCACGGTCGTCATGATCGCACAGCGCCCAGCCGCTAAGCTCGACATCCGGAAGCCGCTGGCAGCCATCTGTCGCAATGTATTGCCGCCGCTTGTGGTGCTGATTGCATTGCTGGCCATCTGGCAGATCGCCTGCTCAAGCCCGGGAGCAACCCTGCCACCACCGTCGCAGGTCTGGATCGACAGTTATGACCTGATCGCCTTTCCGTTCTTCGACTATGGCTCGCAGGATATCGGTCTGGCCTGGCGGGTGCTGATCTCGCTGCAGCGCGTGGCAATCGGCTTCGGTCTCGCCGCCGTGGTCGGCGTCTTCCTCGGTGCCGTCGTCGGCCAATCGGTCTGGGCCATGCGCGGTCTCGACCCGATTTTCCAGATCCTGCGCACGGTCCCGCCGCTCGCCTGGCTGCCGCTGTCGCTGGCCGCCTTCCAGAATTCCAACCCGTCCGCGATCTTCGTGATCTTCATCACCTCGATCTGGCCGGTGATCATCAACACCGCCGTCGGTGTTCGCAACATTCCCGACGACTATCGCAACATTGCCCGGGTGCTGCGCCTCAATCCGCTGGAATTCTTCATCCGCATCATGGTGCCGGCCGCCGCCCCTTACATCTTCACCGGTCTTCGCATCGGGGTTGGCCTTTCCTGGCTCGCCATCGTGGCCGCAGAAATGCTGACCGGCGGTGTCGGCATCGGCTTCTTCATCTGGGATGCGTGGAATTCCTCGCGCCTCTCCGACATCATCGTGGCGCTCGCCTATATCGGCGTGACCGGCTTTGTCCTCGACAAGCTCGTCGCCCTCCTCGGCAACGTAATCACCCGCGGCACCGCGAAGAACTGAGGAGAGCGACCATGAACGCCTATCTCAAGATCGACCATATCGACAAAAGCTTCGAACGTGGCGGCACAAAGACCGAGGTCCTGAAGGACGTCAGCCTCACGATCGGCAAAGGTGAATTCGTCTCCATCATCGGCCATTCCGGCTGTGGCAAGTCCACGCTGCTCAACCTGATCGCCGGTCTGACACGGGTGTCCGCTGGCGCTGTCCTCCTCGAAAATGTCGAGGTCAACGAACCCGGTCCGGAACGCGCCGTCGTTTTCCAGAACCATTCGCTTCTGCCTTGGCTGACCGTCTACGAAAACGTCAACCTCGCCGTTTCCAAGGTGTTTGCCGGTAAGAAGACCAAGGCGGAAAAGCATGAATGGGTCATGCGCAATCTGGATCTCGTCCAGATGGGCCATGCCAAGGACAAGCGCCCGGCGGAAATCTCAGGCGGCATGAAGCAGCGTGTCGGCATCGCCCGGGCACTCGCCATGGAGCCGAAGATCCTGCTGCTCGACGAACCCTTCGGGGCATTGGACGCGCTCACCCGCGCCCACCTGCAGGATGCGGTGATGGAGATCCATTCCCGCCTCGGCAACACGATGATCATGATCACCCATGACGTCGACGAAGCGGTGCTCTTGTCCGACCGAATCGTCATGATGACCAACGGCCCCGCCGCCCGCATCGGCGAAGTGCTTGACGTCCCGATCCCGCGGGTGCGCGACCGCATCGCGCTCGCCGCCGACCGCACCTACCTCAAATCCCGCGAAGCCGTGTTGAAGTTCCTCTACGAACGCCACCGCTTCGTCGAAGCCGCGGAGTAAAATCAATGGCTGAAAAACTCGTCATCATCGGCAACGGCATGGCGCCGGGGCGCATGCTGGAAGAGCTGTTCGAAAAGGCCCCTGGCCAATTCGACGTCACCATTTTCAACGCCGAGCCGCGCGTCAACTATGACCGCATCATGCTCTCGCCGGTGCTCTCGGGCGAAAAGTCCTATGATGACATCGTCATCCACAATGACGACTGGTACGCCGCCCATGGCGTGACCCTGCACAAGGGCGCAAAGGTCACCGAGATCGACCGTCACGCCAAGACGGTCACCTCGGCCAACGGCATCACTGCCCCCTATGACAAGCTCGTCATCGCGACAGGCTCGCTGCCCTTCATCATCCCGGTTCCCGGCCATCAGTTGCCGGGCGTCCTTGCCTACCGCGATCTCGACGATGTCGAGAAGATGCTGGCAATTGCAGAGGGCAAGGGGAGGGCGATCGTCATCGGCGCCGGCCTGCTCGGCCTCGAGGCGGCCTATGGCCTGAAACGGCAGGGCATGGATGTCACCGTCATCCACCTGATGCCGACGATCATGGAGCGCCAGCTCGATCCGGCGGCCGCCTATCTCCTCGAAAAGGCACTCACCGAACGTGGCATCGAGATCATCACCAAGGCCAACACCAAACAGATCCTCGGCACCGATAAGGTCGAGGGCATCGAGCTGGAAGATGGCCGTGTGATCAAGGGTGACATGGTCGTCATGGCTGTCGGCATCCGTCCTGCCTCAGCGCTCGCCAAGGAAGCCGGCATCGCCGTCAACCGGGGAGTTGTCGTCGACGACGGCATGATGACCTCGGACCCCAATGTCTTTGCGCTTGGCGAATGTGCCGAGCATCGGGGCACCTGCTACGGTCTGGTGGCACCGCTTTACGAGGCTGCCCGTGTCCTCGCGGATCGCCTGACCGGCGGCACCAGCGAATATCATGGCTCCGTCGTCAACACGAAGCTCAAGGTCACCGGCATCAATCTGTTCTCCGCTGGCGATTTTGCTGAAGCCCCGGACCGCGAAGAAATCGTGCTGCGCGATGCCTCGGCCGGCATCTACAAGCGCCTGGTGCTGAAGGACAACAAAATCCTCGGCGCCGTGCTCTATGGTGAAACGGCAGATGGTTCCTGGTTCTTTGACCTGATGAAGCGCGGAACCGATATTTCTGAGATGCGCGACACTCTGATCTTCGGCCAGTCCTACCAGGGGGGCACCCCGCTGGACCCTATGGCGGCCGTTGCAGCCTTGCCGGATGATGCGGAAATCTGCGGCTGCAACGGCGTCTGCAAGGGCAAGATCACGGGTGCGATCACGGGGAAGGGCCTGACGACACTCGACGGCGTGCGCGCCCACACGAAAGCGTCTGCCTCCTGTGGCAACTGCACTGGCTTGGTCGAGCAGCTAATGGCCCTGACCCTGGGCGACGCCTACAATCCCGCAGCCGTCACACCGATGTGCACCTGCACCGAACTTGGCCATGACGACGTGCGCCGACTGATCAAGGCCATGGGGTTGAAGACCATTCCTGCCGTCATGCAGGAGCTGGAATGGAAGACCTCTTGCGGCTGTGCCAAATGCCGCCCGGCGCTTAACTATTATCTCGTCGCGGACTGGCCCGACGAATATGCCGACGATTACCAGTCGCGCTTCATCAATGAGCGCGTCCACGCCAATATCCAGAAGGACGGTACCTATTCCGTTGTCCCGCGCATGTGGGGCGGGGTGACGAACGCCGCCGAATTGCGTGCCATCGCAGATGTCGTCGACAAGTTCGACATCCCCATGGTCAAGGTCACCGGTGGCCAGCGCATCGATCTGCTCGGCATCGAGAAGGAAGACCTGCCCGCCGTCTGGGCCGATCTTGGCAAGGCCGGCTTTGTGTCAGGCCAGGCTTACGCAAAGGGCCTGCGCACAGTGAAGACCTGTGTCGGTTCCGACTGGTGCCGCTTCGGCACCCAGGATTCGACCGGGCTTGGTATCCGCATCGAGAAATTCATGTGGGGTTCTTGGACACCGGCCAAGCTGAAGCTGGCCGTCTCTGGCTGTCCGCGCAACTGCGCCGAAGCGACCTGCAAGGATATCGGCGTCATCTGCGTGGACAGTGGCTTCGAGATCCACTTTGCCGGGGCTGCCGGCCTCGACATCAAGGGCACGGACGTTCTGGGCCTGGTCAAGACCGAGGACGAGGCGCTCGAGCATATCGTGGCATTGACCCAGATGTACCGCGAGCAGGGTCGCTATCTCGAGCGCATCTACAAATGGGCAAAACGCATCGGCCATGACGAGATCCGCCGTCAGATCATGGGGGATGAAGACAGGCGCCGCGCCTACTACGACCGTTTCGTCTTCTCTCAGAAATTCGCGCAGGTCGACCCGTGGTCGGAGCGTGTCTCGGGCAAGGACAAGCACGAGTTCAAACCGATGGCGACGATCGGATTTTCGGCGGCGGCGGAGTGACCACCTCCCCCTTGAGGGGGGAGGTCGCGCGGAACGCGCGGGTGGGGGTGATCCGCGTTAGCCCGAATGTTCACCCCACCCCGGACCTGCGGTCCGACCCTCCCCCTCAAGGGGAGGGTGAACATCCGCAAGCGCTGAACAACAAGGAGCTTACCCATGAACTGGATCGCAATCGGCCACATCGACGACATACCGCTGCGCGGGGCGCGCTGCGTGAAGACGCCTGAGGGCAAGATCGGTGTTTTCCGCACGGCTGACAACGAGGTCTTTGCGATTGAGGATCACTGCCCCCACAAAGGCGGCCCGCTCACGCAGGGCATCGTCCATGGCAAGGCGGTGACCTGCCCGCTGCACAACTGGGTCATCTCGCTGGAAACCGGCCGGGCGCTCGGGGCAGACGAAGGCGAGGTGAAGACTATCCCGGTCCGCAATATCGACGGTCATCTCTCCATCATGCTCGAAAGCATGCTGGTCGCGGCCGAGTAAGCGGGATGACCAACGCGCGGAGCGGCAGCCATGCCCTGTGAAACCAAGACGACCTGCCCCTATTGCGGGGTCGGCTGCGGCGTGATCGCCAGCGTCGATGACGAGGGCAAAGTCAGTGTCCGGGGTGACCCCGATCATCCCGCCAATTATGGCAGGCTCTGCTCCAAGGGCTCGGCCCTTGCCGAAACGCTCGGGCTCGACGGTCGCGCGCTCTACCCGGAGATCCTGGGCGAGCGCACGAACTGGGACCTTGCGCTCGGCATGGTGGCGCGCACCTTCAAGCAGACCATTGCCACCCATGGCCGCGACTCGGTCGCCTTCTACGTCTCCGGCCAGTTGCTGACCGAGGACTATTACGTCGCCAACAAGCTGATGAAGGGTTTCATCGGCTCGGCCAATATCGACACCAATTCACGCCTGTGCATGGCCTCGTCCGTCGCCGGACATCGTCGCGCTTTCGGCGCCGATACCGTACCGGCCTGTTACGAGGACCTGGAACTCGCCGATCTCGTCGTGCTCGTCGGCTCCAACATGGCCTGGTGCCATCCGGTCCTTTACCAGCGACTGGCAGCTGCCAAGGCTGCCCGTCCTGCCATGAAGGTGGTCGTGATCGATCCGCGCCGAACTGCCACCTGCGACATCGCCGATCTGCATCTGCCGGTACAAGCCGACGGCGATATCGCCCTATTCAACGGTCTGCTCACCCACTTGGCCGCGACCGGTACGATCGATGAAAACTACATTGGCAAGCATACCTCAGGCTTCGCTGAAGCCCTGCTTGCCGCTTCGCATGGAAGTCTCTCAGACCTCTCCGAAGCGACCGGCATATCCGGCATGCTCATCCGCCAGTTCTTCCGTCTCTTCGCCCAGACCGAGAAGGTCGTCACCTGCTATAGTCAGGGCGTCAACCAGTCCGCCGTCGGCACCGATAAGGTCAACGCCATCCTCAACTGCCACTTGGCGACAGGCCGGATCGGTCGACCCGGCATGGGCCCCTTGTCGCTGACCGGTCAGCCGAACGCCATGGGCGGACGCGAGGTCGGCGGTCTCGCCAACATGCTGGCTGCGCATATGGCGATCGAGAATCCTGATCATCGCGAGCGCGTGCAGCGCTTCTGGAAGTCACCCGTGATCGCGGACCGGCCCGGTCTTAAGGCAATCGAGATGTTTCAGGCGGTGGCCGACGGACGTATCAAGGCGATCTGGATCATGTCGACCAATCCGGTTGTCTCGATGCCCGACGCCGACGTGGTGAAGGCTGCGCTTGAAGCTTGCCCTTTCGTCGTGGTCTCGGACATCCAGAAAAACACCGATACGGCCCGTCTTGCCCATGTGCTGCTGCCGGCCACCGGCTGGGGGGAAAAATCCGGCACCGTGACGAACTCCGAACGCCGGATTTCCCGGCAGCGACCGTTCCTGCCCATTCCGGGTGAGGCACGCCCCGATTGGTGGCAGTTGGCGGAAGTCGGCAAGCGGATGGGTTACTCTCGGCATTTCGCCTATGATGGTCCGGCCGCGATCTATGCCGAGCATGCGGCGCTGTCCGCCTTCGAAAACGGTGGCGAGCGTGATTTCGATATCGGCGCTCATGCAAGTATCGGCGCGCCGGTCTACGAGGAATTGGTGCCGTTCCAATGGCCTATGCGGCAAGACGGGTCATCGGCTATCCGTTTCTTTGCCGATGGTGGATTTTTCACCACGGACAGAAAGGCACGACTTGTGCCGGTGACGGCACCCGCTCCGGAACCAATCGATGAGCGTCACCCCTTCACCTTGAATACCGGTCGCATTCGCGACCACTGGCATACGATGACGCGGTCCGGGAAGAGCGCGCGGCTTTCTGCCCATATTGCCGAACCCTTCTGCGAGATCCATCCCGCAGATGCGGCTAAGGCCGGCATCGATGATGCCGATCTGGTGCGCATCGGCGCCGCCAACGGCCGTTCGATCATCGTTCGGGCTCTTCTGACTGAACGCCAGATATGCGGCGCGGTTTTCGTTCCCATGCACTGGACGGGAGAGACGGCACCGAGCGCGCGGGTCGACACGCTGGTCGCCTCCCGCAGGGATTCGATCTCTGGACAGCCGGCCCTGAAGATGTCGCGCGTTTCCGTTGTCCGCCATTTGGCTGAGGTTCACGGTTTCCTGGTCACGGCGACCCGGCCGTGTGACCTGCCGTTTGGCTATTGGGCGATTGCGAGGACTGAAGGTGGTTATCGTGTCGAATTTGCGGGGGATCCACCGGCTGAGGGCTGGGAAGTCTGGTTGCGGGGCAGCCTGCAGCTTGCGGCTGAGTTTGAAATCTCTGGGTACGTCGATCAGCGAGCCGGTGGCCACCGCGTGCTCGCCTTTCATGGGGAGACGCTTCTGGCGGCTCTGTTCGTCGCGTCCGAACCCGTTCCCGTGTCACGGCAATGGGCTGTCGATCAACTGACGGAAAGCCATCCGGATCGCGCCGCGCGCTTCGCGCTTCTCGCGGGCCGCCCGGCTGCCGGTCGGCCCGACAAGGGCGCGATCGTCTGTTCCTGCTTTTCAGTGGGTGCCAACGAGATCAATGCCGCCGCCCGCGGCGGGTGCCGTTCGGTCGAGGCAATCGGTGCAGCACTGAACGCCGGAGCCAATTGCGGCTCCTGCCGCCCCGAAATCAGGAGAATCCTCGATGCGACACAACCCATTGCCGCAGAGTGACGGGCAGGAGCGCATTTCGGCGCTCGCCAAGCTACCGGTCTTTTGGAATCTTCAGGGCAAACGGGCTGTAATCGCCGGGGGATCGGATGGTGCCGCCTGGAAGGCCGAGTTGCTGCAGGCCTGTGGTGCTACGGTCGAAGTCTATTGCGAAACCGATGATTTGAGCGAGACGATGACGGCGCTCATTGTGCGCACCGGCCTCAGACACCGTGCACATCCCTGGCATTGCGGGATCTTTGCGGGAGCCTCCCTGGCGCTGGCTGATTGCGAGACCGATGACGAGGCCCACGCCTTCTTCTGCGCAGCGCGTGCGGCTGGCGTGCCGGTCAACGTCATCGACAAGCCGGCCTATTGCCAATTCCAGTTCGGATCGATCGTCAATCGCTCTCCGGTAATCGTCTCGATCTCCACCGATGGGGCCGCACCGATCCTTGCCCAGGCGATCCGCCAGCGGATTGAAACATTGCTACCCGCATCGCTGAAGCAATGGGCAGGACTTGCGCAGTCCCTGAGAGAGGCGGTCAACCGCCGCCTGGCGCCGGGTGCTGCAAGACGGTTTTTCTGGGAGCGCTTTGTGGCCCGGAGCCTTTCGACTAACGAGACGCCCACCGAAGAAGCCGCCGATGACCTGCTCGCAACGGTAGAGCATATCGCCTCTGCGCCGCTTGTCGGGTGCGTGACCCTGGTCGGCGCTGGCCCCGGCGATCCCGAGCTTCTCACGCTGAAAGCCATGCGGGCGTTGCAGGCGGCCGATGTCATCCTGTTTGACGATCTCGTGTCGGCAGAGGTGTTGGAACTGGCGCGACGTGAAGCAAGACGCTTCCTTGTCGGCAAACGCGGCGGGCGGGAAAGCTGCCGCCAGGACGACATCAACGAGATGATGCTGCGCTTCGCCAAGGCAGGCAAACGCGTTGTCCGCCTCAAGTCGGGGGATCCGATGATCTTCGGTCGCGCCGGAGAAGAAATCGCCCGGCTGCAAGACGAAGGTATCGCGGTGGATATCGTGCCCGGCATCACCGCCGCCTCGGCGATGGCTGCCTCGCTCAAGACGTCGCTCACCCATCGAGATCATGCCCAGCAGGTCCGTTTCGTCACGGCACATTCCAAACATCATGAACTGCCGCGCACCGTAGACTGGGCCTCGCTTGCCGGGCCAAACCAGACCTCGGTCTTTTACATGGGCGGACGCATGGCGGGCGAAATCGAGCAGCGTCTCAGGGAAAACGGCATGGACTCCGAAACACCCGTCGTCGTCATGTCTTCCGTTAGCCGTCCGCGGGAGCGGCGCTGGGCTGGTCGGCTGGGCAGCTTGCCAGATGCCATGCGCGCGATGGGTGTTGACGAACCCGTCCTGATCGGAGTGGGCGCTGTCTTTGGCAAAGAGGTCGAGGCCAGTGCCCGTGTCGCCGTGACGGCGCCGAGCGCAAGCTGGCGCGTTGATCCGATTGGCGAGCTTCAACAGAAGCGGATCCGTATCCCCTAGACAGGCTGAAGCAGATCAGCTTGTTCGGTGCTCTCGATGAACGGCCGGATGGTCGAGAGACCGTGTCGGGATTCGCTTGGCTCGCCTATTCGATCTCATATCGTCGTGGCTGTGTCGAAATTGCACGCGAGGCGATCGCGACGGCTCGCCGGAGGCTGGCCTGCGATGTCTGGCCGAGGCTGCGCCCCGAGAGGTAGCCCGCATTGAACACGTCTCCGGCGCCAATGGTGTCGACCACTTCCACCTCCGGTACCGGCGCGCGGTGAAGCGTGCCGGCGGCATCGAGGACGATCGCTCCGCTGCGGCCACACTTTATGACAGTCTCGGCTCCGATCGGCTGGAGGGCGTGGATGGCGTTTGCTGCCGCTTCCAGGGTGTCCGTTTCGCTCAGATGCATGGCTTCGATTTCGTTCAACAGGACGCAATGACTGGCTGAGACGAGGTCTGTGAGAAACCGGCGTGCTGCGGGGGTGAACCCCTCGGTCGGCCAACCTGAGTCGATCGCGATCTTTGCTCCTCGCGCTTTTGCGTTTTCGATCAGACGCCCATAACCCTCCATCAGTCGCTCAGTTTGAAAGGCGCCCGCCAGAAGCACGGTTCCGCCGGCGATATCGACAGTATCCAGTTGTGCGACTGCTTCGTCAGCCGAAAAATGGGTGAGATGTCCCCGGGTCGTAAAAAAGGTGCGTTCGCTGTCCGGGTGGGTGATGCCCACCGTCAAAGTGGTGCGTGCTGGGCACCTGACCAGGCGGCAAGTCTCCGGGGCAAAGGCTTGCTCCAGCACTGTCCCGAAGACATCTGCCCCAATAGATCCAATGAACAGGTGGGGGTGGCCGAGAGCCTGGAGCGCGAGCGCCGTGTTGCCGGCCGACCCACCGACACGTACCTCATCCTGGTCGACAAAAACCTCCGTTCCGACGTCCGGCCATGTCGTCGGGCCGATGATGATATCGATGTTGAGGTTGCCGATGACGATGAGTGGTTTTTGAGTTTCTGTTTCCATTTTTAGGACGCTCAGGTGCGTGCCGCCTCGATGATGGCCTTGAAGAGTGCCAGATCTGCTGCCGATTCTGCAGGTGGAGTGCGATTTTCGCCACCTGCTGTGACGGCGGCATGAAAGGCACGAAGTTCAACATCGAAGGGATCCTGGTGGAATGGTCCGAGCCGCGTCAAGCTGTTTCCGCTTTCTGTGGATGTCTGGATGTCAAGGGTCATGGGCAGGTTACGGATGTAGGGTGTCGGGTATTCGAAGGCGATGCGCTTCCAGCGCGTGTTGATTTCAAAGCCCGCTTCGAAACGAACGACATCGCCGATCATGCACTCATACAGCGCCGTGAAATGACCATAGTCCAGAAGCGCCGTAATCTGTGTGCCGCCCTGCTTGATGCTAGCAGCCCGCACGGATTTAGGCGCGCCGAACAGATCGCGCATCGCCGAGAGCGAGTGAGAGGATAGTCCGGTGAGTACGGTATAGGCCGTTCTGAGTTCCGCCGATGCGTCTGCGCCGAGTGCGCGGTCCAACATCTCCCTGCGTAGCGCGCCGCCAGCGGCTAGCATGTCTTGCGGCAGGTCGTTGTGTGGCGTGACCACCCCATCAGTCTGGCGAAAATACCAGGGTCCCTCGCAGATCACGTCGCGGACCCGCACATAGGTGATCTCTTCCATTGCCGGCAGGTTTGCCTTCGCTTCCAGGAAGGCCGGCGCGAAGCGACGCATATACCCAACCATGGCCACCTTGCCGGACGCGTCCGCCGTTGTGCTGAGCGATTGAAGGTCTTCAAGTTCCAGGCAGCAGGGCTTCTCGATCAGCACGTGTTTGCCAGCCTTCAGCGCTGCGCGTGCGTCCCGTCCGTGAAACTGGTCGGGGCTCAGCACCATCACCGCGTCGATGTCCGTTGCCGCGAACATGTCTTCGGCTGAATTGTAAAGTGTCTCGATGCCCCAACGGGCGCCGATTGCCTGGCTGACAGAGGGCGAGGGGTCATAGGCGCCGGCCAGCGTATAGAGTTCGTTGAGACGCTGCAGGATTGGCAGATGAATGAGCTGTGCGACTTCGCCGAGCCCGAGCAGGCCTAGTCTGATCATTATGGAATTTCCCGTTGCTGATGGTGCGGCAAAGGCGGGTTGGCCACCGGCACCTGTTGCGGACAAATAAATACGTAAAAGAGATTTTATCAAGATGAAATCCGATAGAATGGGACTGAAGTTATCGCGTGGATGAGGATTTCCGTGACCTCTTTTCCGTAACGGGTCCTTTTGTGGTGGAAAAATTGATGAAAATCAGCGTGATGTGAATTTTGCGGTATTTTGTCCCTTTCAACATTTGGGCGGATCTATTATGGTAACAGTCGGAACTTAAGGCCATGGAGATGATGATGAAGTTGGCAACGGCGCCGGACGCTTGGGGAGTTTGGTATGCTGAGGACCCTAGGCAGACGCCATGGGAGCGGTATCTGGACGAAGTGCGCGACGCCGGGTTTATGGCAACCGAAACTGGTCCCTGGGGCTATCTGCCGGCGGATCCCGGGCGATTGAGCGATGCGCTATCGGCGCGAGGCCTCAGCATCTGCGGCTCGGCTCTCGTTCATCTCCTGGCACCTTCTGACGCCATGCAAACCTTGCGGCCGCGACTGGAGCAGACCTGCGGCCTTTTAAAAGCGATGGGCGCGGAATGGGTCGTGTTGATGGACGACAGCGATCTTCCCGCTCCTGGCAAGGAGAGGGCGCTGTCGCCGGAAAGCTGGCGGGGCATGATCGCCAACGTGACCGAAGCTGCCCGTTACGTAGCCGGGGAGCATGGGCTCTCGCTCGTCTTCCATCCGCATGTCGGGTCCGGGGTTGAAACCGAATCCGAAGTCATCCGGCTGCTCGACGAAACGCCTCCAGAGCTCGTCGGTCTCTGCTTCGACTTCGGTCACCATGCCTATACGGGTGCCGATGCGATCTCCTTCATGAAGCGCTATGCCGAGCGCATTCCCTACTATCATTTCAAGAACGTCGATCCGGTGCTGCTCGACAAGATCCAGCGCGAAAACATCGATTTCATCACAGGCTTCCAATCGGGCGTGATGTGCGAACTGGACAAGGGGATGGTGGATTTCCGCGCGGTTGTGGATTTTCTCAGAGCACGCGACTATGGAGGCTATGTGGTGTATGAGCAGGACATGTATCCTTGCCCGCCGGATAAGCCTCTGCCGATTGCGAAACGCAACCGGGAAGCCTTGAAGGCCCTGGGGCTGTGATCGGCGGGAAGCAGGTGAGATGACGAGTTTGAATCAGGCCGGGGCAGGCTCCGGTCCGAGTGCCGGCGACGAGGGCGAAGGACGTATTGCCGGTAGCCGGATCGAAGATGCGCGGATACACAACCGGCGCCTCGTTTTCGAGACGATTTTTCAGCGGGGGCCGATCAGCCGCGTGGAGATTGCCTCCATCATCGGACTGAAGCCTCAGACCATCTCTTCCATCACCCGCGAGCTGCTTGAGCAGGGACTTATCGTTGAGGCGGGACGGTCGTCCGGCATGCGGGGGCAGCCGCAGATTTATCTCGAGCCGAATGCAGAAGCCGGTTTCTCCATCGGTGTGCATCTCGACCAGAATTTCTGTCACATCCTGGTCTTCGACCTGACACGCAAGGAGCGTGCCCGGCGCATCGCCCGCGTCGACACAAGCGACCCCGCGGCTGCGGTCCGTGAACTTGCGGCCGTGTTGCCGGCTCTGCTCAATTCGCATGGCCTGCCGGCACAACGGGTGTGGGGTGTCGGGCTGGTGCTGCCGACATTCGGATCGGCAGGCGACGAGTTCGATTTTTCCATGCGGCACTGGCAGGCCTGGCGCGATTTTCCGTTTGCAGACGAACTTCAGCGGCTGACAGGATTTCCTGTGCTCGTGGAGAACGATGCAACGGCTGCCGCTATCGGAGAGCGCATCCACCGGCCGGACACGCAGGAAGCCACCTTTGTCTATTATTATATCGGCCATGGCTCCGGCGCCGGTCTGATTATCGATGGCTACCCCTACAAGGGCATGGGGGGCGCTGCGGGAGAAATCGGGCTGCTTCCGTTCGCGGGGCTGGGAGGTTCGCAGACATGGCCTGAGACACCGGACGAAACGGCTGCACAGGGCGGGCTGATCTCCATCGGTGGTCTCGGTCTCGCATGCGGTCTTGGCCTCAGCCCGGAGCCGGAGCAGATCCTGAACCTGCTGGCCATTCGAGACCACAGGTTGATGGACTGGCTGGCTTCGGCCGCACGCCTGATGCGTGACGTGGTGGCCATCATCGAGGTGATGTACGATCCGGCCTTTATCGCCGTTGGCGGTGCTTTGCCGCAGCCCCTGATCGAGCGACTGGTCGACCGCGCCTATCCGTTGCGGCCGACGCCTGCTGCCCGGCACGATCGTGTGCATCCGCGTCTGGTCACGGCACGGCTCAGCGAGGATGCTGCGGTAACGGGGGCGGCCATGCTGCCCATCTTCATCAACACCAGCCACAATTTCCGACATCTCTATATCCGTCAGAATCTCGCGGAGGTGCGGCCGTTCGAGATATCGGGCGGCGGCGCATGAAGAGGCCTCACGGCCTGCGTTAGTAACCGGCCGGCCGATTCATCATACATCTCATCTTAGGCTGCACCGAGCGGTGATGCTTGCGCGGAGCTGCGTTTGGTGGCGGCGTGGCCTTCAGGCTTCATCTGAACGATAAGCGATCCGATCATCCCGGAAGATCTGGTAGCGGCTAATGGACATCGGAAGTGCGGCGCCCTCGGTGATCGACGCCGTCTTCGGAGCCTGCACTTTCCACTGAACACCGTTAAGTGCTGCAGTGATCTTGATGAAGGAGCCATAGTTCACGATGCGCAGGACGGCCGCTTCGGATGTCATATTGCCGCTACCGAGAACAATGTCCTCCGGTCGTACAGCCAAGGTCGCTGGCCCGTCCGGGAGTGTTACGGGGAGAGTGATGCCCCCGATGTCGATCCCGCCGTTCGCCACGGTCACGTCAATCATGTTCATGTCGCCGATGAAGCTGGCGACGAAGGGGGTCGCTGGCGTGGCGTAGATGTCACCGGGCGTTCCAACCTGTTCGATGCGTCCCATGCTCATGACCACAATCCTGTCGGCGACGGAGAGCGCTTCGTCCTGTCCATGGGTGACGAAGACGGTCGTGATGCCGAGGGTTTTCTGGATCTGTCGGACTTCTTCGCGCAGTCGATCGCGAAGATGCTGATCAAGGCTTGCGAAGGGTTCGTCCATCAAAAGGATCTTTGGCTCCAGAACGACGCAGCGGGCTATGGCAACACGTTGGCGCTGCCCGCCCGAAAGCTGGCTGGGCCGCCGCTTGGCATAGTCCTGCAGCCCGACGAGTGCGAGGCCGGCCTCCACTTTACGACTGATTTCCTGCTTGCTGAACCCCCGCAGCTTGAGCCCGAATGCAATGTTCTCGAAAACCGTCATATGCTGCCACAAGGCATGGCTCTGAAACACCATGGCCGTGGGCCGTTTCTCCGGCGGATCGAATGCAACGTCCACACCGTCGATCAGGACCTTGCCGGAGGTTGGCGTCTCGAAGCCGCCGATGATCCTCAGCAGCGTCGACTTGCCGGAGCCGGACGGCCCGAGCAGGCAGACCAGTTCACCATCACCGATCTTGAGCGAGAGAGGCTCTATGGCGGTCACGATGCTGTAAGTCTTCGTGACGTCGATGAGATCAAGCGTGGACATGGATGAGCCTTACGAGAATGAACAGGAACTAGCCGCCGAGACCTTTGGCGAAAGTGTCGCCACCGATCACGCGTCTGGCCAGCACGATGGCGATCAGCGAGGGAACCCAGAGCATAACCGAGAGCACTGCACCGTATTGCACCACGAGCTGATTGTTGATCATGGACATCATCAACAGGGGCATGGTGCGGATGCGGGGCGCCCCGACCAGCCAGGCACCTTCTGTCTCATAGAAGGTCCACACGAAGGTCATGAGCAGGGCGGCGGCGATGGTGGGGAAAGCCTGAGGTAGGGTGATGTGCCAGAAAACGCGAAGCGGGGACGCGCCGACGTCGCGCGCTGCTTCTTCCGTCTCACGCGGTATGGCACGGAATGCGGCGCTTGGCAGCCAGATCATCAGCAGCAGCGTGTTCAGAAACTGGATGATGACGACGCCCTGGAATGTCCCGACGAGATCAAGGGTCAGGAACAGCACGGCGATCGATACAATCAACGCAAAGCGCGGAAAGGCATTGGCCATCAGAAAAGACATCATGAACGCCGACTTTCCAGGGAAGTTCATGCGCGCGAATGCATAGGCCGCGGGAAGGCAGACCACAGCTGAAAGCACGGTGACCGTGGTCGACAGCTTGATCGATGTCACGAATGCCTGCCAGACCTCGGGGCGCGACACGAGTTGTTCCCAGAAGCGAAAGCCCCAGCGCGTCGGCAAGACCGAGGGGTAGAACCACTGTTCCGCAAATGCCCAGAGGAAAACGGTCGCCACCGGTAGAACGATGAAGAAGACGAGAAAAATGAGGATCAGCGGGCCGAAGACGTCGTTACGCCGGGTCGTGAACATGTCAGCGCTCCTCTTTGCGCGCAGCGAGCGAGCGTATGTAGATGAGCCCCGCGAGCGAGCAGATCAGGAAGGTGATCGTCGCCTGGGTCGCTGCCTGCAGGGGATCGCGTACGGAGACAAAGGTGCGCAGCATGAAGGGTCCCATCATTTCCGGATTGGTTGGTCCCAACATGAAGGGCATCAGGACCTGGCCAAAGAAGCCAAGGAAATTAAGGGCCGAGACGATCAGGATCGAATGGCTGATCTGCGGCAGAATGATCGACCGGAAAAGGCGCAGCCTGCCGGCCCCGACATCCTTTGCGGCCTCGATCGAGGCATCGGATATGCTGGATAGTCCCGAGATCAGGATCAGCAGCGTCATCGGCATACCGTCCCAAATGAGGCCGATGACCGGACCCCAGGGCGTTGTGATCGGGGACGCGTAATGGGTCATGCCGACCGCGGCGAGCAGGCTCTGCAGCCAGCCATTCGGCCCGAGGTAGCGGATGAGCGCATAGCAGATGATGATGCCCGGCACGAACATTGGAAAGAGCGCAAGGCCCTGGATCAACGCCGCCAGCCAACCCTTGGTGAAGCGCATATAAAGGGCGATTGGCAGATTGACCGTGATAATCAGGACCAGAGCGGCAATCGTCGTCCAGAGGGTGCGAAACAGGTTGGTGAGAGAGTAGGGGTCGGTGAAGAAGAAGACGTAGCTTGAGAAATCCAGCGCTACGCCGCCTTCGGGACGCTGGTGAAAGAGCGTCCCGAAGATGGCAAGTGCGGCGGGATAGAATAGGAAGATAACGATCGCCATGACGGGAATGGCGATGAAGCCGTAACCCAGCCAGTCGATGCCATCGGTCTTTTTCGTCCCGGCCATGAGCACTCCTTAGCGAGCAATATCGGAGGCGACGTTGCGATACCAACCTTCGAACAGCTTCGGTTCCCAGGTGCCGGGGAAGACGGGGATGGATTTCGGCGCCACCTTGGAGAACTTCTCCTGAAGCTCCTTCGAGAGATTTTCCCAGCCGATCGACGGGAAGCCACCCAGATCCGTCACCACCTTCTCCTGCACTTCTGCCGAGATGATATAGTCGGCGAGCTTAATCGCAGCGTCTTTGTTCAGGGCAACACTCGGCACGACGACGCCGGAGAAGCCGCCGGTGAACGCCAGATCCTGCAGCTGGGCCACCGCAGTGGTTTCCGGAACCACGCCCTGGCTCATGGCCTGTAGCGCCATGTCCGACCAGGCAACCGTCATCGATATTGCGCCGGAGGCGAGGAGTTGGATCGAGGCGGTATTGCCGGAGGTGTATTCGCCTCCGTTGAACAGCGACGGCTTGATCTCCTGAAGCAGCGGCCAGAGCTTTTCGAACATCGGGTTCGCATAGTCGTCGGTGTAGTTTTCCGGGAGGAAAAGCTCAGGCTTCTTTCCGGTGACTTCCTGGAGGGCGCGTTCCACGAAGCAAGCGCCGGAATCCCCGAGATCGGGACGGGAGTAGGCAAACTTGCCGGGATTGGCCTTGATCCACTCGACAAGGGCGGGGAAGGTTGTCGGGACGTCCTTCACTTGCTCGGCGTTATACATCAGGACGACCTGCGAGCCACGATAGGGCAGCAGGAACGGCGACTGCATGGTGACAGGGTTCACCTTGGCGTAGTTGGAAAGGCCGGCGGTTTCAAAGTTGACCCAAAGGCCCGCTTCAATGGATCCTGCAGGATAGAAGGGCGACGTGGCCTCGAGCATGTCGACCTGCGGGTCCTTCTTGGCCTGGAAGGCAGCCATGGCGCGATCAGCCAGAGCATTGACCCCCGAGCCGCCGCCGCCCGGAACGAGGTTCAGGGTCAGCCCATTGTTTGCAGCCTCGAAGCCGGGCTTGATGACGTTCGTCCAGAAGTCGATGATATTGGTGTCGGAATTGAAGAAGATGTCCAGCGTGCCTTCGGCGGCTTCGGAGCTCGAAGGCTTCAGGCCTGCGGCAGCGATGGCGATGCCCGCCGCGGAAAATCTGAGAAAGTCGCGACGATCCATGCGGATAGGTGAATTCATGAAAGTCCTCCATTTGTCATGGTCCTCGCAAGTCGGCTCGCAATGACCTTGTTCCCACAGTCGATAGGATGCGATCTTGTGGCTCGCTCCCCTCTTTTTTAAATACTTATTGTGAATTATATTGGGACTGTCAAGCGTGGCTCTGATGGATGGCCGCAGCTTGAATACCTCAGAGAGGGAGTTTTTAGTGTCTTTTGGCTTCAACTTTTCGCGCAAGTTCGCACCTGCGGGAGCGGGCTTGTTGCGCTGTTTTTGTTCTGTTGTGTTTCTGGCAAAACATTGAAATAGAAATACTATTTTCCAAAACTTTAAGGTCTAGCCAAATTGGGCAAGGGGGCCTGAATGCTCTGCGATTTACCTGTCTGTGAGCTTGCGGAAATGCGGGCAACATGTTTAATCATCGCAAGGGATTAAATATGCCGGCTCTATGTCGGCCGATGGAGATATGTTGATGAAATCCTATCGCGACCGGCAGCGCAACCTCGAGCAGCTTTCCCGTCATATGGAGGTGTGGGCCGACGAGCTGGGTGCTTTCGAGACACGCGCAGTCAGCCCGTTAGGGCCGATCCGAGAACTTTCTCCAGACGGAGAAGCCTCTGTTGTAACGCCCGGCGCGTCCTGGGCGGGCCGTTTCGGGGTGCATCGCTTTTTCCTCGATGCGCCGGTCACACTGCCGGAAGGGGCTGGTGTCGAGCTGCGTCTCGACTTCGGCGGAGAGACGCTGATACGTCTGGTAGACAGCGCGGGACGGGTGATCGACAGTTTTGCCGGCAACGAGCGTCACAAGCGCTTCGATGCGCCGCGCGGAATCGCGTTTACCATCGAAGCGCAGTCTGTCGCGCGCGGCCTGTTTGGGGTTCCGAACCGTCAGCCGGTATTGCGTGAAGCCGCCGTGCACTATTTTCATCCCGAAGTGCGCGCTCTACGGCGTCGCATCGAGGTTCTGCGCAACGCCGCGGATACGGTCCATGACAAGGCGCTGGCGCGCGCGTTGTTCGAGGCGGGGGAGGTCGCGCTCGCCGGTTTGCGTTTGCCGACGGTTACCAAGGATGTAGGCCCGCGTCTTGCCACGCGTAACTGGACACTCGATATCTGGGAAAGGAGCTTCGAGCCGACGGACACGCCGGCTCCCGTCGGCGATGAGGCACTCGCGACCGTGGTGGCTGCGACTGCCAAGCTGGATGCAATGCTCGAAGACCTTCGTCGCGCCTATCCCAAGCAAGGTAAGGTTCTCGCCACCGGGCACGCGCATATCGACTACGCTTGGCTGTGGCCGCAGCCTGAAACGGTGCGCAAGATCAACCGCACCTTCGCCAGTGTGAACTCGCTGATGCAGAAGCATTCCGATTTTCGGTTCCTGCAGTCCTCCGCACTCTATTATCGGCATATCGAAGAGGAAGATCCCGCGCTTTTCGAGCAGATCCGTGCCCGCATCGCTGAAGGGCGATGGGAGGTGATTGGCGGCATGTGGGTGGAATGCGACACCAACATGCCGTCCGCAGAGGCCTTCCTTCGTCAGTTTATTCACGGACGGCGTTATTTCCGCGACAAGTTCTCGGTCGAAAGCAAGGTGGCCTGGCTTCCAGACACCTTCGGCTTTACGGCTGCGATGCCGCAGATCATGCTTCACGCCGGCGTCGACAAGATGGTGACGATCAAGGTTTCCTGGAACGAAACAAACAAGCTCGACGACAGCCTCTTTCATTGGCAGGGCAATGACGGCTCGCGTGTCCTTGTTCACACGTTCGATGCCTACGACAATGACGGCTACAACATGTTGATGACGCCGGCCGCCCTTCAGGAGGTATGGGACAAGCATTCTGCCAAGGACATGACAGATGCGGTGATCGCGTCTTATGGATGGGGCGATGGTGGTGGCGGTCCGGACCCGGATCAGATCGAGAGCATCCCGATCATCAATTCCATGCCGGCCATTCCCCACATCGAGCATGCCGCCATCGAACCCTATATCGAAATGCTGGCCGGGCAGGCCAAGTCTCTCGCGGTTCCGGTCTGGGCTGGCGAATTGTACCTTGAATATCACCGCGCCACATTGACCACGCAGGGCCGCACGAAGCAGCTCAACAGGCTTGCCGAATACGGTCTTGTGGCAGCCGAGGCTGCAAGCGTCATCGATCGGCTTGATGGAGGAGACACATCGATGCCGGATTTGTCCGCCGAGTGGCAGATGATGCTGAGGAACCAGTTTCACGACATCCTGCCCGGCTCCTCCATTCGCGAGGTCTATGAGCAAACTGAGCCGGAGCTGGAGGCTGTGGTCGCCCGTGCGACTGCGGTGGTCACAGATCGATTGTCGGCGATCGCAGCGCGGCATAGCGGGGCGGACGAAGGCCTTCTCGTTGCCAACCTCTCCGGGTCCGCCAAATCCGGCTTCCAGATCACGAGCGCGGACCTGCTCCCGGCATCGCTTGCCCCACAGGCGACGGTTGACGGATATGTCACCGCTGTCGATCGGTCCTTGTCGCCGCTTTCTCTTGGTTTCGTCGCAGAGCCTTCCCAGCGTACAGCCGCAGCCGCTGTGGAGGGTGGTCGCTATCGACTGGAAAACGAGTTCGTTGCCGTCGCACTCGACGCTCATGGTCGCATCGACAGCTATGTGGACAAAGGGTCCGGCCGAGAGCTCATGGCGGGCCCCGGCAACCGGCTCATGCTCTACCGCAACGACCTGCCGCGCAACTTCGATGCATGGGATATCGAGCCGGGATTCGAACTTGGGGAGGAAGAGTGGCTATCGCTGGAGGATATGACGATCAGTGCCAGCGGGCCGCATCTTGCAGAAATCACGATTACCAGGAGCCATTCGGCGAGCCGGATCGTCCAGCGCCTGCGCCTCTGGTCAAATTCACCGCGCCTGGAGATCGTATCGGATCTCGACTGGCACGACCGGCGCACCTACTTGCGAGCCGCCTTCCCGGTCACGGTTCATGCGGACGAAGCGGTGTACGACCAGGCTGTCGGCGTTACCCGTCGCCCAACGCATGCCAATACGACCTGGCAGCGGGCGCAGTTCGAGGGAAGTGGCCACCGGTTCGTATCGATGTCGGAAACGGATTGGGGGGCGGTCCTTTTGTCGGCGGACAAGTATGGCTTCTCTGCCCGCAACAACGTGATGACGATCAGCCTGATACGCGGGCCAACCTATCCCGACATGCTCGCGGATGAGGGCCATCACCGCTTTACCTATGCGCTGATGGCCCATGACGGACGATGGTGGAGCGAAGCCGTGCAGGCTCAGGCGGATCTGATGGCGGATCCGCTGCGCTTTGTGCCAGCGAGCGGAAACGGGGCTTACGAAATTCGCCCCGTCGCGTTCTCCGGCCAGCAGGTCCGCTTCCACGCGCTGAAACCAGCCGACGCAGGCGAGAACTACATACTCAGGCTTTCGGAAGTTGCAGGGCGGCGCGGGCGTTTCGGGCTCGATGTGCCGGGAGTTCCCGTTGCCGTCGATGCGATGGAAAATCCGATCGCAGCCGAGCGCCCCGCAATCGAACGTCCGTTCGGGCTGTCGAGCTTCCGTTTCGGTTGATGGCGGCTGCCGAAGGGTGCGGCTGGACGGGGTGGCAGGGCCGGTGTTGTAAAGACCGGTTCTACCACCTCCTTCTATCGAGTTGATGGCCTCCTTAGAAAGTCCGTCTACCTGACGGTGTCGTTCTGAAAGTCAAATTCAAAACATTGCGATTTGCGATCGCAAATTTGGCTGGAAGTTCGGCTCGATTTGGCGATAATGCGGATGTTGAGCTGCGAGGATTGGTCGAGTGTTGCGCGGCCGATCATTGCTGCTGCAGGTCGAGGCATAGCGCGGACGGGCAGGCCGTTCAGATTCGGGAAGACACATATGAACACCCTTCAGTTTTATATCGATGGCAGCTGGGTCCAGCCGAACTCCACGGACGCCATGGATATCATCAATCCTGCAAGCGGCGCTGTCTGTGGCAGGCTGGCCCTCGGCGACCGGACTGACGTGGATCGTGCCGTTGCGGCTGCCGCTCGCGCCTTCGACAGTTGGAGTGCCACGACGCCGGCCGAGCGCAAGGCCGTCCTGCAACGGATCGTGGAGGTGTACCGCCGGCGCCATGACGAGATTGCAGACGCAATCACCATCGAGATGGGGGCGCCGAAGGCGCTGGCGCGCGGTCCCCAAGCGGGCTCGGGGCTGGGGCATCTCGAGGACTTCATTCGGGCCATGGACGACGTTCATTGGGAGCGCCCGCTTTTCCCTGGCGACAAATCCAACCGGATCGTGCTTGAGGCAAAGGGGGTCGCCGCGCTCATCACTCCCTGGAACTGGCCGATGAACCAGGTGACGCTCAAGGTTGGCGCCGCTTTGGCGGCTGGTTGCACCATGGTGTTGAAGCCCTCCGAATTCGCGCCGTTTTCCGCCGCGCTCTTCGCGGAAGTGCTCGATGAGGCGGGTGTCCCGGCCGGGGTGTTCAATCTTATCCACGGCACGGGTGCGGCTGTCGGCGAACGGCTTTCGAGCCATCCGGACGTTGCGGTGATTTCTCTGACCGGGTCCACCCGAGCCGGTGTCGCCGTCAGCAAGGCCGCGGCCGAAACGGTCAAGCGTGTCGGTCTGGAACTCGGCGGCAAGGGTGCCGACATCATTTTCGATGACTGCGATGTGGATGTGGCAGCCGAAGCGACCGCCCGTCACATGTTCCGTAACTCCGGTCAGTCCTGCAATGCGCCTTCGCGTATGCTGGTCCAGCGCAACGTCTATGATCGCGCCGTGGCGGCTGCGGCGCGGGTTGCCAACGAGGTTCGCGTCGGGGACCCGGCGCAAGACGGCACCGAAATGGGTCCGGTCGTCAATGCTGGCCAGTTCGGCCGTATTCGGAGCCTGATCGAAGCCGGAATCGAGGAGGGCGCCAAGCTCGCTGCCGGCGGCCCCGATCTGCCACCAGGGGTCGATGGCGGCTACTTCATCCGGCCGACGGTCTTTTCCGACGTGCATAACGGCATGACCGTCGCGCGCGAAGAGATCTTCGGGCCGGTCCTCACCATTCTTCCCTTCGATACGGAAGAAGAAGCGATCGCAATTGCCAACGACAGTGTCTACGGCCTCGCTGCCTACCTCTGGACAAACGATGCTGAAAAAGCCCGTCGCGTGAGCCGCAAGCTGCGTGCAGGCATGGTGCGGCTGAATGGAACGGATCTGCCTTACGGTGCCCCGTTCGGTGGTTTCGGACAGTCGGGTATCGGACGAGAGGGTGGCGTCTGGGGTATCGAGGAGTATCTCGAGGTCAAGGCGATCAGCGGCTGGCCCGACGCGGCCTGACGTCGTTGCAGCGAAGGTGTCTCTGTCTTATCCCGTCGTTCGGTGATATCGGGGACATCTACGTTGCCGGCGGCAAGGCTTCGACGTGTCCTCGGCAGACGCATCGAGACGGGAGTAAGCGGTGAAGCCAACTGCGATTATCGGACTTGGAACAGTCGACCTCACGCCTTTGCATGAAGTGGTCTACCAGCGGCTGAACAAGGCCCTAATGGCCGGACAGATCAGGTCGGGACAGAAGCTGACGTCGCGCAAGTTGGCAAAGGAGCTCGGCACGAGCGACATGCCCGTTCGTGCGGCTCTCACCAAGCTTCAGGCGCTGCGCGCACTCGAGCAATTGCCGAACGGTTCGCACGTGCTTCCGCCGATGACAAGGGAGCGTTTTTCCGATCTCGTGCAGAGCCGCATGATCTGTGAACCCGCCCTGACCGAGATTGCTGCGCGCCATATCAAGGCCGCCGATCTTCGGGCCATTCGCAAAGAGGCTTCCGCCCTGACGCAGTCGGCCCGGGATCAGGACATCGACGCTTACCTCCTTCACAATTACGAGTTCAAGTTCAGCATCTATCGCGCCGCCTCTTCCGACAGCATGCTCTTCCTCATCGAGACGATCTGGCTACAGGTCGGGCCTTTCCTCCGGCAGTTCGGCGGACGGTTTGGAGGCAATCTCTCGGGCATCCTCGAGCTTGACTATCACGAAGAGATCGTTGAGGCCCTGGCTCGCGGCGACGGCAAGGCCGCAGCCGAGTTGATGCACAAAGACATTTCAGAGGGATTTGCGTTCCTTCTGCAGAATGCCGATTTCGCGGATCCTTGACGGGGCCAACTGCCTATCCCGACTGAACACCGAGGGCGCCGAATGGGCGCTCTTTTTTTGACTCGCTGACTTCCAGCCGCTTGAAAAATGCGATCGCAGATCGTAAAAATAATTTGATCAAATTTGGAGCCGGCCGTGTCGAGTGCGAAGATCTGTTTCGTGACTGTGTCATGTCGGGGATTGAGGCGACTGTCGGTCGGGCGTGCGGCCCGGGGTGCGAAGGTCGTGAGGCACAGGTTGAGCTCCCGGCCCGATACGGTTTGCGCCGGACCGCTTCACTTGAGGCGCGCCACGGGTCCGTAGACGGCGCTGCTCTCGTCTGTCGCCTCTTTTCCGTTCTGCCCCCTCCATCGCAAGAATAGGAGATTGCCATGTCCCTCTCGAATTCCACGGCGGCGATCCGTCGTCTCGATGCCGCCCATCACCTGCATCCCTTCACCAATGCCCGTGAACTGAACGCCAGAGGTGCTCGGGTCATCACCGAGTCATCAGGGGTTTACCTCCAGGATTCCGAAGGCCATCGTATTCTCGACGGGATGAGCGGTCTGTGGTGCGTCAATGCCGGCCATGGGCGGCGTGATATCATCGACGCCATCTCCCGGCAGCTCGAAGAGTTGACCTTTTACAACACCTTCTTCAACACGACACATCCTTCGGTCGCGGAACTCTCGGGCCTGCTGAGCGAGATCACGCCTCCCCAGTTCAACTATTTCCACTACACCGGCTCCGGATCGGAATCGAACGACACCATATTCCGCCTCGTCCGCTACTATTGGGAGCTGATGGGCAAGCCGGAAAAGAGCGTCTTCATATCGCGGCGCGGGGGCTATCATGGCTCCACCGTCGCCGCCGCGTCCCTTGGGGGCTTTGGCTCAATGCACAAGCAGGGCGGCCTCCCGATCCCGGGTATCTACCATGCCCCATCGCCGGACTGGTGGAGTTACGGCGGTGAAATGAGCCCGGACGAGTTCGGACGTCATGTGGCAGAGCAGACGCTGTCACTGATCGATGCCATCGGCGTTGATCGTGTCGGTGCGATGATCGGTGAACCGATCATGGGCGCTGGCGGTGTCATCATCCCGCCGAAGACCTACTGGCCGGTGCTTGCGGCCGGACTGAAGGAACGGGATATCCTCCTCATATCTGACGAAGTCATCTGCGGATTTGGGCGCACCGGGCAGTGGTTCGGCTGTGAACTGATGGGAACCGAGCCGGATTTCCTTACCATGGCCAAGGGCATCACGTCCGGTTACATCCCGCTCGGTGCAGTTGCTGTGTCGGATCGGGTGGCCCAGGTTCTCATCGAAAAGGGCGGGGAGTTCGCACATGGCCATACCTATTCTGGTCATCCCGCCGCCTGTGCGGCAGCCATCGCGACGTTGAAGATCCTGCGCGACGAAAAACTTGTCGACCGCGTTCGTGACGATATCGGACCTTATCTGAAGGAGAAGTGGCAGACGCTCGTCGAGCACCCGATTGTCGGGGAGGCTGTCATGGAAGGCCTGATCGGAGCCTTCCAGTTTACCAGGGACAAGTCGTCGCGTCAGGGCTTCGACGAGGATGCCCGCATCGGTATGATTGCGCGCGAGCATTCCTTTGCGAATGGCCTCGTCATGCGGGCGGTCGGCGACCGGATGGTGATCGCGCCGCCTTTCACACTGAGCCATGCCGAAGCCGACGAACTTGTGGCGATCGCCAGTAAGGTGATCGACCTGACCTATGCCGATGCCAAATCCGGCGGCCTGATTGGCTAAGCGCTCGCTACGTCGCCATCATACAAGGGGATCAATGGATCGCGAGGGGACAGTTGGTGGGACTATCCCGCCGACACCAAGCGTTCCCTTCTGGGTGGACGGGAGATGACGCGGATGCCATTGCTTCTTCCGATCCGGCAATCAACCAAATGACTCAACAGGGAGCAGATATGACAGCGACAGCCTTGGTCCTGGTGGATTTTCAGAACGATTATTTCGAGGGTGGAGCCTTCACGCTCATCGGTACCGCCGCAGCGGCGGCGAAAGCGCGCACGGTGCTTGATCGATTCCGTGCCAATCAAGAAACGGTGGTTCATATCCGCCATCATGCGGGTGAAGAAGACGCGACCTTCTTCGTTCCGGGCACGCCGGGTGCCGATATCAACACCCTGGTGTCTCCCGCCGAAGGCGAAACGGTGGTGACAAAAGTGAACATCAACGGGTTTCTCGGGACCGATCTCAAGGCGATCCTTGACGCTCAGGACGTGACAAACCTGGTGGTCGCCGGAGCCATGAGCCACATGTGCATTGATGCCCTCGTCCGGGCGGCGTCGGACCTCGGATATGCGGTGACCGTGCTCCACGATGCGGTGGCGACCCGCGATCTGGAGTTCGGAGGAAGAACCGTATCGGCCGCCGACGTGCATGCGTCTTTCATGGCTGCACTGGCGTTCGCTTATGCGAATGTCGTGAGCACCGACGACTTCTTGAACAGCTAACGACAGCGGCTTCGGCCGCTCTCCAAAATTTCGGATGGGCGAAGCGTCACGGCACCTTCCGAGGAGGCACGCCGGACAGGTCGGCGGGCCGCCGACCTGTCCGGCCCTAAACGCGTGCGGTTAGATCAACGCTTCCCACAGTTCGATGTAAACGTGATCCTGATCGTCGGCTTCGGCGAGCGCCGTGCCGAAGTAAACAGCCTTGCCGAGCAAGGCGTGGGGTCCTTCTGGAACCTCCAACGTCGCCCGGGTGCGTCCGTGGTAGCTGCCATCGGTCTGCCGCACCATTTTGCCGGCATTGGTGACCATCACCGGCGTTCCATCCTCCAGTTCGATGACGTATCGTGCCTCTACGGCATAGGAACCGTCGGGCAGAGCGATGGCGAAATCTGCTCCGCCTGGCAGGATGCGCCCAGTCCAGCCTCTGCCCTTTGCCTCACCACCGGTAATGGGGAAATAGGCGCGGACGTGGCCCTCCGTTGTTGGATACTCGATCGCAGGACCGATATCGGCGCGGATCACGCAGGCCTTGGCGAGTGTCGGCGCATCAAGGCTCCGGCCCGCGCCCAGGGTCGTCATGTCGAACGTGATGTCTTCAGGCTTCATGGGTGATCCGTCCATTGCACACGGTCATGACGATGCCGAGCGAGGCGATTTCTTCCGCCGGAGTTGACTCGATGTCGCCCGACAACAGGACGATGTCGGCGAGCATCCCGGCTTTGAGGCGTCCCGTTTTCTGTTCCATGTGGCCCGCATAGGCACCGTTGCAGGTGAAGGCCTCAAGAACCTGGTGAAGCGGAAGCCGCTGATCCGGCAGGCCCGTAAGGTGCGGTTGCCGGGTCAGCGCCGTCTGGATGCCGAGCAGCGGGTCCACCGGCACGATCGGCCAGTCCGAGGAGAATGCGACGGTCGCGCCGGCCTCCGCAAGGGTGCGCCAGGCATAGGCGTGTGCTGCCCGCTCCGGTCCGATGCTGCGCGAGGTCGGTGTCTCTCCGACCGGGGCGTGCAGCGGCTGGAACGAGGCGATGACGCCGAGTTCGGCAAACCGCGGCACATCGGCAGGATCGATCATTTCCACATGCTCGATGCGGTGGCGGCTGTCACGCGGACCGTTCGCGTCACGGGCCGCCTCGTACCCATCCAGCGCAATGCGCACGGCAGCGTCGCCGATGGCGTGCACGGTGATCTGCAAACCACGGCGATCGGCTTCAATGGCCGCTTGCCGGAAGCTCTCACGATCGAAGATGGGCTCGCCGCGCAGACCCGGACGGTCGGCATAATCGGCCAGCATGGAGGCCGTGCCGCTTTCTATCACGCCATCCACGAAGATCTTGACGCGACCGCAGCTCAGCTTGTCCCCGGTGAAATCGCGTGTCATGGCGGAGGCGCGTTCGAGCTCAGTGAGTGGCATCTCTCGCGTCAGGTGGAAGGGGACCGAGGTGCGGGCCAGCAGTCCGTCTTCCTTTTCGACATCGCGCAACAGTTCGAGCAGGTGGCGGTTCCCGTCCATGTTGTGGATCGAGGTGATGCCCTTGGATGCGACAAAGCGCATGCCTGACTTGAGGATCTCCACGTCCTCCCGCCATTCCGCCTCGGTCGGCGGGATCGGTGGTTCAATGCCGGACATGCCGAGCATTTCGCGCCCACCTGAGGTGCGAAGTTCTAGCACCGGAAGCAAGGCGAATTTTTCCCGCAATTCGCCCGTGGCCAGACCATCATCGCCCATGACAACCTCGTTGCCGACAGGCAAGTCGCGTCCATGCAGCAGCCCGGCGGCTTGGAGAGCCGCGGTATTGGCAAACAGTGTATGGAAGTCGTAGGCCATGACGGCCAGTGGACGGTCCGGGCACATGGCGTCGAGGGCATGGCGGTCGAGGCGGGTGCCGGGGCCGAGCAGTTCATAATCCGCACCCTGCGCGAACAGCAGGCCTTCGTCGGGACGGTCGGCGGCAAAGGCGGCGACTGCGGCCTTCATTGCCTCGAAGCCTCTGATGTCGGCGAGTTGCAGCAGGGTCTGTCCATAGGCACCGGAAAAGATGTGCACGTGACTTTCCACGAAGCCCGGCATCAGGGTGGCGCCTCGAGCATCGACGACGCGGGTTTCCGCGCCGGCATGACTGCGGACTTCATTCTCATCACCGACGGCGATGATGCGGTTTCCAGCAACGGCAAGCGCATTCGCATGCGGTTTGTCCGCATCCATCGTCAGGATGCGGGCGTTGATGAAGAGCAGCGATGCCGTCATGCGGGTTGTCCTTTGCGCTTGGGAGATTTGATGCTCTGCTCATCGAACAACAGGTTCACGAGGGGCGGGATCCGCGTCTGCAAGACGGCTTCATGCTCGGCAAGGCCCTGATCTTCATTGGTGATCAGGCTGATGAAGCAGGGCATCCAGACGTCGTGAAGCAATCTCCCGATGAAGGCAGGCGAAACCTCTCCTCCCGACCGCGTATGGATGTCGAGGTCTGCGATGTATTCCGCGACCACGTTCACCAGTGCTTCTGAAACACTCTGATATTGAACGGCGAGTTCCGTGGCCGGCTGGCGAATGGCTGCCGCTTCCGCGTAGCGCCAGACCCGCTTGTCTGCAATTTCCAGTGTACGGAGCGATACACGCAGAAAAAATCCGACCAAGAGCTCTCCGAGGTCGACCCCTTCGCGCCAATGGAGGTTGCGGTCTTGTTCGCGGGCTTCGGTGGTGCCTTCACTGATCAGCGCGATCAGCACTCCGTCTTTCGACCCGAAATAATTGAAAACCGTCGGAGGCGATATGCCTGCTGCGGCGGCGATATCGGCCATTGTGGTCGCGTCGACGCCTTGCTGATCGAACAATCTCCTGGCCGCCGCAATGATTTCATCGCGCCGCTTGGCCTTCTTCCGACTTCTCAGTCCTGGTTCCCCTGGCATTACGGGGGTCGATACGTCGGTCATGTGCATTTCGCCATAAAATATTTATTACGATAAAAAATTTTATTGACTAAAGATATTTTGTCAATACGCATATTAAAAAGACCTTTGGGGAACGAGAGGCGCATGCTTGATATCCGAGAATTATCGAAGCGGTTCGGTCACGGGAACGGGACGGTCACTGCTTTGCACGAAGTCAGTTTCTCCATCGCAGAGGGCGAGTTTTTTACTCTTCTGGGACCCTCGGGCTGTGGCAAGACCACGCTCCTGCGGTTGATCGCCGGGTTCAGCAGCCCAAGTAGCGGCTCCCTGGTGCTTGACGGGGAGGACATCGCCCAGATGCCGCCCAACCGGCGCCCCGTCAACACGGTGTTCCAGAACTATGCGCTCTTTCCGCACATGACGGTGGGCCAGAACGTCGCCTTTGCACTCGAGGCGCTCGGGCGACCTCGTGCAGAGATCGATCCTGCCGTCGATGCCATGCTGACGCTCGTGCAGCTGTCGCATCTTAAACATCGAAAGAGCGTGGAACTGTCAGGCGGGCAGCAGCAGCGCGTGGCACTGGCCCGTGCTCTGGCCGCCAAGCCGCGGATACTCCTGCTCGATGAACCCCTGTCAGCTCTCGACATGAAGTTGCGCAAGGAGATGCAGGTCGAATTGAAACGCCTGCAGCGCGAAACGGGCCTGACCTTCATCTTCGTGACGCACGACCAGGAAGAAGCGCTGACAATGTCGGACCGGATCGCCGTGATGAGCGGCGGGCGCGTCCAGCAGATCGCATCTCCCGGCGAACTCTACAAGAACCCGGCCAACCGCTTCGTTGCCGGTTTCATCGGTGAATCGAACTTCCTGAAAGGTCAGGCGGCAAACGGTCTTGTCACGGTTGGAACCGGCCAGATCGCGCTGCCGGGCGCGACAAACGGTGAGCTCACGCTGATGGTTCGGCCGGAGCACGTGGCACTGGGGACGAACCTTCCGAATGGGCTCAACCTCTCCGGAACCATCTCCCAGTTCGTGTTCCTCGGCACTGACAGTCATGTGCATCTCGCTCTGCCCGATGGAGCCGCGCTCGTTGCTCGTGTGCAGAACAGTCTCAACGGGGATCGCAACTTCACTGAGGGGCAGGCGATCTCGATCGCGCTGCCGGCAGAGGCTCTGCGGATCATTGCCGATGAGGAGGCGCGTCGATGAAATTGTCCGAGACGTCCCGCCGCTGGGGCCTCTTGTTGCCCGCGATCGTGACGATCATGCTGTTCTCGATCCTGCCGCTCGGTGTCGTTCTACTCTATTCGTTCCTCACTCCCGGCGACTTCGGCAATGTCAACTGGATCTTCTCGACAAACGGCTGGTTCTCCGTGCTTTTCGAGCGGGACATTTTCGATGACTCCGTGACCGTGTCGGGGGCCAATCTGGCCATTCTCGGCCGTTCCGTCGGCCTTTCTCTCGCGACCACCATCATAACTCTTATTTTCGGCCTGCCGACGGCCTGGTTCATTGCCACACGACCCCTATCCCAGCGCGGGTTCTGGCTCTTCCTGATTACGATCCCGTTCTGGACAAACCTCCTGGTCCGCACCATCGCGGTTCAGGAAATGATCCGGTCCGAAGGCGTGTTGAACCGGATCCTGCTGGCGGTGGGCATCATTGATCAGCCGTTGCAGTTGATGTTCACCAACTTCGCGGTGCTGCTGGGGATGGCCTATGTCTTCCTGCCGCTGATGGTCTTGCCGGTCTATGCCGCCATCGAGAAGTTCGACTTCACACTCGCAGAAGCGAGTTACGATCTCTACGCTTCGCGTTTCTATTGCCTTCGCCGAGTCATCCTGCCGCTGGTGCGACCCGGCATCATCGCGGGCTCCATTCTGGTGTTCGTGCCGGCACTGGGAGCCTATGTCACGCCGCGCATCATGGGCGGAGGCAAGTCGATGATGCTCGGCAATCTGATCGAAATGCAGTTCGGTCAAGGGCGTAACTGGCCGCTGGGTGCGGCATTGGCGATCACACTGACCGTTCTCGTCCTGCTTGCATTGATCTGGTACACGCGCATCACCTCCGAAAAGAAGGAGCGCAGCCATGGCTGAGGGCACTTTCAGCGTCAAACGGTTGCCCGGGGCGGCATTCCTGGCAATCACCTGCTTCGTCATCCTGTATATTCCGATGGTCATTCTGGTCGCCTACTCGTTCAATTCGGGCAAGGTGATCGGCAACTGGGAAGGCTTCTCCATACGTTGGTATGAGGCAGCGCTCCAGAACCAGGCGTTCATGGATGCGGCCGTCAATTCTCTCATCCTGGCAACGACGGCGGGGGTTCTCGCGACCATCATGGCGACGATGGCCGCCCTGGCGACCAGCCGGACTGCCGCGTTTCGCGGAGAGGGGATCGTTCACGTCATCCTGAACCAACCCCTCATGGTTCCTGAAATCGTGCTGGCGATCGCATTGCTCATCATCATCGGCCAGATCAAGCAGCTCACAGGCTATACCGGGCTCGGCTTTCTCATTGCGGCCCACACCACCTTCTGCATTCCTTTTGCGTATCTGCCGATCCATGCACGGCTGGCGAGCATGGATATCAGCCTGGAGACGGCTGCAGCCGATCTCTATGCGAGCCGTTTCTATGCGTTCAGGCGGGTGACACTTCCCTTGCTCATGCCCGGTATCATGGCCGGTTTCATGCTGGCTTTCGTGGTTTCGCTTGATGATCTCGTCATGACTGAATTCCTGAAATCTCCAGGGCAGGAAACCCTGCCGACCTATCTGATGGGTGAACTTCGGCGGAATCTCACCTCAGAAATCTACGCCATTTCCTCGCTTCTTCTTCTGATCAGCGTGCTGATCGTGGCCGGGTCATGGGTAGCAACACGAAAGAAAGACTGAACTTTCAGAGGAGAACGCAATGAACATGACATGCAGACTGGCCACCGCAACAGGTCTCCTGTTGACGACGGCAATCCCTGCCTTTGCCGAAGGGCAGCTGAACATCTTCAATTTTGGCCTCTACACGCCGCCGGACCTGATCAAGAAATTCGAAGAAAAGTACGACGTGAAGGTCACCCTCACCGAATACGACTCCAATGAGACCGCCATGGCCAAGATCGAGGCCGGTGGTCATGGCTTCGACATCGTCGTGCCCTCCGCTTCGGTGGTGCCGATCTATATCGAAAAGGGTCTGCTTCTGAAGAGTGAGCCCAATCAAATGGCGAACTTCAAGAACGTAAACCCCGAATGGGTCGATGTCGCCTGGGACAGCGGTCGCCACTATACGGTTCCTTGGGTCTGGGGCACGACCGGGGTGATGGTCAACACCAAGGTGTACAAGGGTGACATCAACACCACCGCCGTGATCTTCGATCCGCCGGAAGAGCTCAAGGGCAAGATCAATGTCGTTCCCCAGATGAACGACGTGATCGACATGGCGATCAACTATGTCGGCGGCGGGGCCTGCACGACTGACAAGGCGATCCTGAAAGCCGCCCGTGACAAGCTGATGGCTGCCAAGCCCTACTGGGCCTCGATCGACTATGCGAGCTTCGAGAAATTCATCAAGGAAGATCTCAATGCCTCGATCTTCTGGTCGGGGGCGGCCATGCGTATCCGCGCGGAAAACCCGGGCTTCGCCTATGGTTATCCGAAGGAAGGCTTTTCGTTGTGGCAGGACAACGTTGCGATCCTCGCTGACGCGAAGAATGTCGATAACGCCAAGCTGTTCCTAGACTTCATCATGGACCCGGAAAATGCGGCCCTGATTTCCAATTATACGCGTTATGGCAATGCCATCGTCGGATCTGAGAAGTTCATGGATCCCGAGTTGCCGAAGGCACCGGAGATGAATATCCCGGCCGAGTTCAAGACTGCGGCCCACTTCCAGGTGACTTGCCCGACCGATGTCCAGCAGATCTACGCCCGAATCTGGACCGATCTGACGAAGTAAGAAGAACATGATCCGGCTGACTTCGTTGCCGGCCGGATCTTTTCTCTGCCTGCTATGCGGCCAGCGACAACCGCCGAGGACGGGTCGGAAAGCGCTGCCAAGGATCAGCCGCTGGTCAATCCATGGATCCTTTCCTCTCGCCGGGTGGCAATGCGGTGCGAAATGTGCCACATGCATCCGTGGAAGGATGATCATGGAAGATGCAAACCTGAGAGATGACACGCGGCTCCGGCAGCCGAGACATCTCGCAGCCGTCATCGTAAGCCTGTTCGCGTCTCTGCTGCTTCTGTGTGGCGGTGATGTTTTTGGGCGTTTCCACCCGGGGATGTCCTCGGCCAGCGCTATGTCGCGTTCGGACAATGGGCAGGTCGTGGCCGGCGGTCATGGTGAAACACGCTTCCTGACTTCCGCCGATCAGTCTGCTCGCCCGAAAATGCGGCCTTGGGCCTCGGGCGATGGCTGTCTTGTACTTGATATTTCGACCTTGTGGATGTGTCGCCATGGCGACCTGATGCAGCGCTTCTCGGTCGCCAATACGCGCCTTGATGCGCCGCAGCCCTATTGGTCGCGTGCACCACCCAAAATCCAGCTCACCGCCTGACCGTATCGCCGCCATCGATTGGATGGCTCGACCCGTTTGTACTGCGGCCGTGATGGCTGTGGTGGCAACATGCTGGATTCATAATGAAAAACTCCCTCTCGAAGGTGATGGGCTACATGCTCGTCATCGTGCTCGGCTTGCTCATCGCCTTGCCGAATGTTCTGCCCGACTCGACCCTTTCCCGACTTCCCTCCTGGATGCCGCATCAGCGTGTGTCTCTCGGTCTTGACCTGCGCGGTGGCTCCCATCTCGTACTTGAAGTGGACCGACAGGCTCTGGTGGACGAATGGCTGCAGAGCCTTACACAGGAGGCTCGGTCGACTTTGGTCGAGGCGCGCGTGCAGACCCGCAGCGTCCGCCGCGACAGCGGTGCCGTCGCCGTGGTCCTCGCCGATCCCGCGCAAAGCCAGGCGGCGATCGAGGCACTTGCGGTGCTGAACAACCCCGCCGTCACGCTGACGGGTACGGGTTCTCCGGAACTCGCCATCACCTCGGACGGGGCGAGTACCGTGAGAATGGCCCCAACAGAGCAGGGCATCACGTCCCGCATGAGCCATGCCGTCGAGCAGAGCCTCGAAGTCATCCGCCAGCGCGTCGATCAGGTCGGCGTCGCCGAGCCGACGATCCAGCGGGTCGGCGCCGACCGTGTTCTCGTGCAGCTTCCGGGAGAACAAGACCCGTCGCGGCTGCGTGCACTTCTCGGCACCACCGCCAAGATGAGTTTCCATCTCCTGGGCGAAGCCGGAACCGCTGGCGTCAAGATGCTGGCCGACGAGAGCGGTCGCAGCTATCCGGTACAGTCGACCGTCCTGCTGGCCGGTGACCGGCTGACCGATGCCCGCGCGCAATTCGATCCGCAGGGCGGCCAGCCCGTTGTTTCATTCCGCTTCGATGGCGTGGGGGCGGATCGCTTTGCCCGCATCACCCGAGACAATGTCGGTCGCCCTTTCGCCATCGTGCTCGACGACAAGGTACTGAGCGCGCCGGTCATCCGTGAACCGATTACCGGCGGTGCCGGGCAGATATCCGGTGCGTTTTCGGTCGACGAAGCCAATACGCTCGCTGCTCTGTTGAGGGCGGGTGCCCTGCCGGCGAAACTTACCGTCATCGAGGAGCGCACCGTCGGTGCCGATCTCGGCAGTGATGCGATCGAGATGGGGATCATGTCGGGTCTCGCCGGCTTTTGCCTCGTGGTCGTCTTCATCCTGAGCCTCTACGGCGCCTGGGGCCTGCTTGCTGTGCTGGCGCTCACGTTGAACGTGATCCTGACCTTTGCCGGCCTCACTCTGATCGGTGCCACGCTTACCTTGCCAGGTATTGCCGGCATCGTGCTCGGGATCGGTCTCGCCGTTGACGCCAATGTTCTGATCAACGAGCGTATCCGCGAGGAGGTCGGAAAGGGGCGAGGGGCTTTTGCCGCCATCGATCACGGCTTCTCAAAGGCCTATTCGACAATCATCGACAGCAACGTCACGGCTCTTATTGCGACCGTCCTGCTGTTCTGGTTCGGCTCCGGCCCGGTGCGCGGATTTGCCGTCACCATGGGCCTTGGCATTGCCATCTCGATGTTCACGGCAGTCTCCGTCGTGCGGGTGGCGATGGTGGCAATCGCCCGCCGCTACAAGCTGAAATCGATCACCATCAAGCCGCTTTTGCCGTTCAAGCTGATCAAGGACGGCACGACGATCGACTTCATGAAGGCGCGATTGATCGGCATCGGCGTGTCGGCCTTTCTGTCGATTTCGTCTATCATCCTGTTCATTACGCCCGGTCTCAACTATGGCGTCGACTTCAAGGGCGGCATCCAGCTGGAACTCTCGACGACCGGACCGGCGGATCTTGCAGGCTTGCGCTCAGGCATTGAGGCGTTGAACCTCGGAGAGGTCGCGCTTCAGGAATTCGGAGACAGCAGCCATGTCATGCTGCGCCTCGAACGCCAGCCGGGTGGTGAGCAGGCGCAGACTGATGCCGTCGAGAAGGTGCGTCAGACCATTCAGGCTCTCGATGCTTCCGCCAAGATCGAGCGGACGGAGGTGGTTGGTCCCAAGGTAAGCGGCGAATTGGCCACGGCCGGACTGACCTCCGTCATTCTCGCTTCGCTCGCGATGCTCGTCTACATCTGGGTCCGGTTTGACTGGCCATTCGCGGTCGGGGCGATTGCGACCCTCATCCTTGACGTGACAAAGACGATCGGCTTCTTCGCGCTGACAGGTCTCGACTTCAATCTGACCGCGATCGCAGCGCTGCTGACGCTGGTCGGCTATTCCGTCAACGACAAGGTCGTGGTTTACGACCGCATGCGCGAGAACATGCGGCTCTACAAAGCCATGCCATTCCGGGATCTGATCAATCTGTCGATCAACGAAACGCTGGCGCGAAGTCTCTACACCTCGGCCACGGCCTTCCTCGCGATGGTGCCCATGGCGATCTGGGGCGGCAGTGCGGTGGAGAGCTTTGCTGTCCCGATGGTGTTCGGCATCTTCATCGCCGCGTCTTCCTCGGTGTTCATTGCGGCTCCGATCCTGTTGTTCCTCGGAGACTGGCGGACACGTCGGAAGGCGCGCCTTGGCGCGCGTGTCGAGGAGCAACCGGCTGTCTGAGAACAGCGGACGAGGCGGATTTTCCGCCTCGTCCGCGTCACTCCTGTTGCGTAGGGCAGCGCAGACCTGGAGAGCCAGCCACGCGCAGGAAGCTCAAACCTTCCCGCTCGAAGGCCTGCCGCAACTGCGCTTCGGTGGAGCGATGCAGACCATGCCGCTGCCCTTCGAAGTCGCGTATGGTGCTTCGCGACACATTCGATCGGCTGGCCAGGTCATCCTGGGTCCAGTTGAGATAGCCTCGGGCCGCTCGACAGAGCGCAGGCGAAAAAACAATGTCGTTATCGGGTTGAACCATGGTTAAAATTGCCCATTTAGGGTGATATTGCCTATTTAGGGTGAGATTCATTTATTTTCCAGTCTCGGGCGTGCGCGTGAGGGCTGGTCATGCCGGAGGAACGAAATTTGGGATAACGTTGGACGCTTCGACCATCCTGCTTCTGCTGCTCTTGCTGCCGTTTGTCGGCAGTCTGGCGTCGGCTTTCATCCTGAACACGACCTCGCGCGACCTGCCGGTTTTCGTGGCGGGCGCCACCACCCTTGTGACGCTGATCCTCACCGCAGCGGCCTATCCCTTCGTTCGACATAACGGCGTTCTGCGTTTCACGGCGGAATGGCTTCCGCAATTCGGACTCGATTTTTCCCTGCGCCTGGACGGCTTCGCCTGGATCTTCTCCATGCTGGTCACGTCGATCGGTCTACTGGTGATCCTCTACGCCCGCTACTACATGGGCAAGGACGATCCGATCCCGCGCTTCTTCTCGTTCCTGCTCGCCTTCATGGGCGCGATGCTTGGCATCATCGTCTCCGGCAACGTCATCCTTCTGTCGATCTTCTGGGAACTCACGAGCATCTTCTCGTTCCTGCTGATCAGCTACTGGCACACGAGTGCTGCGGCCCGCGACGGGGCTCGCATGGCGCTGACGATCACCGGCATTGGCGGTTTCTGCCTGCTGGTCGGCATGCTGCTGCTCGGCAAGATCGTCGGCAGCTACGATCTCGACAAGATCCTCGCCTCCGGCGATGTCGTGCGGGCGCACCCGCTCTATCTGCCGACGCTTGTCTTCATTCTGCTCGGGGCATTGACGAAGAGCGCGCAGTTTCCCTTTCACTTCTGGCTTCCGAATGCGATGGCGGCCCCGACGCCGGTTTCGGCCTTCCTGCATTCCGCGACCATGGTGAAAGCCGGCGTGTTCCTTTTGGTGCGCTTCTGGCCGGTGCTGTCGGGGACGTATGAATGGTTCATGCTGGTGGGCCTTGCCGGGATCTCGACCCTGCTGCTCGGTGCCTTCCTGGCGATGTTCCAACGCGACTTGAAGGGGCTGCTTGCCTATTCCACCATCAGCCATCTCGGCTTGATCACCACTCTGCTGAGCCTCGGGAGTCCGCTATCGACGGTGGCTGCGATCTTCCACATGCTCAATCATGCGACCTTCAAGGCTTCGCTGTTTATGGCGGCCGGCATCATCGACCATGAGACCGGAACGCGCGACATGCAGCGGCTGAGCGGTCTCTATCGCTTCATGCCGGCGACGGCGACGCTTGCCATGGTTGCCAGCGCCGCCATGGCCGGGGTGCCGCTGCTCAATGGTTTCCTCTCGAAAGAGATGTTCTTTGCCGAAGCCGTGGAGACCCATGCGGATTCCTATCTCGACGTCATCTTGCCCTATGTCGCGACGCTGGCCGGGGTGTTCAGCGTTGTCTATTCGCTGCGGTTCATTCACACCGTCTTCTTCGGCCCCTTGCCGCTGGACCTGCCGAAACAGACGCCCCACGAACCGCCGCGCTGGATGCGTGTTCCAATCGAGGTTCTCGTGGTCGTCTGCCTCGTCGTGGGCATCGTGCCGACCATCTCAATCGGACCTTTCCTGCAGACGGCAGTTGAGAGTGTCCTCGGCAGTCGGACCCCCGAATACAGCCTCAGCATCTGGCATGGTGTGAATGTTCCGCTGATAATGAGCCTTGTCGCGCTTCTTGGCGGCTTCGCGCTCTATGTTGCCATGCGCGACTACCTGTCCCGCAGCGAGGACGGGCCACCCTACCTCCGCCGTCTGCGGGGGCAGCGGCTTTTCGAGCGCGTGCTCGTGACGGTGTCATGGCGCTGGGCGCGTCTGGCGGAAAGTCGGCTTGGCACCCGCAATCTCCAGCCGCAGTTGCGATGGATCGTAGTCACCGGCTTCATTGCAGCGGCCCTTCCGCTCTATCTCTCGGGCTTTGAACGCCGACCCGCCGTCTTTTCCTCCATCGATCCGGCCTTCGGTCTCTTATGGCTGATCGGCATGGCACTGGCCATCGGCGCGGCGGTCTCTGCGAAATACCACCGGTTGGCCGCGCTGATCATGCTGGGCGGTGTCGGGCTGATCGTGTGCATGACCTTCGTCTGGCTGTCGGCGCCCGACCTTGCGATCACCCAATTGCTGGTCGAGATCGTAACCACCGTTCTCATCTTGCTCGGGCTGCGCTGGCTGCCAAAACGGAGCCTCGACCATGGCGAGGTGATGACCCTGCAGAGCCGTTTCCGCCGTTTCCGGGACCTTTCACTGGCAATTGCCTGCGGTGTCGGCATGTCGGTGGTGGCGTTTACCGTCATGACCATGCCGGTACCGGACGCCATTGCGAGCTATTTCCTGCAAAATGCCTATAGCGAAGGCGGTGGACGCAATGTCGTCAACGTGATCCTCGTTGATTTCCGCGCCTTCGATACACTCGGGGAGATCGCCGTGCTCGGTATTGTGGGCCTCACGGTCTATGGACTTCTCCGCCGTTTCCGTCCGGCCGAGGACAGCATGGAGTTGCCGGAGCAGCAGCTGACGCAGAACCGCTTCGATGCCGAACAGCCGGAGCGATCGCCTGGCGACATGATGCGCGACTATCTGCTCGTACCTTCGGTCCTGATGCAGTGGTTGTTTCCTGTCATCATCACTTTCGCCGTCTACCTGTTCATGCGCGGCCACGACATGCCCGGCGGCGGTTTCTCGGCCGGTTTGACCCTTTCGATCGCTTTCCTCCTGCAATATCTCGCTGGCGGCACGCGCTGGGCGGAAGATCGCATCCGTATCCTGCCCCTGCGATGGATGGGGGCCGGTATTCTGACGGCGGCAATTACCGGTATCGGCGCCCTGCTTCTCGGTTATCCCTTCCTCACCTCGCATTTCCGCTATCTGGAGATACCGCTGATCGGCAAGGTACCGGCCGCGTCCGCCCTGCTCTTCGATCTCGGAGTTTTCTCGCTTGTCGTCGGCGCGACCGTCCTGATCCTCGTGGCACTCGCCCACCAGTCGATCCGCATCAACCGCCTCAGGGCCCTTGATGCCAAGGGGGAGAAACGCTGATGGAAATCGTCTTGTCGCTTGCCATCGGTCTGATGACCACCTGTGGCGTCTGGCTCATTCTGCGCCCGCGCACCTATCAGGTGATCATCGGGCTGTCTCTGCTGTCCTACGCGGTCAACCTCTTCATCTTCGGCGTGGGTGGCGTGAAGAGCAACCTGCCGCCGATCCTCAAGGATGGCGTCGTCTCGACGACGCTGAGTGATCCCGTACCGCAGGCATTGGTGCTGACGGCCATCGTCATCGGCTTCGCCACGACTGCCCTGTTTCTCGTCGTGCTGCTGGCTGCCCGCGGACTGACCGGAAACGACCATGTCGACGGGAGGAACGAATAGCCGTGACACACTGGAGCCATCATCTCATTGTCACGCCAATCCTCTTGCCGATGATGACAGCGGCGTTGTTGCTGTTCATCGACGAGCGCAACAGAACGGCGAAGGCGCTCGTCAGCCTGGCGTCTGTCGTGCTTCTGCTCGCCAATGCCGTGATCCTGTTCGCGGTCGAGAGCGGGCCGAACAGTTTCGACAATGTCTATCTGCTCGGCAACTGGGCGGCCCCCTTCGGCATTGTGCTCGTCATCGACGGTCTGTCGGCGATGATGCTGTTGCTGACCGCGATCCTGGGTCTTGCTGCGCTGACCTTCTCGCTTGCCAAATGGCATGCGGTCGGGGCGCATTTTCACAGCCTGTTCCAATTGCTGCTGGTCGGCGTCAACGGAGCCCTGCTGACCGGCGATTTGTTCAACCTCTTCGTCTTCTTCGAAGTTATGCTGGCGGCCTCCTATGGCCTGCTTCTGCACGGCACCGGCACCTTGCGCGTCAAGGCGGGGCTTCACTACATTGCCGTCAACCTCGTCGCGGCTCTGTTCTTCCTGATCGGTGTCAGCCTCGTCTACGGCACGGCGGGTACGCTGAACATGGCCGATCTTGCGCTGCGCATGCCCGATATGGAGCCGGATCGGTTGATCCTGATGGAAGCGGGGGCCGCTGTTCTGGGCGTGGCCTTCCTCATCAAGGTTGGAATGTGGCCGCTCTGCTTCTGGCTGCCGACCGCCTATAGCGCAGCATCGGCGCCGGTCGCCGGCATGTTCGCGATCCTGAGCAAAGTCGGCATCTATGTCATCCTGCGCCTCACCATGCTGCTGTTCGGTGAGGGGCCGTCGGCCGGTTTCGGTGCCGAAATCCTGCTCATCGGCGGCATGGCGACCTTGATCTTCGGTACGATCGGGGTTCTGGCTTCGCAGGCTTTGGGGCGTCTCGCGGGTTATTCCGTGCTGGTCTCCTCCGGGACGTTGTTGATGGTTCTCGGTATCAACGATGGCGTGGTTTCGTCCGGGGCTTTGCTCTACCTCGTCAGCTCAACCCTGACGATCAGTGCCTTCTTCATGCTTATCGAGCTGGTCGAGCGCGGACAGGACGCCGGCGCCAACGTTCTCGCCGTGACGATGGAAGCCTATGGTGATGGGGAGGAGGCGGACATCGAGGATGGCGGCGGCACGCCGATGCCGGGCACGATGGCGATCCTCGGCATATGTTTTGCAGGATGCGGAATCCTGCTGTCGGGCTTGCCGCCGCTCTCTGGGTTCATCGCCAAATTCGCCATGCTGTCTGCCATGATGGGCACGGGATCGATCGGCACAACGCCTGACGCTGCCGTCTGGGCGCTGATCGTGCTCGTCATTCTCTCGGGTCTGGCTGCGCTGATTTCGATGACCCGGGCCGGGATCCGGACCTTCTGGGGCTCGATCGAGGGCGCCGTTCCGCGCGTGCTCGTCGTGGAACTTGTCCCGATCATGCTGCTGCTCTCGCTGACGCTTGCGCTCACCATCCAGGCGGGTCCCGCCATGAGCTACATGGATACCACCATCCGAAATCTGGCGAAGCCCGCGCTTTATGTCGATGCCGTCCGCAATGCCTTTGTTGTCGATCCGCCCAATGCTGCCGGCGCGGCCAATAGCGGAGGTGCGCCGTGATCCCCCATCCGCTGCTGAGCCTATCCCTGCTCGCGATGTGGCTTCTGCTCAACGATGTCACACTCGGCCATCTGATCCTTGGTTCGGTCGTTGCCGTTTTTGGCGGCTGGGCGATGGCATCGCTCAGGCCCGACAAGCCGAAGATGAAGAAGTGGTATCTGCTGCCCAAGCTCTTCTGGCGGGTCTTTACGGATGTCGTTCGCTCCAATATCGCGGTCGCGTTTCTGGTCCTGCGCGGTAAGCGACAGACGCACACGGCCGGTTTCATCACGGTGCCGCTTCAAATCGAGCATCCGATGGCGCTCGCCATCATGGCCGTGATCCTGACCAGCACGCCGGGTTCTGCCTGGCTTGCCTATGACGGGCGCCGCAAGACGGTCCTGATCCATGTCCTCGACCTGATCGATGAGGACGCCTGGGTGAAAAACATCAAGCTCCGCTATGAAAGCCTGCTGCTGGAGATCATCGAATGAGTGTCATCATTCTCTTCACTGCCGTCTCGATCGCCAAGATGCTTCTGGCGGTTGCGCTCATGATTGCGACTGTCCGTATTTTCATCGGTCCGCGTGCCCAGGACCGCATCCTCGCTCTCGATGCCGCCTATGTCATCGCCATGCTTCTGCTCGTGACCTTTGGAATCGGCAGCGGTCTTACGGTCTATTTCGAGGCGGCACTGGTGATCGGCCTCATGGGCTTCGTGGCAACGGTGGCGCTCGCCAAATTCCTGATGCGCGGGGAGGTGATCGAATGACGATGCCGGTCGCCGACCTTCCGCTTTGGGTGGTGCTTGTCGTTTCGGTCCTGCTGCTGCTCGGTTCCGGTCTCACCCTGCTTGGTGCCATCGGGCTTTTGCGACTGCCCAATTTTTACGAGCGCATTCATGCCCCGACGCTTGGAACGAGTTGGGGCGTCGGTGCGATCATGCTGGCCTCTATCCTCTTCTTCTCGATCGTCGGCTCGCGCGTTGTCTTACACGAGATCTTGATCGGCATCTTTGTCACACTGACGACCCCGGTCACTTTGATCCTGCTCGCCCGGGCGGCTCTGCACCGCGACCGTGCCGAGGGAAACCCCTCGGTGCCGAAGGATGGGGCAGAGGCCGGCGAACAGTCCGAACCGAATTGACGACGTCAAGGAACCGACAGCAGGGCCGGGCGGGAGAATTAGGTCCTTTTGCCTGAAACAGCTTTCCGGGTTGAAACGCTTTCGTGGTTTGTCTTGCTGATAGACGGGGCCGGATCTGAAGGCTTTGCCAAGAAGGTCGTCCAAAGGAAATGAGTTTTCTGTTGACGATTTGGTCAATTGACTATGTCTACTGAATCCATAGGCTTTCCTCACCTGATAACGGAGGAAACGGATGTCTCTCATCTCCAAAAGCCTGGTGGCCGCACTGAGCCTTGGTCTGGCGCTGTCTGGCGCAACGTCTACCTTTGCGCAGACGACGCTGCTCAATGTGTCCTATGACCCGACCCGCGAATTCTACAAGGAGTACAACGAGGCTTTTGCCAAGCACTGGAAAGCCGAGACCGGCGAGGACGTCAGCGTCCAGCAATCGCATGGCGGCTCTGGCAAGCAGGCGCGTGCCGTCATCGACGGTCTGGATGCCGATGTCGTGACGCTGGCACTCGAAGGCGACATCAATGAGATCGTGAAGCAGACGGGCAAGATCAAGGAAGACTGGCGTGGCCGGCTGGAGAACAACTCCTCGCCCTATACCTCGACGATCGTCTTCCTGGTGCGCAAGGGCAATCCGAAGGGCATCCAGAACTGGGGCGATCTGGTCAAGGGTGACGTGCAGATCGTCACGCCGAACCCGAAGACGTCTGGCGGCGCACGCTGGAACTATCTGGCAGCCTGGGCCTGGGCCAACGAGGAATTCGGTGGCGACCAGGAGAAGATCAAGGCCTATATCGGCGAGCTCTACAAGCGCGCCCCGGTTCTCGATACGGGTGCCCGCGGCTCGCTGACGACCTTCGCCCAACGCCAGATCGGTGACGTGCTGCTGGCCTGGGAAAACGAAGCCTATCTGGCTGGCCAGGAATTCGGGGCCGACAGCTTTGACATCATCGTTCCGCCGATCTCCATCCGCGCCGAGCCGCCCGTGACGGTCGTTGACGCGAATGTCGATGCCAAGGGTAGCCGCAAGCAGGCGGAAGCCTATCTCGCCTATCTCTATTCCGAGGAGGGCCAGAACCTCGCCGCGAAGCACTTCTACCGTCCGTCGAAACCCGAACTGGTGAAGCCCGAGCTTCTGAAGCAGCTTCCCGACATCAAGCTTGTGTCGATCGACGACCCGCTGTTCGGCGGTTGGGCGAAGGCACAGCCCGAGCACTTTGGCGACGGCGGCATCTTCGACCAGATCTACAAGCCGCGCTGATCCTCCCGACTGCGTGTCCGAGGCCCGCTTCGCTTACGCGAGGCGGGCCTTTTCGTATTTCTTCGCGATCATCTTTCGCTGAAGCACTCTGGGTACAAAGTCCGGCGCGCCTGCGAATGCCAATTCGGGGGCAGTATCAGTTCTCCTCCGGGCGATCGCCCCGCTCGTTCCCGGAACAGCCGCTCTCATTCCGTTGCAACTGAGTCCGAGGCCAATGCCTGCCAAGGGTTCGGACGTTTTTTGAAAATGGTTTGACTAAATCAAATTCCGCTGTCACTCTCGGGTATCAGCGGAGGTTTCCATGGCATTGCGGGGAACAAACCAGGAGACGGGTCGGCCGTACAATCGACGGATTGTACTGGAGGCAATCCGGCTTCGTGGTCCTGTGACGCGCGGCGACATCGCGCGCAGTGTCGGCCTCACCGTTCAGACCGTTTCCACGATCGTCCGCGAACTCGAGGATGAGGGCCTTATTCTTTCTGCGCAGAAGGCTCCCGAAGGCAGAGGCATTCCGCCGTCGACCTTGACGATCAATCCGGACGGCGGTCATGCCCTTGGCATTCACGTCACGCCGCTCGGGATCGAGGCAGCCCTCGTCAACCTGCGGGGCGATGTGGTTGAAAGTGTGCGTCGCGATGTTCTCAACGCCGCTCCCGAAACGGCCTTCTCGGTCATTGCGGAGATGGTGGGGCAACTCAAAGCGAGCCAGCGCTGCGGACGTTTGCTTGGTGCCGGGTTGGCGCTGCCGGGGCCGTTCGACGTGGAGTCCATGAGTTTCGTGGGTTCTACGACCATGACGGGTTGGAAGGACCTGGATATACGGCAGCATCTGGCCGATGCGACAGGATTGCCTGCCTTTATCGAGAACGATATGGCGGCGGCCGCGCTGGGGGAGCAGCTCTATGGCCTCGGGCAGCAACTTTCCGACTACTACTACCTCTTCTTCAGCGTGGGTCTGGGCGGCGCCATGATGCATGACGGCGCCGTGGTGAGGGGGGCCTGGGGGAACGCCGGTGAAATCGGCCATATCCCGGCGGTTCCTGATGGGGAGCCGTGTCCCTGCGGCAATCGCGGTTGCCTCGAGCGTTATCTCTCCCTCGATGCCTATGAGCGTCGCGGTCTGCCTGCCAGCGAATGGGTTGCGGAGGTCGCGCCCTTCTTCCGCAGCGCCGTAAGGACAATTGAGAACCTCTTCGATCCCGAGACGATCGTGCTCGGTGCGCTCGCCCCGCATGCCTTTATCGGGCAGTTGGCGACACTCGTCGACGGGCTGGACAATTCCATCTCCGCGCGGGCCAACCGGGCGATGCCGCGTGTCGTGATGGCCAGCGATTGCCAGCACGCGGCTCTGCGTGGCGCGGCGGCGCTCGCCGTCTTCGGCGTGCTCTCGCCGCGATACGGGCAAATGTTCGAAACACTGGAAAAGGGGACCGCCTGATGACCGAGAAACTGCTCGTCCTGGATAACATCCGCATGCATTTCGGGGCGATCGAAGCACTGAAGGGCGTCAGCTTCTCGATCGGCAAAGGTGAAGTCGTCGCGCTTCTCGGCGACAACGGCGCCGGAAAATCGACGCTCGTCAAGATCATTTCCGGTGGCCTGCAGCCAACATCCGGCCGCATGCTGTTCGAGGGACGGGACTATCAGGCGAAAACGCCTGCCGAGGCGAAGGCCGCGGGCGTCGAGACGGTCTACCAGGACCTGTCGCTCTGCACCAATGTGGACGTGGTCGGCAACTTCTTCATGGGGCGCGAAATCACGCGCAAGATTGCCGGGATTCCGTTTCTGGACGAGAAGGCAATGGAAGAGGTGACCTCCAAGGCGCTCGCCAGTGCCGGCACCCGCATCCCGTCGATGCGGACGAAGGTCGAGCACCTGTCCGGCGGCCAACGACAGGCCATCGAGCTGAACCGCTTCGTTCATTGGGGCGGCAAGCTGGTCCTGCTCGACGAGCCGTTCGCGGCGCTTGGCGTCGAACAGACCCGACGGGGGCTCGATATGATCCGCCATGTCGCGAGCCAGGGCATCGGCGTCGTCATCATCACGCACATCATGCAGCAGGCCTTTCAGGTCGCTGATCGTATCGTCGTCATCCGCCACGGCGTCGTCGCCGGCGATGTCGAGCGATCCAAGACAAGCCCGGATGCAGTGATCGAGATGATCACAGGGCAAGCCCTCACTGGCGCCGGACCGGTGGGTAAAGAATGAAAAGGGGTCCGGCTCAAACTGGAGAGAACAATGATAAAGCGAATGATGCTTGCATTGCTGAGCGTTATGGTGCTCGGCCTATCCATGCTCACGACCGCTGCCGCTCAGTCGAAAGGCGTCGTCTACTACCTCGTTCCCACCTTGCTCGATGAGTTCCAGACCGGATCCGTCAGTGCGCTGGAAATGTTCCTGAAGCAGACCGGTTATGAGATGAAGACGCTCAATGCCGACAACAAGACGGACATGCAGCAGTCGCAGATGAACGATGTCATCGCGTTGAAACCAAGTGCGATCATTCTCGCCGCGGTCGACTTCAATGCGTTGAAGCCATCCATCGAAGCGGCCCGTGCAGCCGGTATTCCGGTGGTCGAGTTCGACCGTCAGATCACCTCGACCATGTCCGACTTCACCTCTGTTGCCGGTACGATCGAGATCGGCCACGTCGCAGCCGATCAGGCCGAAGCCATGCTGAAGGCCAAGAAGGGTGACGTTTCCGGCAAAATCCTGCAGGTCCTCGGCGATCCGGGCGACCCTTACACGCTCGACATCCAGAAGGGTTTCGAGGAGAAGATGAAGGCCTTTCCGGGCGTGACCATCATCTCGGTGCCTGCGCTGCAATGGGAAGCCAGCAATGCCGGCACGATCGTGTCGGACCAGATGCTGGCCAATCCCGATATCGATCTGATCTTCCTGCATGCCGCCCATCTCTCGGTCGCAGCTGTGGCCTCGCTTGAGGCTGCCGGCAAGAAGCCGGGTGACGTGATGATGATGAGTTCAAACGGCGCGCCAGTCGGTCTTGATCTGATCCGCAAGGGTTGGCTCAACACCGAAGTGGAACAACCGCTCTATGCACAGGCGGCAGCCGTTGCGATGTTCATGGACAAGATTGTCGGCAAGCAGGAGATCAAGGCCGGCGAATATGATGTGCTCGGTCTGAAGGGCGTGGTGACCATCGAAGCCTGGGGTCCCAACATCAAGATCCCTGGTGCTGCGATCACCAAGGAGAATGTCGACGATCCAGCTTTCTGGGGTAACCTGAAGCCGCCGACCGCCACGGTCGAATCCGTCAAGTAAGACGGCTCTTCCACCCGGGGTCCGAGGGCCCCGGGACCTCCCTTCCTTCACTATGGATTGGCCGTATGCACCCGCGTAGTCGCACCACTCTCGAGTTCATTCTCGACAATCTCGTCTGGTTCATGCTCATCGTGGTTCTGGCGCTGTTTTCGGCGCTCATCCCGAACTATTTCCAGATCGGCATCTTCACCAATATCATCGAGGCGTCGAGCGTGCTCGGTGTCATGTCGATCGGTCTCGCACTGGTCATCATTACCGGACATATGGACCTGTCGGTCGAGTCCGTTGCAGCCCTTTCGGCCATGGCCGTCGGCATCCTCTTCTGCTCTGCAGGCATCGGGCTCGGGATCAAACTCAGTCCCGAATGGTTGATGGTTCCGGTGTCGCTCTCGATCGCGTGCGCCATCGGGGCGCTGATCGGGTTGTTCAACGGTTTCCTCATTGTGAAGCTGAAGATGAGCGCCTTCATCATCACGCTCGCCTCCTTCATCTGGGTGCGTGGGATTGTGCTCGCCGTCTCGGGCGGGCGATCGGCCCAGGATCTCGATCCGGCCATTCGCTGGTTTGCCATCGAACGGTTCGCCGGTATCCCCCTGTCTGCATGGATTGCGATTGCCTGCTTCCTGATCTTCTCGGTGATGATGGCAAAGACGCCCTTTGGCCGACATCTCATCATGATCGGCGGTAACGAGACGGCGACCTATCGCGCCGGCATCCGCGTCACCCGCAATCTGATCATCGCCTTCGTCATGGCGGGGGCGATCGCCGGGCTCGCCGGCTGGCTGCTCGCCATCCGTACGTCCGGTGCCACCGCCAATCTCGGTGTCGGCTTGCTGTTCAACGCCTTCGCGGCCGTCGTTATCGGCGGTGTCAGCCTCAAGGGTGGGGTGGGGGCGCTTCCAGGCGTCTATGCAGGGGTGCTGCTGCTCTCTTCGATCAACACGGCCATCAACCTGATGGGGTTGCCAGCCAACTATACCCAGGTCATTCACGGCTTCCTGGTGCTCGCCGCCGTCCTTCTCGACACGTTCAAACAACGGCTCCGCCAGAGGCTCGCATGACAGACAGATTGAAAGACAAAGTCGCCCTCGTCGTTGGGGCCTCCCGGGGGATCGGCAAGGCGGTCGCACTGCGTTTTCTCGAAGAGGGAGCGAAGGTCGTCATCGCCGATCACGAGGCTGAGGAAGGCCGGGATGCAGCCGAAGAACTTGGTGCCGACTTCATTCTGACCGATATCTCGCGCATGGCGGATGCCGTCGCGGCGGTATCGTTTGCCGTCGAGCGTCATGGCCGGCTGGATATCATCGTTCAGAATGCCGGGATCTATCCGTGGCAGCTCATCGAAAACACCGATCCTGATGACTGGGACCGTGTGATGGCGGTCAACCTCAGGGGCTGCTTCAACGCAGCGCGGGCCGCACTTGTGCCGATGAAGGCGCAGGGCTCGGGGAGGATCCTCTTCACCTCCTCCATCACCGGCCCCTATGTCACCAGCCCCGGTCATGGGCACTATGCAGCGAGCAAGGCAGGCATCAACGGGTTCATCCGGTCCGCTGCGCTGGAATTCTCGTCCTACGGGATCAATGTCAACGGCGTCGAGCCGGGCAATATCCTGACCGAAGCCATCCAACTGCATCGTGGGGCGGCGTTCATCAGCAACATGGAAGCGGCAATACCGCTCGGCCGTCTTGGCTCACCGCGCGACGTCGCCAACGCCTTTCTGTTCCTCGCCTCCGACGACGCGAGTTACGTCACTGGGACGACCATCGTCGTGGACGGAGGACAGTTGCTTCCCGAGGGTGCCGATTTCCGGCTGCTGCCTCCGTAACGAAGCATGGAGGTGGCACGGCGCGATTTGCGCCGTGCCTCTTATCTTGATCAGAGATCGCCGAGCAGTTCGTTGACGCGACTTTCGGCGGAAGCGAGGGCTTCGTCGACCGACTTGTCGCCATTGACGGCGGCGCCGACCTCTTCGCCGATGATGTCCTGGATCGGGAACTGGCGCTGAACCTCAGCCGGCAGCGGACGGCCGATCTGAGCGATCTTCGCAATGTTGTCGCGATGCGGCAGTGCCTTGAATTCCGGCATGTCGAAGACGGCCTTGGCGGCGGGAAGGTGACCGGTGCGGGCCCACTGGAAGTCGTTGTCGGCGAGGAACTTGAACAGCTTGCCGATGGCGGCGATCTGCTCCGGCGAACGATCCTTCTTCGGCATCACCCAGCTATGGCCGTCTGCATAGGTGCTGTCCTGGCCGGGGAAAAGCTGCGGGACGGGATAGACGGTATAGCCCTTGGAAAGGGCGGTGCCGTCCTTCTCGGACTGCGCGACATAGTCGCCGATCAGCCAGGTGCCGTTGACGGCAATGCCGCCTTCGCCGTTGGCAAAGCCCGAGACAGCGGCTGCGTAGTCGAGACCCGTGGTCGAGATGCCTTCATCCTTGGTCGCCTTCATCAGCTCGACGGCGGCTTTGGCTTCAGGCGTGTTGAGCTTGATGGCGGTCGGGTCGGAGAAGAAGTCCGAGTTCTGCTGCTGCAGCAGGGTGTAGAGGATACGGGTATAGGAGGCCGTCTCGTTGGCCATGATCTGGATCAGATAGGGCTTGCCCGTCTTCTCCTTGAACTGCTTGCCCTGCGCGATCAGCTCTTCGCCAGACTTCGGCAGGATCGGCGTACCGTCAGCGTTGACGAGGCCTGCTTCCTTCATCAGGTTCAGGTTGACGTGGAAGAGCATGGTCCAGTTGTCGAAGGGCAGCCCATAGAGTTGGCCGTCCTTGGTCACGCCGTTGCGGCCGGCATCGGTAAAGCTGTCGGGGGTGACACCCTGTGCCGCCAGGACTTCGTCGATCGGCTCGATCAGGCCGCGGCTCTGATAATCGGAAATCGCCGAGTAGTGCATCGAGACCACATCGGGTGCGGCACCAGATGCCATCTGTGCGTTGAGCTGGTCGTAGCCCGGCCACTCGACCGTCGTGACATTGACGTCGATATCCGGATTGTCAGCTTCGAACTTGTTGACCAGTGCGGTGATGATGCCGCATTCGCCGACGGCGGCGGACACGTCGGTCACCTTGCCATAGTCCGCTTCGCAGGCGCCGAAGAAACGCTGCAGCTCGATCTTGGTCTGTGCCTGGGCCGAGGCGCCATAGCCCAGCGCGATCATGGCGACGGTGGTCAGAAGAATGCGTTTCATAATGTCTCACTCCCTTAAATCGGGCTGATTGCCCTGTTGAAAAGAAACCGGCCAGCTCCTCCCCGGCCGGGCAGGCTTCACTTCACAGCGCCGCCGGAGACGGCTGTGACGATGTGTTTCTGGAAGATGATGTAGACGATGAGTGCCGGGACGCTTGCAAACACAGCCTGGGCTGCAAGGAAGCCGAGCCCCTCGCTCTGGGCGAAGTTCGACTGCGACGAGGCGAGCCCGACGGTCAGCGTGTACATTTCCTTCTTGGTCGCCGAGATCAGCGGCCACCAATAGTCGTTCCATCCGTGCAGGAAGGTGAAGATGCCAAGCGTGGCCTGGGCCGGCAGGGTCTGCGGCAGCATGATCTTCCAGAAAATGCGCCACTGCGAGGCGTTGTCGAGCAGGGCTGCTTCGTCAATCTCTTTGGGGATTGCCCGGAAGAACTGCGTCATCAGGAAGACCCCGAAGGCGCCGGACATGCCCGGCAGCATCAGGCCGAGATAGGTGTTGTGCAGGCCGAACCAGTTGAACATCTGGTGGCGGGCGATGATGACCGCCTGTTCCGGAACGGCGAGCCCGAAGAGCACGATGATGAACAGGGTCCGCCGGAACGGGAATTCCAGCCTCGCGAAGCCGTAGCCGGCCAGCGACGAAAGGATCAGGACCATCACCGTCTCGCCGGTGGCGACGACGAGGCTGTTGAAGAACCAGCCGAAGACCTGCGAGGAATGCAGGATGTTCAGGTAGTTGGCGATCGTATAGGGCGCCCGGAAAACCGAGTCCGTTCCGATCATCAGGTCCTGGTTGCTCTTGATCGAGAGGCCGACCAACCAGGCGACCGGCGCCATCATGACGACGGAGAGGAGAGCGGCGCCCCAGAGCAGTGGCCGATTGGCCGTCAACACGTCCGGCTTGTAGGTGTCGTTCGAATGGCTCATGCTCCGTCCTCCGTCTTGCGCGAGGACACGACATATTGTGCCATGGCCGCCACGAGGATGATCAGGAAGAGGTATTGTGAGGCTGCCGCCGCACGACCGACGTCCCAGCGGACAAAGCCGACCTCATAGATGTACATGACGAGCGGACGCGAGGTCCCATTCGGGCCGCCATTGGTCATCAACTGAGCCTGACCGAAGAGCTGGAACTGGAAAACGATCTGGATGATGGTCACCAGCATGATGGTGCGGGCGATCGAGGGCAGGGTGATCCGTGTCAACACCTTCCATGGGCTGGCATTGTCGAGTGCTGCCGCCTCGTAAAGGTCCTGCGGAACTTGCTGCAGGGCGGCGAGGAAAAGCATCATCGGCAGGCCCACACACCACCAGACGGTGGCGACGCCGACGGCAAACAGTGACCAGCCTTTGGTTGAGATGAAATTGATCTGCTCGATGCCGGCCTGCGTGAAAAGCACGGAAAGAAGGCCATCACCGGGGATGAAGACGAAGCGCCAGATGAGGGTCACGATGGTGACCGACAGCACCGAGGACGAAAAGAAGAGACCGCGGAAGAAGCTCGTCGTGCGCGTCGTGCGATTGAGGGCGAGCGCCAGGAAGAGGCCGAGCGCCACGAGTGTCGGCACGCTCACCAGCACGAAGACGATGGTGTTGCCGAGCGCCTGCAGGAAGACTGCGTCACCCGCCACGCGGATGTAGTTGGTCAGGCCGACGAAGCGGCCTGGCCCGAAGAGATCAACCTTGTGCAGGCTGAGCCACATGCCCCAGAAGAGGGGAAACACGAGCAGCGCGATGAACACCAGGAGATAGGGCAGGATGAAAAGTCCGTTGCTCCATTGGCTGCGGCGATAGCTTTCGGCCATATCACTCCGCCTCCCTCAGATATGCCCGGCCATCGGCGCCGAACAGGTGGAAGGCGTGGTCATCGGCCGAAACCGTCACTCGATCATCTGCCTTGATATGCGAGCGACCGTCGGCCTCCACCACGAGCTTGGTGCCGTCATCGAGTACGCCGTACACGAGAGATCGATCGCCCAGACGTTCGACCACCTCGGCTGTCAACGGCACGCCGGGGCGTCCGTCTGTCACCACGGTGATATCTTCCGCGCGGATGCCAAGCGTTGCGCCGTCATGGCTCGTCCCGTCGGTCACCTTGAAGCCGGTCTCCACGCGACCGAGGCCGGATGTGGTGACGGCGAGACCGGTTGCGGTATTCTCCCAGGCCGTAACCGGCAGGAAGTTCATGGCGGGAGACCCGATGAAGCTTGCGACGAATTTGCTGGCGGGGCGCTGATAGACATCCATCGGCGTGCCGATCTGCTCGATCTTGCGCGCGTTCATGATGACGATCCGGTCGGCGAGCGTCATCGCCTCCACCTGATCGTGGGTGACAAAGATCATCGTCGAGCCGAGGCGATGGTGGAGCTGTGCAAGTTCGAGCCGTGTGCGGCCGCGCAGGGCCGCATCAAGGTTCGACAGCGGTTCGTCAAACAGAAAGGCTTTCGGTTCCTTGACGATGGCGCGGCCGATGGCGACGCGCTGGCGCTGGCCGCCAGAGAGCTTTGCCGGCTTGCGGTCAAGCAGATGACCGATCTCGAGCGTCTCTGCTGCGGCGAGCACGCGGCGTTCGATCTCGTCCCTGGCCATCCCGATGTTCTCAAGGCCGAAGGACATGTTCTGCTTCACCGTCATGTGCGGATAGAGCGCATAAGACTGGAAGACCATGGCCACGCCGCGCTTGCCCGGGGGCAGCGTGTCGACGCGCTGGCCGGCCACCGAAATGGTGCCGCCAGTGACGTCCTCCAGACCCGCGATCATCCTCAGGAGCGTGGACTTGCCGCAGCCCGAAGGGCCAAGGAAGACCACGAATTCGCCCGCCCCGATCGACAGCGATATGTCGTCCAGCACGGTCAGCGCGCCGTAGCGCTTGGTCACATTGTCAATTTCAATCGAAGCCGACATGGTTTCTCCTCCCCGTCGTCGATTGGTTACTGGCCGAGCCGGATCATCCGGTAGCTGAGCGGCGCGATCTCTCCCTTGAGGCGTCCGCTCTCGACTTTGATGCCGCTGCCGTCAGCAGGCGCGACCGTCTGCTTGTCTGCACCGTTCACGGCCTTCAGCGCGTGACCTGCGATCACCTTGTCCATGGTCACCTTGCGGTCGCCGAAACCTTCCAGTGCGATGTCGAGGGTGATGGCGTCCGTCTGGTGGCGGTTGACGATGAAGAGGGTGAGGGCTCCATCCGTGTCGCTCTCAACGGCGGACACGTCGAGATAGGGAACGGTCTCGGCGAAGTCCGTCGAATAGCTCGGGCTATCGATCGACAGCTGATAGGAGGTGCCGCGGCCATAACGGGAGGCAAAGAGGTAGGGGTAGTAGGTCGTCTGGCGCCAGGCCGGGCCGCCCGGCACGGTCATGATCGGCGCGATGACATTGACGAGCTGCGCAAGGCAGCCGACCTTCACCACATCAGCGCGGCGGATGAAGGTGTTCAGGATGCAGCCAACCTGCAGCACGTCTTCGAAATTGTAGATGTCTTCGAGCAGCTCCGGCGCATGCGGCCAGCCATCCCGGCCTTCGAGAACCTTCCGGTCGGCTTCGTTGGAATGATACCAGACGTTCCACTCGTCGAAGCTGATATAGACGTCCTTCTTCGAGCGCTTCTTCGCCTTGGTCACCTTGATGACGGAAGCGATGGTCTCGATGTAGTCATCGAGGCGGGCGTTCTGCGCCAGATAGGCGGCGGTGTCGCCGGCGTGGTTCTCGAAATACATGTGCAGGCTGATGTAATCGACGCTGTCATAGGTGTAGTCGAGAACGGTTGCTTCCCAGGCCGGATAGGTCGGCATCTTCGGCGAAGACGAACCGCAGACAACGAGTTCGATCGACTTGTCGAAGGCGCGCATGGCCTTGGCGGTCTCGAAGGCGACACGGCCGTATTCTTCCGCCGTCTTTTGACCGATCTGCCAGGGGCCGTCCATCTCGTTTCCGAGGCACCAGAGCTTGACGTTCCAAGGCTCTTCGCGGCCGTTCTTGCGGCGCAGATCCGACCAGTAGCTGCCGCCGGGGTGGTTGACGTATTCGAGGAAGGCACGGGCTTCGTCGAGGCCGCGAGAGCCGAGGTTCACGGCCAGCATCATCTCGGTGTTGGCGGCCTTTGCCCAATCGGCAAATTCGTGGATGCCGACCTGGTTGGATTCCGAGGTATGCCAGGCGAGATCGAGGCGGACCGGGCGATCTTCCTTCGGGCCGATGCCGTCTTCCCAGTTGTAGGCGGAGACGAAGTTGCCGCCGGGATAGCGGACCACGGGAACATCCAGTTCGCGCACGAGATCGATCACGTCCTGGCGCATGCCGTTTTCGTCAGCCGTCGGATGATCGGGCTCGTAGATGCCGGTGTAGACCGCGCGGCCGAGATGTTCGACGAAGGAGCCATAGAGACGCGGATCGATCGTGCTGATCTTATAGTCGCGGTGAACGGTGCCGACAGCCCGCATGTGTATTTCCTCCAAATATATCCGTTTTTCGGATATCTATCATAATTGAGGATATGATACACGGGTTCGTCCGGAGGTCAATCCGGCAATTTGCACGGGAAATTCCGAGGATGGTCAGGTCTTGATGCGCAGGACGATGTCCTGATCGTAATTGCCGAAACCGCGGCCGAAGATGTTGATTCCACCGGGATGTTCTGCCGTTTCAGGCACCTCGATACGAACGCGGATCGAGCGGTGGTCCAGCAATTCCAACTCGCCGAGCGTGGTCTCCGACACGCGTACCCCGTCAATGAAGGTGCCGTTTTCCGTCACCCGGAAACTCTTCAGAACACCATATTGGCTGCCGCGCAGCTTCCACCAATCGGGTGTGAATTTTCCGCGCCGGTCACCGAAGTCACCGGGCGAGGTCCAGATTGCGATGGCCTTGCCGTTGATCGAGATGGTGATGTCCGACGGCCAGTTTTCCGAGGTTCCGGGAACTTCGGAGGAGAGTTCCAGGAGCAGTTCCAATTCGCGGATGGGCGCGCCCTTGATCCTGGCATTGTTGGGGAACTGGTAGTCTACATAGCCCCTGGTGAACCAAAGCAGGCCCGCTTTCATACGATCTGGGGATAGGAAGGTGTCGGGGTTGTCGAGATAGCCAATGATCGCATCCGGACCGCACATGCCGCAGGGGGCGTAGACGTCATAGCCGCTATAGAGGCCGACCGGCATCGAGACTTCGATGGCCTCGTCGGAAGATTCCTTCGGACGGGCAAAGGTCAGGACGATTTCGTCATGGACCGCGTGGCAGATCTTCTGGCTTCCCTTGCGCGCCTTCTGCACTTCGGTGCGGATCAGGCCCGCATCTTCCATCTGGTTGAGGTGCGTCGACGTCGTCGATTGCGGCAGTTCCAGAACTTCGGCGATTTCGTTGACGTTAAGGGGACCCCGTGCGTGCAGGAGTTCCAGAATGGAGAGTCTGGCGGGAGCGGCGAGGCTCTTCAGCACGTCCTTGCCGTCCTCCGGCGTGATCATCAAAAATCGGCTGCTCACATCGATCCTCCCCGTGATCATGGATCTATATCAGGAATTCGGGTTTGATCAACGGGGCGTTATGGTGGCAGGACAGGAATGCATGAGGAGGGGCCGCCAGCGCCCTAGACTTCAGACCGATTCTCGCTCGACCAGCAGACATTCGACCTTCAACTGGTCGTGCGAGCTGTTGAGGCCCCCGGTGATGTCGGAAATCACCTCGACGGCCATGGCGCCCATCTCGAACATCGGTAGATGGAACGTGGTCAGCGGCGGCATGGTGAACTGGGCGATGTCGCGGTTGTCGAAGCCGACGACGGAGACGTCGCCTGGGACGGTCTTGCCCAGTTCCTTCAACGCATCGATGCAGCCGAGCGCCATGAGATCGTTGGCGCAGAAGATGCCATCCGGGGGGGCTGGCAATTTCATCAGGGCATGGGTCTTCTCGTAGCCGGAAGAGGGCTCCCAGTTGCCGTAGTGAACGAGATCGGGGTCGTAGGTGATGTCGTTGCTGGCCAGCGCCTGCTTGTAGCCGCGCAACCGGTCGCGTGGATTGTCCAGGCCTTCCTGCCCGTTGATGAGGGCAATGCGCTTGCGACCGGCGGCAATCAGCCGTTCGGTCGCAGCCCGGCCGCCGGCAACGTCGCCGGGGAGAATCGATGCCAGCCGGCGCTGCTGGTCGTAGCAGTTGACGAGCACCGACGGGGCGCGGAACAACGGTTCGGGCGGCTCGATCTTGCGGGTCAAAATCGTGCCGAAGATATAGCCGACCAGCACCTGTCCGTCGCAGACGGAGAAGATGCCGCCATCCGGATCCTCGCCCTTGCGGAAGACGCCGAGGGTGACGATGATTCCCAGCTCCAGCGCCTTTTCGCGCGCGCCTTCAAACGCCATGGCCATCCAGGGGTCGGTGGTCAGTTCATCGACGACGAAGACGATGACCCGGCTGCCCGTGTTGGCGGGCGCCGCCGATTTGTTGGACAGTCGGTAGCCGAGCTGTTCAGCGGCGTCGAAGACGCGTTTTCGGGTGGCTTCGCTGAAGCGGGCCCCGGAACTGCCGTTCAGAATGAGCGACACGGTCGCCTGCGAAACGCGCGCCAGTGCCGCTACATCCATCATCGTCGGTTTCAAGGCATTCTCCATGACGAACACCGTGTTTGCCGCAGGTCGGAACGGATGTCAGGACCTGAAATGCCTGATCCGGTCGAACGCGACAGCAACCACAATGAACGTACCTATGAACATTCCTTGCCAGAATGTCGAGATGCCTAGCAGGATCAGGGAGTTGCGGATCACTTCTATCAACAGTGCGCCGACGACGGCGCCCAGCGCGTTGCCTTCTCCGCCCGCCAGGTTTGCCCCGCCGATGACCGCGGCCGCAATTACCGTCAGTTCCATGGCCTGGCCGAGATTGGTCGTCACACTGCCAAGCCAGCCGGCCATCAGTATGCCGGCAAGGCCTGCGGTGAATGCCGAGAACATATAGATGCTGACCTTCATGCGCCGCACCGGGATGCCGGTCAGCAGAGCCGCGTTCTCGCTGCTGCCGATGGCGAAGAGGTGTTGGCCCCAGCGCGTCCACTTGAAGGCGAGTGACATTATAATCGTCATTGCGGCGAGGACGTACAGGGGGTGCGGTATGCCGAACGTGGATCCGCCCCCGACCCAGATCAGGATGTTGTGGTCGGGGCCAAAGTCCCAGATCATCTTGTTGTCGGAGAGCACCATGGCGAGCGAACGCGCGGCCGAGAGCGTTCCGAGTGTCACGACGAAGGGTGGCATGCCGGCATAAGCGACCAGCACGCCGTTCAGCAATCCGACGAGAAGGGCCGCACCCAGGGCCATCAAAGCTGCCGGCAGGAAGGGGGCGCCTTCCGCCATCGTGACGCTGATGACCATGGCACTCAGCACGACCGATGATCCTACTGAAAGATCGATCCCGCCAGAGGCGATGACGGCCGTCATGCCGATGGCGATGATGCCGACGAAAGCGAAGTTACGCGCGACGTTGAACAGATTGCGCTCGCTGGCAAAGGCGTCTGTCAGGAATGTCAAGGCAAGACAGGCGAGGATGGCGGCGAGAAAAACCCAGAACAGTTGGAGGCTCGCGACACGCGACAGCCAGTTCCTGTGTTCGCTTCTCGAAATGACGTCTTCCAGAGTGGTCATCGTTTTTATCCTCTCCTCACGCGGTTTCTATTGCGCCGGTGATCAGTCCGGTCACTTCCTCGGGCGAGGATTGGGCTGCTTTCTTGTTTGCCACGAGTTCGCCCCGACGCAGAACGGCGATGCGATCGGAAACGCCGAAGACATCGGGCATGCGGTGGCTGATCAGAATCACGCTGATGCCCTGATCGCGAAGTCGCCGAATGACATCCAGCACTTCCGCCACCTGGCGCACGGAGATCGCTGCCGTCGGTTCGTCCATCATGACGATCTTGGGCTTTGAGAGGAGGGTGCGCGCGATCGCTACGGCCTGTCTTTGGCCGCCGGACATGCGTCGCACCAGATCGCGCGGGCGGGTTTCGGATTTGAGTTGTCGGAACAGGTCTGCAGCGACCCTGTTCATGTGGCCATAGTCGACGTATCGAAAGGGTCCCAGCCGTTTCGTCGCCTCGCGCCCCAGGAAGACATTGGAGGCGGCCGAGAGGTTGTCGCACAGCGCGAGGTCTTGATAGACGACCTCTATCCCTTCCTTCTGAGCATCGCGCGGGTTGTAGAAGCTCACTGGTTTTCCGTCGATCATGATCTCCCCGGTGGTGGGCGGAAAGTTGCCGGCGATGATCTTCACAAGCGTGCTCTTGCCAGCGCCATTGTCTCCCATCAAACCCAGAACCTCCCCCGGTTCGATCGACAAGGCGACCGAAGACAAGGCCTGGATGGCGCCGTAACTTTTTGAAATTCCATGCAAAGTGAGACGCGACACGCGTGTTCCTCCCCCATCGTGTTCTCCTCCCGCATCAGAATGCCGCTTGCCTCCCGGGTGGTCAACGACAGGCATGATATTAATGATGCTTGACTTAATATTATTACTAAATATTAATTCCAGCAACCAGGGAATGAGGGAGCCAGGGAGGCGTGGAATGAGGTTGCTTGTTACGGGCGCCACCGGAAAGGTGGGGCAGGCCTTTCTGCCCGCCTTCCTGCAAGACCCGCGCTTTGCGGGTTGGAGCGTCGTGGCCCTGTGTAACAACCGGGTGATCGAGCCACGGGAACGGCTTTCGGTGGTCAAGGGGTCGGTGGCGGATCCCGAAGTGGTGTCGGCTGCGCTCAGCGGCGTGACGCATGTCCTGCATCTGGCTGCGGTCAAGGAGACACCGGAGCAGGCGATCGACGTGGCGCTGAAGGGGCTTTATCTGCTGCTCGATCGCTTCTGTCGGCTTGATGACGCCAGGCAGTTCATCCTGTTGAGTGGCGATTGCGTCGTTGGGCACATCTTTCAGGATTATCCGGAGCCGATCACCGAGCAGTCGCCGCTTCGCGCCTATCCCGGCGTCTACGCCCTGACGAAGGTTCTCGAAGAGGTGATGATCGAACAGGTCGGCATCCAGTCCGGTCTCAAATGGACAACACTCCGCGCACCTTGGATCATGGAAAAAGACGATTTCCGTCATGCTTTTGCGCTTGGAGAGGAGCAGTTTGGTGGACCGCCGTGGTCGAGCTTGGTCGGTCCGCGGCGGCACGAAGAGCTTAGCAAGGGCGGGTACTTTCCGGTCATGCGCGATGCGCGTGGCGGATATTTGAAGCGCAGCTTCATTCATGTGGACGATCTCGTGCGGGCAATCTTGTCCTCGATCGACAATCCTCGGGCCTTCGGTCAGCTGTTCAACATCGCCATGGACGAGCCCGTCGATTACGGCCGCCTTTCTGAGCGAATGAGGGCTGTCGCCGGTCTAAAGCCGGCCGAGATCGATACGCCGTTCCACAGCAACTGGCTCGACAATTCCAAGGCGCGGAAAATCCTCGGGTGGAGGCCCGAGGTCGATCTCGACGCGCTCGTGGAGCGAGCCTGGAATTATCGGCGCGCGGCAGATGATCCGCGCATCGTCTGGTATCCCGGCTGAGCAGGAGGGCTTTCGCCGGCAATTTGGAGGAGGAGAAGAGCAATGAAAATGCGTTATCTGGCATTCACTGCAATACCTGTTCTCATGGCGCTGGCCGGGGAAAGCGCTGCCGAAGGAAAGAAGACGCTGGCGATCGTCGTCAAGGGTCTCGACAACCCGTTCTTCGAGCAGATCAATTTGGGCTGCAAGAAGTGGCTCTCTGAAAACCCCGACAGCGAATACGAATGCCTCTATACGGGCCCGGCATCTTCGGCCGACGAGGCGGGCGAAGTGCAGATCGTCGACGATCTCTTGAGCCGCGGCGTGGCGGCGATCGCCATCTCGCCGTCGAATGCGCCGGCCATGGCAAACCGCGTCCGCGAGATCGCGCCATCCGTTCCGGTCATGACCGTCGACGCTGATTTTCTCGAAAAGGACCATGACCTGCGCAAGACCTATCTGGGTACGGACAACTATCTGATGGGCGTCAAGATGGCAGAAGAGGCGAAGAAGTTGAAAGCAGAGGGTGGCTCCGTCTGCCTGCAGCTCGGCAACGTCGCAGCGGCCAACATCAATGCTCGCGCCCAGGGTTTCCGCGACACCATCGCGGGTGCGAAGGATGTCGAGCGTCTGACCGGCCAGAACGGCTGGACGGAGATCGAGGGCTGCCCGGTCTATACGAACGACCAGGCCGATCTCGCCAACCAGCAGATGTCGGACGTGTTTACCGCGCATCCGGATCTCGACGCCTTCATCCTGATCGGCGGCTGGGCACAGTTTGCGCCGCAGGCCTATACGCAGGTGACCGATCAGGTGATGGACAAACTCAAGTCCAAGGACCTGATCATTGTTGCCGGCGATACCCTGCCACCGCAGACGCAGGCCTTCCGGGAGGGCCGTAGCCATGCCCAGGTTGGCCAGCGGCCGTTCGAAATGGGCTACAAGGCGCCCGACGTGATGATCCAGCTCATAAAGGGCGAGAAGGTCGATGACCCGTTGTTTACCGGTCTCGACGTCTGCAACACGGAAGACCCGGGCTTCTGCAAGGACAACTGATGTGACGGCTTGGGAGCCATGCTCTCCGAGCCATTCAATCGGCATGCGGACGGTCCGGGAGGGGCCGTCCCGCATGCTGCCGTTCAACATGATGGCAGCCCGTGGAGAGGGTTGCGGGAGGATAAGATGAAGAGACTATCGATCACGGCTCTTGCGGCCGCTCTCACACTCGCGGCGTCGCCGGTTTTGGCGCAGGAGAAACAGGCACTCGCTTTCGTCGTGAACGCAGCTTCCGACTTCTGGAAATTGGCGGAAGCCGGCGTCAAGGCGGCGCAGGCGGAGCTCCCCGATTTCGAGCTGCAGTTCCGCTACCCGGCTCAAGGGACCGCAGCGCTGCAAAACGCGCTGATGGACGATCTGGTGGCCGCCGGCACCGATGCGATCATGATTTCGTCGGTCGATCCGAAGAATTCGGTTGATGCGTTCAACAAAATCGCCGCGCAGATCCCGCTGTTCACGACGGACAGCGATGCACCACAGTCGAAGCGCATTGCCTATCTCGGTTCCTCCAACACCAAAGCGGGCATCCAGGCCGGCGAAATCGCCGTGAAGGCGCTGCCTAAGGGAGGCAAGTGCATGGGCTTCGTCGGTTTCCTCGGTGCCGACAATGCCAAGGAGCGCATCGACGGCTTCCGGCAGGCTGTCGACGGCAAGGGTATCGAACTCGTCGACGTGCGCGGCGATGATGTGGACTTTGCCCGCGCGCGCTCGAATGTCGACGACGTGCTGGCCGCGAACCCGGACATCGACTGCATGGTCGGCTTCTATTCCTATAATCCGCCGAAGATCTACGAAGCGCTCCAGGCGGCGGGCAAACTCGGCGCGATCACCGTTATCGCCTTTGACGAAGACCCGATCACCCTTGGTGCAGTCCGTGAGGGCAGCTTTGCCGGAACGGTCGTCCAGGATCCCTATCAGTGGGGCTATCAAGGCATGAAGCTGATGGCGGCTTATGTGAAAGGCGACAAGTCGCAGGTTCCTGCCGACGGGCTGATCATCGTGCCGACGCAGGTGATCGACAAGGCCAATGTCGATGCCTTCGAAAAGCAGCTCAAGGAGCGTATCGGCGGCTGATCCGGTGCCGTCGATACCCGCGGTCTGCGCGGACCACGTGTCCGCGCAGACCAGTGTTCTGCTGCCGAGGAGCATCACGAATGTCCCCCGATACCCCTATCGCTCTCGACCTCGTCGGGATCACCAAGGTCTATCCAAGCGCTGTTGCGCTGAACGGTGTATCCCTGTCCATCCGCGGAGGGGAGGTCGTCGGACTGATCGGCGAAAACGGGGCAGGCAAGTCGACCCTGATGAAGGTGCTTGGCGGTACCATCGCGCCCGACGAGGGGCACATTGTCATCGATGGCGTCCCCGTGACCGAGATGGCGCCGGCGGCGGCGGTCTCGCATGGCATCGCCTTCGTTCACCAGGAACTCAATCCTTTCGCCAATCTGGACGTTGCCGGCAATATCCTGCTGGGGCGTGAGATCCATAGCGGTCCCTTCGGCTTCATCGACCGCAAGGCAATGGAAGACCGAGTTCGCCCGCTGCTGGACATGCTCGGCGCACGTTTTACCGCCTCTACGGCCGTGTCCGGATTGTCTCTCGCGGATCAACAATTGCTGGAAATCGCCAAGGCGTTGTCGATCAATGTGCGTCTGCTCATTCTCGACGAGCCAACATCAAGCCTTACGCTTTCGGAAACACAGCGATTGCTCGCAGTCATCCGGCGGCTTCGCGACGAGGGGGTCGCCATCCTGTTCATTACCCATCGGCTGGCGGAAGTGGCTGAGGTGGCGGATCGGGTCGTCGGCCTCAGGGACGGTCGCAATGCCGGAGAACTGCCGCGTGACGCCATCAGCAAGGATGCGATGGTGCGGCTGATGATCGGACGCGACGTCAAGCAGTTCTATGTGCCACCGGATCGCGAGGGTGGGGCGATCGTGCTGCAGACGGTTGGCCTCCGGACCGCGACCTATCCGGACGCGACCGTCGATCTCGTCATCCGCAGCGGCGAAATTCTGGGGTTGGCCGGATTGGTCGGCGCGGGTCGCACCGAGCTTGCGCGCGCCTTGTTCGGTATCGACCCGGTTGTGGCCGGACAGGTGGAGATCGGTGGGCAGACGGTCGAGCCGGGTTCCGTGCAGGCTGCGATCGGGGCTGGTATCTGCCTCGTGCCAGAGGACAGGAAGACGGAAGGTCTGTTTCTCGACTTCTCGATCTGCGGGAATATCGTGATGCCGAGGCTGGAGGTTTTGGCCAAGCACGGTTTCGTTGACGAGGTGACCGAGCGTCGGATTGCGGAGGAATTTCGCGAGCGGCTGGCAATCAAGGCGAAGCGGCTGGATCGACCGGTCGGCGAACTCTCGGGCGGCAACCAGCAGAAGGTGGTGTTGGCCAAATGGCTGGGACTTGAACCCCGGCTGATCATTCTTGATGAACCCACGCGCGGCATCGATGTTGGTGCCAAGGCCGAAGTCTACCGTCTCATGCGTGAGTTGGCTGCGGAGGGGTGCGCTATCCTCATGATCTCCTCCGACATGGAGGAAGTGATCGGTGTGTCGACACGGGTCGCGGTCATGCGCCGTGGTGTGATCGCCGGAGTGCTGGAACGTGAAGATGTCAGCGAGGAAGCCGTTCTCCGGCTTGCCGTCGAGTAAAGGAAGGGCACATGCACAAGAAAGACATCGGGCTTGCCGTTCTCGTGGTGACCGTCGGGGCGATCGTCGCTGCGGTCAATCCGCGCTTCCTCTCCCCGATCAATCTTGCAAACACCGCCAACCTGATTGGGCTGTTCGGACTGTTCTCCATTGCAGAGGCTTTCGTCATCGTCACGGCCGGGATCGAGTTGTCGATCGGTTCGGTCATCGCGCTGCTCGGGGTCATCTTCATTGACCTGATTGCCTCCTACGGCGTGCCCTGGCCAGTGGCGCTCATCATCGTCATGCTACTGTCCGTCCTGATCGGTCTTCTGCATGGCTGGCTGATCACCCGACTGAAGCTGCAGCCTTTTGTCGTGACGCTGTGCGGACTGCTGATCTATCGCGGCGTCGCTCGCTTCTACACCAAGGACGGGACCGCCGGGTTCACCTTCGGGACCGATCTGCCGATGCTGGAGTATCTGTTCGTCGGTCGCACGGCGGGCATACCGCATTCGGTCATTGCCTTTGCCGTCTTCGCCATCCTGGCATGGGCCCTGTTGCACAGGACGGTTTTCGGACGCCATCTGATGGCGGTTGGCAAGAATGAAGAGGCGGCGCGCTATTCCGGGATCAATACGCGGCGCGTTATTCTGTGTGCCTACATGCTCTGCATGTTCCTGACTGGCGTCTCGGCAGTATTCTTTGCGATGTATACGAAGTCCGTCCAGCCATCGTCGCACGGCAATTTCTATGAACTTTACGGCATTGCCGCCGCCGTTCTGGGTGGGTTTTCGCTGCGCGGCGGGGAGGGGTCTATCGTCGGTGTTGTGCTCGGTGTCGTTTTGCTGCAGGTGCTTCAGAACCTTGTGAACCTGCTCGGCATCCCGTCCTCGCTCAACTTTGCGGTGATGGGTGCCGTGATCCTTGTCGGTGTGATCGCTGATACCCAATTTGTCGCCTATCGAGATCGCCGTCGGCAGGCGGTGGCGAGGAACGTTGCAAAAAATAGCCGTGAAGCTGTCGGACAATGACGTAGTTCTCAGCCGCCGATAGCCTGCCTGAAGTCTACGGGGGCTGGTTTTGTCGCGGCGAAATGCGCGGGATTGTCAGGCAGAGTTGAAATGGTTACGGAATGCGCCCAAGGGTGGAACAATCTGCCAAGTGGTTTGACTTGTGCCGGCTTCTTTCGAGTTTCCGGATTTGAGGCTGTGCAGCATGCCATCTCTTAGGTTCGCCAAGCGTGGCTGGCTCACAGGCTCCGGTCGCCCGAGATTACGTCGCAAGGCGATCGCGCTCTTCCTCTTCGTGGCCGTCGGCGCCGCTGTCTGGATTTCGGGATTGCCGGCACTCGCCTATTTCCAGGCAACCCTGGTGTTCGCTGCGCCACCCGCCGGCCCGACGCTCTCGCTCGGAGACTATGAGGCTGAAGTCCAGGCGCGGACGATCACCGGGCTCAGTCGGGACATTTCCGGTCTCACCTATTCTCCGACGACAGGAACTCTCTTCGCTGTTGCCAATCGGCCGCCTCGGATCGTCGAGCTTTCGACGGACGGAAAACTGCTGCGCATGGTCGACCTCAATGGCGTGAAGGATCCGGAGGGCCTCACCCATGTCGAGGGTGACCGCTTCATCGTTTCCAGCGAACGCGACCAGAGCTTGCACTGGATCTCCATCGGGCGTGACGCGGCCCGGGTGACGGCAGAGGGAGGCGATCGTCTGAGCCTGAATGTGGGTGTTGTGAACAACATGGGTTTCGAGGGGCTTTCATGGGATGCCCAACGCAGCCGACTCTATGTCGCGCAGGAAATGTTCCCCGCCCGTGTCCTGTTCGTGGAGGGGTTGGGTTCTGACGCTTCGGGGATGAGACTTGACGTCGGTGAATGGAAACCTGGTGGGATTGCCGGCGCTTTCATGCTCGATCTGTCGTCTGCGTCGCTACACGAGAAGACCGGTAACCTGATCCTGCTTAGTCACATGTCCCGGATTCTGGTGGAGTTTGCCTCAGATGGAACGGTTCTGAGCTGTCTGCCGCTTTGGCGCGGCATGAATGGACTTTCCGCCTCCATCGCTCAGGCCGAAGGCGTCGCAGTCGGTCCCGACGGCGACGTGTTCATCGTCGCCGAGCCAAACCTTTTCTATCGCTTTGGCAAACGCTCCGCCGCAGCAAAAGGGTCCTGACTTCAACAGAAGCCGTTCAACTTGAGGATCTTGTAGGCATCGATCGAAGCGCGGAGCTTGTCTTCCGAGTCCCGGTCGCCCTGGTTGACGTCCGGGTGGTAGATTTTCAGCCGCTCCTTGTAGCGTCGCCGGATCTCTTCCGGTGTCGCCTCGGGCGAGAGATCGAGCTTTTCAAAGGCCTTTGCTTCAAGAACCTTCAGCTTGCGACGCTGCAGATCTGCTGCGGCTGCCTGCCGTTCGGCGGCGCTCTTTCGGGCGTTGATCGCCTTGGCCGTACCGGAGCGGGTCTTCAGCGGCAGGGGTATTTCCTTCGACTGCGTCGTCGCGGTGCCAACGGTCGCGCGGGCTCCGCTTGCGGCTTCCCGCTGATAGCGCGCCGTAACCGGATCGGACAGGCTGGTCTGGTAGTTGTAGCCCTTGTTGTATTCCTTCACATGCTCCTGGCAGAAGAGCAGGTAAAGGCCATCGCCATCGCAGCCGACGGGTGCGCGGTGGCCGCCATGCTTTTCGCATCCGTCCCATTGGCACTTGGGACCGCTTTCAACGCGTTGCGCTACAGGCTTTTTCTTTGTCGACCGGAGGCCGACGAATATCTTTGAATCAGTCGTCATCGGGCCATATAGGGCAGTCCCGCCGTGCCGGGCAAGACTTATGACGCATGGCACATATGCCGCGCTCGCCGTGTGTTGCAGTTGGGAAACGTAACCGTGCTCCATGGGCCGTTCCGCGCCGGGACGCAGCCCGGCGCGGTCATCTCAGTTATGCCGCCTTAATCAACTGAGAGCTTCCATCTTGCCGGCAGCTGGAATGTTTGGCGCGGTCTTGTTGTCGACGATGACGAGGTCGAACGTGCCATCGTCCTTGCGGCGCCACTGACCGCCGACCAGCGGTGTCTTGGTGACGTTCTTTGCAGCAAAGGGCGGGACGCCCTGACCGTTCCACTCGACATGGCCGACGATCGTATCGACCTTGGAGGCGGCAATCGCTGCGGCCACGCCTTCCGCGTCGGTCACATCGCTGACGCGGCCCATGACATCGGTTGCCATTTCGAACAGCGAATGGATGAAGCCGATCGGCTGGGTCCAGGGGCGTCCCGTCTTGGCGGTGAAGTCGGCAGCGAGGTCGGCGGCACTCTGGCCGGTGAGTGACGATTTGAACGGATGCTGGGCGGACCACCAGACCTCAGACGACAGATTGTGGCCCGCCGGTCCCAAAGTCTCGACCGATTGCGGGAAGAGGATCGCCTTTGCCACCGTCAGAGCCTTTGGCGTGAAGCCCTGCTGTTTCGCCTGATTCCAGAAGGTGGTGAAATCAGGTGGGATGACCACGCCGGTGACGATGTCGCAGCCACCATCCTTGAACGCGTTGACCTGAGCGGTGAAATCGTCCGTCAGGTTCTGGTAGCGGCCGGGATCGAGGAGTTCGAAGCCCGCCTGCGCGAGACCCGGCTTCAGTCCCACATTCGGGTCGCCCCAGGCATTGCCATCCGCATCGTTGGGAAACAGTCCCCCGACCTTTTTGTTGGTGTCGAGTTGGCTCCACATATTGGTGAAGACTGCGATGACATCTTCCAGACCCCAGAAATAGTGGTAGGCGAAGTCGAAGGGTTTCCAGCTCTGCGGGTCGCCGGGATTACCCTGCTGTCCGATGAACCAGGGCTGCCAGGGCGCCTTCGTCGAGATGCAGGGGACACCTTCCGCTTCGCAAGTGGTCGCAACCGGATTTGTGGTTTCCGGCGTGGATGCGACGAGCATCAGGTTGATCTCGTCAGACAGGATCAGTTCCTTGGCGACGTCTGCGGCACGGTTCGGGTTGGACTGGCTGTCCTTGACGATGACTTCGAAATTCTTGCCTGCTTCGGTCGCCAGGAACGAAGCGATGTTATAGGCGTCGCTTTCACCGAAGCTTGCCAAGGGGCCCGTCTGCGGACTGACGTAGCCGATCCTGATTTTGGCGCCTTGGGCGATGGCGGGGGCCGCCAGCCCACCGAACCCATAAGCGAGGGTGCCTGCTGCGGTTGCCTTCAAGAGTTTTCTGCGCGTGATCATGCTGTCCTCCCCTTTTTGATGTTTGGTTCTCAGGCGGCGATGCGGCCAAAAGGCCGACTGCCGGCTGCAAGGTCCGTCAGTATCGCGTCAAGGGCCGCGACCTCCATCCCGGAGGCCTGATGTGGGCGCCCGGGGAAGAGTTCGCACCGAAGCCTCGCCCGCGCCCTCCCAAGCGCTTCGGAAGCTTCGGCAAAGGCCGAGACCGGGATCCAGGGATCCTGGTCCGACCCGGTGAGATAAACCGGCAGGCCGTCGAGATCGGCGGTGGGCCTCGCGTCCGTGGGCTGACCGACACGGCAGCCGGTCAGGTTGACCATGGCGCCGTTCCACGGGCCGAATTTCATTGCATATTCCAGCGACAGGCAGGCCCCCTGGCTGAAGCCGCCGAGCAGGAGCGGCTTGTCGCGGCCGCCACGCTCTCGGATGTCCTCGATCAAGGCATGCAGGTAGTCGAGGGACAGGCCCAGTTCGGTCCGCGTGCCGTCGAGAAGGGCGTCGGTCGCGCGTGCCGCATACCAGCTGTTTCCTTCGGCCCGCGGCAGGCAATAGGATACCCGGCCAACGGAGAGCCGGCCAATGACCTGCTCCATCATGTCTTCGGGCGACTGAGTGCGCCCGTGGACGAAGACGCAGAGAACCTCGGCCTCGGCCGGGGATACGCCGCAGCGATGCGGCTCGCCATGGGTTGCCATGCCGACTTCCTCCTCAGAAGTCGGCAGGTTCGAGGCCGGCGATCAGTTCCTCCCTGCGGTCTTCGAACCACGGCGGGAAGACGAGGGTCGTGCCGATCGCATCGGCCGGTTCATCCTTTGCCCAACCTCCTTCGACCGACCAGGCGATTTCGAAGAGTGCGCCGCCGGGCGAGCGGACATAGCAGGATTTGAAGTAGTTTCGGTCTTTCTGATCGGAAACGTCGGTGAAGCCTAGGCCTTCGATATGGGCTTTGAGCTTCAGCTGGTTCTCTTCGTTGCCTGTATTCAGCGCAAGGTGATGGATGGTGCCGCCCGAAAGGGTCCAGGTGCCCTGGGGACCCGTCGGCTGATGGATGACTTCCACCATGCTGGAGGGGCCGCCGGCATTGGGGACGGAGAACATCAGCCCCTCGTCGCTGTCGGCTTCTTTTTTCATGCCCATGGCGATCGTCAGGAAATCGTCCATCGAGGTTCGGTCGAACACCGCTACGGCGGCGCCATAGATGCCGCGGATGCCATGGTGCGGGCCGATGCCCTGTTTTTCATTGGTGATCGGCTCGCGCGTATCCGCCGGGCTTTCCACCAGTTCATGCTCGATGCCGCAGGGATGCGCGAGCGCGACGCGGGTGATGCCGAAACGGCTGGTCATCGAGGCCTTGATGCCGCGCTCGTTCAGCCGGTTGACCCAGAATTCCGAGGAGCCACGCGGGATCGATAGCTGGATGATCTTCGACTGGTTGGTGCCGCGCTTGCCGTAAATGCCCGGCTTTCGGAACGGGAAGGTGGTGACGATGGTCGAAGGGTCGCCATTCTTGGCGCCGTAATACAGGTGGTAGACGGGGATCACACCGTCAAAGAGGACCGTACGCTTGATCGAGTGGAGACCCAGCGTCTTGGTGTAAAAGTCATAATCCTCCTGTGCGCCGTCGGTACTCAGCGTCAGATGGTGATAGCCGGAAATGTATGACATGGTTTTCCTCCTCCAAATGCCGTCGTGCGGACAAGCAGGGTCCGCAGACACGAAGCACCAGGAAACAGCCTGGAACGCGAAGACCGGCTGCAATCGTCTCCCATACCGCAGCTTGCTGCGCGTATCTCTCGAGCCCGTCATTCCTGCAGGATGTTCCCCATGCACGCAGAAGATACAGCGTCCGACAGGCTCTGTTGATAAAATTGCTTATGTCCGATATAGCAAATTGCTATGAAAATCGATGAGAGACATCTCGTGCAACTGGCGGCCGTCGCGGAAACCGGGGGCGTCACCGAAGGCGCTGCCATGCTGGGCATGACGCAGCCCGCCGTGTCGCGCACGCTGTCGATGTTGGAACGACGAGTCGGCGAACCCCTGTTCATTCCGGGCAAACGGCCGATGCAACTGACGCCGCTCGGTCAACAGCTGGCGATTCAGGGGCGCTCGATCCTGCTTGCCTCGCGCAAAGCGGTGGACATCGTGCGCAGCTTTCAGTCCGGGACGTCGGGACGGATCAAGGTCGGCGGCGTTCCCTTTTTCATGGACGCTGTCATCTCCCAGATGATCGGCTCCTTCCAGATGCGGGAGCGCGACATCCTTGTCGAGCAGTCCTATGGCAATATGCCCGACCTGTTGAACGAACTCGAATCCAGCCAGATCGACATGGCGATCACCCCGATCGGCAGCGCCGAACTCAGGGCCGATTTCGAATTTCAGCCGCTCCTGCCGGGGCGCAATGTATTGACCTGCGCGGTCGGTCATCCGCTGCTGCGCAAGCGCACGCTCAGCATCGAAGATATCGTAACCTATCCATGGGTCGCGCCGCTGCCGGGCTCGCCGCTTGTGCTCGACCTACATAACATCCTGATCACGCTCGGGATCTCGGAACTCGCGATCCGTTATTCCGGCGGGTCTCTTCTGTCGGTGCTGAACTATGTCGCCTCCACCGATGCGCTGGCGATCCTGCCGCATTCGGTGGTCTTTTCCTTTCGCGGGCAGGACAAGATTTCGATTGTGCCCGTCGACATTCCTCAGCCGGAACGGACGCTGGGTATCATCACGCGCCGCAAAGCCTATCCCAATCCGGCAAGCCGGAAGTTCCAGGAGCACATTGTGCGGGCGTTCAAAGACCTGAAGACGATCATCGAGCGTCACGAAAAGGCGATCGTCTGGAGGCAGGGGCCGTTCCTGCCCGATCGGGATCGGTAGCGCTTACGGCTTTATCGGGATTTGCAGACCGATCTTGATGTCGCGCAAAACCACATTGGTGTTCATGCGCTTGATCTGCGGGTTTTCCGACATCAGCTGCGCGCTGATGTCGTCGTAATGCTCGACATCGCGGGCCGTGATGATGGCGACAAGGTCAACCTGGCCAGTCACATAATACACCTGCTGAATGTTGTCCTGCCTGTCGGCCCAGGCGCGGAAGCGGGCGAGTGCATCATAGTTGTCGCGCTCGATTTCCATGCCGGTGATGAAGGTCATCGGGTAGTCGGTTGCCTTGCGGGCGACAACAGCAATCTCGGCGGTGATAATGCCGTCGGATCGCAGCCGTTTCAGTCTCCTTTGCACGGCGGATGGCGACAGACCGACTTTGTCGGCAATCGCCTCGGCCTTCATTTGGCAATCCCGCTGCAGGAGATCGAGAATGCTGCGATCGAATTGATCCAGTTGTTCGACCATGGCTGTCTTCTCCTCAACTCGTCGGGCGGCCGTTCCGCGCTCGGGAAGCACGCTTGCGGGCGCCCGCGCCGATCACGTGCGCCGGCTGCGTCTTTCTGCGGGAATTCCGCACAAAAGGCAAGAAATGCGAAGAAAACAGGCGCGGATGCCCATCTATGGTCTTGCACCATCCGCGTGACTGAAGGACCCCGATGACAACAATCGACAGCGCTGCGCTCTCCGTAACCGACCTCCACAAGAGTTTCGGTCCTCTGGAGGTTCTGAAGGGCGTGTCGGCCACCGCGAAACGCGGGGACGTTATCTCGTTGATCGGATCGTCCGGCTCTGGAAAAAGCACCTTTCTGCGCTGCATCAACCTGCTTGAAACGCCGGACAAAGGACGGATCATCGTCGGCGGCGAAGAGTTGCGCCTGAAGCCATCGCGCAAGGGCGGTCTGGAGGCCGCAGACCGCAAGCAACTGGAGCGGTTGCGCACCGGGCTCGGCATGGTGTTTCAAAGCTTCAATCTCTGGGCCCACCGCACCGTCCTGGAAAACGTCATCGAAGCGCCCGTTCATGTTCTGAAGGTCCCGCGCCGCGAAGCGATCGACAAGGCGGAAGCATTGCTTGCCAAGGTCGGGCTCTACGACAAACGCGATGCCTATCCGGCGTTTCTCTCCGGGGGGCAGCAGCAGCGCGCGGCGATTGCGCGCGCGCTTTGCGTCGATCCGGCGGTCATGCTGTTCGACGAGCCGACGTCGGCGCTCGATCCCGAACTGGTGGGTGAAGTTCTGAAGGTCATTCGCGATCTCGCAGAAGAAGGCCGCACCATGCTCCTGGTTACGCATGAGATGGCCTTTGCCCGCGATGTGTCAAGCCATGTCATGTTTCTCGATCGCGGCCGTGTCGAGGAGGAAGGGCCGCCGGAGCGCGTGTTCGGCGATCCGACCAGCGCCCGCTGCCGCGAATTCACCCGCAGTCTGTCCGGTCGTGCTGCAGGCTTCTGACCGGTCCATCCGAACACCATCCACTCAAAGGGGACAATCCGCCATGAAACTCTTTTCTCTTCTTCTCGCCGGGGCAGCATTTGTCGCAACCGCCGTGACGGCACAGGCCGAAGTCCGCTTCGGCATCATGAACGAGGCCTATCCGCCCTTCTTCGCCAAGGATGCATCGGGCAGCTGGAAGGGCTGGGAAATCGATCTGATGAACGCGGTCTGCGCCGAGATGAAAGAGACCTGCTCGATTGTTGATGTCTCGTGGGACGGTCTGATCCCGGCGCTGCAGACGAAAAAATTCGACGTCATCTGGTCGTCGATGTCGATCACCGATGAGCGCCTGAAGACCATTGATTTCACCGATAAGTACTACAACACGCCGAGCAAGCTGATCGGACCGAAGGACGCGACGCTGGGTGCTTCGCCGGAAGCCGTGGAGGGGAAGACCATCGGCATCCAGGTCTCCACCGTTCAGTCCGAGTATTTCAAGAAGTATTTCGCCGACAAGGCCGAAGAGCAGACCTACCAGACGCTGGACGAGGCCTTCCAGGATCTCGCCGCCGGCCGCATCGACTATGTCTTCGGCGACGCCATCCCGCTTGCCGATTTCTTGAAGACCGATTTCGGCAAAGATTGCTGCGCCGACATGGGAGATGTCGCGGATGACCCGGCCGTTCTCGGCGTTGGCATCGGTGGCGGTCTGCGCAAGGAAGACACCGAACTCAAGGCGAAGCTGAATGCGGCAATCGCTGCGGTTCGCGCTTCGGGCAAGTATGACGAGATCACGAAGGCCTATTTCACCTTCGACGTCTACGGCAAGTAATCGGCGGGGGCAGCAGGCGAGATGGCGACCGGATCAATGACGGCCTGGCAATTGCTGGCGCTCGAGCCTCCTGGCTGGGGCGGCGCGCTGTTGACGGGTGCGGTCACCACGGTCGCCATTTCGGCATCCGCCTTTGCGATCGGGCTCGTCTTCGGGCTCTTCGGCGCCATGGGCAAGCTCTCGGGAAACCGCCCCGTTGGTCTGCTTCTGAAGCTCTATACCGGCACCATTCGCGCGGTGCCGGAACTGATCCTGATCGTCGGTCTCTATTATGCCGGCACAGACGGTCTGAACCGCCTGTTGCTCGCCCTTGGGATGCCTCCCGTCGAAGTCAATGGTTTTGTCGCGGCCGTTGCCGTTCTCGGTTTCGTCCAGGGCGCCTATATGACGGAGGTGCTGCGTGGGGCCATTCTCGCTGTTCCTGCGGGACAGATCGAGGCGGCGCGTGCTTTCGGCATGTCACCCTTTTTGCGCTTCCGTCGGGTCACGTTGCCGGCTCTCCTGCCCAATGCGCTTCCCGGCATGGCCAATCTCTGGATGTCGGTCACCAAGGACAGCGCGCTCGTCGCGGTCGTCGGCTACCAGGAATTGGCGCTGACCACCCGGCTCGCAGGCGCCAACACAAAGCAGTATTTTCTGTTCTTTCTGGCCGCGGCCGTGCTCTACCTCGTCATCACGCTTGCCTCCAACCTGGTCTTCCACTGGCTCGAGCGTCGTGTGCGCCGGGGTCAGCGGTTGATGACGTAAGGAGGCGCTTGTGACCTTCGACTGGCTGACAAAATACTGGCCGCTTCTGATCGACGGCGCCATCCAGACAGTGGCATTGCTCGTCATCTCGGTCGTCTTCGGCTTCATCCTGGCGATCGGCCTGGCCTTTGCGATGGTGAGTGGCGGACCCGTCGCCCGCAATCTGGCGCGCGGTTACTCGACGGTGTTTCGCGGAACGCCGCTGCTCATCCAGCTTTGGCTGCTTTATTACGGGATCGGTTCGCTGCTGCCGATGGTGCCCGGCCTGCGCCAGAGTTTTCTCTGGCCTGTGCTCAGGGAAGGGTTCTTCTTCGCAGCCGTATCCTTCACGCTGAACTATGCAGCCTATGAGGCGGAGGTTCTGCGCGGCGCTTTGCTTTCGGTGCCGAAGGGCGAGCTGGAGGCCGGCCGCGCGCTCGGCATGAGCCGTTTCCTTCTGGTGCGTCGGATCTGGCTGCCTCGCGCCATCCGTACTGCTCTTCCCACCATCGCCGGTGAAGTCGTGCTGCAACTGAAAGCAACCCCGCTCGCCTTCACGGTTACCGTCATGGATCTCTATGCAGTCGCTTACAAGGTACGGCAGGATACGCTCCTCGTGTATGAGCCACTGCTCGTCGTGACCCTCTTTTATGTCCTGCTGACCACCATCATCACCCGTGCCTTCGGCATCGTCGAGGCGCAGGTGCCGATCCGTCGCTGAGCGATCCCGAAAGAACAGCCATGTCGAATTCCTTCGTCACGCATGCCTTGCCGTCCACCGCTGGTCCTGAGACCCGCGCGGTTGATGCTGGTCTGCTCATCGATCCGACAACCGGTGCGATTGCGCCCAACATCTCGATGTCGGTCAACAATGCGCTGATGCCGGGCGACGGCGCCTTTTCAGCCGATGGCGTGGAGGACCTCGCGGCTCTCCCCTATCTCTATGCCCGCTGGACCAATCCCACCGTCCGCCAACTCGAGCAGCGGCTGGCGGCACTCGAGGGCGGCGAGGATGCGCTTGCCAGTGCGACGGGCATGGCGGCGATCGCCGGGATGATGCTCACGCTGCTGAAGGCCGGTGACCACCTGATCGTGTCCGACGTCTGTTATGCCGGGGCTGCGGAACTGACGCAGCGGGTGCTGCCGGAATTCGGTGTCGAGGTCACGGCCGTCAATATGGCGCGGCTCGACCTGGTCGAAGCGGCGATCCGGCCGAACACGCGGCTCATCCATTGCGAAAGCCCGGTCAACCCGATCCTGCGGGTCATCGATCTTGCAGCACTTTCGGCCCTCGCGCGCCGAAACGGTCTCCTGGTTTCCGTGGATTCCACCTTCGCGACGCCGGTTGCCACGCGCCCCCTGTCACTCGGTGTCGATCTTGTCATTCATTCCCTGACCAAGTTCATCAACGGGCATGGCGATGCGCTTGGCGGCGCCGTCATCGGTCGGCGCGAACTCGTGGCGCAGATCCGTGGCCGGGCCGGGGTCTATCTTGGCGCCACCCTTTCGGCACACTCCGCCTGGCTGATCATGCGTGGGATCGACACGCTCTATCCGCGCATGCGCATGGCCTCCGACACGGCGATGGCGGTTGCCGGCTTCCTCGAGAGCCATCCGCAGGTAGAGCGGGTCCTGTATCCCGGTCTGTCGTCGCATCCGCAACACGATCTGGCCAAGCGCCAGATGGATATTTTCGGCGGCATGATCGGCTTTCGAACGCGTGATCCGAAGGCCACGGCCAGCAGGCTCGCGGAACGGCTTCGGGTCGTCCACTACGCCTTCTCGCTCGGCCATCAGCGTAGTCTCGTCGTCCTCCTGGACACGGACGAGATGATGGCATCGACCTATCGGCTCACAGGTGAGTCGCTTGCAGACTACCGCGCCTACGCCGGCGACGGGCTCTTCCGCCTGTCGATCGGCCTCGAAACGCCTGATGACATCATCGGCGACCTCGACCAGGCACTCACTCACTGACCGCATCTGACGGAGATTTTCCCATGGCAGACACTCTTATCCTGGACGGCGGCATGAGCCGCGAGCTCTTGCGGCTTGGTGCCGAACTCAAGCAGCCCGAATGGTCGGCGCTGGCGCTGATGAACAGCCCCGCGATCGTTCGCCAGGTGCATGAGGAATTCATTGCCGCCGGCGCTGACGTCGTCACGACCAATTCCTACGCGCTCGTTCCTTTCCATATCGGCGAAGAGCGTTTTGCCAGGGATGGGGCAGATCTGATCGCGCTTTCGGGGCGTCTTGCCCGGGAGGCTGCGGATGCGAGCGGCCGCAAGGTTCTGGTCGCAGGCTCCCTGCCGCCGATCTTTGGCTCCTATGAACCGGAGAATTTCGATCCGTCGCGAGTGCAACACTACCTCAAGGTGCTGGTCGACAATCTCGCCCCGCATGTCGATGTCTGGCTCGGCGAAACGCTGAGCCTGATTGCGGAAGGCGAGGCCGTGCGCGAGGCGATCAAGGCCCATCCCAAACCCTTCTGGATCTCGTTCACACTGGCCGATGACGAAGCCCAGGTTGCCGGCGGCGAGGCCAAGCTGCGTTCGGGAGAAACGGTCAGGACGGCCGCGGAGTGGGCTGCCGGGTCTGGTGCAGCAGCACTGCTGTTCAACTGCGCCAAACCGGAAGTGATGAAAAAGGCCGTCGAAACGGCGGCAAGCGTCTTTGCTGAGAAGAGTGTTGATCTGAAAATCGGCGTCTACGCGAATGCGTTCGAAACCGATACGGAGGAAAAGGCGGCCAACGAGGGGCTGCACGACACCCGCCAAGACCTGACGGGTGACGTTTATTCACGGTTCGCCTGCGAATGGGCAGACGCTGGTGCCACCATGATCGGCGGCTGCTGCGGCATTGGGGCCGAACACATCCACCGGGTTGCGACGGCGCTGCATAGGGTCGGTTGAGCGGGCAGTATAGGCTTGAGCTCAGACGTCGAGCGTCGTCGCGCGCTCCCAGGCGGTGAAATGGCTGCAATAGCTGTTCCACTCGTCATGCTTGAGCTTCAGGTAGGCCTTTGAAAACTCAGAGCCGAGGGCCGACTGCAACTGCTCGTCCATCTCGTAGGCCCGCAGCGCGTCGAGGAGGTTCAGCGGCAGCCGGGGCGCATCCTTCACCGTATGGCCATCGCGGTACATGTCGATGTCGTAATGCGGGCCGGGATCGGCATTGCTTTTCAAGCCGCTCAAGCCTGCTGCGATGATGATCGCCTGCAGCAGATATGGATTCACCGCGCCGTCGGGCAGGCGCAGTTCGAAGCGGCCGGGGCCGGGTACGCGGACCATGTGTGTGCGGTTGTTGCCGGTCCAGGTGACGGTGTTGGGCGCCCAGGTGGCGCCGGAGACGGTGCGCGGGGCGTTGATGCGCTTGTAGGAATTGACCGTTGGATTGGTGATCGCGGCCAGCGCCGAGGCATGTTTCATGATGCCGCCGAGGAAGGTCTTGCCCTTGGCCGAGAGGCCGAAGGGCATGTCCTTGTCAGCGAAGGCATTCACCTTACCGTCGAGATCCCAGACGGAGATGTGTGCGTGGCAGCCGTTGCCGGTGAGGCCCTTGAAGGGTTTCGGCATGAAAGTGGCGCGCAGCCCGTGCTTTTCGGCAATGGATTTCACCATGAACTTGAAGAAGGAGTGCTTGTCGGCCGTCTTCAGGGCGTCGTCGTATTCCCAGTTCATCTCGAACTGGCCGTTCGCATCCTCATGGTCGTTCTGGTAGGGCTTCCAGCCCATTGAGAGCATGTGGTCACAGATCTCCGCGATCACATCGTAGCGGCGCATCAGTGCCTGCTGGTCGTAGCAGGGCTTCTCGGCGGTATCGTATTGATCTGATATCGTTTCGCCATCAGCCGAGATCAGGAAGAATTCCGGTTCGACCCCGGTCTTCACCCGCAGGCCATGTTCGGCGGCTTCCGCAACCAGTTTCTTCAGGACGACCCGCGGTGCCTGTGCGACCGGCTCGTCTTCCATCATACAATCGGCAGCGACCCAGGCGACCTCCGGCTTCCAGGGCAGCTGGATGACGGATGAGGCGTCAGGGATGGCGAAAAGGTCGGGATGGGCCGGCGTCAGGTCGAGCCAGGTGGCAAAGCCGGCAAATCCTGCGCCTTCCTTCTGCATATCGGCGATGGCCTGTGCGGGGACCAGCTTGGCGCGCTGGGCGCCAAAGAGGTCGGTGTAGCTGATCATGAAATATTTGATACCTCGCTCCTTGGCGAAGCCTGCCAGATCCTGTGTCACGTCGTTCCCCTGTTTTTATGGATTGAGACACATCGGTTGAAAGAAGAATGGCCGCATCCGTGGGAGTCGGATGCGGCCATTCAGGTGGTTAGAAACCTCCCTTTCCGGGATACCAGCTGGTGCCGGCAAGGGGTACCTGGGCCATCGCGGCGGCTTCCATGGTGAGCGCGCAGAGGTCCTCCGGCTCCAGGTTGTGCAGCTTGTTCTTGCCGCAGGCGCGGGCGATCGTCTGAGCCTCCAGCGTCATGACCTTGAGATAGTTGGCCAGCCGCCGTCCGGCCGCGACCGGGTCGAGGCGAGCGGCGAGCTCCGGGTCTTGCGTGGTAATGCCGGCCGGGTCCTTGCCCTCATGCCAATCGTCGTAGGCGCCGGCTGTGGTGCCGAGCTTCTGGTATTCCTCTTCCCATTTCGGGTCGTTATCACCGATGGCGACGAGGGCTGCCGTGCCGATCGCCACCGCATCAGCGCCAAGGGCCAAGGCCTTGGCGACATCGGCGCCGGAGCGGATACCGCCCGAGATCACCAACTGGACCTTTCGGTGCATGCCGAGGTCCTGCAACGCCTGGACGGCTGGCCTGATGCAGGCAAGCGTCGGCATGCCGACATGTTCGATGAAAACGTCCTGCGTCGCGGCCGTTCCGCCCTGCATCCCGTCGAGAACCACGACATCGGCGCCGGCCTTCACCGCAAGCGCCGTGTCGTAATAGGGGCGGGCGCCGCCGACTTTCACATAGATCGGCTTTTCCCAGTCGGTGATCTCGCGCAATTCGAGGATCTTGATTTCGAGATCATCGGGGCCTGTCCAGTCGGGGTGGCGGCAGGCGGAGCGCTGATCGATGCCCATCGGCAGGTTGCGCATCTGGGCGACGCGGTCGGAGATCTTCTGACCGAGCAGCATGCCGCCGCCGCCAGGCTTGGCTCCCTGGCCAACCACGACTTCGATTGCGTCGGCACGGCGAAGGTCTTTCGGGTTCATGCCGTAGCGGGAGGGAAGATACTGGTAGACGAGCTTTTCGGAGTGGCCACGTTCCTCGTCCGTCATGCCACCGTCGCCGGTCGTGGTCGAAGTGCCGGCTAGCGTCGCGCCGCGGCCCAGCGCTTCCTTGGCGTTGCCGGAGAGTGCGCCAAAGCTCATGCCGGCAATGGTGATCGGGATCTTCAGCTCGATCGGCTTCTTGGCAAAGCGCGTGCCGAGGACCACCGAGGTGTCGCATTTCTCGCGATAGCCCTCGAGCGGATAACGCGAGATCGAGGCGCCGAGGAACAGGAGGTCGTCGAAATGCGGGACCTTGCGCTTGGTGCCGCCGCCGCGAATGTCGTAGATGCCCGTTGCGGCCGCGCGGCGAATTTCGGCCAGCGTGTGGTCATCGAAGGTGGCGGACTTGCGCGGCGGGGTGAAGGGGTTGTGATAGCTCATGGCCTGTCCTCGCCTCAATACGCGTCGGCATTGTCGATGTTGAAATTGTAGAGCTTGCGGGCCGAGCCGTAGCGCTTGAATTCCTCGGGTTTCGCATGGGTCACGCCTGCCTTGGCGAGCAGCTCGGCAAGTTTTTCGAGATGTTCCGGGCGCATTTCCTTTTCGATGCAGTCGGCGCCAAGGCTCTTCACCGAGCCGCGAACGAAGAGCTTCGCTTCATAGATGCTGTCGCCTAGGGCTTCGCCAGCGTCGCCGCAGACAACGAGATGGCCTGATTGCCCCATGAAGGCCGACATGTGGCCGATCGAGCCGTGTACCACGATGTCAATGCCCTTCATCGAGATGCCGCAGCGGGAGGCGGCGTTGCCCTTGATGACGAGCAGGCCGCCGCGACCGGTGGCGCCGGCATACTGGCTCGCATCGCCCTCGATGACCACCGTGCCGGACATCATGTTTTCGGCGACACCCGGGCCGGCAGAGCCATGGATGGTGACGGTACCACCGTCATTCATGCCGGCGCAGTAGTAGCCGACCGAGCCCTTTACCTCGACCGTCACTGGCGCATCGATGCCGACGGCGACGGCATGGTGGCCGCGCGGGTTCACGACTTCGAACGAGGTGTCGTTCGAGCCGGCGCCGAGATTGTGCAGGGCGCTGTTCAGTTCGCGAAGCGGGGTATGGGAGAGATCGAAGGTCGGCATTCAGCAAGCTTTCTTAGTGTGTCGCGGTTCAGGCGGCCTTCTCGTGGTCCCAGAAGTAGACGGTCGCGGGCTCCGGCTCCCAGACGCGGGCCGTCTCGATGCCCGGCAGGTTGACGAGCGCGCGGTATTCCGAGCCGAAGGCGACATACTGGTCGGTCTCGGCCATGACGGCAGGCTTGCAGGCGATCGGGTCGCGCACCACGCCGAAGCCGGTCTTGGTTCCGACGACGAAGGTGAAGAAGCCGTCGAGATCATCCAGCGCGCCGGTGAGTGCTTGGCCCAGATCCTTGCCCTTGGCCATTTCCGCCGTGAGGTAGGCTGCCGCCACCTCGCTGTCGTTCTGGGTCTCGAAGGACATGCCTTCGCGGATGAGCTCGCGGCGCAGGTTGTTGTGGTTCGACAGCGAGCCATTGTGCACGAGGCACTGGTCGGCACCTGTCGAGAAGGGGTGCGCGCCGAGCGTTGTGACGGCGCTTTCGGTCGCCATGCGGGTGTGGCCGATGCCGTGGGTGCCGCCCATTGCTCGGACGCCGAAGCGCTGGACGACATCCTTGGGAAGGCCGACTTCCTTGAAGATCTCGACGCTTTCCCCGGAGCCCATGATGCGGACATCGGGGCGGATCTCGGTGAGGACTGCCCGGATCTCGGAAAGCTGGCTCGCAGCGATGGAGATCACGGCATGGGTGCTCTTTAGGGCAATTTCGGCGTCAATTCCGGTCTTTGCCAGATCCTCGGCGAGGCCCGCAAAATCATTTTCCGGCGCTGCGGACTGGATGGTGACCTTGGCTGACTTGCCGTCCACGCCACCATAGATGGCAATGCCGGCCGAGTCCGGTCCCCGATCGGTCATGGTGATCAGCATATCCGAGAGCAGGTCACCGAGGCGAGGCTCAAGCGCCTTGTCCTTCAGGAATAGACCGACGATTCCACACATGTCCAAGACCCTCCTTATCACCGAACAAGGAGTAGCAGCGCCCAGACAATCGATCAATGCTCAGGAAACTATTTTTCCTCAGGAGTAATTATTTCTGCTGCGTGTAGGAGATAATCGAGAGATATCGAGCGGGCAGTTTCACCAGTTCCTCAGGTCCATGAGGAGCATCGGCATCGAAGAACAGACTGTCGCCAGCCTCCATGCGATAAAGTCGGTCGCCATGGCGGTAAACCACTTCACCCTCAAGCATATAGAGGAACTCCATGCCCTCATGCTGAAAGGTGGGAAAGACGTCAGACTCGGCGTTCAGCGTGATCAGATAGGGTTCAACGACGACACCGGATGTGTTGTTCTCGATATGGCCCAGCAGACTATAGTGGTGACCGGCGCGGGTTCCCCGGCGCTCCAGGTTCACACCTTCCCCCGCCTTGACGAAGCTTGCGGACTTCGGCTCTTCGAACCCCCGGAAAAACGCGGTGAGCGGAACCCCCAGAGCCTTCGACAGCGACTGTAGCGTTGTGAGGGACGGCGAGATGTTTCCATTTTCGATCTTCGACAACATGCCGACGGACATGCCGGTGGCGGCTGCGAGATCGGCCACGGTGATGCCGAGTTTCTTGCGAAATGTGCGCACCTCGTGGCCGATCGCCATTTCGAGATTGTTGGCGCGGGGCTCCCGTACGGCATGCGGATCTTGCGCGAGCGCTGCTGCACCTGGGGTACCGCCCGCCTTGCCAGGGTTTCTTCTGTCCTTCGCGCTTTTCGCCATCCCATTCTCCCCGGTTCGTCGTTCGGCTTCTAGCGGATTTTGCCGTCGGGCCAAACCGGTCTTTCAGGGCGATTTGGGAATTCGACATTCCCAAACCCCGATGGAGCATGGGAAGTCGCGTGATGTCATGTCCGCAAGACGCGGTAGATGGCCGGGATCACCAGGACAGTCAGCAGGGTCGAGGAGATCAGGCCGAACAGGAGCGAGATTGCCAGTCCCTGGAAAATGGGGTCCGTCAGGATCACGGCGGCCCCGATGATTGCGGCCAGAGCGGTCAAGAGGATTGGCTTGAAGCGAACGGCACCTGCTTCGATCAGCACGTCTGTCAGCGTGCGTCCCTCCCGGTTCGCGTGCCGAATGAAGTCGACCAGCAGAATGGAGTTGCGCACGATGATGCCCGCGAGTGCGATGAAACCGATCATCGATGTGGCGGAAAACGGCGCGCCGAACAGCCAGTGACCGCCGAGGATCCCTATAAAGGTCAGCGGAACGGGTGTCAGGATCACGAGCGGGATTTTGAACGAGCCGAACTGCGCCACGACGAGGATATAGATGCCGAGCAGGGCGATCATGAAGGCAGCGCCCATATCGCGGAAGGTCACCCAGGTGACTTCCCATTCCCCATCCCACAGCAGTGTTGGCTCGTTTTCGCTGTGCGGTTGGCCATGCAGGGCAATGACAGGCTTCGGCAGCCCGGTCCAATCCTGCGCGTCGATCGCCTGTTGCACCGCAAGCATGCCATAGAGCGGTGCTTCGAAACTGCCGGCGAGTTCAGCCGTCACCATTTCGGCGTTGATGCCGTTGTGGCGGAAGATCGGCAGCGCCGTCATTTCGTCACGGACGCGCACAACATCTCCGAGTTCAACAACTCCCTTGTCACCAGGCAGGACATTCGCCGGCATCGGGGTGGACAGGAAACGCTCGTCGATCACCTTGTCGCTGCGAGGACGTTCCAGGCGGATCGGTATCGGCGGGTGCCCCTCCCCACGATGGGAGTAACCGATCGTTTTGCCATTGCTGAGGATGGCGATCGTATCGAAGACGTCGCTCTCCTCGACCCGGTAGAACTCCGCATCATCTGTCGAAATGACCATACGCTTGCGCGGAGCCGCGACGCCGTAGGAGTTGTCAATGTCCACGATGAAAGGGACCGAGCGAAACGCGTCCTCCACCTTTGCCGCAACCGCGCGGCGGATTTCTGGAGTGGGGCCGTAGATTTCAGCAAGCAGCGTAGCCATGACCGGCGGGCCGGGTGGCGGTTCAACGACCTTAAGGCTAGTTCCCGGCGGAACGGAGATCGCCTTGATGCGCTCGCGGATGTCGAGTGCAATGTCGTGGCTCGTGCGGTCCCGATCATCCTTTGGCGTCAGGTTGATGGCGACGTCGCCCTGATGCGATGCCGAGCGCATGTAGGACTGACGCACAAGACCATTGAAATTGTAGGGTGCTGCTGTTGCCGAGTGGGTCTGAACGGAGATCACTTCTGGCAGGTCAAGTGCCAGTCGCGCGACCGATTGCACCACGGCATCCGTCGTCTCCATCGTCGAGCCTTCCGGAAGGTCAATGCTAACCTGAAGTTCGGATTTGTTGTCGAAGGGAAGCAGCTTTACCGTGACGTGCTTCGTATAGAAAAGCGACAGTGAGCCAAGTGTGAGCAGTCCCACGAGAGCAAGGAACACCCAGCTGCGGGTCTTGGTGGCAAGGATAGGACGTGCGGCGCTTGCATAAATGCGTCCGAGCCGACCGCCGGTTTCGTGATCGGTCCCATGACCGTGGACAGGCGCATTGCCGGCTACCTTCAACATCAACCACGGTGTTACAATGACAGCGACGAAGAAGGAGAACACCATCGCGGCCGAGGCGTTGGCAGGGATGGGGCTCATGTAAGGGCCCATCAAGCCGGAAACGAAGAGCATTGGCAGCAAGGCGGCGACGACCGTCAGGGTCGCGACTATTGTGGGATTGCCGACCTCGGCAACCGCTTCGATCGCGCTTCGGCGACGCGAACGGTCTCCGCTCATTCCCCAGTGGCGGGCGATGTTTTCGATTACGACGATCGCGTCATCGACCAGAATGCCGATGGAGAAGATCAGCGCAAAAAGCGAGACACGGTTGAGCGTGTAGCCCATCAGCCAAGACGCGAACAGGGTCAGGAGAATCGTTACCGGGATGACAATCGCGACGACGAAGGCTTCCCGCCGACCGATTGCCAGCCAGACCAGGGCAATGATGGAAACGGTCGCAAGGCCCAGGTGGTAGAGAAGCTCGTTGGCCTTATCGTTGGCGGTCTGGCCGTAGTCCCGCGTGACCTCAACAACGACCTCATCAGGGATCAGCTTGCCTTTGAGGCCTTCAACCCGATCCAGTACCGCGTTCGCGACGACGACGGCATTTGCACCCGCGCGTTTGGCAATAGCAAGTGTGACGGAGGGAACGCGTTTGATCTCGTCTTCCTCTTTTATCACGGTCGAAACGAGAGCGTCGCTGGTTGCCGTGACAAAGCCGATCGTTGCCACGTCTCGGACATAGACTGGCCTGCCATCCCGTGCCGTCAGCAAGAGATTGCCTATGTCGGATGGGGAGGAGAGAGTGGCGCCGGCCATGATATCGATCTGCTGCCCATTTGCACGGACCTGGCCGGCCGGGACGGCCGAGTTCGCACCGCCGACTTTCGCGGCGAGTTGCTGAAGGGTGATGCCGTAGAGCGCCAGACGCTCAGGTTCAGGTGCGATTCTCAGAATTTCATTCGTCTCGCCGACCAGGTAGGTCAGTCCGACATTGTCCACCTTGGCGACTTCGTTGCGAACCTCCCGCGCTATCCGAGTGAGATCATTCGCTGAGATGTCGCCTTGCGCGCCGGTCCCGGGCCGGAAGGTCAGCGTCGTGATGGCAACGTCGTCGATACCGCGACCCACGATTTTGGGCTCGGCAATGCCAACGGGAATCCTGTCCAGATTGGCGTTGACCTTGTCATGCACACGGAGCACGGCGGCATCCGGTGACGTGCCTACGAGGAACCGGGCCGTGACGACGACCTGATTGTCCATCGAACGGGAATAGATATGTTCTACGCCATTGATGCTCTTAACAATGGTTTCCAAAGGCTGCGTGATCAGTTTTTCCGCGTCGTCGGCTTTGAGCCCCGGTGCCTGGACGGTGATGTCGACCATGGGGACGGAGATTTGCGGCTCTTCCTCACGCGGCAGCGCCATCAACGCGACGAGGCCGAAGGCCAGCGCAGCGATCAGAAACAGGGGTGTGAGCGGCGAATTGATAAAGAAACGTGTCAGATTACCGGCGATGCCCAGGTTGGCCATCGGCGTATCATCCTTTTCGGACTCTGGAAGCACCTGCTTTGTCGGATTGGTCATGGTGTCACCACGATGTCGCCTTCGGCGAGACCAGACAGGATCTCGATCGCCGCATCTCCACCAGTCTCCACGGCTTCGCCAGCGAGTACCGCGCGTTGAACGTTGCTATCGTTCTGCTTTACTGTGACGAAATCGACGCCCGCATGGGTGGTGAGGGCGGCTTTCGGGACCAAGATCGCCTGCCTTTGACCAATCGGCAGTTCGACCAACACCCGACCGCCAACGAACCGCGTTTCGAGATCTGGGACGTCGACATCCGCAGTTACCCTTCCTCCTTCAATCGAGGGATAGAGCTTGGCCAGCGTCCCGGTCAGCGGCTTGCCGGCTGCATCAATCCGGATCGGAGCGCCCTGACGTAGATCCTTTGCGTGGCGCTCGGGAATGGTCAAGCGCAAGAAGAGGCCGCCGCCGGCGATGTCGGCAATGGTTTCTCCTGCCATGACAACGGCGCCTGCGGTCACGGGTACGGCCACCACCTGACCAGACGATGGGGCTATGACGGCACCTTCGGCCGATTGCTGAATGATGACGGACCTTTGGGCTTCGGCTGCGCCAATCTGATTGGCAATCACATCGGCCTGGGTGCGCAACTGGTCCAAGCGTTGTGTGCTGGTAGCGCCGCTGCGGACCAGCCGCTCGGCCCGGTCGAGTTCCGACCTTGCGTCTTTCAGCGACGCCTGAAGGCCGGACAACTGAGCGTCGATCGCTTTTATCTGGAAGTCGAGCTTGTCGTCTTTGATCTCGGCAATGATCTCGCCCGCTTCCACGAAGTCTCCCTCCGTGACCCGCAATTCTGCAACGCTGCCGCTCAACCGAGCGCGGGCGGCCACGCTGTTGCGCGGCTGGATCTGGCCGTAGACCGCCTTCATTTCCGGAACGAGCGTGCTTTTGATGGGGAACTCGGCTGCCTGAGCCGCCATCGCATAATGGGTAGAAAGAGCAACGGTCAGGACGACAAGAGAGGACGCTTTCATTGGCTATACCTCAGAAGGCCGCGCCTGGGCGAATGCCGAGCTTGCGAAACAGCGCGGCTGCGGGACAAAATCCGGTAAATGCCGATTGCATCAGATTAACTCCGATGAAGACCGTGAACCAGACAAATCCCGGGTGGACGAAGTGGGTGAGGAGAACCGAACACAGGACCATGAGGCCTGCGAAGGCGAGGACGGCGCGATCTACTGACATGCTATTTCTCCTAGATTTGTATCTACGACACTACGTATATATTAGGTAAAAGAAAGTCAATGCTAGTCTGAGACTTTGGAGAGGGATGCTTCCGGCCGGGTCGGCTTATTCGGCGCAGGTCCCGGATTTGCAAAAACTGTCGTAAAGGGTGCTGATCACAGCGCGCGCCGGTCCGCTTTCGATCCTGTACCAAATGGTCTGACCGTCGCGGCGCCCGGCGATGATCTTCTCGCGTCGCAGGAGGGCAAGGTGTTGCGAGACAGTGCTGTCTCGGATTCCAAGAAACTCCGCAAGCTGCCCCACGGAGTGTTCGCCGTCTGCAAGGCGGCAAAGAATAAGCAGTCGGTAGCGGTTTGAAAGCGACTTCAGAAGTTCGCTCGCCATATCGGCACCGGATTTCATCGATTCAGCGTCTATCTTCATATATACGAATATATATCCATCCTTCGGATATTCAAGCCCTTTCAGTCCGGTGACTTCGGCCTTGTCTCTTCAGGGCAAACCTGCCGGTAGGCGAAGTGCGTCATGGCATCGGTGTATACATTCACCGGCTATATAGGCACATTCATCAACTTTTCCGGCGTTTCCATCAATGGGATTTGACATTCTGTATACAGCGTGGCTCACTGTGAGCGTCTGAGGAGGAAGCAGATATGTCCAAACCCACGTTCCCGTTGAATGCCTGGTACGCGGCTGCCTATGATGTCGAGCTAAAGCGCTCGCTTCTGGCGCGCACGATTTGCAACAAGCCCGTCGTGCTCTATCGCAAGGAAAATGGCAGCCCGGTCGCGCTTGCCGATGCCTGCTGGCACCGCTTGGTGCCCCTGTCGCTCGGGCGGCTTGACGGCGACAATGTGGTTTGCGGTTACCACGGTCTTGAGTATGACGAAACCGGCCGTTGCGTCTACATGCCCTCGCAGGAGACGATCAATCCTTCGGCCTGCGTGAAATCCTATCCCATCGCCGAGAAACACCGTTTCATCTGGATCTGGCCGGGTGATCCGGCGCTGGCGGATCCGGCGCTCATTCCCGACATGCATTGGAACCAGGACCCCGACTGGGCCGCGGATGGGAAGCTCATCGAGGTGAAGTGCGATTATCGCCTCGTCGTCGACAATCTGATGGATCTGACGCATGAGACCTTCGTGCATGGATCTTCGATCGGCAATCGTGCCGTGGCGGAGGCGCCTTTCGAGGCAAGTCACTCCGATCGGTTCGCCTATATTACCCGATGGATGGAAGACATCGACCCACCCCCCTTCTGGCGCAAGCAATATGGCAAACCGGGCCGCGTCGATCGCTGGCAGATCATCCGCTTCGAGGCGCCCTGTACGGTCACGATCGATGTCGGCGTTGCCGAAGCCGGGACTGGTGCGCCGCAGGGCGATCGGTCGAAGGGGGTCAACGGTTATGTTCTGAACACGATTACGCCTTCGACGGACAAGACCTGTCTTTATTTCTGGGCCTTTGCCCGGAATTACGACCTGAAGAACCAGGCGCGCACGCACGAACTGCGCGAAGGCGTGGCAGGCGTCTTCCGTGAAGACGAGGAGGTTCTGGAGGCGCAGCAGCGGGCAATCGATGCGAATCCGGACCATCAGTTCTACAATCTCAACATCGATGCCGGATCCATGTGGGCTCGCAAACTTATCGACCGCATGATCGAAGCGGAGCAGGGGCCCGCACGCCTGCATGTTGCAGCGGCGGAGTGACATGGCACAAGCAACGGAATCGGTGCCGAAGCAACAGACGCTGAAGGCCCTTTCGGGTCTTCGCGATCTGGTGCTGAAAGGTGAGATCGAGCCGGGTGAACGACTGTCGGAAGTCGCACTGGCCGCGCGGCTTCAGGTTTCCCGGACGCCGCTTCGGGCCGCCTTGCAGAAGCTGGAGCAGGAGGGGCTGGTCACGCTCATTCCGTCCGGTGGCTACTCCGTGAGATCCTTTTCCCGCCAGGATGTGATCGACGCGATCGAACTGCGCGGTGTCCTCGAAGGAACGGCGGCAAGGCTGGCCGCCGAACGCGGCGTCGCTCCGACGAGGCTTGAAGCGATTACGGCCGTGGTGGAGGCGCTGGACAGCGTGGTGACAACGGATCCATCCGCGATGGATTTCGGACGCTATGAGGCGTTGAACGCCGAGTTTCACAGGCTGCTGGCCGATCTCTGTGGCAGCGAAGTCTTGCGGGGCGAGATCGAGCGGATGACGAGCCTGCCTTTCGCTAGCCCGAACGCGTTCGTCAACACGGAGATGAATGTCCCAACCTTTCATCGCAGCCTGCTGGTCGCCCAAGCGCAACACAAAGCGATCGTGGCGGCAATCTCGCTCAGGGAAGGGTCGCGTGCCGAAGCGCTCGCCCGGGAACATGCGCGACTGGCGCGGCAAAATCTGGATTTCGTGTTGGAGGAGCAGCCGGACCTGCGCGGCAAGGTCCTTGCGCTGGCATTGATGTCCGGGTGACCGCCGTTCGGGAGACGGTTGGTCGAGGAGAATGAGGAGGAGGAATCATGCGGTCGAAACTGGAATGGCGTCGTGCCGTGGTCACCGATGTCGAAACACCGGCCGAGGATGTGCGGGCGGTCACCTTCACCGTCGATGGTTTGCGAAGCGGTTTCGACCCGGGTTCGCACACCAATATCAAGGTTACCATTCGCGGCGAACCGGCACTGCGGACCTATACGGTCATACCCAGTGCACCGGGCACGCTGAAGATCGCGGTGAAGCTGCATCCGAACAGCCGCGGCGGATCGGCTTTCATCTGGCAATTGAAGCCCGGTGACGAAACCGAAATGACGGAGCCGGAGAACCGGTTCGAACTGTCCTGGCGGGCGTCGCACTACCTGTTGGTCGCAGGCGGGATCGGGATCACGCCCATTTACGGCATGGCGCGGGCGCTGACCGCGCGCGGGCAATCGGTCCATCTTCTCTACGCCGCACGCAGTCGTGCCCAGATGCCCTTCATTCGCGAGCTTGAAGACCTTTCGGGCCTGGAGATGACCGCTTTTCTTCAGGACGAAGGTCAGATGCTCGATCTCAAATCTGCCTTTGCTGCCCTTCCGCCGGACGGCGAAGTCTACATCTGTGGCCCTCACGGGCTGCTGGAAGCCGCCCGCACAGTCTGGGAAGAGAGCGGGCGACCGATGAGCCGTCTGAGGTTCGAAGTCTTCGGAGACAGCGGACGCTTCATTGAGCAGCCTTTCGAGGTGGAAGTGGCCGGCACCGGACGCCGCGTCAGCGTGCGCGCGGACGAGAGCATGCTTGATGCCCTCATGGAAGCTGGTGTCGACATGATCTACGATTGTCGCAGGGGCGAATGCGGCTTGTGCGCCGTGGGGGTGGTGGAGGCGACTGCAACCATCGATCATCGAGACGTGTTCTTCTCGGCCGAGGAACGTCATGCGGCAGCAAAGATGTGCGCGTGTGTTTCGCGCGTCTGCGGCGGGACAGTGGTGATCGACACCGGATACCGACGGGAGTTCGCGGCCTGACAGCGGGGCGGCCGGGCAACGCAAGAACTTGCAGTCGACGCCGCCTTGCGAATCGTCATGTTATGTTGCCGATCGCAGGGAGTGGAACCATGGACGATGCGCAGGCCGCCGCCAGACAGGGGCACCGTCCGATCCATCCCGGTGTCGAACCATATCTGATGCTCCCTGTGTGGAAACGGGGAACGGCTCTTCTTCAGCACGAGGATTTCGAAGATGCCGTATGGCAATACTGCCGTGCGATGGTCGAGCCCAGCAGCTTTCGCTGGCCGTCCAACAAGATCTTCGCCCAGAAGATGCGCTACCTCACCTGCTACATGCTGATCGGCCTCGAACGACGTGCCCGGATGGGATTGGCGCCCGCACCCAGCATCAGCGATCTGCAGGCGGTGGTGCCCGGCAGTTCTCGCCAGGTGAGCGATCTCATCGCCGGCTTGCGGGCCGGCGGCTACGTGCTCGCGGAGCGGAGCGCGTCGGATCGGCGATCGGTCGAGTTGCGGGCCACACCTGCCTTGGTGCAGGAGGTGGCGCGGTCTCCGCTTGCCTTTCTGGCTGCCTCGGAGAGTCTCCTGCCGCCGGCGTCCTCACTGGCGGGCCGTTTGCGGGCCGATCCGGTGATGCTGGCGGATGTGGTCGGCCTTTCGGTCATGCACTACCAAGAGCAGGATGCGCTCTTCGGGCCCTTCGCTACCGTGGTCGATTTCACCGGCCGAGACAGCGGTTACCTGATCCTCACCGCTGTCATGGGGGCACATCTGTCCCAGTCCACGGGGCGGATATGGGATCTGCCGCTGAGCTATGATGCGCTCGCCCAGCGTTTTCATGTGTCGCGTCAGCATGTCGGGAACGTCTTGGCCCATGCGGCTCGAAGCGGGGTCTTCATCACCAGGGCTGGCCAACTTCAGTCGATTTCACCGGCTTTTGTCACTGAATTTGCCACCTGGAGCGCCGGCCAGATGGCGCATTATCGCATGCTGGCCGAAACGAGCCTCGCATCTGATCTGCAGGGTTGAAATTTTCACCGGCACGCGGGATTCGTACATAAATTTAGAAATTCATTAAGTGCTGGTGCGTAGAGTGATTCCAGTTGCGCACCCAAGCTATGGTCCGGCTGTGTCGAGTTGCCGGAGTCATCGATACACAGGGAAAGTGCCTGAAGCGTTCCGCGGGAGGACCACAGATGAATACCACGTCGAATGCCGCTGATGCTCTCGAGATCATCGCGTTCCGTCTCCACCAACAGGAATTCTGCGTGAAGACTACATCCATTCGCGAAATCCGCGGCTGGGCACCGGTCACGCCGATTCCCCATTCTCCCTACGAGGTTCTTGGCGTGATGAACCTGCGTGGAACCGTTATCCCGATCGTCGATCTCGCCGTGAAACTCGGCATGCCGGCTGCCCAGGCGACCGAGCGTAGCGCTGTCGTGGTCACCGAAGTCAACGGGATGACCGTTGGTCTGCTGGTCGACGGTGTCTCTGACATTCTGACCGTCGCAGGGAGCACGCTGCAACCGCTGCCGGCTGCAACCGGTCCAAGTGCCGCCTTCTCCGACGGCATCATCGCCCACGACAAGAGCATGATCTGCTTCCTCAGCCTGGAGCGTATGTTCGGGGAAGACGATCCGTCTTCCTGGGGCATGGCGGCCTGATCCCAGCGGCTGGCGGACTGACCGCCAGCCTGCTCCCCTCATTGAAGGGAAGCGCCATCTTGCGCGCTGTTCGTCATACTTTATTTGCCATGGTGACAGAACGAGGCACCACCAAAAGGGTGCGCTCACGAAGAATTGCGACTTTTTAAAGATTTCGAGCGCAAATCTCCTCGTATGGCGCTTTCGCAATTCCCATCTTTGGCGCAGGATGACGTCGGAGGAATATCGTGGCTACGCAATCCCCGAATACCCAGACCGAAGAACTGCTCGGGCGCCTGAAAGATGCGCTTGCCGGCACGCATGGCCGTGCCTTCTCGGCGGACGCCGTGCGGACTCTGGTCTCGCTCGAAGTCGCCGAGTGGAAGGACGACTGTCGTCCCGAGGACGGCGTCGGCGAAGCCGTCCGCGCCGATGCGCCGCTTATCAATCACCGCATCCGACTCTCGTCCGAGTGACTCTCGGTTCAATTCTGCGCCGTTATGGTGCAGCTGATGCGGCGCCCCTGGTATAAAGCGGTTTGATTTCCGCCGAGTTTCGAATTGTTCAGCGGACGGATCGATCCGAGTTCCCTTTCCATCTTCGTATCGTTGCTCAGGGCCACATAGGGTTCGAGCCAGGCGAGGGATGACAGGTTGGCTTTCAGTCCCGGCTTGACCGTCTGGCTCTTCCCGTTGATCTTCTGGACGAGTTTGGGATCCTTGACGGCCTCGATGGAGAAACGTGCCATCGTTCCCAGTTTGCCGATATCCGCACCTCCCTTTCCATAGCCGGCGTTACACAATCTCGCGACGGATGCGACTAGCGGCGTCATAGCGTGCAGCTGGTAATGAAGCGCATACCGCATGCGGTTCATTTCCAGCGGCAGACTGCCGTCCGGGGATGCGCCGTCGATCATGGTCTTGTTGCTCATGATCGCCCAATCCACCAAAGCTCGATCCTCGGTCAGAATACCGACTTCACCCACGCCGAGACTTGCCCAGGCGCGCAGGTTGTTACGGGAAGCGCCCTTAGTCGCCTCGTTGTCGAAGAATTCGACCGTCTCGCGGGCTCTTTTGAGAAGCCAGGACTCGATGGTTCGCTGCTTGTCGCCCAGACCCGGCACCTGGTTGCGGGCCTCGGCATAGGCAATCGCGATGCCGCCAATGCGCGAGGGAACCGACAGCTTGGCGTTGGGCGTTTTCATGTCGTTCAAGGCGTCCGCCTTGGCCCAGACATAGACGTTGTCGATGACGCAGCGCTGGTACAGGCGCCGTGTCGCGATGTCTTTCTCGGTGCCCGCTTTGGTCACTTGTTTGGCGAGATCCTGGATGAATTCGTCGATCGGCTTCAGTGCTTTCGTCACCTTTGCGTCGCTGTCTTCGTCCAGATCGGAGCGGGACTTAGAAGCGGCTTCATAGCGGCTGCCGAAGCCGAGGCTCATGACGGGTTTCGGTGCGGGGAAGCAGGTTTGTTCGGCCGCTCCTGCGGTTGTTGCACTGCCGAGCGCCGTGCCCGCAAAAACCAGCGCCGTCGCTGCGGCCAAAGCGAACCTGCCTTCAACATTATGCTTCATCGATCAACCCTCCGTTCCTGCCTTGTTGAGCTTCAGCACGTAGGTAGCCTGCGCGTAGCCGGCCTCTGCGGCCTTGGCCATCCAGTGTTGTGCTGCGTCGAGTGCGGGCTTCGTCCCGGAGCCGTAGGCATAGGCCTGTGACAGAAGGAACATGGCTTCACCATCGCCGGCTTCCGCGGCTTTTTTCAGCCAATCGAAAGACGCAAATACGGCTTTGTCGTCTTTCGGGTCGTCACGCATCAGCTTTGCCAGTTCCCGCATGGCGACCGGCTGGCCCAGATCGGCCGCCTTTCGATAGAGTTCCTTGACGTCGATCCGCTGGGTCACGATGCGTCGGATCTCGGGCTTCATGTTCGACAACATTACCAGCTTGTCGGTCACCGTTTCCGGTTCGGACCGGGCAACCAGATCGACGAAGATGTCGCTCGCCTTTTTCGGGTCGTAGGCCGTTCCGGTGTTGTCGGCATAATGCTTGACGAGGCGATAGAAGGCGGCCGGTTCGCCAGCCTCACGCGCCTCGGCATAAAGTTGGAGAGCGGTGTTCTTCATGTCCGGCGCATTCAGTGCCATGTACATGTCGCCGATCTTCACCTTGCGCCAGGCGTCATCGCCGGCAATGTGCGAGGCGATGGTCAGCCAATGCTTGGCGTCTTCGGGCTCATGGCGCATCGCGAATTCGGCAAGGGCCATGCTGTCATCGTAATCGCACCGCTGGGTGCTGATGGCGCGGTCGTAATAAAGCTTGCGTTCGCCTTCGCTGTGCGCATTTTCCGCCAGGAGAAGCTGGGCAGCCATGTCGCCTCGGTCGCGCAGGACGGCGGCATAGGTGTCGAGCGCTGACGAGAGCGGATTGAGATCCGATCCGCTGATTTCTTCCAGGAGCTTGACCGCGCGGCCGGAACCGCTCTGCGCCAGGGGGGACAGGATTTCGCGGGCAAGGGCCATGCTTTCCGCATCGCTCGCGTAATTCTTGACGAGGAAGCGGGCGAAGCTCAGACCGGCATCGACCGTCATGCCTTCGCCGGTCATCTGGATGGTTTTCCTCGCCTCGTTGACGTTGCCTTTTTCGAGGTTCTGCTTGAACTCGAGCAAGGCCGCCTCGACGGTTGCACCGCGACGCACTTCTGCCCGCTCAGCCCAGAACTTCAGCACCTGATCGGAATAGCCGGCGCCCTTCAGGTAGCGCTGGTAAATGGCCAAGGCGCTGGCGCGGCCGTAAAGCGCCTGGGTCTGTATCGCCGCGATGACGAGCGGATCCTTGAGTTCGGGCAGTTGATCAATCTGATCCGGCTCCAGATCGAGCGTCTTGTTGCCCGCACCCGCCTCAATGTTTGCCCAGTAGTCGGCCGTCGAAAAATTCGGACCCGCCGGGTCGACGCACAGATACACGCGCTGCAGCTTTGCAATCGCGTTGATGTCTCCGTTGATATGCGTAGCGTTGGTGAGCAGGTCGGCGGAGCGGGCGATCGTGGTCGGCTTCAGATCCGTGCGCAACAACAGTTCGGCCAGATCGATGCCGCCCTCGATGTCACCACGCTTGACGGCTTCTTCGAGAAGCGGGCGCACCGCCGGGGCGGATTTCCAAAGACCTTCACGCCCCTGAATGACACGGGCTAGGCGCGTGAACGCCCAGGCCGGCGGGTCGTTCCGTTCGATCAGTTTATGCAGGATCTCTTCGTAGGCTGCGGCATCTGCCGGTGATGTGTCGCGGGTCGCTTCCAGCATTTGCGCCTGCTTGATCAGGCCGGCCTGGTTGCCCTGCTGCTCGGCGGTCTTGAAGTAAGTGAAAGCCTTTTCGCGATCCTGGGGCACGAGTGCACCTTCGGCGTAGAGGCGGCCCATTTCAAGGATCGCGGACATGTTGCCGCCATCTGCAGCCTTCTTCAGATATCTGACGAGAACATCGTTGTTCTTCTTCACCTTCTCGCTGAGAAGGTTGTATTCCGCGACCTTCCAGGCGGCAGTCGTGTCACCAAGATCTGCTGCGAAACGGTACCAGGCAAGACTGAGGTTGGGGTCCTGGACGACAATCTCTCCGCCGTCGTACTCCCGTGCAACACGTCCGACGCGGTCGCAGATGCCTTCGTCCAGGACACCGACCAGTGTGCCGAACGCCATGTTGACCGCCAGTTCCGGTTCGATCTGCCAGCCGTCGATCTGCTCACCGTCCTTCGTCATGCGGGCCAGATCGAGAATGGCGTCGGCGTTCCCTCCATAGGCGGCCTCGACCTTCAGTTTCAGGCCCTTCTGGCGATCGGCCGTGATGCCCTTTCCATCCAGGAGGAAGTCTGCCAGCGTGTTCAGCGAGCCGGCGCTATGGCCACCCATGTCGAGCAGCTTCTGAACCAGTCCCTGGCTCTTTACCTCGTCGGTCTGCCCCATGGCGACCATCAGTTTGACTTTGTCGAACAGGGAATCCTTTTCGCCATAGTTCGCCTTGATGGTCGGCAAAAGCTCCTGGACGCGGCTGATGACGGGTTCAAAGCGTCGGGCGTCGAGGTCGCGCAGCCGGTTCATGTCGCGCGTGATGGTATAGACCTCGCGCTTGGGCAGTCTCTTTCGATCCCAGGTCGTCCAATCCGCGATCATGTCTTCATCCCGAACGGGCGGGCTGCAGATCGGCGCCTTCGGAAGTTCGACGTCCGGCGGCATGAACCGGACGTCGATGGGTTCGCTTCTTCCGGGAGTTCCGGCGGCTATCGTCACTACGCCTGCCATCAGCAGCGATTTCGCCAGTCTTGCAATCGTCATGATAAACCTCCGGAACCTGTCTTTGCGAATTAGCGGGAAATGGTGCTCGGGACGGCCACGGCACCGACCTTGTCGCCGGCGCCGGTCACGACCACAGTGACGCCGGCAAGCCGCTTGAATTCGACCTTGTCGAGCTTGGCGATCTCCTTGTCGCCTTCGCGCACGACAAGGTCGACATTGAGCGGCGCCCTGAGCGCGACCGACTTGGACGCGCCGCTGTCGACGTCGGACACTGCTTCGGCACCGGCCTGAGGCACGAAGAGGTCGATGTCGGCCTTTTCCGTCAGGTTGTAGAGGCTGAGCGTTGCCTTGGACGGGTTCTTGGTCATGTCGTCCTCGATCGTGACGACGTCGCCTTCCGTCAGGATCGCCGAATAGAACTTGCCGGCCGCTGCCTTGACGCTGCCCTGACCCGCGCTTGCGGTCACCGCGATGTCTCCAGGAGCGACAGCAACATAGGGCGAGACGCCGTTTTCAAGCTGGTTGAAGGAGCTGGAACCGACTGTGGCGTTTGAAGCACCCGGTGCAATGACGCGCACGAAAGCCGAATTGGGATCCAGCGGTTTTGCATAGAGGCCGCCGTCATCCGCATGGGCCGGAACGCTGAAGGCGAGGGTTGCGGCTACGGATGCGAGCGTGAGAATAGGGGTGTTGCAGGTCCTCATGACTGTTCTCCTGTTTTGGTCTTGCAGACCGATAGAGCGGTCGTTTCGCCGACCGGGGCGTCGAAGGAGACGGAAACCTTGCCGAAGGCATCAGCCGGGATCCCGCCGAGCGAGAGGAAGTAGCGGCCGGTTGCGCGCAAGCGGTCGCCGCGTTCCATGGAGCGCGTTCGAACGGTGCCGTCCGCGCCGGTGAAGGTGAAAGTGACGTTTCGACTGACATCACTGCCGATGTCTGCGAGAAGCACGTCGTCGCCGCCGAGTTTCAGGGAGGAAAGATCACCGGCAACCGTCTTTTCGTCGACCGGCTTCGCGTCTATCTGTGTCCCACAGTCGCCGAGCGATGCGGCGATGATCTCGGCCCAAGGGGCAGCGCCGAACTGGCCAAGATTGTTGTAGATCGGGTTTTCCCAGATCATGAAGCGCGGGCGCTGCTCCTGAAATTCACGCGAGGTGATGTAGGAGAGGATCGAGCCGAACTGGTTGCCGCCCGAGATCGAATAGTTATCGACCGGAACGCCTGTCCAGTGTTCCAGATAGCCGGCGAAGTTGCTGATCGGCTTGTCTGAGTAACTGGTGCCGATGAGGGCTATGGTCGCTTCGTCGCCCCCGCCGAAAATGTCCATCGAGCCGGCGTCTGCCGCAGCTTCCTCGCGCACAGCCTCATAGGCATGGGCTGTTACTGTGGGTACATGGGTGACGCAGTGCTTTTGCAGGAGTTCGCGCATGCTGGAATATTCCGGCTCCGGCTTGACCTCCTTCATGGCGAAACCAACCGGCTTGACGTCCTCATACGCCGGCAAAGTCTTGATCTTGTCGGCGAGAGCCTTGGCCGCGATCCCAGCGCCATGAGCGGTCCAGTGAAAGTCGGCCTGGAAGAAGGCGTATTCGCCAAACTGGTTGCGATTGTTGTTGCGCATCGGCGTTGCGATATCGACCGCCGCGACACCCTTTGCTTCCAGACGGCGGACCACGTCGTCATAGATCTCGGCGGCAATGTTCGCGTCAAAGCCATAAAGCGCGGCGCGGGCCGGCACCAGTTCGGGCAAGACTTGCGATTTGGTCGGAAGCGGGACGTAGATCAGCGTCGTGCCATTCTTCTCCAGCGCTTTGGCCATGGCCGCGAGATTGTCGACGGTCTGTTCGGTGAAGGCATGCTGCAGGCGCAGGTCGGCGAGGATACGGAAGAACATGCCGTCCTTCCCCTCGATCATCTGAAGCTCCGACACCTCTTCAAGACCGCTGCAGCCGAAGGAGGAGCCGGTTTGATCCGGGTCACTGCTGCCGGCGGCAAAGGCGCTCGTCGTTGCAGCAAGGCTCAGCACCGTCAGAGCCGTTCCCACTAAATAGGCTTGTTTGCGAGTTCTGGTCATTGTTGAACCTCCGCGTTGGTGCCGGTGGCCGGCTGTGTCAGTTGCGCCAGCAGGTTGGTGGCCGCCGCCTTCATCCCGACGCTGCCCTTGTCACGGGCGATATCGAGGTAGCGGGTCGCCTGTTCTGTCTGCTCAGGCGTGCGGCTTGGCTGTGAGAGGAGCATGACCGCCATGCGGAAGGCGGTGTCGCCGTTCTTCCGGCCGGCGCCGGATGCGAGCAGGGTTTCCAGTTCGTCGCGCTTTTCGCCAAAGGGGCGTCCCAGGCTGTAAAGCTCGATAAGCCCATCGACCGCGACCGCATTGCCCTTCTTGGCCTGGGCGCGGAGGGCAGCCTCTGCGCTTGCCAAATGCGACGGGGACAATTCCAGCTGATCGTTGGCGAGAATGTTCAGCATGTGGCGCACGGCGTAGCTGCGGCCGTCATAGGCCGCGAGCGAGAAGTAATGCAGAGCATGCGTCGCGAGTTTCGGGTCTGCCTGCTTCTGGATGCGTTCGGCCAGCTTGAAAGCGCCCACGCCATCGCCGGCGTCAGCCAGAGCCTGGAGCTGCCTATAGGTGACGCGCTTGCCGGCAAGCAGGTTCTTGCGCGTCGCCTGCAGCGCGAGCGGCAGATGCGAGGCCGGCCCCATCGTCTTCTTCCTGACCGGTTTTGCCGGTTCTTCCTTCTTCGTCGAGAAGAATGGGGTCACGGCTTCGGCAGGGGCTGCGATCAGCAGGCCACCGATGAGAGCGGAAAGGAGCGCGCTCCGGGGTAATAGCTTCCTGGCGTGATCAGACATTGCTGTCTCCCACGCCGCCATGATGACCGCCGCCACCGCTCTGGCTCTTGCGTTCCCACAGCGTGGATGTGCCGAGATAGCGGATCGGGAACTCCCAGACGACGACGCTCGGCTGGGTGTCCTGAAGGGCTGTGCCTTCCAGGAGATCCATCATCGGGACGCCGGGCCCCAGGCCTTCCTTCGCCACGTTGACGACATCGGTCACCAGCGACTGGCGCAGGAAATCGACGAAGGACCAGTTTTCGTTGGCGCTGTAGCTGGTCCCGACCAGCATGACCGGAACCTTGGTTTCGGTGCCGAAGAGATCGGTACCCGCCGCGTCGGCATCGACCGCTGTCCGGTAGATCGGGATATTCTCCTGCTTCAGGCCGATGCGCGGGGCATAATCGGGAGAGGTGATGTAGGTGGTCAGGTCACCCCAGATATCGACGGGTGTCTGCCAACTCGCCGTCACGGTTTCCGGCGGCAGAGCGATGCCGGATTTCTGGATCGTCGACTGGACCGCCTCGGCAGTGACCTTGGCCCCTGTGGGCGTCCAGTGGGTGTCTGATTTCAGGAAGAGTTCGCCGTACTGCTTTGCGGAGAGCATGGCGGCGCGGGTATCGACCACCGTCATGCCCTTCGCCTTCAAGGCGGCCGAGAAGTTGGCATAGGCAACCTGCATGGCATCGGAGCGCATGACGCCTGGCAGATGCTCGGCGTAGATATCGGACTTCGCCGGCAAGGGGACCATCACCAGCTGGATACCGGCCTCTGCCAAAGTAGCCCTGACCTGATCGATCTTCGCGACCGCACTGTCGATGTCGGCGGGCTTGACGCGCTTGAACTCTTCACCGGTGAAGAACCAACCGTCCTCACCGATGATGACACCCTTGCGACCGGAGCCAAGAAGGGCGTAGCGGGCATTGCCGATGACGCCGACGGCGGGGTCGCGGTGCGGCAGTCCACTCTTGTACAGCGCGTCGAGATCCCGTGTAGCCTCGCCGTCGATGACATAAGAGAGCGACAGATCGTTGACCTTGCTTCCCTTGGCATCCGTTGGCGTGGCAAGGAGCATGGCGGAGTTGGCATAGATCGCGTAACCGAAGAAGACTGTCGGCAGCAGCAGGGTCGCTGTATGCTGGCGAAGGTTGGCCATGTTCAATCTCCCGTCAGAACTGGAAGTAGAGGAAGGGCGAGACCGATTGCTCGGAGAGCCGGGCGACGGTGACCACGAGCAGGAGGCTCATGGCGATCGGATAGGCGAGCGAGGGGCGGGCAACCGCGACGCCATTGCCGGTGACCTCGAAGCCGTGGGCTTCCGCCGAAATCTCGGCATCGGTGAGCTTCTTGAAGTAGGGTTCGGCAAAGACCGCGATCATCGCCAGTACCAGGAAGAGAATATTCTCGCGGGTGACGTTGGCGAGGAATTCGATCCCCGGTGCTATACCGTTCAGGCCGAGCATGCCGCCATAGACCGTAAAGGCGCTTTCGACAGTCGCTGCCCGGAACATGACCCAGCCGATGAGCACCAGCACCAAAGTGATGGGCAGGGAGATCAGGCGGGGCGGTGCCTTCTTCGCCCAACCGGTGTAGCGTTCGATGGCCAGCCAGCCACCGTGCCAGGCACCCCAGATGACGTAGGTCCAGGCAGCACCATGCCACAGGCCACCCAGCAGCATGACCAGGAAGAGGTTGACATAGGTGCGGGCCGAGCCTTTGCGATTGCCGCCGAGCGGAATGTAGAGGTAGTCGCGCAGCCAGGTGGAGAGGCTGATGTGCCAACGCTGCCAGAACTCGGTGATCGACAGGCTGAGATACGGCGTGTTGAAATTCTGCTTGAAGCGGAAGCCCATCATAAGCGCGAGGCCGATCGCCATGTCGGAATAGCCGGAAAAGTCGAAATAGAGCTGCAGCATGTAGGCGATGGCGCCAAGCCAGGATTCGACGGCCGTCGGGTTGGCCATGGAGAAGGCCTGATCGGCGATCGGAGCGACGGTGTCGGCGATCAGCACCTTTTTGGCCAGGCCAATGGTGAAGATGTAGAGGCCGGAGGTGAAGATCGGCAGCGAATGCTCGCGCTTGATGAACTGGTCGGTCAGGTCGCGGAAACGCAGGACCGGGCCGGCGATCATGTGCGGGAAGAGGGCCATGAAGGCGGCGAAGTCGACAAAGCTGCGGGTCGCCGGCGTATCCTTGCGGTAGACGTCGACGATATAGCCGATGGCGTGGAAGACGTAGAAGGACACGCCGATCGGCAGAATGAGCTGCCAGTGGTAGCCGAGCTCTTCCGGCGTCGTGCCGATCAGGGCGGCGAAGCTGTCCATGAAGAAGTTCAGGTACTTGAAGATGCCAAGCACGATCAGGCAGCCGATCACGCCGATGACCAGAGTCGTCTTGGCGCGGGCCTGGCCTTCCCATCGATCAACCAACAGGCCGCAGCCATAGGCCCAGGCGGTGACCGCGATGAAGAGCAGCAGGAAGTCGGCGCGCCACCAGCAGTAGAAGATGTAGGAGCCGATAAGGATCGTCCACGACCGCAGGCGTTCCGGCGTGAGGTAATAGGCCGACAGGAACAGGGGTAAGAAGAGGAAGAGGAAAGTCTCGGAGGAGAAGACCATGAACTAGCTCCCAGTCTTGCAGTCAGGCCGGGACGTTGGCCCGGTTGTCGACGTTGCGTTGGGGTGGATGGTGAAGGCTTGCTGCACACCCTCGGGAGACGAGGAGGCGCGGAGAAGTGCGGGAACGTAGCTTGAGAATTCGCCGTCCAGCAGGATAGGCGACTGCCCGGCGAAATCATTGGCGTTCAGGGTCACTTCGCTGGCGGAGCCGCCAAAAACGCCCGATTTGTTGGATGAGAAGGCATTGTCGACGACCGTGATCTGTGCATTTTTCTGCTGGTCGAGGATGGAAACGCCGGCACCGGCGTTGGCGATCAGGTGATTTCTCGACAGCGTCAGCGCATCGCCTGACCGGATCTTGATGCCAACCTGGGCGTTGGAAACAACGACATTGTCGGCCACGTCGATACAGGCGCTGCGCACAACCGAAATTCCGCCGCGACCATTGCCTGCGAGGAGATTGCCGGTGATCGTGACGTCTCGAACGTCATTGGCGACGAAGATGCCGCTGCCGCGATTGCCGAGGATGATGTTGCCGGCAATCTCGATATCGGAGCTGGCATTCTGCACGTCGATCGCCTGGGCCTTTGCGGTGCCGGTCACGACATTGTCCAGAACTCGGCTGCGCGTGATGCCGCTGAAAGCGATTGCGGGACCGGCCATGTTCTGGAAGCGGTTGGCAACGATCGAGATATCGCGCGCATTTTCGAAGGTCAGCGCCCTTACGCTCACGAAACTGCTGTCGATGAAGTGGGTCTGCAACTTTGCCGGATAGAGCGCCGCGCCGATGATCGACAGCCCGCTGGTCACGCTGTTCTCACCGTAGCCAAGATTGGCGAACCGGGCCTTTTGCGCCTGGATCGCGCCGGTCATGGCGGTGGCGAGGAAAGGACGAAAGGCGGGCATTGCTGCATTGGTATCCGGTGTGGAGGCCAGACCCGCCTGATTGATGGTCAAGAGGCCGGAGTTGAGAATGAACGCGCCCTCACGGGTCGACAGTTCCAGCGTCTGGCCGGGCTCCAGAACCAGGGCTGCGTCCGACCAGATGACGATCGGCCAATGGGCGACATAGGCTTCGCCACGACGTTCGATCGCTCCCGGATGTTGTTTTTCGGTGAGCCTTGCGAGCTCGTCGAGCGCGATCGAGCCGCCTCGAACGAAGAGGGCAGTCGCATCCTTGTCGGCAACAGCTTTCTGGGTGTCAGGGGCAAATCTTCCGCCGGTCTGGAGACGCAGCTGCGCCAGCATGAAATCCACCGGGATCGTGTGCAGTGTCGCCCGTCCCGGGACGGTGTCGAGGGGCGGGGTCTGCCGTTTTTTCCAGACGCCAATGTCCCCCAGCTCGTCGGTCAGCAGGGCGGCTGCATCGGACTTTCGGGCGTCGATCGGTGCGAGGCGCCGCCCGATGTGGCCGATCGTTTCGGTCAGCCGCGCCAGACCGGCTTGACTGATCTGTTCGGCGCGGGCGCCGACAGCGGTCGAAGCCATCATCAGCGCCAGGAAAATGGGAAGACCCTTCCGCATCGTTTTCCCTCAGCTGTGAACGAGTTGCAGGGTGACCGGTGCGTCTGCGACTTCGACTGCGACGTCGCAGACCACTTCCACGAGCTGCATCTCCGCTTCAGGGCCGCAATAGATGACGGCGCTGTCGCCGGCTGCGACTTCGAAGTTGTCGCCGACCCTGACCGGCCGGGTCTGGGTGCCGGTTTTCAGGAGACCGGAACCGGTGGTCACCGTCACCATGCGATGGACGGCGGGGTTCTCTGCCATGGGCAGCATCGTTCCCGGGCGCAGCGTCATCATGCGCAGTTCATAACCCGGCCCGCTCTGGACACGGCGGACCTCGCCCCAGGCCATCTGGTTGCGCATATGCTGGGCAAGTTCGCGGCGCTTGATCGTCTCGAGCTTCTTGACGATCTGCTTGACCTGCTGTGCCTGGTCACGGGTGGTGATCAGCAGCGCATCGTCCGTATCGACGACGACCACGTCCTCCATGCCGACCACTGCGACCAGTTTGCTGGAGGCGCGGACATAGGAGTTGCGGGTGTCGATGCTGATGACATCGCCGCTCAGCACGTTGCCGTCCTCATCTTTCTCGGCGATGTGGTGCAGGGCGTTCCAGGCGCCGACATCGCTCCATGCGACGAGCAGCGGTGCGATCACCGTGCGGGGCGAGTGTTCGAAGACGATGGATTCCGTTGGCAGATTGGCTGCCGGCATCAGTGCCTCGGCATTGAGATAGATTGCGTGCCCGGTCGATCGGGCGAGGTCGAGGGACGCCTTCACCGCTTCGTAAGTGGCCGGATCGAGGCGCTGGAATTCCGCGATGAGGACATCCGCCCGAAACAGGCTGATGCCAGACGCCCAGTAAGCGCCACCGGCGTCAATCAGAGCAGTGGCAACTTCGACAGGAGGCTTCTCGATGAAGCTCGATACCTTTCTGGCGCAGGTCAGCGTCTCCAGCTCGCCACCGTCGACGATGTAGCCGTAGCCTGTCTCCGGATATTCGGGGGGCACGCCGAACAGTACGATGTGGCCCTGTTCTGCTGCCTGTCGGGCCGCCAGGACGTTCGCCGGCAGGTCACCCTTGACGATATGGTCGGAGGGAATGACGCAGATCAGAGACGCGGGATCTGTCTTGGCGAGTGTGAGTGCTGCGGCCAGCACTGCGGGCCCGGTGTTGCGGGATATCGGTTCTGCAATGACGCGAGCTGGGCATTTCAGATCGTCCAACTGCTGCAGGACGGTTGCCACATGGGCGCTGCTGACTGCCACGATCGGATCCGCAAATCCGGGTGCGCGGTGACGCTCGACGGTCGCATGAAAAAAGGTCGTTTCGGAATTGCCGTCGATGCGCTGGAACTGCTTGGGGTGTTCCGTCCGCGAAAGAGGCCATAACCGTGTGCCGATGCCGCCGCAGAGGATGAGAGGGTGAACGTCTAACATGGCTGCTCCTGATAACTCGTTGGAGTGATTGCGCGGATGATCTGTCTAGACGTGTCGGTCAGCTTGTCGACTTGGCGTCGAACCACTGGGCGACCTTCTGCCTGGCGGCGAAAATGTGCCTGTTGATGATGCGGACAGAGACCGGTGCGCCGATCGCGGCCTCGGTGAGGTCCGCCTGTGGGGCGATCAGCGCCCGAACTTCGCCCTGATTGCCGACCGGCTTCAGGGCCTGGGCATCGCGTGCCAAGGTGCCATAGGCAACCTCACCGCCGGCGAGGCTCAGTTCAGCAATGTCGCCGGCGACGAGTTGCTTGGCCTGTTCGGCGGTGACGACCGCCTGGACCACGGGGGCGGTTGCCTTGTCGATGACCTCGACAATTGTGTCGCCGGCCATGACGGTCGAGCCCTCTCCGGCGTTCATGGGGAGAACCTTGCAGTCGCAGGGCATGTTGATGCTGAGCGTCGTGCCGGAAACGGACTGGAGGGTGTAGAGGACTTCGCCGCGCTTGGCGCCGAGATTGAGATAGGAGATCTGGCCGCTGGCCACGGCCCTGAGAGCCTGGCCGCCGGTGGAGAGAACGGCCAGTTGCTGCACCTCTTTGGAGAAGACGCGCTCATAGACCAGTTTCACTGCGACACCGGCCAGCGTCAGGCTGAGCGCAACCGTCGCCACCACCTTGACGGTACGCCCGATCAAGTTGCCGATTGTGGCCTGGCCACCCTGCCTTTTGCTTCCGGCAACGGTTGCACGTTCGCGCAGGCTGATGATGCCGTCGACCGAGGTGATGTCGCCGGCGATGTGACTGTTGAGCAGATAACGCAGGGTGGGCAGATGATCGCCGGTGGGCTCCAGGAAATCGAGGCGCAATTCGCCGGTCTCGGCATGAATGCGGCTGATGCGGACATTGACTTGGAGCGAGATGGTGTAGCCGTCGAAATCAAAGCGCAGAACGGCGATGCGCTCCCGGCCTTCCAACTCCGGTCCGGCGAGGCCAGAGACGGTAGCGGAAACCAGTGAAAGGCTCTGGCCGTTGAAATGACGCCCGTCGATGACGGCGGCGAAGGGAATGTTTGTCTTCGGATGCTCGGTTCCGTTGTCCAGGAGGACCGGAAAACCGGTGGACGGCTGCGCAAAGGTTTGAGGGGCGGTGTCGCGGGCGGCTTTCGTATCGATTTCCATGGTCTCGATCCTTCGCGGTTAGATGATGTTGCCGACATAGGCCACGCCGAGGATGAGCCATCCGAGGGCAAGGCAGTGCATGTAGGTGGAGCTGAGGGCGCGCCAGCGTTGGCCGACGGGGAGGGGCTTTCCGCCGCCTGAGGTCGTCTGGCGGGTCCATTTCTGGCGATCGAGGCGGAAGAGGATGAAGCTCTTCACGACGGCACCGCCGACCTGGCTGAAATACAGCAGGAAAGGAAAGGTGATGGGGAAACTGCGGCCACGGAACGCCATGATGACGGTGCAGAAGCCGTAGCGGGTGAACATGACCCAGGCGAAATAGATGGGAAGGATCCAGGGGCTGACGAAAGCGGCTGCGAGCAGGATGCTCGCCGGACCTGCCAGCGTGGTCCAGATCGACAGTGCCTGATCAAGCACGGACCACCAGGTGAAATAGCCGATCTGGGAGGCAGGCAGGGCAAGTGCGCGGCCGTTGGTGCGCAGCATGTTGCCGAACCAGCGGGTCATCAGCACGATCGCCGAGCCGAAGAAGCTGGGATAGGGTTGGGTTTCGATCGACAGCGTGCAGAGATCCGGCAGATAGAGCATCTTGTGGCCGCGCTGCAGCAGCCAGAACCAGGTGGACTTGTCGTCGCCGGTCAGAAAGTTGACGCGACCCAGGCGCCAGTGATCAATGAAATCGTGGCGCACGAGTTCGACAAAACCCGGATCGGTGGCGAGGCTGGCGCGAAAGATCGACATGCGGCCGGTCAGGGTCAGCACCCGTTCTCCGAGGGACATGGACGACATCATGACGTGGCGCTGCGAGAAGCGGAGATCGAACCAATCGCGGAAGAGCCGGCCACCCTGCGTGTCGCTGAGTTCATCAGTCGTCACGGCGCCGACGGCAGGATCCGTGAAGAAGGGCAGGCTGCGGTCCACCACATCGATCGGTACGCAGCTGTCTCCATCGACGAAGACCACGATATCGTTGCGTCCGGGATTGAGTTTGGCGATGGAGCGCAGCGAGGTGGCGAGGGCATCCCGCTTGCCGGTACCAGCGATCTTGTCGATCTTCAGGCCAACCATGGCCTTGCTGCCGGGATGGCGGGCGGCGACGGATTCCATCACACGACGGATGAGACGTGCATCGGCTTCGTCCACGATCGAAGCGACGATGGTCGCTCCGCCGGCTGCGGTGTAGGCCGCCTCGAAGATGGAGCGGTAGACGCGGGTCGAGATCTCGGGCGCGATCTTGTAGGTCGTCACGAGAAAATAGGCGTGATCCTTCAGGCCGCGGGCGGCATAAGCCTCGGCGGCAAGACGCCGCCGCCGAGGATAGGCGAAGTTGAGGAAGTAGGCGGCCCGCGCCAGGTTGATCCCGGCCCAGGCATAACGCCAGGCTCCGATGAGACCGACAGTAATCAGGGTGCCGGAGACCGCGGATACGGTCGGGTGGGGCACGCTGAGCGCCAGGATCGTCATGGACAGGAGATAGATGACGTGGGCCAACATCTGCGCGCTCCTTACCAGCAGATACCCTGATAGGTGCCGGACGAGCGGATGCCGGGGCTGATACGCAGCAGGTCAACCATCGGGATCGTGTCGCTCGACTTCTGCAGCATCGGCATGGCCTCGGCATAATGATTGCCGACAAGGATGACGTCAGACGTGTCAATGAGATCGTCGAGTTCTCCGACAAGGCGGTTCTTCAGGTCGATCGCCGTGTCATTGCCGCGACCGGCGCCGCTCATGCCCTCGGCATAGGCCTGCTGGACGAAGGGGTCGTAGATCTTGAGATCATAGCCCTTGGCAATCAGACGCGAGGCAAGGCTTGCGAGCGGGCTTTCACGCAGGTCGTCGGTGCCGGTCTTGAAGCTGATGCCGACCATGCCGACGGTCTGACCGCCCATCTGGGATACCATGGTCTCTGCGCGGTCGATCTGGGCCTCGTTCGCTTCGAGAACCGCATCCAGGAGAGCGCTTTCGACATGGGCTTCCTTGGCGAGGTGGCGGAGTGCACGGACATCCTTGGGCAGGCAGGAGCCGCCGAAGGCGAAGCCCGGACGCATGAAGTAGGGGGAGATGTTGACCTTGAGATCCGAGCACAGGATCTTCATCACCTGTTGGCCGTCGACACCGCAGGCCTTGGCGATGTTGCCGATCTCGTTTGCGAAGGTCACCTTGACCGCACGCCAGGAATTGCTGGTGTATTTGATCATCTCGGCAGTGGCGAGCGGCACCGAATGGCAAACGCAGGGCAGTCCGGCGTTGATCTCGTGCAGGATCGCGTCGGTCCGTTCGTCGATCGCACCGAAGACGATCAGGCCGGGGTCGTAGTAATCTTCAATCGCCGTGCTTTCACGCAGGAATTCGGGATAGTAACCCACACCGAAGTCGGTCCCTGCCATCATGCCTGTCGCTGCTTCGAGTGCCGGAATGCAGACCTTGTCCATGGTTCCCGGCACGATGGTCGAGCGGACAACAACCGAGTGGAAGCCATCCTTGCGGGCAATGGCAGCACCGATCGCTTCACAGGCTTTGACGACGTAGGTCAGACCTACGGAACCGTCAGCAGCGCTCGGCGTGCCGACGCAAACGAAGGAAAGATCAGTTGCAGCGATGGCCTCGTCGATGTCGAGGGTGGCGCGCAGCTTGCCGTTCGCGACCGTCATCTCGATCAGCGGCTCAAGGCCCTTCTCGACGATCGGGGTCTTCCCACGATTGATCGTATCGACCTTTGCAGAATCGATGTCGACCGCCACGACCTCATGGCCATCCTTTGCCAGGCAGGCCGCCGCCACCACGCCGACATACCCGATTCCGAAAACGCTGATCCTAGCCATCTGCTGCCTCTTATCCTGGAGGGAGGCCCGCTCGCGGACCCGCCGTTGGTTAACATCTGTTAATGTCGACCATAGGATTGGCAGCTCTTTTCCTGCAGACAAAGTCAGGAAAATTAGAGAATTGTCAGGAATTTCCCTGACAAAAATCGCATATTTTCGGAATGCATAAATATTGTAATTTAGCACAAAAAATAAGCCGCAATCTTGCGACTGCGGCTTTCTTGATGTTTTGCAATTTATATTAGTGTTGTAGCCACCCGACACTGATGGCGTAGCTGACGATGTCGGATCTTGTCCTCAAGTCAAGCTTTTTTATTGCCCTGTATTTGTAGGTCTCAACTGTCTTCGCACTCAGTTGAATGTCGGCTGCAATTTCTTTCATCGCCTTGCCTAGGGCGACATGCCGGAGCACGAATTCCTCCTTCAGCGACAATTTTCGCTGGATCGGATCCATGGCCAGTGGCCTCTGGTCGGAAAGTGCCAGGACCGTTTCGTCGATCACCACATCGCCAGCATGCACGCTTTTGATGGCTCGCAGCAGCCTTGGACTGGCAACCGATTTGGTTACCACGCCGCTATAGCCACGGGTGACATAGGTTTCGCCGGGTTGCGTGTCACGGACGTCGCAATAGGCGATCAGCTTGGCCTTGGCTCGCAGTGCGAACAGATCCATGTCACACTCTTCGAGCGTGCGCTCCAGATGCACCGGGTCTGCCACGATGACATCAGGCTCCAGCCGCGTCACGGCTTCATGCAACTTCTGGTCTCGGTTGCTGAGCGTCAGCGCCGCCAATTGACGTGTCGAGTTGACCAGGAAGTTCAACCCATCCACCAACACCGGATTATCGTCCAATACCAGAACCCTGATTTTGCCAGTGCTCTCCATTGCAGCTCCAATCTCTCGACAATGCCACAAATCCCTCGAACCCATCGGACGCTTTCTGTCGGCTCCGTGGTCCACTAGCTCTGTCCCCGATGTTCAGAGAGAACGTCAGGGGTGTCAAGATGTTGCGCTGCCGCGAAAATTAAAGGCAAATTGTTGTTGTGCAACATCGATCGGGCATGTCCGCCGTCACATTCATCAACAAAGAACAAATCAGAACAGCAGGTTGCCGAGGAGGCGCCGGGCAATCTCGTGATTGTGATCGTGTTGCACTGCAATCTTGAGCATGCTGAAACTGTTTCATTTGGAGCCAATTCGCGCGTATTCGGAGTGGATCCTGAAGGACTTACGGATAAAAAATCGGCTCTAATCGGGGCGCTGACCGAGGTGAAATGCGGCGGGAATATGGTGGTTTCGACGCGTCGCCTGCGGTTAATCGTCATCCTGTGGTCCCTTTCGCAGTTTCCGGCGGACACATTGACGTGAATCACGTGTCGCGGTGCCGGACCCTAGGGACGGTATCGGGCGAAAATGCAGCAGCGACAGATTTGTCGCTTTCTGGACAGGAAGGCGTGAGGAAATGCATCGGGAAGCGGCGCCTCCCGATATAGGTAATTCACGACTAAGTTGTGGTGCCCAGAGATCAGGCCGCGGTTTCGAAACGTGCCAGGTTGCGCTCGGCAGGAGAGGCCGGTTTTGCGGCCGTGCCCGCTGCAATCAGTGCCAGGACGTCATCGGTGTAGTCGGAGGCGTTGGCAATCGCCTTCTCGACATTGCGTCCCTGGGTATCCGGGAGGTCGCGCAGCGGACGGCTCAGATCGAACATCTCGCGGAAGGCGGCGCGCTCGGCAATGGGCGTGTCGAGCACATTGATCTTCTGCTCACAGAGCAGGCGCTTGACTGCCTGCATGGAGCGCGTGGTGATCATGGGGTTGACCCGGGACAGGACCACCGAATGGGGAATGCGAATTCCAGCTTTCTGATCGAGATAGCGCAAGAGGTCGAGTACCTGCGCTCCACCCTGGGCGTCCATGCTGCTTCCCTGGATCGGGACGAGGACGTGGTCCGAGAGGCCGACGGTTGCGGCGAGCAGAGGTGACTGGATGCCTGGCAGGTCCACCACGACGAAATCAAACTGGCTGCGGCGCTCGTGAATGGTTTTTTGGATCGTCGGCGCCGAGACATAGGTTTCGATGGTGAAATTGGGCAGCAGTCTTGCGCCCTGATACCAGCGGGAGAACCAGCGTTGCGGATCGGCGTCGATAACGCAGACGCGATATTTGCGATGGAGGAGTTCGGTCACGAAGAGAAGAGCTGCTGTCGTCTTGCCGGCGCCGCCCTTGGTGTTGGCAAAAGTGATTACTGCCATCGCTTAATCCTGCTGCGTGAAGATCGAGCTACGAATCGCTCTCCAAGGCACAGGCATCGTGCGGGGTCAGATATAAACAAACGTGGTTAACAAGCCATTACGAGATTTTGGGGTGTGCGTTTGCCCGAGGGCAACCGACCCGACGGCCCTGGGGCGTCTAAGGTAAATGACGGCAAAGAATGGCAATCGTATCCATGCTGCAGTGCACAACATATAATAGTACTTTTGGTCTTTACAGGTTGCGAAGTCTTGCCTATGCATAATGACAGACACCGTGGAGGCGGTGTCTTTCTTAGGGAGGACATCATGAATATTGTACGCAAACTCGCGCTTAGCGCGAGTGTGATTGCACTTAGCTGCACCGCTGCCTTTGCTGCAGACCTGACCGTCGGTTTTTCGCAGATCGGTTCGGAATCCGGCTGGCGCGCTGCTGAAACATCCGTCACCAAGCTCGAGGCTGAAAAGCGCGGCATCGAACTGAAGTTCGCCGACGCTCAGCAGAAGCAGGAAAACCAGATCAAGGCTATCCGTGGCTTCATCGCCCAGGGCGTTGACGCGATCCTGGTTGCTCCGGTCGTCGCCACCGGTTGGGAAGACGTTCTGACGGAAGCCAAGGAAGCCGAAATCCCGGTCATCCTGCTCGACCGTGGCGTTGATGCCCCGCAGGATCTCTACCTGACCTCGGTCGCTTCCGACCAGGTGAAGGAAGGTCGCGTTGCCGGTGAGTGGCTCGTCAAGACCGTCGGCGACAAGCCGTGCAAGGTCGTCGAGCTTCAGGGTACCGTTGGTTCCACGCCGGCCATCAACCGCAAGAAGGGCTTCGAAGAAGCGATTGCTGGCAAGTCGAACATCACGATCGCTCGCAGTCAGACTGGTGACTTCACCCGCGCCAAGGGCAAGGAAGTCATGGAAGGCTTCCTGAAGGCTGAAAACGGCGGCAAGGACATCTGCGCGATGTATGCCCACAATGATGACATGGCCGTCGGCGCCATCCAGGCCATCAAGGACGCCGGCCTGAAGCCGGGCACCGATATCCTCGTCGTCTCGATCGACGCCGTTCCGGATATCTTCGCCGCCATGGTTGCCGGCGAAGCCAATGCCACCGTGGAACTGACCCCGAACATGGCCGGTCCTGCCTTCGACGCGCTCGACGCGTTCCTGAAGGATGGCAAGCAGCCGGAGAAGTTCATCATCACGGAATCGAAGCTCTACACGCCTGCTGATAATCCGCAGGCTGAGTACGACAACCGCAAGGGCCTCGGTTACTAAGGTAACCCTCCCGGCGCGACCCCGTCATTTACAAGTGGCGGGGTCGTTGCCGCTTTCTCCCGGCATCGATCGGGGATAGTTTTCCGGGAGAGGGGGAAGAGGCACATGACCGACAATCCATCCATCGTGCTCGCGGCTGCGGGCATCATCAAGACGTTCGGCAATCATACGGCGCTGGACAAGGTCGATATCGCATTCCATCGCGGCGAAGTTCATGCGCTGCTGGGAGAAAACGGTGCCGGCAAGTCGACCCTCATCAAGATCCTGACAGGCGCCTATATCCCGGATGGCGGCACCATCACGGTCGACGGCGAAGTTGTCAATTTCACCACGCCCCAGCAGGCCCAGACGGCGGGCATCGGGACCGTTTACCAGGAGGTCAACCTCCTGCCCAACATGACCGTTATCGACAACCTCTTCATCGGTCGCCAGCCCACCAATCGCTTTGGTCTCGTCGACAAGCGCCGCATGGAACGGGAATCCCGCGAGATTCTTGCGACCTACGGCCTCGACATCGACGTCAAGGCCGAGCTTTCCACCTTTTCTGTCGCCGTGCAGCAGATCATTGCGATCGCGCGGGCGGTTGAATTGTCGGGCAAGGTTCTCATTCTCGATGAGCCAACCGCCAGCCTCGACCGTTCCGAAGTCGAAAAGCTGTTCGGGATCGTCCGACAGTTGCGCGATCGTGGTCTCGCCATCGTCTTCATCACCCACTTCCTCGATCAGGTCTTCGAACTGTCGGATCGGGTCACGGTTTTGCGCAACGGCCGTCTCGTCGGTACAGAAGCGATCGCCTCGCTCGACCGTGCGAGCCTGGTGCGCATGATGCTCGGCAAGGATCTCGCTTTCCATCATTCGGATGTGGTGGGAGAAGAGGCGGAAGTCGGCGAAACGCTGATGTCCTTTGAGGGTTTTGGCCTGTCAAACAGCGTCCAGCCCTTCGATCTCAAGATCCATCGTGGCGAAGTGGTCGGTGTCGCCGGCCTGCTGGGTTCCGGCCGAACGGAAATGGCGCGACTGATGTTCGGTATCGATCAGGCCGACAGCGGCGCGTTGAAGATTGACGGTGTGAACAAACAGGTCCGCAATCCCCGCGAGGCGGTCGAGCTCGGTTTCGGCTTCTGCCCGGAAGATCGCAAGATCGACGGCATCTTCGGCGACCTCTCCGTGCGCGAGAATATCGTGATCGCCATGCAGGCGCGGCTCGGCTGGTTCAAGGCGTTGAACCGCGACGAACAGCTCGAGATCGCCGGTAATTTCATCGAGGCGCTTGACATCCGCACGGCGTCTGCCGAGCTGCCGGTCAAGCTGCTCTCCGGCGGCAACCAGCAGAAGGTGATCCTTGCCCGCTGGCTTGCCACCGATCCGCGTTTCCTCATTCTCGACGAGCCGACCCGCGGCATCGATGTCGGCGCGCATGCCGAAATCGTGCGCATGATCAGCCGGTTGCGGGAAGACGGGCTGGCACTTGTCGTTATATCTTCCGAGCTCGACGAAATCGTCAGTTACTCCTCACGTGTGGTCGTCATGCGCGACCGCAAGATGGTCGCCGAACTGCACGGCGCCGACATCACCCCCGGCGTCATCGTCCAGACCATTGCCGCCCAGCCGGCGGAGGCCGAGGCATGAAAAGGCTTGCCATGTCCCGCATCATTTCCCCGCAGATCCTGGCTCTTGCCGGTGTTCTGTTCTTCAACTGGCTGGTCTTTCCCGGCTTCTTCAACATCACCTGGCAGGATGGCCGCTTGTTCGGCAGCCTGATCGACGTGATCAACCGCGGCGCGCCCGTCGCCATCCTTGCGATCGGCATGACCGCGATCATCGCCACCAAAGGCGTGGATCTATCGGTCGGCGCGGTCATGGCTGTTGCCGGCGCGGTCGCCGCAACTTCTGCGGTCTCCGGCCAGCCGCTGGTCGTGACGCTGGTTGCGGCCCTTTCCGTCGGCATCCTCTGCGGTATCTGGAATGGCATCCTCGTTGCCTATCTCGGTATCCAGCCTTTCGTTGCGACGCTGGTGCTGATGGTGGCCGGGCGAGGGGTCGCGCAGCTTATCACAGAGGGCTCGATCGTCACCTTTTCGGATCAGGCGCTGATCTTTGTCGGCACGGGCTCCCTTTTCGGCCTGCCGATGCCGGCGGTGATCGCGATTGTTCTGATGATCGCCGCGCATCTCGTCATGCGCCGTACCGCGATCGGTCTCTTTATCGAGGCGATCGGGACCAATCTGTCTGCTGCCAACTATACCGGTCTGCGCAGCAAAGTGGTGATGCTCGCGATCTATGCCTTCGGCGGCTTCTGCGCCGCAACGGCCGGCATTATCGCCGCTGCCGACATTCGTGGGGCGGATGCCAACAATGCCGGTCTGTGGCTCGAACTCGATGCGATCCTTGCGGTCGTCATCGGCGGCACGTCACTGCTTGGTGGACGCTTCTCGATCCCGATGTCGGTGCTCGGCGCCATCATCATCCAGGCGATGAACACCGGTGTCTTGGTTTCCGGCTTCCCGCCGGAATTCAACCTGATCGTCAAGGCCGGCATGATCATCATCATCCTGGTTCTGCAATCGGCCCGGATCGCCCAGGTGCTCGGACGTAAATTCGGCCCGCGCCAGCCGGCCACCCCGACGCCCCAGACTTCAAGCCAAACATCGGGACAGGCACGATGAATCCGCGTTATCGCCCTCTCGCCGCGACCACCCTCATTTTCGTGATCGCCTATGCCGTCTGTATCTTCCAGTATCCCGGCATGTGGTCGACCCGCGTCTTCGGCAATTTCCTCACCGACAATGCGTTTCTCGGCATCGCCGCTGTCGGCGCAACTTTCGTCATTCTGTCCGGCGGGATCGATCTGTCCGTCGGTGCGGTGATCGGTCTTACGGGTGTGGTGACCGCCATCCTGATCTCATGGGTCGGTATGCATCCGCTGGCCGTCTTCGCCATCGTGCTGGTTCTGGCCGCCGCATTCGGTGCCTCGATGGGCGCTGTCATCCACTTCCTGCAGGTGCCGCCCTTCATCGTGACACTCGCCGGCATGTTCCTCGCTCGCGGATTTGCCTCGGTGCTGAGCCAGGATTCGATCCCGATCGACCACGACTTCTACCGGACGATCTCCAGCCTGTATTACAAGCTGCCGGGTGGCGGGCGTCTCAGCGCCATCGGGCTCCTGATGCTCGCAACCTTCCTGATCTGCGGCTTCATCGCCCACAAGACGCGCTTCGGTTCTTACGTCTATGCGATCGGCGGCAATGCGACCTCTGCCTCGCTGATGGGGGTGCCGACGGGGCGCGTGACGATCGGCATCTATGCACTTTCGTCCTTCCTTGGCGGGCTCTCGGGTATCGTCTATTCTCTCTACACCTCGGCCGGCTATCCTCTGGCCGCAGTCGGCATCGAACTTGACTCGATTGCAGCCGTGGTGATAGGCGGAACCCTATTGACGGGCGGTTACGGTTTCATCTTCGGAACCCTGATCGGGGTCATGCTGCAGGGATTGGTCCAGACCTACATCGTCTTTGACGGGACGCTCTCCAGCTGGTGGACTAAAATCGCCATCGGATTCCTTTTGTTCATGTTCATCCTGCTTCAGAAACTGGTCTTCAACGCACAGACCGGGCGGGGCAGGCTGAAGAAGGGCCCTGCATGAGCGAGCCGGGGAGCCTTCTTCGCTCCCTGTCCGGGCGGTCGACGGCACGAAATTTCCATTCGCATGTCATCAACGAAATCGGGGCCGGGGTGATCTCCGGCCGTTATCCGATCGGGACCACGCTGCCGAACGATGCCGAATTGATGGCGGATTTCGAGGTGTCACGGACGGTGCTGCGTGAAGCCCTGAAGACGCTGGAGGCGAAGGGGCTGCTCGAGGCCCGGCCGAAGGTGGGAACCAAGGTCGCGAAGAAAAGCCGCTGGAACCTCTACGATCCCCAGGTGCTCGCCTGGCATCTGGACGCACCTCCGGATGCGGAATTCCTCGCGGGCCTTCACGAGGTGCGGCGCTCGCTGGAGCCGATTGCTGCAGCCGAAGTGGCGCGACGGCGGACGGCAGATCAGATCCGCCTGATGCTCTACTGGATCCGACAGATGGAGACGTCACTGACATCGCCGCAGAACTTTGCGCTGGCAGATTTCGAACTGCATCGCATCGTGGTCGATGCGGCACACAACCCGTTCATTCGGGCGCTTTACGGCGTTATCGAGCTTGCCCACGCCTTCGCGTATCAGCGGCTGGTCGATGCGCCGGAAGAAGACGTTCTGCTCGACATTCTCGGGAAGCACAAGATGCTGGTGGAACGGATCGAATATGGCGACGAGGCGGGTGCGCGGGTCGCTATGCTCGATACGATCGAACACGATCGCCAGGTCGCCTTGCGCGGCTGACTGCGCGGACCCAGGGAGCGAGAACGCTCCTCAGAGTTCCAGGGCGTCTTTCAGTGTCCGTGTCTCGGCAAGGGAGAGATCGAGATCCGCCTCTATATGGTCGATATGGTGCAGCATCAGATCCGTGGCCTTCTCGACGTCGCCCCTTTCGAGCGCGTTCAGGATCTCATCGTGCTCGTCATGACCGCAGCTCGATATGCCCGTGCGCCCGTAAAGCGCTATGACCAGCGACGAACGTGCCACCAGTTCGTCCATGAACTTTTCCAGCACCTGATTGGCGGCGACCTGGGCCAGCATTAGGTGAAAATCGCCTGAGGCCTTGATCTCGGCGCGGCGGGCAGAGGCGCCGCGTCCGGCGCGGTACCGCGCTTCCTCCTTCAAGTGTTCGCGCAGTGCTGCGATTTCTTCGGGCGTGATGCGCTCGGCGGCGGCCGCAATGATACCCGCCTCTATCAAACGGCGGGACGCGAAAACTTGGCGGGCCTCCTCCGTACTCGGATTGGAGACGAAGGCGCCGCGATTGCGCTCGGTTCGGACCAGTCCTTCAAAGGCGAGCATTTGCAACGCATCGCGAACGACTGTGCGGCTGACGTCGAACAGGGTGCCGACCTCGGCCTCAGACAGCTTTGTGCCGGGCGCGAGACGACGGTCGACGATCGCATCCCGAAGGGCATCCCGGATTGCACGGGCGCGGTCTTCCTGGTTTGGGTCAAGATGTCGGCGCAACGTGCTCTTCGCGGTCATGGGTCGATTCCGTGTCGTCCTTCCTTTTTAGCCAGCATCACACGCCAGGGGAAGACCATCGGCAAATATTGGTGCGCAGGATTGCATACAATCCGCGCCGGCAATTGATCGCAATCGATTAATTCGTGTGCATGCATTCGTGCGGGCTGCACATTCCTGCAGCGCCGCAGAGCGCGACCAAAGGTATTTCAAAGGTTTGGCGGCGTCCGGCAAAACTGGCACGGCTTATGCATCGTCTACGGCAGCAGAAGGAGCCGTCATGACGAAAGCCGCCGAGATCGAACTTGCAGCCGTCTCGAAAGTCTATGGAGCCGCCACGGCCGTGCATGCCGTCAGTCTCAAGGTGCCTGCCGGGACCTATTGCTGCCTGCTTGGGCCGTCTGGCTGTGGCAAGACTTCCACGCTCCGGATGATTGCGGGCCATGAAAGCGTGTCATCGGGTGACGTGCTCTTCGGCAACGCCAACGTGACCGATCTCCCGCCGGCCAGCCGTGGCACGGCGATGATGTTTCAGTCCTATGCGCTGTTTCCGCATCTCGATCTTGTCGACAACGTTGCCTTCAGTCTGAAGATGAAGGGTGTCGACAAGGAGACTCGGCGGCGCGAAGCGCTGGAGATGCTAAAGCTGATGCAGCTGGAGCCCTATGCGAGCCGTCGACCCGCCCAGCTGTCCGGAGGGCAGCAGCAACGTGTGGCGCTTGCCCGGGCCCTGATCACCAAGCCGGAGGCGCTGCTGCTCGACGAACCTCTGTCGGCGCTCGACCCCTTCCTCAAGATCCGTATGCGGGCTGAGCTGAAGAAGCTGCAGACTTCGCTTGGCATCACCTTCGTGCATGTAACGCACAGCCAGGAAGAGGCCATGGCGCTGGCCGACCTCATCGTGGTGATGAACGAAGGCCGGATTGAACAAGCGGCGACGCCGCGCACGGTGTTCGAGAAGCCCGCCACGGCCTTCGTCGCCCGGTTCATGGGCGATCACAACGTGCTTTCGGGACGCATTGTGGAGCGCTCCGCCGACGGGCTGTTCATCGAGGTGGTCGGGGGCGGGCGCTTCTATGCCGGCGGCACGGCGCCCGTCGAGCAGGACACTGCAGAGATCGCCATTCGCACTGACCACGTGCGCATTGGTTCCTCGACGGTCGGTGGTCTTGGCTTCGACGGCATCGTTTCCAACGTCGAATATCTCGGCGCCAAGGTGAAGCTGACCGTCACCACGGCCTTTACTGATGAATTTACCGCCGTGCTTAGCGACGCGGCGTTCTTCGCGTCGCCGGTCAAGGTCGGCGAGGGGGTGACCCTGTCATGGGAAAAACAGGATTCGATCGTTCTCGGACGTGTCGAGAAGTGAAACCAAAACCAATAAAACCAGGAGAACAGCAATGACTGCCAGCAAGACCCCTAAAGGCGTATCGCGCCGTACATTCCTGAAAACCGCATCGGCTGCGGCCGGCCTCGCCGCGGGTTCGGGTGCCATCACCGGCTTTCCGACCATCTGGGCCCAGTCCAACATCACGCTGCGCCAGTTCGGCACCGGCGTTTCGAACATCAATGCGATCGCCGAGCAGTGCAAAAAGGATCTCGGCATCACGCTCGAGATGACGGCGACCGATTCCGACGCCGCTGCCCAGCGCGCCGTTACCCAGCCGAATTCCTATGACATCGCCGATATCGAATACTGGATCCTGAAGAAGGTCTACCCGACCGGCGTCATCCAGCCGATGGAAACGAAGAAGCTGAAATACTACGACAAGGTTGTTCCGCTGTTCAAAACCGGCAAGCTTCTGCCCGACAGCGTCATCGCACAGGGGACGGCACCGCACACCGTCGGTTACGTCGAAAGCAAGGATGCCAAGACCTTCGCCTCGGGCGAGACCGAGCTCTTCACGATGATGCCGACCATCTATAACGCCGACACGCTCGGCATCCGTCCGGATCTGGTCGGTCGCGAGATCACCACCTGGGCCGACATCATGGACCCGGCCTTCAAGGGCAAGACCTCGATCCTCAACATCCCGTCGATCGGCATCATGGATGCCGCGATGATCTGCGAAGCCATGGGCATCATCAAATATGCCGACAAGGGCAATATGACGAAGGCCGAGATCGACACGACGATCGACTTCCTGATCAAGGCCAAGCAGGACGGCCAGTTCCGCGCCTTCTGGAAGAGCTTCGACGAGTCGGTCAACCTGATGGCGTCCGGCGAAGTCGTCATCCAGTCGATGTGGTCACCGGCCGTTGCCGCCGTGCGCTCGAAGGGCATCGCCTGCAAGTATCAGCCGCTCAAGGAAGGCTATCGCTCCTGGGGTGGCGGTCTGGGTCTCGCGTCACACCTTTCCGGCGCGCAGCTCGACGCGGCTTATGAATACATCAACTGGTATACCTCCGGCTGGGTCGGCGGCTATCTCAACCGCCAGGGCTACTACTCGGCCTGCATGGAAACCGCGAAGGAATTCATGTCTGCCGACGAATGGGGCTACTGGATCGAAGGCAAGCCTGCGACCGGCGACATCATGTCTCCGGAAGGCAAGGTGATGGAAAAGGCCGGAGCGGTCCGCGACGGCGGCTCCTTCGAAGAGCGCATGGGCAAGGTCGCCTGCTGGAACTCCGTCATGGACGAGGACCGCTACATGGTCCGCCGCTGGAACGAGTTCATCGCGGCTTGATTTCCCACCCTCCCCTTGAGGGG
>UCMS01000012.1 GCA_900473805.1 Hyphomicrobiales bacterium | reverse complement strand
CGCTTCGGTGGCGCCCTTATAGTCAGGGTGAATATCGTCCGCAAGCGGAAATTTGATCTCTCGACGGACAAATTTCATGATGCCAGAGAGGACGCGTTTGCACGCGAGATGCCAGGTTCCCAGCGCATGAATTGCGATATTTTTTCGGATAAAAGTCAGAAGAAAGTGGCACGCCCTAGGGGAGTCGAACCCCTCTTCCCAGAATGAAAATCTGGTGTCCTAACCGATAGACGAAGGGCGCGTGCGCTTCGTGGCGCTCTTATAGTCAGGCGCGGGGAAGACCGCAAGCCGGTCTCAGCGCTTTTTTGCAGAAAAATGACAGACCCGTGATTGCGGTCTGTGGGATGAGGAAAATGGCGTCAAACCAAGGGTTTGGCGGCTATGGCCTTAAGAGCTGTCAGCGTGTGTTCCCTTTCGGTTTGGTTCCCCCTGCAAGGAGGTCCGAAAGAGACGGCAGCCATTTCTTCTTCTTGCTCGTGGGCACCTCGGATCCGTCCGCCATTGCAGTTTCCGGTGTGCCGCCATCGGCTGCAGTCTCGGGCACGGCTCCCATCGCCGCAAGCTGCTCGGGTGTGAGCTGAACCCTTTCCGGCATCTCCTGCGCCGAAAGCGGTTCAGTGGGCATGGCATCGGTCGGTTCACGAAGAGCCAGGATCTTCCGTTTCGGGCGCGGGTCGGAGAGTTTGTGCAGCACCGGCGGCCCCGTATCCGGTTCCACGAGCGGCAGGCTTTCACCCGATAGGCCGGGCGCTGGCTCGCTCGTGGTAACCATCTGCTGTTGGTCTGCCGAGGGGCTGAACAAGCTCTTGCTCATGGCGTTGACGCCGAGCGTCGGCATGTTCCCCGGAACAAGGCTGCTGACCGGTTCGGCCGCCGTAACGGCGGCTTGCCGTGATCCGTCTTGCTGTGTGGCCGAAGCGGGCGAGGCGGCAATGTCTGGTGCCGGCGCTGGCGCTCTCCCTGCGGAGAAGAGGCTGTTTTTGTGGGTGTCGACATCGGTTGGCTGCAGGGCGCCGAGGTCTCCGGCAGGCTCGGTCGCTGGCGTCGCCTGCTGTTGTAGGGCGAGCACTTCCGGTGGCGGCTCAGCAATGTCGGTATAGGCAGCGGCGAGGGGTGCGGGCTTTCGCTTCAGGGTCGCCGGAGGCTCGTTCAGAGGAAGCTGGGCTTCCTGGTCGCCGGCCCCGGCCGCAACGGCAATCACCTGCGGATCGGTATAGCGCCCTTTGACAGGTTTTGGTGATTGGGCCGTTTGCTCGAGCGAGCCGGTCGCGAGGATGTCGCCGGCATTCGTCTGGCACGATCCAAGCACCAGCCCGCTCAGGATGGCTAGGGTCCGAAGGCCCGTACTGCTGTGATGGAAGGTTCGTGTCATCGCCGGCTCCGTCGTCACCCCAGCGGGGGCGATCAAGGCATCGCGCGGGCGCGACACCTTTTGTTTCGAAGCCGGTTCTAGCGGCGCAATCTTGCGCGAAGCGGGTTAGCCTCTGCCGGTCAGCTCACCAAGCACCGGTATTCGGCATAGAGGCCCAGGGTTCGGCAGGAGCGAGGTTTTCGCCCTTCTGGAGGATCTCGATGGAGATGCCGTCAGGGGAACGCACGAACGCCATATGACCGTCACGCGGTGGGCGGTTGATGGTGACCCCGTTGTCCATGAGCTTCTGGCAGATGGCATAGATATCGTCGACCTCATAGGCGAGATGGCCGAAATTGCGCCCGCCGGTATACTCTTCCGGATCCCAGTTGTAGGTGAGCTCGAGGCAGGGTGACATGGTCTCCTTCGCCTGCTGGTGATCGCCGTCCGCAACGAGGAAGACCAGCGTGAATCGGCCCTTTTCGTTTTCGTATCGGCGCAGTTCCGTCAGCCCGAAGAGTTCGCAATAGAAATGCAGCGAGGCGTCGAGGTCCTTTACCCGAACCATGGTGTGTAGATAGCGCATCAAGATATCCTCCTGTGAAGGCCATGGATATGGAACATGCGCCAGTCTCGGGCAAGGCTCATCCGGCAAAAGCAGTTGGGTATAGATGAAACTAGGGCTTGCGCAGATCCGTTGACGAAATGTTAATCTGAATCTCAAGAATCAGTTGACTGAGCAATGTGACGCGTTTTCGAGGGGCTTGGGGAAATGGCGGACAGGATTTCACCGAAGGGGCTCGATGGTTTCGAGGAGCTGTCCGGCGAAGCCGTCGATCTGATCGAAATCACCGGCATCGTGAAATGGTTCGACGTCGCCAAGGGCTTCGGCTTTATCGTGCCGGACAACGGCATGCAGGACGTCCTTCTTCACGTGACCTGCCTGCGCCGCGACGGCTACCAGACGATTCTCGAAGGCACCCGCATCGTCGCCTTGGTTCAGAAGCGCGATCGTGGCTACCAGGCCTTCCGCATCCTTTCCATGGACCAATCGACGGCGGTGCATCCTTCGCAGATGCCGCCGGTGCGCACGCATGTCCAGGTTACGCCGACCAGCGGCCTGGAGCGTGTTCTTGTCAAATGGTTCAATCGCACCAAAGGCTTCGGCTTCCTGACGCGCGGCGAGGGGACCGAGGATATCTTCGTTCACATGGAAACCTTGCGCCGTTTCGGCCTCACTGAATTGCGCCCCGGCCAAACGGTTCTGGTGCGTTTCGGACCCGGCGACAAGGGGTTGATGGCCGCAGAGATCCACCCGGACAATCCGGGTCCTTCCGTGCGGGCCCATTGAAACGATGCGCAGTTTTCTCATCCTGCTGACAAGCGCCGTTCTGGCGCTTGTTGTGTTTTTCGGCCCGGCGAGCGCGGACCAGACCCCGGTCGTCTTCGAGACGGGACGTCTCGCGATCGTGACGACAGACGGAAAGCCCCTGGAATTCGAGGTAGAATGGGCGCTGACACCAGAGCAGCGCGCGCGCGGCCTGATGGAACGCGAAGCGCTGGCTGACAATGCCGGCATGTTGTTCGACTTCGGCGAAACCCGCATGGTCACCATGTGGATGGCCAACACGCCCTTGTCGCTGGACATGGTTTTCATCGACGAAGCCGGACTGGTGGTTCGTGTCGCCGCAAGCACCACGCCGTTTTCCGAGGCGATCGTCGGTTCCGGAAAACCCGTGCGCTACGCTCTGGAGATTCGCGGGGGCCGCGCGGCCGAACTCGGCCTGACGGCCGGTGCGCGCCTGAAGCTGCCGCTCGACCTGCCCGCTGCCAAGGCGCCATGACCTCGAATTTCTTGGTAAAATAGCCCTATGAAAACCGCGTTTTTGAGGTTGCGGCTGGAGGGTGAACCGTGTATTCCGGCAGCATTGCTGGAACGGAGTGTAGCGCAGTCTGGTAGCGCATCTGGTTTGGGACCAGAGGGTCGGGAGTTCGAATCTCTCCACTCCGACCAGCAGTGAAATGTCCGCCGTGATCGGCGGTCGCGTTTCCGGCGGTGGGCTGGCCCGCCGTCCACGTTCTGGAGATGGATAGACCATGTCTGCGAAGATCTACCGCCCCGCGAAAACCGCCATGCAGTCTGGCAAGGCGAAGACCCATCTCTGGGTTCTGGAATTCGACCAGTCCGCCCCGCGCAAGATCGACCCGATGATGGGCTACACGACCTCCGGCGATACCCGCCAGCAGATCAAGCTGACCTTCGAAACGCTGGAGCAGGCCGAGGCCTATGCAAAGCGTGAAGGCATCGAATACCGCGTGATCATGCCAAAGGAAGCAAAGCGGCAGACGGTCTCCTATACCGACAACTTCCGCTTCAATCGCCTCCAGCCCTGGACGCATTGATCGGCCTTATGCCGCAGCCTGCGGCCTCGAGACGGTCCCTTAGCTCAGCTGGATAGAGCAAGTGCCTTCTAAGCACTAGGTCGTAGGTTCGAGCCCTACAGGGATCGCCATAATTCCATTCAGGCCAGCTTTACGATCCTGAAACGTGACGTTTGTCACGGCTCACCTTGGATGCTTGTTCCAATGTTCCTGCAGATGGAACAGGAACAGGGTTGGTCGTCGCCAGTTACATCCCCGTGACTATCGAACACAGGGAGTGAGACCATGATGAAGATCCTGACAGCTGCAGCGCTCGTGTCGTTGAGCCTGACCGGTGTGTCGCTTGCCCAAGACAGCGGCGGCAGCAATTCCGGTGGGACCGGCGGGTCTGTGACGGATGGAACCGGGCAGAGCGGCTCCGACGGCTCTGATGGTGCGAACCAGGGCGATCTCGGCGGCAATACCACCAATGGATCGAGCACGGGCAACAATTCCGGTGATCAGCCGCAGTGCCCGCCGGGCCAGAAGAGCGCCGATTCGACGGCGACTGCGGCCGATCCGAAATGCGTCGCCGAATAAAAGAGACGCGAGCGGATGAGTTTGACAGAAGGTCGGGCCGAAGCTCGGCCTTTTCTTTACCCCTCGTTTCGAGGGGGGCAGGTCTGGGATAAACCGACCTCTGAAAAATTAATGACAAACCAACCTTTCTGAAACCCTTGCTGTTCATGATGGCCTGCACGAGAGGTTAACCATGTCCAGTCGCACCGCCAGTTCCCGCCGCGCGCCCGCCAAGCGTCGCAAATCCAGCCGTTCGTCATCCGCAGGTCAGGGAATGACGCAGTGGGTCGTCATTCTCGCCTTGGTCGCAGGCGGCATCGCGCTTTACGACAATCGCCATTCCGTGATGAAGCAGGTCGCGCCCTATCTGAAGGATGATCGCCCGACGACCGCGAAAGCGGAACGTAAACCGGAAGCACGCGCGCAAATATCGAAACCGGCGCAGACTCATACGGATGTAGCACGTGCGCCCGTCCCACCAGCTGCGGTCGGAAATGCAAAGACGCCGGTACCGGATGCCAAGCCTGCAGCAGTTGCGGCGTCTCAAAATCCGGCCTTGATCGGTGAAGATTTCAAGGGTCGCTTCTATTTCTGCGGCACGTCGGGTCTCGACAACTGCGTGGCCGACGGTGACACGTTCTGGTTTGCGAAAACCAGGATCACGCTTGCCGATATCGCGGCACCGGCCACAGACAAGGCGGCCTGCCAGCAGGAGCGTGACCGCGGCTTTGCAGCCAAAGTCAGGCTGCGCGACCTGCTGAATGCGGGTAAGTTCGATATCGATGTCCTGAAGGGGCAGCCGCTTGAGGCAGGTTCGTCGGTCATGCGTGTCGTGACCCGCAACGGCCGGTCGCTCGGCTCGATCCTGGTTTCGGAGGGCTTGGCCAAGCCCCGCCTTGCGGCAAACCAGGCCTGGTGCCCCTGAGCGCATTGCAACGACGGCACATAGACGCGGAAGCAGAAGGCCCGCTGCGGATCACGCAGCGGGCCTTCTAATGTTTGATGAAGCTATCGACGCATCAATGCAGGATCTGGCTGAGGAAGAGCTTGGTGCGCTCGTGCTGCGGATTGTCGAAGAATTCGGCCGGCGAATTCTGTTCGACGATCTGCCCCTGGTCCATGAAGATGACGCGGTTGGCGACCTGGCGGGCAAAGCCCATTTCATGGGTCACGCAGAGCATGGTCATGCCTTCTTCGGCGAGCCCGACCATGGTGTCGAGCACTTCCTTGACCATTTCCGGGTCGAGTGCCGATGTCGGCTCGTCGAACAGCATGATCTTCGGCTTCATGCACAGAGCGCGTGCAATGGCGACACGCTGCTGCTGGCCGCCCGAGAGCTGGCCTGGATATTTGTTCGCCTGTTCCGGGATCTTGACGCGCTTTAGGAAGTGCATCGCCACTTCCTCGGCTTCCTTCTTCGGCATCTTGCGCACCCAGATCGGCGCCAACGTGCAGTTTTCCAGGATCGTCAGATGCGGGAAGAGGTTGAAGTGCTGGAAGACCATCCCGACTTCGCGGCGCACTTCGTCGATCTTCTTCAGGTCGTTGGTCAGCTCCATCCCGTCGACCAGGATATTGCCCGACTGGTGCTCCTCCAGTCGATTGATGCAGCGGATCATCGTCGACTTGCCGGAGCCCGAGGGGCCGGCAATGACAATGCGCTCGCCCTTCATCACTTTCAGATTGATATCGCGCAGCACGTGAAAATCGCCGTACCACTTGTTCATGTTGATCAGCTCGACCGCGACGTCGGTGTCCGAGACGGCCATCTTTGCGGAATTGGCTTGAGCCATTGTGTTCCCCTTTTCCTTATTTCTTGTGGCCAGTGTCGAGATGCCGTTCCATGAAAGCGGAATAGCGCGACATGCCGAAGCAGAAGATCCAGAACACGAAACCAGCGAAAATCAAACCGGTCAATGGTGTAACCGGTGTGATCCAGCGGGCGTCGCCGAAACTGGCCTTCACGATGCCGAGAAGGTCGTACATGTTGATGATGGAGACCAGCGAGGTATCCTTGAACATGCCGATGAAGGTGTTGACGATGCCCGGTATGACGAGCTTAATCGCCTGCGGCATGACGATGAACACCATCTTCTGGCCGTAGTTCAGCCCAAGCGAATCCGCACCCTCGTACTGGCCCTTTGGGATGGCCTGCAGGCCGCCGCGAATGACCTCCGCCATGTAGGCCGAGGCGAAGATCGACACGCCGACAAGCGCGCGCAGGAACTTGTCGATATTGTCGCCGGGCGGCAGGAAGAGCGGCAGAAGCACGCTCGCCATAAAAAGGACCGTGATCAGAGGAACGCCGCGCACCAGTTCGATGAAGCCGACACAAGCCGCCTTCATGATCGGCATGCGCGACCGGCGGCCGAGCGCCAGAATGATGCCGAAGGGCAGCGACACGACGATCCCGACAAAGGACAGGATCAGCGTCACCATCAACCCGCCCCACAGCGAGGTCTCGACATGGGTGAGGCCGAAGGAGCCGCCGAGCAGCAGCACATAGGCGAGGATCGGCAGCACCACGAGCAGCAGAACCGCGTTGGTGCCCTTGTACGGGACCTTCGGGATCAGCATCGGGATCAGAAAGGCGAGGAAGAGCAGGGCGATCAGGATCGGCCGCCACAGCTGGTCGCGCGGATAGGAGCCGACCATGAACTGGGTGAACCAGTCGCCGACATAGGCCCAGCAGGCACCGCTCCAGCCATCAGGCTGCGTGCCACCCTGCACAAGCGTGGCGCAGGCGGCGCGGCCATCACCCGACCAGACCGCCGAGAGGAACAGCCAGTCGAACACCGACAGCACGAACCAGACGATCACGGCACCGAAGACGATCGTCATCAACCCGTCGAGCGGCGTTGCGAAGAGGTTCTTGCGGATCCAGCCGACCGCCGTCTTGTCGGAAACGGGGGCCGGAAGGGCAGGGAGGAATTCGCGACGGAGATAGGAAATGTCTTTGCTCATCTCAGCGCTCCACCAGAGCCATCTTGGCATTGAACCAATTCATGAAGAGGGATGTCGCCAGACTGATCGACACGTAGATCAGCATCCAGATGGCGATGATCTCGATCGAGTGACCCGACTGATTGAGGATCGTGCCGCCGACCGCGACAAGATCCGCATAGCCTATCGCGACCGCCAGGGACGAATTCTTGGTCAGGTTCAGATATTGCGACGTGAGCGGCGGGATGATGATCCGGAGCGCCTGCGGCAGGATGACCAGGCGGGTCGTCAGACCCGACCTGAAGCCCAGCGCACCGGCGGCCTCGGATTGCCCCTTGGACACACCCATGATCCCCGCCCGCACGATTTCGGCAATGAATGCGGCGGTGTAGAACGACAGCGCCATGTAGAGCGACAGGAATTCCGGCCCGATGACGGTACCGCCACGCATGTTGAACTTGCCGAGTTCGGGAATGTCGAAGGTGACCGGGGCGCCGATCGCCAGGAAGGCGAGGATGGGCAGGCCGATAATCAATCCGATATTGATCAGCAAGACCGGGGGGCGGACACCGGTGGCGAGCTGCCGTTGGGTAGCCCAGCGGCTGTAGAAGACCGCACCGATGATGCCGACGACAAAGGCTGCGACCACGACGAGCATGCCTTCTCCGAAGATCGGAGCCGGCATGTAGATCCCGCGATTGCTGACGAAGACGGAGAGGGGAAGCGACAGCGACTGCTTCACGTCCGGCAACAGCGACAGCACGCCCTTGTACCAGAAAAAGATGACCAGCAGCGGCGGGATATTGCGGAACACTTCGACATAAACGGTCGAGATCCGGGCAATCAGCCAGTTGTTCGACAACCGTCCGATACCGACGAGTAGGCCGATGATGGTGGCGGTGATGATCCCGGTAAATGCAACGATCAACGTGTTGACCAGGCCGAGCATCAGAGCGCGCAGATAGGTTGAATCGCTCGTATATTCGATAGGTGTCTGGGCGATGTCGAAGCCGGCGCGGCTGCCGAGAAAGTCAAAGCCGGCGGTCATGTTCGCCCGGGCGAGGTTCGCTGCGGCATTGGTGCCCGCGTACCAGAACAGCCATACGACGAAAACGACGGTCAGCGCCTGATAGACGAACTGACGTACGGCGGGATTGTAAAGCAACGAGGTCTCGGAGCGCGCAGCTCCGCCCCGATCTGCAGCGTCAACTGCCATATACCTGTCCCCTGTACCAAAGCCCTGTTTTTGTTATTGGGCCGGCGTTTTTTATGAAGTCTTCTGTGGTCGAACAGGAAGGCGCAAAAAGCGCCTTCCTGCATGGTCGAGGAGTTAGCGGATCGGCGGGGCGTACTGCAGACCGCCCTTGGACCACAGGGCGTTGAGGCCACGTTCGATCTTCAGCGGGCTGCCCTGGCCGACGTTACGCTCGAAAGATTCGCCGTAGTTGCCGACCTGCTTGATGATGTTGTAGGCCCACTTTTCATCGAGACCGAGGTCCTTGCCGATGGTCTGGTCCTTTTCCTCGCCGAGGAAACGCTTGATGTCCGGGTTCTCCGACTTGACCATCTCTTCCAGGTTGGCCTGGGTGATGCCAAAGTCTTCGCCGGTGATCATGGCGTAGTGGGCGAAGCTGACGACGTCGAACCACTTCGAGTCGTTCTGGCGAACGGCCGGTCCGAGCGGCTCCTTCGAGATGATCTCGGGCAGGATCACGTGATCAGCCGGGTTTGCGAGCGACAGGCGGATCGAATACAGGCCAGACTGGTCGGTGGTGTAGACGTCGCAACGGCCGGACTGGTAGGCGGCGTCGACTTCTTCCTGCTTTTCGAAGACGACCGGCTTGTATTCCATGCCGTTGGCCTTGAAGTAGTCGGCGAGGTTCAGTTCGGTCGTGGTGCCGGACTGGACGCAGACAGCAGCGCCCGACAGTTCGAGAGCCGACTTGACGTTCAGGGCCTTGGTGACCATGAAGCCCTGACCGTCGTAATAGTTGACGGCGCGGAAGTCGAAGCCGAGCTGCGAGTCGCGGCTTGCGCTCCAGGTCGTGTTACGGGCCAGAACATCGATTTCGCCGGACTGCAGAGCCGGGAAGCGGTCCTTGGCGGACAGCGGCGTGAACTTCACCTTGGTCGCGTCGCCGAATACGGCAGCAGCAACAGCACGGCAAAGGTCGACATCGAGGCCGCTCCAGTTGCCCGACGAATCCTGCGCGCCGAAGCCGGCGAGGTTCGAGCCGTTGACGCCGCACTGGACGAAGCCCTTGGCCTTGACGTCATCGAGCGTGCCGGCCTGCGCGGCAGCGGCGCCAAAACCGACGGCAGCGACGCCAATCGCTGCAGACAGAAGTGTTTTCTTCATTTTTCCCAACCTTATTCTCTTGTTTTTGCCATCGAAGGCTTCCGGCCAGCATGGAGCAGGCGGCGCACATCGGCTTGCGGGCCTCCCGGAGCAAGCATCGCTATCACAGTCGGAAACGGTTGCAGGGTCAAGTCTTTAAGGCGAATTATGCCGCAAAGGGGATGATTTTGCGAAAAACGCCAAAATTTTGGGCGCAATTGCTGAATTCAGGCGTTTGAGTGCCGAAATTGACGCCTCTTGCCGAGATCTCCGTTGCGCCCAGCGCATGGCTGCCGCCGGAGGGCAGCCATTTCATGCGACTTGACCCGTCCCTGTGGGAGCGTCAAGAACGGGTGTCTAGCAGCAGGAAATGTCTCGCGATGAGCAAAAACAAAGAATGGCTGGCGTCGGCCGGCACCAACACCAAACTGTGCCACACCGGCTACGAGCCCAGCGACTACCACGGCTTCGTCAATCCGCCGGTCGTGCACGCCTCGACCGTTCTCTTCCCCAACGCGCGGGCGATGGAGACACGCAGTCAACGCTACACCTACGGCACCCGCGGAACACCGACGACTGATGCCTTATGCGCGGCCATAGACGACTTGGAAGGTTCGGCCGGCACGGTTCTCGTTCCCTCGGGCCTGGCCGCCATCAGCGTTCCCTTTCTGGCCTATCTGTCCGCCGGCGATCATGCGCTGATCGTCGATTCCGTTTACTCACCCTGCCGGCATTTCTGCGACACCATGCTTGCGCGCCTGGGGGTCGAGATCGAATACTACGATCCCGAGATCGGCGCGGACATCGAGCGGCTGATGCGACCCAACACGCGTCTGGTCCATACCGAGGCGCCGGGCTCCAATACCTTCGAAATGCAGGATATCCGCGCTATCGCCGAAGCCGTCCACCGCCATGATTGCGTGGTGACGATGGACAATACCTGGGCAACACCGCTCTATTTCAGACCGCTGGACTTCGGTGTCGACGTCTCGATACACGCGGCGACGAAATACCCTTCCGGGCATTCGGACATTCTGATGGGCACGGTGTCTGCCAATGCGAAACACTGGCCGAAGCTGCTGGAGGCGCACGGTGCCATGGGCATTTGCGGAGCGCCGGACGATTCCTATCAGATCCTGCGGGGCCTTCGCACGATGAACCTGCGGCTGGAGCATCACTTCCGTTCGGCGCTGCGTGTGGCCGAATGGTTGGAGAGCCGGTCCGAGGTCGCCCGCGTGCTGCATCCGGCTTTGCCGAGCTTTCCGGGTCACGACATCTGGAAGCGGGACTTCAAAGGCGCCTCCGGCATCTTTTCCTTTGTCCTCGCCGCCGGTTCGGCCGACAAGGTCAAGCCGAAGGCCTATGCCTTCCTCGACGCCCTGCAGCTCTTCGGCCTTGGTTGGTCCTGGGGCGGCTATGAAAGTCTGGCCGTCCGGGTGAACCTGGATGACCGCAAGATCCGCAAGGGGCCGGAGGACGGCGCCGTCATCCGTCTCCAGATCGGTCTCGAAAACGTCGAGGACATCATGGCCGATCTCGAGCGAGGATTTGCAGCCGTAGCAAGCCTCTGATGGCAGGCCTCAGTCGCCGATCTTGTGGCCGTAAAGCCAGTCGAGATCGGCGGCAATGCTCTCGGGCGAACGAAGCGCCAGAACGATATCGCGCGCAAATCGGACAGGTCCACGGGCGTGATAGGCGAAGCGGTTGAACTCGCCCCGCGCCTTGACCCGAGCCGCACGGGCTTTGCGTTCGGCTTCAAAATGCGCGAGCGCCTGGGGCAGGGTGGTTCGGGACACGTGATGCGCCAGGCTGAAGGCATCTTCGATGGCCATCGCCGCCCCCTGGGCCGAAAACGGCATCATGGCATGGGCGGCGTCCCCGACCAGGACGGTATCTCTTCCGTTTTGCCACTGTCCATCGGAGGCTTGGTAGAGCGGCCAGAAGGTTGGACTGTCGGCGTCCGACAACACCCTCCTGATGTCCCGATGCCATCCGGAAAACTGGTCCAGCAGCATGGAGCGTCGCGCAGCATCCGCTTGCAGGGCCCAGCTCTCGTCGCTCCTGGCGCCGGCCGCGATTGCGACAAGGTTGAAGCCGTTGATCTCTTTCAGGGGATAACTGACGAGATGGGCGCGCGGTCCGAGATGCGCGGTCACCCCGCCGCGAGAGAGGAAAGAGGGTGCCTCGGCCGCAGAGACTGTGAACCGCCAGGCGATGTTGCCGGAAAAACTGACCGCCGGCGCGCCGGAGATGGCGTCGCGCGCAACCGACCAGGCGCCGTCCGCGCCCACAACCAGGTCGGGCCGGCGGCCGGTCACATGCCCGAGTGCATCGGCACCGACACCGTCGATTCGGCGTCCGAGATGAAGCTTGCACAGCGGTGCGCTGAGAACAGCGCGCAACAGCGCCTGCTGGAGCGTCGAACGGTGCAGCACGCCATAGGGTGATCCCCAGCGTCGGCGGGCAAATTCACCGGCGGGCAGATCGGCGAGACTGCGCAGATCGAGGCCGGATGCGAGACGGATGCTACGCGGCTCCAGCCAGTGACGCTCCACGTCGGCAAGTACGCCCAGTGCGGCAAGGACCCGTGTCGCGTTCGGCGAAAGCTGCAGGCCGGCGCCGACCTCGCCCAGTTGTGGTGCCTGCTCGATGACGTCGCTGGATATGCCCTTGGCGGCGAGCGAAAGCGCAGTCGTCAGGCCCGCCACCCCGGCTCCGACGATGGTGGCGTGCTTGATGGACATGGAATAATGCCGATCGCGACGCCGCTTAAGCCGCCTTCACGTGGAAGACGCAGCCCGGCGGGTTCGTCTGCTCAGCCTTCAGCGAGGGATTGTAGCGGTAGAGCGTCGAGCAGTAGGAGCAGACCTTCTCGTTGTCGTGCCCCATGTCGATGAAGATGTGGGGATGGTCGAAAGGCGTCGACGCGCCGGTGCACATGAATTCCTTCACGCCGATTTCGATCACCAAGTGACCGCCGTCGTTCTGAAAATGGGGAATGCTGTGACCGGCCATGGGAAACTCCGCGAAATGCTCGTGATTTTGCGCCGGACCATAACGCCCTCGAGTGCAAATGTGTAGAGCGAATGCGCCGCCGCACCCACAGAAAATGCCCCTGCGGCAATTGATGTCAGCGACACAATGACTAAGGTTGCCGGCCCAAGCCCCGCAGGATGTCCGCATGAATCTCGACGCGCCCAATTTCTCCCGTTTTCGCAACGATGGTCTAGAACTCGCCTATTTCGATGACGGCGATCCGGTCGGCGAACCGGTGCTGCTGATCCACGGATTCGCCTCGTCGGCCAGCGTCAACTGGGTCTATCCGGGTTGGCTGCGCACGCTTGGAGATGCCGGCTACCGTGTCATCGCCATCGACAATCGTGGCCATGGCGCGAGTGACAAGCCGCATGATCCGGAGGCCTATCATCCGAGTGCAATGGCCAGCGATGCGGCTTCCCTGTTGAGCCACCTCGGCCTGCCGGACGCCCACGTGATGGGCTACTCGATGGGCGCGCGCATCTCTGCGTTCCTGGCAGTCGAACATCCCGACCGTGTCCGATCCCTGGTGTTCGGTGGTCTGGGTATCGGCATGTGTGACGGCGTTGGCGACTGGGATCCGATCGCAGACGCGCTCCTCGCGCCCTCCCTGGATGTGGTGACCCATGAACGCGGCCGCATGTTTCGCGCCTTTGCCGACCAGACAAAATCCGATCGCCTGGCGCTTGCCGCCTGCATCCGGACATCGCGGGATCTCGTGCGCCGGGAGGATATCGCAAAGGTCGACGTGCCGACACTGATCGGCGTCGGCACCAAGGACGACATTGCCGGCTCTCCGGCTGAGCTGGCAGATCTCATGCCGCGCGCTGTCGCGCTCGACATTCCCAATCGCGATCACATGCTGGCCGTCGGCGACCGCGTGTTCAAGAAGGCCGTGCTGGAATTCTACGCCGCCCAGGCCACGTGATCCGCATCACTGGACCGGCGCGTTCTTCAGGGCATCCATCGTTTTGGGCCCCACCACGCCGTCTGCCACCAGGCCATGCAGCCGCTGAAACTCGATGACCGCCGCGCGTGTAGCGGGGCCGAAAATGCCATCTTCGTCAACGTCGAAGCCGTTCAGGATGTTCAGGCGCTGCTGGATCCATTCGACTTCTGGCCCGCGGTCGCCGATGGAGAACCTGTGAGCCTCTTGCGGCAGGTCCTTGGGCTCGCCAAACACGCCGTCCCGTTGCCAGGCGAGCAGCAGCTGACGACTGATTTCGAAATGCATCGAATCTTCCGTCTTGAACGATGCGCCCCAGAAGAAGCCGTTCCGGTTCATGATCGGGTGCATGGCAATCAGGCCCTTTTGGGCACGATTGTCGCCGCGGGCGTCCAGCTTTCCTTCGAGAGTAAAATCGATGGCGCAGCCCCAGGAATGATTGCTGATCGAAGACTTGCTGCCGCGCACGTAACGGACACACAACATGCCGGCCGTGTTCAACACAGCATAGACTTCTGGAATCTCGTTCTTCACGTCGGCGAGCGCGGTGCGCAATTGATCCACAGCGGGCTTCAGACCTGTCACTTTAAAAGGTCCGACGCTCTCCGTCACGATGAGTTTGCGGATCGCGGGATTGCTGACCGACTGGCAGGATTGATCGTAGTTCCCCCGCGGATTGCCGAGGACGTGGAGCATCAGATTGTTGGTTAGCGGCAGAATGTCGCCGTTCAGATTCTGCCGGTCTGTCAAAAGTTGCGTGTCACTGATCCATGACATGGCGTCCTCCCCTGGATGAAAGAGGAATGCTATCGTAGGATTGGTTGATGTAAATAAATCTAAATCAACCTGAAGACGCATCACATACCTTTGAAGACCGGCCGACGACGCTCGGCGAATGCGGTGCGCCCCTCCTGATAGTCGGCACTGTCGAAGGTCTGTGCGCCCAGGATCTCCGCCTCTCGCAGAAGATCCTGGTCAGCGAGCTCTTCGGCCCTGATCGCAAGTTTCGATGCGCGCAGCGACAAGGGTGCATTCTGTGCGATGGCTTCCGCAAGCATGAGGGCCTGTCCATCAAGCGCTTCTGTGGCCGTGATCTCACTAAGAAAGCCGCAGGTGTAGAGCTCCGACGCGGTCAAAGGTGCGCCGGTAAACAGCGCACGCCGGGCCATTTGGCTTCCGAGGCCGCGCACGAAATCCTGCACTGCGTCCGCCGGATAGGCGAGGCCGAGACGCGCCGCAGGGACGGCAAACATCGCGTCGTCGGACGCCACCCTCAGATCGGCAGCGGCCGCAAGCCCGAAACCGCCGCCGTAACAGATGCCGCGAATGGCGGCGATAACGGGGACGGGGGCCTCGCGGATTGCGGCGAAGGCGCGGCTGTTTGAAGCCTCGTAGATGCGCGCAGTCGCCGCATCTTTGCGTAATTCTGTAAATTCCGAAATATCTGCTCCCGCGCTAAAGTCGCGTCCGCCTCCGCCCCTCAGCAGGATGACGCGTGCCGCGCTTTCGGCGTGCAGCCAGTGAATAGCTTCGGGGATCGCCCGCCACATGGCGGCCGTCACTGCATTCTTTCGGGCCGGGTTGACGATCTGCAACAGGCCGACTCCATCGCCGACCGTTGCCTCGATCTGGTCATTTGCGAAAGCCTTTGAACGTTTCATGCGGCATCCCATTTGAGTTCGGTAAGGGTTCGGCTATATAATGCCATACCAGTAAGTATGAGGAGACCGGCAATGGTCGCACAAACCGACGTTCTCAAGAATGAAACCGTCACCTCGATGGATCCGATCTGGGACAGCCTTCGCCATGAAGCGCGCGTGGCGGCAGATCGCGATCCCATGCTGGCGGCTTTCTTCCACGCGACGGTCTTGAGCCACCGATCTCTCGAAGACTGCGTTATCTATCGTATCTGCGAACGTCTCGACCATTCCGATCTCCCGGCCATCGTGCTGCGGCAAGCCTTCGAGTCCATGATGGTCGACTGGCCGGAATGGGCGGCAATTCTGCGTGTCGACATCCAGGCCGTCTACGACCGCGATCCGGCCTGCACCCGGTTCCTGGAGCCCGTTCTATATTTCAAGGGCTTTCACGCGATCCAGACCCATCGTCTTGCCCATTGGCTGTGGAACCATGGACGGCGCGATTTCGCCCTGTACCTGCAGAGCCGGTCCTCCAACATTTTCCAGACCGATATCAATCCGGCGGCGCGCATCGGCAAGGGAATTTTCCTCGATCACGCCACGGGACTGGTTGTCGGGGAAACGGCGCGCATTGGCGACAATGTCTCCATCCTTCATGGCGTGACGCTCGGCGGCACCGGCAAGGAAGGGGCAGACCGGCATCCGAAGATCGGTGACGGCGTTCTGATCGGGGCAGGGGCGAAGGTGCTGGGCAACATCGAGGTCGGTAGCTGCTCGCGCATCGCCGCCGGTTCCGTCGTCTTGAAGGCCGTGCCGCGTTGCACGACGGTCGCAGGCGTTCCCGCGCGGGTCGTCGGGGAAGCCGGATGCGCAGAGCCGGCGCGTTCGATGGACCAGATGATCATTTCGGTTGACTGATCCGGCCCGTTGGGCAGTCGCTTCGCCGCCTGCTCGCTCGTGCCGGGCAAACCTCCCTTTGCGTCTTTACATCGGCGGAAAAGCCGTGGCACAAGCGGCGCAATTCAAAAACACCCGATGGAGACGCAGTGTGAAGCCTGACGAAATCAAGAAACTCGACGCCTATTTCAAGCGGACCTTGAACCCGACGATCGTCGTCAAGGCCCGTCCTCGTAAGGATGACTCTGCCGAAGTCTATGTCGGTGAGGAGTTTTTGGGTGTGGTTTTCAAAGACGAGGAAGACGGCGAACTCTCCTACAATTTCTCGATGGCCATTCTCGACGTCGATTTGTAAGGCGCGCCTGAAACCTCCGATTGAAGGCATGCGCGATGAACATCGCTTTGCCAGTATCTTAGGGTCGCCCCGATTTCGGCGACCCTTTTTTGTAATAGCGTTTGCAACCCCAGGATGTTGTGCGACGCACAAATTCACTTGACGATCATGCTGCGGTTGCTATGTTAATTTCTACTGAAATGAAGCGCAGAGGAGTACGCTGATATGTTCAATATCGACGAAGCCAGCAAGAAGAGCAAAGAAGCTGTAGACGCCATGATGAAGAACTATTCGGAGATCACGAAAGGGTTCCAGTCGATTGCGGCCGAGGCGACCGATTATTCGAAGAAGTCCTTCCAGGACATGACCTCTTACGTCGAGGCGCTGACCTCGGTGAAGTCTCCGGAGGCGGCCTTCGAACTGCAGACTTCGTATTTCAAGTCGTCCTACGAAAGCTTCGTGGCTGAAGCCACCAAGATCGGCGAAATGTATGCCGAACTCGCCAAGACCCTCTACAAGCCTTACGAGGCCCCGTTCAGCCGCAGCCTGACGCCGGTCCCGACCGCCGCCTGATTCAAGCTTGCGTGTACCATGCGAGACCGGCTGCGCCCTGCGCTGCCGGTCTTGTCATTTTTGGTCGCTGGTATAACCTGTTGGTTCGAATTTCCTTGGTTTTCCGCCCTGTGGGACAAATCGTCGTCACGGTCGTCCGGGGGGCTTAAAATCACCGAATTATGAACTACCTTACTGTGCTGAGTGTTCGTCCGTACCGATGCGTAACGGCTAACCGGCCGGACAACGGAGAATGAACTGAAATGATCGCCAAGCCGGTCTTCATGCAGAGCCAGCGAGACGGGGACAACGCCAACAGAGGCACCTCCGTCATCACGCGCACCAAGCCGAAGACGAAGAAGCCGGATCTGTATCGCGTCTTGCTTCTGAACGACGACTACACCCCGATGGAATTCGTGATCCATATCCTGGAGCGCTTTTTTCAAAAGGACAGGGAAGCTGCCACCCGCATCATGTTGCATGTCCACAATCATGGCGTGGGAGAGTGCGGTGTCTTCACCTATGAGGTCGCCGAAACCAAAGTCTCTCAGGTGATGGATTTCGCCAGGCAGCATGAACATCCGCTTCAATGCGTCATGGAAAAGAAGTGAGGATCAGACGTGCCAACATTTTCCCCCAGCCTTGAGAAGGCGCTGCACCAGGCCCTGACCTACGCCAACGAGCGCCATCATGAATATGCGACGCTCGAACACCTTCTCTTGGCCCTGATCGACGACGCCGATGCCGCAGCGGTCATGGGCGCCTGCAATGTCAATCTGGACACGCTGCGCAAGACGGTCACGGAGTTTGTCGACAACGATCTGGCCAATCTGATCACGGGTTACGACGAGGATTCCAAGCCAACCTCAAGCTTCCAACGCGTGATCCAGCGCGCCGTCATCCACGTCCAGTCCTCCGGTCGCGAAGAAGTGACCGGCGCCAACGTGCTCGTCGCCATCTTCGCCGAGCGCGAGAGCAATGCCGCCTTCTTCCTGCAGGAGCAGGAAATGACGCGTTATGACGCGGTCAACTACATCTCGCACGGAATCGGCAAGCGTCCCGGCGCGTCGCAGGTCCGTCCGGCCCGTGGCGCCGAAGAAGGCGAGCCCGAGGCTAAGCAGTCCGGCCGCGAGGCGGATGAAGGCAGCGCCAAGGGCAAGCAGGAGGCCCTCAAGGCCTATTGCGTCAACCTCAACGAAAAGGCCAAGACCGGCCGCATCGATCCGCTGATCGGCCGTCACGACGAGGTGAACCGCACGATTCAGGTCCTGTGCCGCCGTTCCAAGAACAATCCGCTCTATGTCGGTGACCCCGGCGTCGGCAAGACGGCGATCGCCGAAGGCCTCGCCAAGCGCATCGTCGAGGGTAAGGTGCCGGAAGCACTCGCGGACGCCACCATCTTCTCGCTCGACATGGGCACGCTGCTTGCGGGCACCCGCTATCGCGGTGACTTCGAGGAGCGTCTGAAGCAGGTCGTGAAGGAACTCGAGGATTATCCGGGCGCCGTCCTCTTCATTGACGAGATCCACACGGTCATCGGTGCAGGTGCGACCTCCGGCGGCGCCATGGACGCATCCAACCTGCTGAAGCCGGCTTTGTCCTCGGGTGCGATCCGTTGCATCGGCTCGACCACCTACAAGGAATATCGCCAGTTCTTCGAAAAGGACCGGGCGCTGGTTCGCCGCTTCCAGAAGATCGACGTCAACGAGCCATCGATCGACGATGCGATCGAGATCATGAAGGGCCTCAAGCCCTATTTCGAAGACTATCACAAGCTTCGTTACACCAACGAGGCGATCAAGTCGGCCGTCGAACTCTCGGCACGCTACATCTCTGACCGCAAGCTGCCGGATAAGGCGATCGACGTCATCGACGAAACCGGTGCGGCCCAGATGCTTCTGCCGGCCTCGCGTCGCCGCAAGCTGATCACCGAAAAGGAGATCGAAGCCACCATCGCGACGATGGCCCGCATCCCACCCAAGACGGTCTCCAAGGACGACGAGATGGTTCTCGCCAACCTGGAAAAGGAGCTGCGCTCGGTCGTCTACGGTCAGGACAAGGCCATCGAGGCGCTGTCGACATCGATCAAGCTTGCCCGTGCGGGTCTGCGCGAGCCGAACAAGCCGATCGGCTCCTACGTCTTCTCCGGCCCGACCGGCGTCGGCAAGACGGAAGTCGCCAAGCAGCTGGCGTCGTCGCTCGGCGTCGAACTGCTGCGCTTCGATATGTCGGAATACATGGAGCGCCACACCGTTTCCCGTCTGCTCGGGGCACCTCCCGGCTATGTCGGTTTCGACCAGGGCGGTCTCCTGACCGATGGCGTCGATCAGCATCCGCATTGCGTGGTGCTGCTTGATGAAATCGAGAAGGCGCATCCGGACATCTACAACATTCTGTTGCAGGTCATGGACCATGGCTCGCTGACGGACCACAACGGCAAGAAGATCGACTTCCGCAACGTTATCCTGATCATGACGACCAATGCGGGCGCGTCGGAGATGGCGAAGTCGGCGATCGGCTTCGGCTCGTCCAAGCGCACTGGCGAGGATGAAGAGGCACTGAACCGCCTGTTCACGCCGGAATTCCGCAATCGTCTCGACGCGACGATCCCGTTTGCGCCGCTGCCGACGGAAGTCATCCACCAGGTGGTCCAGAAGTTTGTCATGCAGCTGGAAGCGCAGCTTTCGGAACGCAACGTCACCTTCGATCTGTCCGAACCAGCCATCGCCTGGCTGGCGACCAAGGGTTACGACGAGAAGATGGGTGCCCGCCCGCTATCGCGCGTCATCCAGGAGCATATCAAGAAGCCGCTCGCCAACGAGATCCTCTTCGGCAAGCTGAAGAAGGGTGGCGTGGTCAAGGTCGGCGTCAAGAAGGACGAGGCCGGAGACGAGGTGCTCGATCTCGAAGCGCTCTCCGAAGTCTCTCCGGTCACGCCGAAGCCCGAGGCGGAGGTGGCCACGGCCAAGCTTGCCAAGGCCAAGCGCAAGCCCTCGCCAAAGGCCGCTGCGGTCGAAGACGATGGTGAGGTGGCTGTCATCGATGCTGCACCTGCGCCCACCAAGCGCAGCGCGGTTCCGAAGGTGCCGAAGAAGAAGTAAGCACCTTGAGTGAATATCATCGATTGGCGCCGGGCCTCGTGCCCGGCGCTTCCGTGTTCGGATCTGAGTGCTCTTGATGCCCCCTTACGAAGGTGACCTTTCTCAAAGCCGCTGGTTTCTTGCCGGAATGCGCGGTTTGTTCAGCCTGCCGGCGATTATCCTGATGATCTCCTTCGTCGGCTTTGCAGCCTTCGCGCTGCAGTCGGGCGTGAGCCGCAGCGAGGCCATGTTCATGACGGCGACCGTCTGGGCGCTGCCGGCCAAGATGATCCTGATCGGCACTATGACCAGCGGCGCCAATCTTCTGGCGATCTTTCTAGCCGTCACCCTCTCGTCGATCCGGCTGATGCCGATGGTCGCGTCGCTCGTGCCGGAAATGCGCACCAGCCGCACGCCCACATGGTTGTTGCTGGTACTTTCCCATTTCGTGGCGATCACAGCCTGGGTGTTCGCCATGGCCAGCTTCAAGAATGTGCCGCGCGAGGGACGTGTCGCCTATTTTGCCGGTTTCGGCATCACGCTGGTCGTGGTCAACACGCTGCTTGTCGGTATCTGTTACGGGCTGGTCTCATCCTTTCCGCCGGTCGTCGCGGGTCTGCTCTTCTTCCTGACACCCTCCTACTTCATCGCCTCGATCTGGGCGACCGGACGGCAATCCGTGGTGAAGGTCGCCTTCATCGTCGGTGCTGTTTCCGGCCCGCTTCTGGCCGTGATGATGCCGGGCTTTGACATTCTGTTGGCTGGTCTCGGCGGCGGCACGCTCGCTTATCTCTTCGACCGCTTCGTCATACGCGCCGGCAAAGGCACGGAGGCCAAAGAAGGGGATGCCGCCCTGCCGGTCGAGGAGACTTTGTGATGACCGATTACTGGCCCTTCCTGGTCATTCTCGTCGCCGGCTGGCTGGCGACGGACTTCTGGCGATGGCTCGGAGTGCTTGCCGGCAACCGGCTCCAGGAGGGATCGGAAGCGCTGCACTGGGTGAGGGCGGTCGCCACTGCGCTGGTGATGGCCGTGACGGCGAAGCTCGTCGTCTTTCCGACCGGTGTGCTGGAGGCATCGCCACTTTGGTTGCGGCTCACCGCTGCGGGTGTCGGTTTCGCGGCCTTTCTGCTAGCAGGTCAGAGGGTCATCGTGGGTGTCGTTGTCCCGCTCACGATCCTTGGTGCAGGCCTGTTGTGGCTGTGACCCGCCGCGTAGCTCATCACAGGTCGGTGTAGAGACTGGAATTGTCACAATGCCCTTCCCAGATCGGGTCTACTGATGATCAAGGGACATGGAATGGCAAAAGTTGTGCGTTTTCGCCGCGTGAAACATGAAGCTCCGCCACGGTTCAAGGTTTTGCCGGAGGAGTTGGGGCGCGGCCATAAGAGCGCGGGGTTCGGTTCGGCGCCGGGCATGCTCGGGGTCGTCGCTCTGGTCGCCGCCAGCATCGCGATCCTGGCTCTGGTCGGCAGTCTTCTCGGCTGACCATTTGGGTATGGCCAGCCGTTTGTGGCATGTCGTCAGAGCGCCGCCCTGATCTTTTCGGCATTCGCCTTCAGCACGTCGATATTCTCCATGCCACCGCTGTGCGGCTTTAGTGGCAAACCGTCATGGCGCGGGATGACGTGGAAATGCAGGTGGAATACCGTCTGGCCGGCTGCCGGCTCGTTGAACTGCGCGACATAGACGCCATCGGCCTCGAAGGCGTCCTTGGCCGCATTGGCGAGCTTCTGGACGACGGGGAGCAGTTTCGACAGCACAACCGGATCTGCATCCAGCAGATTGCGCGACCCCTTCTTCGGGATCACCAGCAGATGGCCAGGCGCCTGCGGCATGACATCCATGAAGGCCAGCGTATCGTCGTCCTCATAGAGCTTCACCGACGGGATATCGCCGGACAGGATCTTGGCGAAAATGTTGTTGGGATCGTAGGCAGTCATCGATATCTCCTAAATTCGTTACGCAGTTAGCGGCAATCAGTCTCGTCCTTCAAGCCGCAGCTCCGGTGCTCAACCGTCGAATTCTTCGCCCTCGCGCGGCTGGCGGTCACCCTTGCGGAAGGGCGTATGCTCGCCGAGATAATCGCTCATCTGGGCCACCTCCCGCCGCTCGTGTTCGAGATAGTCGGCGACCGCGCGGCGCAACCCCGGATGGGCGATGTAGTGGGCCGAATGGGTGGTGACAGGCTCGTAGCCGCGCGCCAGCTTGTGTTCGCCCTGCGCTCCGGCCTCGACACGGGCCAGCCCCTTCGACAGGGCGAAATCAATGGCCTGATGATAGCAAACCTCGAAATGCAGGAAGGGATGGTCTTCGATGCAACCCCAGTGGCGACCGTATAGTGCATCGACACCGATGAAATTGATTGCGCCGGCGACGTAGCGACCGTTGCGTTTCGCCATCACAAGCAAGACGTCGTCGGCCATGCGTTCACCGATCAGCGAATAGAAGCTGCGGGTGAGGTAGGGCCTGCCCCATTTGCGGCTGCCGGTATCGATATAGAAGCGGAAGAACTGGTCCCAGATGTCTTCCGTGAGATCGCTGCCGGTCAGCCAGTCGATGGTGATGCCGTTCTCAACCGCCGCCCGCCGTTCCTTGCGAAGGTTCTTTCGTTTGGAAGAGGAGAGTTCGGCCAGGAACGCCTCATGATCGGCATAGCCGCGATTGATGAAGTGGAACTGCTGGTCGGTGCGATGGAGAAAACCGGCATCCGTAAGCGGAGGCAACTCACCACGCGGAAGGAATGTTACATGCGCCGATGACGCGCCGATCTTGCGCGTCACCTGGGAAAGCGCTTCGGCGAGCAGGCCCGTGACCCGCTCGAAATCCTCGCCGTGGCGGACGAGCAGGCGCGGCCCGGTCGCCGGTGTGAATGGTATGGAGGCCTGCAGCTTTGGATAATAGCGTCCTCCCGCACGCTGATAGGCATCCGCCCAGCCATGGTCGAAGACATATTCGCCCTGACTGTGGTTCTTCAGATAACAGGGAACAGCGCCGATCAGCCGCCCGCTCTCTTCCAGCAGCAAATGGTGACCCATCCAGCCGGTCTCGGGTACGGCCGAGCCGGACTCGTCCATCGCCGAGAGAAAGGCATGGGAGACGAAGGGATTGTAACCGGATCCGCCACGTGAGGTGCCGGACAGAGTGGCCCAGTCGGCCGGATCGATCTCCTCGAAGGAGCCTGCAATGCGGACAGTCACCTCGTCTGCCATGGATCTCCCGTCAGGCGATCGCCGGCGACTTGCGCGGGTCGAAGCCTTCGAATGTCATCTGGTCTGCATATTTATAGGTCTGCGCCCGGGCAATTTCATCCCTGACTGTCCAGGTAATCACCGGTGTGCTTTTTTCACGCAGTGTCGTCACGAACGGATTGGGCAGGTGAGCGACACAGTAGGAGGTGAAATCGAGGCCGAGCGCCATTGCTTCCTCATGCGCTGCCAGCACGTCCGGTTTGACCCCTTCAGCGGTCAATCCGACCGGGTAGGGGCAGTCGACCTGCTTCAGTGCCCTCAAAAGATGGTAGTCGAAGCTCATCAGCGCGACCTTGCCCGGATATCCTTCGAGAACCTCCAGCACGCTTTCGACGAAACCGTCGTCCTGCTCTGCATCGATGCCCTTGAGTTCGATGACCAGAGGTACTTGTCCCTTGACGAGATCCAGCATCTGCCGCAGCGAGGGGATCTTGTCCTTGGTGCCGCCGATCGACAGCATCTTGAGTTCGCTCGCCGACCGTTCCCGGACTTCGCCGGCAAGGCCGCAAAGCCGCTGAAGATCGTGGTCGTGGAACACCATCGGCACGCTGTCCGACGAGAGCTGGATATCGCATTCGATGGCAAACCCCGCCTCAATCGCCCGGAAGAAGGCAGAGAGCGTGTTTTCCCAGACATCCCTGTTCATGTCGTGATAGCCGCGATGGGCGACCGGCAGGTCCTTGATCCAGTCGGCACGGCTCACAGCGCGATCTCCAGGATGGCGTCGATCTCGACGGCGGCATTGAGCGGAAGGGCTGCCATGCCGACGGCGGCACGGGCATGCTTGCCGGCTTCACCCAGAACATTGGCGATCAGGTTCGATGCACCGTTGATCACGAGGTGCTGTTCGACGAAGCCCGGTGCGGAGGCGACGAATCCGTTGAGCTTGATCACGCGCGTGATCCGCGACAGGTCGCCGCCGAGCGCGCTCTTGGCCTGGGCCAGAATGTTGATTGCGCAAAGTTCGGCGGCACGCTGAGCGTCGGGGAGCGCCACATCGGAGCCCACGAGACCGAGCACCGCCACTTTCCCGCCTTCCATCGGCAACTGCCCGGAAAGATAGAGCAGGTTTCCGCTGATCACGTAGGGAACGTAGTTGGCAGCGGGGGCCGCGGCTTCGGGAAGAGTGATTCCCAGCGCGGCAAGGCGGCTGTCGATGGTGTCGGACATGGCGAAATCCCGGTCTGTTGAAAATAAAGTGAGAAACTCCTGAGGACGAAAAGCATGTCTCGCTTTTGCCGGATGTGTTCTTATAACATCGACGACGAGTCCAACAGGAGGTTGTCGATGTTTCCTATGCGTAAGGCGCTGGCCGCCACATTGACCCTCGCCGCCGGCACGGTTGCCGGGCAGGCCTCGGCTGCCATGATCGGCCTCGTCCCGCATCGCGCCGTCTACGACATCTTCTTGAAGGAAGCGTCCGACCGCTCCGGAATAGAGGGTGTGCGTGGTCGCATGGTCTATGAATTCTCGGGTTCGTCCTGCAAGGGCTTCAACACCCAGTTCCGTTTCGTCACGCGCATCGATGTCGGTGATGGCGTGCGGGTCACGGACCAGCGCTCGACCACATTCGAGGATGTGAGTGCCGGCAAGTTCCGCTTCGACAACAAGTCGTTCACAGACGACCAGCTCGACAAGGATGTGAGCGGTGCGGCGGCGGAAGCAGGCGACAAGGTGACCATCGAGCTGACCGGGCCGAACCAGCGTGAAGTCGAACTGGCGAATAGCCGCTTCCCGGCAGAGCACATGCTGGAGGTGATCGCCCGCGCACGCAAAGGCGAACGCGTGTTCGAATCGCGCATCTTTGATGGATCTGAGGATGGTGACCAGACTTTCCTGACCACCACGATCGTCGGCGCGGCGCAGAAATCGGCGGACACGGATCCGGAAGCCAAGGCCGTTGCCCCGCTCGGCACCAGCGATTACTGGCCGGTCTCGATTGCCTATTTCGACGAGAAGTCGAAGGGGGACCAACTGCCGATCTACAGCCAGTCTTTCAAGCTCTACGAGAACGGCGTCACCCGTGACCTCACGCTCGACTACGGAGACTTCGTTCTGGCCGGCAAACTCACGAAGCTTGAAGTGCTTGGCCCTGCGAACGGTGACTGCAAGTGATGAATTCGGCAGTTCTTCTCTGAACTGTCGGGCAAAGACTTGATTTTGTGCTGCGACCCCTGTATGGGCCGCATCATTCCACACGCGAAGCTTGGGAGGTTCAGGGAGAAATCCTGAATTTTCCGCCCGGTGGCATCCCCGCAAGGGGTGCTGTTTGCTTCGCGGGGGTTCAACCGGAAAAGGAGACAAAGGCATGGCATTGCCTGATTTCAGCATGCGTCAGCTCTTGGAAGCTGGCGTTCACTTCGGTCACCAGACGCACCGCTGGAACCCGAAGATGAAGCCGTACATCTTCGGCGATCGTAACAACATTCACATCATCGACCTGGCTCAGACCGTACCGATGCTGTCGCGCGCCCTTCAGGTCGTGTCCGACACCGTTGCTCGTGGCGGTCGCGTCCTGTTCGTCGGCACCAAGCGCCAGGCTTCGGAAATCATCGCTGACAGCGCCAAGCGTTCGGCCCAGTACTACGTCAACTCCCGCTGGCTCGGCGGTATGATGACCAACTGGAAGACCATTTCGAACTCGATCGCTCGCCTGCGCAAGCTCGACGAAATCCTTGCTTCGGAAGCTTCTGGCTACTCGAAGAAGGAGCGTCTGAACCTTGAGCGCGAGCGCGAAAAGCTCGACAAGGCCCTCGGCGGTATCCGTGACATGGGCGGCGTTCCTGACCTGATGTTCATCATCGACACCAACAAGGAAAAGATCGCGATCGACGAAGCCAAGCGCCTCGGCATCCCGGTTGTTGCTGTCATCGACTCGAACTGCGATCCCGACCTGATCGACTATCCGATCCCGGGTAACGACGACGCTTCGCGCGCGATTTCGCTGTACTGCGATCTGATCTCGCGCGCTGCCATCGACGGCATCGCTCGCCAGCAGGGCTCTTCCGGTCGTGACATCGGCGCATCTGCCGAAGCTCCGATCGAGCCGGCTCTCGAAACCGAAGCCGAAGCTTGATGCTTCGAACGCGGCGGATCTGATCCGCCGCACCCGTCAAGGGATACGGCCGCCCGGACGCTCGCTTGAGCCTCGGGCGGCCTCGCAATTCCGGTGACCTGTTCGAGATACGGTCCTGAATGCGTTCAAGGTTTTCGTGGTGACCTGCTTCATCACGTTGTCACACTTCCGGGTACATTTCGTCCCCCAAACAGCATGCTCCGGGATCACGATCGTCTGGCGCATCGCTTGAACAGACAAAGAGGCACACAATGGCTGAAATCACTGCAGCACTGGTTAAGGAACTGCGCGAGAAGTCCGGCGCAGGCATGATGGATTGCAAGAAGGCTCTCACCGAGACCAATGGTGACATCGAAGCCGCCATCGACTGGCTGCGCGCCAAGGGTATCGCCAAGGCTGACAAGAAGTCGGGCCGCACCGCAGCCGAAGGCCTGATCGGCATCGCCGGCGCCGGCACCAAGGCTGTCGTCGTTGAAGTCAACTCGGAAACCGACTTCGTTGCCCGTAACGACGCCTTCCAGGACCTCGTTCGCGGCGTGGCGTCTGTTGCGCTGACCACCGACGGTTCGGTTGACGCCATTGCAGCCGCCACCTATCCGGCCAGCGGCAAGTCGGTTGCCGACACGATCAAGGACGCGATCGCCCATATCGGCGAAAACATGACGCTCCGCCGCGCAGCCCTGCTGTCGGTCGAAGACGGCGTTGTCGCAACCTACATCCACAACGGCGTCTCCGACGGCCTCGGCAAGCTCGGCGTTCTCGTCGCCCTGAAGTCGACCGGCAACAAGGACGTTCTGTCCGCCATCGGCCGCCAGGTTGCCATGCACATCGCAGCGACCAACCCGCTCGCTATCCGTTCGGAAGAAGTCGATGCCGCCGTCGCCGAGCGCGAGCGCAACGTCTTCATCGAACAGTCGCGCGCCTCGGGCAAGCCGGACAACATCATCGAAAAGATGGTCGAAGGCCGCATGCGCAAGTTCTTCGAGGAAGTCGCCCTTCTCTCGCAGGCCTTCGTCATCAATCCGGACCAGACTGTCGGCGACGCCATCAAGGCCGCTGAAAAGGAAGCTGGCGCCCCGATCGAAGTGACCGGCATGGCTCGCCTGCTGCTCGGCGAAGGCATCGAGAAGGAAGAGAGCGACTTCGCTGCTGAAGTCGCAGCAGCTGCCAAGGGCTGATCTCCTTATCCTTTCAAGGGAAAACATCGGGCATCGCGTGACAACGCGATGCCCTTCGTGTATCCGGCACTGAATTGAATACGGGAGCACCCATGACCGCCAAGCCATTGTTCACACGCGTTCTCCTCAAGGCTTCCGGTGAAGCCCTTATGGGAAGCCAGGGCTTCGGGATCGACGTCGCTGTGGCCGACCGGATTGCCGGTGATATTGCCGAAGCGCGCCGGATGGGCGTTGAGGTCGGGGTTGTCGTCGGTGGTGGCAACATCTTCCGCGGCGTGGCGGTGGCGTCCAAGGGCGGTGATCGCGTCACCGGTGACCACATGGGCATGCTGGCAACCGTCATCAACGCCCTTGCACTCGCCACCTCTCTGCGCAAGCTCGACATCGATACGGTCGTCCTTTCGGCGATCGCCATGCCCGAAATCTGCGAGAGCTTCTCGCAGCGCGCTGCCTTGCACCATCTGGCGCAGGGCAGGGTGGTAATCTTCGCCGGCGGCACCGGCAACCCGTTCTTCACGACCGATTCCGCTGCGGCCCTGCGCGCCGCCGAAATCGGCGCTCAGGCGATCTTCAAGGGCACACAGGTCGACGGCATCTATTCCGCGGATCCCAAAAAGGATCCGACCGCGACCCGCTTCGATAGGCTGACCCACGACGAGGTTCTTCAGAAGGGTCTTGCCGTGATGGATGTCGCTGCCGTCGCGCTCGCGCGCGAAAACCACATTCCAATCATCGTCTTCTCGATCCACGAGAAAGGTGGTTTCGGGGAAATCCTCTCTGGCGCCGGTCGCATGACCATCGTCACCGACAACTGATCCAACAACCATGGGCGCCCTTGAAGGGCTGCCGGCTGAACCAGCAATGGGAGAACCATGATGACCGCAGGGGTTGATCTCAACGACATCAAGCGCCGCATGGACGGCGCGATCAATGCTTTCAAGAACGACATCGCGTCGCTGCGCACCGGCCGCGCCTCGGCCAATATTCTGGACCCGGTCATGGTCGAGGCTTACGGGTCGCGCGTGCCGCTGAACCAGGTGGCGAACGTCACGGTTCCGGAACCTCGCATGCTCGGTGTTTCGATCTGGGACAAGTCGATGGTGAATGCCGTCGACCGGGCGATCCGCGAAGCGAATCTCGGCCTCAACCCGATCATGGACGGCCAGAACCTGCGTATCCCGCTTCCGGAACTCAACGAGGAGCGCCGCAAGTCGCTGGTAAAGATCGCCCATGAATATGCGGAAAAGGCGAAAGTGGCGATTCGGCACGTACGCCGCGACGGCATGGACAGCCTTAAAAAGGGCGAAAAGGATGGCTCCATCAGCCAGGATGACAGCCGTTCTCTGTCGGATAAGGTTCAAAAGATGACGGATGACACGATTGTCGACGTCGATCGCTTGCTCGCCGACAAGGAAAAGGAAATCATGCAGGTTTAAGCGAGAGTCGTTCGTTTAGACCTTTTCCCTTGCCGCCCGGACCGGAGCCCATGTCGAGAGCACCACAGCGCATCGTACCGCAGCATGTTGCGATTATCATGGACGGAAACGGTCGCTGGGCGAATGCACGGGGACTGCCGCGGACCTTCGGCCACCGCAAGGGCGTCGAGACGGTCCGCGAGACCGTGAAGGCGGCCCGCGAAGCCGGCGTCGCCTTCCTCACGCTCTTCGCCTTCTCTTCGGAGAACTGGCGTCGCCCGGAAGCCGAAGTCAACGAACTTTTCGGCTTGTTGAAAGCCTTCATCCGCCGGGATCTCGCCGATTTGCACCAGGCGGCTGTCCGCATTCGCATCATCGGCGACAGGGTCAATCTCCGGGAGGACATCCGTTCGCTGCTCGTTGAAGCCGAGGAGCGGACGGCCGAAAATGCCGGCATGACCCTTGTCATCGCCTTCAACTACGGCTCCCGTGATGAAATCGCCCGTGCTGCGGCCCGTCTTGCACTCGAGGTCGCGGCAGGCCGTCTCGATCCGCGCCAGATCGATGCACAGAAGCTCAACGACAGCCTCGACACGGCGGGTATTCCGGATCCCGATTTGGTCATCCGCACGAGCGGCGAGGAGCGTCTGTCCAACTTCCTGCTGTGGCAGTCGGCCTATGCCGAGCTGATGTTCGTGCCTGACTTCTGGCCGGATTTCACCCCCGCTGTTTTTGACGCGGTGCTGGAGCGCTATGCCGCCCGCGACCGCCGTTTCGGGGGGCTGTCCTCGAAAGTCGTGGCGGTCGGCTCATGACGCTGTCGATCTCGCGCGAGCTGCAACTGCGGATCTATTCGGCGATCGTCATGGTAATCGTCGTGCTGGCAGCAACCTGGGCTGGAGGCATTGCCTTTCGGCTGCTGGCCGCCGGCATAGGCCTGTTGGTCTACTACGAGTGGTCCAGAATGACACGGCTCGCCGAAACGAGCTTGCGGTCGAATTCCTTTGGCTGGCTCTCGATGGGGCTTGTCAGCCTCAACATGCTCTTCGGTTCTGCCGATTTCACCGTCCCGCTCTTCGCCGGCCTTTCGATTACGGCGGCCATTCCCGCGCTGTTGCGCCGGGTGAGCTGGTGGCATCCGGGCGGGCTCTTCTATGCGGGCCTGAGTGCGATTTCGCTCGCCGCCATTCGCGGTGACGATTCGCTCGGCTTGATCGCCATGCTGTTCGTTTTCGTCATCGTCTGGGCAACCGATATTCTTGCCTATTTCGTCGGCCGCGCGATCGGCGGGCCGAAACTTGCGCCCCGCATTTCGCCCGGCAAGACCTGGTCCGGTGCTGTTGGCGGTACGGTTGCCGGTGTCGTTGGCGGCTATCTGGTCGTCATGGCGCATTTTCAGGATGTCGGCCTCTGGACGGTCGCTGTGGCGCTGGCGCTGTCGATATCAAGCCAGATCGGTGACCTTTTCGAATCCTTCATCAAGCGTCGTTTCGGCGTGAAGGATTCAAGCAACCTCATTCCGGGGCATGGCGGCGTCATGGATCGGGTTGACGGCCTTGTATTCGCCTGTTTTGCCGCATTCTTCATGGCGATAGGTTTTTCTGCGGGCGCAAGCCGGTCCGTGGTATCGATGGGGGCCTTCCTCTTCGGTCTGTGATCGGGAGGGCAGGCGGCGCAGCCATGCCGCGGCGATAGATTGATAGGGAAGACGGATCACATGAGCGCAGTCCTCGGCTTTCTCGGCGGGTATATTCTGCCCTATATCCTCATCCTGTCGCTGCTCGTCTTTATCCATGAGATGGGCCACTATCTCGCTGGCAGATTGTCCGGAATTCGGGTGCTTGCCTTCTCCGTCGGCTTCGGTCCCGAACTCGTCGGCTTCACCGATCGGCACGGAACTCGCTGGAAAGTCTCGGCTATCCCGCTCGGTGGCTATGTACGTTTCTTCGGCGATGCCGATGCAGCCAGCATGCCGGACGGAAGCGCTATCGAGGAGCTGAGCGAGGCGGAAAAGGCGCAGACCTTGAACGGCGCCAAGTTGTGGAAACGTGCGGTGACTGTTGCCGCAGGTCCGATCGCCAACTTTCTCCTCGCCATCGTCATCTTCGCCGTCATGTTCGGGACAATGGGCAAGCCGGTTTCGGATCCTGTTGTCGCTGACTTGAAACAGGGCAGCGCAGCGGAGGTTGCTGGGATTGAGCGTGGCGACGTGCTGATCGCACTCGACGGCCGGAGCATCGAGACCTTCGACGATGTCGTTCGATACATCACCATGCGGCCGGAAGTCCCTGTCACCGTTACCGTACGTCGTGCCGGCCAGGAGATGGATTTTCCCGTCGTTCCCAAGCGCGCTGTGACGACGGACCGGTTCGGCAACTCAATGGAAGTTGGGCAGATCGGCATCATCACCGATCAGAAGGCAGGGAACTTCCGCATCGTCGAGCTCTCACCGATGCAGGCCGTTTGGGAAGGCGTTCGCCAGACCGGGCATATCGTCACCGGTACATTCGACTATATCGGCAACATGATCGCCGGCCGCATGAACGCAGACCAGCTCGGTGGTCCGGTACGTGTTGTCCAGGCCTCGGGTGAAATGGCGACGCTCGGCATTATCGCTCTGTTAAATCTGGCAGCGGTTCTTTCGGTTTCGCTGGGGCTTTTGAATTTGATGCCAGTTCCGGTCCTTGACGGCGGCCATCTCGTTCTCTACGCGATTGAAGCAGTGCGCGGGAGGCCGATGGGTCAGGGGGCGCAGGAGGTTGCATTCCGTATCGGTCTCGCGATGATCCTATCCCTGATGGTGTTTGCCACCTGGAACGACATCAGCCGGTTGATAGGCTGAGCGTCGGCCTTGCATGCGGCGGAAGGATTTGTTTACGATGTTTCAAATTGATAGTGGCGATTGGGTCACGGATTCAAATGAAGTAAACAGAAATTAACGCGCAGTCTTGCTTGTAGGGTAAAACCCGCTAAAACCACAAACGGGCCGGAGTCGGGGGTTACGACTGCGGGGCAATTGAAGAAGGTAAAGTACACACATGAAGGCTGGTTCAAGATTTTTGAACGCAGTGTCGGCGGTCGCGCTGTCTGCTGGTATCGTGTCTACGGGCGCAAGTGTTGCTGTAATCGCTTCGGCTGTTGCGGCTCAGGCTGCTGTCATCCAGCGGATTGATGTACGCGGTGCCCAGCGTGTGGGGGCGGAAGCGGTCCGTTCCAACCTTTCGATCCAGCCCGGCAAGAGTTTCTCCAATGCCGATATCGACGAATCCGTGAAGCGTCTCTACGCGACCGGCTTCTTCTCGGATGTTCAGATCTCCGTATCCGGCGGTACGCTGGTCGTGACGGTCGCCGAGAACCAGTTGATCAATCAGGTTGTCTTCAACGGCAACCGCAAGATCAAGGACGACAAGCTGACCGGCATCGTGCAGACCCAGCCGCAGGGTCCTTACAGCGACAGCCTGATCAGCGCCGACATCCAGCGCATCAAAGAAGCCTATTCTGCAATCGGCCGCAGCGATGTCGAAGTGACGACCCAGGTCGTTCCGGTTGCCGAAGGTCGCGTCAACCTTGCTTTCGTGATCAACGAAGGTGAGCGCACCAAGATCAGCGCCATCAATTTCAGCGGCAACAACGCCTATTCCGACGGCCGTCTCGCATCCGTGCTGCAGACGAAGGAATCGGGCATGCTGTCCTTCCTGACCCGCAAGGACGTCTACAACGAAGACAAGCTGCGTGCAGACGAAGAGTCGCTCCGTCAGTTCTACTACAACCACGGTTATGCCGACTTCCGCGTCATTTCGTCGGAAGCTGTCCTGAACGAGGCTGGCAACGAGTACACGATCAACATCACGGTCGATGAAGGTCAGCGCTACAAGTTCGGCGCCGTCACTGTCGAATCGACGGTTGATGGTGTGGATGCTGCCCAGCTGCAGGGTCTGCTGGAGACGCGCGAAGGCAATACCTACAGCGCCCGCGACGTTCAGAAGTCCATGGAAGCCATTTCTCGTCGTGTTTCGTCGGCAGGCTATCCCTTTGCGCGCGTCGTGCCGCGCGGTGACCGCAACTTCGAAACCAACACGATTGGCGTGACCTATCTCGTCGACCAGGGCGAACGCGCCTATGTTGAGCGTATCGAAGTGCGCGGCAACACCCGCACGCGTGACTATGTCATCCGTCGCGAGTTCGATATCTCCGAAGGCGATGCCTTCAACCAGGAAACCATTTCGCGCGCCAAGCGTCGCCTTGAGGCGCTCGGCTTCTTCTCGGCCGTAAACATCTCCACGCAGCCCGGCAGCTCGCCGGATCGGGTCGTGGTTGTCGTCGATGTGCAGGATCAGCCGACGGGTTCGTTCGGTATCGGTGCCGGCTACTCCGTCGATGATGGCGGTATTGTTCTGGAAGCCTCTGTTGAAGAAAAGAACTTCCTCGGCCGCGGTCAGTTCATCCGCGTTGCCGCCGGTGGTGGTTTCGACGACACGCAGACCTACAACTTCTCCTTCACCGAGCCTTATTTCCTCGGTTACCGTCTTGCCGCGGGCTTCGACATCTTCAAGAGCTCGACGAGTGGCAATTCGGAATACGACTACGAGGAGCAGGGTGCGACCGTCCGCGTAACTGCGCCGATCACGGAAGATCTGGCCACGACGCTGCGGTACACCTACAAGCAGATCGATTACATCAACGATGGTGCGTTCGGCGCCAACGGTGCGGCAGGCGGTGGCGACGATACGGTTGCTCAGCCTTACATTGATGCGATTACTGGCAGCACCTGGTCGCAGTCGATCCTCGGTCATTCCATCGTCTACAACACGGTGGACGATCGCCAGAACCCGCATGAGGGCATTTACGCCAGCTTCACGCATGAATACGCAGGTATTGGCGGCGATTCCGAGTATTACAAGGCTTACGCCCGCGCCCGCATGTTCTACACGCTGTCTGACGAGCTTGACATTGTCGGCTCGCTCGCCGGATCGGCAGGTCATGTTGTTGCACTCGGCGACAACCTGAACGTTTTCGACCAGTTCAAGATCGGCGGCAAGGAAATCCGCGGTTTCGCCAACAGCGGGATCGGTCCGCGCCAGTCGCCAACGGGCGGTGGGTCGCCGGATTCCATCGGGGGCACGACCTATTTCACCGCTTCGGCTGAAGCGACGTTCCCGCTGCCTGCGGTTCCGCAGGATCTGGGCTTCCGCGGTGCAGTTTTCGCAGACGCCGGCACGCTGTTCGGCAGTGATCTGGCCAATGATGGCTCCGCCGTCGGCACCAGCATGTCCATCCGCGCCTCGGTCGGCGCCGGCATCCTGTGGAACTCGCCCTTCGGTGCGCTGCGCTTCGACTATGCGGTTCCGGTCGCGAAGGAAGACTTCGACGACACGCAGGAATTCCGGTTCAGCATGGCGAACCAGTTCTAAGACGAGCGGTCCAGAACTGCTGATAGGTTGACGTTCTGGAGCGTTTGCTGATGGAGCATAATCATTTCTTTCCGCCCCATTCGGGGGTGACCTTGGCTGCGCTTGCAGCGCACACGGGGGCGGAATTGACGGATGCAGCACAGGGCGAGACGATCATACGATCGGTCTCCCCCGTCGCCCGAGCCAAGGCCGGTGATGTCTGCTATATCCTGTCCCGTCGCAATCGCGACGATCTTCTCACCTGCAATGCATCGGCGATCTTTTGTGAAAAAGCGCTCGTTTCGCTCATTCCGGCCCATATCCCGGTCCTCTTGGCGAAAAGCGCGCAGACGGCCTTTGCCCTTGCTGGAGCGCTGTTGCATCCGGAGGGCCTTCGCCCAGTCCGGATGACCAGTGAACCCGCGCAGATCTCTCCCGCCGCCCATGTCGACCCGACGGCTCGCCTGGAAGACGGTGTGGATGTCGAGGCGATGGCGGTGATCGGTGCACATGCTGAAATCGGCAGCGGAACACGGATCGGGCCAGGAGCCGTGATCGGTCCGGGCGTTCGGATCGGTCGGGATTGCACGATCGCTGCCGGGGCCACGGTGCAGGTCGCGCTAGTCGGCAACAATGTGATCATCCATAACGGTGCCCGGATCGGACAGGACGGGTTTGGTTATGCGCCGGGTCCGCGCGGCATGCTCAAGATCGTGCAGGTCGGCCGGGTCATCATTCAGGATCATGTCGAGATCGGCGCCAATACGACGATCGATCGCGGCACCATGGACGATACGGTGATCGGTGAGGGGACCAAGATCGACAATCTGGTTCAGGTCGGCCACAACGTGCGCATCGGGCGCCATTGTGGCATTGTCAGCCAGGTTGGTATTGCCGGCAGCACCGTGATCGGAGATGGCGTGATGATCGGCGGTGCCGCCGGGATCAACGGTCACATCAAGATTGGTGACGGCGTCCAGATTGCTGCGATGAGCGGCGTACTGGCCGATGTGCCTCCGGGTGAAAAATATGGCGGTGTCCCGGCCCGCCCGCTGAAGGATTATCTGCGCGAAGTGGCCGAGACATTGAGCCGCTATGACAGCCGCGCGAAGGACAAAGGAGCCAGCAATGACTGACGCCGCCCCCAAGAGCGAACTCGGATCAGCCGATATCCTCGAGATCATGAAGCTCTTGCCGCATCGCTACCCCTTCCTGCTCGTCGATAAGATCATCGAGATCGACGGCGACGAATCTGCCATCGGCATCAAGAACGTCACAGCAAACGAGCCACATTTCACCGGCCATTTTCCGGATGCGCCGATCATGCCGGGCGTTTTGCTCGTCGAGGGCATGGCCCAGACGGCTGGCGCCATCTGTGCCCGCAAGCAGGGTGAAGCTGGCAACCTCGTCTACTTCATGACCATCGACAATGCCCGCTTCCGCAAGCCTGTCGTTCCCGGCGATCGGGTTGAGTTTCATGTCGTCAAGCAGAAGCAGCGTGGCAATATCTGGAAGTTCCACTGCGACGCCAAGGTCGATGGCCAGTTGGCGGCAGAAGCCGATATTGGCGCAATGATCATGCGCAAGGACGCGAAATGAGCACGATTGCCGCCACTGCCGTGATCCATCCCATGGCGGTCGTCGAACCCGGCGCCGTCATTGGTGAGAACGTGCGCATTGGTCCGTTCTGCCATGTCGGCCCGCGCGTCACTCTGAAGGATGGCGTCGAACTCCTCTCGAATGCAGTCGTCACCGGCCTGACTGAAATCGGTGCCAACAGCCGCATCTTCCCCATGGCCGTGATCGGTGGCGTATCGCAAAGCCTGCACGAAGCCGGCGAGGACTCGCGCCTCATCGTCGGGGCGAACTGCACCATGCGTGAAGGCGTCACGATGAATTGCGGCACGGTCGGCGGCGGCGGGATCACCCGCGTCGGCGACAATTGCCTTTTCCTCGCCAATTCGCATGTCGCCCATGACTGCATCCTCGGCAGCAATATCATCCTGTCCAACAATGTCATGCTGGCCGGCCATGTGCAGGTCGGCGACCATGTTATCCTGAGCGGCGGCTGTGCCGTGCATCAGTTCACCCGGATCGGCCGCAATGCGTTCATTGGGGGCCTTTCCGCCGTGAGCTACGATGTCATTCCCTATGGCATGCTGAACGGCAATCCCGGCATCCTCGGCGGTTTGAATGTCGTCGGCATGACCCGAGCCGGTATCGAACGTTCGGTCATCCATCAGGTGCGCCGCGCCTTCAAACAGATCTTCGAAGGCGAGGGCTCCGCCCGGGCCAATGCGGCGGCCATTCGCGACGAGCATCTGGATTGCCCCCAGGTCATCGAGATCCTCGATTTTATCGCAGCTGACAGCGACCGGGCGCTTTCTTCGCCCCATCGCGGCAAGAATTGACGCCATGACCTCCGCCAGCGCAACCGAAAGCCTGGCATCGAAAGCTCGGCTGGCGATCATTGCCGGCAGCGGAAAGCTGCCGCTGTTTCTGGCGCAAGCCGCTCGAGCGGCGGGTGAGGATCCGTTCATCCTGCGGCTAAAGAACGAAGCCGATGCGGATTGGCAAGGTTACGAGACAGCGGTCATCGGCGTGGGCGACATGGCCGGGCTGTCCGCCTTGTTCGACAAGCACCGCATCGGTCGCGTCGTGATGTCCGGTGCTGTCCGGAAGCGCCCGTCCTTCGGCGAGATCCATGTAAACCTGCGGTCCGTCCTCAAACTGCCCATGGCTTTGAAGACCTTGTTGGCGGGCGGCGATGATGCAGTTCTTCGCATGGTGATCTCGCTGATCGAAGCTCAGGGCTGCCAGGTCGTGGGTGCGCACGAGATCCTGCCCGGTCTCCTGGCGACGGTCGGTCCGCTCGGCAAGGTGATGCCGTCGCGCGAAGACATCCAGGATATTGATCGCGCGGCAGATGCGGCTGAAACCCTCGGTCGTCTGGACGTGGGGCAGGGCGCCGTCAGCGTGGGAGGGCGCATTGTGGCGCTCGAAGGCGTTGAAGGTACCGATGCGATGCTGGCCCGTGTTGCGGGTTTGCGCGCCGAGGGACGCATCTCAAGGCGTCGCAAGGGCGTGATCGTCAAGCTCTGCAAGCCGCAACAGGACCTGCGTGCCGATCTGCCCACCATCGGTGTCTCGACCGTAGAGAATGCCAAGGCTGCGGGGCTCGCCGGCATCGCCGTCGAGGCCGGTCGGGCACTCGTTGTCGAGCGTGAGGCGATGATCGCCGCCGCTGACGCCGCCGGGCTCTTTGTCACAGGTATTGAGCGAGCTGGAAAGGACGGGTCTCGATGAGCGAAAAGCCGCTGAAGATCGCCGTGATTGCCGGTGAAGTGTCCGGTGACCTGCTTGGCGCCGACCTGGTTGCAGCTTTGAAGCAACGGCACTCCGGCCCGATAGAGCTTATCGGCGTCGGCGGTGAGGCGCTGCAGGGGCAGGGGCTGCGCTCTCTCTTCGATTTTTCCGAACTCTCGATCATGGGCATCACCCAGGTGCTGTCGAAATTGCCGCGCCTGATCCGGCTGATCTCGGTGACATCAGAGGCCATCATCGCGGCAAAGCCGGATCTGCTTTTGATTGTCGACAGCCCTGATTTCACCCACCGGGTCGCCAGGAAGGTACGCAAGCGCCTGCCGGATCTGCCGGTCGTCAACTATGTCTGCCCGAGCGTCTGGGCGTGGAAGGAGTACCGCGCCAAGGCTATGCTGCCATATGTCGATGAAGTGCTGGCTGTGCTGCCCTTCGAACCCGACGTGATGCAGCGCCTGGGCGGTCCCAAGACACATTTCATCGGCCATCGCCTTGCAAGTCACCCTGAGGTTCAGCGTGTTCGCTCGGCCCGCAGAAGCCGTTCGCCCAAGGCGACGGGCGAGAGTCGCACGATCCTTCTGCTCCCAGGATCCCGCGGTGCTGAGATCACCCAGTTGCTGCCAGTCTTCGGCGCGGCGATGGAAGAATTCGTCAGCCGCAACGGCGAAACCCGTTTTCTTTTGCCGACGGTCCCGCGCCAGGAGGCGCGTGTGCGCGAAATTACCGCCGCTTGGCCGATCCGGCCTGAGATCCTGATCGGAGATCAGGCCAAATGGCAGGCTTTCGAAGAGGCAGATGCGGCGATTGCCGCATCCGGCACCGTGATCCTGGAATTGGCGCTGGCCTATGTTCCCGTGGTGTCGACATACAAGGGCGACTGGATCATCCGCATGTTGGCCAATCGCATCAAGGTCTGGACAGGGGCGCTTCCCAACCTGATCGTCGACTATGCGGTCGTGCCGGAATACTTCAACGATGTGCTGCGTCCGGCCAGCTTGGTGCGTTGGGCCGAACGCCTTTCCACGGGGACCCCGCAGCGGCAAGCCATGCTCGCGGGCTACGATGATGTCTGGAGCAGACTGCAGACGGCTTTGCGAGCGGGCGACGCTGGCGCAGAGCTGGTATTCGCTCTCCTGCGTCAGCGCGGCCGGCTCTGAGCATTAGGCCCAACGAACGAAGGGGTCGGGCAGGCCTTCCCAAGCCGATGGCGTGAAGCCCGTCGCGGGCACGAGGCACGCATCCAGATCCGCCATGATCTGCTGCTGGTCCATCGGATCGGCGCCGATAAAGACGATTTCCTGACGCCGGTCGCCCCATTCTGGATCGAGATACGGCGCCATCGCATTCAAGAATCCAGGATCGTCGGGCCAACGTGATCGGGGCACCGAAGCCCACCACAGGCCCATACGCGTCGTGCGGACCATGGCGCCAGCCTGACTGAGTTCCCCGACGTGATGCGGCCGCGTGGCCAGCCAGAAGAAACCTTTCGCCCGGATGACGCCCGGCCACGAACGATCGAGAAAGGCGCGCAGACGTGTCGGGTCGAAGGGCGCGCGTGCACGGTAGACGAAGGACCGGATGCCGTACTCCTCCGTCTCCGGGACATGATCCCGGAAGCCATGCAACTCCTGAAACCAGCGAGGATGGGTCTCCGCCTTGGCGAGGTCGAAGAGCCCGGTTCCCAGAATGTCGCGGGGGTCGACCCGGGCGAATTCGGTCTCGATGACACGGGCACCGGCGTTCAGCCCCCCGATGATCTTGCGAGCGGCATCCAGTTGATCCGGACTTGCGGCACCCACCTTGTTGAGAATGATGACATCGGCGAACTCGATTTGCTCGACGAGAAGATCGACGAGCGTCCGGTTGTCGTTGTCGCCAGCCGTCTCTCCCCGGTCCGCGAGAAAATCGCTGGAGGAGTAGTCGCGCAGCAGGTTCGTCGCATCAACGACCGTCACCATCGTGTCGAGCCGGGCAATGTCGGAGAGGCTTCGGCCGTTCTCGTCGCGAAAATCGAAGGTCGTGGCGATCGGCAGTGGTTCGGCGATACCCGTGGCTTCGATCAGCAGATAATCGAAACGGCCTTGTTCCGCGAGCTGCCGCACTTCTTCCAGGAGGTCGTCTCGCAGCGTGCAACAGATGCATCCATTGCTCATCTCCACCAATTGTTCCTGGGTTCTGGAAAGCGCGGCCTCTCCACCGCGAACCAGAGCCGCATCGATATTCACCTCGCTCATGTCGTTGACGATCACGGCCACCCGCAGGCCCTGCCGGTTGGCGAGCACATGGTTGAGCAGGGTCGTTTTCCCGGCGCCAAGAAAGCCGGACAGGACGGTGACGGGAAGCTTCTTCATAGATGCTCCATTTAATGTAATAACATTACATCTGAGGGAATGAAAAAAGGCGAGGCCGAAGTCTCGCCTTCCGAGTTGGTAAGTGCGGATCAGTGCGACAGGCAGTCGGCGATCGAGGTCGACAGGTTGCGCATCAGCTGGCCATAAAGGGCCGGACCTTCCGGGAGCGCACCACCCTCGGGATCCAGTGTACCGGAGCGGGCCTGCGTACCTTCGGTGACCACATTGATGAGCTTCGGCTCGAATTGCGGCTCGGCGAACACGCAGGCGGCGCCCAGTTCCGAAATTTTCGCATGAATCTGGGACAGGCGTTCGGCGCCGGGCATGCTCTCGGGGCTAACGGTGACGGAGCCGGCGACCCGAATGTTGTAGCGCTTCTCAAAATACTGATAGGCGTCGTGGAAAACGACGAACGGCTTGTCGGCAACCGGGGCAACAGTTGCCGCAATCTCCTTGTCCAGTGCATCGATTTCAGCGTTGAGGGCTGTCGCATTTGCCTCATAGGCCGCCTTGTTGGCGGGGTCGACCTTGATCAGTGACGCAGCGATGGCGGATGCAATTGCTTTGGCATTCGTTGGATCGAGCCACAGATGCATATCGGTGCCGCGGTGCTCATGCTCATGCTCATGGTCACCCGCGTGTTCGGCGTCATGGTCTCCCTCGCCAGCGGCATCATGGTCATGGGCCTCTTCGCCATGCTGATCATGGCCGTCTTCCTCGTGTTCGTGATGCTCGGCTGCGCCATGGTCCCCGTCTTCATGGGCATCATGGTCATGCGCTTCGAAAGCGCCACCCTCGCGGAAAGGCAGTTTCACCAGACCGGGTACATCCTCGAGCTCCACCACCTCAGCCTTTCCTGCCAGCGCGTCGAGCGGCTTTTCGAGGAACGCTTCGAGGCCTGGCCCAAGCCAGAACACCACGTCCGCATTTTCGAGCGCACGCGCATTGGAAGGCTTCAGCGTATAGGTATGCGGCGACGCCGCGCCTTCCACGATCAGAGTTGGGTCTCCGACCCCTTTCATGATCGAGGCAACGAGCGAGTGGATTGGCTTGATGGAGACGACCACCTGCGGTTCTGCAAGCGCTATGGCCGGCGAAATCAGCAGAGCGGCGGCCGATGTGGCCAGTCCGAGGCGGGCGTGTAGCATGGAGATGTCCTTTGCAGCGGTAATGTAATACTATTACATTCGTTGCGTAACGCTATAACGTGTGGCATAGCTGTCCGCAACATGAATTTTCCGAGACATGCATGACAGGTTTGAAAACACGGGACCCGCAGCCATTGGTATCGCTGGCGGGCGCAGGGGTCTATCGCAACGGACGCTGGCTTGTCCGTGGCGTTGATTTTACGGTGCGCCCGGGTGAAATCGTCACGCTGATCGGCCCGAACGGTTCCGGAAAGTCCACAAGCGCGAAGCTCGCGACTGGTATCCTGCGGGCCGATGAGGGTCGCGTGGTCCGTAGGGCAGGGCTGCGCATCGGTTACGTGCCCCAGCGTCTTGCCATTGATTGGACAATGCCGCTCACTGTCCGGCGCCTGATGACGCTGACAGCGCCGCTCTCCGCGGACGACATCGATCATGCGCTCGATGCCGTCGGCATCCGCCATCTTGCCGGCGCCGAGGTGCAGCATCTCTCCGGCGGAGAATTCCAGCGCGCCCTGCTCGCCCGCGCCATGGCCCGCAAACCTGACATTCTCGTCCTGGACGAACCGGTCCAAGGGGTCGATTTCTCCGGTGAAATTGCCCTTTATGATTTGATCACTTCGATCCGGAATGCCACGGGATGCGGTATCCTCTTGATCTCCCATGACCTGCATATCGTCATGGCCGAAACCGATACGGTCATCTGCCTCAACGGCCATGTCTGTTGTCGCGGCACCCCGGCCGCGGTCAGCAGCAGTCCGGAATACATGCGCCTTTTCGGCGACAAGGCAAGCAGGACGCTCGCCGTCTATAGCCACGACCACGATCACACGCATCTGCCCGATGGCCGTGTTCTGCATGGTGACGGCAGCATCACGGACCATTGCCATCCGGAAGACGGACACCATCACACCGCAAAGGGCAGCGACGCTGGCGGTCACGGGGACCATGGCCATGAGCACAAGGATCACGATCATGCCCATGGCCACGACCACGAACATCACCACGATCACGTTCATGACGTGGTGAGCGGCGGCGATGGGCCGAAGGAGCATCGCCATGCTCGATGACTTCTTCCTGCGCGCTATGTTGGCCGGCATCGGTCTCGCACTCACGACCGGGCCGCTTGGCTGCTTCGTCATCTGGCGTCGCATGGCCTATTTCGGCGACACCATGGCCCATTCGGCCCTGCTCGGTGTGGCACTGTCCTTGTTCTTCTCGCTCAACCTGATGCTGAGCGTCTTTGTCGTCGCAGCGCTTGTATCGCTGATCCTGATCGTGCTGCAGAAACGCCAGGGGCTCTCCGCCGATGCGCTGCTGGGCATCCTCAGCCATGCCACGCTCGCCATCGGCCTTGTTATGGTGGCCTTCATGTCCTGGGTCCGTTTCGACCTGATCGCATTTCTGTTCGGTGATATCCTCGCCGTCACGCCCACCGACGTCGCAATCGTCTGGGGCGGTGGTGCCGTCGTAGTGGCCTTGATCGCCTATCTCTGGCGCCCGCTGCTGGCCGGGACCGTCAATGCGGAACTGGCGGAAGCCGAAGGCATGAACCCGGAGCGCGCACGTATCGTGTTCATGCTGCTCATGGCCCTGGTGATCGCGATCGCCATGAAGATCGTCGGCATCATGTTGATTACGTCCCTCCTGATCATTCCGGCAGCGGCCGCGCGCCGTTTCGCGGTCTCGCCCGAGGCCATGGCCGTGATCGCATCGCTGCTCGGCGCGGTCGCCGTGATCATCGGTCTGTTCGGCTCGCTCACCTATGACACGCCATCCGGCCCCTCGATCGTCGTGGCGGCCCTTTTGCTCTTCCTAATCAGTCTGTTGCCGCGCCCGCGGCTGACGACAGCTGATGATCGCACGCGAGGCTGACCTTATGTCGAAGATGTCTAAGACCGATCTCACGCGAAACCAGTCGCTCGTATTTGACAGCCTCGTCGAGGCCGATGGACCGCTGTCCGCTTACACCCTGCTCGATCGTCTCCGCGATCAGGGTTTCCGGGCCCCGCTCCAGGTCTATCGCGCGCTCGATAAACTCGTCGAATTCGGCATGGTTCACCGTCTGGAGAGCCTGAACGCCTTCGTTGCCTGCGCCCATCCGCATGAGGGCTGCAGCAGTCACGGCACGGTCGCCTTCATGATCTGCAGCAAATGCAGCCAGGTCGCGGAATTTCATGATCACGATGTCGATCATCACCTGGACGACATTACGCGGAAATCCGGCTTCAAGGCGGAAAAGACCACGATCGAAATCCGAGGTCTGTGCTCAGCCTGTGCGGCCTGAGCATCAGATTGCCTGAAGCTCCCGCGCAAATCGCTGCCAGTTTGCGACGTAGTTATCAGCGGAGAGCCTGAGCCGCGCAGCACCTTCCTCGTCAATCGCCCGGACAACCCGCGCCGGCTGTCCGACGATCAGCGAATTGTCCGGGAAGACCTTTCCTTCGCTCACCAGCGCATTGGCACCGACAAGGCAGTTGTTGCCGATGACGGCACCGTTCAGGATTGTCGCGCCCATGCCAATCAGTGAATTGTCACCGATGGTGCACCCATGGATGATGGCATGGTGCCCGATCGTGCAACCTGCGCCGATGCGGGTGGGGAAGCCGAGATCCGTGTGGATCATCACACCGTCCTGGATATTGGTTCGAGCGCCGATCGTGATCGGATCATTGTCGCCGCGAAGGACGGCGTTGAACCAGATACCGACATCGTCGGCGATCCGCACATCGCCGATCACCTGGGCGCCGGGAGCGATCCAGAACCGGGACTTCGGCGGCACTTGCGGGCTCTTTCCTGCGAGCGCGTAGAGGGCCATGTCCGCCCCCGATGTCAACGAAGACGCAGGATAACCGGATAGCGCCCGGCTTGCGCCCCGACATGAAGATGGATGTTGGCTTCCGGTTGAGAATAGCGCCAGGCACGAGCGCCATGCGAGAGGAGAAGACCGATCAGGTCCTTTGTCTTCGAGCGCTTCTCGCGGCCGCCAATCTCGGCAAGCCGAAAGGCTGCCTCATGCAACGGGTGCAGGACATGTGACGCCGGCAAAACACCGCCGTTGTCCTGGTCACCGACCTTGCCGATCCGAAAATCCTTCGAAGCCATCGTCTTATTCCTCGTACACAAATACAAATCGAGGTATCGCTGCTTCGCTTACTGGGCCGCAGCCCAGCAACCGATGCCTTTTCGTTTCAACTGCTTACAGGCGTTGACCGCGTCCTTCTGCTCGTCGAAGCCGCCGAACCGCGCCCGATAGATCTCCTGAGCGCCAGCATTGTAAGCGACCGTGAAGGGGGTGGCGGAACGCAGTACCTTTCCGCCCTTCTCTTGCGCATTGCGCAGAAGATCCATGGCCAGCGCCTTGTCGGGCGAGGTCCCGATCTGAATGATCCAGCCGGAAACAGGCTTTGTGGATGCCGTGGTCACCGTGTCGACATCCGGCGGCGTTGCGGAGGCGGCGGCGACGGATTGCGTGGCTTCCGCTGGCGCCACCATGGCACCGCTGTTCGGCATGTAGGCGGGTGCCGGCTGGGGTACGGGCACGCTGTTCGTCGTTGCAGCAGGCGCGACGGGACGAACTGCATCGAGCGCAGCCGTCGCCGCATTGCCGGCAGACGACGAGACATATGCCGAAGCCTGGGTGACACCGGCATAACGCGGATCCGGCATTGGGCCGGTCTGCGGCAGGTTCGGATGACCGCCGTCGAGCGTGGCGACGGCTTCCGCCGGAGCCACAGCTACCGGCGTTTCGACCTTGGCGACGAGATCGCCCGAGGACCGTCCAGCCGACGCCTGGGGAAGGTAGCGCTTCACCAGTGCTGTCATCTGTGCATTGCGGCGTGCGCCCGACGATGCACCGAGGATGACGGCGACGATGGAGCGGCCATCAGCCTGAGCGGAGGTGGCGAGATTGTAGCCTGCAGCACCGGTATAGCCGGTCTTGATGCCGTCCACACCACGGACGGCGCCGAGCAATCGATTGTGGTTGCCGATCGTCTGCTTGCCGAAGTTGAAGCTGCGGGTCGAGAAGTAGCCGTAATACTGCGGGAAGTGCTGGCGCAGAGCGATGCCGAGGCGTGCTTGGTCGCGCGCCGTGGTCATCTGCGCAGTGTTTGGAAGGCCATGCGCGTTGCGATAGGTCGTCTTCGTCATGCCGAGGCTGCGCGCCTTGGCCGTCATCATCTGCGCGAAACGCTGCTCCGACCCACCGAGATATTCGCCGAGCGCCGTGGCAACGTCATTGGCGGAACGGGTCACAAGGGCGAGGATTGCCTGCTCGACGGTGACACTGCGACCAGCGCCGACGCCCAGCTTTGATGGCGGCTCCTTGGCGGCATTCTTGGAAATCGGAACCTTGCTGCTCAGCGAGATGCGACCGGCTTCGAGCGCCTCGAAGGTGAGGTAGAGCGTCATCATCTTGGTGAGCGAGGCAGGATAGCGCAGGCTGTCGGCGTCTTCGCTGTAAAGAACCTTGCCCGTCTTGGCATCGATCACGACGCCAGCATATTTGGCGGCGTTCGCACCGGACGGGGTTGCAAGCGCGGCAAGAACGACCGCGATGAAGGCGATCACGACTCCGCGAATTGGAGCGGCAAAGGTGAGGCTTCCCAGAACTTTATGCACCACGATACTCTTTGAACTGTTCATTTCAAACCGGACGCTCTCTCCCCCGGTCGCGACCATCAGGCCGCGACTTTAGGATGTGTGCGTTACCAAGAGGTTTATGATGAATGTTTTGTTGATGCGGTGGGCGGCATTTTAGCCGTTCCGCCCGATGAGACTGTGTCTGTACGCTGTTGCACATATGCCCTGACGGCTGCGTCAATCCGCTCCCATTCGGGCAGGAGTCGGCTTGAGAAGCGGTACAGGACGGAAAGATCGGAGCCCACGTGAATATCGCGCTGGCAATCGCTGCTGCTTGCCAGTTTGTCCTCCGTCGGAATCAGGCACCGGACTGCATAGATCGAACCGTCCGCAGCTTTGGCCGTCAGCAGAACCTCTCCTTCGAAACCGGTCCCCGCCTTGAACCGATGGAGCTCCAGTCCGCCAGGGCCGGCTTCTGTTGGTCCTGTCATCAGATGCCTGTAGATCGGCTCGACCCGGCCCGACATGTCGCGAGACATCGTGCTTTGCGATATCTGGAGGAACAGAAGGGATCGTGGCTGGCTCAAATCGTCGAAGGCGAGGCGTCGAGCCTGACTGTACCCCTCCATCGACGGCCAGTGCAGTTGCAGATCCACGCGCTCGGCGGGTCCGCTTCGGCGTTGTGCCTCAAAGCGGATCGTGTTCGAGCTCAAGTGCACGAGGTCCCGCCCGATCGCGATATCCTGGACATCAAGGCTGTCGCTGTGGCCGGCAAGGGCCAGCTGCGCGCCATACATTCGGCCGTAGATGTTGATGCCGAGAGAGGTGAGCGCAAGGACCGCGATCGTGATCACGCAGGCCAGGAGGAAGCCGGCAGACAGCAGCGGCGTTTCTTCTCGCTCGTCAAGATTGCTCGTTCCCACCTGCATGCCGCGCTCCCGTCAGGGTCGCGCGCAGCGCGGCCTGAATTCATGCGTTCGAGAATTCCATCAACATGGTTAAGGTCAGGTTAAGGGGTGCATCAGGCAAAAAGAGAGCCGGTCCCGGTTGGACGGGACCGGCTCAGATGGCTCCGGTCGGGGGACGGGTATGCGGGGGACGGACCGGGCCAAAGCTCTGAATCGAAATTCCTTAGTTCGAGTTCACGCTGCCGACATAACTCGTGCGCCCATCCTGAAGCTTCACCCAGCGACTGGGGTCGGTCGAGGACTGGCGTTTGAGGTAGGTGTATTCCGTGTCCGACCACAGCAGCACCTTGTTGCGCATGTTGTCGAGGATGAAGTCCCCATGATCGGTCCGTACAGTCAGCACGGCATGTCCTTCACCGCTCGGCTGCAAGACCACGGTGAGCAGAAGATCTGTCGGGTCGAAGCCCCGGTCGATCAGCATCTTGCGCTTGAGCAGAGCGAAGTCCTCGCAATCACCAACCGTGCGCGGATAGGCCCAGCGCTCCTCGACGCCGTAGATCTCCATGTCGGTCAGCGGCGTGATCGAGGAATTGACGGTGTAGTTGACCTCAAGCATGGCCTTCCAAAGCGGCTCCGTGAGGTTGAGCGGACCGGTGTCATTGAACTTGCCTGCGCATTCGGCGGCATAGGTCTGACAGAATTCATAGTGGCCGATCGGCGGGTTCGCCTTGCCGATCACCTCCATATTCGCTGGTGTGGCGTGAGCCTGCCAGCTGAGGGCTCCCGCAAGCGCGGTGGCCAGAAATCCAATACCGAGAGTTTTCTTTGTTGTCATTGTTTGCCTCCTGGTTACGGGGACAGTAATGACAGATATAATTTGAGCGACCGCGAAAATGGACGCCCGTATTTGAGTATAAGACTTGGAAAATCAGATCATTATTAGATTTATATTTGAGAAAAATAAGAATTAAACTTTCGGAATAATCGAGTAAAATTTTCGACGTATTTGACGCGCTTCACCGAGCGGCTCTTGGATGTGACGAAATAACGAATATAAATCAGCTACTTATTGTTTTCGGTGCCCGCATATCGTCTTCGAGTGCTGACGCGTGCGCGCATCCGCCTGACGTTCGCTTGGATTGCCGCAATCTCCTTCCATGAGGGCGGGCGCCCTGAATGGCTTCCGGCCACCCGAAACAGCCAAAATTTTTTTTGAGAGTTGTTTCGCTTTGGTACGTCATGAGTGACGCTCCACAGCGAGCGCCATGAAAAAGGCGCCGCGTGTTTCCACGGGCGCCCGGACGCAGCTTGCGGTGGTCGATCTCTCAGAGGAATTCGGTGAGGGCTTCGCGCGACTGGAGCGACAGGAACTCGATGGCCACGCCTTCCATGAAGTGGCGCACGACGCGTCCGCGCATATTGCCAAGCCGGACGGGGGTGCCGATCGGCGGGCGAATGTCGATGTCCACGGCCGCGCCCGAAAGCGAAAGGTCCATGAGTCGGCATGGATAGGTCTTGCCGTCCTCAAGTGTTAGTTCGGTCAGGACCTGACGCGGGGTAAGACGGTCGTGGCGGCGGTCTTCGGGCAGGCCGAGCTCGTGCTTGTTGGCAATCCAGGTCAGCTGCGCCGCAAGCTTCTCGCGCTTGCGCGCGGTCGCCGTCAATTCAATGATGAAGCCGTCGTCCAGGATCTTCGACACAGTGCCTTCAAGGCGACCGAGATGATCGATATAGGCGATCACGCGTTCGTTCGTGCGCGGACATCCGGCGCACACGAAGCGCGCGTCGCCCGGCGACATGTCGATCACTTTGCAGACGTATTCTTCATAATTGGCGAGCATCAGCCTGCCCTGCAGGTTGACCGCAACGCGTTGGAAGGCGCGCTGCTGCCCCGGCGAAGCAACCGTATTGCTGTGACTGGCCTGCGAAGAATACATCATGAGCGATCTGTCTAATCCTCTATGATGGAACCTTAGTCCGGTAGCCGTTAACATATCGTTTGCTTTCCTGTTTGCCGGCGCGCCCGGATGATTGCCGACAAGGGCTATCTCTTGCCGAGATAGTCGTTTAACAGGAAGGCCGCACAGCATCTCGGGAGCCGGCCATGTCGGACGATCCAAAAGCATTCGACGAAACAGTGGACGGCACGCCTGTGCCACCGCAAGGCGAGGCTGTCGCGCGTGACAATCCGCCGATCTTCAACCTGCCGATGGGCGTGCTTGTCTCGCTCGGATTGATCTGCGGCATCTATGCGTTGCAGGCACTGGTCTTTCCGGCCTCCGTCAACGACTGGATCACGTTCGAATTCGCCTTTGTGCCACTGCGCTATGTCTATCCTTTGGGCGAGCAGTCCTTTGCCTGGCTCTGGTCGCCGGTCACCTATTCCTTGCTCCATGGCAGTTTCCAGCATCTGGCTTTCAACAGCCTGTGGCTTGCCGCCTTTGGCACACCGGTTTGCCGGCGGATCGGTGAGTTCCGCTTCGTTGTCTTCTGGATTGTCACGGCGATCGCAGCCGCTGGCCTTCATGCAATCGTCAATTGGGGCGAACCATCGGTCATGGTCGGGGCCTCGGGTGTGATCTCTGCGCTCATGGGTGCAGCCTGCCGATTCGCATTCGGCGGTCGTCTGCGGCTGACGAAAGCCGGCCGCGAACCGCCTTTGTTGACGGTCCCGGCAGCTCTTTCCGATCGCACGGTGCAGATCTTCGTTCTGGTCTGGTTCCTGGGCAACGTCGCGGTTGCGGTCGGGCTGCCCCTGATGGGAACGGATGCAGGGAATATCGCCTGGGACGCCCATATCGGTGGCTTCCTGATGGGCTTCTTTGGTTTCGGGCTTTTCGACCGCCGCCGCAGCTGAGAGCCGGCCCCCGAATCCGCATATTGCAATCTCCTTGATTAACAGGCACCATTTTCGAGCGCGGACCCGGGGGAGGGGTTCGCGCACGCACAGCGTCCAATGCGAGGAGGAAATCATGCCTGCATCAGCCAGAAGCATACTCGAGCAAAAAGGCCGTAACGTTATCACCATCAGCCCGAGCGTTACGCTGGGCGAAGCAGCCCGCGTTCTTGACGACAACAAGATTGGTGCCGTGGTTGTCGTTGGGGTGGAAAACAGGATCGTCGGAATCTTCACCGAGCGCGACGTCGTTCGTGCCCTCGGCTCCGCTGGTCGCGATGCCTTCGATCAACCCGTGTCGAGCTTCATGACGGCTAACGTCTATCGCTGCCGGGAGGAAACGACGGTGGACGAGTTGATGGAAATGATGTCGAGCCGACGTTTCCGTCACGTCCCGGTGGAAGACGCCGGAAAGCTCTCAGGCATCATCTCGATCGGGGACGTCGTGAAGTCGCGCATTCGCGAGATCGAGGCCGAGGCCGAGCATATCAAGGCCTATATCGCCGGCTGACATAAACCATCTCAGGCGCGGGCGTGGCGGAAGTCTGCCCGCGCGTTACCGAAGCACGGCTTCCTGCATGCGGCGAATCTCGCTGACGCGCGATTTTGCCTCGTCATAGCCGCGTTCGATCGCTTCGCCTGCCCGGTGAAATTCGGAAAGGCCGATATCGTTCAGCCGGGGGTGAAGCGCTAGATCCGGCGGATCCCCGGCAAGACGTGCACGGGAGATGCGGTCCTGAATGATATTGAAGGCCTGCACCATGACGCCGGTCAGTCCGACCTTGTTCGGCGCGCGCTCCTCGACCGCCTGATCCGCTGGAGCCGACGCCTTGTGCTTGACCACCGCAGACCGCCCAAACACGTCGTAGTGGAGGTTAACGGCCATCACGAGTGGCTGTTCGTAGGACCGGCACACAGAGACGGGTACCGGATTGACCAATGCGCCATCGATCAGTGTTCTGTTGTTGCAGCGAACCGGTTCGAAAATCCCGGGCAGGGCATAGGATGCCCTGAGCGCGGTGATCAGATTGCCGCCGTCGATCCAGACTTCATGACCGCTGTTCAACTCCGAAGCGACGGCCACGAACGGCTTCGGCAACTGCTCGACCGTCAGCCCTTCGAGATGTTCCTGCATGCGTTTCGTAAGGCGCATGCCGCCGAGCAGGCCGCCACCGCCAATTGTCAGGTCGAGCAGTGAAGCGATGCGACGCATCGTGAGCGAACGGGCGAAGGCCTCCAGTTCGTCCAGCTTCCCGGCAAGATAGCATCCGCCGACGAGGGCCCCGATCGATGTGCCCGCAATCATGCCGACTTCGATGCCTTCTTCGTCGAGGGCACGCAAAACCCCGATATGTGCCCATCCGCGCGCGGCTCCTCCGCCGAGCGCCAAGGCCACTTTTGCCTTGTTGTGGCTGGTGACAGGGACAGATGATCCCGATCCCTGAGCCGCACCATCCCTGTTCGGTTGTGCCAGATTGGCGCCACCGCCTGCCATCAAACTCCAGTTCAGCATCTCCGCATACCCCATTCGCTGAACACTCCGAAGGACATTAGGACACTGTCTGCTTACGAAATCGTTAGGGTGATTCAGGTCCTCAGGCGCCGTAGATCGTGTCGGGGTCGAAATGGCGGTGGTCGTCTGCAACCGTCAATGTTGGCTTGCCATCCTCGATGCTCGCGGTCCGATAAAAGCACGAACGGCGCCCTGTGTGGCATGTCGCATCATGACCGGCGACCTCGACTTTCAGCCAGATGGCATCCTGGTCGCAGTCGACCCGGATCTCCTTGACTGTCTGAAGGTTGCCGGAGCTTTCGCCCTTCTTCCAGATCTTGCCGCGCGAGCGACTGTAATAATGGCCGATCCCTGTCTCGAGGGTCAGTGCGATGGCCTGCGCGTTCATGTGCGCGACCATCAGCAATTCGCCGTCGCGCGCATCCGTGACAACGGCGGTGACGAGGCCGTGCGCATCGAATTTCGGCGTAAAGGCGAGGCCCTCTTCGAGAAGGGTCTTGTCGGGCGAGGGGCTGTCGAACGTGATGGGTTGCATGAAATCGTCTTGGTCGGGGGTTACCGGCTGCGGACCATGGACATGAAACGCGCCTGTTCGGCGGCATTGTCCTTGAAGGCCCCTGTGAAGGTAGTGGTCAGCGTCGTCGACCCGGTCTTCTGGATCCCGCGCATGGCCATGCACATGTGTTCTGCTTCGACGAAGACGGCAACGCCACGCGGCTGCAAGGTCTCGTCGATCGCCTGGGCGATCTGCGCCGTCATGTTCTCTTGCGTCTGCAGTCGCTTGGCGAAAACGTCCACCACGCGCGCGATTTTGGAGAGACCGAGCACGCGCCCCTTCGGCAGGTAGGCGACGTGGGCCTTTCCGATCACCGGCAGCATGTGGTGTTCGCAATGGGAGAAGAAGGAGATATCGCGGACGAGCACGATGTCGTCATAGCCGCCGACCTCCTCGAAGGTCCGGCCCAGAACCTCGTCGATATCTGCCCCATAACCGGAGAACAGCTCTGCATAGGCTTTGGCGACGCGTGAGGGCGTATCGAGGAGCCCCTCGCGGGCCGGGTCGTCACCGGCCCACAGGAGGAGGGTACGTACGGCCGCTTCCGCCTCTTCGCGCGTCGGGCGCCGCTTGTCGGCCGGCAGTTTCTTCACGGTGGCATCCATGCCCTTTGTCTCCCGGTCCCGATCGGTATCGGCCGCGTGTTTGGCTGTTGCCGATTGTAAAGGCGTAATGCGGCTCATAATGCAAGTCCGTTCGTGAAAATAGGGAGCCTCGTCCCGATCCGACGTCATCCCTTGTTTGTCCTCGTTCGCTCGCTTCGATATAGTGGCGGACATGAGACAGAAACAGCGGCTTGCGACATCGTGGACGAAGGCAATGCCGCCTTTGATGCCTATATACGCGCCGAGCAACAGTGTGGATTGATCATGGACGACATCTACAACACGAAGATTCTCGAATTTGCGGGAAATATCGGACGTATCGGCACGCTCGCCGATGCGGATGCCGTATCCGAAAAGCACTCGAAGCTCTGCGGCTCGAAGGTCAAGGTCTACCTGAAGGTGGAAGACGGCGTCGTCACGGATTTCGCCCATGAGGTGAAGGCGTGTGCGCTGGGGCAGGCGTCCTCCGGCATCATGGCGCGCCATGTCGTCGGCGCAACGGCCGAAGAACTGCGAAGAGCGCGGCTCGACATGCTGGCGATGCTCAAGGAAGACGGTGACGGGCCAGACGGACGGTTCGAAGACATGCGGTTCCTGAAACCGGTGCGAGACTACAAGGCCCGCCACGCCTCCACGATGCTGACCTTCGATGCCGTGGTCGACTGTCTTGACCAGATCGAACGTTCCGTGATCCCGGCAGAGGCAAGCTGACATGTGCGGTGGCCAAGGCTGCGAGCATGAGCCGACAAAGATCGCGGCAAGGGGGCGTAATTGGCAGGGTCCGTTTCGAAAGACGCCGGGGCGCCTCATCGGCATGGCCCTCATTCGCCTATATCAACTGACCTTCTCCAGCCTCATAGGCAGTTCCTGCCGGCATATGCCGACGTGTTCCGAATATGGCTATGAGGCCATTGCGAGGCACGGTCTCTGGTCCGGCGGTTGGCTGACCCTGTTCCGGGTCGTCCGCTGCGGCCCCGGCGGAACCTGGGGGGCAGACCCCGTGCCCGATATCCTGGAGACGCCCCATTCCTGGTACGCTCCCTGGCGACTGTGGACCTTCGGGCGCAAGCACGGCGGCTGACGGCGGCCGATGTTCGCGGCATAGTTGGACGGTCGATTCGCTTTATGGGAGCACCGCGCCATGCCGATGCCATTGGAATACCGGCAAGCCTCTGCCGACTTCGATGCCTTCATGAAGGATCTTGTCGCCACATCGATGATTCAGACCTCCCACCAAGCCTACACCATGTTGCAGGCAGTGCTTCAGGTCTTTCGCGATCGCCTGACCGTCGACCAGGCGATTGCGTTCGCCAATGTCCTGCCACCCGTCCTGCGCGCCATTTTCGTCAGTGACTGGGACACCGAGGCGCCAGTAAAGCCGTTCGTTGATCGTGATGCACTGATGAAGGAAGTGCGCGCCTTTCGCCATGACCACAATCTCTCGACGGATACGGCCCTGGAGGACGTCACCGTTGTCATTCGCCGTCACGTCGACCAGGCTGCCTTCGAAAGGATCTTGAATACGCTGCCACCAGACGCACGAGGCTTCTGGTACATCGGCCGGGCCTAGCAAGATCCTTTACTCAGCAGCGCTTTCGGCATATCAAGCGCCGGTTCGTGGCGGGGTGCCTCATCCCGCAATTTTCACCACCCGCATTCGTTGGCGGGACTGGATCAGGAGACTTCAATGTCCGCTTCCGTATCTCTGACTTTCCCCGATGGCTCCATCCGAGAATTCGCAGCCGGCACGACCGGTGCGCAAGTCGCCGAATCGATTTCCAAGTCGCTTGCCAAGAAGGCCGTCGCCATTGCGCTCGATGGCACCTTGCGCGACCTCTCAGACCCCATCGTTGACGGCAAGATCGAGATCGTCACCCGCACCGATCCGCGTGCGCTGGAACTGATCCGCCACGATGCAGCCCACGTCATGGCCGAGGCCGTGCAGGAACTCTGGCCCGGCACGCAGGTCACCATCGGCCCGGTGATCGAGAACGGCTTCTACTACGACTTCGCCAAGGACGAACCCTTCACGCCGGACGATCTGCCGAAGATCGAAAAGCGGATGAAAGAGATCATCCAGCGCAACAAGCCCTTCACCAAGGAGATCTGGTCGCGCGACAAGGCCAAGGAAGTCTTCGCCTCAAAGGGCGAGAAGTACAAGGTTGAGCTGGTCGACGCGATCCCGGAAGGTCAGGACCTGAAGATCTATTACCAGGGCGACTGGTTCGACCTCTGCCGTGGGCCGCATATGGCCTCCACCGGGCAGATCGGCATGGCTTTCAAGCTGATGAAGGTGGCCGGCGCCTACTGGCGCGGTGACAGCAACAACGCCATGTTGAGCCGCATCTACGGAACCGCCTTTGCCGAACAGGAAGACCTGGACCGTTACCTGCACATTCTGGCCGAAGCCGAAAAGCGCGACCATCGCAAGCTCGGTCGCGAAATGGATCTCTTCCATTTCCAGGAAGAAGGCCCGGGCGTCGTCTTCTGGCACGGCAAGGGCTGGCGCATGTTCCAGACCCTGACCTCGTATATGCGCCGTCGCCTCGAAGGCACCTATCAGGAAGTCAATGCGCCGCAGGTCCTCGACAAGTCGCTGTGGGAGACTTCCGGTCACTGGGGTTGGTATCAGGAGAACATGTTCGCCGTGAAATCCGCCCATGCCTTCACCCATCCGGATGACGAGGAGGCGGATCAGAAGGTCTTCGCGCTGAAGCCGATGAACTGCCCGGGTCACGTGCAGATCTTCAAGCATGGCCTGAAGTCCTATCGCGAGCTTCCGGTCCGTCTCGCCGAGTTCGGCACGGTTCACCGCTATGAAGCCTCCGGCGCGCTGCACGGCCTGATGCGCGTACGCGGCTTCACGCAGGATGATGCCCACGTCTTCTGCACGGAAGAGCAGATGGCGGCCGAGTGCCTGCGCATCAACGACCTGATTCTCTCGGTTTACAAGGACTTCGGCTTCAACGAGATCGTAGTGAAGCTCTCGACCCGTCCGGAGAAGCGCGTCGGATCCGACGATCTCTGGGATCGCGCCGAAAGCGTGATGATGGAGGTCCTGAAGCAGATCGAGGAACAGTCGGGCGGCCGCATCAAGACCGGCATTCTGCCGGGCGAGGGCGCCTTCTACGGTCCGAAGTTCGAATACACGCTCCGCGACGCCATCGGCCGTGAATGGCAATGCGGCACGACCCAAGTCGACTTCAACCTGCCCGAACGCTTCGGCGCCTTCTACATCGACGACAAGTCGGAGAAGAAGCAGCCGGTCATGATCCACCGCGCCATCTGCGGCTCGATGGAGCGTTTCCTCGGCATCCTGATCGAGAATTTTGCTGGCCACATGCCGCTGTGGTTCGCGCCGTTGCAGGTTGTCGTCGCAACGATCACCTCGGATGCCGACGATTACGGCCGCGAAGTCGCCGAACAGCTGCGCGATGCCGGCCTGCAGGTTGAGACCGACTTCCGCAACGAGAAGATCAACTACAAGGTCCGCGAGCACTCCGTGACCAAGGTTCCGGTCATTATCGTCTGCGGCAAGCGTGAGGCAGAGGAAAAGACCGTCAACATCCGCCGTCTCGGTTCGCAGGAGCAGGTGTCGATGACGCTCACCGAAGCCGTTGCCGTGCTCTCGGGCGAAGCGACGCCGCCGGATGTTCGTCGCAAGCTGGCTGCGCGCAAGGTGTAAAGAAAGACTTTGTCTGACAGGGCGTCGAGCGCCCTGTCAGACACTTGTCATCAAAACTGCATATGACAGTATCATGATTGTCGTACGGCCACCGAGGTGTCTTCGTGAAGTTCAATGAACTGTCCTATGCCAACGCGCGCGATCCCAAGCTGAAGCGCTGGTTTATCCGATCGATCGAAGGCCTGTCAGGCCGCGACCGTTTCACCCGTCTCTACGAAATCTGGCGCAACGACATCGTCGGCAAGACTGACCGTGTGTTCGGCAAGATGCTCGATCTCATCCATGTCGATCTCAAGGTCCAGGGCACATGGCCGCCGGAAAACATTCCGGAAGGCCCCATCGTCATGGTGGCGAATCACCCTTTCGGAATCGGTGACGGGATTGCCGTGCTGGCGCTGGCGGAGCAGCTTGGGCGTCCCTTCCGAGTGCTCATCAACAATGAACTCTTGAAGGTGCCTGAAATGGCACCCTATTCGCTGCCTGTCTCCTTCGAGGAGACCAAGGAAGCGCTCGCCATCAACATGCAGACCCGCCATGAGGCGCTTCGTCTGCTGAAGGAAGGCGTAACGGTCGTGATCTTCCCGGCCGGTGGCGTGGCGACTGCGAAAAAAGGGTTCGGCCGTGCCGAAGACCTGCCGTGGAAGATGTTCCCGGCCAAACTCATCCAGGCTGCCAAAGCGAATGTGGTGCCCATCTATTTCGAAGGCCAGAACGGCCGGCTATTCCACCTTGCCAGCAAGATTTCCCTGACATTGCGGGTGTCATTGCTGATCCGTGAATTTCGCAAGCTGTCGGGTTCGTCGATCGCCGCACGGGTTGGCCCGATGATTTCTTGGGAAGAACTCAGCGCCTTCGTCGATCGCAAGGACTTGCTCGCCCGCTTGTTCGGCGCCGTCTTCAGCATGGCCCCGGTTGAGCGCCGACGCTTTCGCAGGGCCGCCTGAAGCGGCTCATTGCGTCAGCGGAAGTTCGACATCCATGTTGCTGCCGGCGGTGACGTCGAAGTCTTTCTGGTAGATCTTGTCCTTGTTGCGGGCGACCACGGTGTACTGCCCTTCGGACAGGACCATCACCGGAAAGGCGCTGACGCTTTCGGCAACGATATCGCCGCCGGATGTCAGGACCGACCAGGCGGTATCGGCAATGGCTTCGCCGCCGGGTTCCGAAACCAGCTTGAAGCCGATCTGCGAGGCACGGTGCTGGATCGTTGCTTCCGTCAATTCGCCCGCCTCGACAGAAATGTCGGCACGAACCACCGCATTGACCGCACCATATTCGGAGACCACGTGATAGGTGCCGGCATTGAGGCGAACGATAGTATTCGGCTTCACATCCGCGACAACCAGGCCGCGCTCGCCGTCCTCGCGCACCTCGGAGGAATAGATGTCAAAGCTGAGCTGCTTGTCCGGGATATGGGAATCGGTGCCCGATATGGCGTTGAGCGTCAGGCCGCCCGCGTCGAGAACCATTACCTGTTCTTCGACGTCGCCGACCGCAGGCACGTTGAGTTTCTTGGTGGCGCCCGCGCGGCCGAAGGAGACATTGACGAAATAGTCGCCGGGCGCGAGCTGGAAGGCCGCAGAGCCGCCTTCGGCGCTGGCGAGCAGCGGCAGCTTACCGTCGGCGCCCGGGATCGGGCTGAAGACGCGCCACGACAGACCATGCTGCATGGGATCGCTCTTACTCGTCAGCTTGGCTTCCAGCTTGACGCTGCGGCCCTGGCTGATCGGCGCGAGTGCATCCGCGCCGGGAGCGGAAAAAGCTTTCAGCTTCGGCATCTTGGTCGATCCGTTCAACTGTTTGAACGTCTCGAACGCTTCCTGCGAACGGGTCTCGGGCGCAGCCGTGAGGGCCACGCAAAGCCCGACGAAAACGCGGGCAAGAATTCCTTGGCAGGTCATGCGATGCACTGTCTGTTGACTTCCTTCCCAATGCCGGCAACTTCAAACCGAATGCCGTGGCAATTTCAAGACCGGTCTTGTTCCCACAGGACTGACAAAGGTTATCATCGATGAGAAATGACATCAAACTGCTCGATTATCTGGCTGTTCGCCGCTCCGTGCCTGCATTTCAGATGCGCGAGCCCGGCCCGAACCGTTCCGAGATCGAATCGATTCTGTCGCTTGCGGTGCGTGTGCCCGACCACGGCAAGTTGGCACCGTGGCGCTTTATCGTTTATCGGGGCGAAGAACGCGCCCGCATTGGTCGGGAACTGCTGACCATGGCGTTGGAGAAAAACCCCGAGCTGTCCGACGAGATGATCGAGGTGGAGCGCGCCCGATTTACCCGCGCCCCGGTGGTGATTGCCGTCGTCTCAACGGCAGCGCCGCACGCCAAGATCCCTGAATGGGAGCAGGTCATGTCTGTCGGCGCCGTTTGCCTCAACCTCCTGATGGCTGCCAATGCCCATGGCTATGTCTCCAACTGGCTGACGGAATGGTTCGCCTTCGATGAACGCGCCTATCCGCTCCTGGGGATCAAGCCTGGGGAGAAGGTTGCCGGTTTCATCCATATCGGTTCCACGGACTTCCCCATCGTTGAGCGACCGCGTCCCGCTCTCGCAGACGTCGTGACCTGGCAGGGCGATGCGGAGTGATGTTCTACGATACCGAGAGCAATGCGCATGGCATGGCCCACGATCCATTCAAGGCGATCGTGGCCCCCCGGCCGATTGGCTGGATCGGCACCAGGGGGAGGGATGGAAGCAATAACCTCTCGCCCTACTCCTTCTTCAACGCAGTTGGCGACCGCCCCAAAATGGTGATGTTCTCGTCGAGCGGCCGTAAGGACAGTCTGCGCAATGCCGCAGAGACGGGTGTCTTCACGACGAGCTTCGCGAGCCGCGCCCTGCTGGAGAAAATGAGCGTCTCTTCGGCGGCCGTGCCTTACGGCACAGATGAATTTCAGCTGTCCGGGCTGACCGCCGTCGACGGTCTTCTGGTCAGCGCGCCCTTTGTCGGCGAAGCCGTGGCGGCGCTCGAATGTCGCGTGACAATGATCACGACGCTGCGCGATGTGGACGGCGCTGAAACGGATAGTCATGTGGTCTTTGGTCAGGTCATGGGCGTCCATATCGATGAGGCGGTCATTCGCAATGGCCGCTTCGATCTGGCACTCGCAGATCCGATCCTAAGGGCCGGCTATATGGACTACGCCGGCATCACGCCGCTGATCGAGCTTGCAAGACCCTCGCAACGCCCGACGGGTTAAGAAACGTGGTGAACGTTTCATAAAGACTTTGTCGCTACGGTCTTTTCAGCCGGGATGATCCGGTTGCGTGTCCGTAGCGAGTGGGTCTGACTGTGATCGTTGCCGCATTTCTCAGATGGGTCGAAACCGCCAGGGCGCAGGAGCGTGCAAAGGCCGCCAACGCCCTTGCGCGTGCTTACCTGCAGTCGCAGATGTCGACGGAAGAACGGCAGGCTGCCCGCGTCGCCATGACCTATCTGCTTGATGATCCCTCGCCGCAGGTTCGACTCGCTCTTGCCGAAGTCCTTGCGTCTGACCCGCGCGCGCCGCGCGGCCTGATGGTGTCGCTTTCGGAAGACCAGCCCGAGATTGCCTCCACAGTCATACTATTGTCACCTGTCCTGACAGACGCCGATCTCGTCGATATCGCGGGTAGGGGGACGGTCGAGACACGAGCGCTCGTGGCCGCGCGCGGCACGGTGAGTGTTGCGGTATCTGCGGCTCTCGCAGAGATCGGAGATGCCTGCGAACTGGAGGTTCTGCTGGAGAATCCGGGCGCGCGCATCACCCCCTTCACCCTGAAGCGCATCGCCGAACGTCACGGTCGCGATCAGCGTATCCGCGCCCTGTTGCTGGACCGGGACGATCTCTCAGCAGGTCTGCGCCAGCTCCTCGTCCAGTTCGTAGCGGAAGCGCTGTCCGGTTCCGGGCTGGTGCTCGGAGCCGTCGGAAGCCGCCGTATGGAGCGTATTGCCCGCGAGGCGGGCGACAGCGCGACAGTCGCGCTGCTTTCGGAGGTGCATGGCGAGGAGTTGCACCAGCTGACGGAGCAGTTGCGGCAAGCCGGTCGTCTGACCCCGGCCTTCCTGATGCATGCGCTGTGCGCCGGCCGGACGGACTTCTTTGCGGCAGCCATCGAAACGCTTTCAGGCCTCGAGGAGCGGCGCGTACGCGCCATTCTCGCCACGGGACGTCTGCACGCGGTCCGTGCCCTCCTGGAGGCAACCGGCCTGTCGCGGGATCTGAGCGTGCTCTTCATCGACGCCATCATGCAGTGGCGCAGCCTCATAGGCGCCGATGGTTTGGAACTCGACAACATCGCCCATCGGCTCATCGCTCTCCATCGCGAGAGGACGGATTTGAGCGATTCTGCACGCGCGCTGCTCGACATCGTCGAACGGCTGGCGATCGCCGAGGAGCGCCGCATGGCGCGGGACTATGCAACCGGTCTTGCACTCGCAGCCGCCTGAAACCGTTCGGTGTCACGGAACGATTTTCTTGGCGACCCAGGAGTAACTGTCCGCGACCACGTGGATCGGTGTCTCAAAGATCATTTTGAACTGGGCCCTGCCGGGCAGCACTTCGCGAATGCTGTCGATTGCGCGTGCTGTGAGAGTCTTGTGTTCTTCAGCAAGCACTGCGCTCGCGGCTGACGCTGCGGCGGTATTTGCCTCGGTGGACGCCGCTATAGCATCGGCAACCTCCGGAGGTGGCGCCTGACAGACTGCAACCGCAGTCGGGAACGCGATGTTTCCATAGCGCTCAAGCACGGACTCCGATGCAGCGTCGCACAGTTCGACCGAGACAAACCGTTCCGGAGGGGTTTCGACGAACTGACATTGGCTAACGCTATCGTCACAGCCCAAAATCGTCATCATGATCAAGGCGGTCTTCATCGGCGCGGACGCTCCAAGGTTGGTTGCTACGACGAAACACAAGGATTGAAGCCAAAACAAGGCTTTCCGGCAGCATCTATGCTGGATCCAGGCGAAGCACTCGCGCCGCACCGCGCTGTTTGGATGCTTTGGCCGTCTCAGGTCAATGACACGTGGCGGGGCCGCGGTGGGGCTGTATCCACAAGGTCGGAGACATCCTTGGGTCCGCCAAGGTCTGCCGGTGTTGTCTCGACCGGGTCTTCCGAGAGTTCAACTTCCCGGATCCACTCGCGCCAGATCGACACTAAGAGCGCCATCAGAACAGGACCAATGAAAAGTCCCAGAAAGCCCATGGTCTTAACACCGCCGACAAGGCCGAAGAAAGTCGGAAGGAAAGGCAGTTTGATTGGCCCCCCGACCAGACGCGGGCGCACAGTTTTATCGACGATGAAGAGTTCGACCGAACCCCAGAGAAACAGTGCCAGACCGTTGATCAGCTGGCCGCTGGCAGCGAGATAGATCGACACAAGGGTAAACGAGAGGGGTGCTCCCCCTGGGATTAGGGCCATGATGCCGGTGATCACGCCAAGCGTTACCGGTGAGGGGACCCCGGCGAGCCAGTAGGCTATGCCGAGCACGATACCTTCGCCGATCGCAATCAGCGTCATGCCGGTCACGGTCGAGCTGATCGTCGCGGGAACGACGCGCGAGATCCGTTCCCAGCGATTTGGCAGGATGCGTTCACCCAGAAGGTCGAGCTGCCGGGCAAAATTCGCGCCGTCGCGATAGACGAAGAAAAGCGCGATCAACATGAAGAGCAGAGTCAAAAGCAGATGGAATAATCCGTCGCCTGCCGCAATCACAGCCCTGTAGATGTTGCCGATATTGGCGCCGCTGACGATCTGGATAAGCTCCCCGATCGAGCCCGGTTCGCCCACATGCAGCCGCCACTTGTCCGCGAGCCATTCTCCTGCCCAGGGCAGAGCGGTAATCCACGCCGGCGGCGGTGCGCCCACGCGATTGGCCTCCAGCGCCCAGCCGATCCACTGCCGGACCTCGTCCACCGCATAACTGATGGCAATTCCGATCGGAACCACGAGAAAGCCGAGGATGAAGAGGATGGCGCAGGTCGCGCCGATCGTGGTGTTGCCATTGACGTTGTTCAACAGCCGGCGATAGAGCGGCCAGCTGGCGAAGGCAATGACAAGCGAGGCGAGCACGGGTACCACGAAGCCGTGGAAGAAATAGATCGCGGCAATGCCGATCAGAACGAGCAACCAGCGGGCGACCGAGATCGGCGTGATCAGGGCGATGCGGTTGGCCGTCGCTTGGCCGAGCCAGCGCGGCCCCTTCTGCGGGTTCTGTTGGTCGACCTGGCTCACAATCGTCTGCGCCCCTCTGCCTAATGCCCCTGCATATGGGGCATTATCGGCCAAGACACAAGCGCGAGCGATGTCGCGCCTTGGCGGGTTTGCGGTCAGATATCCAGATTCTCCGCGAAGGCTGCGCGTTCCTGGATGAAGCGGAAGCGCGCTTCCGGCTTGGTTCCCATCAGGGCATCCACCGCATTTCGCGTCCCCTCGAAATCGACATCATCGATCCCGACGCGCAAAAGCGTGCGCTTGGCCGGATCCATCGTCGTTTCCTTAAGCTGCGCCGGCATCATTTCGCCGAGGCCTTTGAAGCGCCCGATCTCCACCTTCTTGCCCTTAAATACCGTCTCCATCAATTCTGCGCGGTGCGCGTCGTCGCGCGCATAGACGGTCTTTGCCCCCTGGCGGATGACATAGAGCGGCGGCACCGCGAGATAGAGGTGGTTCCCGCGGATGAGCTCCGGCATTTCCTGGTAGAAGAAGGTGATCAGCAGCGAGGCGATATGGGCGCCGTCGACGTCGGCATCGGTCATGACAATGATGCGCTCGTAGCGCAGATCCTCGTCCCGATACTTGGACCTCGTCCCGCAGCCGAGCGCCTGGATCAAGTCGGCGATCTGCTGGTTGGCCATAAGCTTCTCGCGGCTTGCCGAGCCGACGTTCAGGATCTTGCCGCGCAGCGGCAGGATCGCCTGGTTTGCACGGTTGCGCGCCTGCTTCGCCGAACCGCCGGCGGAGTCACCTTCGACGATGAAGAGTTCCGCGCCTTCGGCCGTGTTCTGCGAGCAGTCCGCAAGCTTGCCCGGCAGACGCAGCTTGCGTACGGCCGTCTTGCGATTGACTTCCTTTTCCTTGCGGCGGCGCAGACGCTCTTCCGCACGTTCGATCACCCAGTCGAGCAGCTTGGCCGCTTCGTTGGGATTGTCGGCGAGATAGTGGTCGAAGGGATCGCGCAGCGCGTTTTCGACGATGCGCTGGGCTTCGACAGTAGCGAGCTTGTCCTTGGTCTGGCCGACGAATTCCGGCTCGCGGATAAAGACGGAGAGCATGCCGACGGCCGAGATCATCACGTCGTCGGTGGTGATATGCTGCGCCCGCTTGTTCTGCGTCAGTTCCGCGTAGTTCTTCAGTCCCTTGGTGAGCGCAATACGTAGGCCTGCCTCATGCGTGCCACCTTCTGGCGTCGGGATCGTATTACAATAGGAATGCAGGGCCGGGTCGCCGCCATACCAGGTGACCGCCCATTCCAGCGCGCCATGGCCGCCGGTCTTCTCCGTTTTTCCGGCGAAGATTTCGCGCGTGACGGTGAATTCCTTGCCGAGAGTAGCGGCAAGATAGTCCTTCAAGCCACCGGGGAAGTGGAAGACGGCCTTCTCCGGAATGTCGCCGCCCTCGGGCACCATCCCCGGATCGCAGGACCAGCGGATTTCGACGCCGCCGAAGAGGTAGGCCTTCGACCGCGCCATGCGGAAGATCCGGCCGGGATCGAATTTGGCATGATCCCCGAAGATTTGCGGATCCGGATGGAAACGGACGCGCGTGCCGCGGCGGTTGTGCACTTCGCCCAGCTCTTCGAGCCCGCCCTGCGGAATGCCGCGCGAGAAGGTCTGACGATAGAGCTTGCGATTGCGCGCGACCTCGACCTCGAGCAGGTCCGAGAGTGCATTGACGACGGACACGCCGACGCCGTGCAGACCACCGGAGGTCTCGTAAGCCTTGCCGTCGAATTTGCCGCCGGCATGCAGCTTGGTCATGATGACTTCGAGCGTCGATTTGCCCGGCACCTGCGGATGCAGTTCGACGGGAATACCACGGCCGTTGTCGGTGACGGTCAGGAATCCCTGGGCATCCAGATGCACGTCGATGAAATTGGCGTGACCGGCCACAGCCTCGTCCATCGAGTTGTCGATGACTTCGGCAAAGAGGTGGTGCAGCGCCTTCTCGTCGGTGCCGCCGATGTACATGCCCGGACGCATGCGCACGGGTTCGAGGCCTTCTAGCACGCGAATGGAGGATGCACCGTAATCGTCACCGCCTGTCGAGGCGGGCGTAGCCGGTGCCGCCCGTAGCGCAGGCTGCGCGACAGGTGCTGGCGTCGGCTCGGCCTCGACCTTCTGGGCGAGCGGCATGCCGGAAAAGAGATCGTTGTCGTCCATGGCGTCGTTCGATACTCTGTTGCTGTTCGATGCCGACTTCGCGGCACCTTCATAATGCCGCCGCATCAGGCCCGTCGCATCTGCGAATCGGTCGGATTGTGCCAGAAAGGCTGGGCAGGCGCGAAGGGCCATAGAGCCGGCGCATGTTGAATTCGGGCCAGCTTTGCGTGGCGCATTTCGCGAAGGCAAGCGCGAGCCGAGAGGAAACCCATCTTCCATGCAGATGTCCACAGCTCATTTCCGCATTGCGGTGATTTCCTGCGTTCTCTTTCCGTTTCTGTTGCCAGCAAGTGTCAGCGCCGAGGTGATCGGCCCCTTCAAGGACGACCTTTTCTCGGCACAGGCGGTGCTGGATAGCCGCGATGGCGGCGACTTTACGGTGGTGGCCTATGATGAAATGCGCGACATCAATGGTCGTGACAGCATTCCGGAACGGCGAGTAAAGGACCGTTATGTCTCTCTGAAGGTCCGTCGCGTCCAGGAGAACCAGACACTGCCGCTCCCGACCGGGCCGTTGGACGTCGGACGTGTGGGGCAGGATCAGGGCCAGGCGTTTACCGTCATCTTCATCCATGGCAGGGGCGGGGACCGGCGCCTCGGGCTGAACGACATGAGCTTCGGCGGCAACTTCAATCGCCTGAAGAACCTCGCGGCCGAGTCCGGCGGGACCTATTACGCCCCTTCGGTCAGAAGTTTCGACGACAAGGGCGTGGCCGATATCGCTGCCCTCATCGCGCATGCCTCGGCGCAGTCCGGTGGCAGGCCCGTGGTGCTCGCCTGCGCCTCCATGGGCAGTTTCATCTGCTGGGGCATATCCCGCGATGCCGAGGCGGTATCGAAGCTCTCAGGGATGGCCATCCTCGGCGGAGCGCCGGATCCGGCGCTGCCGAAGAGCGCTGCGGCCAAGGCGAGGCTGCCCATCTGGTTCACCCATGGGAGCCGCGACAGCGTCTATGCCGCCGACGACCAGATCGAGATTTACCGAAAGCTGCGCAAGGCAGGCCAACCGACGCGCTTCACGCTATTCGAGACCGGTTCCCATGGCACACCCGTCCGGATGACGGACTGGCGCGCGCTGTTGAACTGGTTTCTTCGCTGAGCAAAAGATCGATCCACTGCCTTAAGAAATGCGCTGGAGCGTCGTCAGGCTGGCCGTGCTGACACGGTTGCGACCAAGTTTCTTGGCGTCGTAAAGCGCCTGATCGGCGCGGCACAGAAGGTCCTGCAGACTGACTTCCTGCGTCTGACCACCGGCAATCCCGAGACTTGCCGTGACGACCCCGACCGGTGTGAGCCCACGATGGGGGATCGCGAGGGTCTCGATGGAGGAGCGAATGCGCTCGGCCATGGCTGCGGCCTCATTACAGCTGAGGTCAGGCGTCAAGATGAGTATTTCTTCGCCGCCGAAGCGGAATACGGTGCTACGGGCGTCTGAGTTCGCGACGATCGCCCTGGCCACAGCGCGGATGCAATCGTCCCCATCCAGATGGCCATGCACGTCGTTAAACAACTTGAAGCGGTCGATATCCAGCATCACGACAAAGACTGACCAGTTGTCGTCGGACGTCCAGAGTTCGCGTTCGACCCGTGCTAGCGACCGCCGATTGAGCAGGCCCGTCAGTTCGTCTCGTTCTGACTGGATCTCCAACTGCTGATGAAGCGAGGTGGCCCGAATCCGGTTGAGGTAGTTCATGCGATCGGCATGTTCCTGAAAATAGGCGCCGAGGGCCAGAAACACCGAGATAGTGATGTAGAAGGTGACCAGGCCCTGATAGCTGATCCCGTCGAAGCTCGATATCTGCGCACAAAGCGTGAGGTGTATCGCACAGAGCGATACGAGACCTACGAGGACGGCCGGAAAGCGCGGGCGAAGCCCGACCACCAGAAAGAGGAACGTTGCGACATTGCCTGTCTGATAGATGAAGAGATGTTCGCTGGTGCTGTGCATGGCAACCAGCATCGGCAGCGAACCGCCAAGCAAAACCACAGCCAGTGACAGGATGTCGTAGTTTCTGGCGCTACGCCACTTCAAGACGAGCGCAGTTGCCAGGACCGCGAAGGGCGTGAAGATTGCAAAGCGCACGAAGATTAGCGCGTCGAGTTGATCCGGGACCATGGTCGCATCACCGAAGAACACCAGATCATAGATCACGGTGCCGACGACTGCCCAGAGGGGCGCGCGCCGAATGCGATGCTCCGCAAATTCGCGGCAATAGTTCGCCTCAATCTCGGGTGAGAAACGAAGCCAGCGGAGCCCCCGCTGGAATTGCCGTTCGATGGCCTCTAGCCCCACTGTCTCCAAGACACACCCCCCATTGTCGATTGAAGCTTATTCTCCAAATCTGAAAACTCATTGAAGAGAGCACGGCAGGAATTTCGCCAAACCACGCGCCTCTGTCCGGCCGGTGCCGAATGTCTGGGCAGCAAACGGTTCACGTTTTCACCATGACGCCCGATAAAGATGCCAATTTGGCCCAGCAATCTTTCCTTCCAGGCTCAGATTTGCTAGTTCGCAGGAGCGAAATAGGGGTTTGATCACGATATGACACCGGATGTTCGTCCGCTCGTCGCGGGCAATTGGAAAATGAACGGCACACGGGCTTCGCTCGACCAGATCAAGGCAATCGCCGAAGGTGTGCAGGGGCCTCTCTCTGAAAAGGTGGAAAGCCTGATTTGCCCGCCGGCAACGCTTCTCTATGTGTCGACTGCGCTCTGCACGGATAGCCCGCTTCAGATCGGTGCCCAGGATTGCCACCAGAATGCTTCCGGTGCCCATACCGGGGATCTTTCTGCTGAAATGATCGCCGATTGCTTCGGCACGCACGTCATCGTGGGCCATTCCGAGCGCCGCACCGATCATGCCGAGACCGATCACCTCGTTCGGGCAAAAGCAGAAGCGGCCTATGCGGCAGATTTGACCGCCGTCATCTGCATTGGTGAGACTGCAGAAGAGCGGAAGTCCGGTCAGACGCTCGATATCCTGAAGCGCCAGCTCGCCGGGTCCGTCCCCGATGGCGCCAAAGCAGACCGTACCGTGGTCGCCTACGAGCCGGTCTGGGCTATTGGAACCGGTCTCACGCCGACCACCGCCGATGTCGCAGAGGCGCATGCGTTCCTGCGCGCCGAATTGGTCAAGCGCTTTGGAGACGAAGGCAAGAAGATGCGCCTCCTCTATGGTGGCTCGGTGAAGCCCTCCAATGCCAAAGAACTGATGGCTGTCGAAAACGTCGACGGTGCGCTGATCGGCGGCGCCAGCTTGAAGGCGTCGGATTTCCTCGCCATATACCGGGTCTACGAGGAACTGACCGCCTGAGACCGAACCGGTCGAAAAGCGGGGAAGGGGCTTTCAAAGCCCGCTCCTCTCATGTAAAGAGCCGCCAACCTCATTGATTTTGCCCTGATAGGGCAGGATGGACATTCCATGCAGACCGTATTGCTCGTTATCTACCTGATGGTCGTTGTCGCCTTGATCGGCGTCGTCCTCATCCAGCGCTCGGAAGGCGGCGGTCTCGGGATTGGTGGTGGCTCCGGCTTCATGTCGGCCCGCGGCACGGCCAATGCCCTGACCCGCACGACGGCGATCCTGGCGACACTCTTCTTCGTGATCTCCTTGGCGCTCGGTATCCTCGCCCGTTACGAATCCAAGCCGACTGACATCCTCGACCGGATCCCGGCCGCGAACGGCACGACGCAGGGCGGTGGCAGCGTTCTTGATCAGCTTCCCGGTGCTGCACCTGCGACCCCGGCTCCGACGCCTGCGGCTCCGGCTCCGGCGCCGGCAGATCCGAACGCCGTTCCGAACAACTGATCGGAACGCATCTCCTCACTCCGGCGGGCTCCAGGGTCCGCCGGTTTTCTTTTGTGTATATTCCGCCCTGTTCACGAAAAATTTGGGACAAGCCCGATTGGGGCTGGCGGAATCGAATCTGAAACGGTATCCGGTGAAGCCCATGGCGCGATATGTATTCATCACTGGCGGCGTGGTTTCCTCTCTTGGCAAAGGAATTGCGGCCGCGGCACTCGGAGCATTGTTGCAGGCACGGGGTTACCGCGTGCGTCTGCGCAAGCTGGACCCCTATCTGAACGTTGACCCGGGCACCATGAGCCCGACTCAACACGGCGAAGTCTTCGTCACCGACGACGGTGCCGAGACCGACCTCGATCTCGGTCACTACGAACGCTTCACGGGGCGTTCGGCCACCAAGACCGACAACATCACCACCGGTCGCATCTACAAGAACATCATCGACAAGGAACGCCGCGGCGACTATCTCGGCGCGACCGTTCAGGTCATTCCGCACGTCACCAACGAGATCAAGGATTTCGTCATTGAAGGCAATGACGACTATGATTTCGTCATCTGCGAGATTGGCGGCACCGTCGGCGACATCGAAGCCATGCCCTTCATGGAAGCGATCCGTCAGCTCGGCAACGACCTGCCGCGCGGCACCGCCGTCTACGTTCACCTGACCCTGATGCCTTACATCCCGGCAGCCGGCGAGCTGAAGACGAAGCCGACACAGCATTCGGTGAAGGAGCTGCAGGCGCTCGGCATCCACCCCGACATCCTGCTCGTCCGTGCAGATCGCGAGATCCCGCAGGCCGAACGCCGCAAGCTGTCGCTGTTCTGCAACGTGCGCGAAAGCGCCGTGATCCAGGCTCTCGACGTCGCCAACATTTATGACGTGCCGATGGCCTACCACAAGGAAGGCCTCGACAACGAGGTTCTGGCCGCCTTCGGCATCGAGCCGGCTCCAAAGCCGCGTCTGGATGCCTGGGAAGAGGTCTGCAACCGCATCCGCACGCCGGAAGGCGAAGTCACGATCGCGATCGTCGGCAAGTATACCGGCCTCAAGGACGCTTACAAATCGCTGATCGAAGCTCTTTATCACGGCGGCATCGCCAACCGTGTGAAGGTGAAGCTTGAATGGATCGAGTCGGAAATCTTCGAAAAGGAAGACCCGGCGCCCTGGCTTGAAAAGGTCAACGGCATTCTCGTGCCCGGCGGTTTTGGCGAGCGTGGCTCCGAAGGCAAGATCTTGGCTGCCCAATTCGCCCGCGAGCGCAAGGTGCCTTACTTCGGCATCTGCTTCGGCATGCAGATGGCCGTCGTGGAAGCCGCTCGCCATCTGGCCGGCATCGACAAGGCATCCTCCACCGAATTCGGCAAGACCGAGGAACCGGTCGTCGGTCTGATGACCGAATGGATGAAGGGCAACGAGCTGGAAAAGCGTTCTGCTGTCGGCGATCTCGGCGGCACCATGCGCCTCGGCGCCTACAAGGCGGCCCTTAAGAAGGGCACCAAGATCTCCGAGATCTATGGCTCAACGGATATCTCCGAGCGCCACCGTCATCGCTATGAAGTCAATGTCGACTACAAGGATCGCCTGGAGTCCTGCGGCCTCGTCTTCTCCGGCATGTCGCCGGATGGCCTCCTGCCGGAAACGGTGGAATACCCTGACCATCCGTGGTTCATCGGCGTCCAGTACCATCCGGAACTGAAGTCCCGTCCGCTCGATCCGCATCCGCTGTTTGCGAGCTTCATCGGCGCAGCTGTCGAACAGAGCCGGCTGGTCTGAGGAGACCGCCAGAGAATGGATGCGAAAGACCCGGCCTCAGCGCCGGGTCTTTTGCTTTGAATATTTGTGACGAGTTTGGCCGGCGCTTAGGGCCGCAAAAGCATCATCGGGACCGTATCACCCGCCTCTGCCGCTGGCGCATGCGGCGGCCGCACGATCAGGCAGTCCGACTGCGCAAAGATGCGCATCATCGACGAATCCTGTTTGCCGAAGCTCTCGACGACGGGATTATCTTCACGAGTAGACAACACTCTGGCCCGGACATAATCCTGGCGCTTGTCGTTGGCGGGAAGGGCGTTGGCCAGCGTCCCCGTCGCCATCCGCTTCGGCGGGGTGTAATGCCCGAGGCGGCATAGCAGCGGCTCCATGAAGAGCAGCCCGCACACGAGGCTGGAGATCGGGTTGCCGGGCAGACCGAGAACCTGCATCGCACCCAGACGCCCGACCATGAGCGGTTTCCCGGGGCGCATGGCGATCCGCCAGAAATCCAGTTTCATTCCGGCTGCGACAAGCGTCGACTGGACGAGGTCGTGATCCCCGACCGAGGCTCCGCCCAGTGTCACCAGAACATCAACACCGCTGGAACGTGCCCGCTCGACAGCCGAGCGGAGCAGGGAGGCATCATCCGGTACGATGCCAAGATCGAGGACCTCGGCGCCACAGTCGCGCGCCAGCGCGGCAATGCCGAACGTGTTCGAGCCGATAATCTGGTTCGGACCGGGGACAGCTCCCGGTGTGACCAGCTCATCGCCCGTCGCAAGGATTGCGATTCGCGGCCGGCGATAGACGGGAAGCGACTGATGGTTCATGGCCGCCGCGAGCGTTAGATGGCTAAAGTCGAGCGTAACACCGGCCTTGAGCGTGAGGTCGCCTTCGAGAAAATCCTGGCCGCGCGGCCGGATATGGCGTCCGGAGGTGACCGCGAAAGTCGTCCTGATCCGTCCGCCATCAAGTTTCTCGGCATCCTCCTGAAGAAGGATGCTATCGGCGCCGGATGGCACGGGCGCGCCTGTAAAGATCCGCACTGCCTGTCCGACACCGACCGCGCCTGAAAAGCCATGTCCCGCAGCCGATTCGCCGATGACGGTAAGGACCGAACCGATCTCCGCCGCGTCTGTTGCGCGAAGGGCGTAGCCGTCCATGGCCGACGCATCGAACGGCGGCTGGGTGAGGTGGGCGGCCAAAGCGGCGGCGAGCACGCGCCCATTTGCCTCATGCAGGCCGATCTGCTCGTGATCGGGGATGGGGTCGGCGTCCGAAAGAAGCCGCGCCAGCGCATCTTCAACCGGAAGGAGCGACATCAACCGAGCTCCGGATGGCGGAAATTCCCGGACTTGCCGCCACTCTTTTCCAGAACTCGGATCCCACCGATTTCCATCGTCTTGTCCACGGCTTTCGCCATGTCGTAGATAGTCAGGCAGGTGATGGATACGGCCGTGAGTGCTTCCATCTCGACGCCCGTCTTGCCGGTGAGCTTGACGGTGGCCTCGATCCGAAGGCCCGGTAGGTTCGCGTCCTCCAGGACGTCCACGGTCACCTTGGACAGCATCAGCGGATGGCACAGCGGGATCAGATTGGACGTCTGCTTGGCCGCCATGATGCCGGCGATCCGCGCAGTCCCAATGACGTCCCCCTTCTTGGCGTTCCCGTCACGGATGGTGGACAGGGTTTCCGGCTTCATGCGCACATAGCCTTCGGCAACTGCGAGGCGGATCGTGTCATCCTTGCCCGAGACATCGACCATATGTGCCTCGCCGGAGGCGCCGATATGCGTCAGGCCCTGCGGCTCGACAGTGGTCATTCCGCGGCCAGAGCGCCGGTCTTGCCGGTCAGGAGAAGACGCGTTGCAGCAGCAACATCTTCCTTGCGCATCAGGCTCTCGCCGACCAGGAAAGTGGTTATGCCGACCTTCTCAAGGCGCCGGCAATCTTCATGGGTAAAAACACCGCTTTCGCCGACCAGCAAGCGATCGGCAGGCACCATTGAAGCCAAGTCTTCGCTGACCGTCAGGCTGACCTCGAAGGTACGCAGATTGCGGTTGTTGATCCCGACCAGCGGTGACTTCAGTTTCAACGCCCGTTCCATCTCGTCGGCGTCGTGGACTTCGATCAGAACATCCATGCCAAGTTCGAAGGCGACGCCTTCCAGTTCCGCGGCTTCTCCATCGGAGAGGGAAGCCATGATCAAGAGAATGCAATCACCACCCCAGGCACGCGCTTCATAGACCTGATAGGCATCAAACATGAAGTCCTTTCGCAGGGCGGGCAGGGCGCATGCTTGGCGGGCAGCGGTCAGGAATTCCGGCGCACCCTGGAAGCTCGGTTTATCCGTGAGGACGGACAAGCAGGCGGCGCCACCGGCCTCATAGGCGGCGGCAAGGGAAGGTGGATCGAAATCGGGCCGGATCAGTCCTTTCGAAGGGCTCGCCTTCTTGATTTCGGCGATCAGTCCGAACCGACCCTCATCGCGCGCATGCACCAGCGCACGGTGGAAACCGCGTGGCGCTTCCTGGCTCGCGATCCGATCCTTGAGTTCCGACAGCGAGACAGCAGCCTTGGCCGCTGCGATTTCATCCCGCTTGTAGGTTTCGATGCGCTTGAGGATATCAGTCATGCTCTGAACTTACCCTCACGCGGCCGAGTTGGAAATGGCAATCAGTTTATCGAGCGCGCGAGCGGCATTGCCGCTGTCGAGTGACTGGCTGGCAAGATGCATGCCCTCGGTGACGTCGTTGGCCTTGCCGGCGACGATCAGAGATGCGGCGGCATTGCAGAGTGCGACGTCGCGATAGGCCGTCTTCGCGCCACCAAGAACGTCGCGAAGTGCTGCGGCGTTGACCGCGCCGTCGCCGCCACGGATCGCATCGAGTGACACGGTTGCAACACCGAAATCGGAGGGCGTCAGTTCGAATGTCGAGATCTCGCCGTCCTTCAATGCGGCCACAAGGGACGGACCCGTCGTCGTAATTTCATCGAGACCGTTCCCGTGTACAACCCAGGCATCGGTCAGCCCGAGATCACGCAAAGCCTCCGCACCCGGCACGAGCCACTCCGGCGAGTAAACACCGAAGAGCTGTTTCTTGACGCGGGCCGGGCTCGAAAGCGGTCCGACGATGTTGAAGATCGTGCGGGCACCCAGCTCGACACGCGCCGAGCCGACATGGCGCATGGCGGGGTGGTGCAACTGCGCGAACATGAAGCCGATGCCGGCCTCGCGGATGCAGCGAGAAATGGTGTCCGGATCGATGTCGAGCTTCACGCCGAGTTGCGAAAGCGCGTCCGCCGTCCCCGATTTGGAGCTCAGGGCGCGGTTGCCATGCTTGGCAACCGGCACGCCGGCACCCGCCACGATAATCGCGGCGAGCGTCGAGATGTTGTAGGTGTTGGTTCCATCGCCGCCGGTTCCGACAATGTCTATGGCGTCCTCGGGAGCGTCAACCACGACCATCTTCTGGCGCATGATCGAGACGGCGCCGGCAATCTCGTCGACGGTTTCCCCGCGAACTCTGAGGCCCATCAGGAAGCCACCGACCTGCGCCATACTGGCTTCGCCGGACATCAGGATCTCGAACGCATCGCTCGCCTCCTGCCGGGTCAAAGACTGGCGCGTTGCGATCTTCGCGATAAAGGGCTTCAACCCGGACATGGACGTGCTCCCCCTGACGTCGGCATTAGCGAACGATGGCCTGCTGGGCCAGCGCCTGGTTGAATGTCACGCCGTACTGCGCCTGCAACTGGCCGACCATCTGGTCGAGGATGTCGTCGCCGGCCGAATTTGCCATCGAGACGATCTGCTCATCTTCGTTGGACAGCACGCCACCGGCCGCCTGATCACGCACGGCAGTGACGGTCAGCAGGATCTGCGTCGAGGGATCACCGCCGGACGCCGTGGTCACAATCCCTTCCGGACCTCCGAAAGCAGCGGTGATGGCAGCCGCACCCAGCACGGCGTCTTCGGTCCGGCGGGTGATCCCTGCCTTGCTTTCGACCGTCAGGCCGAGTTCGGACGCCACGTCTTCCAGTTTGCCGCCATCGGCAATGCGCTTGCGCAGGCTCTCTGCCTTGGCGCCGAGCGCAATGCGCTGCTGCTCCGCAGTCCAATCCGCCACGGCCTTTTCCCGGACCTCGGCAAGCTCCCGGTCGCGTTCGGCCTTGATGTCGGTGACATCAAACCAGATGTAGCCATTGTTGCCGAGATTGACCGGAAGAGCCTCGACGCCAATGTCGGTGCGGAAGACTTCCGCCAGAAGCGCGTCGCGCTCGGGGATGCCGGCCACTTCGGTTTCCCGGGCGTCAAAACCGCGCCGGTCGATGTCGGTAACGGTTGCGGTCTTCAGCTTGAGCTGGTCCGCCGCTTCCTTCAGTGTGGACCCGCCAGCGCGCAAATCTTCGAACTGGTCGTGCACGGCGGTGATGTCGGCGACAGCCGCTGATTCTGCCAGCGCCTCGCGGATTTCTTCCTTGACCTCGTCGAGGCTGCGCACGCGGCCTTCCTTGATGTTGGTCACGCGCAGGATGACCGGGCCAAGTGCGCCTTCGACGACCGGCGTGGTGCCGCCTTCGGTCGTGACCGCAAAGGCGGCATCCGCAAGCGTGGCGTCCGGAAGGCGGCCCTTCGAAAAGTCGCCGAGCAGCACATCGCTCGCCGTCTTGCCCTGGTCCGTTACAAGTTGATCGAAGCTCGTGCCTTTGGCGAGTTCGGCGGCTGCCGCATCGGCCAGTTCACGCGTTTCGAAGGACAGTTGCTCGATCGTCCGAGTGCCCGCGATTTCGTAGCTGGCCTTGCGGCGCTCGTAATCGGCCTTGATGTCATCGTCGCTGACGGCCGACTTGTCGGCAATGTCTGCGGGCTCGAGCTTGACATAGGTAAAGCTGCGGAATTCGGGCGCGCGATAGCGCGACTTGGTCGTGTCGAACCAGGTCTTCAGCGTGGCATCGTCAGGCGCCTTGATCGGATCGATATTGGCATTGGTCAGCAACAGATAGTTGATGTCCCGGTTTTCGTATCGATAGCTCTTGATCGCATCGACCAGAACCTTCGGCGCGACGAACCCATCGGCAGTGGCATCGACGATCTGGCTGCGGATTGCGACCTTCGACCGCTCTTCAATGTAATCGTCTTCGCGCAGGCCGGAATTGCGCAGTCTCGATGTGAACAGGGCGCGATCGAAATTGCCGGCCGAATTTTTGAAGGCCGGGTCATCCGCGATCAACTGCGCCAGCCGATCCTGGGACAGACCCAGATTCATGTCTGCCGCAAGCTGGTCGAGTGCTGCACCGGCAGCGAGCTGCGAGAAGACCATGGATTCGACACCAAAAGCCTTGGCTTGTTCGGTGGTCAGCTGAGTGCCGAACCGGTTGCTGAGATCGGCGACCTGGCGCTGATAGGCAAAGGCGAAGTCCCGCGTCGAAACCGTCTGATCGCCCACGGCGACCACCGTATCGGAATTGCTGGTGAACAGCGAAGCCGAAACGCCCCAGACGCCGAACGAAACCACCAGCAGCAGCAGCAGGATCTTGGCGAAAAGGGTCTGGGAAACTTTTCTCAATATGACGAGCATCGGGACGCATGAACCTCTTGACTGATCTTCGCATCAAGCGAAGCGGGTGGACTTCCTTAGAACAAAGATCAACGGAATTGAAGGCATATCGGGCCGAAAAGCGGCAGGATCCGGTCGGCGGCGCAGAACCACCGAAATGTGATGAATTCGCTCCGGTCTTGGACCGCATCAATCGATGCCCGAAAGGCCATGGCAACCGTCTTTGCACGGCATCCGGAAGACGAAAGCTGATGGCGGGAATAAAAAAAGGCCGGCAACGCGCCGGCCTTTCGAAAGAAACGTGATGGGCGATCAGCGTTCGGTGATCGGCTTGTAGTCGCGCTTGGGTGCGCCGGTATAAAGCTGGCGCGGGCGACCGATGCGCTGCTGCGGATCCTCGATCATCTCGTTCCACTGCGCGATCCAGCCAACGGTACGGGCCAGCGCGAAGAGAACGGTGAACATGGTCGTCGGGAAGCCGAGTGCGCGCAGCGTGATGCCGGAGTAGAAGTCGACGTTCGGGTAGAGCTTCTTCTCGATGAAATAAGGGTCGTTGAGCGCGATCTTCTCGAGCTCGAGCGCCACCTTCATCAACGGGTCGTCGCCATGGCCGGTCGCTTCCAGCACCTCGTACATGGTCTTCTGCATGATCTTGGCGCGCGGATCGTAGTTCTTGTAGACACGGTGACCGAAGCCCATGAGGCGGAACGGATCGTTTTTGTCCTTCGCCTTGGCGATGTATTCCGGAATGCGGTCGACCGAGCCGATTTCCATCAGCATGTTGAGCGCCGCTTCGTTGGCGCCACCATGGGCCGGCCCCCAGAGGCAGGCGATGCCGGCTGCGATGCAGGCAAACGGGTTGGCGCCCGACGAACCGGCAAGACGTACGGTCGAGGTCGACGCGTTCTGCTCGTGATCGGCATGCAGGATGAAAATACGGTCCATGGCGCGCGCCAGAACCGGGTTCACCTTGTACTCTTCGCACGGCACGGCAAAGCACATGCGCAGGAAGTTCGAGGCGTAGTCGAGATCGTTCTTCGGATAAACGAAGGGCTGGCCGATATGGTATTTGTAGGCCATGGCAGCGATCGTCGGCATCTTCGCGATCATACGCAGCGAAGCGACCATGCGCTGATGCGGATCGGTGATGTCGGTCGAGTCGTGATAGAAGGCCGAGAGAGCGCCGACCGTGCCGACCATGACAGCCATGGGATGCGCGTCACGGCGATAGCCGGAGAAGAACTTGCTCATCTGCTCGTGCACCATCGTGTGGTGCGTCACGCGGTAGTCAAAATCCTTCTTCTGCGCCGGCGTCGGCAGTTCGCCGTAGAGCAGCAGATAGCAGACTTCGAGGAAGTCGCCCTTGTCGGCGAGCTGTTCGATCGGATAGCCGCGATGGAGCAGCGTGCCTTCGTCGCCATCGATATAGGTGATCTTGGATTCGCAGGATGCCGTGGACGTGAAGCCCGGGTCGTATGTGAAGGTGCCCGTGTGCTTGTACAGGGCGCCGATGTCGATGACATCAGGGCCGATCGTGCCGGCCTTGACGCTCAGGTCGACCGTCTTGTCACCGAGTTTCAAAGTAGCGCTTTTGTCCGTCATGCTGATCCTCCGGAAGTGGCGGGAAGGCGTCTCCGAAAAGCCGCCATCGGTTAAGCGTGTGATGTAGCTATATGATACGGAAGTTAATGCCAAGCTATCCAAAGGGCAAATTGTGCGTTGCGAAATCGGCACCAATCGAACCGGACGGTTCTAATCGATTTGCACGTTAGATTGCGCTTGCAGCAAAGCTTCATACACGCTTTGATTGTTGTTGGGCGTGATGTTTTTCCCCATCAGCAGGGTTGCTTCAAGTGTTGTATCGACCGGAGGAGAAGCTGGACATCGAGGGGGAGGGCGCGCTCGCGCCATCCAGGGATCCAACGCCTGCTTTACCCAGCCATTCTGCGATACGCCGGCCGACAAGAGGCAGGATAGACCGACTGGTCGAACAGACCCGGCGACGCGCTCACGGTATCCACCAGGCGATCGAATGGGAGGGCCGGCAGGGGCACTTCTTTCATTTCGTACCCGTATGCATCGGGCTTGGCGCTCTGTGCTGGTTCAATCTCCCTGCGCCGCCCGCCGCGGAGATCCTGCTTTTCCTTGCCGCTTTGGCCGCAAGCGCTCTCTTCATGACCCTTGCCGGCACAATGAGCCGCGCCCTGTCGCTCTCCGCCCTTCTTGCCATTGCCGGCATGGTGTTGGCCGAGGCTGAAACCCGGAGAGCCGCGACGATCCTTCTCGATTCTCCCGTGGTGACCACGGTCACCGGCCAGGTGGAGCGGCGGGAGGCGGGGTCGGCCGGCGAATGGCGCTATGTCATCCGCGTGGCGGCGACCGCCGAGCCGGCTCTGCGCCGCGCGCCGCAGCGCATTTCGGTCTTGGCCCGAAGCCAACATGAGGGGTTCAGGATCGGCGAGAACATCACCGGGCGTCTGCGGTTGTCGCCGCCGTCGGGGCCGGCGCTGCCCGGTCTCAACGATTTTGCCTTTCAGAGCTATTATGCCGGGATTGGCGCGGTGGGGTTCTTTCTTGGCGCTCCGGAACGGCCGGCGACGGCTGCCTCGCCGGTCGTGGACCCGTGGACCCGGCTGGATCGATGGCTGTTTTCCCTGCGCGACCGGATCTCCGATCGTATCCATGCCGTACTGCCCGGCGATACCGGCGCATTCGCCGCATCCATCATCACCGGTGAGCGGCGCTCGATGTCGCAGGAGGCGACGGATGCGTTACGGCTTTCGGGGCTTGCCCATATCACCGCGATCTCCGGTCTCAACATGGCGCTTGCCGCCGGTATCTTCTTCGTCGGCCTGCGGGCACTGTTGAGCCTCCTTCCGGGTTTAGCGCAGCACTATCCCATAAAGAAAATCGCAGCCGCCGGCGCACTTCTGGCGGCGACCGCCTATGTCCTCATATCCGGTTACCAGGTTTCGGCATTGCGCGCCTATCTGATGACCGCGATCATGCTGGTTGCCGTGCTGATCGACCGGCCCGCGATCAGTCTGCGCAACCTGTCTGTCGCGGCGATCCTGATCCTGGTCGTGCAGCCTTCCGCCGTCAGGGGGCCGAGTTTTCAGATGTCTTTTGCCGCGACGGCAGCCCTGATCGCTGGCTATGCAGCCTGGCGCACGAGGCCGCGCACCCTCTGGCCGGCTCCCCAATCCGTCCCGGGCAAACTGGCAAGCTTTGTGCTGAAATTCGTCGGTGGGACGCTCGCCACATCCCTGATTGGCGGTTTGTCGACGGCCATTTTTGCGGTCACGCATTTCCATCGCCTGTCCATGCACGGGCTTGAGGCCAATCTGGCGGCCATGCCGCTGATCTCGATCGTGGTCATGCCGGCCGGCTTCATCGCCATGCTGATGATGCCGCTCGGCCTTGATGCCCCATTCTTTTGGATCATGGGCCTCGGACTTGATCTCGTCCTGCAGGTCGCGCACACCGTCGCCGGCTGGGATGAGGCGGCGCTCATCCCGCGCCAGCCGGGCTGGTTTCCAGCACTCACCGTGACCGCGCTCCTGCTGATCACGTTACTGCATACGCGGCTACGGCACGCCGGGAGCGTTCTCTTAATCGTCACGCTGGCTGCGTCATGGCTGCGTCCAGCAGATAGGCCGGCCGATCTGCTGGTCAGCGAGGATGGCCGCCTCGTCGCGTTTTGGCCGAGGCCGGGAAGCGATGCTGAGGCGAAGACGCTCGCTACCAACCGCGTGCGTCCATCGACCTTCCTTTTTGACCAGTGGAAGCCTGCGCTCGGTGTCGAAAATCATCGGCCACCGGACCAAACAGACGCACTCGTCCTCCCGCCACCGGCCGATTGGAAAAAGGAGGAGACATGGGATGCGGTGACAAAACAACAGGCAGGCAAGGTATTGGAACAACTGGCAGGATCCGCCGCGGGCGACCGCTTCACCTGCGCTCGCGGTGCCTGTGCGGCAAAGATTGCCGGCCTCTGGACCGTGCTCGTCATCGACCGCGCCGATATTGCCGGCTTCGCCTGTGACGTCGCCGACATCGTTGTGCTCGGCGCCCGCAGCCGCCTGACCCGCTGCAATTCAGGCACGATCTTGATCAGCGAAACGACATTGCGCGCAAGCGGCGCTCTCGAGTTGCGGCTTGGTGATCGCCACGAAAGAAAAATCGAAGCCACGTCAGCGCTGGCAGGCCCGCCACGCCCATGGACGGTGCATCGCCTCTATGACTGGCGAACCGGGGGGACTGCCTCCCAACACGGTTTCAAGGCCGCCCTTTTGGCAACCAGACCCCAGCCTCTCGCCGGCACGACATCAGATGACGGCGCGGCGACGGATTAGTGATAGCGCCGGATCAGGCCGACAAGCTTCCCTTGGATCTTGACCCGGTCCGGCGGGAAAATGCGTGTCTCGTAGGCCGGGTTGGCAGCCTCCAGCGCGATCGAGGCACCACGGCGGCGAAACCGCTTCAGTGTTGCTTCCTCGTCATCGACCAATGCCACGATGATGTCGCCGGGATTGGCGTTCGAGGCGTTGCGGATGATCACGGTATCGCCGTCGAGAATACCGGCATCAATCATCGAATCGCCCTTGACCTCCAGGGCATAGTGTTCGCCAGAACCGATCATCTCAGCCGGAACGGTAATGTCATGCATGTTGTTCTGGATAGCCGAGATCGGCACGCCGGCGGCGATGCGCCCCATGACAGGCACGCTGACCGACGCATTCTGATCGTCGTTGCTGGGACGTGCCGGGGCAGGCGGCGGCGTCTTTCCCAGGCTGCCTTCGATGACGCTTGGCGCAAACCCACGCCGCGGTTGCAGGCTGGGCGTATAGGCCTCCGGTAGCTTGATCACTTCAAGGGCACGCGCGCGGTTGGGAAGCCGCCGGATGAAGCCCCGTTCTTCAAGCGCCGTGATGAGCCTGTGAATGCCGGACTTCGATGCCAGGTCGAGGGCGTCCTTCATCTCGTCGAAGGACGGAGGCACACCCGATTCTTTCATCCGCTCGTGAATGAAGAGAAGCAGTTCCTGTTGCTTGCGCGTCAGCATATGCGGGGCCCCGTTTGTGAAACAAATCCAGAACAGACACTATATGTTCCATATGTGTTCCGCAAGTGGATAAATTTCCGTGAACAACCTGTATGAAAATGCGATAGGCCTCTTCGGCCGGGTGCTGGCAACCTTGCATCTCCGATCGATGCTGGCAGCCAGAGCGCCCGGAGCAAGTCCGAGCAACGAATTGAAATCTCTGTGAGTTACACCATGCTGAAAGACTTGGAGAACACTTTGCTCGGCAAGCAGGCCGACCAACTGACATCGGCAGAGAAGAAGGTTCTGGTCAAGGCTCGCCAGCGCCGAACGGTGTCGACCAATGCCGGCGAGGACTTTCTCGCCGGGGCGAGCTTCGGTCAGCGTCTGGCCGATTCGATTGCCCGGATCGGCGGCTCCTGGAGCTTCATCATAGGCTTCGTCCTCTTCCTCCTCGCCTGGGTTGTTCTCAACACGGTGATCCTGGCAGCCCGTCCGTTTGACGCCTACCCCTTCATCTTTTTGAACCTGATCCTCTCGATGGTGGCCGCCATTCAGGCACCGATCATCATGATGAGCCAAAACCGCCAGGCCGAGCGTGACCGCTTCATGGCCGCGAAGGACTATGAGATCAATCTGAAGGCCGAGATCGAGGTTCTCGCGCTCCACCACAAGATCGATGAGCAGGTGTTGAAGGAATTGCGCGACACCCGGACCGAGATCGATGCGCTCCGCGAAGCGATCGAGGCCCTTACAAAGCGCTCGGGTAATTCTTAGTTTGGTCGTAACGGAGTATCTTCATGTCGCCTGTTCCCACTTTGCCGCGCGCTTTGGACCACCTTGTGCTGCCGGTGATCGATCTCGTTACTGCCAGACAGCGGCTAGGCCGCCTTGGGTTCACCGTGGCAGCCGATGCTCGTCACCCTTTCGGCACTGAAAACGCCTGTGTTTTCTTCCGCGACGACACCTATCTCGAACCGCTTGCCGTGGGCAGCCGGGAAGACTGTCTGGTGGCGGTGCGGGCCGGGAATGTTTTTGTCGCGCGTGATCAGGCTTTTCGGTTCCGAAGGGGCGAGGGTCTCTCGGCAATCGTCGTCAAGACCGATGACGCCGGAGCAGATCATGCGAGCTTTGTCGCCGAAGGTTTGAGTGGTGGTGAACTGCTGGGCTTTTCGCGCGAGTTTCGCTTTCCCGATGGCCACAAAGTAGAGGGATCTTTTCGGCTGGCCTTCGCCGCCGATCTGCGCTCGCCCGACTTTTTTGCTTTCGCCTGTGAGCGCGTGAACCCCTTGCCCGCCGATCGCGGTCCTTTGCTGGAACACGCCAACGCGGCAGCAGGCCTGAGAGGCGTGGTGCTGTGCGAGAATAATCCGAGCGATTTCCAGTATCTGTTGGAGACGGCGCTGCGGCAGCGCGACGTCACGGCCGATTCTTTCGGACTATCGATCGAAGCGGCCAATGCCAGGGTCGATGTCCTGACACCAGATGGACTGTCGGCTCGATACGGGTTCTCGGATGCGCGCGAAGAACGGGGTCTGCTCGGGGCGGTGGTTGTGGTCGCGAGCCGTGATCTCGGCGTGACAGAAGCCTGCCTCGCTGCTAATGGCGTCCGCTATCACAAAACAGGAGCGCGCCTCGTTGTCGCGCCGGAGAAAGGCCAGGGTGTCGCCTTCGCCTTCGAGGAGTTGAAATGAGCACTGTGACCAATTCCGAAGTCGTCGTCGGTGAAGGCGACGGCAGGGCCGTCTTCTCGCAGAAGGGCCGCTTTGCCCTGATCGCCGGTCCTTGCCAGATGGAGAGCCGCGACCATGCGTTCATGATCGCCGGTCGCCTCGTCGAGCTCTGCCGCGAACTCGGCCTTGGCCTCGTCTACAAATCCTCCTTCGACAAGGCCAACCGCACCTCGCTCTCGGCGGAGCGTGGCATCGGTCTGGAAAAGGCGATGGACGTTTTTGCCGACATCAAGAAGGAATACGGCATCCCCGTCTTGACCGACATTCATACCGAAGAACAGTGCACCGCCGTCGCGCCGACGGTCGATGTCCTGCAGATCCCGGCCTTCCTTTGCCGTCAGACTGATCTCTTGGTCGCCGCCGCCAAGACCGGCCGGGTGGTCAATGTGAAGAAGGGTCAGTTCCTGGCGCCCTGGGACATGAAGAATGTTCTCAACAAGCTGAATGCCAGCGGCAACCCGAACGTTCTGCTCTGCGAACGCGGCGCCTCCTTCGGTTACAACACGCTGGTCTCCGACATGCGCTCGCTGCCGATCATGGCGGCCATGGGCGCGCCCGTCGTTTTCGACGCAACCCATTCGGTACAGCAGCCGGGCGGGCAGGGCGGTTCCTCCGGCGGTCAGCGCGAGTTCGTCGAAACGCTTGCCCGTGCAGCGGTTGCCGTTGGCGTCGGCGGTCTCTTTATCGAGACCCATCAGGATCCGGACAATGCGCCGTCCGATGGACCGAACATGGTTCAGATCGACAACATGCGCCGTTTGCTTGAAAAACTGATCGCCTTCGACGACATCGCCAAGGCCGTTTGACACACTTTCCCGGCGCTTCAATCGGTTAAAGAAGATGCAGAGCGGGGAATGCCGCTTTAAATCGATTAGATTTTCGTTCATCCCGCTTCCGATCCGTCATTGTATTTTCCCGATCATCGGATAAGACAGGGTGACTCACAGGCAGGTCCGCAGGCGTCGCGCCAGGGTGATCGGCCGCCGAGCCTTGTCCAATTTCCGTCTACAGGGAGCGAACATGACCGCCATTACCGACATCATCGGCCGCGAGATCCTCGACAGCCGTGGCAACCCGACCGTCGAGGTCGACGTCTATCTCGAAGACGGCAGCTTCGGCCGCGCCGCGGTTCCTTCGGGCGCGTCCACCGGTGCGCATGAAGCCGTCGAGCTGCGCGACGGTGGCTCGCGCTATCTTGGCAAGGGTGTCGAAAAGGCGGTCGAGGCGGTCAATGGCGAGATCTATGATGCGATCGGTGGCCACGAAGCCGAAAACCAGATCCAGATCGACAGCCTGATGATCGCGCTCGACGGCACGCCGAACAAGGCTCGCCTCGGTGCCAACGCCATCCTCGGTGTCTCGCTCGCTGTCGCCAAGGCCGCTGCCCAGTCCGCTGGCCTGCCTCTCTACCGTTATGTCGGCGGTCCGAATGCCCATGTCCTGCCGGTCCCGATGATGAACATCATCAACGGCGGCGCCCATGCCGACAACCCGATCGATTTCCAGGAATTCATGATCGTTCCGGTTGGCGCCGAAACCATCCGCGACGCCGTTCGCATGGGCTCGGAAGTTTTCCACACGCTGAAGAAGCAGCTCGCAGCCGACGGCCACAACACGAATGTCGGTGACGAAGGCGGCTTCGCACCGGGTCTCGCTTCGGCGCCTGCCGCGCTCGACTTCATCATGAAGTCGATCGAAAAGGCCGGCTACCGCCCGGGCGAAGACATGCATATCGCCCTCGATTGCGCCTCGACCGAATTCTTCAAGGACGGCAAGTATGTTCTCGAAGGCGAAGGCCGCACGCTTGAGCCGGACGCCATGGCCGAGTATCTCGCCGAGCTTGCTGCCAAATACCCGATCTTCTCGATCGAAGACGGCATGGCCGAAGACGACTGGGATGGCTGGAAGACCTTGACCGACAAGATCGGCAAGAAGGTTCAGCTCGTCGGCGACGATCTCTTCGTCACCAACTCGGCCCGGCTGCGCGACGGCATCAAGATGGGTGTTGCCAACTCGATCCTCGTCAAGGTCAACCAGATCGGTTCGCTGTCGGAAACGCTCGACGCCGTCTCGACCGCGCATCGCGCCGCTTATACCGCCGTGATGTCGCACCGCTCGGGCGAGACCGAGGATTCAACGATTGCCGATCTCGCGGTTGCCACCAACTGCGGTCAGATCAAGACCGGTTCGCTCGCCCGCTCGGACCGCACCGCGAAATACAACCAGCTCATCCGCATCGAGGAAGAGCTCGGTCCGCAGGCGGTTTATGCCGGGACTTCCATCCTGCGCGGTTGATCGTTGTAGACAACACTGAATTTTAAGCCCGCGCCGGGCAACCGGCGCGGGCTTTTCATTGCCAGTCATTTTCGGTCAACGATCGGTTAAGACATCCCCGCTACTTTGAGCGAAAGTTACGCGTTTTAAGGCAGTTGTCGGCATGTGGACCAGGCATCACAAGAAGAAGAAATACGGACGTCTTGCCCTCCCTGCCATCACCGTCGCCTTCCTTTCCTACTTCGGCTATCATTCGGTGCATGGCGACTATGGCCTCAAAGCGGGCCAGCAGTTCGATCGTCTTCAGGTGGCTCGAACGGCCGAGCTCGATAAGCTCGTGAAGCAGCGCATGCAGCTGGAGAAAGAGGTGAGCCTGCTCAGCGACGGCTCGCTGGATGAAGATATCATCGACGAAAAGGCGCGTTACCAGCTGAATATGTCGCGCCCCGATGAAATCGTGATATTCAACACCTATTTCTGATAAACCGGGATTAGGTTAATTCCAGATTTCATATATTTTACAGATGCTTGGTCTGAATATGACCTATGCATTTCTGGCATTGCGGATGCCTGTTTTCTTCCCTATTCTAGACCCAACAACAGACCAACCATAACCCACGGGAGGGATGAATGGCGCCGCGCAAATCCGCGACTGCGACCGGTCGTAAGCCTTCGGCCAAGCCTGCCAAGAAAGAACTGACCACCGGTGTGATCGCCGAATTCGACAAGGCGCAGGAGCTCGCGTCCTATCGTGAAATGCTGTTGATCCGCCGTTTCGAAGAAAAGGCCGGCCAGCTTTACGGCATGGGCTTCATCGGCGGCTTCTGTCACCTGTATATCGGCCAGGAAGCTGTCGTTGTCGGCATGCAGATGGCCCTGAAGGAAGGCGATCAGGTCATTACAGGCTATCGTGACCACGGCCATATGTTGGCCTGTGGTATGAGCGCCCGTGGCGTCATGGCTGAGCTGACCGGGCGTAGGGGCGGCTTGTCGAAGGGCAAGGGCGGCTCGATGCACATGTTCTCCAAGGAGAAGCATTTCTACGGCGGTCACGGTATCGTTGGTGCGCAGGTGTCGCTCGGCACCGGTCTCGCCTTCGCCAACAAGTATCGCGGCAATGACAATGTCTCGCTCGCCTATTTCGGCGATGGTGCTGCCAACCAGGGTCAGGTCTATGAGAGCTTCAATATGGCTCGCCTGTGGAACCTGCCGGTGATCTACATCATCGAAAACAACCGCTACGCCATGGGTACCTCGGTCTCGCGCGCATCGGCTCAGACCGACTTCTCCCAGCGCGGCGTCTCCTTCAATATCCCTGGCATCCAGGTCGATGGCATGGATGTGCGTGCGGTGAAGGCGGCAGCCGACCAGGCGGTCGAACATTGCCGCGCCGGTAAGGGGCCCGTCATCCTCGAGATGCAGACCTACCGCTATCGCGGGCACTCCATGTCCGATCCAGCCAAGTATCGCTCCAAGGACGAAGTGCAGAAGATGCGCTCCGAGCATGATCCGATCGAACAGGTTCGTGCGCGTCTGCTCGAAAAGGGCTGGGCCACGGAAGATGAGCTGAAGGCCATCGACAAGGATGTCCGCGACATCGTTGCCGACTCGGCTGACTTCGCCCAGGCCGATCCGGAGCCGGATGCATCCGAGCTCTACACTGACATCCTGCTGTAATCGGGGAGGGAACCCATGCCGATCGAAATCCTCATGCCCGCCCTGTCTCCGACCATGGAAGAGGGTACCCTCTCGAAGTGGGTCAAGCAGGAAGGTGACACCATCAAGTCCGGCGATGTGATCGCCGAAATCGAGACTGACAAGGCGACGATGGAAGTCGAAGCCGTCGACGAAGGCGTGCTCGGCAAGATCCTGATTGCTGCCGGCACGGAAAACGTCAAGGTCAACACCGCGATCGCGGTCCTGCTGCAGGATGGCGAAAGCGCCGATGCGGCGGTTGCTCCAAAGAAGGATGCCGATACACCGGCTGCGACCGCTGACGCCACTGGTGGCAAGGCCCGCGAAGCCGCAGACGAGCCGTCGTCGAAGGCCGACAACACCGTTCCGGCCGCACCCAAGGTGGACGTCGCTGCCGATCCGGATATTCCGGCCGGTACCGAAATGGTGACGATGACGGTGCGTGAAGCGCTGCGCGAGGCGATGGCCGAAGAAATGCGCGCCAATCCTGATGTCTTCATCATGGGTGAGGAAGTCGCCGAGTATCAGGGCGCCTACAAGATCACCCAGGGCTTGCTGGCCGAATTCGGTCCTCGTCGTGTCGTCGATACGCCGATCACCGAACACGGCTTTGCCGGCGTCGGCGTCGGTGCGGCCATGGCCGGTCTGCGCCCGATCATCGAGTTCATGACATTCAACTTCGCCATGCAGGCGATCGACCAGATCATCAACTCCGCCGCCAAGACGCTCTACATGTCCGGTGGCCAGATGGGCGCACCGATCGTCTTCCGCGGTCCGAACGGCGCTGCCGCTCGCGTCGCCGCCCAGCACAGCCAGGATTACGCCGCCTGGTACAGCCAGATCCCGGGCCTCAAGGTCGTCATGCCCTACACGGCAGCCGACGCCAAGGGCCTGTTGAAGGCCGCGATCCGCGACCCGAATCCGATCATCTTCCTTGAAAACGAGATCCTGTACGGTCAGTCCTTCGAGGTTCCGAAGCTCGACGATTTCGTCCTGCCGATCGGCAAGGCGCGCATTCACAAGACCGGCAAGGACGCGACGATCGTCTCCTGGGGCATCGGCATGACCTATTCGGTCAAGGCCGTCGCCGAACTGGAGAAGGAAGGTATCGACGTCGAACTGATCGACCTGCGCACCATCCGTCCGATGGACCTGCCGACGGTCATCGAATCGGTCAAGAAGACCGGCCGCCTCGTCACCGTCGAGGAAGGTTATCCGCAGTCGTCGGTCGGCACGGAAATCGCTACCCGCGTGATGCAGCAGGCCTTCGATTATCTCGACGCGCCGATCCTGACGATCGCCGGCAAGGACGTGCCGATGCCTTACGCGGCGAACCTCGAAAAGCTCGCTCTGCCGAATGTCGGTGAAGTGGTCCAGGCGGTGAAGACCGTCTGCTACAAATAAGGGGAGGGTAGGTCCATGCCGATCAACATCACCATGCCGGCGCTCTCTCCGACGATGGAAGAGGGCAATCTGGCCAAGTGGCTGGTCAAGGAAGGCGACAAGGTCAAGTCGGGCGATGTCATCGCCGAGATCGAAACCGACAAGGCAACCATGGAAGTGGAAGCCGTCGATGAAGGCACGGTGGCGAAGATCGTCGTCCCGGCCGGCACCGAAGCCGTCAAGGTCAATGCCCTGATCGCCATCCTCGCCGCCGATGGCGAGGACGTTGCTGCCGCAGCCGCTGGTGGCGGTTCTGCTCCGGCAGCCCCGAAGGCGGAAGCTGCACCCGCACCGAAGGCGGCGGAAGCTGCTCCGGCCCAGGCGGCAGCATCTGCTGCCCCGGCACCGGCCGCTGCACCCGCAGCGGCGTCCTCCGGCGATCGCGTCTTCGCGTCCCCGCTGGCCCGTCGTCTGGCCAAGGAAGCCGGCCTCGACCTGAAGGCCGTGTCCGGTTCCGGTCCGAAGGGCCGCGTGGTCAAGAGCGACATCGAGAAGGCCGTCAGCACCGGCGGTGCCAAGTCGGCTCAGGCTGCGGCTCCAGCTGCAGCGGCAGCTCCGGCTCCGGCGCTCGCCAAGGGTGCTTCCGATGAAGCCGTCCTCAAGCTGTTCGAAGCCGGGTCTTACGATCTCGTGCCGCATGACGGCATGCGCAAGACGATTGCCAAGCGCTTGCAGGAATCGAAGCAGACCATCCCTCATTTCTACGTCTCCGTAGATTGCGAACTGGATGCGCTGCTGGCCCTGCGTGCCCAGCTCAACGATGCCGCCCCCCGCAAGGAAGGTGCGCCGGCCTACAAGCTCTCGGTCAACGACATGGTCATCAAGGCCATGGCGCTCGCCCTGCGTGACGTGCCGGATGCCAACGTTTCCTGGACGGACACGAACATGGTCAAGCACAAGCATGCCGATGTCGGCGTTGCCGTCTCGATCCCCGGCGGCCTGATCACACCGATCATCCGCAAGGCTGAGACCAAGACCCTGTCTGCCATCTCCAACGAGATGAAGGATCTCGGCAAGCGGGCCAAGGACCGCAAGCTGAAGCCGGAGGAGTATCAGGGCGGCACCACCGCCGTGTCCAACATGGGCATGATGGGCGTCAAGAACTTCGCCGCCGTCGTCAACCCGCCGCATGCGACCATTCTAGCCGTGGGCGCGGGCGAGGAGCGCGTCGTGGTCAAGAACGGCGAGATGAAGGTGGCGAACGTCATGACCGTGACGCTCTCGACCGACCACCGCGCCGTCGACGGTGCGCTCGGTGCCGAACTGCTCGGCGCCTTCAAGCGCTACATCGAAAACCCGATGGGCATGCTGGTCTGATCGAGGGGGCGGTGCGATGAAGACCGTTCTCGCTTACGGCGACAGCCTGACATGGGGATACGACCCGGTAAATCTGGGTCGGCATGCCCACGAGGATCGCTGGACGAGCGTCTTGCAGAAGGCGCTCGGTCACGGGGTCCGGGTGATCGCCGAAGGCTTGAACGGGCGGACCACCGCTTATGACGACCATCTGGCGGATTGCGAACGCAATGGCGTGAAGCTCTTGCCGAGCATTCTCGAGACGCACAAGCCGATCGATCTCGTGATCTTCCTGCTCGGCACCAATGACATGAAGCGCGGGATCGGCGGCTCGGCGATCGCAGCGACCAAGGGCATCGATCGGCTGATCAAGCTGGTCCGGCATCATGACTGGGGTTTTGGCTACGAGGGGCCGGACATCCTGCTCGTATCGCCGCCGCCGATCTGCGAAACCGCCAATGTGCATTTCGCCGCCATGTTCAAGGGCGGCCTGGAGGAATCCGCGATGCTGGCGAGTTATTACAGTGACCTCGCCGACGAGACCGGCTGTGGCTTCTTTGATGCCGGGTCGGTGGCAAAGACCACGCCGCTGGACGGCATTCATCTGGACGCCGAAAATACCCGTGCCATCGGACGCGGCCTGGAGCCGATCGTCCGTATGATGCTCGGACTTTGAAGAAAAACCCGCGGCCCGAAATCTCCGTCGGGGCGCGTTGATCAAAATCAAGGAGGTCTTGTGCGCTGCGTCTAACCTGAACTCATCAACCCCCGACAGAGGAGATGGGATCATGTCGAACACACCGCACGAACTGGCAGCGGAATTCCCGGAACACGTCGCGCTGATGCGTCATCTGAAGGAAACGGATGGACATTTCGCCATACTGTTCGAGGCCTATCATGAGGTCAACGGGGTCATTCACAGGGCCGAGACGAATATAGAGCCTGCAGACGACTTCCATGTCGTTGAACTCCGTAAGAAGCGGATGCAGCTCAAGGATGAAATCTACGGGATGCTGGTTCGTCATGAACCGGAGGCCGAGACACCCGCAGCCTGAGGGTCTCGCTTCCAGTCCCGAAACGGGCCTCCGCTGGAGCGGGGGCTCGCAGGAAACCGAGGAGTGGAAGCGCCCATGTCGAATGCTTACGACGTCATCATCATCGGCTCCGGCCCCGGCGGTTATGTCACCGCCATCCGTGCCGCCCAGCTCGGCCTGAAGACCGCGATCGTTGAGCGCGAGCATTTGGGCGGCATCTGCCTCAACTGGGGCTGCATCCCGACCAAGGCGCTGCTGCGCTCCGCCGAGATCCTCGACCATGCCAACCACGCCAAGGCCTATGGCCTGACGCTGAACGGCACGATGACCGCCGACGTCAAGGACGTGGTCGCCCGTTCGCGTGGCGTCTCGGCCCGCCTGAACGGTGGCGTCGCCTTCCTGATGAAGAAGAACAAGATCGACGTCATCTGGGGCGAGGCCAAGCTTTCCAAGCCCGGTGAAATCGTCGTCGGCAAGATGTCGAAGCCTGTCGTTGAGCCGCAGAATCCGGTTCCGAAGGGTGTGCTGGGCGAGGGCACCTACACCGCCAAGCACATCATCGTCGCGACGGGCGCGCGTCCGCGTGCGCTCCCGGGCATCGAGCCGGATGGCAAGCTGATCTGGACCTATTTCGAAGCGATGAAGCCGGATTTCATGCCGAAGTCTCTGGTCGTCATGGGTTCGGGTGCCATCGGCATCGAATTCGCCTCCTTCTACCGCTCCATGGGCGTGGATGTGACCGTCGTCGAACTGATGCCGAACATTATGCCGGTTGAGGATGTGGAGATCTCCACCTTCGCCCGCAAGCAGCTGGAAAAGCGCGGCCTCAAGATCATCACCGAAGCCAAGGTCTCGAAGGTCGAGAAGGGTGCCAACTCCATCACCGCCCATGTCGAGACGAAGGATGGCAAGGTCCAGACGATCACCGCGGATCGCCTGATCTCCGCAGTCGGCGTCCAGGGCAATATCGAGAACCTCGGCCTCGAAGCGCTCGGCGTGAAGACCGATCGCGGCTGCATCGTCATCGACGGCTATGGCAAGACCAATGTGCCGGGCCTCTATGCGATCGGCGACGTCGCAGGCCCGCCGATGCTCGCCCACAAGGCCGAGCATGAAGGCGTCATCTGCATCGAGAAAATCGCTGGTGTTCCGGGTGTGCATCCGATGGACAAGGCGAAGATCCCGGGCTGCACCTATTGCAACCCGCAGGTCGCCTCTGTCGGTCTGACGGAAGCCAAGGCGAAGGCTGAGGGCCGCGAGATCCGCGTCGGCCGCTATTCCTTTGCCGCCAACGGCAAGGCCATCGCGCTCGGCGAAGACCAGGGCATGATCAAGACGATCTTCGACAAGAAGACCGGCGAACTCATCGGTGCGCATATGGTCGGTGCTGAAGTCACCGAACTCATCCAGGGCTTCGTCGTCGCGATGAACCTCGAGACGACGGAAGAAGAACTGATGCACACGATCTTCCCGCATCCGACGCTGTCGGAAATGATGAAGGAAAGCGTGCTCGACGCTTATGGCCGGGTGCTCAACGCCTAAAGTGCGGTTGTGAAAGGGGGCTCTGCCGCTTATATCAGCGGCAGGTTCCAATTGAACGGTCCGAAAGGGGCTCGACATGGCAGGTTTTGAGGTCGGTATCATCGCGACGATCTTCTTCGGCGGTCTTGCGGGCTGGCTGGCCGGCAAGCTCATGGACATGCGCTTCGGCGTCTTCATGAACATCGTCATCGGCATCGTCGGTGCGGCGATCGCCGCCGCCATATTCCGCCGCCTCGGCATTTTCGTCGAGGGCGATTGGCTTGGCTACCTGATCACCAGTTTTGTCGGCGCAAGCCTGCTTCTCTTCATCGCCCGCCTCGTCCGGCGATAACCATAAAGGCCGCCTGTGCGGCACAAGGGTCTACCTATGGTCACCATTCTCGACAGGATCAACGTGGCTCCGGCGTCAGCCGACGAGAAGCGCGTTCGGCACCCGGAAAAGGCGCACAAGCCCGATACCGAGGTTCTGCGCAAGCCGGAATGGATCCGCGTCAAGGCGCCGACGTCGAAGGGTTATCACGAGACCCGCGAGCTGGTTCGCTCCCATAAGCTGGTGACGGTCTGCGAGGAAGCGGGCTGCCCGAACATCGGCGAGTGCTGGGACAAGAAGCACGCGACATTCATGATCATGGGCGAGATCTGTACCCGCGCCTGCGCCTTCTGCAACGTTGCGACCGGCAAGCCGAATGCGCTCGATCTCGACGAGCCAGCAAACGTCGCCAAGGCCGTCCGCCAGATGGGCCTCTCCCACGTCGTCATCACCTCCGTTGACCGCGACGACCTCGCCGACGGTGGCGCCGAGCATTTCGAGAAGGTCATCTGGGCCATCCGCGAGGCTTCGCCGGAGACGACGATCGAGATCCTCACCCCGGACTTCCTGAAGAAGCCGGGCGCGCTTGAGCGCGTTGTGGCCGCGAAGCCTGACGTCTTCAACCACAATATGGAAACCGTGCCCGGCAACTATCTGACGGTCCGTCCGGGTGCCCGTTATTTCCACTCCGTCCGCCTTCTGCAGCGGGTGAAGGAACTCGACCCGACCATGTTCACCAAATCCGGTATCATGGTCGGCCTCGGGGAAGAGCGGAACGAAGTCCTGCAGCTGATGGACGACCTGCGTTCCGCCGACGTCGACTTCCTGACCATCGGCCAGTATCTCCAGCCGACCCGCAAGCACCACAAGGTCGAGCGTTTCGTCACGCCGGAAGAGTTCAAGTCCTACGAGGACATCGCCTATACCAAGGGCTTCCTCATGGTATCCTCAAGCCCGCTGACCCGCTCGTCGCACCATGCCGGCGACGACTTTGCACGGCTGAAGGCGGCGCGGGAGAAGCTTGTCGCCAAGATTTGAAGACGTCTCCAGACTTTCAAATAGCGTGAGACGAGGCTAAATCAACCACACGCAGGGAGTGTGTGGTTGTGGTGATGTTCATTAAATCGTTGGAAGATGGAGCCGTGCAACTGCGCCAAGCCCGCCGCATCATGGTGATCGGCTGCTCCGGTGGCGGCAAGTCGACATTATCCCGCAAGATCGCCGCCGCGCTCGATCTTCCCAACCACTCGATGGATCGCGAAGTTTTCTGGCTACCGAATTGGGTTCAGCGGCCCAGGGTCGAGCAAAGGGTGATACTCTCCGAGATCGTCAAAGCGGACAAATGGCTTCTCGATGGCACCAATCCTTCAAGCTTTGACATCAGGCTGCCGCGTACGGATCTAATCATCTGGGTGCGGTTGCCGCGGTGGCGCTGCCTGCTTGGCGTCTATCGTCGCGTGACCCGCACTATCGGTCGCCATCGTCCTGACATGGCCGATGGTTGCGTCGAGCAGTGGCCCGACCGCGAATTCCTCTCCTATATCTGGCACTTCGAACGCCGCTTCGCCCCACGCATCATTGAGGAAATCGAACGGCACGGACCGAACGTGCCGGTCGTCACCTTGAAATCCCATGACGAAATGGCGCAGCTGCTTGATCTTGCGGGGCTTCCTCATTAAGTCGCTGACATGCCTCAGTTCGAAACCCGCCGCCTCGTCAAGCACTCGCCCGACCGCATGTACGCGCTTGTCGCGGATGTCGAGCGCTACCCGGAATTCCTGCCGCTCTGTGAAGCGCTGACCATTCGCTCGCGCCGCGAACGCGACGGCAAGGAGCTGCTGCTGGCCGACATGACGGTGGGCTACAAGGCGATCCGCGAGACCTTCACGACCCAGGTCCTGCTGACGCCTGCCGAGCGAGCCATCGACGTCAAATACATCGAGGGCCCGTTCAAGTATCTCGACAACCGCTGGCGCTTCGAAGAGGCAGGCGAGGGCGCGTGCTCGGTGCATTTCTACATCGACTACGAGTTCAAGAACCGCATCCTTGGCGCCCTGATGGGCTCTATGTTCGATCGCGCCTTCCGCATGTTTGCCGAAGCCTTCGAGACGCGCGCCGACAAGATCTATGCCGGGACCTGAACCGCAGCGGTCAGCATCTCCAACGCCGTCCTGACCGTCGCCAGCCGGACCTGTTCGCGGCCAATATCACCGTAGTGCATCTCCCGGTGGTCGATCAGCCCGCTTCGGGTCTTCAACGCCAGATGCACAAGCCCGACCGGTTTCTCCGTCGAGCCTCCGCCCGGCCCGGCAATGCCCGTCACCGCAACGGCCACCTGGGCATCGGAGCGCATAAGCGCTCCATGTGCCATCTGCAGCGCGGTTTCCTGCGAGACGGCCCCGTACCCTTCGAGTGTTGTCGGCGAAACACCGATCAGATCGATCTTCGCCTGATTCGTATAGGTAACGAAGCCCCGGTCGACGACCGCTGACGATCCTGCGATCTCGGTGAGTGCGCCTGCGACCAGTCCGCCCGTGCAGGATTCAGCCGTGGCGATCATCCAGCCAAGATCGCGATAAGCGGCAATGATCGCCTGTGCCTTGTCTTCGATATCCGCCGGATAGAGTCCCATCAGTCCGCTCCCTGGAAAACGACGGTTGCGGTGGCGATCGCTGCGATCCCCTCCCGGCGACCGATGAAGCCGATCTTTTCATTCGTCGTCGCCTTCACCGAGCAGCGATCGAGCGAGATCTCCAGGATTTCCGCGAGCTTTTCCCGCATGGCCTGCCGATGCGGACCGACTTTAGGCGCTTCTGCAATTAGCGAAATATCGGCATTCATGATCGTGCCGCCGGCGTCGCGCACGATCTTCGCCGCATGCTCTAGAAATATCCGCGATGGCGCGCCCTTCCACTGCATGTCCGACGGCGGGAAATGGTCGCCGATATCGCCGGCCCCGCAGGTAGCAAGCAACGCGTCGGTCAGCGCATGCAACGCGACATCCGCATCGGAATGCCCTTTAAGCTTCTGGTCGTGCGGGATAAAAATGCCGCAGAGCGTCACGCCGTCACCCGGCTCGAGCTGGTGCACGTCATAGCCGTTACCCGTGCGGACATCCGGCAAAGCCAAGCCTCGCAGTTTCTCGTCGGCCATGGCGATATCCCTCTTCACGGTCAGTTTGGCGTTGTCGATCGATCCCTCGACCAGTTGAACCGGAATGCCGGCCCATTCGGCAATCGAGGCATCGTCGGTAAAGTCGGATCCGGCCTCGCGTGCCGCCTGTTCATGGGCGCTCAGGATGCTCTGGTAGTGGAAACTCTGCGGCGTCTGCGCGGCATGGAGGTCCTTGCGTGGCACGGTATCTGTGACGATCTTCCCCGCATCCGCCCGCTTGAGCGTGTCGGAGACGGGAATGGCTGGCAGAACCGCTGGCTTGCCCGCCGCAAGCTCTTCCGCGATCCGATCGAGCAATGCCGGGTCGGCAAACGGCCTCACGCCGTCATGGATCATCACGGATTCGATGTTGCTCGCGCGCAGGGCCCTCAGGCCATTGAGGACAGATTCCTGTCGCGTTGCGCCGCCGGTTACCACAAGAACCGAGTGTCTTGCAGGCAGGTCCGAAACGGCCGCGTCGAAAAGCGCGTGATCATCAGGGTGGATGACGGCGACGATGGGACCACGTTTAGGCCAATCAAGAAAGAGTTTCAGCGTGTGCCAGATCACCGGCTTTCCGCCGATCCGCCGATATTGCTTGGGGCCCTCGGCAGATGCTCCGGCACGTTCTCCGCGGCCGGCGGCAACAACGATGATCCCGATTGTTCCGCTCAGCTCTTGCTCCATCGTTCCGCCTGGTCCATGACACATTTTCTTTGCACCTGTGCTCTATCGGCTCGATAGCGCCTTTTCCAGCATTTGCACGAATTTTTGTCGGCGCGTGAGCTTTGCCTCTTGGCAAGCCAAACTTGCCTGTCTAAAAATAGTGCAAATGCGTTCTTTGCCTGAAAGATGATCAGTTGGTTTCTGTCGCGTTGGACACGCCTTTCCGCATCGGCACGGTTCCCGTCCGGAACCGGGTTGTGCTCGCGCCGATGTCGGGCGTTACGGATTTGCCGTTCCGTCAGCTGGCATTCCGCTTTGGTGCTGGCTTGGTGGTCACCGAAATGGTGGCGAGCCGCGAACTTGTCTTCAACGCCGCAGAGAGCTGGTCGCGCCTCAAGGGTGCAGGTCTGACCCCGCATATGGTGCAACTGGCCGGCCGCGAAGCGAAATGGCTCGCCGAGGCAGCGGTGATTGCCGAGGCCAATGGCGCGGACATCATCGATATCAACATGGGTTGCCCGGCCAAGAAGGTGATCGGCGGTTATGCCGGCTCTGCCCTCATGCGCGAACCTGATCATGCCTTGGCGCTGATCGAGGCTACGGTCAAGGCCGTGAAGATCCCGGTTACGGTCAAGATGCGCTTGGGTTGGGACGAGAGTTCTATCAATGCGCCGCACATCGCATCCCGTGCCGAAGCCGCCGGCGTGCAATTGATCACCGTGCATGGTCGAACCCGGATGCAATTCTATGAGGGGCGGGCGAACTGGGATGCAATCGCTGCCGTTCGTGACGCAATCCGTATCCCCTTGATCGCCAATGGCGACGTCGAGACGGCAGCCGACGCCCAGGAGATACTCCGCCGGTCAGGCGCCGATGCCGTGATGGTTGGTCGCGCCTGCCAGGGCAGGCCTTGGCATGCGGGTGTGCTCGCGGGACGGGACAGCCCCGCCGCGTCGGATATCCCGGGCCTCGTTGTCAAACACTACCGGGCAATGCTCGAGCACTACGGCGTCGAGGTCGGTGTTCGCCACGCCCGCAAGCATCTCGGCTGGTATCTCGACCGGTTTGCCGCCGGCCTCGAACCGGGTGCCAAAGCCGGCATCATGACATCGAAGAATGCCGACGACGTGGCGACTGCTGTGGAGCAAGCGCTCTCCGGTGCGTTGAACCCGGCAGCCAGACAGGAGGCCGCATGACGGCGAATGACAACGCGGGCATGACTGGCAATGGCCTTGCCATGGCCGTGCTGAATGCCATCCAGAATCCTGTTGTGATGGTGGATGCCAATGGCCACATCGCCTTTGCCAATTGGGAGGCGGAAGCCTTCTTTGGCGCAAGCGCTGCCCATCTCGCCCGCTACCGTATCTCCACCTTCATCCCCTTTGGCAGCCCGCTTCTGTCCCTGATCGAGCAGGTGCGCGAGCGTCGCGCGCCGGTCAACGAGTATCGCGTGGACCTGAGTTCGCCGCGTCTTGGCCAGGAAAAGCTTGTTGACCTCTATGTCGCGCCGGTCCTGGGTCAGCCGGGCAACGTCGTGGTGGTGTTCCAGGAACGCTCCATGGCCGACAAGATCGACCGCCAACTGACCCATCGCGCGGCCGCGCGTTCCGTCACCGGCCTTGCCTCGATGCTGGCGCACGAGATCAAGAACCCGCTATCCGGCATCCGCGGGGCCGCCCAGCTCCTTGAGACAGCAGTAACCGACGAAGACAGAGCCCTGACCCGCCTGATCTGCGACGAGACGGACCGCATCGTGTCACTGGTCGATCGCATGGAGGTCTTCTCCGACGAGCGTCCGGTCGACCGCCAGTCGATCAACATCCATTCGGTGCTCGATCAGGTAAAAGCCGTGGCCAAGGCCGGTTTCGCGCGCAACATCCGCATCACGGAAAACTACGATCCCTCGCTGCCGCCGGTTTTCGCCAACAGGGATCAACTGGTCCAGGTTTTCCTCAACCTCGTCAAGAACGCATCGGAAGCCATTGGCGAACGCTCTGACGGCGAGATCCAGCTGACGACAGCCTACCGTCCCGGTATCCGTCTCTCGGTTGCCGGTTCGCGGGAAAAGATTTCCCTGCCGCTCGAATTCTGCGTGCATGACAACGGCCCGGGCGTTCCGTCCGACTTGCTGCCGCATCTGTTCGATCCCTTCATCACCACCAAAACCAACGGCTCTGGGCTCGGTCTGGCGCTCGTCGCGAAGATCATCGGCGCCCATGGCGGCATTGTCGAATGCGACAGCCAGGCGAGCCGCACCACTTTCCGGGTCCTTATGCCTATGTCGAAAGAGACGGCGCTCGATGATGCGCCCCTTCCAAAATCCACGGGAACGAACTGATGACGGCCACGATCCTTGTTGCTGACGACGATGCCGCGATCCGCACGGTGCTCAATCAGGCACTGAGCCGCGCTGGATACGACGTCAGGATCACCTCGAATGCGGCAACGCTCTGGCGCTGGATCTCGGCCGGCGAGGGCGATCTCGTCGTGACCGATGTAGTGATGCCCGACGAAAACGCTTTCGATCTCCTGCCACGCATCAAAAAGGCCCGCCCGGATCTCCCGGTTCTGGTCATGAGCGCCCAGAACACCTTCATGACGGCGATCAAGGCATCGGAGAAGGGTGCCTATGATTACCTGCCCAAGCCCTTCGACCTGACGGAACTGATCGCTATTATCGGTCGCGCCCTGTCCGAGCCGAAGAAGCGCCCGGCACGTCTCGACGATGACATGCAGGACGGTATGCCGCTTGTCGGTCGCTCGGCGGCCATGCAGGAAATCTACCGCGTGCTCGCCCGCCTCATGCAGACGGATCTGACGCTGATGATCACCGGCGAGTCGGGCACCGGCAAGGAACTGGTGGCCAAGGCGCTGCACGACTACGGCAAGCGCCGCAACGGCCCCTTCGTCGCCATCAACATGGCCGCAATCCCCCGCGATTTGATCGAGTCGGAACTCTTCGGCCATGAGAAGGGTGCCTTCACCGGTGCGCAGAACCGCTCGACCGGTCGCTTCGAGCAGGCCGAAGGCGGGACACTCTTCCTGGATGAAATCGGCGATATGCCGATGGATGCGCAGACGCGGCTGCTGCGCGTGCTGCAGCAGGGCGAATACACGACCGTCGGTGGGCGCACGCCGATCCGTACCGACGTGCGCATCGTCGCCGCGACCAACAAGGACCTGAAACAGTCGATCAATCAGGGCCTGTTCCGCGAAGACCTCTACTATCGCTTGAATGTCGTGCCGTTGCGCCTGCCGCCACTGCGCGACCGTGCCGAAGACATTCCCGATCTGGTGCGCCACTTCATTCAGCAGGGAGAAAAGGAAGGTCTCGATTCGAAGCGCTTCGACCATGAAGCGCTGGAAGTCATGAAGGCCTATCCCTGGCCCGGCAATGTCCGCGAGTTGGAAAACGTCGTGCGCCGCCTAATGGCGCTTTATCCACAGGACGTGATTGCACGGGAAGTGGTGGAGCAGGAACTGCGTGCCGATATCTCCGACAGTCCGATCGCAAAGGTCGGTGTGGCGAGCGGCACCATGACCATTTCCCAGGCCGTGGAAGAGAACATGCGGACCTATTTCGCCAGCTTCGGCGAAGCCCTTCCGCCATCGGGCTTGTACGACCGCGTCCTGACGGAGATGGAGTATCCGCTGATTCTGGCCGCTCTGACGGCCACGCGCGGCAACCAGATCAAGGCCGCAGACCTGCTCGGTCTCAATCGAAACACGCTGCGCAAGAAAATTCGGGAACTCGGCGTCTCGGTCTATCGCAGTTCCCGCTCGGCTTGACATCCCGCAAGGCTCCGTTGCAATTTCGCCACATTGCGTTGCTCAAAAGCCACGTGATGTGGCGATTTGTTGTCTTGTTCCGGTCGCTTGGTTCGAGACCGCAATCGGTTAACGCGTGAGAAATGCCGATCCGGTCCCGATACCGGACGTCGAGATAAGATCCGCCTGCGCGGATCCGGGGGAAATGAATGGCAAGGGTGAGGCGAGCCTCCGCCGCAGATGTTGAAGCGGCGATGGCGCAGGACCGCAGGGCTTCCTTCGCGCTGCCGGGACTGCTGCTCGCCGGTGGTGCACTTGTCTCTGCGAGCTTCACGCTCCCGATCCTTCTGGGGCTCACGCCCATCGAGCCGACCTCGAGGGTTCTGGTCGCGTCTGCGGTGGTCAACTCGATGTTCATCGTCGGACTGATGTTCCTGATCGGTCGCGAGGTGCTGCGTCTGTTCAAGGCGCGCAACAGGGGCCGTGCGGCTGCCCGCCTGCATGTCAGGATCGTTGCCCTCTTCTCGATCATCGCGATCACGCCGGCCATCCTCGTCGCGATCTTCGCATCCATCACGCTGAATGTCGGCCTCGACCGCTGGTTCTCGATTCGCACGCAATCGATCGTCTCGTCGTCGATGAACGTTGCGCAGGCCTATATGCTGGAGAATGCCAGCTATCTACAGGGCCAGGCCATCTCCATGGCCAATGACCTCGAACGGAACCGCGCCCTGTTTTACCTCGACCGGACCGGTTTCGTGGAGTTGATGACCCGCCAGGCCAGGGGGCGCGGCATGCTGGGCGCTTTTCTCGTGCGTGAGGATGGCTCGGCTATCACCAAGGCCGATATCGAGACAGAGAAGCCGCTCCCGGCGATCCCGCGCGATGCGCTCGAAAGCGCTGCGGCCGGTCAGCCGACGCTCATTCCACCGGGCGTGACCAATCTTGTCGGAGCGATCATCAAGCTCGACTCGATCTCCGGCACCTTCCTTTACACAATTCGCGCCGTCGACCCGAAGGTCATGCAGGCCATGCGGTTGATGGAGGAGAACACGGCCGAATACCAGTCGATGGAAGATGGCCGCACCACTCTGCAAATCGCCTTCGCCATCCTTTATCTCGGCTTCGCCCTGATCGTGCTCCTCGCTGCGATCTGGACGGCGATTGCCGTTGCCGACAGGATTGTGCGCCCCATCCGGCTTCTGATCGGTGCCGCAGACAGCATCGCCTCGGGCAATCTCAATGTCCTGGTGCCGGTTCGCGCGGCGGATGGGGATGTCGGCAGCCTGTCTCGCACATTCAACAAGATGGTCTCGCAGATCCGTTCGCAGCGTGACGAAATCCTTGAGGCCAAGGACGAGGTCGACGATCGCCGCCGCTTCATCGAGGCGGTGCTGTCGGGGGTGACGGCGGCCGTTATCGGCGTCGAGGACAACGGCATTGTCACCATCGTCAATCCTTCGGCCGAATTCTTTCTGGCCCTGCCGGCAGACCAACTCATCGGGCAGAAACTGTCGCTCGTGGCGCCCGAGGTCGATCGGGTGCTCAACGAGGCCGCCGTTCGCCATCGTGGGGAATATCGCGAGCAGATCAACATGATCCGCGGCGGCAAGGAAAGGACCCTGAACGTGCAGGTCACGCGCGAGGAAACGCGTGGGTCTGAAGACAGTTATGTCATCACGCTGGATGACATCACCGATCTCGTGGTGGCGCAACGCTCCACGGCCTGGGCCGATGTCGCCCGCCGCATCGCCCACGAGATCAAGAACCCGCTGACGCCGATCCAGCTGTCCGCCGAGCGTTTGAAGCGGCGCTACGGCAAGCAGATCGCCGACGATGACAAGGCCGTCTTCAATCAGTGCACGGACACGATCGTCCGTCAGGTCGAGGATATCGGCCGCATGGTCGACGAGTTCTCGGCCTTTGCCCGGATGCCGAAGCCCACCAAGCAGCTGACCGATCTGCGGGAAATCCTGACCGACGCGGTCTTCCTCCGTGAGATCGGAAGCAGCGAGATCGAGTTCCAACGCGATTTCGGTGACGAACCTCTGGAAGGAAGCTTCGATGCGCGGATGCTGGCCCAGGCCGTCAGCAACATCGTCAAGAACGCGGTGGAGGCGATCGAGGCGGTACCGGTCGAGGAAATCGGCAAAGGCAAAATCCTGGTCCGCTCCTATTTCGACCATGCGCACGACCGCTTCGCTGTCGACGTCATCGACAATGGTCGCGGACTGCCGACCGAAAACCGGCACCGTATCCTCGAACCCTATATGACGATGCGCGAGAAGGGCACCGGCCTTGGCCTCGCCATCGTCAAGAAGATCATAGAAGAGCATGGCGGACAGCTTGAGCTGCACGACGCGCCGGTCGATTTCGACCGGGGCAGAGGAGCGATGATCCGCATCATCCTCCCACGCGCCGAAGCATCCGCCATCGACAGCGAGAACGACAAGGAAAAGGTCCATGGCCTCTGATATTCTGGTAGTCGACGACGAAGAGGACATCCGCGAGATTGTCTCGGGCATTCTCAGCGACGAAGGCCACGAGACCCGCACCGCGCATGATGCCGACAGCGCGCTGGCCGCGATTTCAGATCGCGTACCGCGTCTGGTCTTCCTGGACATCTGGATGCAGGGAAGCCGTCTCGACGGTCTGGCCTTGCTCGATGAGATCAAGCTGCGTCACCCGGACCTGCCGGTGGTGATGATCTCCGGGCACGGCAATGTCGAGACCGCCGTCTCCGCAATCAAGCGCGGCGCCTTCGACTTCATCGAAAAGCCTTTCAAGGCGGATCGTCTGATCCTGATCGCCGAGCGAGCTCTGGAGAACTCCAAGCTGAAGCGCGAAGTCTCCGATCTGAAGCGCCGCACGGGCGACGCGGTCGAACTGATCGGCACCTCGGTCGCCGTCTCGCAGTTGCGTCAGACGATCGAGAAGATCGCGCCGACCAACAGCCGCATCATGATCTTCGGACCATCCGGCTCCGGGAAGGAACTTGTGGCACGGATGATCCACAAGCGGTCGAGCCGTGCCGCTGGTCCTTTCGTATCGCTTAACGCAGCCGCCATTACCCCCGACCGGATGGAGATGGCGCTGTTCGGTACGGAGGGCACGCCCGGCCAGCCACGCCGCATCGGCGCCCTGGAAGAGGCCCATCGCGGCATCCTGTATCTGGATGAGATCGGGGAGATGCCGCGCGAAACCCAGAACAAGATCCTCCGTGTCCTGGTCGAGCAGCAGTTCGAACGCGTGGGCGGCTCCAAGCGGGTTAAGGTCGACGTGCGTATAATCTCGTCGAGCGCTTACAATCTGGAAGGCCTGATCGCCGAAGGGCGATTCCGCGAAGACTTGTTCCACCGCTTGGCAGTCGTTCCGGTCAAGGTTCCAGCCCTGGCCGAGCGTCGCGAGGACATTCCCTTTCTCGTCGACATGTTCATGCGGCAGATTTCCGAACAGGCGGGCATCCGCCAGCGCAAGATCGGAGAGGACGCGATGGCTGTTCTCCAGGCCAACGATTGGCCCGGTAACATCCGCCAACTGCGCAACAACATCGAGCGCTTGATGATCCTCGCTCAGGGCGATAGCCCCGAAGCGCCGATTACGGCCGAGATGCTGCCACAGGACCTTTCGGACATGCTGCCCAAGGTCTCGGCGCGCAACGACACTCACATCATGACCCTGCCACTGCGCGAAGCACGCGAAATGTTCGAACGCGATTATCTGATTGCGCAGATCAATCGCTTCGGTGGCAACATTTCGCGCACGGCAGAATTCGTCGGCATGGAGCGTTCGGCCCTGCATCGCAAACTGAAATCCCTTGGCGTATAAGCAGGCAAAACGGCACCGGTTTATTGACCGGGCGATCGCAGGAAACACGCCATGAAAGTCATCATTTGCGGTGCAGGTCAGGTCGGCTACGGGATCGCCGAGCGGCTGTCCCAGGAGGACAATGACGTTGCCGTCATCGATACCTCGGCCTCGCTCGTATCCCATATCACCGAGACACTGGATGTCCGAGGGTATGTCGGCCATGGCGCTCATCCGGACGTTCTTGCGCGAGCCGGCGCCGACCAGGCCGATATGCTGATCGCGGTGACGCTCTACGACGAAATCAACATGATCGCCTGCCAGGTGGCGCATTCGCTCTTCAATGTTCCGACGAAGATCGCCCGCATCCGTTCCCAGAACTATCTTCTGCCGGAATATTCCGACCTGTTCAGCCGGGAGAATCTGCCGATCGACGTGACCATTTCTCCGGAAATCGAGGTCGGGAAGATGGTGCTTCGCCGCATCTCCTTCCCTGGTGCGACCGATATCGTCCGCTTCGCTGACGACAACATTGCCATGCTGGCCATTGAGTGCATGGAGGATTGCCCGGTTGTCGACACGCCTCTGAACCAGCTGAGCGAACTCTTCCCGGACCTGATGGCGACCGTTTGCGCCATCTGGCGCAATGGAAAGCTCATTGTCGCACGCTCGCAGGATCATCTCCTCGTCGGCGACCTCGCCTATGTCATCTGCCAGCGCGACCACGCCCGCCGCACGCTCGGTCTCTTCGGGCACGAAGAACAGGAGGCGGCCCGTATCGTCATCGCAGGCGGCGGCAATATTGGTCACTACGTCGCGCGCACAATTGGCCAGATGTCGCCGAAAACCCGGTTGAAGATCATCGAGAGCGACCGTGAACGTGCGCATGCCGTTTCCGACCAGCTGTCGGATGCCATCGTTCTGCATGGCTCCGCACTCGATCAGAACATCCTCCATCAGGCGGACATCCAGGACGCCGATCTGATGGTGACGCTGACGAACAACGACCAGACCAACATCTTGAGCGCCGCCATGGCCAAGCGTCTCGGCTGCAAGTCCGGCATGGCGCTGATCAACAGTCCGTCCTTCCACGACATTGCAGGCTCGATCGGCATCGATGCCTATATCAATCCCCGTGCGGTCACGATTTCGCGTGTGCTGCAGCACGTGCGCAAGGGACGAATCCGTGCGGTCTACGCGGTCCAGAAGGGGAAAGCGGAGGTCATCGAGGCCGAGGCACTCGAGACCTCGCCTTTGGTCGGCAAGTCCTTCCGCGATCTCGAATTGCCGCCCGGCCTTCGCATCGGCGCGATCTACAGGGACAAGACGGTGTTGCGCCCGAACGGCGACACACGCATCAAAGCCAAGGATCGCATCGTTCTGTTTGCCGCGGCCGACGCCGTGCGGCATGTCGAACAACTGTTCCGCGTTTCGATCCAGTATTTCTAATCGCGTCTCTGAAGGTTTGAACCCGATGCCCCGCATTGCCTATGTCAACGGCCGTTATCTTCCCCATTCGAAAGCCGCAGTGCATATCGAGGACCGCGGATTCCAGTTCGCCGATGGCGTCTACGAGGTCTGCGAGATCCGTCATGGGGTGATTGTTGATCTGACGCGTCATCTCGATCGGCTCGACCGCTCCCTGTCTGAACTGAAGATGAGAAGCCCAATGAGCCGAGCGGCGCTCACCCAGGTGATCCGGGAAGTCGCGCGGCGCAATCGGGTGAAGAATGGCTTGTTTTATTTGCAGGTGACACGCGGGGTCGCACGACGCGACCATGTCTTCCCTTCGTCCGACACGCCGCCGAGCCTCGTCATCACTGCGAAGATCACAGATCCGTCGGTCATCGCGAAGAAGAACGAGACGGGTTTGAAGGCGATCACCCTGCCAGACAACCGGTGGGACCGTGTCGATATCAAGACGGTCGGCCTTCTGCCCAACGCCATGGCGCGCCAGGCCGCGAAGGAGAGCGGCGCCCAGGAGGCGATCTATGTGGATGCGCGGGGCATGGTGACCGAGGGGGCCGCCACCAATGTCTGGATCGTGGACAAGGATGGCGTTCTCGTGACCCGCCCCGCAGAGCATGGCATTTTGCGTGGCATTACGCGCACGGGCTTGCTGGACGTCACGGCCAAGCTGGGGATAGCGGTTGCTGAACGGGAATTTTCCCGGGATGAAATGCTCGCGGCCCGTGAGGTTTTTATCACTGCCGCCACCAGTATTTGTTTTCCGATCGTTGAAATCGACGGTGAAACGATCGGAAACGGTCACCCGGGTGCCATGTCCGAGCGCATTCGTTCTGCCTTTTTCGACATTGCGGAAAAGACGGTGATTTGATACCACCTTGTTCCGGTGGAGGGGCGAGGGGACCTATTCCCCACCTTTTCAGTAACAACAATAATCACACCGGTCGAAAAAGGCCGGCAATTAAGAAAGAAGCGGCGCCATGGCGGAACGTTCTCAGAACCTGCAGGATCTTTTCCTCAACACCGTACGCAAGCAGAAAATCTCGCTGACGATCTTCCTGATCAATGGCGTCAAGCTGACCGGTGTTGTTACGTCTTTCGACAACTTCTGCGTTCTGTTGCGTCGGGACGGCCACTCGCAGCTGGTCTATAAGCACGCCATTTCGACTATCATGCCGGGTCAGCCGATGCAGATGTTCGAAAGCGAAGACAGCGCTGCCGGACAGGACTGAGATCATCACCAGCCGAGACACAAAGAATGATTCGATCATCCCTGAGGACGAAAAACCTCGGGATGACATGCGGGCGGTCGTCATCGTCCCTGTCTTGAAGGCAGGGCGACCGCAACCCTTGCCGGAAGGTGCGCCGCCTGCGCCGAGCCGCTCCAATGATGCGCGCCTTGAAGAGGCGATCGGCCTTGCCCGCGCCATTGACCTGACGATCGTTCAGGGCCTGATCGTGCCGGTGAACCAGCCGCGGCCGGCGACGCTGATGGGGTCTGGCAAGATCGCCGAGGTGAAGGCCTTGCTCGATGAGTTCGACGCCGGTCTCGTCATTGTCGATCACCCGCTGACACCGGTGCAGCAGCGCAACCTCGAAAAGGAATGGGGTGCCAAGGTCATCGACCGCACGGGTCTGATCCTCGAAATCTTCGGCCGCCGCGCCTCCACCAAGGAAGGCACGCTGCAGGTCGAGCTTGCGCATCTCAACTACCAGAAGGGCCGTCTGGTCCGCTCCTGGACCCACCTTGAACGCCAGCGCGGCGGTGCGGGCTTCATGGGTGGCCCGGGTGAAACCCAGATCGAAGCCGACCGGCGCATGCTGCAGGACAAGATCATCAAGCTCGAGCGCGAGCTCGAACAGGTGGTCCGCACCCGTCAGTTGCACCGCGCCAAGCGCCGCAAGGTGCCGCATCCGATCGTGGCGCTCGTCGGCTACACCAATGCCGGCAAGTCGACGCTGTTCAACCGCATCACCGGTGCGGGTGTGCTTGCCGAAGACATGCTGTTTGCGACGCTTGATCCGACGCTGCGCCGCATGAAGCTGCCGCATGGCCGCACCGTGATCATGTCCGATACCGTCGGTTTCATCTCCGACCTCCCGACCCATCTCGTCGCCGCCTTCCGTGCGACGCTCGAAGAGGTGCTGGAAGCCGATCTGATCCTGCATGTCCGCGACATGTCGGATCCTGACAACGGTGCCCAGTCGGCCGATGTCCTGCGCATCCTCGACGATCTCGGCATTGATGAGAAGGAGCGTTCAGAGCGCATCCTCGAAGTCTGGAACAAGATCGACCGCCTCGACCCGGAAAACCATGACGGCCTGCTGCAAAAGGCGGCCGGCCGTGAGAATGTGATGCCGGTTTCGGCCATCAGCGGGGAGGGTGTCGATACCCTGCTCGATGTCATCTCGCAGCGCCTCTCCGGTGTGCTCACCGAAGCCACGATCACGATTCCGGCCGATAAACATGCCGTCGTTTCCTGGCTCTACGGCAATGCCGTGGTGAACGGGCGTGAGGATCACGAAGACGGCAGCGTGAGCCTCGACGTGCGGCTGACCGACCGTCAGGCCGATGAACTCGAGCGCAAGCTCGGCACCCGGAAGTCGGCCGAAAAAGAAGATTGGGAACGCTAACCCCGGGATGACCGTAAAACTTCGGCGCAATTCTTGATTCACGTCAAGGAATGCCGCGACCGTGTGTGTCAACTTTTGTTTACACACATGGGAGGTGGTCATGCGCGTCGTCTTCATCCATCCGAACTATCATTCCGGCGGCGCCGAGATTGCCGGCAACTGGCCGCCCGCCTGGGTCGCCTATCTCGGCGGCGCGCTGAAGTCCGCCGGCTTCACGGACATCCACTTCCTCGATGCCATGACCAACGACATGACCGAGGATCGGCTACGAGACGAATTGCGCCGCCTGCAGCCTGATATGATCGGCTGCACCGCCATTACACCGTCGATCTACATGGCGGAGCGCTGCCTGGAGATCGCGAGCGAAGTCTGCCCCCAGGCGCTCCGGGTCCTCGGCGGCATCCACGCCACCTTCATGTACCAGCAGGTCTTGACCGAGGCGCCCTATATCGACGTCATCGTCCGTGGTGAAGGCGAGGAGATCATTGTCGAACTCGCCCGCGCCTTTGCCGCGGGCAACTGGAAAGAGGCGAGGGCAGGGATCAAGGGCCTCGCCTATATCACCGATGACGGCAAGATCATCGCGACGCCAGCGGCGCCCACCGTCAAGAATTTCGATGCCGTCGAGCCGGATTGGACCCTGCTCGAATGGGAGAAATACATCTATGTGCCGCTTGGCGTCAGGGTCGCGATCCCCAACATGGCCCGCGGCTGCCCCTTCACCTGCTCCTTCTGCTCGCAATGGAAGTTCTGGCGCGACTATCGCATCCGCGATCCGAAGAAGGTGGTCGACGAGATAGAAAAACTGGTCAACGACCACCAGGTCGGCTTCTTCATCCTCGCCGACGAGGAGCCCACCATCAACCGCAAGAAGTTCATCGCCTTCTGCGAGGAACTCATCGCCCGTGGTCTGCCGGACAGGGTCAAATGGGGCATCAACACCCGCGTCACAGACATCATCCGCGATGACGAGTATCTGGCCCTCTATCGCAAGGCCGGCCTCGTGCATGTCTCGCTCGGCACGGAAGCCGCCGCCCAGCTGAAGCTCGACCGCTTCAACAAGGAAACCAAGGTCGCCGAGAACAAGAAGGCGATCCGCCTGCTCCGCGAGGCTGATATCTTCACGGAAGCGCAGTTCATCGTCGGCCTCGAAAACGAGACGGCGGAGACGCTGGAGGAAACCTATCGCATGGCGCGCGATTGGAACCCGGATCTCGCCAACTGGGCCATGTACACGCCCTGGCCCTTCTCGCCGCTCTTTCAGGAGCTCGGTGACAAGGTCGAGATCTTCGATTTCTCGAAGTACAATTTCGTGACACCGATCATGAAACCGGATGCGATGGATCGGGCCGAACTGCTCGACCGTGTGATGAACAATTATCGCCGCTTCTACATGATCAAGGCGCTTTTCCACTACCCCTGGCGCGGCAAGGGTTTTCGCCGCCGCTATCTGCTCGGCTGCCTCAAGGCTTTCCTGAAGGCCGGCTTCGAGCGCAAGTTCTACGATCTCGGCAAGCACAATTACTGGGGACCGCAGTCCAAGGAAAAGGTCGATTTCGGTTTCGACATGAGCCGCAAGATCGCACCAGCCCAGATGGCCGACTGGCAGGCGGCCTCCGACCGCGCAAGTCAGCTGCGCGCGCGCAAGGCCGGTGAGGCGGAAGAGGCACGAACGCCCGTCATGGCCTGCGGCGGAGGGCCGGAGAGCCACGATGCCCACGTCTGAGGCGAGTCTCTCCGGACGGGTAGCTGCGGGCGCAGAAGGAGAGGCGCAACTTGCCTGCAGCGGCACGCAGATTTCAAACGGCAACGGCGCCCGCATCGGGCCGAACAGCCTGATCCAGACGGGCCAGGCGCTATCGGCACTGTTTGGCGACGAGACGGCGCGTATGACCTTCGACCGAGCGGGAATCGGCCATCACTACGCCGATCCACCCGGCACGATGATCGATGAACGAGAGCCTCAGCGGCTCTTCGCCGTGCTCTTTGACACCTTGTCGGATCAGGGCGCCACCCGCGTCTTGGCGGAAGCCGGTCACCGCACGGGCCATTATCTGCTGGCCAATCGCATTCCGAAGCCTGCACGCTGGCTGCTGCCGCGTCTGCCGTCTGCCGTTTCCACGCGGCTGCTTGTCCGCGCCATCTCCGCCCATGCCTGGACCTTTGCCGGAAGCGGCCGGTTCTCGGGCGAAGTGCGGGGCTGGAGGCGTCCGGTCATTCACCTTGCAATCAAGGCCAACCCGTTAGCAACGCCCGGCTGCCCCTGGCATGGCGCCGTCTTCGAACGCCTCTTCGCCACCTTGACCGCAACCCAAGTCTCGGTCCTCCACCCCCGCTGCGAAGCCAAGGGCAACGACTGCTGCGAATGGACGATTACCGGTGCGACCGGCTCACGGCATCCTGCCCGAATGTCTCGGAGAGCCGCAACCGACCGACCGGATCGCGAAGATCGCCCGTCACAAGCGTGGAGATGACGGATCGCACGCCCGGCAATGTCGTAATGGGGGCGATCAGGTGATCCCGCAAGGCAGGCAGGAGACGGCTGTCCGATTGGTAGAAGGGCGTCAGCACCCGACTGAGGAACTGGTAGCTGCGCACATGCATCTGCCTTTGCCGCAGATGCCGCGCGATCGCCGCCTCGACATCCTCTGCATGCACCAGTGCGGCGGCGAGCGACGCAGCGTCGAGCAGCGCCATGTTCGCCCCCTGGCCGAGCTGTGGGCTTGTCGCATGCCAGGCATCCCCGATCTTCAGCGCATGCCGCCCGATCACCGGCGGGCGGGTCTGGTGGCGATAGCGCGCATGAACCGGTTCGGCGACGGCTGCGAGCGGAAGCGCATCCGGCCAGAGCTTGCCCACCGCCTCCAGCCACGCGTCGCGGCCAGCCTTGACCCACGCGGGATGATCTGCGGTGCGCAGGCTCCAGAAGAACGTCGCCATGGCGGGCGCCCCTTCGCGAGCGGTGCCGACCGGCAGCACGCCGGCCATCCGTGAGGCACGGTCATATCGTTGTTCGAGCAGGTTCTCCTGGAACGGGCCGCCATCGGGGAAGGGCACCGTTGCCCAGAGCGCGCCATAGCTGAGTTCGCTATCCGGCCGACTGCCGATCGGGGAATTGGCCCCCATGGCATCGATGACGAGGTCTGCCGGCGATGAACGCGCACCATCCTGGAAGACGAAACGAGCACGAGACCCCGGCTCAATGCCGCTGATCCGCGCCGATGCCTCGAAAGCCACACCGGCTGCGCGCGCCGCCTCGAACAAGGTGTCGAACAGCGCCACCCGCTGGACAGCGATCCCGAATTCGCCGGACCGGTAGCGCACGTCGAGCACAGGCTTGCCGCCGTCCTTCAGCCGTCCGACCATCCGGTCGATGCGTCGCCCGCGTGCGGCAACCGGATCGAGAAGCCCCATGGCCGCAAGAACCTGAGCTCCCGTCGGCTGCAGCACGAAGCCGGAGCCCACCGGACGGGGCGCATCCATCTGGTCGTAGAGTGTCACCGAGGCGCCGAACCCGGCGAGCATGGTGCCGAGCGCCAATCCGCCGACGCCAGCACCTGCAATGGCCACATCAAGTCCGGTGAGCCTCACGCTGCGTCAACCGATTTGTCGTTGGATGAGTTTGGCCGCCTGCCACAGCTCTTCCATACGTTCCAGCGAAGCCGCCTCTAGAGTCTCACCTGACGCTTCAAGAGATGTCTCTATATAGTTGAATCGATTCCGGAACTTCGTGTTCGTTCCGCGCAAAGCCTGCTCTGGTTCTGCACCCACATGCCGGCCGATATTCACCAGCGCGAAGATCAGGTCGCCGAGTTCGTCCTTCACCTTGTCCGGCCGGTTCTCGGCCAGCGCCTCGCGCAATTCGTCGATTTCCTCCTCGATCTTGTCGAGGATGGGGGCCGCCTCCGACCAGTCGAAACCGATCTTGGCCGCACGCTCCTGCAGCTTCAAGGCTTCGGTCAAAGCGGGGAAGGACCGCTGTACCGAGCCGAGATAGCCGGTGTCGGGATCTGCTGCCGAGCCACGGGCGGCTCGGCGTGCGAGACGCTCGGCCTTTTCCTGCTGCTTGATCGTGTCCCACTGGGCTTTCACCGCCTCCGGCGTCTCGGCATCGGAGCGGGCGAAGACATGCGGATGACGACGGATCATTTTGCGGGTGATCGCCTCGACCACGTCGCCGAACGTAAAGAGACCTTCCTCTTCGGCGATGCGGGCATGGAAGACGACCTGCAGCAACAGGTCACCCAGCTCCTCGCAGAGATCGTCCGGGTCCTTGCGCTCGATCGCGTCGGCCACCTCATAGGCCTCCTCGATCGTATAGGGTTTGATCGTCTCGAAAGTCTGGACGATGTCCCAGGGGCAGCCGGTCTCGGGCTGGCGCAGCGCCGCCATGATGTCGAGCAGGCGGTTGATGTCCTTGGAGGCTTCCATGATGGTCCTGTCTGATCGCTCAGTTGAGCGGAATGTCATTTTCGCCCTTGGACGACTGATAGGCCTCCGACAGGCGGTCATATTCCACCTTGATCCGGCTCACCTGCTCGAAAAGTGCGGGGCGTTCGGCGTCGTCAGCGGAAGCCACCATTTCGATCATCGCATGGCTGAGCCAGAAGGCGTTCTGCCGCCTATAGCCACCGGGTTCAAGGCCAAAGACCTCTTTGAGAATCTTCAGGTCATGCGGGATGGCAAAGGCGTCGCGGCTGTCTTCATGGCTGAAGAAATAGTAGAAATTGTCGAACCCCGCCCAGGTGATCGCCGACATGCACATGGTGCAGGGTTCGTGCGTCGAGAGAAAGATCAGATCCTTGGTACTCGGTCGCTCGCCCTGCTCGTAAAAGCGTTTCAGCGTATGCACCTCGCCATGCCAAAGGGGGTTCTCCAACTCGTTATTGGTCTCGGCCAGAACCAGCGACAGGTCCGACTTGCGAAGAATCGCGGCGCCGAAGACCTTGTTGCCATTGGCGACGCCTTTGGCGGTCAGCGGCAGGACGTCATGTTCGATCACGTCGAGCAGACGACGGGTAAGGTGTAGGCTTGTCACGATCGGGGCGCTCCGCTGTTGTGCGGCGCGATCCTAGCGCCAGCCGGGCAGGCCTCGAAAGCAAAATGATTGCCTGTCTTCAACTTTTTGAGGCTCAGCGCGTCGGATCTTCACTGAATTTGTGGAGAATTATGCTCCGGTGACTTTTGCTCGCAAGGGCGAGATGACTAGGAAAGAAATACCTGCAGCACGAGGGGATAAGATTTATGTTTCTTCAAATTCGGTGCTCCGCCGGCGATAGTGTGACCCACTGAAACAGGACGATTCATGGCACAGCAGGATAAACAGCTTTCGGTCTTCCCGGCCTTCTTCAAGGTCGAGAACGAGGTCGCCGCCGTTTTTGGAAACGGTGACGAGGCCTATGCCAAGGCGCGCCTGCTGAAGAACACCGAGGCTCGCATTGTCGCCTATGCCGATTCCCCGGAAGCCGACTACGCCGCCTTCTTGGCTGCAAACGCCATCGAGCAGATCGCCGAACCTTTCGATCCTTCGCAAGCTCAGGGCGCGCGGCTGGTCTTTGCGGCAACAGGCGAGGGCGCTCTCGACCGCGAGATCGTGGCCGCCGCCCGCGCGGCCCGGATCCCGGCCAATGCCGTGGATCAGCCTGATTACTGCGATTTCTACACGCCGGCCCTCGTCAACCGCGCCCCGATCGCTGTCGCCATCGGCACCGAAGGCGTTGGTCCGGTTCTCGCCCAGATGATCCGCGCCGATATCGACCGCCTGCTGCCGCGTTCGCTCGGCAAGCTCGGGCGCCTCGCCAATTCCTATCGCCGTGCCGTTGATCGTCTCGTGCCCCGTGGCGCGCCGCGCCGCCTGTTCTGGCGCGACTTCTTCAAGGGCAAGGTCGCCGACCACGTCGAGGTGGATGAAATCAGCCTCGCCCGACGCGAAGCCACCCGCCTTCTGAAGGGCGCCGCTGCCGATCGTGTCGAGGGCCGCGTGTTCCTCGTCGGTGCCGGCCCGGGCGCCGAAGATCTGCTCACCCTGCGTGCCCATCGTCTGATGATGGAATGCGACGTCATCGTCTATGACGCGCTTGTGCCGCGCGAAGTGGTCGATATGGGCCGCCGCGATGCCGAGCGCATTCCCGTCGGCAAGCGAAAGGGATGCCATTCGAAGTCTCAAGACCAGATCAATGCGCTGCTCGTCGAGCTCGGCCATGCCGGCAAGCGTGTCGTCCGTCTGAAGTCGGGCGATCCCCTGGTCTTCGCTCGCGCCGGCGAAGAAATGGCGGCCCTTCGTGATGCCGGCATCGCTTACGAAATCGTTCCCGGCGTGACCTCGGCACTCGCCGCCGCCGCAGATTTCGAACTGCCGCTGACGCTGCGTGGTGTGTCCTCGTCGCTGGTCTTCACGACCGGTCACGATTTGCAGGGTAATGTGCTGCCGGATTGGGCGCGGCTCGCGCTGTCGGGCGCAACCGTCGCCGTCTATATGGGCCGCACGGTCGCCGCCTCCGTCGCCGAGCGTCTGATGGCGGGTGGCCTCGCCGAAGATACGACGGTTGCCGTTGTCGAGAATGCCGGGCGTCGCGACAGCCGTCTGCTGCACGGCACGCTCAAGGAATTGCCGGGGCTCGAGGCTCGTACCGAGCTGACCGGCCCGGTCATGGTCATCATCGGCGACGCTGTCGCCGGCGCCGATTTCAGCCGCTCCGAACCGCTCGGTGCGCATGTCTCGGCTGAACTGGAAACTGCAAGGATTTGACGATGGTAGACAAGGTTCTCACAGCAAACCGCCTGACTGACGGCATCGCCGTCTGGCTGGACGCCAATGGCCGGTGGACCGAGCGTCTGCAGGAAGCCTTCGTCGCCCGCCATGCCGAGGCCGTCGAAGCCTTGGAAGCCGCCGGCAAGCAGGCCTTCGCCAGCAACCTCGTCGTTGACGTCAATGTCATCGAAATCGAGGAAAAGGACGGCAAGCTGCGCCCCTTGCGCCTGCGCGAGCGCATTCGTGCGGAAGGCCCGACCATTGCATATGCCGAGGGTCACGGTTATGCCGACCCGGCATTCATCGCCGCTTGAGGCTTGAGGTAAGACATGTATCGTTATGACGAATTCGACCACGCCTTCGTATCGGCGCGCGTAGAACAGTTCCGCGACCAGGTGGCCCGCCGCCTCTCGGGTGAACTCGCCGAAGACGCGTTCAAGCCGCTGCGCCTGATGAACGGCGTCTATCTCCAGCTCCACGCCTACATGCTGCGTGTTGCCATCCCTTATGGCACGCTGAATTCGAAGCAGATGCGCATGCTGGCCCATATCGCCCGCAAATACGACCGCGGCTATGGCCATTTCACCACCCGTCAGAACATCCAGTACAACTGGCCGAAACTCTCTGATACGCCGGATATTCTGAAGGATCTCGCAAGCGTCGAGATGCATGCGATCCAGACCTCGGGCAACTGTATCCGCAACGTGACGGCCGACCATTTCGCCGGCGCTGCCGCCGATGAAGTCGCCGATCCGCGTCCCTATGCCGAAATTCTGCGCCAGTGGTCCTCGCTGCATCCGGAATTTTCCTTCCTGCCGCGCAAGTTCAAGATCGCCGTCACAGGCGCCGAAAAGGACCGCGCCGCCATCCAGGTGCATGACATCGGTCTGCATCTGAAGAACAATGAAGCTGGCGAGCTCGGCTTTGCCGTCTATGTCGGCGGTGGCCAGGGCCGCACGCCGTTGATCGCCAAGAAGATCCGCGACTTCCTGCCCGAAGCCGATCTCCTGACATACATCACCGCGATCGTGCGCGTGTACAATCTGCACGGCCGTCGCGACAACAAGTACAAGGCGCGCATCAAGATCCTCGTGCACGAAACCGGCGTCGAGGAACTGACCCGTCAGGTGGAAGCCGAATTCGCCGAAATCCGCGACAGCGAGCTGAAGCTGCCGGAAGCAGACATCCGCGCCATCGAGACCTATTTCGCGCCGCCGGCACTCGCAGCCCGCGCCGATGGCTGGGATGCGCTCGCGCGTGCGCAGAAGGCGGATGCCGCCTTTGCCGCCTGGGTGCGCCACAATGTCCAGGAACATCGCCACCCCGATTATGCCATGGTGACGATCTCGCTGAAGCCGATCGGCGGCACGCCGGGCGATGCCTCGGATGCGCAGATGGATCTGGTCGCAGACCTTGCCGAAACCTATGCCTTCGACGAGATCCGCGTCAGCCACGAGCAGAACCTGATCCTGCCACATGTCGCCAAGGGTGATCTCTATCCGCTCTATCAGGCGCTGGAGAAGGCCGGCCTCGCGACCGCCAATTCCAACCTCATCACCGACATGATTGCCTGTCCCGGCTTGGACTACTGCGCGCTTGCCAATGCCCGTTCGATCCCGGTCGCCCAGGCGATCTCCGAGCGCTTTGGCTCCCTGGAGCGTCAGCAGGAGATCGGCGAACTCAAGATCAAGATCTCCGGCTGCATCAATGCCTGCGGCCACCACCATGTCGGCCATATCGGCTTGCTGGGTGTCGAGAAGAAGGGTGCCGAACTCTACCAGATCACGCTTGGCGGTTCCGGCGACGAGAACTCCTCGATCGGGGAAATCATCGGTCGCGGCTTCGAGCCGGAAAAGGTAACCGACGCGGTCGAGACGATCGTCGACACCTATCTCGGCCTGCGCCTTGATCCGAAGGAAACTTTTCTTGACGCCTATCGCCGCGTCGGCCCCAAGCCGTTCAAGGACGCGCTTTATGGCAACGCTTCTGTCGAAGCCGCGTGAGACTGGAAGAAGTATGACCAAGATCTGGAAAGAAACCGGTTTCGTCGATGGCGACATCTGGGTGACCGAAACGGAGGAGCGCAAGGCGGGCGAGGGCGAGAAGGCCCTGCTGCCGCTCGAGGCCTTCCTGGAAGCCGTCGCCGAAACCAACGATGTCGGTCTCGGCGTGGTGATCGCACCGGCTGACGACGTAACGAAGCTTGAGGCCCATCTAGACCGCATCGCCCTGATCGCGGTCGCCTTCCCGGCCTTCAATGACGGCCGTGGCTTCAGCCATGCCACGCTGCTGCGCGAGCGCCTCGGCTATGCCGGCGAACTGCGCGCCGTCGGCGACGTGCTGATCGACCAGGTGCCGTTGATGCTGCGCACCGGCTTCGACAGCTTCGCCGTGACCAACCCCGTCGCCCAGCGGCGGCTTGCTGATAACTGTCTCATGGGCGTTGCCCAGCGCTACCAGCCGACGGCCCGTGCATCGGAAGCCGCCGGCGGGTTCAGCTGGCGCCGCCTCGGCTCCACCGGTGCCTGAGACATATAAAAATCGCTATTGAAGGGCGGCGAATTGACCTCGGTCAAGGTTGCCGCCTTCGCTTTAACGGATATCTCGGCTGCGAAATGCGCATGCCGGCTGAATTGTGGAATGGGACGGTCTGGATTATAGGCTTGGTCCCAATCGACTGAACGATGGGACCGACAGCCTATGAATGCTCCTGTGAAGACCGACAACGCCGAACTGATCGTGCCCGAGGGCGTCTATGCCGAAACGGTTTTGAGCGTTACGCACTATACCGACCGCCTGTTCCGCTTCCGCATGACCCGTCCTGCCGGCTTCCGCTTCCGCTCCGGCGAGTTCGCGATGATCGGCCTGATGGTCGAGGGCAAGCCGATCTACCGCGCCTATTCGATCGCGAGCCCCTCCTGGGACGAGGAGCTCGAATTCTTCTCGATCAAGGTTCCCGACGGCCCGCTGACCCAGCACCTGCAGAAGATCCAGCCGGGTGACAAGGTGCTGATGCGCAAGAAGCCGACCGGCACGCTGGTGCTCGACGCGCTGACCCCGGGCAAGCGCCTCTACATGTTCTCGACCGGCACCGGCATTGCGCCTTTCGCCAGCCTGATCCGCGACCCGGAAACCTATGAGAAGTTTGAGGAAGTCATCCTCACCCATACCTGCCGCGACGTGGCGGAACTGAAATACGGCTTCGATCTGGTCGAGGAAATCAAGAACCATGAATTCCTGGCGGAAGTCGTCGGCGACAAGCTGAAGCACTACGCGACGGTGACCCGCGAAGACTTCCCCTTCAAGGGCCGCATCACCGACCTGATCGAGAACGGCAAGCTGTTCACCGATCTCGGCGTGCCGGCGCTCGACCCGGCCATCGATCGCGGCATGATCTGCGGCTCGACAGCCATGCTGAAGGACACCAAGGAACTCCTGGAAAAGGCGGGCCTGACCGAGGGCGCCAACAACAAGCCGGCCGAATTCGTCATCGAGCGTGCCTTCGTCGGTTGATTTAGCAACATCTAGCTTCTCAGACGCCCGGCAAATGCCGGGCGTTTTTCGTTCTGGGGAAGCGCTTCTCACTCATGCCTGAGAGCGTCTATCGGGTTCATTTGCGCGGCCCGACGGGCCGGGAAATAACCGAAGACCATCCCGATCGCGGCCGAGAAGGCAAAGGCGAGCAGGATTACCGAGGGACTGGCGACGAACGGAACGGACAGGAGGCTGACTGCGCCGTAGGCGATCGCGAGGCCGAGTGCGATGCCGACGATCCCGCCGAACACTGATAGCGTCACGGCCTCCACCAGGAACTGCATCAACACCTGGCGTTCGACGGCGCCGATCGCAAGGCGGATGCCGATCTCGCGTGTCCGCTCGGTGACCGAAACGAGCATGATGTTCATGATCCCGATACCCCCGACGAGCAGGGAGACAGCGGCGACCGCGCCCAGCAGTCCGGTCATCAATGTCGTCGTTCCCGTTAGTGTGGCCGCCATCTGCGTCATGTCGTTAACGGTAAAATCGTCATCCCGGCCCGCGACGATCTTGCGGCGTTCCCGCAGCAATCGCTCCACATCGGCCTGAACCTTTGCCGTCGACACCCCGTTCTCCGCCGACAGCATGATGCTGGACACATCGGTCGATCCGCCGATCCGTCGCTGGAAGACCTTGAGGGGCATCATCACCACGTCATCCTGATCGTTGCCCATGCCGCTCTGGCCTTTCTTTGCCAGAACGCCGATCACCTCGCATGCGACATTACCGACGCGGATGGTCTGCCCGACCGCAGGGGTGGAGCCGAAGAGCCGCAAGCGGACCGTTTCCCCGACCAGGCAAACAGCCTGACCGCCGCGCTCCTCGGAAGCAAGAAAGCCGCGCCCGCCGGCAAGCGTCCAGTCTTGGGCAACGAGGTAGTCGGCACCGGACCCGATGATCGAGCTCTGCCGGCTCTGCCCGCCCGATATCACCGTCTGGCTGGACTGGTTGATCGGCGCCACCGCGCGCAAGCCACCGATCTGATCACGGATCGCTTCGACATCGCGGATGGTAAATTTCTTCGCATCGGTCGAGGCTCGCCCGGGACCGAACTGGCCCGGCCTGATAAAGAGCAGGTTTGTCCCGAGCTTGGAGATTTCGGACGTGACCTGCGCCGTTGTGCCGTTGCCGATTGTCACCATGGCGATAACCGCCGCAACCCCGATCACGACGCCCAGGACGGTTAGGAAGGACCGGAGCAAATTGCGTCTTATCGCCCGCAGTGCAAGCTTCAGCGTTTCACCGAACATGGGCGGTCGCCTCCCGGGCAGCACTGTCGGACTGAATATGTCCGTCGACGAAACGCAGATTGCGTTTGGCATAGGCCGCGATGTCGTCTTCGTGCGTCACCATGATGACGGTGATTCCATTGTCCCGGTTGAGCGAGGTGATCAACTCCATGATCTCCCGGCTCGTCTTGGTATCGAGGTTCCCCGTCGGCTCGTCTGCCAGCAGCACGGCTGGGTCGGTAACGATGGCACGCGCGATTGCGACGCGCTGCTGCTGGCCGCCGGACAGCTCCTGCGTGGTGTGATTCTCGCGCCCGGCAAGCCCGACCTGCGCGAGTGCGCGCCGGGCCCGAGCCCTTCGCTCTCCGGCCTCCATACCGCGATAGACCAGAGGCAGTTCCACATTCTCGACCGCTGATGTCCGGGCGAGCAGGTTGAAGCCCTGGAACACGAAACCGAGCATGTGTCGGCGCAGCAGCGTATACTGTTCCCGCGCGAAGCCAGTGGTGTCGATGCCGTCGAAGAGATAGTGGCCCGATGTCGGTACATCGAGGCATCCGAGAATGTTCATCGCCGTGGACTTGCCGGAACCCGACGGCCCCATGATGGCAACGAATTCGTGCTTCTCGATCACCAGATCGACGCAATCAAGGGCACGGATCGTTGCTTCACCCATGCCGTAGAGTCGGGAGATCTGCCGGAACTCAATGAGCGGGGGAGATGCCACGGGCCCGACCTCAGTTCTTCTTAAGGGTGGAATCGGTAATGACCTTGTCACCGGCTTTAACGTCGCCTTTCGTGACGACCGTGTTTTGTCCGTCGCTTGGGCCGATCTCGATATTGACGGCAACAGGTTGCCCATCCCGCAGGAGCCAGATTGTCCGTTCGCTTCCCTTTGGTTCCGGAGCGCTCACGGGGGCCATCCGTGGCGGTCGAAAGAGACTGAAGACACCGCTGCCGCCGCCGGCATTTGCGTCCGCCGAGGTTTGCGGCGGGGCATAACGAAGGGCGGCGTTCGGCACGAGCAGTCCCCCTTTGATCGCCTGCACGACGATGTCGGCTGTCGCCGTCATGCCCTGACGCAGCAGCAGGTCGTCGTTGCGCACCGAGAGTATCCCCTTGTAGGTCACGACGTCATTCACTGTTTCGGCGGCATAGCGGACCGATGTGATGGTGGCGGGAAAACGTTTGTCGGGAAAAGCATCGACGGTGAACGTCGCGGTCTGCCCAACTGCGACCTGGCCGACATCCGCCTCGTCGATCGAGACCTGCAGTTCCATCTGGCGCAGGTCGCCGGCAAGCGTGAACAGCGTCGGGGCCTCGAGCGAGGCTGCAACCGTCGCGCCGCTGTCGACATTGCGCGACAGCACGATCCCGTCGATCGGGGAAACGATGGTAGCCTTGGAAAGAGACAGCTTCGCCTGTTCGAGGGCTGCTTCGGCCGAGATCACGTCTGCCTCCGCGCTCTGCCGGGCCGCCTGTGCTGCCTGATAGGTAAACTCTGCCGTATCCAGATCTTGCTGGGTCGAGACACGACTGCTGACCAGTGACGTTAGACGGTCGAGCTTGGCCTTGGCGGATTTCTCGTCGGCACGTGCCTTGGAGACGGCTGCCTGCGACGAAGCGAGTGCCGCCTCCTTGGCTTTCGAATCGGCCGAAAGCTTGTCGGTGTCGAGGCGCGCCAGGACGTCGCCCTTCTTCACTTCGCTGTTAAAGTCGACAAGCACGTCGCGCACAGTGCCGGATTGTTCGCTCGAGACATCGACTTGCACCGTGGGTTCGACCGAACCGGTCGCGGTGACCACGACCGTCACATCGCCAGGCTTCAGCTCGGCCGTCGTGTAGGAATAGGAGGGCCCGCCGCTCGTGAAGACATAGGCGAAATAACCGCCAGCCAGGAGAATGACGAGACTTAGGATCCTGAGGCCCCAGCGGGGCCGTTTGCGCGCCGCGCCGGACAAGAGCATCTTCAGGTCTTTGTTATCGGGCTCAAGCCCGGTCTTGTCAGCATCGCTCACGTCGTTTTTCCTGTCATGGCGTCCGGACGACCATGGCGCACCCGGTGTCTTGGGTGGTTGATCGACGTCAAAGCCTGGCGTTTGCCCTTAAGACGCTAGATAGCGGCTTCGTCGAAAAACCCTAGTGAAAGCTTGGTAAGGTTTGTCCTTGCGAGCACATCCCGGAAAGGGCCGCACGATCGTCCGCTCACGATGACTTGCTGCGCATCCAGACGATCATCACACAGCGCATCGCGGCAATACCGACGAGGGCGCCCGCAGACTTCACCAGAGCGTCGCTGAAGCTCGGATGTCGGCTGGGAGAGAGGAACTGTGTCGATTCGATTGCGAAGGCACCGCCGACGAGAAAGATCGCGATAGCCAGCCATTGCCTGGGATAGGCCAGTGCAAAGAGCGCGCCAACGGCAGCAAAGGCAAGCGCGCGATCGGCGTTGGGCGGCAACATCGCATGGGGCCTCAGTCCGATCGGCACCACGGTTGCGGCGATGCAGAGTGCGAGCAGCAGCCAGGCAGAGAGTTTGATCCAGCGGGCGTGGGGGAGGTGAGGGCGCATCTGTCCGTGTTAGGCGCCGGAGCCGGCCAACGCAATGGCCAAGCGCCACAAGAGCGTGTGAAGGTTGGGAAGCGGGTGTTCTGTCTGGACTGACTGATAACTTCTTTTGATCTGCGGCTCCCGCAATCTTGCGAAAGAGGTATGGCCGTTCCCTGGACGGAATGTGCGCTCTGGACGCACGAAGCGGAACCGAATTTGCCGAAAATGCGGTCAATATAGAATACTAATTTGGTAGATTATGTTGACTGGAGTGGCGATCGCGGCAAAACTGTGATGGTAACTGCTGAGAAGGAGGAACATGACATGCCCATCGGCTTCAATCTGTTTTCGTTTGATTTCTTCGAAGCATTCCGGCGCGGCCAGCAAGACGCGGCCTCGTTCGATCCGGACCGTGACGCCCTGGCGTACCGCGCCAAGGATGACGGAGCCGATGACGAGGATGCCCGTCGCCGCGCCGCTGATCAGGCCTTTTGGGGTCTGGGCTATTTTCCGGTTCTGTAAGGGAAAGGTCAATCATGGCTTATGTCGGCTATCCGCTGAAGCGGACGACGTCGGATACTTCGTCGAAACGCTGGAGCGTGGACCGCATCGCAGGTAGGGTCGCGCTGACGGCATCTCTGCTTTTCGTCGCGATCGCAATCTTTGGTCTTTGATGGCATGCACTGCTCGGCGCTTGGTGGGCGAGATGCAAAAACGAGAATGAGCAAGCATCGGTCTGGTGCGCTCGGGTCCTGGAACAGCGCTTGTCGGCTCTCCCAAAACGGTGGCTGCCCGTCTTCGGGACTACCAGGAACTCGGAACCGATACGGTCGTTGCATCTGGTTACCCGCATCTCGAAGAAGCCTACCGGGTATCCGAACTCCTGTTCCCCGAAATCGGCCTGCCCGGTCCGCACGGTCAGCTCCGTTCGTCCTTCGGTGAACACCAGGTCTTCGGCGGCGGTGGTCATGGCGGCAACGTCAAGAGCGCATCTGCGAGCTGATTTTCAAACCCTGTACGATTTGAATTTCTCGAAAGTACGACGATGACAATTCAGACTGCACATCTGTTGAACCTGCGGACTGATCCCAGGATTGAGCCGGGATTGGAAGTTGATCCGCAGTCCCTCAAGGAAGCTCTTCGCCAATTGGCTGGTGGGGTGTCGATTATCACGACGGGCGTAGACCAGGAACGGGCAGGCGCCACCGTGACATCAGCAACCGCATTGTCCGTTCACCCGCCCCGCATGTTGGTCTCCCTCAACAAGACGTCGTCCACCTGGCCCGTCTTGCACAAATACGGGACATTCGCTGTGAATGTTGCTGGCGCACATCACGAGCAACTCGCCAACCAGTTTGCCGGAATGGGTGGACTGAAAGGTGCCGAACGCTACAATGGCGCCGATTGGACCAGTCTCGTGTCTGGAGCACCGATATTGGCTGACGCGGTTGCTGCCATCGATTGCGAGCTGGAGGAAGCGATCGAACGACACAGTCACGTGCTGATCATCGGCCGCGTGCTCGCTATTCGCTCCAACGAAGGTCTGTCGCTGGCTTATGTCAACGGTGGCTATCATCGTCTCGATTGAGCCGGCTCGGTCAAATGGCGATGACCAAGCTTGATTGTTGCCGCGAGTTGAAATGCGTTTCGGATCGACGCTTACAGGAGAGCTGAGGCAATGGGTTCCATCACGCAGTTGAACGACAAGCTCCGGACGGTCCCGCAGCCGCTGGTGTCCGACGATCAAGCTCGCGCCGCTATCCAAGAGCTGTCAACCTTAGGCGGCGACCTCGATCTTCTGGATGTTGCGGCGAGGAGGGGGCTCCTCGCCATCTCGGTCCCGAGCGATTTTGGCGGTGCCGACCTTCCGAACGAATTGGTCGCGGATCTGCTGACAACTGTCGCGCGCCGGTCCCGCGAGGCGGCACGCGGCGCCATGTCCCATTTCGTGGCTATGGAACTGATCCGATCGTCTGGTACTGCGGAGCAGCGGCGGGGGATCTACAATCGTGTTCTGATCGGGGAACGGCTTGCCCATGTCGGTTTCGACTTCCCGGACATGAGCAGCAGCGTCGATGGCATCGGCCTGCGGCTGAAATGGCCAGATGGGAAGGTTCCTGATTTCGGGCAGGATTGGACGGTCCTCCCGACAGTCGACGAGCGATCAAGCAGAGGGATTGCCGTCATTCCGGCGGCTTCGATGTCTGAGGCCGGTGATGGTTTTGATCTATACTTGCCGGGGGACAATCTTCTGGTGTCGGCTGGAGACGGCGAGCCTATCGCGCGCGCCATCGAGGTTCTGCTGAAAGCCTCGTCCACCCTCGGTGCACTTACGACACCCACCGACACGCTTCGCCAACCTCAGTCGGTCGAGCAAGATACCATTCTCGCAGAACTCATCGTGGCGATGGTTGCCAGGGTCTCGACGACCATCGACGGCCTGCAGGTCGGCTCGGTTTCTGCCGATCTATCGAGCCTGGAGCGATCCGTGCTGGCCTTGCAGGATCTCAACCGCAGGGCAGGGGTGGTCTAGTCGGCAAACGCAACAAACCGTCTGGCGCCACAAAAGAGCCGTCGTGCACGGCAGGGTTACTCGCCCGCGATCAGCTCCGCAGCCTGGTTTTCCTTGGCGACGAATTCTTCGAGCGACATGTTGTCGAGGATGGTGGCGATCGCGTCGCGAACTTCCGTCATGGACAGCCGCACCTGACAGGTTTCGGGATCGGCACAATCTTCACAGGCTTCAAAGGCTGTTCGGCTTGCGCAGCGGATCGGAGCCAGCGGCCCATCAAGGGCGCGGATGACCTGACCGATTCTGATATCCGATGCAGGCTTCGAGAGCGAGTATCCGCCATTGGGCCCCTTCTTGGAGCGCAAGATACCGGTGTTTCGCAACTCCAGCAGAATGGTGTCCAGAAACTTCTTCGGAATGTTGTTGCGGACCGCGATCTCTGTGACGAAAGCGGTTTCACCAGGCCCCAGCCGAGCAAGGTCGACCAGAGCCTTGAGTCCGTACTTACCTTTTTTCGTGAGCATTCTGCAGCCTGGATGGTTCGCGTGCGGTGGATGAGTACTATCATTCCCTAGTTAGTAAATAGTTTTTAGAGGATTGCTTCTCAAGATTTACCGTCAGGTTTCGCTAAAGTTTCCGGCTTTTTTCGGCCGCACGTTGCAAATTGGCCGATTGCTTACGGCTTGAACGCCCTGGAAATGCTAGCGCGGAAGCCGCGACCAGAGCGCCGGGCGGTCGCCAGGTCCTATTGGCGCTGTGTTCAAAGAGAGAGAGCTAATCGACTCATCGCCTTTTATGAGCACGCGGATATAGGCAGAGGCCATCACCAGCATGTTGAGCTGTGGAGCCAGAGTTCGTTGTCTTGTCCAATGATCGAACGGCTCAGCCAGAATTCAGCGAATCGAGTTTGCCTGTGGAGATAGAGCGGTTTTCATGGCGCGAACACCACGCTGTCTCTCCGGCCAGGCAGAGGACATCAAGTGCGACGCTAGTTCTTCTCAACTAATAAAAGAAAAGTCTGATTTTTGTGTGGTGAGAGCGCAGGGATTCGAACCCTGGACCTACTGATTAAAAGTCAGTTGCTCTACCGGCTGAGCTACGCTCTCCCGCGCGGTTTGGGCCGCCTTCAGAAGTGCGCGGAACATAGGCAGGTGACCCCACCGGGTCAACCGCAAAAATGCACCTTCCGACGCAATTTTGAGCGGAATTGTCACAGCCAACACAAAGGTGATTGGCAAGGCGGCGGGTGCGGGATTACTTAGGCGCCGATCCGGACCGCAGGAGCATCAGGTGTCGATTGCCGAAATTTCCTTTCTGAGTGCCCTTTTTGCCGGTGCCCTGTCGTTCCTGTCCCCCTGTGTCCTGCCTCTGGTGCCGCCCTATCTGTGCTACATGGCGGGCATCTCCGTCGACCAGTTTCGCAGCGGCGCCGAGGCCGAAAATGCTTCGGCGCGCCGTGCTGTCTTCCTCACCTCTTTGGTCTTCACGCTCGGCTTTGCCACCGTCTTCGTCGCCCTCGGCGCCGGTGCCTCGACCATCGGCGGCCTGCTGCGCCAGCATATGGACCTCTTGGCGAAGGTTGGTGGCGTCATCATCATCGTCATGGGGCTAAACTTCTTAGGCGTGTTTCGACTCGGCCTCTTGTCGTCGGAATACCGCTTTTCGGGGGGAGGAAAGCCTGCCACATTGTCGGGTGCCTATGTGATGGGCCTCGCTTTCGCCTTCGGTTGGACGCCCTGCATCGGACCCGTTCTTGGCGCGATCCTTGGCGTGGCGGCGTCGAAAGAGACGGTCGGAGACGGCGCGCTTCTGCTCGCGATCTATTCGCTGGGCCTCGCGGTGCCGTTCTGGATCGCCGCAGGCTTTTCCGGCGCTTTCATGCGCTTCCTGACCCGTTTTCGTCGCCATCTCGGCATCGTGGAAAAGGTGATGGGCGGCTTGCTCGTCCTGACGGGTCTCGCCTTCATCTTCGGCTATGTCTCGGACATGGCAATCTGGTTTCAGCAGACCTTCCCAATCCTGTCGCAAATCGGCTAAGTCCAGCGCAGGCGCAGGCGGGCGCCCTGGAGGAAAAGCCGATGGCGGATATCGTCGCACTGGTACTGCCGTTTTTCGGCCTGATCCTGATCGGCTACGTGTCGGGGCGGCTTGGCGACCATTCGGCCCAGGCTCTTGGTTGGCTCAATTTCTTCGTGATCTATGTCAGCCTGCCCGCCCTGTTCTTCAAGCTCGTCTCAAGGACGCCCATCGAACAGCTGACGCGGGTCGATTTCATCGCCGCCAGCCTGGCGGCAACCTACACCATCTTCACGCTGGTGTTTCTCATCGGTCGCTATGTTCGCGGTAACACCATCGCCGAATCGACCGTGCAGGCCCTGGCGGGCGCCTACGGCAACATCGGTTACATGGGGCCCGGTCTGGCACTGCTTGCCTTCGGAGAGAAGGCGGCTGTTCCCGTCGCTATGATCTTCTGTTTCGAGAACGCTGCACATTTTATCGCAGCACCCGCCCTGATGGCCTTTGCCGGGGGCGATGACCGTCCGCCGGCACGGCTTGCCCTCGATGTCGGAAAGAAGATTCTCACCCATCCCTTCATCATAGCAACGCTGGTCGGTTTCCTCGCTGCCGCCCTAGCCGTCGAGCCACCGCTGGCGCTGCAACGCCTCGTCGACTATCTGGCCCAGTCCGCCGCCCCTTGTGCGCTTTTTGCCATGGGCGTGACCCTGGCACTTCGTCCGCTGAAGCGCATACCCGTAGAGATCGGCTATATCGTGCCGATCAAGCTCGCGATCCACCCTGTGCTGGTCTATCTCGTCCTGAGTGCGGTTGGCAATTTCGACCCGCTTTGGGTCTATACCGCGATCCTGCTGGCAGCGCTGCCGACCGCCACGAACGTCTTCGTCATCGGACAGCAATATGGCGTGTGGCAGGAGCGGGCGTCCGCAACCATCCTGATCACGACCGTCATTTCGGTTTTCTCAGTCTCGGCCCTGCTCTTTGCCATCAAGGGCGGATTGTTACCGTCTGATCTTTTTCCGTAACATTGTCGGCAGGCTCTTGAGGCCGCGTCCAGGCGCTACGCCTTCCTGCATGACGAGGTTGCGCAGGGGCGCAACGCTTGCCAAAACCTGGAGCCCGGCGGCGCGCAGCATCTGCACGGGCAGCAGCGAGGACAAGAGGGAGCGGTTAAGAAGGTCAACGCTGGCGGTGCGGCTGGCAATGTCCAGCCGCCGACGGGCGTGGAATCGATCGCCACTGTTCGCGGCGATCGGCGCCGATTGCCGGTCGAGGAGAATATCTTCCAGCGCTGCGATGTCGCGCAGGCTCAGGTTGAGACCCTGAGCCCCGATCGGTGGGAAGGCATGGCCCGCCTCGCCGACAAAGGCGGCGCGTCCCTTGCCGTAATGCACGGCGGTCATCCCCGAAAGAGGCCAGCCCTGTACACCGTCGTCCACGGTGACCTTACCCAGCATCGATTGCATGCGCGTTTCCACCTCGGTGGAAAGCTTGCCCAAGTCCAGCGCGAGCAGACGATCTGCCTCTTTCGGCGTGACCACCCATACGAGGCTCGAACGCAAACCGGGCAGAGGCACCTGAGTGAATGGCCCCGACTCGGTGTGGAATTCGGTCGAGATGTCCTGATGCGGCAGGGTGTGGCCAAAATTCAGAACGACCGCCGTCTGCGGGTAGGACCAGGTCTTGACGCTTACCCCGGCGCTCTCCCGGGTCTTCGAGCGTCGTCCATCGGCGCCGATGACGAAATCCGAGACGATCTCGTCACCGCCGGACAGGATGATTCGAACCTCGGCCTCGTGGACAGCGATGGTGTCGGCACTCTCCCTAACCCGCTGAATGAGTGGCTCGGCAGCAACGGCCTTCGCGAGACTTTTGATCAGCGCCGAATTCGGGATGTTGTATCCGAAGGCTGGCAGGTCGATTTCGGCGCTGCGGAAGGCAACGGTTGGAGCGCGCAGCAGGCGTTTCGTCCCGTCGATAATCTGCATGGTCCGAAGGGCGGCTGCCTCCGTTTGCAGGGCGTCCCAAAGCCCGAGCCGCGCCATCATGTCCAGCGACTGATGCATCAGCGCCGTGGTGCGCCGGTCGGTGCCATCCGGTTCAGGTCCGACCAGTGCGACGCGGCGCCCGCCGCGGGCCATGGCAATCGCGGCGATCTGGCCTGCCGGACCAGCACCGATAACGGCGATGTCGACTCTGTGCTGCATCTTGTTCGTTCCTGTGTTGTCGTCCTGTCTATCTATGCCGACACTCCGGTGAAATCCATGGGCCCAAATGGCGCAGCCGGACGAGGAACGCCACGGTCGAAAACCGGGCATAGCAGGCAAGGCTTGTTGCAAATGACGTCAATTCAGTCGATACCGAAGTTCGCCAAAGGATGGGTGGACGTGGAGCCGGCATGAAGATCTTCAACTACAAGCGCGTGCCCTATGCCGAAATTCGGGCCTTCTCGGTGCATATGCTGACGGCATCAGGGTCCTTTCTCGCCTTCCTCGGCGTGGTAGCCGCCGGCGAGCGCCGCTTCGTGGACATGTTCTGGTGGCTCGGTTTGGCGCTGCTCGTTGATGGGATCGATGGCCCGATCGCCCGCAAGGTCCGCGTGAAGGAAGTCCTGCCCAACTGGTCTGGCGACACGCTCGACAACATCATCGACTATGTCACCTACGTGCTTCTGCCGGCCTTTGCGCTCTACCAGAGCGGCATGATCGGCGAGCCATGGTCCTTTGTTGCCGCAGGCCTGATCGTCGTCTCCAGCGCCATTTATTACGCGGATATGGGCATGAAGACGGACGAATATTTCTTTTCCGGCTTCCCGGTGGTCTGGAACATGGTGATCTTCACGCTCTTCGTCATCCATGCCAGCGCCACAACCGCGCTCGTGGTCGTGCTGCTCTCCGTCTTCCTGACATTCCTGCCGATCCATTTTCTCCACCCGGTGCGTGTGAAGCGGCTGCGGCCGCTCAATCTTGCGGTATTCTTCCTGTGGTGCGGCTTTGCCGGTTATGCCCTGCTCCTGCATTTCGAAACGCCTACATGGGTCGTTGCGGGCACCATCGTCACCGGCATCTATCTTTATGTCATCGGCGGCATCCTTCAGCTTTTTCCACAGCTTGGGCGCGCGCGCTGAGGCGGCGCTGCACTCGGCTGCGTAAAACCAAAAAAAACTTCTGCCTATATATTGTGCGCTGCCGCAAACCGGTTATGAATTGAGCGATGAACCGGGCACCAAGACCCGGCTGAGAACCTGCGAGAGCGAGGGGGACCTGTGCCGCATCAACTGCCCGAAGGACAAGAGCCGCTTTTGTCCGTTTCCGGATTGACGAAGCTGTTCGGCAGTTTCAAGGCCTGTGACGGCATCGACCTTTCCATTGGCCATGGCGAGATCCACGCGCTGCTCGGGGAAAACGGCGCAGGCAAATCGACCCTGGTCAAGATGCTCTTCGGCATCCTTGCCCCCTCGGCCGGTGCGATCGCCTGGGAGGGCCGGGCAACGGAAATCCCCAGTCCAGCGGTTGCCCGTCGACTGGGTATCGGCATGGTTTTCCAGCATTTTTCGCTGTTTGAAGCGCTGACCGTGGCCGAAAACATCGCCCTTTCGCTCGATGAAAACATCTCGATCGCCGATCTGTCGAAGAAGGCTGCGGAACTGTCGGTGGCCTATGGCCTGCCGCTCGACCCGGATGCCCATGTGGCCGATCTCTCCGTCGGCGAGCGCCAGCGTATCGAAATCGTGCGCGCGCTGCTGCAGAACCCGAAGTTGATCATCCTGGATGAGCCGACCTCCGTTCTGACCCCGCAGGAAGCCGACAAGCTTTTCGAAACACTGTTCAAGCTGAAGGCCGAAGGCCGTTCGGTACTCTATATCAGCCACCGCCTCGAAGAGGTGCAGCGCATCTGTGACCGCGCCACGGTCCTGCGTCACGGCCGAGTAACGGGCGCCTGCGATCCCCGCCAGGAAACGCCAGCCTCGCTCGCCCGCATGATGGTTGGTGCGGAAGTTGCGGGTGTCGAGAAGGCCGAGCCATCTGCCAACGGCGACATCCAGTTGCAGGTCACGGAGCTTTCGGTCAGCCCGCGCACGCCGTTTGCCATGCCGCTCCGCAACATATCCGTGACCGTTCGCGCAGGCGAAGTGCTGGCGATCGCCGGTGTTGCCGGCAATGGCCAAAGCGAACTGTTCGACGCGCTGTCCGGTGAATATCCCGTTCGCGAGCCCGAGGCGATCCGTCTGCGCGGCAAACCCGTCGGCAGGCTCGGAATCAACGAACGCCGCCTGCTCGGTGCTGGTTTCGTGCCCGAAGAACGTCACGGCCATGCGGCCGTCCCCGCCATGAGCCTGTCGGAAAACCTCTTCCTGTCGCGCAACGCTTCCGACCGCTCGGCCTATCTGTCCGGCGGAACTCTTGGCCTCATCCGCCACGGTGTCGTGCAGCAGGCAGCCCGTCGCATCTCCGAGATGATGGATGTGCGTAAGAGCGGCGACGATCCGGCGGCCGGATCGCTCTCAGGCGGCAATCTGCAGAAATTCATCGTCGGTCGCGAACTAGATCGCCAGCCATCCGTGCTCGTCGTCAACCAGCCGACCTGGGGCGTCGATGCGGGTGCCGCGAGCCGCATCCGCCAGGCACTGGTCGATCTGGCAAAAAGCGGATCGGCCGTGATCGTCATAAGTCAAGACCTCGACGAAATCTTTGAAGTGGCGACGAGCATCGCCGCGATTTCCGAAGGCCGTCTGTCCGATGCCTATCCGGCAGCCACCATGACGCGCGAGCGTATCGGCATTCTGATGGGCGGCGTGCATGGGGCTCAGACCGTCCCGGCCGGTGGAGTGGAGAGCGCCCATGCGCATTGAACTCGAACGGCGCGCGCGCCAGTCCTCGCTCTTCGCGGTGGTGTCGCCTTTGTTGGCACTTGCGCTGACCGTCCTCTTCGGCGGCATCATGTTCGCGTTGCTCGGGAAAGATCCCGTATCTGCGCTCTACAGCTTCTTCATCGAACCACTGCTTGAGGTTTGGTCGCTCCACGAACTCGCCATCAAGGCAGCCCCTCTGATCCTGATCGGTGTCGGCCTGTCGGTCTGTTATCGGTCGAACAACTGGAACATCGGCGCCGAGGGTCAGTTCACGGTGGGAGCAATTGTCGGCTCGATCGTCCCGATCACCTTCTATGAATGGCATTCGCCGCTGCTCTTGCCGATCATGATGGTGACCGGTGCCATCGGTGGTGCCGCCTATGCCGCTATTCCGGCTCTGCTGAAGACACGTTTCAACACCAACGAAATCCTGACCAGCCTGATGCTGGTCTATATTGCGCAACTCTTTCTCGACTGGCTGACCCGCGGCGTTTGGAAAGATCCTGCGGGTTACAATTTCCCGCAGTCGCGATCTTTCGTCACCGAGGCCATTTTGCCGGAAGTGCTGGCGTCGGGACGCGCCCATTATGGCATCGTCTTCGCGATCCTCGCGGCCGTCGCCGTCTGGTTCATGATGCGCTACACGCTGAAAGGCTTTCAGGTGAACGTGCTCGGCCAGTCGGAGCGGGCAGGGCGCTTCGCCGGCTTCTCCGGCCGCAAGATGGTCTGGTTCTCGATGATGTTTTCCGGTGCGCTCGCAGGTCTGGCCGGCATTGCCGAAGTCTCGGGCTCTATCGGCCATTTGCAGCCGTCGATCTCCCCCGGCTACGGCTTCACGGCGATCATCGTCGCCTTCCTCGGTCGGCTCAATCCGCTCGGCATCATCGCTTCCGGTATCGTGCTGGCCTTGACCTATCTCGGCGGTGAGGGCGCGCAGCTGTCCATCGGCGTGTCCGACAAGGTCACGCGTGTGTTCCAGGGCCTGCTGCTGTTTTTCGTGCTCTCCTGCGACACGCTCATTCTCTACAAGGTGCGCATCGTCTTCGATCGAGTTCGCCCGGCATCCACGAAGGCCGCGTCATGATTTTTGAAGCCATCCTTCTCACGGTCATCACCGCGTCGACGCCCTTGGTGATCGCCGCAATCGGTGAACTGGTCACGGAACGCGCCGGTGTTCTCAATCTCGGCGTTGAGGGCATGATGATCGTCGGTGCGGTCTGCGCCTTCATCGCCACCAAGAGCACAGGCTCTCCCTATGTCGGCGTGCTCGCCGGCGTTATCTCCGGTGCGGCCTTCTCGCTGCTCTTTGGTTTCCTGACGCTCACTCTGGTGGCAAACCAGGTGGCCACAGGTCTGGCGCTCACGATCCTCGGGCTCGGCGTCTCGGGCATGGTCGGAGAAAGCGTTGTTGGCCAGCCCGGCGTCAAGATGCAGCCGATTGCCATCCCGCTCCTGTCGGACATTCCGGTTCTCGGCAGCGTCCTCTTCCGCCAGGACATTTTCTTCTATGCCTCGATCGCCCTGATCGTCGGCGTGAACTGGTTCCTGTTCAGGAGCCGCACGGGCCTCAAGCTCAGGGCCATCGGCGACAGCCACGGTTCCGCCCATACCCTCGGTCTGCCTGTCATTCGCACACGCTATCTGGCCGTGATGTTCGGTGGTGCCTGCGCTGGTCTCGCTGGTGCCCAGCTGTCGCTGGTCTATACGCCCCAGTGGGTCGAGAACATGTCGGCTGGTCGGGGCTGGATTGCACTCGCGCTGGTCGTCTTCGCCGCGTGGCGCCCCTGGCGCGTCCTGGCCGGCGGCTACCTGTTTGGTGCGGTCACCATCGGGCAGCTCCACGCCCAGGCGCTCGGCATCGGTCTTCCCTCGCAATTCATGTCGGCGCTGCCTTATGCAGCGACGATTGTGGTGCTGATCATAATCTCTCATAATCGCCGCACGACGCTGATCAATACGCCGGCCTGCCTCGGCAAGCCGTTCGTGCCGGACCGATAAGAACCAAACGACTACAGGCTCAACCTAACCATACAGGGGTACACTATGAAGAACTTCCTCTTCGCGCTCGCGGCATCCGCCGCCGCCATCGTCGGTGTCGCAGCGCCGGCCGCGGCACAGGATAAGACCAAGATCTGCTTCGTCTATGTTGGCTCGAAGACCGACGGCGGGTGGACCCAGGCGCACGAACTCGGCCGCACGACCCTGCAGGAGCATTTCGGCGACAAGATCGAAACGCCCTACCTCGAAAACGTTCCGGAAGGCCCGGATGCCGAGCGCGCGATCGAGCGCATGGCCCGCTCCGGCTGCGCCGTGGTTTTCACGACCTCGTTCGGCTTCATGGACGCGACCCTGAAGGTCGCTGAAAAGTTCCCCGACGTGAAGTTCGAGCACGCAACGGGCTACAAGACGGCCCCGAACGTCGCGACCTACAACTCGCGCTTCTATGAAGGCCGCTTCATCAACGGTCAGATCGCCGGCAAGATGTCCAAGAACGGCGTCGCCGGTTACATCGCCTCCTTCCCGATCCCGGAAGTTGTCGCCGGCATCAACGCCTTCCTGCACGGCGCCCGCACCGTCAATCCCGAGTTCAAGCTGAAGGTCATCTGGGTCAACACCTGGTTCGACCCCGGCAAGGAAGCCGACGCTGCCAAGGCCCTGATCGACCAGGGCGTCGATGTTCTGACCCAGCACACCGATACGACGGCTCCGATGCAGGTGGCAGAAGAGCGCAAGATCAAGGCCTTTGGCCAGGCATCCGACATGATCGCCGCCGGCCCGACCGCGCAGCTGAGCTCGATCGTCGATACCTGGGGCGCCTATTACATCAAGCGTACCCAGGCAATCCTCGATGGGACTTGGACCTCGCAGCAGACCTTCGATGGCCTCAAGGACGGCATTCTCACTATGGCGCCCTACACCAACATGCCTGACGACGTGAAGGCCATGGCCATGGAAACCGAAGCCAAGATCAAGTCGGGTGAACTCAAGCCCTTCAGCGGCCCGATCAACAAGCAGGACGGCTCGGCCTGGTTGAAGGAAGGTGAATCCGCCGATGACGGCACCATCCTCGGCATGAACTTCTACATCGAAGGTGTGGACGACAAGCTTCCGCAGTAAAGGCGCGTTGTTAGAACTGTTTGGGAAAGGGCGCTGCGGCGCCCTTTCTTGTTTGTGGGTCGAAATGGGACACTGACATCACGAATACTCTTCACTGGCTTTGAACCTTCGTATAATGACCGCCGGACGGGACGGCGGGGAAGGTCGCGATGCGCAGGGATGAAGTTCGGGATATGAAGGCCGCGATACCGTCGCGGACAAGCCATTCCAGAGTGGTCGATCAGCTTGGTCTAACCATCGTTTCCGGGACGCTGGCCGTGGGTGAGACGCTGCCGGGGGACAACGAACTCGAAGAACAATTCGACGTCTCGCGCTCGGTTCTGCGCGAAGCTATGAAGACCCTCACGGCAAAGGGGCTCGTGGTCGCGAAATCGAGGGTCGGCACACGGGTGACGGAGAAATGTCACTGGAACCTGCTGGATGAAGATGTGCTGCGCTGGCATTTTCGAGCCGGCGTCGACAAAGACTTTCTCAATCATCTGTATGACGTCCGTCTCGTTCTGGAACCCGCAGCAGCGGCGCTGGCTGCGTCCAACGCCTCAGCGGAGGATTGCGAAGAATTGCGCGGTTATGCGTACGCTCTTGGTGCGGCCGAGCTCTCCTACCGCGAACAGGTCGATGCGGATCTGAAGTTTCATGTTCTTTTGTTCGTCATCGGCGGCAATCCCTTCATCGAGAGCATGGTCGGCTTTATCAGAACGTCGCTTGATGGAGCTTTCACCGTCGCCTACAGCGAACAGAATCATCATCCGCGTGACGGCATCGCCCGCTCGCATCTCGCCATCGTCGATGCCATCGAGAACGGGGATGCCGCAGGGGCCAGCGAAGCCATGCGCCGGGTCATCGAACTCGGACGACGCAGTGCCATTGCCGCCTTGGGATAGGCTCATCGCGAGACCCCGACCACCGCGCGAATAAGGCTTGCGGGTGCCCGGTGCCGGCGTTACTGAAATGGCGCCGTTCATTCGCCCGGAGTAAGCCATGACCCGTAAATGCCTTGCCGTCGTACTTGCAGCCGGTGACAGCACCCGCATGAAATCCTCGATGTCCAAGGTTTTGCACCCGGTCGGCGGCCGGCCGATGATCGCGCACGTCATGGCCTCGATCTGTGCGTCCGGTGTCTCCGACGTAGCGCTGGTTCTCGGCCGCGATGCCGAAAAAGTGGAGAGGGCAGCCAGCATCGAGGGCCTCGCCGTCGAAAGCGTGCTGCAGACCGAACGCCTCGGCACCGGCCACGCGGTCCTGATGGCGAAAGACGCCATCGGCCGTGGCTATGATGAAATTCTCGTCGCCTATGGTGATGTGCCGCTGATCACGGCGGCCCCGCTCAAGGCCGCGCGAGAAGCGCTGGCGGGCGGCGCCGACGTCGCGGTCATCGGCTTCCACACCAAGAACCCGACCGGCTATGGCCGCCTGCTCGTCGAGAACGGCGAACTCATCGCCATCCGAGAGGAAAAGGATGCGACCGAGGCCGAGCGCGCCGTCACCTGGTGCAACAGCGGCCTGATGGCGATCGACGGCAAGAAGGCGCTCGATCTTCTCTCGCGGATCGGCAACAAGAATGCCAAGGGCGAATATTACCTGACCGACCTCGTCGAGATCGCCCGATCACTCGGCGGCAAGGCGGTCGCCGTCGATGCACCCGAGAGCGAACTGACCGGCTGCAACAACCGCGCCGAACTCGCCGTCATCGAGCGCCTCTGGCAGGAGCGCCGCCGGCACGAGTTGATGGTCTCAGGCGTAACGATGATTGCCCCGGAAACGGTGTTTCTGAGCCATGACACGGTGATCGGCCAGGATGCGCTGATCGAGCCCAATGTCGTCTTTGGCCCCGGCGTCACGGTCGAGGGCGGCGCTGTCATCCATGCCTTCTCGCACCTCGAAGGTGCTCATGTCGCTGCCAGCGCCGCCGTCGGACCCTTTGCCCGCTTGCGTCCCGGTGCCAACCTCGCCGAAGGCTCCAAGGTCGGCAATTTCTGCGAGGTGAAGAAGGCCGAGATTGGCAAGGGCGCCAAGGTCAATCACCTGACCTATATCGGCGACGCCGTCGTTGGTGCGGAAACGAATATCGGCGCCGGGACCATCACCTGCAACTATGATGGCGTGAACAAGCACGAAACCCATATCGGGGCAGGGGCCTTCATCGGTTCCAACTCGTCCCTCGTCGCCCCCGTCTCGATCGGAGACGGCGCTTTGATCGCCTCCGGCAGCGTCATCACCGAGGATGTCCCGAACGACGCGCTGGCCTTCGGTCGCGCCCGCCAGGAGATGAAGCCGGGCCGCGCGGCCGTCATCCGCGAGCGCAACCTTGCCATCAAGGCAGCGAAGAAAGCCTCCAAGTAACAGCGTCAACACAGTCTTCACCGCGTGTTGTGCTGCGTTGCATTACGAGACGAAATGCAATTTGACCGTTGGCCTGATTGCCTATGGCGGCAAAACCGCTAGGAACAATCCGTGTGATTGATAGGAAACGGAGAATTTCATGTGCGGTATCGTCGGAATCGTCGGTAACAAGCCTGTGGCGGAGCGTCTGGTCGACGCCCTCAAGCGGCTCGAATATCGCGGCTATGATTCCGCCGGCGTCGCCACCATCAACGACGGCAAGCTCGATCGCCGCCGCGCCGAAGGCAAGCTCTTCAATCTCGAGACCAAGCTCGCCGGCGAACCGCTGCCCGGCACTATCGGCATTGCGCACACCCGCTGGGCCACCCATGGCGTGCCGAACGAGGTGAACGCCCACCCGCATTTCGTCGATGGCGTCGCGGTCGTTCACAACGGCATCATCGAGAATTTCGCCGAGATCAAGGAAGAGCTGGCCACCGAAGGCGCCGTCTTCACTACCCAGACCGATACGGAAGTCGTCGCTCAGCTGCTCGCCAAATATCGCCGCCAGGGCCTTGGCCGCCGCGAAGCCATGCACGAAATGCTGCGCCATGTCACCGGCGCCTATGCGCTCGCCGTCATCTTCAGCGACGACCCCTCGACGATCATGGCCGCCCGCTCCGGCCCACCGCTCGCGATCGGCTTCGGCGATGGCGAAATGTTCCTGGGCTCGGATGCCATCGCGCTCTCGCCCTTCACCAACCGTATCGCATATCTGCATGACGGCGACTGGGCTGTCATCGGCAAGCAGGGCGCCCATATCTTCGACATCGACGGCAATCCGGTCGATCGTCCGGTACAGATCTCCTCCGCCTCCGCCTACATGATCGACAAGGGCAACCATCGTCACTTCATGGAGAAGGAGATCTACGAGCAGCCGGAAGTGATCTCCCATGCTCTGTCGCATTATGTCGACTTCGCCAATCACACCGTCCGCGAGGCAGCGAACGAGATCGATTTCACCAGCCTGCGCGGCCTTGCCATCTCCGCCTGCGGCACGGCTTACCTGGCGGGCCTCGTCGGCAAATACTGGTTCGAGCGTTATGCCCGCCTTCCTGTCGAGATCGATGTCGCCTCGGAATTCCGCTACCGGGAAATGCCGCTGTCGAAGGATCAGGCGGCCCTCTTTATCTCGCAGTCCGGTGAAACAGCCGACACGCTCGCCTCGCTGCGCTACTGCCGCGACAATGGTCTGAAGATCGGCGCCGTCGTCAACGTCAAGGAATCGACCATCGCCCGCGAATCGGATGCGGTCTTCCCGATCCTCGCCGGTCCGGAAATCGGCGTGGCATCGACCAAGGCCTTCACTTGCCAGCTCGCGGTCCTCGCCTCGCTCGCGCTTGCCGCCGGCCGCGCCCGCGGCACCATCTCGGAAGCGGAAGAAAAGCAGCTGGTGAAGAGCCTTGCCGAAATGCCGCGCATCATGAGCCAGGTGCTGAACGCGGTGCAGCCGCAAATCGAGGCGCTGTCGCGCGATCTCTCCAAGTTCAAGGACGTGCTCTATCTCGGCCGTGGCACCAGCTATCCGTTGGCGCTGGAAGGCGCGCTGAAGCTCAAGGAAATATCCTATATCCATGCAGAAGGTTACGCCGCCGGCGAGCTGAAGCACGGCCCGATCGCGCTGATCGACGAAAATATGCCAGTCATCGTGATTGCGCCCTTCGACCGCTTCTTCGAAAAGACCGTGTCGAACATGCAGGAAGTCGCGGCCCGCGGCGGCAAGATCATATTCATCACCGATGAGAAGGGTGCGGCCGCCTCCAAGCTCGACACCATGGCAACCATCGTGCTGCCCGTGGTCGCCGAGATCGTCTCGCCGATGATCTATTCCATCCCGATCCAGCTGCTCGCCTATCATACGGCCGTCTTCATGGGCACCGATGTCGACCAGCCACGCAATCTGGCGAAATCCGTCACGGTGGAATGACCAGCACAACGATGGGCCTGACGTACCACCGGAACGACAAGGGCGCGCAGGCATTCTTCTAAGATCTTGCTATTGCGCGACCCGATCCGCTCGGTCATTGTCGCGCCTATCGACGAATTCCCGCATCGCACAATGACGGTCCCATGAGCGATATCTCGGACAAGATCTCGATGGCCACCCGGCTCAGGAACAACTTCCTGACTGGATTGATCATCTGCGCGCCGATGGCGATCACGATCTATCTGACCTGGACCTTCATCCATTGGGCGGACAGCTGGGTGAAGCCCTACATTCCGGACCGCTACAATCCGGAATCTTACTTGAAATTCGCCGTTCCAGGCACGGGTTTGCTGATCGCGCTCTTGTTCATCACGCTCGTGGGTTTTCTCGGGCGAAACCTGATCGGTCGCTCGATCGTCGGTTACAGCGAAAACATCCTGAACAGGATGCCGCTCGTTCGCACGGTCTACAAAAGCACCAAGCAGATTTTTGAGACCGTGCTGAAGGAGCAGGGGACCTCTTTCAAGAAGGTCGGCCTGATCGAATTCCCGCGGGCCGGCACCTGGGCGCTCGTCTTCATCTCCTCCGACGCCAAGGGGGAGATCGCAGTGAAGCTCAACCAGAACGGCGAGGAAATGGTCGCCGTTTTCTTAGCACCGACACCGGTCCCGACCGCCGGCTTCCTGATGTTCGTTCCACGCAGCAAGCTCATGCTGCTCGATATGACGCCGGAGGAGGGGGTGAAGCTTCTGATTTCTGCGGGTCTGGTAACGCCGGACTACAAGCCGGGCGATCCCGCGGCTGCCATGCAGGCTCTGGTCGAGGAAGCGGCCGCCGATCCAGCGCCCGTTGAGGATCGCGTTGCGAGACGCCAGTAACCTCTTTACCCGGCATGCAGGAACCGGATCGCCTCGTCGCGACGGTGAAAATACAGAAGCGTGCGCACCGCCTCGCCACGCTCTGACGTGAGCTCCGGATCCCGCTCCAGCAGATAGGCCGCATCCTTACGGGCAATCTCCAGCAGATCGCCGTGATGCTCGAGGCTGGCGATCTTGAATCCCGGTGTGCCCGACTGTCGCGTCCCTAAAAGCTCGCCTTCACCGCGCAGCTTCAGATCTTCCTCGGCGATCAGGAAGCCATCTTCCGAATCGCGCAGGATCGACAGCCGCGCCTTGCCGGTCTCTCCCAACGGGCCCTTGTAGAGCAGGATGCAGCTTGACGCCTCATCTCCACGACCGACGCGACCGCGCAGCTGATGCAGCTGGGCAAGGCCAAAGCGTTCGGCATGTTCGATCACCATGATCGTCGCATCCGGCACATCGACACCGACCTCGACCACGGTGGTGGCAACCAGCAGCCGCGTCTCGCCATTCTTGAAGGCAAGCATGGCCGCATCCTTCTCCGGTCCCGCCATGCGTCCATGCACGAGGCCGATCGGCGCCTTGATGAACTGGGAGAGCACCGCTTGCCGCTCCTCGGCCGACATCAGCTCGCTTTCTTCCGTCTCCTCGACCAGCGGGCAGATCCAGTACGCCTTCTTGCCCTCAGCGATGGCCGCTCTCAGCCGTTCGATGACATCTGGAACGCGTTCGGTCGGCACGGTCACGGTCTGGATCGGCTTGCGGCCTGCCGGCTTCTCGGTGAGCTTGGAGACATCCATGTCGCCAAAAGCGGCCAGCACCAGCGTGCGCGGGATCGGCGTTGCCGTCATGACCAGCATATGCGGCGAGATGCCCTTGGAGGTGAGGCGCAGGCGTTGATGCACGCCGAAGCGATGCTGCTCGTCGACCACGGCGAGCGTCAGGTTCTTGTAGTTGACCGCATCCTGGAAGAGCGCATGCGTGCCGATGACGATCTGCGCTTCGCCAGACGCGATGCGCTCCAGGATCGCCTCGCGCTCCTTCCCCTTGGTCCGCCCTGTCAGCACTTCGATCCTGAGACCCGCCGGCGCGCCGAGCTTGGCAAGCGTTGCATGATGCTGCCGCGCCAGGATTTCCGTCGGTGCCATCAGCACGGCCTGTCCGCCCGCCTCGACGGCAGCCGCCATGGCAAACAGCGCCACCAGCGTCTTGCCGGCGCCGACATCGCCCTGGACCAGCCGCAGCATGCGCTGGTCAGACGCCATGTCCTTCAAGATATCGTCGATCGCCGCCAGCTGGCTGTTGGTCGGCGTGAAGGGCAGGGTGGCGCGGATCTTTCCGCTGATCTCACCCGTCGGCTTGATGGGCGTGCCCGGCACCCGCCGAAGCTTTTGCCGCACAAGCGCAAGCGACACCTGGCCGGCCAGGAACTCGTCATAGGCGAGCCGGCGGCGGGCCGGCGCCTGCGGATCGATATCCTTCTCGTCGCGCGGATGGTGGAGCGCCACGAGGCTTTCGCGCACACTGGCGAAACCCTGTTTCGTGGCGAGGGCCGCATCCGCCCATTCCGGCAGATCCGGCATGCGTTCCACCGCCGCTTCGACCGCCTTGCGCAGCACTTTGGGTCCAAGCCCCGCCGTCAGCGGATAGACCGGCTCGACCAACGGCAGGTTCTCCGCCTCGTTCGCCTTCACCATCAGATCGGGATGCACCATCGAGGCGCGGCCGTTGAACCAGTCGACCTTGCCCGAGACCATCACGACCTCATCGATCGGCAGCGCCTTTTCCAGCCAGTTGCCCTTGACCCGGAAGAAGGTGAGCGCCAGTTCCCCCGTCTCGTCATGCAGCATCACGCGGTAGGGCAGATTGTTCTTGCCCTTGGGCGGCGGCAGATGCCGGTCGACGCGGCCGGTGATCGTCACCAGCGAACCTTGCTGCGCATAGGCGATGCCCGGCTGATGCCGCCGGTCGATCAGCCTGTGGGGTGCCAGGAAGAGCAGGTCGACGACCCGCGCATCCTCGGCATCCTCGCGCCCGAGCAGCGTGGCGAGAAGCTGGGCAAGCTTGGGGCCCACTCCGCTGAGCGAGGCCACGGAGGCGAACAGGGGATCGAGAAGCTGGGGACGCATGATGGCCGCAAAATGCATTGCAAATTGCCCCTTTGGCAAGCTGACATTTGCCGGTCGCTGCTCTATAGAGGCGCAATATTGAAGAGGATCCCGACATGACAGGACTGGTGAGAAGCAGTGCCGACCTCGATCCGCGCCGCCGGCGCATCCTGTTCCGCTGCTGGCATCGTGGTATCCGCGAGATGGATCTGATGCTCGGCCAGTTCTGCGAGGCTCACATCGCCGAGCTTTCGGACGCAGATCTCGACGAACTCGAGCGCATCATGGCGGAGGAAGACAACGACCTCGTCAAATACATCACCGGTGCCGAACCCGTTCCTGCCCATCTCCAGACGCCGCTCTTCGAACGCATTTCCGCTCTCCGGCCGGATTTCTCGCCGGTCACGGGCGAAGAAACCGCTGCAAAGTAATTGATGATGTCCCTGATCGATGTGAAGCGGATTGTCGGCGCACAATCCGCCCTGACGCTCTCTCACGTGCCCGACGGCATGGATGCCTTTATCCTCGCCGAGTTGGCGCGCGAGGGAAAACCGGTCGCCTATGTCGTCTCGGACGGGCAGCGCCTGCAGAACATCGAACAGACGCTGAGCTTTGCCGCGCCTGACATCCCGGTGCTCACCCTTCCGGCCTGGGACTGCCTGCCTTACGACCGCGTGTCGCCCTCCGCTGACGTTTCGGCGCGGCGTCTCTCGGCCCTCTCCGGCCTGATCGCGCTCTATCTCAATCCGCATCCGGCAATTGTCCTGGTGACCGTCAACGCCATGTTGCAGAAAGTGGCGCCGGCGGATGTGATCGACAGCCTTGGCTTTTCCGCCAAGCCCGGCAACCAGATCCGCATGGACGACATCGCGGCCCGGCTCGAGCGCAACGGCTTCGATCGCGTCGCCACGGTGCGGGAGGTCGGCGAATTCGCCGTGCGCGGTGGCATCCTCGACGTCTTCGTGCCGGGTTCGGAAGAACCCGTCCGCCTCGACTTCTTCGGCGATACGCTGGAAAGCATCCGCTCCTTCGATCCGGCGAACCAGCGCACGATCGGGCAGGTGCGTTCGCTCGACCTCAATCCGATGAGCGAGGTGACGCTGACACCGGAAAACATCAGCCGCTTTCGCAAGAATTATCTCTCGCTCTTCGGCGCTGCGACGCGCGATGACGCGCTTTATGCCGCCGTCTCCGAAGGCCGCCGCTATGCCGGCATGGAGCACTGGCTGCCCATGTTCTACGACAAGCTGGAGACGACCTTCGACTATCTGCGCGGCTTCCGCATGGTCACGGACCACACCGTGCGTGAGGCAGCCGAAGAGCGCGCCAAGCTGATCCGCGACTATTACGAGGCGCGTCTAAATTCCGCGACACCCGGCAAGGGCCATCTTGCGCAGGGCACGCCCTACAAGCCGGTCCCGCCCGAGCGCCTCTATCTCGGTGCTGGCGAATTCGGCAAGTCTCTCGACGCCTTCGATCCGATCCGCATCACACCCTTTGCCGAACATGGCGGCGAAAGCCGATTGGTAATCGAGGTCGATGCCCGCCCGACCCCGCGCTGGGCGAAGACCGCCAACGAGGACAGCGGCGAAGGCAGCCGCGTCAACGTCTTCGAACAGGCCGTCTCCTACATCGCCGACAAGCGCGCGTCCGGTGCAAAGGTCGTCGTCTCCGGCTGGTCCGAAGGTTCGCTCGACCGCCTGTTGCAGGTACTGAACGAACACGGACTGGAGAAACTGGTCCCGGTCACGGCGTTGAAGGATGCCGAAAAGCTCAAGAAGGGCGAGGCGGGAACGGCCGTGCTCAGTCTCGAAGGCGGTTTCGAGGCTGGCAACCTCGTCATCGTCGGCGAGCAGGACATTCTCGGCGACCGAATGGTCCGCCGCTCGAAGCGCCGCAAACGGGCCGCCGATTTCATCTCGGAAGTAGCAAGCATCGACGAAGGCTCGATCGTGGTCCACGCCGAACACGGCATCGGCCGCTTCGTCGGGCTGCGCACCATCGAGGCCGCCGGTGCGCCACGCGCCTGCCTCGAACTGCAATATGCCGACGACGCCAAGCTCTTCCTGCCGGTCGAAAACATCGATCTGCTCTCCCGCTATGGCGGAGAGGCGACGGAAGTGCAGCTCGACAAGCTGGGCGGCGGCGCCTGGCAGATGCGCAAGGCCAAGCTCAAGAAGCGCCTGCTCGACATGGCTGGCGCCCTGATCCGCATTGCCGCCGAACGCATGACCCGCTCCGCCCCTGTGCTGACGACGCAGGAGGGCCTCTACGACGAGTTTGCCGCCCGATTCCCCTATGACGAGACGGAAGACCAGGAGAACGCCATCGAGGCCGTCCGCTCCGACCTGGGGCAGGGGCGTCCCATGGACCGCCTCGTCTGCGGCGACGTCGGTTTCGGCAAGACGGAAGTGGCGCTGCGCGCCGCCTTCATCGCGGCGATGAACGGCATTCAGGTCGCCGTCGTCGTGCCGACCACGCTGCTCGCCCGCCAGCACTTCAAGACCTTCTCCGAACGCTTCCGGGGGCTGCCGATCCGCGTCCAGCAGGCCTCGCGCCTTGTCGGCACCAAGGAACTGAACCTCGTCAAAAAGGAAGTCTCCGAAGGCAAAACCGACATCGTCGTCGGCACCCATGCGCTGCTCGGCTCCGGCATCACCTTCGCCAATCTCGGGCTTCTCATCATCGACGAAGAGCAGCATTTCGGCGTCAAGCACAAGGAGCGCCTGAAGGAGCTGAAGTCGGACGTTCACGTCCTGACGCTCTCGGCGACGCCCATCCCGCGCACTCTGCAGCTTGCCATGACCGGCGTGCGCGAACTCTCGCTGATCACGACACCGCCGGTCGACCGTATGGCGGTGCGCACCTTCATCTCGCCCTTCGATCCGCTGGTGATCCGCGAGACCCTGATGCGCGAGCATTATCGCGGTGGTCAGAGCTTCTATGTCTGCCCGCGTCTCGCCGATCTCGCCGACATCAAAGCCTTCCTCGACGAGAACGTGCCGGAGCTGAAGGTCGCCGTCGCCCATGGTCAGATGGCGGCTGGCGAGCTCGAAGACATCATGAACGCCTTCTACGAAGGCCGCTACGACGTGCTGCTCTCGACCACCATCGTCGAATCCGGCCTCGATGTACCGACGGCCAACACGTTGATCGTTCACCGCGCCGACATGTTCGGTCTGGCGCAGCTCTACCAGATCCGTGGCCGTGTCGGCCGCTCCAAGGTCCGCGCCTTCGCGCTCCTGACGCTGCCAGTCAACAAGGTGCTGACGGCAGGCGCGGAACGTCGTCTCAAGGTCCTGCAATCGCTCGATACACTCGGCGCCGGCTTCCAGCTCGCCAGCCACGATCTCGATATTCGCGGCGCCGGCAATCTGCTCGGCGAGGAACAGTCCGGCCACATCAAGGAAGTCGGCTTCGAGCTTTACCAGCAGATGCTGGAAGAGGCTGTCGCCGAAGTGAAGGGTATCGATGAAGTGGTCGACACCGGCTGGTCGCCGCAGATCCAGGTCGGCACCTCGGTCATGATCCCGGAAAACTATGTGCCGGATCTACATCTGCGCATGGCGCTCTATCGTCGCCTCGGCGAACTGGACGATCTCAGGGAGATCGACGGCTTCGGCGCCGAACTGATCGACCGCTTCGGTCCGCTGCCGATCGAGGTCCAACATCTCCTCAAGGTCGTCTACATCAAGGCGCTTTGCCGTAAGGCCAATGTCGAGAAGCTGGAAGCGGGCCCCAAGGGCGTCGTCGTCCAGTTCCGCGGCAAGCAGTTCCCGAACCCGGCAGCCCTCGTGGGCTATATCGCAAAGCAGGGCACCATGGCCAAGATCCGGCCCGACCACTCGGTGTTTCTCACCCGTGACCTGCCGACGCCGGAAAAGCGGCTGGCAGGCGCGGCGGTTGTCATGACGCAGTTGGCGGAACTGGCGAAGGCTTAAGCGCGCGCTTCACTCGGCGCGCGCTACGATGCGGCGGATCTGGAAGCCGGTCTTGTTCTGCTCGAAGCCGGCAGATAGGTAGAAGGCCAGTGTCTCGGGCTTGGTTGAACCGGTTAGCAGCATGACCTTGTAGCAGTCCTGTTTCCAGGCGGCTGACACAGCATGTTGGAGCGTCGCACGGCCGTAACCTTGCCCGCGATGCTCCGCTGCAGTGACCACATTCTCGATCAGTGCATAAGGCAGGCCGCCTCGCGTCAGATTGGGAATGACAACCAGCGTACAGGTGCTGACTGGGGTCCCGTTAAGAACGCAGACATGCACCCCGCTGCCCGGAATCCGCTCAAGAGCCAAGAAATGTTCTTCTGCTGCTTCGACCTGTAGAGCGACATCATCGGGGTTGAGATCGCGGTAAAGCCGCAGAAGGGCGGGCAGGTCCGCCCGCACCGCTAACCGGACGAGAAACGGCGCACTCTCGGCTGAGTTTGGCTCCATCACGAGTCTCAGTCGCCATCTTCCGGCTTGATCGCCAGCGCCGCATCCGTCTTGCCGGCCACCGGCGGCGGGAGCGGCGTGTCGCGCTTGCGTTCACGGACCAGTGTCAACAGGCCGGATCCGACGATGAGCGCAATGCCTACGCCCATCGGCCAGTCGACCTTGTCTCCAAAGACGAGATAGCCGAGCAGAATCGCCCAGAGCATCTGGCTGTACTGGATCGGCCCGACGATGGGGGCGGGCGCGTAGAAGGAAGCGAGCATCATGAGGATGTTGCCCATGGCCTGAAACAGACCGAAGGCGGCGAGGAGCATCAGGTCATAGCGGTCGGGCGTCTGGAAGTCTGGCAAAGAAAATGCCGCACAGATGATCACGCTGCCGAGCAGGCCCGCTCCGTAGAGCGAGATGTTCTTCTCCTGCGGCCCCATGGCGCGGAAGATGATGATCGTCACGGCGCCGGCGAATCCCGAGATCAGAGCCGCCAGGTGCCCGAGTTGCAGTTCCCGGAAACCCGGACGCAACACCACCAACACCCCGAGGAAGCCGATCAGCACCGCAGCCCAGCGCTTCATCCCCACTTGTTCCTTCAGGAAGATCACCGACATGATCGTCGCGAAGCTCGGCAGCAGGAAGATCAGGCAGAAGGCTTCCGCCATCGACAGATGGGTAAAGGCGATGATGCTGCCGACCGTGCCGACGGCGGAGCAGACGAAACGCAGGCCCCAGAGCGGCCAGTTGGTGCTGCGCACGAGGTCGGTGTAGCGATCGCCACGCTTCATCAGGAACGGGATCGCGAAGAACCCGAACAGGCTACCGATGAAACCGGCTTCGAAAGGCGGCACGCGCCCCTCGACGAGTTTCACCGAAGCATCGCTGAAGGAATAGGCAGCAAAGCAGATGAAGGCGAGCAGGACGCCTTTGAAGGTCGTGTCGGAAGACAAGATGCTGATCCCGGGGAGGAGGTTACCCCACCGGGATAGTTGTGTTCGCGCGAGCGGTCAATTCAGATTGCGCAGAGCCTCTGCCTTCGCTTTGGCAATTTCACGAAGTGCATTCGCGAGTTCAGCCGGTGGCTGGGCACCACTCACCGCATATTGCTGGTCGAAGATGAAGAACGGCACGCCGTTGACGCCCATCTGTTTGGCGGCGTCGACTTCCGATAGCACGTGGTTCACGTCGGCATCACCAGAGAGCAGCGATTCGATCACCGGCCGCGAAAGGCCTGCTTGTGTTGCGATGTCGAGAAGCACCGCGGGATCGCCGACATTGCGGCCCTCTTCGAAATTCGCCTTGAACAGAAGGTCGACGACGCGGCCCTGTGTCTCGCGGCTTTCCTGTCCGGCCCAATGGATCAGCCGGTGGGCGTCGAGCGTGTTGGGACCGACCTTGATTGCCTCGAAGTTGAACCGGATGCCAACCTCTGCGCCGAGGGTTTTCAGGTGCGCGTGAGCCCGGTCCATATTGTCTTTGCCGCCCAGCTTCTTGGCGAGCTCGACCTGCTGGTCGACACCCTCGGGAGGATAATCCGGGTTCAACTGGTAAGGCCGCCAGTTTATGTCGACGCTGACCTCGTCCTGCACCTCGGCCAATGCCAGCTCCAGCCGCGCTTTGCCGAGATAGCACCAGGGGCAGACGACGTCCGATACGAGGTCGATGGTGATGCGGTCCATGATGTCGCCTTTCCGGGTGGATCCTGTGTCGTGCTGTCACTTAAATGAAAACGGGCCGGGGACAAGCCCCGGCCCGTGAAACGCTTTGTTGCCCGGCTGTTTACTGCACCCGCGCATCGAACCAGGTCGGCCGCTGGTAGCCATAGAGGGGTTGCGCCTCTGGCCTGCCGATGTGCTTCCAGCGGGCCACCCATTGTTCGCCGAGGTGATAGAGGGGCACCACATAGTGGCCAGCAACCAGCAGCCGGTCATAGGCTCGCACCGCCGCCTCGAAATCGGCAGGTTCCCGCGCCTCCAGCAGCGCTTCGATCATGCGATCGATATCGGGGTCCGCCACCCCGGCATAATTGAAGCTGCCCTGAGCATCCTTCGATTCCGAGCCCCAGCGATTGACCTGCTCGGCACCTGGCGACAGCGACGACGTATAGGACTTGATGATCATGTCATAGTCGAAGCTGTTCGAACGGGCCTGGTACTGTGCATCGTCGACGGTACGGATTGCCATGTCGATGCCGATCAGCTTCAGCGTCCGCTGGAAGGCGAGCGCCATTTTCTCCTGGCCCTCGTTTTGGGTCATCACCTCGAAAGCGAACGGCTTGCCGCTGGCATCCAGCATCTTGCCGCCTTGGATCTTGTAGCCGGCCTCGCCGAACAGCTTCACCGCCTTGCCCAGCGCCTTGCGGTCACCGCCGGAGCCATCGGTGGCCGACTGCGTGTAAGTTCCGGCCAGCAATTCGGGCGTCAGCCTGTCCTTTGCAGGTCCAAGCAGCGCCAGTTCCTTCTCGTCGGCGGCATTGCCGTAGGCGCCGAGCGCCGAGTTCTGCCAGTAGCTCTGCGTGCGCGTGAAGGCGTTGTTGTAGAGTGTCTTGTTCATCCACTCGAAATCGAAGGCCGTGCTGATGGCCTCGCGCACCTTCACATCGCTGAAGATGGGCCGGCGCGTATTGAACACGAAACCGAGCATGCCGGCGGGCAGGCCGGGTTTGAATGCCTCTTTCACGACGTCACCCTTCGCGACCGCCGGGAAATCGTAAGCGCGCTGCCAATGATTGGCATCACCTTCCGGATAGATGTCGATATCGCCCTTTTTGAAGGCCTCGAACATCGTCGCTTCCTGGAGATAGTAGGTGACGCTGATCTCGTCGTAATTGTCGAAACCGACCTTCGAGGGAATATCCTTCGCCCAATAATCGGGATCGCGCTCCCAGGTTACCTTTTCGCCCGGCTTCAGATCCTTGACCTTGTAGGGGCCCGAACCAACCGGAATGGCCAGCCCAGCCTGGTCGAAGGTCGCAGCATCAATGGCATGCTTGGGCAGGATCGGCGTAGAGGCTGCAAAGATCAGCGGCGTCTCGCGATTGGCCTTTTCGTTGAAGGTGAACTTGATGCCGTGCGCACCGACCTTTTCCATCTTTTCGACGGATGCCAGGCGCGAGTTGAAGGGCGGCCGCCCCTTGTCGCGCAACAATTCGAACGTGAAAATCACATCGTCGGGCGTCACCGGCTCGCCGTCATTCCAGCGCGCTTTCGGATTGAGGTTGAATTGCACATAGGTCCGGTCCTGATCCCATTCGACGCTCTCGGCGAGCAGTCCGTAGAGCGTGAACGGTTCGTCGGCGGACCGGGTCATCAGGGATTCGTAGAGGAGGTTGCCGAATTCCGGATCCCACACGCCGCGCGCTGTCGTGCGCATGCCCTTCAGAACGAACGGGTTCATCGCGTCGAACGTGCCGACGACGCCGTAATTGATCTTGCCACCCTTCTTTACGTCCGGCTGCACATAGGGAAACTGCCGGTACTCGGCCCCCAGTTTCGGCTCCCCGTGCATGGCGATCCCATGGACGGGTTCGGCCATGGTGTAGGAGGCAGACATGGCCGCCAGAGGCAGGAAACACAGGCTGAAAAACAGTCGACGCAAGGCAAGGATCCTCCCGGATATGGAATCTCAAGGTGCTGCAGGCTAGCACAGTCACCACAAATCCAACACATGCCCGTGTGACACGAGCCATAGGCGAGTCGTGCCGACATCAAAGAAAAGCTGGATATTCCGGCCGCCGCGATGTAACACGATGGCCGGATCGCCAGGCCATGCATTTGCCTCATTTGCCCGACAGGTGAGCGCCGAGCAGGCCGGTGAATGACGCGGCATAAAGTCCGCGCGACAGGGGTTTTCAGGAGACGGAATACGAATGATGTTCACAGTTAACAACGCCACGCGGACGGCTTTGTCTGCACTCGCACTGTCCTTCGCAGCCGCTGCCATGCCGGCTGTAGCCCAGGCCCAGGACGCTGCACCGGCACCGGCCAAATGGTTCAAGACCTGCTCGAAGCAGGAAGATTCCGATATTTGCGTCGTCCAGAACCAGCTCGTCGCCGCCAACGGCCAGTTGATCACGGCTGTCGGCCTGATCACGGTCGAAGGTAAGGTCAACCGCAAGCTGCTGCAGGTGACGGTTCCGTCGGCTCGCCTGATTCCGCCGGGCGTTCTCATGCAGATCGATGGCGGCAAGGGCACCAAGCTCGACTACGCCGTCTGCCTGCCGGACCGTTGCACCGCTGAAATTCCGCTGACCGACGCGATCATCTCCAGCCTGAAGAAGGGCGGCGAAGTGGTCTTCACCTCGATCAACTTCCGCCGCGCACCGAACCCGATCAAAATCCCGCTTGAAGGTTTTACCGGCGCATTCGATGGCGAAGCGATGTCGCAGTCGCAGGCTGAGGAACGCCAGCGTATGCTGCAGGAAGCCATGCAGAAGAAGCAGGAAGAGCGTAATAAGGCGATCACCGACGCTCAGAATGCTGCCAAGCAGGGCAATTGATCGGATTTCGATCAACGCAGGAATAGAACAAAAGCGCCCGCGTCGGTCTGACGCGGGCGCTTTTGTTTGGCTATTGGACGAGCGGCCTCAGTGGGCGTAGTTCATCCGGGGTTTGTAGCGGCCGGTCTGCTGCGGCTCGAAGATCTGCTGGATCTGGGGATTGCGCAGCGGCTCCTCGCTCTCGTCCGTCTCGAGATTCTGCTCGGAGACATAGGCGACATATTCGGTTTCCGCATTCTCCGCGAGGAGATGATAGAAGGGTTGGTCCTTGGCGGGACGGACCTCGGCCGGGATTGCATTCCACCATTCCTCGGAATTTGCGAATTCCGGATCTACATCGAAGACGACGCCGCGGAACGGAAAGACCTTGTGCCGAACGACATCCCCGATACCAAATTTAGCGCTTCTTTGTTTCATGGCTTCATTTCCTTTCCCTAAGATATTTGGGAAGAAGGTCTTCCGAAATCAAGACATGCAGTTTCCGTGCCGTTTCCTTACGCTGTCCGGCGGCGCGGCGCCGTTGCCATTACCAGCCCCGACGTCACCAGGATGATGCCTGCAGCATGGTATCTCTCGAATGTCTCGCCCAGAAAGATCACCGCCATCAGTATTGAGGTTGGCGGCATCAGGTAGAGGGTCATACCGGCAATCCCCGCACCGAAGACATGAACCGCGTGCTGGAAGCAGTAGAAGGCCGCGAGCGACGCAAATAGGATGATGCCGCCCAGCATGGCGAAATCCTTGGGAGTATCCGGCAATAGACCGCCGGACACGATCTCAGCGATACCCGGCGGCAGAAGAACGATCGCACCGGACAGTGCCAGCAGCCCGAACAGGGGCAGGGGCGGCATCGCCCGGATCCCGGGGCGCCGCAAAAGGATCGAGTAGACCGCAAACGAGATGGCTGCCACCAGAATGGCGAGATCCCCCAGGTTGAAGCGCAGATGCAGGATGGCGGCGAGATCGCCTTTCAGCACGATCGCCGCAACGCCTGTGAAGGCGATCACCATGCCGGCTATCTCCCCCAACCGGATGCCACGTCCCGCAAACAGCCATTCGAACAGGATGATGAAGAGCGAGGAGGTCGTGTAGATCAGCGTTGCATTTGATGCGGTCGTGAGCGTCAGTGCCCAATAGACGACCCCTCCACAAATGCCCATGCCGAGAATGCCGAGCACCAGCCACAGCACGGTGTGACTGCGGACAAAGGCCAGACATTCGCGCCGATGGCGCCAGACGATCGGCGACATGATGAGAGCGGATCCCGCCCAGCGGATCAGCGCTGTCGTGAACGGCCCCATCTCCCCCGTGATGCCGCGCCCGAAAATCAGGTTCGACGAAAAGAAGACAGGAGCCAGCAGGAAGAGGGACCAGTCGAGGAGACGCGGTGCAGGCGCCCGACTTGCGGCGGTTTGGGTTGCGGCGGGTTTCAGATCGGCGGCCATGGCGGCAAAAACACTTTCAAGGCGGAGCGGCAGCGTCTGCGAGAGGGGGCGTCCGACAGGCGCTATCCTGTATCCCCCCTCGCCGAAACAGTCATCGACGCAGATCGGGACCCGAGACGAAAAACGCCGGCGGTGCGGCCGCCGGCGTTGTCTCAATTGAACTCGCGTCGATCAGACGGAGTAGTACATGTCGTATTCGACCGGATGCGGGGTCATTTCGAAGCGCATGACTTCCTGCATCTTCAGTTCGATGAACGAATCGATCTGGTCGTCGTCGAAGACGCCGCCGGCGGTCAGGAACTTGCGATCCTTGTCGAGGCTTTCCAGCGCTTCGCGCAGCGAACCGCAGACGGTCGGGATCTTCTTCAGTTCCTTCGGCGGCAGGTCGTAGAGATCCTTGTCCATGGCCTTGCCCGGATGGATCTTGTTCTTGATGCCGTCGAGGCCAGCCATCAGCATGGCGGCGAAGCCGAGATAGGGGTTCGCCGTCGGGTCGGGAAAGCGGACCTCGACGCGCTTGGCCTTCGGATTGGAGCCGAACGGAATGCGGCAGGAGGCCGAACGGTTGCGGGCAGAGTAGGCGAGCAGAACCGGCGCCTCGTAACCCGGGACCAGACGCTTGTAGGAGTTGGTCGAGGGGTTGGTGAAGGCATTGATCGCCTTGGCATGCTTGATGATGCCGCCGATGAAGTAGAGGCAGCTTTCCGACAGGCCAGCATATTCGTCACCGGCGAAGGAGGGCTTGCCGTCCTTCCAGATCGACATGTGCACGTGCATGCCCGAACCATTGTCACCGAAGATCGGCTTCGGCATGAAGGTCGCGGTCTTGCCATAGGCGTTGGCCACCTGATGCACGACATACTTGTAGATCTGCATCTTGTCGGCATTGCGCACCAGCGTGTCGAACTTGATGCCGAGCTCGTGCTGGGCAGCAGCCACTTCGTGGTGATGCTTTTCGACGACGACGCCCATTTCGCCGAGAACCGTCAGCATTTCGGAACGCATGTCCTGCAGGCTGTCGATCGGCGGAACCGGGAAATAGCCGCCCTTGACGCGCGGACGGTGACCGAGGTTGCCGGTTTCGTAATCGGTGTCGTCGTTCGACGGCAGCTCGGACGAATCGAGCTTGAACCCGGTGTTGTAAGGGTCGGCCTTGTACTTGACGTCGTCGAAGACGAAGAACTCGGCTTCCGGACCGACGAAGATGGTGTCGCCGATGCCCGAGGCTTTCAGATAGGCTTCGGCCTTCTTGGCCGTGCCGCGCGGGTCGCGGTTATAGGCTTCGCCGGAAACCGGATCGAGAATGTCGCAGAGGATGACCATGGTCGACTGGGCGAAGAAGGGGTCCATATGGACCGTCGCCGGGTCGGGCATCAGCACCATGTCGGACTCGTTGATGGCCTTCCAGCCAGCAATCGACGAGCCGTCGAACATGACGCCATCGGCGAACATGTCTTCGTCGACACAGGCGATGTCCATGGTGACGTGCTGCAGCTTGCCCTTCGGGTCGGTAAAGCGCAGGTCGACGAACTTTACGTCGTTGTCCTTGATCTGTTTCAGAATATCGTTTGCGGTCGTCATGTTATTTTCTTCCTCGCAAGAGCTGACGATATGAACCCGGCCTCCCTAGGTGCCGGGCTTGATTAGATGGCGTCGATGCCGGTCTCGCCGGTCCGGATGCGGACGACTTCCTCGACATTGGAGACGAAGATCTTGCCGTCTCCGATACGACCCGTCTGGGCCGCATTGCGGATGGCGTCGATCACGGCTTCCACGTTTTCGTCCGCCAGTACCACTTCGACCTTCACCTTCGGCAGGAAGTCCACCACATATTCCGCGCCGCGATAGAGCTCCGTATGGCCCTTCTGGCGACCGAAACCCTTGGCTTCCGTCACGGTGATACCCTGCAGGCCGACTTCCTGAAGGGCTTCCTTCACTTCGTCGAGCTTGAAAGGCTTAATGATCGCTTCGATCTTTTTCATGAGAAAATTTCTCTCCGCTTCCCTCAATGAACGGGATGAGCCCCGTTCGCCGGATTGAATGCATGGAACGTGCCAGTCTTTTCCGAAAAATCCGCAAAATCGCTCGCTTCCTTCGCCCGGCGGGCCAAATCTCCGCCAAATCGGATCGAAAAGCCAGCCCGGAAGGACGAAAATTTCGATTTTCGCCGATCATTTTTCAGAATGATCCACTGTGCTAAGTCTTTGCTCCTGGACCGTATTTCGCAACATTAATGATTAATGTGTGTGCAACTGCGTATTATTAAGGCGTTTGCATATGCACAAATTTGTGTCGCTTTGAATCCCGATCGATTTCTGCTCTAACCGTCCCATGATCCTTGCCAAGCATTCACTCTTGCTGACACCGGCCGCCATGGCTCGGGTCGACGCCGCAGCAGCCGCAAACGGCCAGGACAGTTATGACCTGATGCGTCGTGCGGGCGAGGCCGTCGCTGCCACCGCGTTGCGGCATTTCCCGGGCGCGTTGCGTTTTGTGGTGCTGTGCGGTCCGGGCAATAACGGCGGGGATGGGTACATCTGCGGCGATGCCCTGCGCCGGGCGGGCGCAGATCTTGTCGTCTGTCACCTGGGGGACCCGAGCAGCTTGAAGGGAGACGCCGCCCGCGCCCGGGAAAATTTTGCCGGCCTGTCGACAGATATTGCGACCTACACACCCATGCCAGGCGACGTGGTCATTGATGCGCTGTTCGGTGCCGGCCTCACCCGCGATGTCGCGCCGGTCGTCGCAGCCTGCATCCAGGCTGTGGCCGATGCCCGTTTGCCGGTCGTCGCGGTCGATCTGCCCTCCGGTCTGGACGGGGCGACCGGTCAAGTGCGTGGCGCCGCCTTTCGTGCAACCCATACGGTCACGTTCATGGCCCGCAAGCCCGGCCACCTGCTTTTACCGGGTCGCGACCTCTGCGGACGACTGGAGGTATTCGATATCGGGATTCCATGGCGCCTGGTCACGGCCGAGGCCGGCTCTCTCCGGGTCAATGGGCCCGAGACCTGGAAGGCCGGCCATCGCAATCTGGAAACCTCCGACCACAAATACCGGCGCGGCCACCTGACCGTATTCTCAGGTCCGGAGGCGGCAACGGGAGCTGCACGTCTCAGTGCGATGGCAGGACTGAAGGCCGGGGCAGGGCTCGTCACGCTTGCCTCTCCCGGCGCTGCGATGGCGACCAATGCGGCGCACCTGACCGCCATCATGTTGGCTGCGCTGGAAGAGGAAGCCGATCTCGAAACCTATCTGCAGGATGGGCGCCGCCAGACGTTTGTTCTCGGCCCCGGTTTTGGCGATCACACAAAGGCGCGAAACTTCGCTATCCGCCTTGGCAATGCCGACAGACGTTTGGTTCTCGACGCCGACGGAATAACGGCTTTCCGCGAATATCGTGGTCTTCTCGCAGCCGCTTTCGCTGACCAATCTCCCCGCCTGATCGTCACGCCGCATGAAGGCGAATTTGCCAGGTTGTTTCCGGAGATTGCCACAGACGAAACGCTCGGAAAGCCGGCAAAGGCCCTTGCTGCCGCCGCCGCTCTTGGATCCGTCGTCGTTTATAAAGGCGCGGACACCGTTATCGCATCTCCCGATGGACGGGCGGCCATTGAGGAAGAGGCGCCGCCGACCCTGGCGACCGCCGGATCAGGTGACGTGCTTGCCGGAATTATCGGTGCCCTGCTGGCCCAGGGCCTCCCGGCATTCGAAGCCGCTTGCGCCGGTGTTCATCTTCATGGCAAGGCCGCCTTGCGGGTAGGTGCGGGGCTCACGGCGGAGGACCTCGCCAACGCCGTACTGCCTTTATAGCGCTCACGCTGATCGTGGCTTCAGAGTTCCGCCGGCTGCACCAGACGGCTTCGCCGCAACAGACCTTCTCCCTCGAGCAGCGGATACCCGATGGACACGAACAGGGAATTGATCTCCTTCAGGTCCCGCATGGTGTCGATGTGAAGCGAACTTGAATCGAAGCTCGCGGCATTGCCCTGGCGCAGGCGCTGCAGATGTTTCTCCTCGCTTGCCTTCACGAGGTTGCGGATGGCTTCCTTGCGGGCGACCAGCTGACGTGCATGTTCCACGTCGCGGGTGACCAAGAGATTGAACGCAAGATGCGCGTTCTGAAGAACCTCGTTGTGCATCGCGCAGAGCTCTGCCCAGCCCTCCGCCGAAAAGGACGCCTTGCGCTCGCTCTTCTTGCGGGCGCGGGTCAGCATGTTCTGCGAAATGATGTCGGCCGCCTGCTCGATCTTGATCGTCGCGCCGAGCAGGTTCTGGCACTGCGCCGCCGAAGTTTGGTCGAGCGCAGTCTCCGAAATCCGCGCCAGATAGAATTTGATGTCGCGGTGTATGGCGTCGATCTGGTCATCGAGCGTCTCGATCCGCTGCGTCTTCTTCGGATCCCACTGTTCGAAGAGTTCGAAGATCCCGTTCAACATCACTTCCGTCTTGTCGCAAACCGTCAACACTTCGCGTGTCGCATTGCTGATCGCCTGTGCCGGATTTCCAAGGTCGACGGGGTTGAGCGCCGACAGTCGATCGTCATTGGCGGCAGGAGCGCTGTTCACCGACACAAAACGTTCAAGGGTCCTCGCCACCAGGCCGGCAAAGGGCAATCCGAGAACCAGCACCGCACCATTCATCGCCAGGTGAACCAGGACGACGGCCTCGCCGGGATGGGTCGAAAACAACGCGGGGCTGGCCGTCACCGCAAATTGCAAAGCCAGCGCCAACAGTGTCATCAGCCCCCGGATGACGACGTTCCCCAAAGGAACCACCCGGGTCAGCGGCTCGGCGTTTTTGGTGAGAAGTGCTGCTATGACGGCCGCACCGAAGTTGATGCCGAGCACCAGCGGGATGATCAGCGCATCCGGGATGAGGTGCTGGTCGGCAAGCGAAGCCGTAAGCAGGATCGCGGCGACACTGGAATGGAAGGCCCAGGCGAGCAATGCCGCAAGCAGGAAGGCGCTGATCCAGTCCCCTGCGAGATAGTTGAAAAGGACCGGCAGGATCCGGCTTTCGCGCAAGGGTGCGGATGCCTCACCGATCAGACGGAGCGACAGCAGCAGGAGGCCGAGCCCGAACAGGATCCGGCCGAGTTGTCGCCAATGGCGCGCATTGGTGGCACGGAAGGCAACGGTCCCGGCAAGCAGCAGGATTGGCATGAGAAGCGAGAGGTCATAGCGCAGGATGCGCACGACAAAGGCGGATCCGAAATCGGCCCCCAGCAGCGTGGCAATGCCGATTGCAGAACTGACATAACCCGCCGCCGTGAACGACGCGACGATCAGCGCAACCGCGGTGGCACTTTGAAGGGCGACAGCGAACAGGAACCCAGCCAGCGCCGCTGAAAACCGGTTGCCGATCGCAAGTCGCAGCTTGTCCTTCAGCACACCGCCATAGGCGCGTTCGATACCCGTGCGCACCAAACGCGTTGCCCACAGAAGCAGGGCGACCGCGCCCGCGAGATGGATGAAGACGGCGATACCCGACATGGCTGATGCCCCGAACGCTCAAATCCCGGACGTGCACGTCCAAAAACGAGGAGCATGCAGCCTGGAGCGCGGTTGTGCCCGCGACTCTGCGACCGAGCCTAGTCCAGTTTCGCCAATGTCACAAATTGACGCTTGCCAGGCGCAATGCTGCCGCTCACCCGACGCGCTTCTGCAACTCCATCGCCCCGCGCGGGGCATTCACCTTGCCGCCCGAAATGAAGAACGCGAACACGTCCCGTGCCACGGTCTTGGCCGGCTCGTCTTTCGCAACCAGGTTCAGATCGTCCGGCACCCCGCCGGCAGCATAGGTCTTGAACCGCTGCCCCCAGGCATCGATCTCCTTGGGCGGATAACAGGTTGGTGTCTCGTCCGTCCCTTTTTGCAGGCGGGCATAGACGAAGTCGGTGGTCGGGTCGGCAAACATCGGATAATCGGGGTGATCGGCACAGACGGCCGCCACATGGTGGCGCCGCAGCATGTCGATGAATTCGGGGACGAGAAAGCTCTCGTGCCGAGGCTCGACCACATGGCGCAGCGGAAGCCCGTTCAGGGTTTTCGGAAGAAGGCCGAGAAAGGCTTCGAAATCCTCTGCGTCGAACTTCTTCGTACCCATGAACTGCCAGAGGATCGGCCCCAGATGCGGTCCAAGCTCCTCGATACCCTGATTCACGAATTTCTCGATCGAAGGCCCAGCCTCCGCGAGGATCTTGCGATTGGTGCAATAGCGGCTGGCCTTGAGCGAAAAGACGAAATTCTCCGGCACCTCCGACGCCCATTTGGCAAAGGTCGCCGGCTTCTGGCTGGAGTAATAGGTGCCGTTGACCTCGATCGCCGTCAGCTGCCGGCTAGCATATTCCAACTGGCGCTTCTTCGGCAGGTCGGACGGATAGAAACGATCGTCCCACGGATCGAAGGTCCAGCCGCCGATACCGCAGCGGATCGTGCCTGATTTGGTCATGGTTGCCATACATCCTGTTCGGTTTCACCAAATCCAGCCGCCTGATCGACATCTTGCAGAACCAGCCGATAGACGCGGCCTTCGCGTGCAGCCGCTGGCAGATCCCCCCGTCGCAGCGCGTCTCTCGCTCGGTCCAATTTACGGATTTCGTCCAGCCCAGCGCCGGTTCCCCACGATCCCGCAGCGTCATCCATGGCGACGGACACCTCGACCGCGAGATCGCCTTCCCGGACCATGTGCAATGATGTGATCATCCAGCGTTCCTCCTGGAATAATTCTCCGTCCAGCGGTCCGGATCAGGCCGATAGACCGTCACGAGCACTGCAGGCTCTTGCGCACCTGCCGGCATCCCCCAGACCAGATGAATTGGCTCTCCAGCCTCATCGAACTGCAAAACCAGTACTGCGGGTCCCTTGAAATAGTCCGGGTAATCCTCAACCAGGACGGCGTCCGATATTCCATCGAGCAGGGGCTCAATCAGGAGACGGTAGCTTAGCAGCCTCTCCAGCGCATGAGCGGAAACCCGCAGCTTCTTGTCACGAACCAAATGGACAATGCGCTGCAGGGTGTCGCTCAACAAAGTCACTCCGCCGCCTGAACCTTCTTCACCGGCCGACGCTCCAGAAGCTCCTTGAGGAACTGCCCCGTGTAGGACGCCTCCACCTTCACGACCTCTTCCGGCGTGCCCTGGGCCACGATCTGGCCGCCGCCATCGCCGCCCTCAGGGCCGAAGTCGAGAATATAGTCGGCCGTCTTGATCACCTCGAGATTGTGCTCGATGACCACGACGCTGTTGCCCTGATTGACCAGTTCCTGCAGCATTTCCAGAAGCTTGGCGACGTCGTGGAAATGCAGGCCGGTGGTCGGCTCGTCAAGGATATAGAGCGTGCGCCCGGTCGAGCGCTTCGACAGTTCCTTGGCAAGCTTGACGCGCTGCGCCTCGCCGCCCGACAGCGTGTTCGCCTGCTGGCCGACCTTGATATAGCCGAGGCCGACATCATAGAGCGCCTGCAGCTTGTCGCGCACCGCCGGGACCGCCTGAAAGAATTCGACGCCTTCCTCGACCGTCATGTCGAGCACGTCGGCGATCGACTTGCCCTTGAAGGTGACATCCAGCGTTTCGCGATTGTAGCGCTTGCCGTGGCAGACGTCGCAGGTGACATAGACGTCCGGCAGGAAATGCATCTCGATCTTGATCACGCCGTCGCCCTGGCAGGCCTCGCAGCGCCCGCCCTTGACGTTGAACGAGAAGCGCCCGGCCTGATAGCCGCGCGCCTTGGCTTCCGGCAGGCCGGTGAACCAATCGCGGATCGGCGTGAAGGCACCGGTATAGGTCGCCGGGTTCGAGCGCGGCGTGCGGCCGATCGGCGACTGATCGATGTCGATCACCTTGTCGATGAACTCGAAGCCGTCGATGCGCTCATGTTCTGCCGGATTTTCACGCGCGCCCATGACACGCCGCGCCGCCGCCTTGTAGAGCGTCTCGATCAGGAAGGTCGACTTGCCGCCACCGGACACACCGGTCACGGCGGTGAACACGCCGAGCGGGATCGAGGCCGTCACGTTCTTCAGGTTGTTGCCCTTGGCGCCGACCACCTTGATCTGCTGCCCCTTCTTCGGCTTGCGCCGCTGGGCGGGAACGCTGACACCCAATTCGCCGGTCAGGTATTTGCCCGTCAGCGACTTTGGATTGGCCATAATGTCCTGCGGCGACCCTTGCGCGATCACCTGGCCGCCATGAATGCCGGCCGCCGGCCCGATGTCGACGACATAATCGGCCGTCAGGATTGCATCCTCGTCATGCTCGACGACGATCACGGTATTGCCGATGTCGCGTAGGTGCTTCAGCGTCTCGAGAAGCCGGGCATTGTCGCGCTGATGCAGGCCGATCGACGGCTCGTCGAGCACGTAGAGAACGCCCGTCAGACCCGAACCGATCTGCGACGCCAGACGAATGCGCTGGCTTTCGCCACCCGACAGCGTGCCGGAATTGCGCGACATCGAGAGATAGTCGAGCCCGACATCGTTGAGGAAGCGCAGGCGTTCGCGGATCTCCTTCAAGATGCGGACCGCGATCTCGTTCTGCTTGTCGGTGAGCTTGGCCGGCAGATCCTCGAACCAGGCGCCTGCATTGCGGATCGCCATGTCGGTGACCTGACCGATATGCAACCCGTTGATCTTCACCGCCAGCGCCTCCGGCTTCAGGCGGAAACCATTACAGGCCGGGCAGGGGGCGGCCGACATGAAGCGCTCGATCTCCTCGCGCGCCCAGGCACTGTCCGTCTCCTTCCAGCGCCGTTCGAGGTTGGGCACGATGCCCTCAAAAGTCTTGGTCGTGGTATAGGAGCGCGCACCGTCGGCATAATGGAAGTCGATCTTCTCTTCCGTGCCGTGAAGGATTGCCTTCTGCGCAGCCTCCGAGAGATCCGACCATTTCGAGGTCAGCTTGAAGCCAAAAGCCTTGCCGAGCGCATCGAGCGTCTGGTTGTAGTAAGGCGAGCTCGACTTGGCCCAGGGCGCAATCGCCCCGTCATTCAGCTTGCGATGGACCTCAGGCACGATCAGTGCCTCGTCGATCTTCTGCTGGCTGCCCAGACCGTCGCAGGTCGGGCAGGCGCCGAAGGGATTGTTGAAGGAGAAGAGCCGCGGCTCGATTTCCGGAATGGTGAAGCCGGAAACCGGGCAGGCGAACTTCTCCGAGAACAGCACCCGTTCATGCGTTTCGTTAAGCGACTTGTTGGCCGAACCGCCAGCCGCGGTTTCCTCCGGCGGAAGCGGCTTGTCGGCATATTCGGCAACGGCCAGACCGTCGGCGAGCCGCAGGCAGGTCTCCAAACTGTCGGCGAGACGGCTAGCAATGTCGGGGCGCACCACCACGCGGTCGACCACCACGTCGATGTCATGCTTGTATTTCTTGTCGAGCGTCGGTGCCTCGGCGATCTCATAGAATTGCCCGTCGATCTTGACGCGCTGAAACCCCTTCTTCATCAGCTCGGCGAGTTCCTTCTTGTACTCGCCCTTGCGGCCGCGGATCATCGGCGCCAGGATATAGAGGCGCGTGCCTTCCTCCAGTGCCAGGATCCGGTCGACCATCTGGCTGACCGTCTGGCTCTCGATCGGCAGGCCCGTCGCCGGGGAATAGGGAATGCCGACGCGCGCAAACAGGAGGCGCATATAGTCGTAGATTTCGGTGACCGTGCCGACCGTCGAACGCGGATTGCGCGAGGTCGTCTTCTGCTCGATCGAAATCGCCGGCGACAGACCCTCGATCTGGTCGACGTCCGGCTTCTGCATCATTTCCAGAAACTGACGTGCATAGGCCGAAAGGCTCTCGACGTAACGCCGCTGGCCTTCGGCGTAGATGGTGTCGAAAGCGAGCGACGACTTGCCCGAGCCGGACAGCCCGGTCATCACGATCAGGCTGTTGCGCGGCAGATCGAGGTCGATGCCCTTCAGATTGTGCTCGCGCGCGCCACGGATGGAAATGGTCTTGAGTTCGCTCATGTCAGGCTCTGATCGGCAAAGGGAAGGGGACTGTTCCTGGGAGAACTATCCTTATGTAGTCAACGGAGCCCCCGAGTCGAGGCACAAGAAGCCGCCGCCGTGCAATTTCGATTCTGTTGACAGGATCATACGGAAATACTAGAACAAATAAAGAACATTTTTTAAAGAACCACATTCTGTGGATTATACGGTCGGAACGCCCATTCGCGCGAGCGATTGGGATAAGGTGCAAATTGATTGAAGTTTGAACGCCGCGGCGGCGCGGCAGTAAGGTGAGTGTCATGGCTGGTAGCGTCAACAAGGTCATTCTGATCGGCAATCTCGGAGCCGATCCCGAAATCCGCCGGACCCAGGACGGCCGACCGATCGCCAACCTGCGCATCGCGACGTCTGAAAGCTGGCGCGACAAGAACAGCGGCGAGCGCAAGGAAAAGACCGAGTGGCATCAGGTCGTCATCTTCAACGAAGGCCTCTGCAAGGTCGCCGAGCAGTATCTGAAGAAGGGCTCGACGGTTTATGTCGAGGGCCAGTTGCAGACCCGCAAGTGGCAGGACCAGAACGGCAATGACCGTTACTCGACCGAAGTCGTCCTGCAGGGCTTCAACGGCAATCTCACCATGCTTGGCGGCCGCGGTGATGGTGGCGGCGCCTCGCGTGGTGGAAACGACTTCGGTGGCGACAGCTATGGTGGCGGTGGTTACGACGGCGGCTACGGCTCGCCGGCCCCGTCGCGAGGCGGCTCTTCTGGTGGCGCAAGCCGCGGCGGCAGCGCCCCGTCCGGTGGATTCTCGCGCGATCTCGACGACGACATCCCGTTCTGATCGCAGGTCATCGACGCCTATCCCAAAGGGAGCTTCGGCTCCCTTTTTCGTGTCGGCATGCCATCCGGCCAAAAGGGCAGGGTGACGCGCATCGAAATTCTGAAATTAGGCAATAACCGAAGCGCCTGCCGATTGCCGGTCGATTATGCCCTTGCTCGGCTAGGCGCCGAAGGCGGACTTTACCCCATCCACGACGAACTGCACCGACAGTGCCGCAAGCAGCACACCAAGCAGGCGTGTCAGCAGCGCCCGTCCGGTGACACCGAGGAACCGGTTCAGCCGGTCGGCCAGGTAGAGCGAGACGAAGACGAGTGCGAGCACGGCGGCAATCACCGTGATCAGCTGAAGCTTGCCAGCCCAGCCATCCATCGTTCCGGAAATCAGCACCGTTGCCGAAATCGCGCCGGGACCGGCAATCAATGGAATGGCCAGCGGGAAGACCGCGAGGTTGTGGATGTGATCCTTGGTGATCGCGTCGCCCGTGGTCTTCTCCTTACGCTCGTTGCGTTTCTCGAAGATCATCTCGAACGCGATGGCAAAGAGCATTAGTCCGCCGGCAATGCGAAACGCACCCATCGAAATGCCGAGCGCGGAAAGGATGCTTGCCCCGAACAGCGCGAAGACGGTCAGGATGGCGAAGCCCATCACGGCACCGCGCACGGCGACCTGATGCCGCTGCGCCTGGTTCATGCCCTGCGTCAGGCCGAGAAAGAGCGGCGCTAGACCCGGCGGGTCGACCGTGACCAGCAAGGTGGTGAGTGCGCTGATCATCGTTTCGGTACTGGCCATCATCCGTCTCCTTGGGCGTTGGCACCCATAAAGTCAAAGCCCATGTCCACTGGCAAGGGACGGGCCGCGTCTAATATGCCGAATGCCTTTGCCCCGCCGCAAAAGCCTGTTTATAACCGGGCCCGAAATTGGCGCATCCGCGCCCGTTCCGCTATAAATTCCGCAGTGATTCCGAACAGAGATCGTGACCTGATTTGACTGAGCAAAGCACTCCCGGCGGCGGCAAGTTCCCGTCCGACATCCAGCCGATTTCCATCATGGAGGAAATGCAGCGGTCGTATCTCGATTACGCCATGAGCGTCATCGTGAGCCGCGCCCTGCCGGACGTTCGTGACGGTTTGAAACCGGTGCATCGGCGTATCCTCTACGGCATGAACGAGCTCGGCCTCGACTGGAACAAGAAATACGTCAAGAGCGCCCGCGTCACCGGCGACGTCATGGGTAAGTATCACCCGCATGGCGACGCCGCGATCTACGACGCGCTGGCCCGCATGGCACAGCCCTGGTCGCTGCGCATGCCGCTCATCGATGGTCAGGGCAATTTCGGTTCCGTCGACGGTGACCCGCCGGCCGCCCAGCGTTACACGGAATGCCGCCTGCAGAAGGTCTCGCACGCGCTGCTCGACGACCTCGACAAGGAAACGGTCGACTTCCGCGACAACTACGACGGCACCATGCAGGAGCCGGTCGTCGTTCCCGCCAAGTTCCCGAACCTGCTGGTCAACGGCGCCGGTGGTATCGCGGTCGGTATGGCGACCAACATTCCGCCGCACAATCTGAGCGAAGTTCTCGACGGCTGCACGGCGCTCATCGACAATCCGGCGATCGAACTTCCGGAATTGATGCAGATCATCCCAGGTCCGGACTTCCCGACCGGCGCAATTATCCTGGGCCGTTCCGGCATCAAGTCGGCCTATGAGACGGGCAGGGGCTCCGTCGTCATGCGTGGCGTCGCCCGCGTCGAGCCGATGCGCGGCGACCGCGAGCAGATCATCATCACCGAGATCCCCTATCAGGTGAACAAGGCCACGATGATCGAGAAGATGGCCGAGCTCGTGCGCGAAAAGCGCATCGAGGGCATCTCCGACCTGCGCGACGAATCCGACCGCGACGGCTACCGCGTCGTCATCGAACTGAAGCGCGACGCCAATGCCGATGTCATCCTGAACCAGCTTTACCGGTACACCCCGCTGCAGACCTCCTTCGGCTGCAACATGGTGGCGCTGAACGGCGGCAAGCCGGAACAGCTGACGCTGCTCGATATGCTGCGCGCCTTCGTCACCTTCCGTGAGGAAGTCGTCAGCCGCCGCACCAAGTATCTGCTGCGCAAGGCTCGCGAGCGCGCCCATGTCTTGGTCGGCCTGGCGATCGCCGTTGCCAATATCGACGAAGTCATCGCGCTGATCCGCAAAGCGCCCGATCCGGCAACCGCCCGTGAACAGCTGATGACCCGCCGCTGGCCGGCTCATGATGTCGAGGCGCTGATCCGCCTGATTGACGATCCCCGTCACCGGATCAATGAGGACCTGACCTACAACCTGTCGGAAGAGCAGGCCCGCGCCATCCTCGAACTGCGCCTTGCTCGCCTGACCGCTCTCGGTCGTGACGAAATCGATGAGGAACTGAACAAGATCGGCGTCGAGATTTCGGATTATCTCGACATCCTGTCGTCGCGCGTCCGCATCCAGCAGATTGTCAAGGACGAGTTCTCCGCAATCCGTGACGAATTCGGCACCCCGCGCCGCACCCAGATCGTCGACGGCGGTCCGGATATGGATGACGAGGACCTGATCGCCCGCGAAGAAATGGTCGTGACCGTTTCCCATGCGGGCTACATCAAGCGCGTGCCGCTGACGACCTATCGCGCCCAGCGTCGCGGCGGCAAGGGCCGCTCCGGCATGGCCATGAAGGACGAGGATTTCGCAACCCGTCTCTTCGTTGCAAACACCCATACGCCTGTGCTGTTCTTCTCCTCGCGCGGCATCGTCTATAAGGAAAAGGTCTGGCGCCTGCCGATCGGCACGCCGACCTCGCGTGGCAAGGCCATGATCAACATGTTCCCGCTGGAACCCGGCGAGCGCATCACCTCGATCATGCCGTTGCCCGAGGACGAGACGAGCTGGGAGAACCTGGACGTCATGTTCTCGACGACCCGTGGCACGGTGCGCCGCAACAAGCTGTCCGACTTCATCCAGGTCAACCGCAACGGCAAGATCGCGATGAAGCTCGAGGAAGAGGGCGACGAAATCCTCGCCGTCGAGACCTGCACCGATCGTGACGACGTGCTGCTGACCACAGCACTTGGCCAGGCGATCCGCTTCCCGGTCGACGAGGTCCGCGTCTTTGCCGGCCGCAACTCGATCGGTGTGCGTGGCCTGACGCTGGCGGACGGCGACCGGCTGATTTCCATGACCATTCTCGGCCATGTCGACGCCGAACCCTGGGAGCGCGCCGCCTATCTCAAGCGCTCGGCCGTCGAACGTCGCGCAAGCGGCGTCGACGAAGACGATATCGCACTGTTGGGTGAGGAAGTCGCGGAAGAAGGCGAACTCGCCGAAGATCGCTACCAGGAGCTCAAGGCCCGCGAGCAGTTCGTTCTGACGGTTTCGGTCAAGGGCTTCGGCAAGCGCTCCTCGTCCTACGACTTCCGCACCTCGGGTCGCGGCGGCAAGGGCATCCGTGCCACCGATACCTCCAAGACGGCGGAAATCGGCGAACTGGTCGCTGCCTTCCCGGTCGAGGAAAAGGACCAGCTGATGCTGGTCTCCGACGGCGGTCAGCTGATCCGCGTGCCGGTGAATGGCATCCGTATCGCCAGCCGCGCGACCAAGGGCGTTACCATCTTCTCAACTGCCAAGGACGAGAAGGTTGTATCCGTCGAGCGCATCAGCGAGCCGGAAGGCGAAGATGAGGTGGTTGACGGCGAAGCCGTCGCCGAATCTGGCGTTGAAGCGGCTATCGAGGCCCCGGCTGCAGGCGATGCAGCAGGCGAGGGCGAACCCACCGCCGAATGAGACAAGGAGCCGGCCCTAATCAAGGCCGGCTAATCTCGCTTGGACGGCGAATAAATGCTGGTATTGACAATCGAAAAGCCCGCCGGACGATCAGTCCGAGCGGGCTTTTTGACGGAGGTATGGCATCAAGTTCGATGCGGCTTTCTGTAAGACCTGGCGGGTGGATCCACCGGCTTGACCGCTTGTATTGGGGCTCAGAAGGCCTTGCGGCGCTCCACCATGGCCCGGAAATCTTCGTCTTCGCGCTTCAACGCCGTGATCGTCGATGCGACCGAGGCGACGAACATGCCGCTGATCAGAGCGGCGAGTACCGTGAGCGTTACAAACATGGTCTTCCCTTTCTTCTTCAGCGTGACGTTACGTTTCTAGCGGCGAAGGTTTGATGTCCGATTAATGGCCGAAGCTGTGGTAGCGGGCGGTCATCGGAGGGCCGTAAAACTTGGCGTCGTTGCTGTCCTTGACATAGAAGGTTGCCGAAGTAGCAACCATGGCAGTCATCATCATCATCCAGACGAGGTTGATCAGGGTAACTTTGTCATGCATTGCGATAGTCCTTCAAAAGCCGGCATTCGCTGCCGTTAAATGGTTGTGCGCGGAAATGGTTCCCCGTGCAGTGTAGCAACTGGTTTACCAAGACCTGGCTGAAGTGCTCTTGAACACCTTGTTCATCTGGCGTTCATCTTCGTTTTCGTGATCGGATGCCTCCATCAGGTCGCGAACGACTGCAAGACCGAGCTCGACGAGAAGCGAGGCGGCAATTGCGGAGGTGATCAGGAGAACGAGCATGGGAACGTCCTTGGCTTGTCTTGAGTTCGAGGCACGGTGAATGACTACCAGCACCGCCCTGAAGCGGCCTTGAACAGGGCATTCATCTGTCGTTCACGACCAAAGCGCGGCACAAAAGCGCGCGGCAAAGCCGGCATCTCGCAAGGCGGGCGCTTGCGATGACAAGGCTTCCGTGACAAAAGGCGTCGAAACCAAAGATCGGGTATCCATGGCAATCGCGTTCTATCCTGGCTCCTTCGATCCGATGACCAACGGTCATCTGGATGTGCTTGTGCAGGCATTGAACCTCGCCGACCGCCTCGTGGTCGCTATCGGCACCCATCCGGGCAAGACACCGCTATTCTCTTATGATGAACGGGCGGCTCTGATCAGATCCGCCTTGGAGGCTGTGCTGCCGCAGCGGGCAGGGGACCTCGACGTCGTCTCCTTTTCCGATCTCGCCATCGATGCCGCCCGCCGTGCACAAGCCAAACTCCTGGTGCGCGGCCTGCGCGACGGCACCGATTTCGATTACGAAATGCAGATGGCCGGCATGAACGCCCAGATGGCACCGGACCTGCAGACCGTCTTTCTGCCCGCCGCCACCGCCTCGCGGCCCATAACCGCCACATTGGTCCGCCAGATCGCCGCCATGGGGGGCGATGTGAGCGCCTTCGTGCCCGGTCCGGTCCTGGCCGCCCTCAAATCCAAATACGGGCGCTGAGCCCGCAAGTCCCGAACTGGAGTGATCTCATGAAGCTCGTCCATATTGCCACCGCATTGTTTTTTGCCGTCGTCGGTTTCGGCTCGGCCCAGGCCCAGTCGAATGACGACTACCTGACCATCCAGCTCAAGGATGGCCCGGTCGTCATCCAACTGATGCCCGACGTCGCCCCGAAGCACGTCGCCCAGATCAAGAAGCTGGCGGCGGCTGGTGAATACGACAACGTCGCTTTCCACCGTGTCATCGAGGGCTTCATGGCCCAGACCGGCGACGTTCAGTATGGTGATATGGAAAACGGCTATGACGCCCAGCGTGCCGGCACCGGCGGCTCGAACCTGCCGGACCTGCCAGCCGAATTTTCGAACACGCCCTTTGAGCGCGGGACGGTCGGCATGGCCCGCAGCCAGGATCCAAACTCCGCCAATTCGCAGTTCTTCATCATGTTCGCCGAGGGCGGCTTCCTGAACGGCCAGTACACGGTCGTCGGCAAGGTCGTCGCCGGCATGGAATATGTCGACAAGATCAAGCGGGGCGAAGGCGGCAATGGCGAAGTCACGGACCCGGACCGTATGGTCAAGGTCACCGTCGGTCGCAACTGATATCTACCGGGCGCCAAGCCCCAACCAAGGAGAAACACCATGGCCGAGATCAAGGATCCGGAAAACACCATCCTGATGGAAACCACCAAGGGCAAGGTCGTCATCGCGCTCTTCCCGGATCTGGCCCCCGGCCATGTCGCCCGCATCAAGGAACTGTCGCGCGAAGGCGCCTATGACGGCGTCGTCTTCCACCGCGTCATCGCAGACTTCATGGCCCAGACGGGCGACGTGAAGTTCGGCAAGAAGGGCGGCGACAGCTTCAACCCCGGCCGTGCCGGCATGGGCGGCTCCGACAAGCCGGACCTGAAGGCCGAATTCTCGGCCACCCCGCATGTCCGCGGCACCTGCTCCATGGCCCGCTCGCAGAGCCCGAACTCGGCCAACAGCCAGTTCTTCATCTGCTTCACCGACGCGCCGTGGCTGAACAAGCAGTACTCCGTCTGGGGTCAGGTTATCGAAGGCATGGACGTCATCGACCAGATCAAGAAGGGTGAGCCCGTGGCCGATCCCGATTCGATCGTATCGATGAAGGTTGCCGCCGACGCCTGATCGGCTTAAAGCCACACCAAGCCCGCCTCGGTGCCTGGCACCCGGGCGGGTTTTCGCGTTTAGTCCGTCGCCACAACAGATCCGATTTCCATGCGTGTAGATCTCTTCGACTTCGACCTGACGGATGAAAACATCGCGCTGAGGCCCGCAAGCCCGCGTGATCATGCCCGTTTTCTCGTGGTGCGCCCCGATGCCAATCCCGTGCTCGAAGACCATCACGTCTATGATCTGCCGTCCTTCCTGAGACCCGGCGACGCCCTCGTCTTCAATGACACCAAGGTCATCCCGGCCCAACTCGAAGGCATCCGCCACCGCGAAGGTGCGGAAGAGATCGCCGTCTCCTGCACGCTGCACATGCGCGTCGGTGCCTCCAGATGGAAGGCCTTCGCCAAGCCCGGCAAGCGCATCAAGACCGGCGATCGCATCGATTTCGGCACGGGGCAGGGCGAGGGCGCTGCCTGCCTGATGGGCTCCCTCGTCGCCACCGTCGCCGAAAAGGGCGAGGCCGGCGAGATCGAGCTCGCCTTCGACCTCTCAGGCCCCGACCTCGATCAGGCCATCGCCACCGTCGGCCATATCCCGCTTCCGCCCTATATCGCCGCCAAGCGGCCGGAAGACGAAAAGGATCGCGCCGACTACCAGACCATCTATGCCCGCGAGGAGGGGGCGGTCGCCGCACCGACCGCCGGCCTGCATTTCACCCCCGATCTCTTTGCAAAACTGGACACCGCCGGTGTCGAACGCCACTTCGTGACGCTGCATGTCGGTGCCGGCACCTTCCTGCCGGTCAAGGCGGATGATACGACCGAGCACAAGATGCACGAGGAGATCGGCTATATCTCGCCCTCGACCGCAGCCGCTCTCAACGCGGTGCGGGCCCGCGGCAACCGCATCATCGCCGTCGGCACGACTTCGTTGCGCCTGCTTGAAAGTGCTGCCGAAGACAATGGCAACATCCCCGCCTGGTCGGGTGCAACCGGCATCTTCATCACGCCCGGCTACCGCTTCAAGGCGGTGGACATGCTGATGACCAATTTCCACCTGCCCAAATCCACGCTCTTCATGCTGGTTTCCGCCTTCGCCGGCCTCGACACGATGCGGGGCGCTTACGCCCACGCCATCGAGACCGGCTACCGCTTCTACTCCTACGGCGATTCCAGCCTGCTCTTCCGGAAAGACGACTGACCGATGTCCGAGAATTTCACGTTCAATCTGAAGGCCACCAGCGGCAAGGCCCGCCTCGGCGAGATCACCATGCCGCGCGGCACGATCCGCACGCCCGCCTTCATGCCCGTAGGGACCGTCGGCACGGTCAAGGCCATGTATCTCGACCAGGTCAAGGAAGGCGGCGCCGACATCATCCTCGGCAACACATACCACCTGATGCTGCGCCCCGGCCCGGAGCGCGTCGCCCGCCTCGGTGGTCTGCATGAACTCATTCGCTGGCCCGGCCCGATCCTGACGGATTCGGGCGGCTTCCAGGTCATGTCGCTGTCCGGCCTGCGCAAGCTCGACGAGCAGGGCGTCACCTTCAAGAGCCATGTCGATGGCAGCTTGCACCACATGTCGCCGGAACGCTCGATCGAGATCCAGGGCCTGCTCGACAGTGACATCCAGATGCAGCTCGACGAATGCGTGGCGCTGCCCGCGGAGCCGCGCGAGATCGAACGTGCGATGGAAATGTCGCTGCGCTGGGCCGAGCGCTGCCGTGTCGCCTTCGGCACTCAGCCCGGCAAGGCCATGTTCGGCATTGTCCAGGGCGGAGACCAGCCGAATTTGCGCATCCGCTCGGCGGAAGGCCTGAAGCAGCTGGACCTCAAGGGTTACGCCGTCGGCGGCCTCGCGGTCGGCGAGCCGCAGGCCGTCATGCTCGACATGCTGCGCATCACGCTGCCAGTTCTGCCCACGGAAAAGCCGCGCTACCTAATGGGCGTCGGCACGCCGGACGACATTCTAAAGTCGGTCGCCGAAGGCATCGATATGTTCGACTGCGTCATGCCGACCCGCTCCGGTCGCCATGGCCTTGCCTTCACCCGACGCGGCAAGGTCAACATTCGTAACGCCCGCCATGCCGAAGACATGCGCCCGCTCGACGAACAGTCGAATTGCCCGGCGACCCGCGATTATTCGCGCGCCTATCTGCACCACCTCGTGCGCTCCAACGAGGCCTTGGGCGGCATGCTCCTCTCCTGGAACAATCTCAGCTATTATCAGGAACTGATGCAGGGCATCCGCCAGGCGATTGCCGAAAACCGCTTCGAGGATTTCAAGGCAGAAACCATCGAGATGTGGAACCGCGGCGATATCGACCCGGTGTGAGCAAGGCGAGGGCAGGGCGCTCGCTCTGCCCCCTTGAACACCTCAAATGCCTTGGCTGGAAGTCTCGCGTTTTATCCGCACACCATTGATGGCGAAATTCCCGTCCTTCTGGCGTTTGAGCTCGTAATAAACGGCCCAGTCTTTCCCGTCGGGTGCCGAAATCAGAACCTCCTGGAAGGCAACCGTCCCGTCAGGCGAGACCTGATTGCGACCGAAGGCATAATTGCCCGGCCGGTAGACCGGCCCGTAGCTCTTCTTCACCATCTCGAAGAATCGTTCGGGATCGGGAAACACCGATTTGATCTCAGGCGAGGCGAAGGAGTAGGCCGTCGCCGCATCGTCATTGAGAAAAGCGGCAATCTGCTGCTCGATGACACCCTTGGCGAGCCCCGCCGGGTCCGCCGGGACCGCCTGTTGGGCGCCGGTCGACGTCCCTGTCAGTACCGCCACCAGAAAAAGGGCCATTCCAATCCGCATGCGCATCGTGATTCCCCTCATGTTTCAGTCATATCGAATGGAAGAATAGGACGATTCGGCTGGTCGGAAAGGTGGAGGGGGCATTTCTTGTGCGCGTTCTCGATTTCGTGACTGCAAGACTGCGAATTCCCTAGCTTCCATCTGGACAGATGCATTCCCCGAACGGTTTAAAGGGTCAGGCTCCCGGGCACTGTAACGTTGCGGCAAAGCGAGGAGCGAAAGGGATCAGGGAGAGCATTATGATCGACACGCTTCTGGACCGGATGACGCTTGAGGAGCAGGTTGCTCTTCTGTCAGGCGCCGATTTCTGGACGACCGTCGCGGTCGAGCGCCTCGACATCCCGAAGATCAAGGTCACCGACGGGCCGAACGGCGCCCGCGGCGGCGGCTCGCTGGTGGGCGGCGTCAAATCCGCCTGCTTCCCGGCCGCCATCGGCATCGGCGCCGCATGGAATCCGGACCTCGCCCGGGAAATGGGTGTGGCGCTGGCCGACGAGGCGAAGACCAAGAGCGCCCGCGTCCTGCTCGCCCCGACCGTGAACATCCATCGCTCGGGCCTCAACGGCCGCAATTTCGAATGCTATTCCGAAGACCCGATGCTGACCTCAGCACTTGCCGTCGCCTATATCCAGGGGGTCCAGTCTCAGGGCATCGCCGCCACCATCAAGCATTTCGTCGCCAATGACAGCGAAGTCGAACGCCAGACCATGTCGTCCGATCTCGACGAACGCACATTGCGCGAGATCTACCTGCCGCCTTTCGAGGCGGCGGTGAAGAAAGCAGGCGTCTGGGCGATCATGTCCTCCTACAACCGCCTGAATGGCGTCTGGACCAGCGAGAACCACTGGCTTCTCACCGAACTCCTGCGTGAGGAATGGGGTTATGAGGGCATTGTGATGTCCGACTGGTTTGGCTCGCATACCACCGAGGCCTCGGTCATCGGCGGCCTCGATCTCGAAATGCCGGGCCCGACCCGCGACCGGGGCGAAAAGCTGGTTGCCGCCGTTCGCGAGGGCAGGGTACCCGCCGAAACCGTGAAGGCCGCAGCCCGCCGCATCCTGCTGCTCCTGGAGCGGGTGGGAGCCTTCGCCGATCCTGCTATGGAAGAGGAAAAGGCCATTGATCGCCCCGAGCATCGCGCGCTGATCCGCAAGCTCGGCGCCGAAGGCATGGTGCTCCTGAAAAACGACGGCATACTGCCACTCGACAAGTCGGCCCTCGACCGCATCGCCGTTCTCGGCCCCAATGCCGCCGAACCCCGCGTCATGGGCGGCGGCAGCGCCCAGATCAACGCCCATTACAAGGTGAGCCCACTCGAGGGCATCAAGAGCGCCTTGTCGGGCACCAACCGCGTCATCCACCTCAAGGCATGCCGCAACAACCGCCTGACCCAGATGATCCGTGGCGAGGTCTCCGTCGACTTCTTCCATGGCCGAGACTGGGCCGGACCGGTCGTCCAGCGCGCGACTGCGGAGGAAAGCCAGTTCTTCTGGCTCGACATGCCGGACGCCTCCCTCGATCCGCGCAATTTCTCCGCCCGTATCGTCACCCGCTTCCGGCCGGAGGAAAGCGGCGCCCATGTCTTCGGCCTGACCAATGCGGGTTTCGCAAAACTGTATGTCGACGGCGAACTTCTGGTCGATGGCGAAACAGGCTGGGCCAAGGGCGACAATTTCTTCGGCCTGGGAAACAGCGAAGTGCGGGTCGAAAAAGCGCTCGAAGCCGGCCGGACCTACGAGGTTCGCGTCGACTATCGCGCCATGCCCGAGGGGTATGAGGGCATCGAGATCCGTGCCGTCCGCTTCGGCGCCGAACTGCCGACATCGGATGCGGCGATTGCCGAAGCCGTCGAACAGGCGAAATCCTGCGACGTCGCAATCCTGGTGGTCGGCCGGGAAGGGGAGTGGGACACCGAAGGCCTCGACCTGCCCAACATGCGCCTGCCCGGACGCCAGGAAGAGCTGATCGAGAAGGTCGCCGCCGTCAATCCGCGCAGCATCGTGGTGCTGCAGACCGGCGGCCCCGTCGAAATGCCCTGGCTCGACAAGGTCTCGGCCGTCGTTCAGGCCTGGTATCCGGGCCAGGAAGCCGGCAATGCCATCGCCGACGTGCTCTTCGGTGCGGCGGAGCCCGGTGGCCGCCTGCCGCAGACTTTCCCGCAGCGTCTGGCGGACAACTCCGCCATATCGGGCAATCCGAAAACCTATCCCGGCAAGGACGGCCATGTCGTCTACGCGGAAGGTCTGGCCGTCGGCTATCGCCATCACGACGCCGATGGCGCAACGCCGCTCTTCCCCTTCGGTTACGGTCTGTCCTACACGACCTTCGACTGGTCCGCCCCGCGCGCCACCAGCAGCGAGATGGGCCCGGATGGCGTCGCCGTGGAAATCGACGTCACGAACACTGGTAGCCGGGCAGGGGCCGAACTCGTGCAGCTCTATGTGAAGCCAAAATCCTCGCGCCTCCCGCGCCCGATCAAGGAACTCAAAGCCTTCGCCAAGCTGCACATCCCACCCAGCGCCACCGCAAAAGCGAAACTGTCGATAGCCGTCCGCGACCTCGCATACTTCGATCCGAACGCCCGCTCCTGGATCGCCGAAGCCGGCGACTACGACCTGGTGATCGCCGCCAGTGCCGAGGATATTCGGGCCACGCTACCGCTCAGGCTTTCGACCGAATGGCGGGAAGGGGTTTCGGCCCCGCCTCTGCCTGCCGTCGTCGACTGATCCGCTGCGGCGGAGGTTCGCCAACCTCCGCCGTCTCTTGCCGTGCCGTGAAATTTGATTAGAAGGCTTGCATGTCTTCGAACCCGTTGCGGATCCCTTGAGCATGCGCCTTTTCCTCGGATCCGATTTCCACGTCGATTACCGTGAAAACCTCGACTGGCTGCGCGCGCTGTCCCGCGCCGATTTCACCGATGACGTCCTCATCGTCGCCGGCGATCTCTCCGATCAACTCGATCTCGTCAAAACCTGCTTCGACGAACTCGTGCCGCGCTACCGAAAGCTGCTGTTTCTGCCCGGCAACCATGACCTCTGGACGGCGAGAAGCGGGAAGGGGCCATCCTTCGAGAAATTCGAAACGCTGAACGCGCTCTGCCGCGACTACGGCATCGAGACCGGCCCCGTCGCCTTCGGCAAAACGCTGATCGTCCCACTACTCGCCTGGTATGATTATTCCTTTGGCGAGCCCGGCCCGACGATCCGCCGCGGCTGGATGGATTTCTACAAATGCAATTGGGAAGGCCTCACACCGGCGGAGGTCGCTGCTCGTTTCGACGCCATAAATGTGATCCCGGACAGATCGGGTTTCGACGCCGTCTACAGCGTCTCGCATTTCGTGCCACGCATTGACCTGATGCCGGCGCGCTATCCGGAAAAGCACAAGGCGCTGTTTCCGGTGTTGGGCACAGACCGACTGGAGCGCCGCATCCGCTCGCTCGGTTCGACCAAGCATTTCTACGGTCACAGCCACCTGAACCGGAACAAGCAGATCGATGGCGTCACCTATATCAACAGTGCCTTCGGCTATCCCAAGGAAACCGAGATCTCGGCCAAGACCATCCTGCATGTGGCGGACCTCTAAACGCGGCGACTTCCATCTGGGGGGATGAAATAGCGTCGCAGGGCGGGAAAGGATTCGAATGGAGATGACGCTGGAGACACTGCAGTCGCTCGCATTACCTGCCGCAGCCACAGCTGCCGCCGGCTACATCCTCATGCTTTGTCTTGTACGGCTTCGAAGGCTGATCTTTCCAAAGGTGAGACATCGGTTTGCCGCTTCAGACCTGCCTAAAAACGTTTTCCTGCCAGCAGCCGGCCGATATGTCATCAGCGTCGTGATCCCGCCATTGACCTTCCTTGCCGGTACGTCGCACTTCTCCGCGTCATTTACGCTCAGAAACCGCGACACCGGTACTCTATCCATCTACCGCTCCTATGGCCGAGCGCTGTTCCAAGTGAGACGATCGGACATGCGGGGACGACGAACCATTCCGCTCGGCTCATTCACATGTGAGGCTCCGGGCCTCTTTGAGGTCGTCTGCCTCAATCCGGAGGTTGTGCGGGAAAGCTATGAACTGGAAATCTCACCGCATGTGTCGCCAATCCGGCTCATCGGTTTGATCCTGACGACGATTGCAGCGTCCACTGCAGTGATTGGCGGCTTGGTTCTGTCCGTCCTGTGGATCAGCGGAACGGCCTGAGCGACGCTGATCATCCAAGGCGCGTGGCGTGGAATGGAAAGGCAGCGTAGGCGACTGGGAGGGGACCATCTGGAGCCTGTCCGGCCTACATACAAGGATCGCATAAGATAGATTATGGAACTGAAAGACATATCCCGGAACGGCTAGGATCGGCCAAAGCGCCTGAGATATCGACGCCAACATTCGCATTCGGTTTCTCAGGAAACCGCGATATCCAGTTCAAATTCCATGACAAACTGATCGTAGCCAGGCTCCACATGCGGCGGCGTCTCGCCCATCACCGTCTCATAGTCGAGCGGCGTATGCATGTGGGTCAGAACCGCGTGTTTCGGCGCCAGACGCTCGATCCAGCCGAGTGCCTGCTCGAGCGACAGATGGCTCGGATGCGGCCGGTACTGCAGCGCGTCGATGTAAAGCAGGTCGAGGCCGCAGAGCTTGGCGACGGTTTCCGCGGGAAAATCGGAGACATCACAGCAATAGGCCACGTCACCGATCCGCAAGCCCAGCGAGATGATGTCGCCATGCTGCTGGACGAGCGGCAGAAGTTCGATCGGTCCGCCAGCGCCATCAATGACGATTGCTTTGTCCATGTCCTCGACGATGACAGGTGCAACTATCGGCGGATAGCTGCTGCCCGGTGGCGTCTTTACGCAGTATCCGAAACCTTCGTCGATGCGGCTCATCGTATAGGGCTCGGCATAGATGGGAATGCGCTTGTGCTGGCTGTGAAAATAGCCGCGCAGATCGTCGATACCGTGCAGATGATCGGCATGCGCATGGCTGTAGATCACGGCGTCGATATGCTCGACCCTGGAGCGGATCATCTGCTCGCGAAAATCCGGACCCGTATCCACGACCACTACAGTCTTGCTGCCATCAGGCCCGATCTGCTCGATCAGGAAGGATGCGCGGGTTCGCCTGTTCTTCGGGTTGTCAGGATCGCAATTGCCCCAGTCGCCGTTGATCCTGGGCACGCCGGGAGACGAGGAACAACCGAGCAGCGTGAACCGGCGCGTGACCTTCATCAAACCTCCCTCAAGCCACCCGCGGCATTTTCGAGAAGCAGCGGAAGGCATTCTCGGTGGTGATCTCGGCCATCTCCGCGTAGCTCACGCCCTTGACCTCCGCCAGAACCTCCGCCGTATTCACCACATAGGACGGCTCGTTGCGTTTTCCACGCCAGCGCTTCGGCGCCAGATACGGCGCATCCGTCTCGACCAGCAAACGGTCCATCGGCACGCTTTTGGCGATTTCACGCAGCTCTTCCGATTTCGGAAAGGTCACGATGCCGGAGAAGGAAACGTAGCCGCCGAGCGCGACGCCGGTATCGGCCAGAGCCTGCCCGGACGAAAAGCAATGCAGGATGAAGGGGAAGGCACCCTTCCCTGTTTCTTCCGTCAATATCGCCGCCATATCCTCGTCGGCGCTGCGGCTGTGGATGACGAGCGGCAGACCCGTCCGCCGTGCCGCCTCGATATGGCGGATCAGTCCGGTCTTCTGGTCCTCGGGCTTCTGCGTGTCATAGAAATAGTCGAGTCCGGCCTCGCCGATCGCCACGATCTTCTCGTGGCTTTCCGCAAGCCGTACCAGCTCGTCCGCCGTCACATCCAGCTCGTCGCCGGCATTGTTCGGATGCGTACCAACAGAGCAGAAGACGCTCGGATAACGCTCGGTGAGCGCCAAAAGCGTCTCGAGCTTGCGAACCCGCGTCGAGATCGTCACCATCTGTTTGACGCCCGCTTGATGGGCGCGCGTGACAAGCTCGTCGCGCTCGCTGTCGAAGTCGGCAAAGTCCAGATGGCAATGGGTATCGATCAGCATCGTGTCAGGCCTTCGCCGCGTCCGGGGCGACGTAGCGCGGATAGACCGGCGACGGCGCCGGCAGTTCCGTACCGGGCGCTAGGCGACCGGCTGCACCGAGCTTCGCAAACACGCGGTCTTCCTCGGCCACAGCCACGAGATCGAGGATCTTCGCCGAGGTTTCAGGCATGATCGGCTGGAAGAGGATCGCGATCTGGCGAACGACCTCAGCGGTCACATAAAGCACCGTGCCCATGCGCGCCTCGTCGGTCTTCTTCAAGACCCACGGCGCCTGTGCCGCGAAATAGCGGTCGGCCTCGTTGACGATGTTGATAATCGCGGCAACAGCCTTGTGGATCTGCTGCTTGCCCATCTCTTCGCGGCAGATGTCGATCGCCTCGTCGGCAATCTTCAGGATCGCCTCGTCTTCTGCGGTGAGCGGACCGGGTGTCGGCACCCTGCCCTCGCAGTTCTTGTTGATCATCGACAGCGAACGCGAGGCCAGATTTCCAATGCCATTGGCGAGGTCGGCATTGATGCGCGTGCCGATGCCGTCTTCCGAATAGCTTCCATCCTGACCGAAGGACACTTCACGCAGGAAGAAATAGCGCACCTGGTCGAGACCGAAATGGTTCACCAGATTGACCGGGTCGACGACATTGCCGAGCGACTTCGACATCTTCTCGCCCTTGTTGAGCAGGAAGCCATGGGCATAGACCCGCCTCGGCAAAGGCAGGCCCGCCGACATCAGGAAGGCCGGCCAGTAGACGGCGTGGAAACGGATGATGTCCTTGCCGATGATGTGCACGTCGGCCGGCCAGTATTTGGCAAGCGGGCCGTTCGGATCTTCCACATAGCCCGTCGCGGTGATGTAGTTGGTCAGCGCATCGACCCAGACATACATCACGTGCTTGTCGTCGCCGGGCACCTTGATACCCCAGTCAAAGGTGGTGCGCGAGATCGACAGATCCTTGAGACCCGACTTGACGAAGGAAATGACCTCGTTGCGTCGCTCGTTCGGACCGATGAAATCCGGCTGGTCCTCGTAGAGTTTCAGCAGCTTCTCTTCATAGGCCGAGAGCTTGAAGAAGTAGCTCTCCTCTTCCACCCATTCGACCGGCGTGCCCTGGGGACCATAGCGCACGCCGTCGGCGCGCAGCTCAGTTTCCTCTTCCTGGTAATAGGCCTCGTCGCGCACCGAATACCAGCCGGCATAACCGCCCTTGTAGACGTCGCCATTCTTTTCCATCCGCCGCCAGACTTCCTGCACCGTCTCGTGATGGCGCTTCTCGGTCGTGCGGATAAAATCATCATTCGACGCATTAAGAAGCTTGCCCATCTCGCGGAATTCATTGGAATTTCGCTCGGCGAGCGCCTCCGGCGAAATGCCTTCGGCGCGTGCCGTCTGCTGCATCTTCTGCCCGTGTTCGTCCGTACCCGTCAGGAAGAACACGTCCCGGCCATCGAGCCTCTGGAACCGCGCCATGGCGTCCGTCGCGATCAGCTCATAGGCATGGCCGATATGCGGCTTGCCGTTCGGATAAGAGATGGCAGTGGTGATGTAGAAGGGATCGCTCATGGCTTCTTTTTGTCTTTTCGTCGGTTGCGATGTCACGGGCCGGACGCTGGCGGCGCAAGAAGGCCAGCCAGGAACGGCGACGACAAATGGGGTCGAACGCTCTTAAAACATTCCGGCGGCTTTAGGAACATCCGTTTTGCTGCAGCGCCACGCAGCGTGTCGCGAGGCTCAGCGAACGATCGCCGACAACACGTCGAGGATCGTCTGCTTGCGGTCGAGGTTGTAGGCCGAGGCCACAGTGAGTTGCTCGTTGATTGTCGAAGTCAGACGCGCGTAATGCTCGGCCGCACCGAGATCGCCGGAGAACGCCCGCCGTCGCGCGGTTTCCGCCAGATGGTCCGCCAGATGCTCGACAAAGAAACCGAAGGCGACATCGCTGTCCTTGCCCGACAGCGCATCTGCGATCTTGAACATCATCTTGCGCTGCGCTGGCCCCGATGCCGACAGCATCTGCTCAAAGGCGTCCAGGATATCGGCGCCGCCGTAATTGACGAGTTTCAGCGCCCGCGCGACGCTGCCCTTGGCGAGCGACAGCACCGCCTCGCGCTTTTCTGCGGGGATAGACAGCCCCAGCTGGCCGAGCGCCTGATCCATCGACTGCGGATCAAGTTCCTGCAGTTTGAGCGGCAGGCAGCGCGAGCGGATGGTCGGCAAGAGCTTGCCCGGCGCATGCGACAGCACCAGGAACATCGCCCGCTTCGGCGGCTCCTCGAGGATCTTCAGGATCGCATTGGCGGCATTCCGGTTCAGATCGTCGGCGGGATCGATGATCACGATTCGCCAGTTCCCCGTGCCCGAAGTCTGGCTGAAGAAATGCCCCGCCTTGCGCACTTCGTCCACGGTGATTGCCTGCTTCACCCGACCCGTCTTGTCGTCCACGGGACGCGCGAGATGCAATAGATTGTGGCTGGCGCCCGAGGCGATCTGGCGGCTGATCGGATGCTCCGGATCAGGATCCGCCATCACGCTGGGTGCCGTTGCGGGATCGGGATGACGAAGGACATGGTTGGCGAAGCGAAAGGCGAGTGTCGCCTTGCCGATCCCTTCCGGTCCCTCGATCAGAATCGCGTGGTGCCCCTTCCCCGACCTGTAGCTGCGCGCGAGAAACTCTTCGGCCGCAGCATGCCCAAACAGACGGGTATTGAGGGCCGGCGCAATCGCCCCATCCAGTAGGCCTGCTTTCTCCTCGCTCATCGGCCCGCCGCCTGGTCATTGCGGGCACCGCGCTGCTGCGCCATCACCAGCGTGACGTCGGCCAGAATGTCGCGCGCGATCCGCTCCACGTCGAGGCTTGCATCGATGACCCGGCAGCGCTCCGGTTCGCGCAGCGCAATGTCGAGAAAGCCTTGGCGGCGCTTCTCATGCACCTCCGTGCGCTCCTTTTCGAAGCGGTCCGGCTGGGCGGAGGTCGGCGTCGCCCCTGCCCGGCGCCTTGCCCGGTCGAGCCCGACGGACGCCGGAAGATCGAGGATCAGCGTCAGATCCGGCATCGTGCCTGCGACCGATACCCGCTCCAGCACCTCCATCAGCCGCGGCTCCAGATTGCCGGTGACCCCCTGATAGACGCGGGAGGAATCGACAAAGCGGTCGCACAGGACCACCTGACCCCGCGCCAGCGCCGGACGCACGAAACAGGCGAGGTGATCGGCCCGGGCGGCAGCAAAGAGCAAGGCCTCCATGCGGATCCCGAAGGGTTCGGCCGCTCCGGAGAGCAGCACATGACGCAAGGCTTCCGCCCCCGGCGACCCGCCCGGCTCCCGCGTCACAACGACGTCGTGTCCTAGCCCGCGCAAGGCTTCCGCCAGCAGGCGGATCTGGGTCGATTTCCCGGCCCCCTCGCCTCCTTCGAAACTCACGAACAATCCCGGACCGGTCGCCAATGCCTTGCCTTCTTCCCGCACTCTTTGGCGCGTATCGCCATTTGCCTTATCGGCTCTCCCAGTGCCTCTACCCCAAGACCGCGTCAAACAAAACCGTCGAGCATGCTGCCGGACTGCTTTTTGCCCTCACAGCCAGAAGAACAGAAGCTCGATCAGCGCGTCCACCGCCCTTTGCCGCAGGGTTCCCACCTCGACCGCATATGCGCTTTGGAGCGGCACCGACAAGAGTGGGCGGTCACCGGAAAAAAGGTTCAGCACGGCAATTTCGGCACCCTTCGAAACGGGGGGGCTGAGCGGCCAGCGATAGACGATCCGGGCCTGCAGTCGCTCGGGATTGTCAACCGGGACATAAACCTCGACCGGCGTCCGCGCCACCAGCGGCACGGTCGACTGCGCGCCGCCATAGACGCTGGCTTCGCCGATCACCTCGTCCTTGTCGAACAACCGCCGCATCTCGAACCCGTCAAAGCCCCAGTTGATCAGCCGTGTTGCCTCCTCGGTGCGCTCCTTGTCGCTCGCCAGACCGCCCAGCCCGAGAAAGAGCCGTCGTCCATTGCGCTCCGCCGAGGCGACGATGGCAAAGCCGCTGCCGTCGGCAAAACCGGTTGCAAGCCCATCAGCCCCCATGCCGAGCAAGGGGTTACGGTTGCGCTGCAGGATCTTGTTCCACTCGAATTCCGGAATGGAGAAGGTCTTGTAGAGCTCGGGATAGCTGCGCTGGAGATGCTGCGCCAGTCTCACGAGATCAACGAGCGTGGAACGATTGTCGGGATGCGGAAGCCCCGTGGCGTTGGCAAAATGGCTGTCCTTCAGCCCCAGCTCCGCCGCCCGCGCATTCATGCGCTCGACGAATTTTGCCTCCGAACCGGCCATGCCTTCGGCCAGGATCAGACAGCCGTCATTCGCGGTCTGCACGGCAATACCCTTCACCAGATCGGCCACCGGCACCTGGCTCTTCACGGCCGCAAACATGGTCGAGGTCCGCGAGGGCGCTCCACCCGTGCGCCAGGCAAGTTCGGAGACGGGGTAGACTTGATCCGGCCGGATCTCGCCCTTGCCCAGCGCCTGAAACACGATTTCGAGCGTCATGAGCTTTGCGAGAGACGCCGGCGCAAAACTCTTACGCTCGTCTTTCGCCAGAAGCACGGTGCCGGTCGACGCCTCGATCAGATAGGCCTGTCCCGCCCTCGTTTCCGTTGCGCTGGATTTCGCCACCTCTTGCGCCAACGTCGATGCCGGGGCGGAGACGACGAGGCCGAGCATCACCAGAACGGCAAAAAAGGGAAAGCGGGAACGCATGATCAAACTTGGCTCTGCTGGCGCTGTCGGAGCTATGGTCCCCTCGCCCGCCGCAGTCAAAGCCCCTTCGAAAGGGTGATTCCGCCTTTGGCAACCGAGGAGAGAATCGAGCTCTCGGTGAGGCCGCCATTGCGCACGAGAATGGCGTCAAAGGCAAGCGCGCCTGACGGGCGCTCGACCTCGGCATAAGCCGCAGCATAACCGGATCCGTCATAGCCGGGAACGTGATGCGGCCGGGATGCGGGAACGGGACCAATGTCGGGAAGTGCGGCAAAGACCTCGGCCCCACCGGATGCCATGCCCTGCGGCGGCGCCGATTGCGACATCAGCAGCTGCGCGTCGAGTGTATGGGCAAGAGCCGCACCGCTCGGTGTGGAGCCCGAAAGCGCCGTCTGGTAAACCGGCTCTGCCGGCGGCCGGTACTGCGGGACCGCGACGTCGTTCGAGGCCACCATCACACCAGACGCAATGTCGCCTTGCGGATCGACCACGGGTCCACGCTCGCCCTTTTTGACGTAGGAAGCCATCAGATAGGGCATGTCGTGCCCGTCCATCCGCGCAGGCCCGATATACTGGACGCGGACCTTGCCGGTGCCGCTATGGGCCATGTCCAGCATGTCGGCGGTCTTGTTCGAAAGATCGATCAGCCGTCCCTTGTGAAACGGGCCACGGTCATTGATGCGAACGATGACGGAACTGCCATTGGTGAGATTGGTCACGCGGGCGTAGCTCGGAAGCGGGAGCGTCGGATGGGCGGCCGAAAGATGTTCTTTGTCGTAAAGTTCACCATTGGCCGTCATTCGCCCATGGAAGGCATCTCCATACCACGAGGCGATCCCGACGGCGTCGTAGCGCGGGTTTTCCTTCGGTACGAAGGTCTCGCCCTTCACGACATACGGCTTGCCGACCATGTAGCGCCCGCCACCCTTGGGCACGGGGCCACTGGCGACCAGACGCGGGCTCGCCTTTACACCGTAGATGGATTCGGCGAAGAACTCTTTCGAACGCTTGGGTTTTCCCGCCGTCTCTTTGGTGGTCGAACAGGAAGCGGCAAAGGCACACATCAGCGCCACACCCAGCCATCTTCCACCCATGGCCAGCCGGCCGCCTGTGCTCGAATGCATATGTCCCACTTCTGATCAAACGGGCCGGACGACATCCCCTGTCATCCTGAGAAAACCCCGCCCGTACGCCTGCAGGATTGAGAAGGCTGTGGAAAAGTGGCCGAATTGGGAAATGCGGCGCCGCCGAGCCGACACAAATGAAATCATGGTAAGCGCATGGTTAACGCGCTGCATGTGTGCACCCATGCAATTCTCCGCCAGCGGGAACAAAGACCCGAACAATCGCCCTTGCCAAATCCGAAGCCTTTGCCCATAACGCCGTCCACGGGAAGAGTGTCCGAGTGGTTTAAGGAACCGGTCTTGAAAACCGGCGTGCGGGAAACCGTACCGTGGGTTCGAATCCCACCTCTTCCGCCAAAATTCTTTTATGTTACTGAATTTTATAGAGTTCTTACGAGAAGAAAACTCCGGCGTGCTACTCGACCCGCCACATCGCGATTGATGTTGAAGATATCAGTCCGTTTCAGATCGTCGGCGCGAAGCCAGTCATTCGCCTCGGTCCCCACGGACGAGCGCGAAATTGTGATCGATGACACCAGAGAGACAGTAACCTTGCGAAAACGCTTCCTGTAGCTGTTGTCGTACTCTGAGAAGCTCAGACAGTTGGTCGGATGCACCGGGCCCGCGACCCATACCATTGCGGATTGTCGGAACCAGAAGTGTTTCTTCGGCGGCGCTCCCCGGATAATTGCCAGCGAAACGCTGCTCGACCAGCGGGTCATCCAAGCGCCAGTCTACGAGCAGGCGATCGGAGGGAAGCCCGGAGTTAATGCCGCCCATTTCTCCATAGTAGTCGACGAGATAGGTGGATGAGCGGCCCCCAAGCCGGTTGAGATTAAGGCGTGCATTTGTGATTCGCGAGGGATCGAAGGTCCATCGCACCTGGGTTATTCCACGCGCCAGACACCACTTTCGCTGGTACCATTTGAGATCGGCTCCCAACCCCCTGCCCCGCATATCCGGCACAACAGCCAGTCTGTGTGAATGCTGAACAGCCGGATCCCGTGTCGGAAAACCGAATACATAGCCAACAAGGCGGTCAGCAAGAAATGCGCCGGCGACGAGGCCCCCTTCTGCCTGGATCACCATCATCAAATCTGCAGGGTCGGGCGTATCGCCCCGCCCCCAGACTTCCCCTTGCAGGCCTTCGGCCTGGCGAAATTCTGCCATTCCTTTCAGTTCTCGGATCTCGACTTCTGTCATGGCGCGAAGTTTTCCAACCCGATCGTGACATGGGCGAGAAAGTCCGTGTCGAGTGACACACCAATGCCGCTACCCGCAGGCACCGGCATCCTTCCATGATGTGCTTCGAGCTGCTGCTCGATGATGTCGCGCTTAAAATAACGGCTCGCAGAGGACGTATCCCCCGGCTTCTGAAAGTTTGGAAGCGTCGAGAGATGAATGTTGTGGGCGCGACCAATTCCGCTCTCAAGCATGCCACCGCACCACACCGGCACGGAGAAGGCCTCGGCAAGGTCATGGATCTTCAAGGAATTCACATAGCCGCCGGACCGGCCGACCTTGATGTTGATCACCCGTGCGGCATCCGTCTGCAGCGCCTTGCGCGCATCCTCCGGGCTGCGGATGCTCTCGTCGAGACAAAGCGGCGTGCGGAGCCTTCGCTGCAGGACGGCGTGATCCTGGATGTCGTTCCAGGCAAGCGGCTGTTCGATATAGTCGAGATTGAACTCGTCCAGGCGCGCCAGCAGTGAACTGTCGGCCAGCGAATAGGCGCTGTTTGCATCGGCCGTCAGGTGGATCCCTGGAAACTGCGCGCGAACCGCACGCACGACCTCGAGATCATGACCCGGCTTGATCTTGAGCTTGATCCGCTTGTAGCCCTCATCGACATGGGTCGAGACACGATCAATCGTCTGCTCGATCGACATTATGCCGAGCGAAACCCCGACATCCACGGCGTCCCCCGTCCCCCCGAGAAGAGACTTGAGCGGCAGATCAAGCGATTTTGCCCACAGGTCCCAGAACGCCATCTCGACCATCGCTTTGGCCATGGAATTCCCGCGCCATGGCGCAAGAAGTCGGTGGAGAGCCTGGGGATTGTCGAAGCTTTTTCCGAGAAGTTGCGGAAGGAAGACGGTGCGCGTGAGACCGAGAGCGCCCGCAACCGTTTCCTCGAGATAATCGGGCAGCGGGTCCATCACACCTTCCGCATACCCATGCAGACCACCCGAACGCAGTGTCAGCAGGGGAAAAACCTTTTCGTGCAAGGTCCCGCTTGAGATCGTGAACGGGGTGATAAGCGGAAGGCGAATGACACGCAACTCTGCGCCGTCAATCCTCAGGGGGGCACGCGGCTGCGTGCCAGTTGGGTTTTCGGTCATGCGTCAGGTGCCCCGATGTCTGGTCGACATGAATCTATGTTGATTTCAGTTTTCTTGCAAGATTGACGCAATGACAGAGTTCTGTCAGTCTTCGTCTTATTCACGGGGGACAGTGATGTCAGGATCGGACGGGGATATGCAGCAAGATGGCACGACAAGCCAGGTTGGCGATCTTCGCCAGCGCCTGCAGCAACAGGCCGCCTCCGGAACTCCTGCCGAGCGCGCGATCGCCTCCTACCTTCTTACGAACTTGCAATCCCTGCCGTTCGAGACGGCGGCAACGGTAGCTGCCAAAATCGGAGTTTCCGAAGCCTCGATTGGGCGCTTCTGCCGGGCCATCGGTTACCGAAGCCTGAAGGACCTGAAGGGCGGATTGCAGCAAGACCTCGGAGACCAGCCCTGGCTGATCGGTGATCGCCTGCAGGACTTCCACCGTCGCAGCCAGTCAGACAAGGGAGAGTTGGCCCGCGCTCTCGAAAAGGAGATGGCGGCACTCGTGACGGTCTATGAGATCGCCTCGACCCCGGAATTCGAGACCGCCGTGAAGCGGTTGGCGCGCTGCCCGAATGTCTTTGTTGCCGGTTTCCAAACCGAACGCGGCCATGCTGCCGAACTCGTCCATAACCTCCAATATCTGCGCGCAGGCGTGCAACTTGCCGATATCGCCGGTGGCCACTTCGCTGAGGTCCTGCTCTCGCCTCCGGAACAAACGACCCTCGTTCTGATCGACGGCCGGCGTTACTCGCGCTTGACCCGCGATCTCGCGACTGCCGCCCACGAGGTCGGCATTCGCATAAGCCTGATCACGGACCCCTATTGCGACTGGGCAACCGGGCTGGTCGACGAACTCTTCGCCGTGCCGACCGACCTCAACCACTTCTGGGATACCACGTCGGCCATGTCCTCGCTCATCGGCCTGATGGTCAACGGGGTGTTCAATGAACTCGGCGCCGAGGTCGAGGAACGCATGGCACGCATATCTGCCTACTACGACGATTTCATCGGCCACACCGGCCAGTTTGGCCGCCAGCGTCGCTGGGACCGATGACTGCATAACAACAAAAACCTGCAGAGAGGACCGAAATGACAAACTTGACCATTCGCAAATCCATCATCGCCGCAGGTGTCAGCCTGGCGGCACTCTTCGCCGCCGCAGGCCCATCCCTGGCCCAGGAGGCGGTTTTCGTCATGGCTGGCAACGAGGTCGGCTCACCGACCTATAACCCGATCAAGGCGGCCAACCTCAACATTGGCAGCACGCTGATCTTCGACCGCCTTGTGGCGCAAGATGCAGATCTGTCCTTCCATCCCTGGCTTGCCGAAAGCTGGGAAGAGGCGCCGGACGGCATGTCCTGGGTCTTCCACCTGAAGAAGGGTGTCACGTTTCACAACGGCGAACCCTTCAACGCACAAACTGTTGTAAAGTGGCTCGAACTCTTCAAGGCCTCCGAGAATGCCTACATGACGGAGGCGATCCAGACCGTCGAGGTCATCGACGATGCGACCGTCAAGTTCGTGATGTCCCGTCCCGAACCGAACCTGCTCTACAATTTTTCTTCGAGCTATCTCTCCGTCATCGAGCCCAAGTCCTATGAAGCGCTGGGCGACAACTACGGCGTGACAGAGGTGTATGGCACCGGCCCCTTCAAACTGGAAAGCTTTACGATCGGCCAGGAAACCGTGCTCGTCCGCAACGAGGACTATGCCTGGGCATCTTCTCTCGCCAAGAACCGCGGCAAGGCCAAGATTGCCAAGATCACCCTGCGTGAAATCGCCGAAGATTCGACGGCCTTCCTTGAGCTGAAGTCCGGCGGTGTCGACATGCTGCTCAGCGTCCCGACCGACTTCCTCGGCGAACTCAAGAGCGAGAGCAATCTCGAAGTGGTCACACTGGCCGGCCAGGACGTGGCCTACATGCCGATCAATGTGACCAAGGAACCCTTCACCGACATCAAAGTCCGGGAAGCCGCTGCCAAGGCCATCAACCAGAAGGAAATTCTCGACTCCGTCTATGGTGGCGTCGGCGAAGTGGCCAATACCTTCCTGATCTCCGCCCTGCCGGAATCCAAGGTCGACCCGAAATACCAGATCTCCTATGATCCGGACCGTTCCAAGGCCCTTCTCGATGAGGCCGGCTGGAAGATGGGCGCTGACGGCGTCCGCGAGAAGGACGGCAAGCCGCTTCGCGTGTCTCTCTGGACCCAGAGCGATTCCAGCTTCCGCCGCCTGACCGAGGTCGTGCAGGCCGAGCTCAAGGCCGTCGGCATCGACAGCGAAATCACCACCTTCGACAGTTCGGCGATCCGCGACCAGTACAAGAGCGGCAATCAGCAGCTCGCAGTCCGATCCTACAATTGGGACAATGCTGATATCATAGACTGGTTCTTCGGCGGCGACCGCCTCGGCTACCCGAACATCTCCATGTTCAACGACCCGAAGGCAGAAGAGCTTAGAAAGCTTGCGATGAGCGGCTCGAAGAACATGGCGGAACGGGTGAAGAACTTCACCGCCTATCACGAATATGTCCTTTCGCAATATCCGATGGCGCCGATCTACCAGCCGGTCAACTCGGTGGCCTACAACAAGGATCGCCTGGTTCTCCCGGCCGAAATCCACGCGCCATCGGTCGGTGCCACGGTGATCATGGACATGGAAGTCAAGGAGTAACGAAAAAGACCGCGAGGGATACGCAACCATGCTGGCTTATGCGCTTCGACGCGTGCTGATGCTCGTCCCCGTGTTCCTCGCGGTGTCCGTCGTCATTTTCCTGATCCTGCATTTCATCCCGGGTGATCCGATCGACAATCTGCTCAAGGTCGGCGCCCCACCGGAACAGCGGGCCGAAATGATGGCCCGGTACGGGCTGGACCGGCCACTGCCGGTCCAGTACGCAATATGGCTTGGCAAACTGCTGACAGGAGATCTGGGGACCGCAATCGTCGCCCGCCGACCGGTCGCGGATTTGATCGCGCAGGCCCTCCCCCATTCGCTTCTTCTGGGAGGCCTGGCGCTGGCCTTCTCCTCCCTCCTCGGAATTGCGCTCGGCGTCGTCGCAGCTTTGCACAAGGATAGCCTGGTTGACCGAATGATCATGGGAGGTGTCCTGTTCGGATCGATGCTCCCGAGCTTCTGGCTGGGCCTGCTGCTGATCCTCGCGTTTTCAGTTGGATTGGGTTGGTTTCCGGTTTCAGGCGCACGCACCTGGTCGGCTCTCGTCCTTCCCGTTTTGACCATCGGCTTTGGCGGCACGGCGCTCGTCGCCCGGATCACGAGAATTTCGATGATCGAGATTGCCTCGCGGGACTTTGTCCTGCTGCTGCATGCCAAGGGGCTGTCACCCTTCGAGATCCAGATCCGCCATGTGCTGCGGCATGCATTGATCCCCGTCGTAACAATCCTTGCGCTGCGCATCGGATGGATCCTCGGCGGTGCCGTGACGGTCGAGGTGGTCTTCGCACGGCCCGGCCTCGGCACGCTGCTGATCAAGGCCTTGAGCCAACACGACTATCCTGTGGTGCAGGCAAGCCTGTTGATGCTCGCCATGGCCGTCATGCTCGGAACATTGCTTGGAGATCTGCTGCAGGCCGCCATGGACCCGCGCGTCAGGGGAGCCCTGGCATGAGCGCATCACCCACTCTAGACAGCGTTGCCCGGCAGTCCCGCCTGACCCCGCTCAAACGAGCATTTTCAAAACCGTCCGGCGCTCTGGCCGGCATCTGGCTGCTGCTCGTGATCCTAGGAGCCATCTTCGGTCCAGTCGTCAGCCCCTACGCCTATGACGCGCAGGTCCTCAAGGAAGCCTTTCATTCTCCCTCGGCCTCCCACTTTCTCGGGACCGACGAGTTCGGTCGCGATCTTCTCACGCGGCTTCTTCAGGGCGCCCGGACGTCGCTCGCCGTCAGCAGCATCTCGATCCTGATCTCGGTGCTTGCGGGACTGACCATCGGGGCTGCGGCCGGCTATTTCGGCGGCCTCTTCGATCGCATCGTGACCGCCGTCGTGGACCTGACATGGTCGTTTCCGGAGATCCTGATCGCCCTCATCCTCGTCGCCATCATCGGGCCAGGCGTCAGCGGCACGATGGCTGCGATCGGCGTCGCCTATCTCGCCCAGTTCGCCAGGCTCGCGCGTGCTCAGATCATGACACTCAAGGGAGAGACCTATATCGAGGCTTCACGCAGCCTCGGAGCCGGGCACACCCACCTGCTGTTCCGCCATCTGATCCCCAACGCGCTCGGTCCGGTGCTGGTGAGCGCCATGCTGGCCACAGGTGACGCAATCATTCTGGAGGCGACCCTCGGCTTCTTCGGCCTTGGCGCTCAACCGCCCATGCCGAGCTGGGGGTCGATGATGTCCTCGGGCTCTGCGCTTTTGTTCAAAGCGCCGTGGATCATCATCTTTCCCGGTGTCGCCGTGGCCTCGACGGTGATCGCCATCAACCTCTTCGGCGACGCGCTGATCGCAGCCCTCGATATTCGCGACCCGCGCCGGAGCGAGACATGAGCACGCTCCTTCAATTGCAGAACCTCTCGGTCGGCATCGCCAACAGAGCCCTCCTTGAGGAAGTTAGCTTTTCGCTGGAACGGGGCCAAATTCTGGGCCTCGTGGGCGAAAGCGGATCGGGCAAGTCGCTGACCGCCCTGACCATCACCGGGCTTCTGCCGCTGATCGGGGGCCGGGTTACTGGTGGGCGCGTGCTGTTCGATGGCATGGACATGGCAACGCTGGGAGAAAGCAGCCGTCGCAAGCTCCGCGGTGGACGGATCGGATTCGTCATGCAGAACCCGATGACGGCGCTCGATCCCGTCCAGAGGATCGGCGACCAGATCGACGTCGTCTCGCGGCTTCACCTCGGGCTATCGCACAGAGATGCCCGTGCCCGCACGCTCGACCTGATGGCACAACTACGCATTCCCGAAGCCCAGGCGGTCGCAGAAGCCTATCCGCACCAGCTTTCGGGGGGCATGAAGCAGCGGATCGTAATCGCCATCGCGCTGGCCGGCGATCCCGACCTCATCGTGACGGATGAACCGACCACGGCGCTGGATGTGACCGTGCAGGCCCAGATCATCCAGATCCTTACGGGGCTCGTGCGCGAGCGCGGCCTTGGGCTGCTGCTCATCACCCATGACATGGGCGTCGTCGCACAGGCCTGCGATCGGGTGGCCGTGCTCTATGCCGGTCGCCTTGCCGAGGAACGCGCGGTCGGCCCGCTCTTCGACAGCCCTGCCCATCCTTATACGAAAGCGCTGATCGGCTGCATCCCCCGTGACGGAATGGAAGAAGGCGGCCTTCGCGGCATACAGGGCACGGTCCCGAGTGCCGCGAATTTCCCGCTGGGCTGTCGTTTCCATCCGCGCTGCGTCCGCGCCGTCGAGATCTGTCGGACGACACAGCCGGCGCCACGCCCACTTGCCCATCATGGTGCCGTAGCCTGTCACCTGGCAGAGGGAGGATCGCTATGACCAGGCCATTGCTATCAGTCCGGGGGCTGACAAAGCGGTTTGCTACGGGCGGCGGCTGGTTTGCCCGCCCACGCGAAATGACGGCCGTGAACAAGGTCGATTTCACCCTCGAACGTGGCGAGGTGGTTGGCATTGTCGGCGAGTCCGGTTGCGGAAAATCGACACTCGCCCGTCTCGTCATGCGGCTGATCGAAGCGACGGAGGGAGAGGTTGCTCTCGATGGAATCTGCCTGAATAACCTCGATCGGCGGGCTCTCCAGGCCGCAAGACAACGCATGGCGATGGTATTCCAGGATCCCTATTCATCCCTCGATCCGCGCTTCACCATCGCGCAAAGTATAGCAGAACCCTTCGTCGTTCAGTCCCGACCGCTTGTGCCGGGCGACATCGCCACCATGCTCGAAAGTGTCAGCCTTCCGGCGTCAACCGCCGAACGCTACCCGCACCAGCTATCCGGCGGGCAGCGCCAGCGGGTGGGCATTGCCCGAGCCCTGGCGCTGAAGCCTGATCTCATCATCCTCGACGAGCCAACGGCGTCTCTCGATGTCTCCGTTCAGGCACAGATCATCGAACTCCTTGCATCCCTGCGCGATCGGCTGGGGCTCACTTATCTTTTCATTTCCCACGACCTCGGCCTCGTCCGCTATTTCTGCGACCGGATCATCGTCATGTATCTCGGATCGGTCGTCGAAGTCCTACCCGACACCCGAACGGCACCTCGGCACCCTTACACCCGCGCCCTGATGGATTCGAGCTTCGTCCCCGACCCGGCACGTCGAAAGACGATTGTGCCGCTTTCGGGCGAGATCCCGTCCCCCTTCAATCTGCCCGCAGGTTGCGCCTTTTCCGCCCGTTGTAGCCGCGCGACCGATGCGTGCCGCAGCGAGCCCCCTCCTCTGCAGCTGCATGATGGCCATCCCGTCGCCTGCATTCATCCCCTCTGAACATACATTCTGGATTCGACCATGACCTTCCGCATCCTCACTGCCGAATTCGTCCATGAAAGCAACACCTTCAAGAAGGGAGCGACCGATCTCGCGGCCTTTCAGCGTGAAACTCTCGACCTTGGCGAAGTTGCGGTCGAGCGCTTCGGAAACGTCAATGCAGAGATCGCGGGCTTCCTCGATGCGGGTCGCGAAGCGGGCTGGAGTGTAAGACATGTCGTCTCAGCCCATGCAACACCGGGTGCCCGCGTTTCGCGCGAGGCATTTGACCACATCGCCGGGCTGATCTGCGATGCTGCCCGCGAAGAGGGTGAGGCACTGGATGGCATATTGCTCGGCCTGCACGGCTCGATGGTCCCGGATTTCTGCGATGATGGCGAAGGCGAACTCCTGAGCCGGCTGCGAGCCATCGTCGGTCCGGACCTGCCGATCGCGGTGACACTGGATTTGCATGCCATGGCAACACCGGTGATGGTCAGCCAGGCGCAGATCTTTGTCTCGTATAAGACCTATCCGCATGTCGACATGCGTGAGATCGGTCGCCATGCCGGACGGCTTCTTGACAAGGCCCTCGTCGGCTCCATCCGACCGAAAACTCTTCGCGTGCATATCCCTATGCTCGATGAGGCCAATGCCGGCCGCACCGACGTTTCAGAGACCAAGGCCCTCTACGACCGGGCCCGACTTCACGAGCAGGAGTCGGGCATCCTCGCGGTGTCGATCAATGCGGGCTTTGCCGAAGCCGACATTGAGGAAGCGGGGGCGACCGTGCTCGTCACCTACGATGAGGGAACAGTTGAGGCGCAGACACGCGCCGAAACGATTGCCCACTCTCTTGCAGAGACCATCTGGGCGCAACGCGGTCAGGTGGCAAACGACTTCCTGACACCGGAAGACGCTGCCCGGATAGCCTACGATTTTCCGCTGTCAGGCCGCCCTCTGGTTATCGCAGACTATGCCGATAATCCGGGCGCGGGCGCCTACGGCGATGCCACGGCCTTGCTTCAGGCGCTGTTGTCGGCCGGAGCGACCGAGGGCGCTTTCGCGCCGATCATTGATGCTGAGGCCGCCACTTTCTTGCATCAGCACAGGGTCGGCGACATCGTGACGGTAGCGCTTGGCGGCAAGGTTGATCCGACATTCGGCGGTGGCCCGCTGACCCTGACGGGAGAAATTCTGCACCTCTCCGACGGATTTTATACCGGCGACGGTCCGATCCTGGGCGGCATCACCCACAGTTTCGGGCCAACGGCGGTCTTCAGGGTCAGCGGCATCGACATCCTCGTGGTGACCATCCCCGGTCAGATGCTCGACCTGCAACAGGTCAAAGCCTTCGGCATAGAGCCGACGCGGCTGCGTTTCCTTGTGGTCAAATCAATGCAGCACTTCCGCGCGGCATTCGAGCCTATCGCAGAGAAAGTCATCGTCTGCGATAGCGGAGCACTCGCAACGCCGCGGGCAGAACTCCGTTCCTATGTCCGTGTCCGGCGACCGATCTGGCCGCTGGACCGGTGAATTAACTCCCCGAATCAGCAGCAGCCCGAAGTCGCATCGCCTAAGTACGTTGGACGAGTGCTCAGCCCCCTCTTCCGCCTGCCTGCGCATTTCTGCTGGATCCTTAGAATGCAAGTAATGGACTTAGCAGCCCTCGAACCGGTGGGAGGATATATTCGCTTCCAGGTTTAGGGCGTGGGATCCAAGATGCGTGTGATGATCCTGGTAATGATTGCTGCGGTGTTCAGCATTCTGGCGATCAAATTTTCGGAGAGTTCCCTCAGTGGCGGTCGTCTCACGGCGTCTCCAAGTGAAGTGGCGCTAGGCTAACGTCGGCCAAAGACGCCACGTTGCAGATATGCAACGGCGACAGCATAACATCGCCAACACTTTGCTATTCCTCAACCCACCGGAACTGCTTTTGCCGCAATTGCATTGTCGAAAGACAAGCAGGAGCAAAACAATGAGAATGATCTTCATCCTGCTGGTCGCTTCGGTGCTCAGCATATTGGCGTTCAAATATTCCAACAACTCTCTTGGCGGTGGCGAGCTGATGGCGTCCCCCATGGATGCTGCGCAAACGTCTTGAACGACAACGAAAGCCTAGTCCAACAGGCTCTTCAGCCAGTCGGCGGACAGATGGCTTTCGAGCTCTGCCGCCACATCGTCGAGTGCGGCATCGACAAGAGCCCGGTAGTCCACACCGCCTCCCACAATCCCAAAGCTCTCGAGAAGCCTTTGCCGATAGGCGTCGCTTGAGAACAGCCCGTGCAGATAGGTACCGGCGACCCGGCCGTCCGCAGACCCCGCTCCGTCCGGCCTCCCGTCAATGGCAACGGGCGCACGTGCCTGGTCCGGTCCTTCGGTCACGCCCAAATGGATCTCATAGCCGGTTAGCGCTACATCGTAGTCAAGCGAGCGCGCCACGCTGTTGCGGACCGTTTTTTCCGCCGCCATCACCGTATCGACGTCGAGAAGCCCCAATCCCTCGACTGTGACAGGCTCGCCCTCCAGTCCCAGCGGATCTGCGACAGTGCGGCCGAGCATCTGATAACCACCGCAGATCCCGATCACCCGGCCGCCGCGCCGCACGTGACGCGCCAGATCCCGGTCCCAGCCATTGGCCCGCAGTTCCGCGAGATCGCCGATCGTCGACTTCGAGCCCGGCAGGATGACCAGTCCGGCGTCCGACGGCAGAGGATCGCCGCCGCGCACAAAGACGAGATCGACCTCCGGCTCCAGGCGCAGCGGATCGAGATCGTCGAAATTGGCGATCCGAGACAACACAGGCACAGCAATTTTCAGTGCCCCGCCCTGCCCGCGGACCATCCGCTCCAGCACCACGGAATCTTCCGCCGGCAAACGGCTGGCGGCTTTCAGCCAGGGCACCACGCCGAAGCAGGGCCAGCCGGTAAACCCGCCGATGGCAGAAATACCCTCATCGAACAGCGTCACGTCACCGCGAAATTTGTTGATGATATAGCCGCTGATCTGCTGCCGATCCTCCTCCGGCAGGATCGTGTGCGTCCCCACCAATGAGGCGATCACCCCGCCACGGTCGATGTCGCCGACCAGCACCACCGGCACCTCCGCCCGTGTCGCAAACCCCATATTGGCGATGTCACCGGCTCTCAGATTGATTTCCGCGGGCGAGCCGGCTCCCTCAACGATCACAAGATCGCGCCCGTCTGCCACCTGCCGGTAACTGTCGAGCACTGCATCCATCAGCTGCGGCTTCAGGCGCTGATAGTCCCGCCCTTTGGCCTGGCCGAAAACCCTGCCCTGGACGATGATCTGACTGCCCGTCTCTGTCTGGGGTTTCAGAAGAACCGGATTCATGTGGACGCTAGAGGGGATGCGCGCTGCCAGCGCCTGCAGCCACTGGGCTCGTCCGATTTCACCGCCGTCATCTGAGACGGCGGCATTGTTCGACATGTTCTGCGGCTTGAACGGAGCGACCTTCAGTCCCCGATTGGAGGCCAGTCGGCAAAGGCCGGCGACCAGTATCGTCTTTCCGACATCGGAGCCTGTTCCCTGCAACATTATGGCCTTCGTCATGCCGTTCTGTCCTGTCTGCGTCGCTCGTTATTCGCCATGTTTTGGGCGCGTTTGCCGCGCTTTTGCCCCAAATTCCGCCGCAGTTGCGACACTGCGACAGCCTGTCGCGCTCCCGCCGCTCACAATCGTCGATTTGCGACAACCGATGACGGTTTGCGCTCTGGCGCATTCACGACGTAAGGATTATCTGCGACATCGAGACCGGCGCTCCGGAAGAGAGCGCGGCACCCTTGAGGAAACACCCATGCTCTACATCCTGCACAATCGCAATAGCCTCGCCATCGCCTGGAACGGCCGCGCCCCGTCGAATACGCAGGTCGCGCGTTGGGAAGTGCGCGATCCGCGTCATCCGCTGGTTTCGACGAAGCGCTGAGAAGGTTCGAGCCACGAATTGGCTCCGGGCGACAATTCGCTCTGCCCGAAAAAACAAACGCCCCGGGACGCAATACAGGATCCGGGGCGCAGCCGACGAAAACACGCCATCGGCCCTCTCATCTATCGTTACAGGCGTTACCGGATCGTTATCGGGATCCAGTTCAAGAAATTTTTTTGATTTTTTTCACGCGAGCCCCCCGAGGGTATCGCAGAGGCTGGTTGCCGCAGTTGAGACAACCGGCGTCTTTTCTGGAGGCGCAGCAAAACAGGATTTTCGTTCCTTCCCGTTTGCCTGCTCGTACTGTGTGCACTCCGTCTCTTCACGCCTGCTAAAATGCGGCAAATTAAGTCGCAGCAATGCTTTGCCGCACGGACTGCGGTCATGCTGCGCGGTCGCAGGTGGTTGATTTCTGAAATCAAAGACGTAGGCTGTCCTGGCGATACGCGGTCGGCCGGGCATTAGGCTCCCCATGACAAGATCCGGTCGCCAGGGATGCAGCGGCCGGCAAGACGCGTTCGGACGGGGCATTCCGCAAGGGAAAACCATTGGCGGAACGGTCAGCAGTAGCCGTCACCGCCCGTTCCGATGAACGCTGCTAGATAAGACTGGGAGGTCTTAACTCCATGAAGAAGCTCCTCGCTTCCACACTTCTCGCCGCAGGGCTTTACGCAGTCGCAGGCTCTGCCCAGGCTGCCGAATGCGGCGATGTATCCATCGCCGAAATGAACTGGGCTTCGGCCGGCGTTGCCGCCTATGTCGACAAGATCATCCTGGAAAGCGGCTATGGCTGCACCGTGACCGTCGTCACCGGTGACACCATGCCGACCTTCGCCTCGATGAACGAAAAGGGTCAGCCGGACATGGCTCCGGAATTCTGGGTCAACGCCGTGCGCACCGCGCTCGATCAGGCCATTGCCGAAGGCCGCCTGATCCAGGCCGCTCCGTTGCTTTCCGACGGTGGCGTCGAAGGCTGGTGGATCCCGAAGTTCATCGCCGATGAACATCCGGACATCAAGACGGTCGAAGATGCCCTGAAGCATCCGGAACTGTTCCCGGCTCCGGAAGATCCGTCCAAGGGCGCCGTGACCAACTGCCCGTCGGGCTGGAACTGCCAGGTTTCGACCGCCAACCTCTACAAGGCGCTGGGCGCCAAGGACAAGGGCTTCGAACTGGTCGACACGGGCTCAGCTGCCGGCCTCGACGGCTCGATCGCCAACGCCTTTGAAAACAAGAAGGGCTGGCTCGGCTACTACTGGGCCCCGACCGCCATCCTCGGCAAGTATGAAATGGTCAAGCTCTCCTTCGGCGTAGACCATGACAAGGCCTCCTGGGATGCCTGCACCGCCGTTCCGGATTGCCCGGATCCGAAGGTGAACGCCTATCCGGTTTCCGACGTCTACACCGTCGTCACCAAGGGCTTCGCTGAGAAGGCTGGCGTCGCCATGGACTACGTGAAGACCCGCAAGTGGGACAACCAGACGGTCGGCAAGGTCCTCGCCTGGATGGAAGAAAACCAGGGCACCAATGAAGATGGCGCCAAGCACTTCCTGGAAACCTATCCGGAAATGTGGACCACCTGGGTTGCTCCTGAAGTCGCAGAAAAGGTCAAGGCGGCTCTCTGATTGCGGCTGACGCAATTGGCTGCGGCGGGGCATGCACCCGCCGCACTTTCCGGGGCGGCAGCGTGCCGCCATTCGAGGCTTCTGACGTCGCAGACGGCATGAATTCCCGCGCGGAACTCGGTTAGCCTGTCGTCCGTGATGCGGACCGAGGCGACAGACGCAGCGCCGCAACTACCCTCGCCGCACCGTCAAGGTGTAAGTAAAGAGCGAAGGGTCGATAAGGGGAACAAGATGGCTTCGACTTTATGCAACTATCTGCCGGAACTGCTCTGCAAGTTTCCGGCCATCGACCAGACGCTCATGCGCGGGGTGCGCAAGGCGGTCGACGACAGCTTCAAGAGTTTCGTGCGTGCCTATGGCAATGTCATCGACGCCCTGACCACACCCCTGCAGCACTTCCTCAACGGGCTGGAATCACTCTTCGTCAACACGCCCTGGTTCATCGTGCTGGCCGTGATGGTCGTGGTGGTCTATTTCGCCAGCCGCAACATGCGAATCGTTGCCGTCACCGTGATCGGCATGCTCTTCATCGGCCTCGTCGGCCTCTGGGAAGACACGATGATCACGCTGGCGATCGTCACCGTCTCGACGCTTCTTGCCATCGTCATCGGCATCCCGATCGGCATTCTGATGGCCCGCTCTGACCGCGCCCAGTCGGTGGTCAATCCCATTCTCGACGTCATGCAGACGCTGCCGAGCTTCGTCTACCTGATCCCCGTCGTCATGATCTTCGGCATCGGCAAAGTCCCGGGCGTCATCGCCGTCGTCATTTATGCCGTGCCGCCGATGATCCGTCTGACGAACCTCGGCATCCGCCTCGTCGACCGCGAGGTCCTCGAAGCAGCCGACGCCTTCGGCTCGTCACCCGGCCAGAAGCTCATGAACGTACAGATCCCGCTGGCGCTTCCGACCGTCATGGCCGGCATCAACCAGACCATCATGATGTCGCTCGCCATGGTCGTCGTCGCCTCGATGATCGGCGTTGGCGGCCTTGGCAAGAACGTTCTGCAGGCGATCTCGAACCAGTTCCTGACGATCGGCTTCCTCAACGGCTTCGCGCTTGTCGCGATCGCCATCATCTTCGACCGCACCAGCCAGGCATATGGCAAGCGCCTTCAGCGCCACACGGAGGTTGTCCATGGCTAGTCACGGCATTGAAATCAAGAACCTTTACAAGATCTTCGGCCCCAATGGCGCTGCACATATCGAAGCGGTCAAAGCCGGGATCTCGAAGTCGGAACTGAACGAGAAGCACGGCCATGTGCTGGGTCTCAAGGACATCAACATCTCCATGCCGGCCGGTGGTATCACCGTCGTCATGGGGCTGTCGGGCTCCGGAAAATCGACGCTGATCCGCCATATCAACCGGCTGATTGAGCCGACCTCGGGCGAGGTCCTCTATGACGGTGTCGACGTCTGTCAGATGAACCAGCTCGAACTGCGCGAATTCCGCCGCCACAAAACGGCGATGGTCTTCCAGAAGTTCGCGCTGCTGCCGCATCGCACGGTGCTCGAAAACACCGTCTACGGGCTCGACATCCAGGGCATTCCGCGCTCGAAGAGCGAGGAGATCGGTCGCCGCTGGATCGATCGGGTCGGTCTTGCCGGGTTCGAGGGGCATTATCCAAACCAGCTGTCGGGCGGCATGCAGCAGCGCGTCGGTCTTGCCCGTGCGCTGTCCAACGACGCCGACATTCTGCTGATGGACGAAGCCTATTCGGCGCTGGATCCGCTGATCCGTGTCGACATGCAGACCGTGCTGCTTGATCTGCAGCAGGAGCTGAAGAAGACCGTCGTCTTCATCACCCACGATCTGGATGAAGCGCTGCGGCTCGGCGACAAGATCGCGATCTTGCGGGATGGCCAGGTCATTCAGCAGGGCTCCGGCCAGGACATCGTCCTGCAGCCGGCCGATGACTATATCTCCGCCTTCGTCAAGGAGGTGAACCGCGGTCGTGTCATCATGCTCGGCACCATCATGTCGCCCTCGATCGGTGGCGGTGACGGTTTGCAATTGCCGAGCGACATGGTCCTCGAGACCGCCGCCCGCATGATGACCGAAGCGCGGCAGACCACCGCCAATGTCGTTGACGGTACCGGCAAGCCCGTCGGTCATGTCGACCTCCAGCAGATCATCGGCGCCATGGTCACCCCAAAGAGCCATGAGGACAATCAGATCGCCGCAGAGTGATCCGTCTCTCAATGGGATAAAGTGGACGGCCCTGCCTTGCGGGGCCGTTTCGCTTTCTGGCCTTGCGGGTAAAACCGCAATTGAAATCACATAAAGACTTCTTTATATGATTGGTTAGATCATCAGAGGAATTCACCATGGCAACCGCGTCCAATCCGCTTTCCGAACTCTTGGCCGAAAAGGGCGTGCTGCTCGCCGATGGTGCCACCGGCACCAACCTCTTTGCCCAGGGGCTGGAGGCGGGCGAAGCGCCGGAACTGTGGAACGAGGCCCAACCGGAAAAAATCGTCAAGCTCCACCAGGACTTCGTCGATGCCGGTGCCGACATCATCCTCACCAATTCCTTCGGTGGCACGCGCCACCGCCTGAAGCTGCACAATGCGCAGGATCGAGTCTTCGAGCTCAACAAGAAGGCGGCCGAAATCGCCCGTGGCGTCGCCGAGAAGGCACCTCGCAAGGTCATCGTCGCCGGCTCCGTCGGCCCGACCGGTGAATTGCTGATCCCGCTCGGTGCCATGAGCTACGAAGACGCCGTCGCCGCTTTCGTCGAGCAGATGGAAGGTCTCAAAGCCGGCGGCGTCGACGTCGCCTGGATCGAGACGATGTCCTCGCCGGATGAAATCCGGGCTGCTGCCGAAGCCGCGGTCAAGGTCGGCCTGCCCTACACGTTCACCGGCTCCTTCGACACCGCCGGCAAGACCATGATGGGCCTCGACCCGAAGAACATCCACGGTGTGGCCCCCGACATCGGTTCCGGTCCGCTCGCCGTCGGCGCCAATTGCGGTGTCGGCGCCTCGGACATCCTCGCCAGCCTGCTCGACATGACCGAGGCCGATCCCGACGCGACGGTCATTGTGAAGGGCAATTGCGGCATTCCGGAATTCCGCGGCTCGGAGATCTTCTATTCCGGCACGCCGCCGCTGATGGCCGACTACGCCCGCCTCGCCCGCGATGCCGGCGCCAAGATCATCGGCGGCTGCTGCGGCACCTCCTGTGGCCACCTCGCCGCCATGCGCGCAGCACTCGACGACTACACCCCCGGCCCGCGCCCGACGATCGAAACTATCGTCGACCGTATCGGCCCGCTGCGCAACAAGACCGCCAGCGAATCGAGCAACCAGGACAGCGGCCGCCGCAGCCGGCGTCGCGGTTAACGAGGCGATACGCAGAACCGTTCACGTCCTCCCCGCCGATGGACCGGACAAACCAGCCTCGGGCAATCTTGCCATGCTGTAGCTGAACCTAATGGATGGGGGCATCCGATGCCGCATCCGTCAGACATCGTTACGAGCCTGCGCAAACCGAGGAGTGCCTTCATGTCCGCCGCCATCGACCGCGAAACCGTCGCCGAAAAGCTCGCAAGCCTTCAGGCCACCGACCAGGACTTCGTGAAGCTGCTTTTCGAAAACCCGGCTCAGGATGAATTGACCATTGAGGGACTTTATCTTTACCTCGAGCGCGCCGCCGAAGCCCGCTTCCTCAACACGCTGAAGCTCGAAAAGGCGGGCGAGTGGATCGGCCTCAACGCCCCTGCCCGCCTCCAGATCCGCCTGACGGAAACGGCAAAGTCGAGCCAGCATCCGGCCTATGCCGCCTTCCGCACCGGGCTCACGCGCTCCGGTGGCCTCGAACGCGCCTATCCGAGGGCAGCCGTCTGAGCGCCGATCCTACTGCGGGATCGGCATGCTGACGGAGACGATCGGCCCCATGGGAAACAGTCGATCGTCTCGGTTCTGATCCGCAATGAAGACGCTGGAGATCGATCCGTCGAGGTAAAGTGCATTGCGGCAACCGAGCCGGTCCCGAAACAGGGTGGCAAAGTCGTAGAACCGAACCGGCACCGTCGAAATCACCATGTGAACCTGACCTGCGGAGTCCACGCCGATCCCGTTGCGGATCTTCAGGCTGTCGCTGTCAGGCAAGAAGCGCGGATGCAGTTTGCCGTCGATCACCAGCATCGGCCCGGACTGCGTCGCGAAATCGGGGGTCACCCCCCGCTTTTCATAGGCCAAAGTCTCCATCACCGCCGCGCGTCCATCCTTCATCAGGAAGACGCCATTCGGCAACAGATGGAAATTGCCAAAGCCACCGCCTGTCACCGCCGGTTTCACCACATGTCCGTATTCGACAAACAGTCCGACGGGCGACCGGTCGTCGTGATACATGCCCGCATTCATGGCAAACAGAAGCACCCGGCGCTCGTCCCAGAGCTGCCGCCGCAACGGGTCGAACCCGCCATAGATATCGCCTTCAGGGTCGGCAAGATGCAGCCGGATATCGACCGTTTCGGGATCGAACTGGCAGGCGGTATAAATGCCAGTCGGCTCGCGCAACTCCGAACAGGCACCCTGCGCCACCTGAGCGAAGCCCGGCCCGGCGAGGCTGCCCAGGAAAATCCCCGCAAGCGGGCACAGAATCCGAAAGATAAAGCGCACCGTTCCTCCCGAGGTCATCCGCCCTGCTTGCCGCCGATTTCCGGCAATTGCAGGGCAGCGCCGTGATCAGTGTCCCGGCAAGCTCAGTGCCTGCATGTGAAATCTCACCTGTGCCGGTGGATACCGGTAGGCGACGCCGATCGGACAGGCATCCCTCGCCAGACATCCGCCATCAGCGCAACCCGACTGCCCGTCAATGCTTGCGAGATGAGTTCGACAACCGGTCACATCGAATCGGTCGGGTGTCACCGCCCCGACCGGGCAGGCAGAAAGACAGGGTTTCTCCGCGCAATCATCGCAAGGATGCCGGACATCCGATCGTGAACCTGATGGGCCGACATCGCCGTGATGCCACTCGGCAAAGGCCAGCGCCCCCCGAAAACTGTGCCATAGACCAAACGCCGGATGGATCAGCAAACCAAGCGGCGAAGCCCGCAGACCTTCGGCCTGCATCGCCCAGAACTGAAACGGTTGGTAAGGCGCCCGTGACGGATAGAAGGCGCGCGCACCAAGCTCTGCGGCAATCGGGTCGAGCACGACCTCCGACCACCGGTCGAGTGGGTCCGATCCTCCCCGATCGACCTGCCTCTCCCGCCAAGCGGAAAACACCGGCCACATCGCACCACCAGCGATCCCGACCAGCACCACCGCCTCGGCGTTCCGCCCTTCATCGAATGCCGGCGCAGCCTCGCCCGGTTGAAACCGCACCACGCCCCGACGCATGAGCCCCTGCGGCTCCAGCAACGCGTCGAGCCGTTCTACAATGTCAAAAGGGCCGCTCATCGCGGCCCCTCGAATTTGTAGTGCGGGCGCCAGACCTCTTCCTGGATCATGTCTGCCACCCGATGACCTCCGCCTTGCTCCCTGGCTACGGGACCCTTTCAGGAGAAGGCGTCCGGCATGGAATTTTTCCGGTCAGCGACATAGGCAAGCAGCGCCTCGTCGATGGCAGGGTCCAGCGCCGGTGCCTCATAAGCGTCGAGCCAAGAGCGGCAAAGCGCGTTCGCCCGGTCCTCGATCCGCTTGCGTCCCTCGATTTCCCACTGTTCGAAGGAATTGTTGTCTGCGAGCGCCGACCGATAGAAGGCCGTCTGGAAGTTGGCCTGGGTATGGGCACAGCCGAGATAATGAGCGCCGGGGCCCACTTCGCGGATGGCGTCCATCGCCTGACCGCTCTCAGAAAGATCAACCCCTTCTGCCATCTTCTGCATCATGCCGAGCTGGTCCTGGTCGATCATGAACTTCTCGTAGCAGGCGGCCAGACCGCCTTCGAGCCAACCGGCGGCATGCAGAACGAAGTTCGCCCCGGCAAGAAGCGTCATGTTGAGCGTATTGGCGCTCTCATGGGCCGCCTGCGCATCCGGAACCTTCGAGGCACAGAGCGAACCGCCCGTACGGAACGGCAGGCCCATGCGACGTGCGAGCTGAGCTGCGCCATAGGAAACCAGTGCCGGCTCCGGCGTTCCGAAGGTCGGCGCGCCCGACTGCATCGAAATCGAGGCCGCGAACGTACCGAACAACACCGGCGCGCCCGGGCGGATGAGCTGGGTAAACGAGGCCCCGGCCAGAACTTCGGCCAGGATCTGCGTCAGCGTGCCGGCAACGGTGACCGGGCTCATGGCACCGGACAGGATGAACGGCGAGATCACCGAAGCCTGACCGTGACGGGCATAAACCTTGGCCGCCCCCAACATGGTCTCGTCGAAAACCATCGGCGAGTTGGCATTGATGAGGTTGAGCATGACGCAGTTGTTCTCGACGAACTCGTCACCGAAGACGAGTTTCGCCATCGCGACCGAATCTTCCGCACGCTCCGGCGCGGTCACCGAGCCCATGAACGGCTTGTCGGAATATTTGATATGGCTGTAGACCATGTCCAGGTGGCGCTTGTTCACCGGGATGTCGACCGGCTCGCAGACCGTGCCGCCCGAGGAATGAATTGACGGCGCCATATAGGCGAGCTTTACAAAATTTCGAAAATCCTCGAGCGTCGCATAGCGGCGATTGCCTTCGAGGTCGCGCACGAAGGGCGAACCATAGACCGGCGCAAACACCGTCGCATTGCCGCCGATGCGCACATTGCGCTCGGGATTGCGGGCATGCCACGTAAATTCCGAAGGTGCGGTCTTCAAAAGCTCGCGGCAAAGGCCCTTGGGGAAATGGACCCGCTCGCCCTTCACGTCCGCGCCGGCCTGTCTCCAGAGCTCCAGCGCTTCCGCGTCGTCTCGGAACTCGATGCCGATTTCTTCCAGCACCGTATCGGCATTACGCTCGATCAGCTCCAGGCCTTCTTCGTCCAGAACCTCATAGGTCCGGATCTTGCGCGTGATATAGGGCATGGCCGGACCGGCACCGCCGCCGCTGCGCGATGCCCTGCGGGCCGCAGCCCCACGTCCTTCACCGCGTTGGCGGCGGCCTGTGCCCGGTTCTGCCGAAATATCGTCCATGTCTGCTTCCTCGCTCGAGCGCTCGTCTGCGCTGCTTCTCTCCTTCAATATGCTATTCCAATCCGGCTGTGAAACCATCCTTTATGCGCCAACCGCTTGTGTCCCACAGACATCGCCTTTTGTGCGGCTTGTCTCTCACCGTCGCTTTTCAGGGTGGCCACGTCGTAATCGAAAAGAGTTTTTCACGAACTTGAGGTTTAACTTCCAATCGGGCAGTCTCATGCCCGGCGCGACCGGAATCGCGTTGAAAAAGAAGCGGGAAGCACCATCATGGCCGACGACGACATCATTCTTTCCGAACTCTCCGACGAAGAGCTCGTGCAGCAGATGCACGACGACCTGTATGACGGTTTGAAGGAGGAGATTGAGGAAGCGACTCAGATCCTTCTGGATCGCGGCTGGGCCCCTTACGACATTCTGACCCAGGCGCTTGTCGAGGGCATGCGCATCGTCGGCATCGACTTCCGTGATGGCATCCTCTTCGTGCCGGAAGTGCTCCTGTCCGCCAACGCGATGAAGGCCGGCATGACGATCCTGCGCCCGCTGCTCGCTGCCACCGGCGCCCCGAAGCAGGGCAAGATGGTCATCGGCACGGTTAAGGGCGACATCCACGACATCGGCAAGAACCTTGTCGGTATGATGATGGAAGGTGCGGGCTTCGACGTAATCGATCTCGGCATCAACAACCCGGTCGAAAACTATCTCGAAGCGCTGGAACGCGAAAAGCCTGATATCCTGGGCATGTCCGCCCTGCTCACCACCACCATGCCTTACATGAAGGTGGTCATCGACACGATGAAGGAAAAGGGCATTCGCGACGATTACGTCGTTCTCGTCGGTGGCGCACCGCTCAACGAGGAATTCGGCAAGGCCGTTGGTGCTGACGCCTATTGTCGTGATGCCGCCGTCGCTGTGGAAACGGCGAAGGAATTCATTTCCCGCAAGCACAACAGCATGGGCGCCCGCGCCTGATAGTCAAAACGACGAAGCCGGTTCAGAACCCGGCTTCGGTGACAAGACCTGCATGGCGGGCTGGTGCGAACGTTTCGAACGCGACCTGCCCGCCTGCAATCAGGATGGCCGCCAGCATGTAGATGGCACTGGCCTTAGCGATACCGGTGAGCGTCATGCTCGTCTCCTGATGATCTCTGCCCGATCGAGACGGGCAAATAGTTTTCCGGGTGATCAGCGCGCTGCGGCACCTTCGACATTGCGACCGGCACTCTGCGTCGCGTCGACGGTGTTGGCAGCGTCCTGGCCCATGCCACGAATCGTATTGCCGCAAGACGACAGTGCGAAGACGGTGAGAACGAGGGCTGCGCCGGCTGTCAGTTTTTTCGCCATCATGTGAGTATACCTTCTGTCTGGGTGACGAGTGGAATGCGATGGAACAACGCACCAAATCGGAAAAGGTTCACGTGATTGCATGCGGTGCGATCGCCCGCGAAATCCTGGCCGTGAAGACCCTGAACGCGCTCGATCATCTGACGCTCGAATGCCTGCCCGCTATCTGGCATGTCTGGCCGGAAAAGATCGCGCCGGCGCTGCGCGAAAAGATCGCTGAGGCGCGTGCGGCAGGCCATGACAACATCTTCATCGGCTATGCCGAATGCGGCACCCAGGGCGAGGTCGACCGCATCTGTCGCGAGGAAGGCATCGAGCGCCTGTCCGGCCCGCATTGCTACGCCTTCTTCAGCGGCACGGAAAAATTCCTCGCCGAATGCGAAAACGAGTTTACGGCCTTCTATCTGACAGACCTGATTACCCGCCAGTTCGAGGCCTTCGTCATCGAACCACTGAAACTCGACCGCCACCCCGAACTGCGCGACATGGTCTTCGGCAACTACACCAAGATCGTCTATCTGGCCCAGACGCAAGACGCCGAACTCCAGGCCAAGGCAAAGTGGGCGGCCGACTATCTGAAGCTCGACTATGAATACCGCTTCACCGGCTATGGTGATTTGCAGCCTGAACTGGTGGCGGCGGCAGGGAAGGTCTGACTTCCAGTCTTCAGGGAACCTGCACGCAACTCTGGCTGCTCTCAATCCTCACCATGGCCCAAAAGCCATGACGTAATCGGAGCCTCCCCCGTTCGGAGGTCTTTATATGTCGAACTGATCTTATTCAGCACCGTTTTGTCATCCGAATCAATCTCGTAAAACGTGCTGTCGACCGCCCGGATCGTCACCCACGGCTTGTCTGATTGCGCGGGGTCGGAGCCGACGAACTCACCCCAGATAACCTGTCGAGTCCGCTCCGCTAAAGCGGCTAAATCGAAGCCCGAAAGCTGGCCATCCTCTTGTGCCAGCCTCTCCAGCAGTTCGCCGCCTTCACCGGTAGCCTCGAACCACTCGTGACCCGGCTGGTCGGACTTTACTGTCGAAACCACCCACCGAACTTCCAACGAGCGAGGAGCCAAAAGTCGCAGTAAGTCGATGAGGTCGAGCGCAAGAACGCTATCTTTGAGATCATAGACCCTAATTGCAGTCATGGCGCTCCTTGCCCCCACGGCCCCCTTGGCAGAAGCCCCTCGGGAACAGGACCTCGCTAATCGACTAGCGTACCGAATTCGCCACGCTACGCCCGGCATCCTGCGTCGCATCGACCGCATTGCCAAGGTCATTCCCGATTCCTCGGATGGTATTCCCGCAGGAAGACAGACCGAGCACCAGCACGACAAACGTAGCGACGACCACCATGGTTCGATGCGCAAAAACACTCATCCCGATTCCCCTCTGCATCTCTGAACCCGATTTAGGTGACAAGCCATCGCGGAGAAATCAAGGCAATGGCTTAGGACGATGCAACGATCCGCCCGTTGGGGTTCACGCAAAGACCAGCGCGCCGACGACAAAGATCCCCGCCAACAGCAGCACCAGCTGCAGAAGGATCAGGAAAGGGATGCGGGAGAGCACCAAAGCCAGCAGGATGAGCCCGACAGCCTTCCACGACCGGAAGACCGAAACCAGGATGATGAAAAGCACCAGCGCGCCGAGAACGAAGCAAAGGAATACCCGTTCGAAGCTCGACATTTCGGTCCACGGATTGGGCGCGCCGACCGCTGATGGTTTTTGCCTCTTCTGAGTGTCCTGCTTCATTTCAAAGTCCGCCTCCGCGCGCCGGAAGCAGCCACTGATTGAGGCCGCTGTCAAACCCCGTTTTGCTTCGTTGATCCCGGCTCCCGCAGGTCTTCTTCACCCTCCCTTCACCATTCGCAAAACCGTGAATGGTTGGCCGCCACCGTCTTAATCCCCCTGTAATCTCCCCTTGCAACACTGCCCCCAGGTCAACAAGAAACAAAGAGAAGCAGCATGACCGACAGGGCGGAAACATGGGTGGCGGGTCTTGCCACCGCGCGTGAACATCATCATCCCGAAAACCTTTCGGACCTTCTCGTCCGCCTGGCGCGAACGACGGATCGCAAGGTGACGATCCGCGACATCGCGATCGCCCTGCAGGACCGCTCCTTCGGCGCCTTCCTCCTGGTCTTTGCGCTCCCCAACCTCGTCCCCCTGCCGCCCGGCAGCACCTTCATCCTCGGTCTGCCGCTCGTCTTCGTCGCCTGGCAGATGGCGATGTCTCCCGGTGGCCGCGTCTTCTTCCCGCGGGGCGTCAGCGACTACGGCGTCGAACCGCAGACCTTCGAGGCCATCGTCAAGCGCCTTGTCCCCTGGATGCGCTGGGCCGAAAAGCTGGTCGTTCCGCGCTTCTGGCTGTTCGAAAGCCGGTTTGCCGAACGTCTGATCGGCCTCCTGGCACTCATCCTCGCCATCGTCGTCTTCCTGCCGATCCCACTCGGCAACTGGCCGCCGGCCTTTGCGCTCGCCGTGCTCGGTTTCGCCCATTCCCAGCGCGATGGCCTCGGTGTCGTCGTCGGCTGCCTGATCGGCTTGCTCTCGCTCGCCGTCGCGGGCTTCGTCGTCTACACGGCCTTTGCCGTCGTTGCGCTCGTCGTCTGATGTCTGTGAAAGCCACTGAAACTGCTGGCCGCAAGGTGCTCGTCATGACCGCCGGCGGCCTCAATCCGTCCATCGTCGTCCAGCATCTCGTTCGCGCGGGATTGGACGTCGACGTCATTCTCGAACAACCCGAGGGCAAGGGGGAAATAACCCGGCGTCGTGCCCGTCGGCTTGGCTGGATCAACGCACTGGGCCTGCTCGGCACGATGATTGCCGCGCGATTGCTGCGCCGCCTCGCCGACCGTCGCGTAACGCAACTGGTGGATCGATACGGCTTTGACCGTCACCTGCCCGAAACCATTGCCATCCACCCGGTCACCTCGATCAACGGCCCGGAAACGGCAGCGCTGGTCGATGACTTGCAGCCCGGCGCCATCTTGCTGGTCTCTACCCGCCTGATGTCGGCCCGACAGCTGGCCGCGATACCCTGCCCGGTCATCAACCTGCATGCCGGCATCAATCCCGCCTATCGCGGCCAGATGGGCGGCTACTGGTCCTTGCGTGAAAACGACGCGGAGAATTTTGGCGCCACCCTGCATCTGGTCGACGCCGGCACCGATACCGGCGGCACCCTCTACGAAGTCCGCACGCGGCCCGCACGCGGCGATTTCATCTCCACCTATCCGCTGCTGCTCACCCTTGCCGCTCTCGATATCACGCGCCAATCGATCGAGGACGCGCTCACCGGTCGCCTCGTGCCAAGAACACCTGAAGGCCCCTCTGCACTGCGCTTCCCACCCACCCTTTGGTCGTGGATCTGGTGCGGCCTCACGCGCCGAATCTGGTAAAAACATCCGCGATCGTGGCAGCGTCGTTTTTGGCAACTTGCGACGTCGTGAAAAGCGCAGTCCGGCGAATGCCCCCCGTGCATTCTGCTCGTCAAAGGGAGTGAGTGGCATGGCAGACAAGATCGTCGTTTACTGGCGGGATATCCCGGCCCAGGTGATCGTCAAGCAGGGACGCAAATCCGCAAAACGCGAGCTCTCGCTCCGCTTCACCGAAGCCATCGACATGGCCGCGATGCGCACGGGCGCCGCCGAAACCGACGCCTATCTTGCCGACTGGCGCAAGGCCGATCCGGTGCCGGTCGGTGACGACCTGGATGCGGAAGCCGATTCGGCCGCTGCGGAAATCGAGGCGGCCTACGACAAGGCCCGCCTCGTTGCCCTCGTCCATGCCGGAGGCCGCGACAATGGGTGAACCCAAACTCGTCGATCCCGGCCCGCCGAAGAAAGGCAATGCCGCCCCCGCCGCCAAGGCCGCCACCGGCGCCTTCACGCCTTCAGGCGTCTCGCCCAACCGCCGCGCCCGCCGCTCCTATACAATCCGCCTCTGGGCTGTCAGAAATTCCCGCTTCCTCGAATGGTTCTACCGCAATTTCGCCAATGCCTTCCTCTTCCTCCACCCGGTCTGGAAGAAGCTCGGCTATAACCGCGTCGAAAAGCCGATCACCTTCGTCGAACGCAATGTGAAGGGGCTGCTTTTCGACTGTCGCATGTGCGGCCAGTGCGTTCTGTCGTCGACCGGCATGTCCTGCCCGATGAACTGTCCGAAACAGCTGCGCAACGGCCCCTGCGGCGGCGTGCGCGCCAATGGCAATTGTGAGGTCGAGCCCGACATGCCCTGCGTCTGGGTCCAGGCCTGGAGCGGTTCGCGCAACATGGTCGCCGGTGACGCGATCCTCAAGGTGCAGAAGCCGGTCAACCAGTCGCTGCGCGAGACATCCTCCTGGCTGCGGGTCACCGCAGAAGCCGCGGCAGAGCGCGAAAAGAATACGGCAAAGGAAGCCTGAAGAGCATGGCCCAGATCGACGAAAATCCGCTTGGCGTTCACCTGCCGCTCGATCCCCTGCCCGGCCATTCCTCGCTCGGCCGCCTGGAGCGCGTTCTGCGCCGCGGCGAGTTTGCCGTCACCGCCGAACTCAATCCGCCCGACAGCGCCGATCCGGAAGATGTCTACGAGCGCGCCAAGGTCTTCGACGGTTGGGTCGACGGCATCAACGCGGTCGACGCTTCCGGCGCCAACTGCCACATGTCCTCGGTCGGCATTTGCGCGCTTCTGACCCGCATGGGCTACGCCCCGATCATGCAGATCGCCTGCCGCGACAAGAACCGCATCGCCATCCAGGGCGACGTTCTCGGCGCCGCCGCCATGGGCGTCGCCAACATCATGTGCCTGACCGGCGACGGCGTGCAGGCCGGCGACCAACCGGGTGCAAAACCAGTCTTCGACCTCGACTGCATGTCGCTCCTGGAAACCGTCCGCACCATGCGCGACGACTCGAAATTCCTCTCCGGCCGCAAGCTGACGAGCCCGCCCAAGGTCTTCCTCGGCGCCGCGATCAACCCCTTTGCGCCCCCCTACGACTTCCGCCCCTATCGGCTTGGCAAGAAGATCGAGGCCGGTGCCCAGTTCGTCCAAAGCCAGTATTGCTTCGACGTGCCGATGTTCCGCGACTACATGAAAAAGGTCCGCGACCTCGGCTTTCACGAGAAATGCTACATCCTCGTCGGTGTCGGCCCGCTCGCCTCTGCCAAGACCGCCAAATGGATCCGCTCCAACGTCCCGGGCATCCATATTCCCGACCATGTGATCGCCCGCCTCGAAGGTGCGCAGGATCAGAAGAAGGAAGGCAAGCAGCTCTGCATCGACATCATCAACGAGGTGAAGGAGATCGAGGGCGTCTCCGGCGTGCATGTCATGGCCTATCGCCAGGAAGAATATGTCGCCGAAATCGTGCACGAGTCCGGCATCCTGAAGGGCCGCCAGCCGTGGAAGCGTGAGCATGCCCGTGCCGATGACATTGCCGCGCAGCGCATGCGCGAGATCGGCGCCGATCCCGTCCAGGACCAGCAGGAAATGGCGGCGAAGGCCGCCCATGGCCAGCCTCACTGAAGAGCCCATTGCCTTTAGCCGGCTTTTGCCGGCACATCCCATTCAAGCCGCGCAACAGCCGGCACCGACCGGAGGACTGAAATGACCCGCACCATCGTCGCATCCGCCACCAAGGAAATCATCATCGGTTTCGACCAGCCCTTCTGCGTGATCGGCGAGCGCATCAACCCGACGGGTCGCAAGAAGCTCGCCGCCGAAATGCAGGCCGGCAATTTCGAGACCGTCATCAAGGACGCGCTCGAACAGGTTGCCGCCGGCGCCACCATGCTCGACATCAATGCCGGCGTCACCTCGGTCAATCCGAACGAGACCGAGCCCGGCCTGCTCGTCCAGACGCTCGAAATCGTCCAGGGCCTTGTCGACGTGCCGCTCGCGATCGACTCATCCGTTACCGCCGCCATCGAGGCCGGCCTAAAGGTCGCCAAGGGCCGCCCGCTGGTCAATTCCGTCACCGGCGAGGAAGAAAAGCTCGAAGCCATCCTGCCGCTCGTCGCCAAGTACAATGTCCCCGTTGTCGCCATCTCCAACGACGAGACCGGCATCTCCCAGGATCCCGACGTCCGTTTCGCCGTCGCCAAGAAGATCGTCGAGCGTGCCATGGATTACGGCATCAAGCCGCATGACATCGTCGTCGACCCGCTGGTCATGCCGATCGGCGCCATCGGGTCGGCCGGGCTGCAGGTCTTCGCCCTGATCCGGCGCCTGCGCGAAGAGCTGAAGGTCAACACCACCTGCGGCCTCTCCAACATCTCCTTCGGCCTGCCCCATCGCCACGGCATCAATGCCGGCTTCATCCCGATGGTCATCGGCGCCGGCATGACATCGGCCATCATGAACCCCTGCCGCCCGCAGGAAATGGAAGCCGTCCGCGCCGCCAACGTCCTGAATGGCACCGACGAGAATTGCTACAACTGGATCAAGACCTACCGCGACTACAAGCCCGCCGAAGGCGGCACCCATGCAGCACCCGCCGCAGCCCCCGCAGCAGCCGCATCCGGCGGCGGCCGCCGCGGCGGCCGTGCCGCCCGCGTGGGTGGCGGTGCACCGACGGAGTAACAGCACAAACCCTGCCATTTTACATTTGCCTATACAAACGTGTAGTATGGAGAGATGAAGCGATCGATTTCCGGCTTTGATTGGGACAGCGGCAATTGGCCGAAATGTGGCAAGCATGGCCTGACGAAACCGGAAATCGAGCAGGTGTTCATGAGGACGCCATCGGTCTACCCCGACCCAACGGTTGGTGAAGACCGAAAGCGGGCGATCGGAACCACTGCGGAAGGCCGGTACGTCTTCGTCGTCTTCACCTTGCGCGAAAGCGAGCTCGGAATTCTCATCCGACCGATCAGCGCGCGATACATGCACGAGCGGGAGATCAGGCGCTATGAGCAACGGTAAGGGCAAGCAGATGCCGGTCCTGCATTCCGACGAAGAGGCCGAAGCCTTCGTCGCGAATGCAGACCTTTCCGAATACGACCTGTCCGGTTTCAAACCGGTCCAGTTCGAGTTCGAAAAGAAATCGGCGCAACTGAACATGAGACTGCCGGAAGCCCTGCTTTCGGCGATCAAGGCCAAGGCCCAGGAAAGGGGTATTCCTTACACCCGCCTGATCCGGGAGGCCCTGGAAAAAACGGTTTCCAAGTAAAACGGTTCAGGCCGGACAAGCATGACACCGGGGATTGCCCCCACATATCGAAAGACCCTGATGACCGAGACCGCAGATCCCCTCGTCCTCTTCATGCCCTCCGGCAAGCGCGGCCATTTCCCCGTCGGCACTCCGGTGCTGGAGGCAGCCCGCACGCTCGGCGTCTATGTCGAGAGCGTCTGCGGCGGCAGAGCGACCTGCGGGCGCTGCCAGATCGAGGTCCAGGAAGGCCAGTTCGCCAAACACGGCATCACCTCGTCCAACGACCACATTTCGTCCATCGGCCCCAAGGAAGAGCGCTACGACCGCGTCCGAGGCCTGCCCGAAGGCCGCCGCCTCTCCTGTTCGGCCACCATCCAGGGCGACCTGGTCGTCGATGTGCCGCAGGATACCGTGGTCAATGCCCAGGTCGTGCGCAAGGCAGCCTCCGACCGCGTCATCGAGCGCAACCCGGCCGTCCATCTCTGTTATGTCGAGGTCGACGAACCCGATATGCACAAGCCGCTGGGCGATCTCGACCGCATGAAGGTCATGCTGGAAAAGGACTGGGGTTACACCGATCTTCAGATCGAGCCCTATCTCTTGGCCCAAGCGCAAAAGATCCTGCGCAAGGAGAACTTCACCGTCACCGCCGCGATCCATCGCGACAGCGTCACCTCGCGCCCGACGGTGATTGCGCTCTGGCCCGGCCTGCACAACGAAGCCTATGGCATCGCCTGCGACATCGGCTCGACGACGATCGCCATGCACCTCGTCTCGCTGCTCTCGGGCCGCATCGTCGCCTCCTCCGGCGCGTCGAACCCGCAGATCCGCTTCGGCGAGGATCTGATGAGCCGCGTCTCCTATGTGATGATGAACCCCGATGGCCGCGAGGCCATGACAAAAGCCGTCCGCCAGGCCGTCTCCGACCTCGTCGATCAGGTCTGCGCCTCCGGCGGCGTTGCCCGCACCGACATCCTCGATGCGGTCTTCGTCGCCAACCCGATCATGCACCACCTCTTCCTCGGCATCGACCCGACCGAACTCGGCCAGGCGCCCTTCGCGCTCGCCGTCTCCGGTGCCGTCGCCTGCAAAGCCTCTGACATCGAGCTATCGCTGAACCCCGGCGCCCGCACCTATCTCCTGCCCTGCATCGCCGGCCATGTCGGGGCGGATGCCGCCGGCGCCACGCTGTCGGAAGGCCCGCATCGCCAGGACAAGATGATGCTGATGGTCGATGTCGGCACCAATGCCGAGATCGTGCTTGGTAACCGTGAACGCACGGTTGCCGCCTCGTCCCCGACGGGCCCTGCCTTCGAAGGTGCCGAAATCTCCTGCGGCCAGCGCGCCGCCCCCGGCGCCATCGAACGCGTCCGCATCGACCCTCAAACGCTGGAACCCCGCTTCAAGGTCATCGGCGTCGAGCAGTGGTCAGATGAGGAAGGTTTTGCCGAAGCGGCGGAAAAGACCGGCATCACCGGCATCTGCGGCTCGGCGATCATCGAAGTCGTCGCCGAAATGTATCTCTCCGGCGTTATCTCCGCCGATGGCGTCGTCGATGGCGCAATGGCGGCCAAAAGCCCCCGCATCCTCGAAAACGGCCGCACCTTTTCCTACCTCCTGCATGATGGCGCCCAGAAGATCACGGTGACGCAAAACGACGTGCGCGCCATCCAGCTCGCCAAGGCCGCGCTCTATGCCGGCATCAAGCTTCTGATGGAAAAGCTCGGCGTCGAAACCGTCGACACCATCCGCTTCGCCGGCGCCTTCGGCTCCTTCATCGATCCGAAATACGCGATGGTGCTTGGCCTCATCCCCGATTGCGAACTCTCGGACGTCAAAGCCGTCGGCAACGCCGCCGGCACCGGCGCCCTGATGGCCCTCCTCAACCGCGACCACCGCCGCGAAATCGAAGACACCGTCACCCGCATCGAAAAGATCGAAACGGCGCTGGAACCCCACTTCCAGCAACTCTTCATCGACGCCATGGCGCTGCCGAACAAGGTGGATCCGTTTCCGAAGCTGGCGAGTGTGGTGACGCTGCCGGAGCGGAAGGTGTTGGCGGAGGGTGATGGTGAAGGTGGTGGACGCAGACGGCGGAGGAGCAGGGAGTAGGAGGCTGGGGCAAATCAAATCGCACTGCTCCAAGTAGAAAGACGACCGCATCGTCCCATGTGTCGGCGTCCGAGACTCGGGCAACATTGCGCATCGTTCCACCGTACGACTTAGACTTAAAAGCCATCGCCAATTTACAACTTGCCGACGTCTTACATGTGGCCGAGCAGGGTAGATTTGACAATCAGAGATCAAGCTCGCACGTTTACGATGTTGGCTTTGGTTTCTGAGATATCAGATTTTTCACTCGCGCTTTGATGTTTTCGAACGTCAAATTCAGCGCAGTTTTGGCGTTAGTGGTCAGAAGACCAGTGTGTCCGACCACATTGCGTACTGGTTTGAACTGAATCGCATCTGTCCACAATGATGGATTGCCGTTTGTTGTTTTGCCTCCCTCAATGGTGACCGCAAGTGCATCCATTCCTAGATACGTAAGGCCGTCCGCATCTTTCCTGACCGCATAACTTACGTTTGCTGCACCTAAATTGGCCGCTTCACGGCCCTGCCACTCATTGATTTCCTTAGTTGCTCCGGGCGGGAGAGACACACCGTAAGTCCGGATATACTCTCGAAGCAAATTCTCAGACAAGAAGCAATCGACGTATGAGGTCAGATTATACTCGGCGTCTGAGCGTAGTGCGTCTAGCCAACCCTCGACATCATCCTTTGTCTCAGTCTTGTCGTCTGGCTCGTAGTCATCCTTTGCAGCCGCGTATAGGTCTCGCGCACGTCGTTGCTTTTTAGATTTGCGGGGGTTTTCTTCGTCGCCTTCCTGTCCTCGCCCAAGGCGGAGATCATCCCATTTGTCGAAGATTTGCGGCAAAGCATCTCGTTTAAGATAGTCCAGTAACGCAGAAAAATTCGTATCGTCTTCGATAACACCTTCACGACTACTGGTGAAAGGATCAGTTTTTGTGTTCTCGTCCATCGCATTGAAATGTATCTGCCCGTAGATATAACTCTCAACAACGCGCTGGGTCGGTATATGCCTCAGAATGTTTTTCTCGCGAAGTCTACCGTTCACGAACAGATCAATAGTCGCGCGCTCTTCGGTGCCTGTAATCTTCAAATTACGCGGCTTCTCAACAGAGGCAATAAATCCGTTAATGCTTAGAGTTGTCGTCAACTTAATTGGATCGGATTTAAGCTTGGTCAGAGCAGCTGTAAATTCGTTATCCTGATCGTTTACGACCCATAGAAATTCGGTCGAGTCCAGAACGTCCTGAATGTCTTTAAGCGTTACTTCCTCACCGTTGACGAAGATTGAAAAATCCTTATCGATCAGCGAAAACTTGAACGACAGAGCAATCATCTTTCGAATATGGGCGATGGAATTCTTTATCTGATCCTTGGCTTCCTCGAAGACGATGATTGTCCCTTTCGAGTGTTCCTTTGTCAGATCTGAAAAAAGGCTAGCGTCCAAGTTTTCGAGCGGGTACTCCTCCGGCGTGAGGTCGCTAGTGATAGCAGCATCAAGGCCGGAGTTATCAATCACACCGCCCACATAATCGGTGTCACCTTTTTTGGAGATAACCGACACTCGCTTCGCGCATGAGAGCAGAGCGAGCTTTCCAATGCCTTTGGCGCCGATGTATGGCCTCTTGCGACGGGTACGCGTCGAGCCATCACTGCGCTTGGAGTAGCCTATCTTGAGAAATTTCTGCTGGAAGTCGTTAGCGTCCATGCCGTTCCCATCGTCCTTGATGGAGAAACGTCCGGAATTCTTGTCTATATCTATCCAGACTTTCTGAGCATCAGCGTCCCAAGCATTCGAGATCGCCTCTCCCAAGACTGTAACAAAATTGCGGTAGAGATTTCGGCCAAGGTGGTTGAGTACGCTTAACGATATTGCAAAACGAAATTCACGCTCATCCGGCTCGGACATTGGTGTGTCCCTTAAGTTTCGATGTCGCTATAGCGCTGCCGATGGCAGATGCCAATTTCACTGGAACTGCATTGCCTATCCAGCGACCTACCTCGGTGAATGAAGGCTTCTCGCCTGGTGGCAAGAATTCGTATTCTTTTGGGAAGGATTGAAGAACCGCAGCTTCCCGGAGCGTCAGTGCTCTATCTTGTTCCGGATGGCCAAAACGGCCATTGCCAAAGCCATAACATTGCGTTGTCAGCGTGGGAGAGGGAGTATCCCAACTCATTCGCGCGTACACGCCTGGATATGTTTTTCCACTAGGCCGGCGATGACAATCCGCGCGAAGCTCAACCGGCCAATCTCTCCAGGTTCCTCCGGGCTTCGACGCTCTGATACGCTTGAGATTCAAAGGAGTAAGCCCTGAGGCTACATGCAACGGATCGTTGGGGTGTGCGGCCCCGGCATGTATCGGTGGCAAACTGCCAATAGCTTCTCTCACCGAGATAAATTGATCGACGCTTGGGTTCAGTTCCGCGAGGGTATAGCGTCTTGATGCCAAGAGAACCAAACGTCGACGACGTTGCGGAACGCCATATTCTTCGCATCTCTCTACCGACCACTTTGGATCGTAACCAGCTTCTTCCAGAATCGCGCAAAAACGTTTGAAAACCGAGCCATCCTTGTATCTCAGGAGTGTTGGCACGTTCTCCATAGTGATAAAATCAGGGCACACCTCTACGGCCAACTTCGCGAACTTTGTCACCAAATTCCACTTCGGGTCTTCATCATACCTTTGTTTGTATGAGGAGAAGGGTTGGCACGGTGCACATCCTGCAAGTACCGAAGGCATGTCCCCGGAGAAATGTGCACGAATCTCCGCTGCTGTCAGTTTCGCAACGTCCCTCGTGAAAAAGCTCGCACTGTTGTTTTTCTCATATGCGTGCTTGCAACGAGCGTCGACGTCGTAGCCAGCGATGATCTTAAAACCAGCCAATTTCAAACCATGGCTCAGGGCACCGACACCACAGAACAAATCGACTACCTCCCCAGTGTAATTCATGCATCCAGCCCCGAATCCTCAAAATGATCTATGCTTCGATCGCACCTAGCAAAATGCTCCATAAATCTCTCTATTCAAATGAAATTTGTTTTCATTTGAGATACCTGATTTTGCCCAAAAAATCGATTCGCGCAAACCCTAGGTCGCAATTCGCCCGTGACAATACCGCAGGTTTGAGAGAAAGATCCCTGACAACACCGTTGTCCAAGCCAACCCATCCGCACCATTAAGATCATAGGGCGGCGGCTACTACGTCCACCACCCCCCTCACCCCAAAATCCCCGCCGCATCCTCCACCATCTTCGCCAGCGCCTCGGGCTTGGCCCCGCGCACCGGCCCGCAATACTTCACCTTCAAATCCTTGAAGCCGCAAAACGCCAGGATCTGCCGGCGCAGCACCTTCACCCAGCCATTGCCGTAGATCCATTTGAGGAAGAATGTCGGCGTATCCGAGGTGATCACCACCCGCGCCTTGCGACCCGCAAGCAGCGGCTTCGGCAGCGCCTTGCCGTCGATATACTGGAAGGCAAAACCCGGCATCAGCAGGCGGTCGAACAGGCCTTTCAGCCTTCCCGGCGCCGAACCCCACCAGAGCGGATGAACTAGGACGAACCGGTCGCACCAGGTGAGACTGTCGGCGAGTGCCTGCAGGTCCGGCTCCCAGTCCATCCGGGCGCGGTAGCCTGATTTCAGGTTGGCGTCGAAATCGAGAGCCTCGAGATGCACCAGCCGCACGGTCTGACCGCGATCCCGGGCGACCGCTGCGATCCGTTCGGCCATCGCCCCGCACAGCGTATCGCGGGCCGGATTGCCGTTCAGCACAAGCAGGCGCGACGGGAATTCGCCTGAAGAAAGAAACGCCATGAAACCAGCCCCTTTGAAAGTCGCCCCATCAATAGGTGGCAACTGGCGCCAAAGCGGTCAAGGTGACGTTCGCGGCCCCTCAAAGCCCCGCCACGAACCGCCGCGCTGCCTCAGCCAGCACCTCAGGTTCAAACCCGGAAAAGCCGATCACCAGCCCCCGCCGATCCGTCGGCCCGGCATAAAGCGGCGACAACGCCTTGACCCCGAAACCGACGGCGCGTGCCTGATGCGCGAGCGACACATCGTCTTCCCCGCCGTCGAGCTCTGCCACCAGATGCAGCCCCTGCTCCGGCACGCTGACCGTCAGCCGGTCCGAGCGCAGCGCCTCCACCAGCGCATCCCGCGCCGCCTTCACCCGCTTGCGCGCCCGTTTGATATGCGCCGAAAAATGCCCGTCACGCAGGAATTCGGTCAGCGCATCCTCCGCCAGCGTCGAGGGAAAGCGATCCGTTAGCCGGCGAATGGTCAGCACCCGCTCACGCAAGGCCCGGGGCACCACGAGATAGCCGAAGCGAAAGCCCGGCAGCAGCGTCTTGGAGAACGTGCCGACATAGATCACCCGGCCCTCGCCATCGATGCCCTGCAGCGCGCTCAAGGGCGGCCCGGCAAAGCGGAACTCGCTGTCGTAATCATCCTCGATGATAAAGGCGCCCGTAGCCCGAGCCCAGTCGATCAGGGCCAGCCGCCTGGCCATCGAAAGCGTCACACCCAGCGGATATTGATGCGACGGCGTGACATAGACCGCCTTCGCCTCCGGCCGCGCCGCAATCCCTGCGGCCACATCGATCCCCTCGCCATCGACGGGAACCGGCGTCACGGCAAGCCCCGTGCCCTCGAACAGCTCGCGGGCCGCCGCATAACACGGGTCCTCGATCCAGACGGGAGCACCCGGTTTCAGAAGCGCCCTGACCGCCAGATCCAGCCCCTGCTGCGTACCCGCCGTCATGATCACCTGGTCCGGCTCGCAATTGACCCCGCGCGCCGCCTTGAGGTAAGCGGCCACCTCGACCCTGAGCGCCAGGCTGCCGGCCGGGTCGTTGTAATGGAAATGCCGCGCCGATGGCTGCGTCAGATGCCGGTTCATCAGCATGCGGAAGATCCGGAGCGTCGTCTCGTCCGCCGTCGAGCAGCCGAGAGCCCCGGGCAGCGGCGGCTTTGCCGCCTCGGCCTCGATCACCTGCGGCTCGAGCGGCGCCGGCAACAACGGCACGGCCTCGGCCACATAGGTCCCTGCCCCCACCCGCGCCTCGGCAAACCCGTCCGCCACCAGCATTTCATAGGCCGCAACCGCCGCCCCGCGCGAAATGCCGAAGCGACCGGCAATGTCCCGCGTCGTCGGCAGCTTGTCGCCGGGCTTCATCTGGCCACTCTCGATCAGCCCGCGCAGCGACCGGTAGAGCGCCAGCCGCCTTGGGCCTTTGGCCGGCAAAACAGGCGTGCTGGCAGACCAGTCGGAATTGGTTCGCAGTTTTTGCATCATTGTGGATCTTCTTTGGACCAATTGATCCGCTTATCCCTGCCGCATCAGCCGTCAGGAGGCAAGCATGAACGACAGACCCGACCCGCAATCCTTCCCCGTAACCCCGCGCAACCGGGCAAAGCGCCTGCACGAGCGCGCAGCCTACGACCGCGAGGCCGTCTATGCCGTGCTCGATGCGGCGCTCCTCTGTCACGTCGCCTATGTCATCGATGGCCAGCCCTATTGCACACCGACCATCCACTGGCGCGAGGGCGACTGGCTGTTCTGGCACGGCTCGTCGGCGAGCCGCATGCTGAAGACCCAGAAGTCCGGTATCCCCGTCTGCCTCACCGTCGCTCATCTCGACGGCCTGGTGCTCGCCCGCTCCGGCTTCCACCACTCCGCCAACTACCGCTCCGCCATGTGCTTCGGCACCGCCCATATCATCGACGACCCGGAGGAGAAGGTCGAGGCGCTGAAGGCCGTCGTCGACCGCTTCTATCCCGGCCGCACCGACGTTTTGCGCGAAAACGACCCGCAGGAAGCCAAGGGCACCATGGTCATAGGCATGCGTATCGAGGAAGCCTCGGCAAAGGTCCGCACAGGCGGCGTCTCCGACGACCCGGCCGATGTCGACGCCCGCGTCTGGGCCGGCGTCATCCCCGTCGAAACGCGGCTGCGCGCCCCCGAGATCTGCCCCAAGGTCCCGGATGGCGTGCCCTACCCCGACCACCTCGCCCACTTCCAGAAAGGCCGCCGGCTGGACGAGGTCTTGACGGAAAGCCAGGCGCTCTACGAGGCCGCTCTCGATCACCCCTGATGATCCCGGATGTGGCGGCTCGAAAGCCCGCCACATCCAACTCTGCGCGACAATCAACCCCGCCCGGCAAAACCGGCATAAATGGCAAGCAGCCCCGTCCAGCCGCCCTCGGCCTCCAGGATCGCCCGCGTCCGCTCGGCGGCAGCGCCGAAATTCTCGATCAGCCGGTGTTCGAAATCGACCTGCGTCTCCGTTTCCGACAGCGCCGTGAACACCACCTCAACCTCGGTCAAAAGCTCCGGATCGAAAACCCAGTCGCCATTGAGCTGCCAGGAGAGCACCAGCCGCCCCGGCCGGTCGTAAGCCAGCACTCGACCCCAGTCGCATTCCTCGCCATCGTTGCCGATCTCGTACCAGCGCCCGCCGGCAAAGGGCTCGATAACGACGGTCTTCGCCCCGCTCTTGGTCAGCGAATGCGTCTTCAGCCACCAGTCGCCCATGCCGGCGGAAAACACGTCGAAGGCCCGTTCGCGACCCGCCTTGACGGTAAACCGTTTGACGATCGGCGCGGGCTTGATCTGCGGATGTTCGTTCATCTCTCGTCCCCTTCTTCGACAGCCCGCTGAAAGGCCGCCAGTTGTTGATCCCAGAACTGATCGAGCCAGGCGCGCAGCGGCCCAAGCCCGTTCGGATCGATCGCATAGATCCGCCGGCGCCCCTCCGCCCGGTCCGCGACCAACCCGGCGTCTTTCAACACCTTCAGATGCTGCGACACCGCCGGCTGCGACACAGGGACGGTGCGCGCGAGATCGGCCACCGTCTGCGGCCGCGCGGCGATCTTCTCGAACAGATCGCGCCGGGTATCGTCGGCCAGAGCCTGAAGGATCTTTAAATGATAAGTCATCACTTATAATAAGCATGAACTTATCGGACTGGCAAGGGGCATGATCGCCCGGCAACCCGCCTTGACCGCACCCTTCTTGACCCACACCGGTCTTTTGCCGAGAAGCACCGAGCCGAAAGACAGGAGAACCAACCGATGCGAAACCTCTTTGTCGTCACTCATCCGCAATCGGTTCATCATGTCGAAGGCCGCGTCGGCGGCTGGTACGACACGGCGCTGACCGAGCTCGGTCGCCGCCAGGCCAAGGCCATCGCCACACGCCTTGCCGACCTCACCGCCGATTGCTCCCCGAGCCTCACCGCCTCCGACCTCCTGCGCTGCCGCGAAACCGCCGAGATCATCGGTCGCCGTCTCTCAATCCCCGCTCGCCTGACGCCGGATCTGCGCGAGATGAGCTGCGGCATCGCCGAAGGCCGGCCGCAGGCCTGGCTCACCGCCCGTCGCCTGCCCGTGCCCGAAGAAGGCGGCCTGGACGATACCGGCGGCATCGAGGGCGCCGAAACGCGACGCCAGACGGGAACCCGCATCTACCGTGCCATGGACGAGATCCTCACCGATCCTGCCGACTGCCACATCGTCGTCACCCACGGCTTTGCGCTCACCTTCGTTATCGCCTGGTGGATCGGCATGCCGCTCGAAAACCTTGGGCGGGTGAATTTTCCCGTGTCCTCGGGCAGCATCACCCATCTGGCCGAACACGCGTTCTGGAAGAGCCGCGCCGTCGTCACGCTGGGCGAGACGGACCATCTCGCCGGCCTCTAGCGGCCGTTTTGCCCTCTGCGGGGTCTCTGAGGTCCTCGATCGCGTTCGAGGTCTCGCAACGCGCAATCGTTCTGCATTCCGATCTTCAGCATATCCACTCAAGGAGATCGTGATGCTGAAGTCTCTCATATCGACAGGCCTGTTTTTTCTGTCGCTCGCCACCGTCACCGCTGCCGCCGATCAGGTCGGCTTTCGCGACGTCCAGATCGATCAGGACACCCCCCGCCCGCTGCATGTCGTCATCTGGTATCCGACCCCTGAAAGCGGCCCGGTCGAAACGATCGGCGAGAACAAGGTCTTCTTCGGCAATGCGGCGAGGCGCGATGCAGCGCCGGCGCCGGGCGACCATCCTCTTGTCGTGCTCTCGCATGGTTATGGCGGCAGCTGGCGCAATCTCGGCTGGCTCGGTCACGCCCTGGCGCGCCAGGGCTATATCGTCGCCGCGCCCGACCATCCCGGCACCACCACTTTCGACAGAGACCCCACAAGGGCAGCGATGCTGTGGGAACGCCCGCATGATCTGAGCCGCGTGATCGATGCCATCACCGCGCGACCCGATCTCGCAGGCGACGTTGACGACAGCCGCATCGCCGCCGTCGGGCACTCTCTGGGCGGATGGACCGTGGCGGCCCTGGCCGGCGCCCGTTTCGAAACGCAGCGCTTCGCAAAGGAATGTGAGATCGACAGCAGTCCCCGCGCTTGCGCGCTCGCGGGCGAACTCGGCCTTGCCAATCCGCATCTGGAGCAAGACCTGGCCGATCCGCGCATCCGGGCCTTCGTCTCGCTTGATCTCGGGCTNNAGAAATCAAGGCGCAAGCCCTGGTCATCGCGGCCGGCACCGATATCGGCGACATGCCGGCCGTGCTGGAAAGCGGTTACCTCGCGGAACATCTTCCAGAAGCATCCACCAGCTCCGTGACGGTCCCCGACGCCATGCATTTCAGCTTCATGCAGCTCTGCAAGCCCGATGCGGTGGCGCTGATCGAGGCGGAAACGCCCGGCGACGGCATCGTCTGCAAGGATGGCGGAAGCCGAAGCCGGGAGGAGATCCACCGGGAAATCGCATCCGTCGTCACCGGCTTTCTCGCCGAAGCGCTTTCGGTCAATCCTTAGCGCCTCGGTGATCGGTGTTGTCGCGGCCTCTCGGTTCTACGCCAGCACCCGATCCACTAGTCCGCAGAGATCCACCCCTCGAGCTTCGCCCGCTGCGCCTGCGAAAACGCATGCGACTTGCGCGTCGTCTGGTCGAAATGCACCACCACCGTCTCGGCCGACGCACACAATTTGCCGCCCTGAAACACCGCCTGTTGCATGGTCACCGACGACCGCCCGACGCGGACCACCCGCGTGCCGATCTCCACCGTGCCCGGCCAAAGCACCTCGGCGATGTAATCGATGTCGAGCTTGGCGAGGACGAAGGAAAAGCCCTCATCCAGCAGCGGATCCTGAGGATTGTAGATCAGCTCCACACGCCCCGTCTCCATGAAGGTCGCAAAGACCGCATTGTTGACATGCCCCTGCCGATCCGTGTCGCCATACCGCAGCTTGTCGTAAGCCTGGCCCGCAAAATCTTCGAGCCTCAGGGGCTTCGTCTCATCATTCATTCGCACCAAAATCCTAATGCCTGATGCCTATTGGCCCAAACGTAATTCGGCAATTTCCTAATTTCAAAAATCGCCAAGCGCTTACCGATCCCGTCCGCTCACGCCGCCATGCCGATCATCTCCGAAAACGCATAACGCACGCTGTCGGCAACCGCCTGGATCGTCTCCGACGTCTCCTTGCCGGTCAAAAGTCTGACCTCGAAAGACCCGAGCTCCGGCAGCCCGTGTTTGGAGCCGAGCGCCGTCATGTCGTCGGTGAGGTAACTGCGCGGAAGCGGCGCAACCGCGAGATCCGCAATCACGGCCGCCCGCTGCGCCATGGTATGGGCCGAGAGATAGGCGATGCGGTAGGGCCGCCTGTCCTTTTCGAGCCGTGCCAGCGCATCCGCCCGCCAGCAGCAGCCATCCTCCCAGATCGACACAGGCAGCGGATCGCGCAAATGCGCCGTGCCACATTTGGCGCCGGCCCAGACCAGCTGCTCCTGATGGATCACCTCGCCCTCATGTACGACCGCGCCCGGCGCGCAGTTGATCAGCGTCAGATCGAGCCGCTGCTCGGCCAGCCGCCGCCGCAAAGCGCCGGATGTATCGACCGTCAGATCCACCATGATCAGCGGATAAAGCTCGGCAAAGCGGCGCAGGATCGTCGGCATGAAACGCTCGCCGATATCGTCGGGTGCGCCGAGCCGCACCACCCCCTTCATCTCCGGCATGCGAAAACGCCCGACCGCCTCGTTCGACAGGGCCAGCATCCGCCGCGCATAGGGCAGCAGAACCTCGCCGCTTTCCGTCAGCGTCACCGAGCGCGCATCGCGCAGAAACAGCGTCACATTGAGCTGCTCCTCCAGCTTCTTGATCTGCATCGAGACCGCCGAGGGCGTTCGATAGACCCTGTCCGCAGCACTGGTGAAACTGCCGGTTTCGGCAATGGCCACGAAGGTCCGCAGAACATCGTTGTCGAGAAGCGGGAGCGGCTGGCGCAGCATCAGTGTCATGACCGTAAACCTTCAACAAAATTGAACATGAGAACGATACTATTGCGTTTGATTGAATGTCAATCCGGGCCCATCCTTCTCCCACCAGAACCGAAGCAAGGGATAACGCCATGCTCCAGCGCCCGTTTCACCGCCTGAAATCGATCATCGCCGCCGGCATCCGGGAAAACGACCGACGCACGACGCGCAAGGCCACTCGCAGGGACCTCGCCCCTCTCGGTCCCGCGTTGCGGGACGATCTCGGCCTCACCTGCCATCGGCAATCGATCAGATTTCAGAATGATAGACATCAAAAACATTCGTTTGAGTGATGGAACATAAAAGCCGATGATAACCTCAGGCCCGGAGCCAAAGGAAAGCCGGGGCCACCGAACCCGAAAAGGATGAAGACCATGACCATGGTTTGCTGCGATACCCAGATCACCCGCACCGCCCCCGCCGTCCCGACGCTGGGCGACATGGCTGCCCGCGTGGCCGGACGGCTCGCGACGAAACTGCATGGTCTCGCCAACGCGCTTGCCGAAAGCCGCCGCCGGCGTCTCGAACAGCGCGCGCTAGAAGCCATGCCCTTCGATCTGCGCAAGGACTTGGGCTGGCCTGCCGGCGACACCGCCCGTCGAGCTTGATCCACGCCCGGACCGTTTGCGACGCGCCGCCCTGCCGCGTCGCAAACGGAAAAAAACCGCGGCACTCCGCCCATCNNCCTGCCACACGCCGAAGCCGTTGCTTTTCCAACACCTCCCGAACTGACGATCGTCATCAGCCGAGACACGGCGTCGCAAGCGGGAAAACTGGCAAAAATGTCGCTTCCGGGCGACCCGCGCTGCTTTCACGGCGCGCGATTTCATGACAATGTCGTGAAATGAACATCCCGCCGCCCGTTTCCAGCCGAGCATGCCGGAAAACAAGGGAACGGCAGCAAGGACATCGGCACCATCATGAGCAAGCTACCGACGCAGACCAAGAAGCGTTCGCTCGTCTTCTTCCTCGTACCGCATTTCACCCTCCTGCCCTTTGCCGGCGCCATCGAGACGCTGCGCATTGCAAACCGCATGCTGGGGTATTCCGCCTATGAATGGCGCCTCGCCTCCGTCGATGGCCAGAAGGTCTATTCCTCCTCCGGCATCGGCATCGAGGTCAATTCCTCGCTCGCCGACGAGCGCCGGTTCCTCGGCGGCGAAAACCGCCCGAACATGGCGATCGTCTGTTCCGGCATCTATGTCGAGGAGTTCAACAACAAGTCGGTCAATGCTTGGCTGCGCGAAGCCTATAACCGCAATGTCGCCGTCGGCTCCCTCTGTACGGGCGCCCATGTGCTGGCCCAGGCCGGTCTTTTGAACGGCAAGCGCTGCGCCATCCACTGGGAAAACCTGCCCGGCTTCTCCGAAACCTTCCCCCAGGCCGAAGTCTATGCCGACCTCTACGAAGTCGACGGCAATCTCTACACCTGCGCCGGGGGTACTGCCTCGCTCGACATGATGCTGAACCTGATCGGCCAGGATTTCGGCGAGGGCCTCGTCAACCGCGTCTGCGAACAGCACCTGACCGACCGCGTCCGCTCCGCCAACGACCGCCAGCGCTTGCCGCTGCGCGCCCGCCTCGGCGTGCAGAATTCCAAGGTGCTGCAGATCATCGAGTTGATGGAAGCCAATCTCGCCGAACCGCTCTCGCTCCTCGAAATCGCAGACGACGCCGGCCTCTCCCGCCGCCAGATCGAGCGCCTTTTCAGACAGGAAATGGGCCGCTCGCCCGCCCGCTACTATCTCGAAATCCGCCTCGACCGCGCCCGCCACCTGCTCGTTCAGTCCTCCATGCCCGTCGTCGAAGTCGCCGTCGCCTGCGGCTTCGTCTCCGCCTCCCACTTCTCAAAGTGTTACCGCGAACTCTACAACCGCTCCCCCCAGCAGGAGCGTGCGGAACGGAAGCTGACGATGTCGAGCAACCGGACGGGCGTGGTGGTGTAAGCGACGCGCCACAAACGGCGCCCCCTGGTTAAGCCC
>UCMS01000020.1 GCA_900473805.1 Hyphomicrobiales bacterium | reverse complement strand
CGTCTCGAATTCGAAATCACAGCCTGGCGTCCGCTGACCGTTTCGAGGATTACAGTCACACTGTCGTAATCTCCTGCAGCACCAATTGTGGGGTCAACCAGAACAGCAGCGTGAGCAGAGACAGACGCGATTGCTTCACCATCCAGCAGGAAGCGCGCCATATCGAAGTCGTGGATCGTCATGTCACGGAAGATGCCTCCCGATCGGGCGATATAGTCGAGCGGCGGAGGACCGGGGTCGCGGGAAGTGATGGTGACCATCTCCACCTTACCAATCCGACCATCGTCAATCGCCTGCTTGACCGCCACAAAGTGCGGGTCAAAGCGGCGGTTGAAGCCGACCATGAGCTTGGCGCCTGTCTCTTTGACCACTTCGATACAGGATTTGACACGGGCTACGTTCAGATCAACTGGCTTCTCGCAGAAGATTGCCTTGCCGGCCTTGGCAAAGCGCTCGATCAGATCGGCATGGGTATCTGTCGGTGTGCAGATGATCACTGCATGGATGTCGCGAGCCGCTTCTATTTCATCGATGGTGCGGACCTCCGCGCCGTACTGAGCCGCGATTGATTGGGCGGCGGCCGGAAAAGCATCGGCCACGGCGACCAGCTTGGCATCCGGATTGCTGCTCACGGCCTTGGCATGGACACGGCCGATACGGCCCGCGCCCAGAAGGGCGAAGTTTACGGTCATGGTCTTCTCTCCTATCGGCTCGATCAGCCGTTGATCATGGTGTTGAAACGGGAAAGCTCGTCGGCCGGCACACCGACATTGTGTCGATCGGCAGGATAGGCGCCGCTCTCGACGTCCTGACGGAACTCACGGAAGGCGGCGATGCGCTCTTGTTGAAGGCGGTCGTACTCAGCCGCGAAGTTGCGGTAGGTCTTGGCGTGGCGGGGAACGTGACCACGGGTCTGACCGAGCACGTCGTCAGCAAAGAGGTACTGCGCGTCACAACCGGCGCCCGCGCCCATGGAAATCATGAAGAGCGAGGTCTTTGCGCTGATGAGTGCGGCGATTTCTGCCGGTACGACCTCAATCTCCGCTGCGAAGGCCCCCGCCTCTTCCAGCGCCTGAACCGCCATCCAGATCGAAAGTGCACTTTCCGCCGTCTTGCCGACAGCCTTGAAACCGCCGGTCCAAGTCGCTTTCGAGGGGATGAGGCCGACATGACTGCAGACCGGAATGCCTTCGTCACGCAACCTGCGGATGACGCCGAGGCTGGCTGCGCAATAGACGGCATCGCCGCCCGCACGCATCGCCTGGAACGCGGCTCGGAGATACTCCTCCGCGGTGATGAAGTCGCCGTATTCCAGGCCAGGAACAGCAAACACCGTCGGGGCCGCTTCGCGGAAGGCTGGTCCAAGCAAAGCTGGGGGAACGGAAACCATTTCGATCCCGGCCTTCTCAGCAGCCTCTGCCTCTTCGAGCGTGACAACCCGCAACATGCTCAATTGCCGCTTGCCCTTGAGTGCCAGGATGTCAGCGACAGTGGGACGTTTCGATTTCATGGATCTTCCTCTGGCGCTTGGCGCCTACAAAAGGGATTTAAGCTTGGTAGCAGGGTCGGTTAGCGCTGCTGGGTCCGGATGTGCCCGCCGTGCGATCAGCATCTCAGCGAGCCGGATATCGCGCGCAACGGCGCCTCCTCGGCCAAGGCCGCTGGCTGCGAGAAGTCGTCCATCGCCATCGAGGTGAAAGAGGATCTCCGCGTCCTCGGACAAGGGACGAGCAACTGTGGAAACGGCGCCATCGGCTAACCCCGCCACCTGCAGCGTCAAGTCATATTGATCCGACCAGAACCATGGCACGGCGTCGAAGGCTTCGGCCTTGCCAAGCATGTTGGCCGCGGCCGCACTGCCTTGCTCCTGGGCGTTCCTCCAGGATTCGAGCCTAACGCGTCGACCGCCATAAACCGCAACGGGATAGGAACAGCAATCACCGGCGGCAAAAATGTCGGGATCGTCAGTGCGCAGATGATCATCGACTGCAATGCCATTCTCGAGGGCGAGCCCGGCTTGTCCGGCAAGAGCGGTATTGGGCTCTGCGCCAATCCCCACAACCAGTGCATCACCGTGGATATGCCGCCCGTCGGCGAGTGTAATAATCACACGCGAGTCGTCCTCCAGGATGCTCTCGACACCCACGCCACAGACAACGCTGACGCCCTCCTCCTCGTGGCGAGCCTGAAGTGCCAGAGCCAGTCGTTCTGGCACACCGCGCATCAGCACACGCGGCTGCACTTCGATCAGGACCACCATGGCTCCGAGCTTCCGGCCCATGGCTGCAAGTTCCAAGCCGATAAAGCCTCCGCCCAAGATGGCGAGGTGTTGGCCCTGCCGCATCGCGCCACGGATGGCTGCAGCCTGTTCGACAGTCCGTAAGGTGTGAATGCGTTTCCCATAGCTCAGACCGGGAAGCTTTCGTGGCGAAGCCCCTGTTGCCAAAAGCAGCCGCTCATAGGCGAGCGTTTCGCCGCTTTCCAAAAGCAATGAATGCGCGGCGAGCTCGATGGCGCAAGCTCGAGATCCGCGACGATACAGAATTCCCGCTTCAGCAAATCGCGCCTCTGCAACGATTGCCCGTGCGTTTTCGGGCGTGGCTTCCGCCTTTGACAGGGGCGGTCGCTCATACGGCAGATGGGGCTCATCCCCGATGAGGCTGATCGTTCCCTGGTATCCTTGTTCGCGTAAGGCAAAGGCGGCGCGGACACCCGCTTCGCCCGCGCCAACAATGACCATGCCGGAGTTGGCCATGTCAGCCAACCTGGATCAACACGCGACCGCCTTCGACCTTCACAGGATAGGTCTTCAGGTTGACGCAAACGGGAGCGCCCTTGGCCTCGCCCGTTTTGTAGTTGAAGCGGCCGTTGTGTTTCGGACATTCGATGATGTCGTTCATGACAAGACCATCCGCCAGATGTACATGCTCATGCGTGCAGTGGCCGTCGGTTGCATGGTAGGTGTCCTCCGGGCTGCGATAGATGGCGAAGCTCTTGCCCTCATGGTCGAAGCGCACGACGTCCTCTTCGTCGATCTCGTCTGACTCGCAGACGTCAATCCAATTGCTCATTGGGTTCTCCTCCCCCTACTGATTGTTAAAAGCCAGCCCGTTTTATTCAGCCGCTGGAGCCATAGCCTCGCCATGGAAATCCTTGCGGTATGGCTTGGCGGTCGGCGGCAGTTGCCGCTTGAGGAAGTAATCCTCATTGCGGAGCTGCCGCAGGAAGGCCGGGATCATCTCGCGATAGCCATGGAGGATCGACGGGTTCGGCGCTGGCAGGTCATCCTTGATCATGGCGTGCAGCTTCGGCAACGCGTGATAGGGCACCATCGGAAACATGTGGTGTTCGACGTGGTAGTTCATGTTCCAGTAAATGAACCGACTGATCGGGTTCATGTAGACGGTACGGCTGTTGAGCCGATGATCGATGACATTGTCCGCAAGGCCACCATGCTGCAGCAGGCCTGTCATCACGTGATGCCAGGCGCCGTAGAGACGCGGCAGGCCTACCAGCATGAAGGGCAGGATCGATCCCAGGTAGACGGCAAGTGCTCCCGTCGCGAGATAGATCGCCAGCCAGATGCGCGCGACCCGGATAGCCTTCGGCTGTTCGCTCTCAGGAACAAACGTCTTCTCTTCAGCGCTGATCACTCCGAAGGCGTTGCGAACCATATCGATCAGAGCGTGCCAGGCATCAAGCAGACCGAAGAAGTTCAAGACCAGCCGCACAAGATCCGGCGGACGCATGACGGCGATTTCCGGGTCTCGACCAACTATAACGGTATCGGTGTGATGCCGGGTATGGCTCCAACGCCAGGTGACCGGGTTGCGCATGATCATGAAGCAGGCGAGCTGGTAGACGACGTTATTCATCCACATCGTCTTGAAGGCCGTGCCATGACCGCATTCGTGCCAGCGGCTGTCGGATGCTGACCCGTAGAGAACGCCGTATGCGAGGAAAAAGGGGATCGCCCAAAGGCTGCCCCAGAAATAGACGCCCAAGCCACCGAAGAGGGCCATAGCTCCGAGCCAGATCGCAGTGTCGCGGATAGCCGGGCCGTCCTCCCGCTTCATCAATTCCTTCATCTGCTTGCGGGGAACATCGGTGTGATACCACTCGGCCGCCGAAAGGCCGTTGGCAACCGCTGCCTGGGCATCACGTCCCAACAGGCTGTAATCTCTCTTGCTTGCTGTGCTCGCCACGATTTCCTCCTGCCTGTCCGGTTCAGGCCGGACCAATTCGCTTGACGAATGCCAGAAGGAATATCGCGGATTTCGATCCACTCAATGGGCCCTTGATATATTCTATCATTTCACATCATATGAAGGACCGCAGATGATAGAATGACGTCAAAAAGGAACGGGTATGGCATCGCGTCCCACTATTACCGACCTCGCGAAAGCGGCAGGCGTAAGTGTTGCGACCGTTGACCGTGTCTTGAACGGTCGGCACAAAGTGCGGGAAGACACAGCAAGACGGGTCTACGACGCAGCAAACGAAATCGGCTTCCATGCAGTTGGCTTGCTCAGGCAGCGAGTGTTCGAGGGACTGCCCCAATACAAGCTGGGATTTGTGCTGCAGAAGCCGGATCATCATTTCTACCAAGCGTTCGCGCGCGAGATTGAGATCGCTGTGCAGAACCATCCCGGAATACGGGGTGTCGCGCAAATCGATTTCTGCACCTCCCAGACACCCTCTGAACTGGCAGACAAGCTTCGTGAGGTGGGCGGCCGCAATCAAGCCGTTGCAATGACGGCGCCTGACTATCCCGCTTTGTCGGTTGTCGTTGAGGAACTGAAGGCGAAAGGCGTTCCGGTGTTCTCGCTGCTGTCCGACTTTGCGTCGGGCATCCGGGAAGGATATGTCGGCCTGAACAACCGGAAAGCCGGGCGAACGGCAGCCTGGATGATCGCCAAGACCGCGAAAAAGCCAGGTAAAGTGGCTGTGTTCGTAGGCAGTCATCGGTTTCATGGGCACGAGCTGCGTGAGATCGGCTTTCGCTCGTACTTTCGCGAACATGCTCCTGACTTCGAGGTTCTCGATACCCTTGTAAACCTTGAGACTGTACAGATCACGCACGAAGCGACGCTCGATCTCCTGCTGCGCCACCCTGATCTCGTTGGCTTCTATGTTGCGGGCGGCGGAATGGAAGGCGCGATCTCTGCAATCAGGGAGGAGAAGCTTGGCGGCAAGCACATTGTTGTGGTCAATGAACTGACGCCGATCTCCCGCGCTGCGCTCGCAGATGAGATTGTAACCGTGGCGATTGCGACCCCACTAGCCAATCTGTGCCGTGAGCTGGTTCAGTTGATGGTGGAGGCTGTGGATAGCGGCCCTGCTACAGCACCAGGGCAAACGTTCCTGCCTATGGAGCTTCACGTGCCCGAGAATATCTAGAAAAGACAGATTTCCATCATGTCATTTCGCAAATTCTATCAGAAATGAAAGATATCACCTCCATTTCTGCTTTGACGAACGTCATGAAACCTGATGATTTCGACGTCAGCGGGCCCCGAGGAGGAACAAGGGGGCCGCCAGACACTTCGGGAGAATTTCATGGCTGCGCCCACCTTCGCGCTCAACCACATGGTTGCGCCACAGATGCCGCTTGGCGCCTT
>UCMS01000014.1 GCA_900473805.1 Hyphomicrobiales bacterium | reverse complement strand
TGTTTTTAAAGGATAATTTCGTGAGAAAGCCAGCGCGGGGCCATTTTGAGGCCCTTCGAGTTCTCCAAAGCGATCCAGGACCGCCTCTTGCGGCTCGGCGTTTGCAAGGGTGCTCCAGCTTGCTAGTGTCCGCTCCTATTCTGGAGGTTGCTGATACCATGCTCATTCTCGATCGGGCCGCTACGGCCAAGTCTCTTGCCTTCCCCTCACTGATCGACGCGGTCGCACACATGTTCGCGGGCGCCTGTATCATGCCGGTGCGGCACCATCATTCGGTGGAGGTTCCCGGAGAGCGGCCTGCCACGCTTTTGCTGATGCCGGCCTGGCAGCCGGGGCGCTATATCGGCGTCAAACTGGTGTCTGTTTTTCCCGACAATCATAGACGCGGTTTGCCGGCCATTCACGGCAGCTATCTCCTGTCGTCGGGGGAGACCGGCGAGATGCTCGCCGTCATTGACGGGGGCGAACTGACGGCACGACGCACCGCCGCGACTTCAGCCTTGGCTGCACGATATCTGGCGCGAGACGACGCCTCGAGCCTTCTGGTCGTCGGAACAGGTCGCCTCTCACTCAACTTGATCGAAGCCCACAGTCACGTACGCCCGATCACCTCGGTCCTGATCTGGGGACGCGATATTGCAAAAGCTCAAGTCGTGGCTGCTGAGGCCAAGGCGCTCGGTTATCCCGCGGAGGCGGTCGGCGATCTGGAGACCGCAGCGCGTTCGGCGGACATTATCTCCTGTGCGACGCTGTCCACTGCGCCGCTGATCAAGGGTGCCTGGCTGAAAGCCGGCAGTCATCTCGATCTGGTGGGTGCCTTCAACAAGGATATGCGCGAAAGCGATGATGAAGCCGTGCAGCGAGCGAGCCTCTTCGTTGATACGCGCGCCGGCGCCTTTGCTGAAGCCGGTGATCTGCTCCAGCCGCTTGCGGCCGGGCTGATCACGCGGGAAGATATCGCCGCGGAGCTGACTGAACTCGTAACAGGTGCGCGAGCGGGGCGGCAGTCCGCAGACGAGATCACGCTTTTCAAATCGGTGGGAGCGGCACTCGAGGATCTTGCGGGGGCGATCCTCGCTTATGAGACCATGTCGGGCGGTCACGCCCGGACATGAGCCAGCGTCCGCTTCCCTCTCTACCGATCACGCCACAGCTCGAGCCCGTCGGCCGGCATCTGGCGACCGAGAACCGATTGGTGCTGTCAGCTCCGCCGGGCGCGGGCAAGACGACGCTGGTGCCGCTGTACCTGCTCGACCAGCCCTGGCGAGGTGACGGGCGGATCATCCTTCTGGAGCCGCGGCGACTTGCAGCACGAGCGGCTGCGGCCCGCATGGCCGACATCATCGGCGAAAGCGTGGGCGCGACCGTCGGATATCGCATGCGGCTCGACAACAAGATCTCGGCAAAAACCCGGATCGAGGTGGTAACCGAAGGCGTCTTCGTCCGGATGATCCTGGAGGACCCCGAACTCTCCGGCATTCGTGGGGTGATCTTCGATGAATTTCACGAGCGATCGCTTGATGCGGATTTCGGTCTGGCGCTCGCACTCGATGTACAATCAGCGCTGCGGCCGGATCTGAAGATCGTCGTGATGTCGGCGACGCTGGATGTGGAGCGGATCTTGGATCTGCTGGACCAGAAGCACGCGGTGGTCAGCGAAGGGCGCAGCTTTCCCGTGGATGTCCGCTATCGCGATCGGTCCGGCGACGAAAGGATCGAGGACGCGGTGACCTCGGCCATTTTATCCGCACTCTCCAATGAGCCGGGCTCAATCCTCGCCTTTCTTCCCGGGCAGGCAGAAATCCGGCGCGTAGCGGAACGACTGGACGGGCGAGTGGCCGCGGATGTGATGGTGACACCGCTTTACGGCAATCTCAGCCAGACCGAACAGGATGCCGCCATCCGCCCGGCCGCGGCCGGCAAGCGCAAAGTGGTTTTATCGACCTCCATTGCCGAGACCTCCATTACAATCGATGGCGTACGTGTCGTGATCGACAGCGGATTTCAGCGGTTGCCGGTTCATGAAGCGTCAACCGGGATCACACGGCTCGAAACAGTCCGGGTTTCACGCGCGTCCGCGGATCAAAGAGCCGGCCGTGCGGGGCGCACGGAGCCTGGGGTCGCCGTCCGGCTCTGGCATACAGGCCAGACGGCTGCCCTTCCCGCCTTCACGCCACCGGAGATCCTCGCGACAGACCTTTCCGGACTTGCACTCGACATGGCGCATTGGGGCGTGAGTGATCCGACCCAGCTTTCGCTGCTCGACCAGCCTCCGGCTGCGGCACTCGGCGAAGCCCGACGGTTGCTCATCCAACTCGGGGCATTGGACACGTCCCTGCAGTTAACCCCACGGGGCCGGCAGATGCGGGACTTCGGGCTGCCTGCCCGGCTCGCCGCCATGGTCCTGGCTGCCGCAGAAATGGGTTCAGTGCGGCCCGCAGCGGATCTTGCGGTCATGCTTACCGAGCAGGGTCTGGGCGGGAGCGATGTCGACGTCGAGGAGAGGATGCGCCGGTTCCAACGGGATAGGGGCGAAAGAGCCACAAGCGCGCGTTCGCTCGCCGGGCGGCTCGTTGCTGCTTTGGGGAAGCAGGCCGTGCAGCGTGACGACCGCGCCGTCACCGCAGGCACTCTTCTTCTGCATGCATTTCCCGATCGCATCGCCAAGCGACGCGGTGGACGCGGTCGCTTTGTCATGGCGAACGGGCGTGGGGCCGAGCTGCCGGAGACCGAGCGGCTCGCCGGGGCTGACATGCTGGTCATTGCCGACCTCACCGGCAAGGCAGCCCAAGCAAGAATTCTCTCCGCCGCAGAGGTTACTCGCGCACAGATCGAGGAAAGCCTGCCTGATGTGATCCAGACGCTCGATGAAAGCGGCTTCGACGTGGCGAGCCGTCAGGCGCGGGCGCGGCGGGTGACGCGCATCGGGTCCATCGTGCTGGAGGAGACCCCTTTGCCGAAGCCGAAGGGAGAAGCGGCAGCGCGCGCCCTTGCCGACGGGGTGCGACTGCTCGGACCTTCGGTTCTGCCGTTCTCGAAAGCCAGCGAGCAATTGCGCCAGAGGTTGGGCTTCCTTTTCCGGCTGCATGGCGAGCCATGGCCGGACACCAGCGACGAAGGCCTCGTTGCGCGGCTGGAAAACTGGTTCGTTCCATTCCAGTCCGGCGTCACTGACTTGCAGGACGTGTCGGCGTCTAGCCTCTATGACGGCTTGATGAGCCTTGTTCCGCCTGGGCTTCAGCGTGATCTCGAGCGGGAGGTTCCCACACATTTTACCGCCCCGACCGGGCATGCGCATCCTATTCGGTATGACGGCGCAGAGCCCGTGCTGCAGATCCGCGTCCAGGAACTCTTCGGGCTGCGCACCCATCCGTCGATTGGCGGCGGCAAATTGCCACTGCTCCTGGAGTTGACGTCACCCGCCCATCGACCCATTCAGACGACACGGGATCTGCCTGGTTTCTGGGCAGGGTCGTGGCGGGATGTGCGGGCGGAGATGAGGGGGCGGTATCCCAAACATCCCTGGCCCGAGGACCCGGCATCGGCTGAGCCGACCAGTCGCGCGAAGCCACGCGGCACCTAAATGGTGAAAGAGAGAGGCAGTCACGAATGAACATGGATCTTGCGACCAAATTCGGTCCCTCCAGCCGGCGGCTACGACTGGAGACGCTGGTCCGACTGCGCTGGGTCGCTGTTGCCGGGCAATTGCTGACCGTGGTTCTTGTTGCCTACTGGTTCGAGTTCTCTCTGCCACTCATGACTTGCCTGGGATTGATCGCGGCCCTGGCAGCGGCCAATGCCCTGCTGTCCGTCACCTTTCCTGCGACCTACCGGCTTGAGCCAGCGGCGGCATTTGCAGTGCTATCGCTCGATCTTTTCCAGATGGGCGCGCTGCTTTTCATCACCGGCGGACTGAGCAATCCGTTCGCGCCGCTGATCTGCATTCCCGTCATTATTTCGTTTGCTTCGCAACCGAACCGTCATTCCATCGCGCTCTTCGTCACCGCGCTCGCCTTTATCACGCTCCTCGCGTTCACCCCTTTTCCCCTGCCCTGGTTCGAAGGACGGACGCCGGAGGTGCATCCGCTGCTGCAGCTCGGCATGTGGAGTTCAATCGTATCGATGATGGCCTTCGCCGCGTTTTATGCTTATCGGGTCTCGCAGGAAGCGACGCTTCTCGCCGACGCGCTGACTGCAACGGAGCTTATCCTGCAGCGCGAGAAACACTTGCATCAACTGGATGGCCTGGCGGCTGCGGCCGCGCATGAACTCGGCACGCCGCTTGCGACCATCAGCGTGGTGGCGAAAGAGATGGAGCGAGAATTGGGCGAAGACGAGCGCTACCGCGAGGATGTGCAGCTCCTTCGCAGTCAAAGTGAGCGATGCCGGGATATTCTGCGACGGCTGACGACACTGGCATCGGAAGGCGAGGCGCATATCCGCGAAATGCCCCTTTCCTCGCTGATAGAGGAGGTGATCGCTCCGCATAGAGACTTCGGCATTAAGGTCGAGTTGGTCGAGCCCTCGGGTCGCCTCGGCGAGCCGGTGGGCACGCGTAACCCCGCCATCCTTTACGGACTTGGCAATCTTCTCGAAAATGCCGTTGATTATGCCCGCTCGAAGGTCACCGTTACCGTCGACCACTCCCCGACGTTGGTGACAGTTACCATAGAAGATGACGGAAGCGGTTTTTCGCCCGGGGTGTTGCAAAGGATTGGCGAGCCCTATGTTACCAGCAGGCAGAGCGAGACCAGAGCCGGAGGGCTCGGTCTTGGCCTGTTCATTGCCAAGACCTTGCTGGAACGGTCCGGCGCGAGCCTGCAGTTCCAGAACAGCCAGACGTCGGGTTCCGGAGCGCGGGTCGTCGTGCAATGGCCTCGCGAGTTCATGGAGGCGGACACGCCCTTATGAACACATATGACTTTACCCCCTCGGCTCTCCTCGCCATAACATCGCGAGCAGGGGCCAATAACAGTCTCAAGGTTGTCGAACATGACTGATGCAGCATCTACAATCGCCAAGGCGACCCCGCAGAGTCCGCAGAACGCGGCTTCGGATCTGGGTCCGAACCCAACGCTGCTGATCGTTGATGACGATGCTCCTTTCCTGCGGCGACTGGCACGCGCAATGGAGGGCCGCGGGTTTGCAGTCGAACTTGCGGGATCGGTTGCCGAAGGGATCGCCAAGGCCAAGGAAGCACCGCCGAGCTACGCGGTTGTCGACCTCAGGCTCGGCGACGGGACCGGCCTGGATGTTATCGAAGCAATCCGGGAACGTCGCTCCGATACGCGCATCGTCGTGCTGACGGGGTATGGAAACATTGCAACGGCAGTCACCGCCGTGAAACTCGGTGCGCTCGATTATCTGGCCAAGCCGGCCGATGCTGATGACATCTTCCTCGCTTTGACTCAACGTCCCGGCGAGAAGGCAGAGATCCCGGAAAACCCCATGTCGGCCGACAGGGTCCGCTGGGAGCATATCCAGCGGGTATACGAAAGTTGCGAGCGCAACGTGTCAGAGACGGCACGCCGTCTCAACATGCACCGTCGGACGCTGCAGCGGATTCTGGCAAAACGAGCACCGAAGTAAGGCGCGTCACAGGGGCGTGCGCGCCGCCCATTCGGCCAACATCAGCCGCTGTGCCGCAGTTCGGGAAAACTCCAGGGTGACGGACTTTCGGGTGGCCGGGGCAAGTCGGTGTTCCGGTGCTTCCCTGTGCATGTGGCCCGCATAGCCGTCCGACAGCAGCAGTCCGCAATCTTCCGGAAAAATCTCCAGCGGCACGCCGGGATGCGTGGCGAAAAATAGCCGATCGCAGTAGCGGCGGTATTCTGGCCACTTCCGGTCGACGCGGAAATCCTCAATCGACGATTTGATCTCGATGATCCAGATATCGCCCTTGTCCGACAAGGCGACCAAATCGGCGCGCCGCCCATTCGACAAGGTCAGTTCCGGCAGGAGCGCGAAGCGCAATTCCGCCAGCAAAACCTGTATGCCGCGTCGCACCATCAAGGCGCGATCGGACTGCCGTCCATCAATTAACGGATTGTTAGTGGAAACAGAAAGTAAAGTCATGAATAGGTCCTGCCGGGGCGATCGTCATGTTGCAAAAAAACAATGACACGTCATTTTGCACCGCCGAAGACATTCGACGGTTACGTGGCCCTTGCATGGGCGACATTAATCCAAAATAAACCATAATCACAGATGGTCACGACACCATCTTCCAGCCAACACTGATGAGCCCCTCAATGCGCCTCCGTACACTCTCGATCGCGATCGGCCTCTTGACATCTGTCGGCCTCGCGAGCTGCACGACGACATCCGGCGAGACCGACAAGGTTGCCGAAACCACCAAGGTTCAGATCTTCAGTGATGCCTATGGCACGGTGACCGATGCGGGTTATGCCCTGCCGGCGATCCCGATTCAGAAGCTCGACAAGAAGTTCCACCGACAAATTGTCGATTATACGACAACGGAAAAGTCGGGCACGATCGTTGTCAATACGCGCGAGCGCTTCCTCTACTATGTGCTGCCGCGCGGCAAGGCCGTCCGTTACGGCATCGGCGTCGGCAAGCAGGGTTTTGCGTGGGAAGGTGAAGCTTATATCGCCTGGAAGCAGGCCTGGCCGACCTGGCATCCGCCGAAGGAAATGGCTGAGCGCAAGCCTGAAGTCGCCAAGTATGTCGAGAAGGGCATGGATCCCGGCCTGCGCAACCCGCTCGGTGCCCGCGCCATGTATCTCTTCAACGAAAAGGGCCAGGACACGCTGTTCCGCCTGCACGGCACGCCGGAATGGGCTTCGATCGGTACGGCTGCGTCTTCGGGCTGCATCCGTCTGATGAACCAGGACGTGATCGACCTCTACAATCGCGTGAAGCCGGGCCGCAACGCCAAGGTCGTTGTGCAGCAGTAAGCTTCCGATACTACAGTCCACAAAGAGGCCCGCCGGATCGCTCCGGCGGGCCTCTTTGTTATAGGTTTCAGTCGCCGGCGATCAGGCCGCCGACTTCGCCTTCAGCTCGATGCGGCGACGGTGGAGCACCGGCTCGGTATAGCCATTGGGTTGCTCCCTGCCTTTCAGGACCAGATCGAGAGCGGCCTGGAAGGCGACCGATCCGTCGTAATCTTTCGCCATCGGGGTGTACGCCGCGTCGCCGGCATTCTGGCCGTCGACAACGACGGCCATGCGCTTCAGCGTTTCGATGACCTGCTCTTCCGTCACCACGCCGTGATGCAGCCAGTTGGCCATGTGCTGGGCGGAGATGCGCAGTGTTGCGCGATCTTCCATCAGGCCGACATTGTTGATGTCCGGGACCTTGGAGCAGCCGACGCCCTGATCGATCCAGCGGACGACGTAACCGAGGATGCCTTGCGCGTTGTTGTCGAGCTCGCGCTGGATTTCTTCCGGCGTCCAATTCGGGCGCGTTGCGACCGGAACGGAAAGAATGTCCGAGAGCTTGGCCCGCGCGCGGGACTTCAGGCTGTTCTGGACGTCCGCGACATTGATGCTGTGGTAATGGGTGGCGTGCAGGGTGGCCGCCGTCGGTGACGGAACCCAGGCCGTGTTGGCGCCGGCTTTCGGGTGGGCGATCTTCTGCTCCAGCATCGCCGCCATCAGATCCGGCATGGCCCACATCCCCTTGCCGATCTGGGCGTGACCGGAGAGGCCGCATTCCAGCCCGATATCGACGTTCCAGTTCTCGTAGGCCGAGATCCAGGCCGCCTGCTTCATATCGCCCTTGCGGATCATGGGGCCGGCTTCCATCGAGGTGTGGATCTCGTCGCCGGTGCGGTCAAGGAAACCGGTGTTGATGAAGACGACGCGTTCGCGGGCAGCGCGGATGCATTCCTTGAGATTGACGGTGGTCCGGCGCTCCTCGTCCATGATGCCCATCTTGATCGTGTTGGGCGCCATTCCGATCAACTGTTCGACCGCCGAGAAGATCTCGCAGGCAAAGGCCACTTCTTCCGGCCCATGCATCTTGGGCTTCACGACATACATTGAGCCGGCGCGAGAATTCTTGCGGCGACCGTTCGGGCCGATATCGTGCAGCGCGATCAGTGCGGTGATCGCCGCATCCATGATGCCTTCCGGCACTTCGTTGCCGTCCTTGTCGGTGATTGCAGGATTGGTCATAAGGTGCCCGACATTGCGAACTAGCATCAGGGATCGGCCCGTCAGTGTCACCTTCTCGCCGTCAACGCCGGTCAGGTCGACATCCTTGCTCAGCGCACGGGTGAAGGTCTTGCCAGCCTTCGTGACTTCCTCGGTCAGATCGCCCTTCATCAGGCCGAGCCAATTGGAATAGACGGTGACCTTGTCCTCTGCGTCGACAGCGGCAACCGAATCCTCGCAGTCCATGATCGTGGTAAGTGCCGATTCCAGCCCGACATCGGCGATGCCGGCGGGATCGTCCTTGCCGATCAGGCTGTCCGGATCAACGAAGACCAGGGTGTGCAGGCCGTTGGTGCGGAAGTAGAGGCGGTATGCCTTTTCATTTTCGCGCTTGAAACCGACATATTGGTCGGGGCTGGACAGGCCGGTCCGTCCGTTGGCGGTCTCGACAAACAGCGCTCCGTTTTCGAAATCGAAGCCGGTGACATCCGCCCAGCTGCCGCCTGCGAGCGGCAGGCTCCGGTCGAGCAAGGCTTTCGCCCAGGCGACCACCTTGCCGCCGCGAACCGGATTGTAGCCCTTGCCCTTCTCCGCACCGTCGGCTTCGGAAATCGCGTCGGTGCCATAAAGCGCATCGTAAAGCGAACCCCAGCGGGCATTGGCAGCGTTCAAGGCGTATCGCGCGTTCATCACCGGAACCACGAGCTGCGGCCCAGCGATCGACGAGATCTCCGGATCGACATTGGCCGTCTCGATCTTAAAGTCGGGACCTTCCGGCAGAAGGTAACCGATATCGCGCAGGAAGCTTTCATAGGCCCCGAGATCGGAGGGGCCCCCGTTCTTGCGATACCAGGTATCGATCTGAGCCTGCAGGTCGTCACGCTTGGCCAGCAAGGAACGGTTCTTTGGTGCCAGCTCGTGCACGATCTTGGAAAAGCCGGTGAAGAAGGCGTCAGCCTCAACTTCCGTGCCCGGGATGACCTCATTTACGATGAAATCGTAGAGGCGTTTGTCGATCGAAAGACCATGGGCTGAAACGGATGTCATGACGTCACTCCTCATACTGATGTCGCTGTTGGCCACAGCATCGCTGAAATGCATTCCCAGTCAATCTTGCATAAATTAGAAATATTATTTCCGTTTTGGAAAGTCAGTTGCGGGCCGTCCTCGGCCGGCCCGTGGCAGTGGCGGTGATGCGGGCTTCGACGAGCTTGCGCCGCCCCTCGATCTCCGGTGCATCGAGCTCTTCCTTGAGGAGCAGTACGACATCGACCGCACCGCTGGCCTCCGCTCTTGTGCGCGCAATGTTACTGGCACGAGCGCGTGCCTTCTCCAGCGCGAGCGCTTCATCCGTGACGCGCTCTCCCTCGCCGGCACCGGTGATGATGAAGAGGCCTTCCTCCGGCGAACTGACGGTGACGGACACACTGCTTCGGACCTGGCCAACGACCGCGCCAACCGCATTGGCGACGTCGGCGTCTGCCGGAACAGCACAATCCGATGCCAGCATCTCAGCGATGGCGGGATAGTAGACGCCGGCGGAGGCTCCGAGACCGATGAGCGGCCGATCGAGGGAAAGGTTGAAGCGCGCAATGCCTGCCTGGCGACGAAGCGCTCTGTCGATCAGCACGGAGCGGGCGGGATCGACATCGGTCAGACCATCCTCGGCAAGAGCCGCAGACAGGATGACTTCGGCAGACTGGCGGGTGAGACGATCGACGATCATCTGGCTCAGCATCTCGACCGTCTGGGCGATCGGCTGACCCGCGCCATCCTTCTGACGAAGAGCGAGCGTCATGCCGAGCTCGGCGGCTTTCCTGTCCCATTGTCCCTGCCGGTCCAGGACATGCATGGCATCGGAAGGGGTCAGCCCGCAGATATGGACGAGGCCCCGGGCGACAAGACGGTCGAGCGTCGCCTTCTGCTGGGTGAAGCTGATCAGCTGGTCGAGCGGCAGTGGCACCGGGCCGATCTTCTGAAAAAGAGCTGCCTCCTGAGGCTGCAGACCGGCTGCCAGGTGATCCGGTACGCCCGTGCGGATGGCGAAGCGTCCATCGTGGCGCCCGAGATGCGGCGCGCGCAGCTGGCGCTCGAGCACATCGGTGATCGCCGTCCCATGCAGTGCGGCTGCGAGGCTCAAGGGGACAAGGCGACGGGGGCCGAGGTCGATCTTCGCAGCAAGACCGCGATCGTCGAAGCGGACTTCCGAATCGCCGCCGAGGCCGAAAGTGCGCATGGCGACTGCTTCCACCATTGTGCGGTAACCGCCGACGACTGCGCCATCCTGATCGAGCCGCGGCTGACCGGCCTCCATGACCGCGACGTCGGTCGTCGTGCCGCCGATATCGGAGACGACGGCATTATCGAAACCGGTGAGGTGACGCGCACCGACAAGGCTTGCCGCCGGGCCCGACAGGATGGTTTCGATAGGCCGCAGACGTGCTTCGGCCGCAGAGATCAAGGCACCATCGCCCCGGACGACCATCAGCGGCGCATGAATACCGCGCTCGAGGAGGTAGCGCTCCGCCGAGCCGATCAGGCGGTCGATCATGGCGACCAGCCGGGCATTGAGCAATGTGGTCAGCGCCCGGCGCGGCCCGCCCAGCTTGGAGGAAAGCTCGTGGCTGCAGGTCACCGGCAGGCCGGAATGGCGGCGGATGATGTCGCGCGCCCGCTGCTCATGGGCGGGATTGCGGACCGCGAAATAGCCGGCAATGGCAAAGGAGGAGACATCGGCCGACAGTTCCGGCAAGGCGGCTTCCAGCGCGGCCGCATCGAAGGGGGTCTCGTTGCCGTGGACATCGTGGCCGCCGGCGATGAAGAGCACGGGATCCTTGCCGAGGGCTTCGGCCAGACCATCGCGCTTGAGGTCTTCCGGCCCGAAGCCGATCATGACCAGACCGGCGCGACCACCCTGCCCTTCCACGAGTGCATTGGTTGCGAGCGTGGTGGAGAGAGAAACCAATCCGATGGCCGAGGGATCGATGGCCGATGCGGAAAGCACGCTCTCCAGCGCTCCCGAGATCCCGATCGAGAGATCATGGCGGGTGGTCAGCGATTTCGCCTTGGCCAGAATCCCATGGATCTCACTGTAGATCACGGCGTCGGTGTAGGTGCCGCCGGTATCGATGCCCAGCATGTAATCAGATGTCACGCAGTCTTCCCCATGGTGCCCGCCGGAATGGCGCGGCATCCCTTATGGCACAGCGCCTGTTACCAATTCCAGCGAGACAGCGGCAGGATCACGCCGCTTTACGGCTAGCGCGGCGTGACCCGCATCGGCAGGCCGCCGGCCGGTTGGGTCGTCAGCTTCTGAACGGGCCAGGGCCTGGTCTGCGGCGTGGTCGCAAACCTGTATTTCTGCATCAGAACCGCCAGCGCGATGACCGCTTCCTGCAGCGCGAAGGTCGCGCCAATGCAGACGCGGGGGCCGGCGCCGAAGGGCAGATACTGGAAACGGCCGATCTTTTCCCGCGCACCGGGCAAGAAGCGGGAGGGATCGAAGAGGCGTGGCTTTTCCCAGTAGAGTTCGTGGCGGTGAAGCGTCCAAGGCATGACCAGCACCGTTGTTCCTTTCGCGATCTCGACGACTTCGCCGTTCGGCGCCGTGTATCGATCATCTGCGATGGCATCACGGTTGATCGACGGGGCCGGCGGGTAGAGCCGCATCGCTTCCTCGAAGGAAGCGCGGACATGCGGCATGCGATCGAGCCATTCGACGGGATCGGCACCCGACGCGATCACCTCGTCGATCTCGCGCTCCATGGCATCCCGGACATCCGGACAATGAGCCACACAGTAGAGCGTCCAAGCCAGAGCACGCGCGGTCGTCTCGTGGCCGGCACCGATGAAGGTCAGGATATTGTCTTCGATCTCTTCCGAGGTGAGCCCATCCGGACCTTCGAGCTCGAGCAGGAGCGTGAGGAAATCATCCGGCGCCTCGCTGCGGTTCGTCTGAATGAGCGAACGGCGGTGATCCATGGTTCGGCGCACGAGTTCGCGGAACTTGCGCAACACGCCCAGACCCCGAATGCGGGTCAGGCGCGGGATCCATTTGGGAGCCTTCAGCAGATCGAGCGGATCGACGCGACCCATGCTGTGGAGGAGATCGTCGACATCTCTCGCAAAATCGCCCTGCTCCGAGATGATCCCGCCGGAAAACAGGGTCTCGGACAGGATCGCATAGGTGAGCTCGGTCATGTCGACCGCGATGTCGCGCACGACATCCCCGCCGTCCGAATGATAGCGATCGAGAAAAAGCTCGCTCTGCTCACGCATCTGCCGCGCAAAACCGCGCGCATGACGTGGCGTGAAGACAGGCGCCATGGCCTTGCGGGAGCGTTTCCAGACGGGGCCCTCTGCCGTCAGCAATCCATCACGCAGGATGGGTCTGAGCACGAGCTGACGGATCTCCGACATCTCGTAATTCGACGCATTGTCGACGAGCACGTGCCGGATGAGACCGGGATCATTGGCGATGATCGTTGTCTGACCGAAGAAGCGTGTGACGATCCAAGGCCAGGTGTAGGAAGGTTGCCCCCAGAGCTCGAGGGGGTTCTTCAGGACTGTGCGAATGATTTTCAGCCGGCTGGGCGGGACCGTCCGCGGCACGGGTGCCGGCGGCTCGAAGGTCGATTTGCGCAGACTGGCGTCCATGTGATGCTCCCTCGAAGGGTTGGAGCCCCCCTCAATGAGTTAGAGCAGCGCTTCCAACTCGTCCAGCCGATCGTTGATCAGCCAGCCGTAATAGTTCTCTTCCGGCCAATTCGCCGCACCGCTGGCGCGCTTGGACGCAAGTGCCCGCGCCCGTTGCTGCGAGCCACCGATGTTGAAGAGCGTGGCCGTGACACCGGGATTGCCCGAGATATCGACATCGGCAATCTGGCGGTAGTCGTCGATCGACTTGCGGATCACCGCCGCCATGAAGGCGAGCGAGATATCGGGATCCATGATCGCCTTGTAGACGCCGGCCGCATCGTTCTCGTCGAGCTTGGCATAGCCGGACTTCTCATGCACGAGATCCGACAGCATCAGGGCCGTCAGCGGATTGATCTGCCCGAGACCGAAAGTCTGGCCGGCATAGAAGGGCTGAAAGAAAACCGCGCTGAACCGGTTGTTGGGATAGGATTTGCCGCCCACGGTCTTGCCGCGGAAACGATCCTGCCAGACGTCTTCGCGGCAGGTCCACAGACGATAGGAATCCGAATAGCCGTTGCATTCGGCAAATTCCGGCCGGCTGACGAATTCGCCGATGCTCTCGTCCTTGTAGCCGAAGCGGAAGCTGTTGCCGGCGTAGGAGGCCGCCTTCACGTAATAGCTCTGCAGGCTGTCATAGGCATCGACGTTGTAGGTGTGCTCGCCGACGATCGCGCCGACCATGTGGATCGGCGCTATGCCATAGGCCGCTGCCGTCTTCTTTATCTTGCCGACCAGCTTGGAGTCGGTCTTCAAGAGATCGCGGACCTTTTCATATTTCAGATCGAAGCTGGTCTTGCCAGCCTTCGTGCGGCGCACCGACGCGCCGGGTATCGCCGGCTGCTCAGCATTGCGATTTCCCGAGGGGACCTTGTCGTCAGCAAGCGACACGGCGGGCACGAACCCGGCGAGCGTAAAGGCGACGATGAGATTTCTGGCAATGTTCAGCACGATGGGCGGCCCCTGGACATTTGTCCTTCAACGGATTGGCGACGCAGGGCGACCGTCATCCGACAGCGGCACTCCTTACATAAGGGGCACCTGCATTGTCGATACGGGTCGCTTTCACTTTCCCGGCACGCCGGGGGCGAAAGCGACCCATAGATGCACAAAGATCACAGGATATAGCGGCTCAGATCGGCATTGGCCGCGAGATCACCGACATGCTCCTGCACGTAGCTCGAATCGATCATGACCTCCGAACCGCTGCGATCCGGTGCATGGAAGGAGATCTCGTCGAGCACCCTTTCCATGACCGTCTGCAGGCGGCGCGCACCGATATTCTCGACCGTCTCGTTGAGCTGAACGGCGACATCGGCGAGCGCGTCGATCGCGTCTTCGGTGAAGTCGAGGTTCAACTCTTCGGTCGCCATCAGCGCCTTGTACTGGCGGATCAGGCTTGCCTCCGTTTCCGTCAGGATGCGGCGGAAGTCTTCCTTGGTCAGCGGCTTCAGCTCCACGCGGATCGGCAGGCGGCCCTGGAGCTCCGGCAGGAGGTCGGACGGCTTCGACACGTGGAAGGCGCCCGAGGCGATGAACAGGATATGGTCGGTCTTGACCGGGCCATACTTGGTGGCAACCGTTGTCCCTTCGACGAGCGGCAGCAAGTCGCGCTGCACGCCTTCACGCGAAACGCCAGCGCCCATCGCGCCTTCGCGCGCGGCGATCTTGTCGATCTCGTCCAGGAAGACGATGCCGTCATTCTCGACCGAACGCAGAGCTTCCCGCTGGATCACCTCGTTGTCGATCAGCTTGTCGGACTCGTCGCGGATCAGATCGCCATAGGACGCCTTGACGGTAGTGCGGACCTTCTTCGTCCGGTTGCCCATGGCCTTACCGAACATTTCCGAGATGTTGAGGATGCCGATATTGGCACCCGGCATGCCCGGAACCTCGAAGCCCGGCATGCCGGCCCCGCTGTCGGCAACCTCAATGTCGATTTCCTTGTCGTCGAGCTCGCCATTGCGCAGCTTCTTGCGGAAGCTGTCGCGGGTGGCGGGCGAGGCGGTCGCGCCGACCAGGGCGTCAAGCACGCGCTCTTCAGCCAGCTGATGCGCCTTGGCCTGGACTTCTTGACGCTTCTTGTCGCGCACCAGGGCGATGCCGACCTCGACGAGGTCACGGATGATCTGCTCGACGTCACGGCCGACGTAACCGACTTCGGTAAACTTGGTGGCCTCCACCTTGATGAAGGGGGCGCCGGCGAGTTTGGCGAGGCGACGGGAGATTTCCGTCTTGCCGACACCGGTCGGGCCAATCATCAGGATGTTCTTCGGCATGACCTCGTCGCGCAGGTCTTCCGAGAGCTGCTGGCGGCGCCAGCGGTTGCGCAAAGCGATGGCGACCGCCCGCTTGGCTTCATGCTGGCCGATGATGTGGCGATCGAGTTCGGAGACGATCTCGCGCGGAGAAAAATTGGTCATTCAGTCTGCTCCTCACGATGCCGCGGATCCGCGCATCGTCTCTTGGTGTGGAATACGATCGGCAGCCGTCAGTCGGCGTCGAGGGTTTCCACCACCATGTTGTTGTTGGTGTAAACGCAGATCTCGCCGGCGATCGCCAAAGCGCGCCTGGCGATGTCCTCTGCCGAGCGATCGGTGTCCATAAGTGCGCGGGCTGCTGCATAGGCAAAGTTGCCGCCGGAGCCGATCGCGATCGTGCCGTGTTCGGGCTCTAGCACGTCGCCATTGCCGGTGATCGCCAGGGTGATCGACTTGTCGGCCACCAGCATCATGGCTTCGAGATTGCGCAGGTATTTGTCGGTGCGCCAGTCCTTGGCGAGTTCGACGGCAGCGCGCATCAGCTGGCCGGGATATTGGTCGAGCTTCTTTTCGAGACGGTCGAGCAATGTGAAGGCATCGGCCGTTGCGCCGGCGAACCCTGCGATCACCTCGCCGCCCTTGCCGATGCGGCGGACCTTGCGGGCATTGCCCTTCATGACGGTCTGGCCGAGGCTGACCTGTCCGTCACCGGCCATCACCACCTTGCCGTCCTTGCGTACGGTAATAATCGTTGTCATCAGTCACCTGTCACCCGCTCTGCGGGCCTTGTGGAGCGGGCTGTCAGGCCCGGTTTGTCGGTTCCTATGTAAGTGGGCTTTCGACGATTGCAATCTGCGGCAAAAGCTCTGACGCCGCCTTGCGGCAGCGCAATGTAACTTCTGGATATTTCACCGCCCTGCTGTTATGGGAGGGCCGAGATCCTCATGGAGCAGCCAAATGGCAGAGCGTAAAGGCGAAGTTTCCCGCAAGACCAACGAAACCTCGGTCTCGGTTTCCGTCCATATCGACGGCACCGGCACGGGCAAGATTTCGACGGGCGTGGGCTTCTTCGACCATATGCTCGACCAGCTCTGTCGCCACTCGCTGATCGACATGGACATCGTGGTGAAGGGTGACCTGCATATCGACGATCACCACACCGTCGAGGATACGGGCATTGCGCTCGGCCAAGCGATTTCCAAGGCGCTGGGCGACCGCAAGGGCATCACGCGCTATGCCTCGATCGACCTGGCCATGGACGAAACGATGACCAAGGCGGCCATCGACGTCTCCGGCCGTCCGTTCCTGGTCTGGAACGTCAATTTCAGCGCGCCGAAGATCGGCACGTTCGACACCGAACTGGTGCGCGAATTCTTCCAGGCGTTTGCGCAGAATGCCGGGATCACGCTGCATGTGCTGAACCATTACGGCGCGAACAACCATCATATCGCCGAGACCTGCTTCAAGGCGGTCGCGCGCGCTCTTCGCACGGCAACCGAAGTGGATCCGCGACAGGCAAACCGTATCCCCTCCACCAAGGGCACCCTGGTTTAAGGGGCATCTCCCCCCCCCGGGGGAAACTGCCACCTTGCTCCGGTTCGGGCGTTGAACCCGCACCGTCGAGCAGAAAGGACTGGACACTATGCGAGTAGCTATCATCGATTACGGCTCGGGCAATCTGCGCTCGGCCATCAAGGCATTCGAACGGGCCGCCCGCGAGGCTGGCCTTGATGCCGAAATCGAACTGACCGACAAGGCAGACCGGGTCGCCACTGCCGATCGGATCGTGCTTCCGGGTGTCGGCGCATACGCCGACTGCCGCAAGGGGCTCGACGCCGTACCCGGCATGCATGACGCAATCACCGAGGTCGTCGAGAACAAGGGCCGTCCCTTCTTCGGCATCTGCGTCGGCATGCAGCTGATGTCGTCGCGTGGTCTCGAGAAGACCGTGACCGAGGGCTTCGGCTGGATCGAAGGTGATGTCGTCGAGATGACGCCCTCCGATCCGTCCCTCAAGATCCCGCAGATCGGCTGGAATACGCTGACGCTCAACCGGCCGCATCCGCTCTTCGACGGCATTCCGACGGGCCCGGACGGGCTGCACGCCTATTTTGTGCATTCCTATCACCTTGCCGCGCGCAAGCCGGAGGATGTGATCGCGACGACTGATTACGGTGGCGCAATGACTGCCTTTGTCGGGCGCGACAACATGGTGGGTGCGCAATTCCATCCCGAGAAAAGCCAGGCACTCGGCCTGAAGCTCATCGCCAATTTCCTGACCTGGACGCCCTGAAGGGCACGGATACGCACATGATCCTCTTTCCCGCCATCGACCTCAAGGACGGCCAGTGCGTTCGCCTCAAGCTGGGCGATATGGACCAGGCGACCGTCTATAATCCGGATCCGGCAGCACAGGCGCGCGCCTTCGAAGACCAGGGCTTCGAATGGCTGCATGTCGTCGACTTGAACGGCGCCTTTGCGGGTGAAAGCGTCAATGGCGCTGCCGTGGATGCGATCCTGAAATCTACGAAGAACCCGGTGCAGCTCGGCGGCGGCATTCGCACGCTCGACCACATCGAGAGCTGGCTGTCGCGCGGGTTGTCGCGCGTCATCCTCGGTACGGTCGCAGTCCGTGATCCGGCCCTCGTCATCGAAGCCTGCAAGCGCTTCCCCGGCAAGGTCGCCGTCGGCATCGACGCCAAGGGTGGCAAGGTTGCGGTCGAAGGCTGGGCGGAAGCTTCCGAACTCGGCGTGATCGAACTCGCCCAGCGTTTTGAAGGCGCTGGCGTTGCGGCCATCATCTATACCGACATCGACCGCGACGGGATCCTGACCGGGATCAACTGGGCCTCGACGCTGGAACTGGCCGCTGCCGTTTCGATCCCCGTGATCGCATCGGGTGGCCTTGCCTCGATCGAGGATATCAAGCGCATGCTGGAACCGGATGCGAAGAAGCTCGAAGGTGCGATTTCCGGTCGCGCGCTTTATGATGGGCGTATCGACCCCGCAGAGGCGCTGGCGCTGATCAAGGCTGCGAGAGGCTGAGGACAAGACCATGACACTCAAGGCCCGCGTGATCCCCTGCCTCGACGTCAAGGACGGCCGTGTCGTCAAGGGCGTGAACTTTGTCGACCTGATCGATGCCGGTGATCCGGTCCAAGCGGCAAAGGCCTATGACGCCGCCGGTGCAGACGAACTCTGTTTCCTCGACATCACCGCATCCTCGGACAACCGCGACACGATTTTCGACGTTGTCGCCCAGACGGCCGACCATTGTTTCATGCCGTTGACGGTCGGCGGTGGTGTTCGCGCCGTCGCCGATATCCGCAAGCTCCTGCTCTGCGGCGCCGACAAGGTGTCGATCAACTCGGCGGCGGTGAAGAACCCCGATTTCGTGGCAGAAGCCGCCGACAAGTTCGGCAACCAGTGCATCGTCGTGTCGATCGATGCGAAGAAGGTTTCAGCGGCGGGCGAAACGGATCGCTGGGAGATCTTCACCCATGGCGGACGCCAGCCGACCGGGATCGATGCAGTCGAATTCGCGGTGAAGATGGTCGAGCGCGGCGCCGGCGAACTGCTGGTGACATCGATGGACCGGGACGGGACCAAGAGCGGCTATGACATCGGACTCACCCGAACGATCGCCGACAGCGTTCGCGTGCCGGTGATTGCCTCGGGCGGCGTCGGCAACCTCGACGATCTGGTCGCGGGTGTTCGCGATGGCCATGCGACGGCAGTTCTCGCTGCCTCGATCTTCCACTTCGGCACCTATTCGATTGCAGAGGCCAAGGCCCATATGGCCGCAGCCGGCATCGCCATGCGTCTCGACTGACGCGGAAAGGCTTGTCATGAGCAATTTCACTCTTGCCGATCTGGAAGCCATTGTCGCGAGCCGTGCTCAAGCGGATCCGAGCCAATCCTGGACGGCGAAACTCGTCGCAGGCGGTCAGGGCAAGGCTGCGAAGAAGTTGGGTGAAGAGGCGATCGAAGCCGTGATGGCGGCCGTCAAGGACGATCGCGAGAACCTCGTCTACGAGAGCGCCGACCTGCTCTATCACCTGATGGTCGTATTGAAAATTGCGGACATCCCTTTACAAGCAGTGATGCAGGAACTTGAGCGTCGGACCGCTCAGACGGGCCTGAGTGAGAAGGCCAGTCGGCAGGATCCATGACGATAGCTATGCGGGACCCCGAAACGCCAGACGTCCTCGACCATTTCCAGGCGAACGGCTATTCCCCCTACCTGTTCTTCGACAGCGAGGAATGGGCGCATTTCCGCGCCGATACGCCGCTGACACTAACGGCCGACGAAGTGCACCGGCTGCGCTCGATCGACGACCCGATCGATCTCGACGAGGTGCGCCGGATCTATCTTTCGTTGTCGCGCCTCCTGTCGTCGCATGTGGAATCCTCGCAGCTCTTGTTCGAGCAGCGCAACCGCTTCCTGAGCATGTCGGATGTCTTCAAGACGCCGTTCGTGATCGGCATCGCCGGATCTGTGGCGGTCGGCAAATCGACGACGGCGCGTATCCTGAAGGAACTTCTCGCCCGCTGGCCGTCGAGCCCGAAGGTCGATCTCGTGACCACCGACGGCTTCCTTTACCCGAACGCGCATCTGGTGAAGAACGGCATCCTGAACCGCAAGGGCTTCCCGGAAAGCTACGACATCGGCGCGCTCCTGCGCTTCCTCTCGGCGATCAAGGCGGGGCTACCGAACGTCAAGGCGCCCAGCTATTCGCACCTGACCTATGACGTTCTGCCGAACGAACACCGGGTGATCGACAGACCCGACATCCTGATCTTCGAAGGGATCAATGTCCTGCAGTCGCGCAATCTGCCGGCCGACGGCAAGATCGTGCCGATGGTCTCCGACTTCTTTGACTTCTCGATCTATATCGACGCCGATGAGAACGCGATCCATCGCTGGTATGTCGATCGCTTCATGAAGCTCAGACAGACGGCATTCCGCGATCCCAATTCCTACTTCCATCGCTATGCGACGATCAGCGAGGACGAGGCCAAGGAGATCGCCGAGGGGCTCTGGGCGAATATCAACCTGAAGAACCTCAGGGAAAACATTCTGCCGACCCGCCCGCGCGCCGATCTGATCCTGCGCAAGGGTGACAACCATCTCGTCGAGACGGTGGCGCTCAGAAAACTGTAGGCGATAGATCGTAGGCTATGGATTGACGCGACGGAGCGTCAGGTTGATTCGTCCGCCGGCCTTGAGCAGGGTTGACGTGCCGGGATAGATCCGGTCGACGCCGTGGAAGCACAGGCGTCCCTCCCCTCCCATCAAGAATACGTCGCCGCTTTCCAGCTTCAGCGATTTCGTGCGGTCTGTGCGCGCCAGTCCGCCGATGCGAAACAGGCAAGTGTTGCCGAGCGAGATGGATAGCACGGGCGCAGAGAAGTCCGTTTCGTCGCGGTCTTGGTGCAGACCCATCTTGGCATCGTCCGTATAGAAATTGACGAGGCAGGCCTCTGGATCTTTCGGATAGCCTGAAAGTTCGCGCCAGAGACCAAGAAGAACGTCGGGAAAAGCGGGCCAGGGTTTATCCGTAACAGGATGGGTCGGCTGGTAGCGATAGCCACGCTCCATGTCCGTCACCCAACCCAGCGGACCGCAATTGGTCATGCGCACCGACATCGGACGGCCACTCCCGGGCATGACCGGAACATAGAGCGGCGCCTCTGCGACCACGCCTCGGATGATGTCAACGAGAGCCTCCTGCTCCGGGCGCGACAGACGGCCGGGCAGGTAGCGAAGACCGGGTTGCAGGCTGATCTCGGCTCTCGGCTCAACCATGGTCAATCTCCCATCGGCTTGCCGCGCATCTTCTTCACATCCGAGCGGCCGGATTTCGCCTTGAGACGCCGTTCGATCGAACCCTTGGTGGGTTTGGTCTTCTTGCGGGGCGGCGGTGGCGGCTTGGCGGCTTCGAGCAGAAGCTCCTTGAGGCGCTCGCGCGCGTCCTCGCGATTGCGATCCTGGCTGCGAAACCGGCTGGCCTCGATCATCAGCACGCCTTCCTTCGATAGGCGCTTGCCGGCGAGCTTGGCGGCGTTCTGCTTGACGCGGTCATTCAGTGAGGGCGAGCCGAGCAGGTTGAAAAAGAGCTGAACGGCGGTCGAGACCTTGTTGACGTTCTGGCCGCCCGGGCCGCCGGCCAGCACGAATTGCTCCGTCAGCTCCCAGCCGGCAATCGTGATGCGGTTGTTGATCTCTAGGGGTTCGCTTGCCATGTCTTCGGTCTCTTTCTTCGATCCCATATCGGCCGCGACAGCGGCAAAGGCAAGCACCAAGCAAAAGAGGCCCGGCAAAGCTGCCAGGCCTCTCTCCACCTTAGGAAAGCTGTGTCTTATTCAGCGGCCAGACGGATGCCAGGGGCTGCGTCCCGAACCTTGCCGTCGACATGGGCTTCGAACTTGGCGAAGTTGTCGATAAACATCCCGACCAGTTTCTTGGCCTGGGCGTCGTAGGCGGCACCATCGGCCCAGGTCGAACGCGGATCGAGGATCTTCGTATCGACACCGGCGACGGCGACGGGAACGGCGAAGCCGAAGTTCGCATCCGTGCGCATGTCGACCTTCTTCAGCTCGCCGGTCAGAGCGGCCGTCAGAAGCGCGCGCGTCGCCTTGATCGGCATGCGGTTGCCGGTGCCGTAGGCGCCACCGGTCCAGCCGGTGTTGACCAGCCAGCAATCGACCTTGTGGCGTGCGATTAGGTCGCGAAGCAGGTTGCCGTATTCGGTCGGATGACGCGGCATGAAGGGTGCGCCGAAGCAGGTGGAGAAGGTTGCTTCCGGTTCCGTCACGCCCTTTTCCGTGCCGGCGACCTTTGCCGTGTAGCCGGAGAGGAAGTGGTACATGGCCTGTTCCGGCGTCAGCTTGGCGATCGGCGGCAGCACGCCGAAGGCATCGGCGGTCAGCATGATGATCGTCTTCGGATGCGGCGCGATACCGGTCTCCGATGCATTCGGAATGAAATGCAGCGGATAGGCGCAGCGGGTGTTTTCCGTCAGCGAACCATCGTTGAAGTCGGGTACCCGGTTCTCATCGAGAACGACGTTTTCAAGCACGGTGCCGAAGCGTTTGGTCGTTGCGTAGATCTCCGGCTCGGCTTCTGCCGAAAGACGGATTGTCTTAGCGTAGCAGCCACCCTCGAAGTTGAAGATGCCGTTTTCACCCCAGCCGTGTTCATCATCACCGATCAGCGTGCGGCTCGGATCGGCCGACAGCGTGGTCTTGCCGGTGCCGGACAGACCGAAGAAGACGGCGGCGTCACCCTCGGGACCGACATTGGCCGAGCAATGCATCGGCATGACGCCCTTTTCCGGCAGCAGGTAGTTGAGCACGGTGAAGACCGACTTCTTCATCTCGCCGGCATAGGAGGTGCCGCCGATTAGAACGATGCCATTGGTCAGGTCGCAGGCGATGACCGTTTCGGTGCGGCAGCCGTGACGGACAGGATCTGCGCGGAAGCTCGGCAGATCGATGATCGTCAGCTTCGGCTGGAAAACTTCGAGAGCATCACGCTCCGGACGGATCAGCAGGTTGCGGATGAACAGCGAGTGCCAGGCGAACTCGGTCACGACCCGGGTCGGCAGGGCGTTGTCAGCATCCGCACCGCCGATCAGATCCTGGACGAAGAGATCCTTGCCTGCGGCATGGGCCAGCATGTCCTGATGCAGCACGGCAAAATGCTCCGGCGACATCGGCTTGTTGTTGTCCCACCAGATCTGGTCGTCGGTCTTGCTGTCGCGGACGACGAACTTGTCCTTGGCGGAGCGGCCGGTGTGCTGACCGGTCAGCGCACGCAAAGCACCATCAGCCGTCAGTTCGGCTTCGCCCCGGCGGACGGCTTCCTCATAAAGGGCAGCTTCCAAGAGATTATAGCGAACACTCGCAGCCTTGCCCAAGCCAGCTTCTGCGAGACCCGTTGCCGGGTTCCTGATGCCGAATTCCTCCATCATGCGCCGTCCTCTCGTATTGGCCACAACTCTCCGATGGCGCAAACGTAACGGGATTACCGCTTCTGCGCAAGGCGTGAAATTCGAAATAATCAATGATATCAATAATTTAATCGATTTAAAACCGAAAGTGTCCGTTTTAAATCGTTTAGTTCCGGTTCCATTCCACGGAATTCCAGCGAGGGCGGCACCGAACGATTGGCTCAAAAGCGCCGATACACGCCCGGAGATTGCCTTTGCCACAATTTGTTCCACCTTTATACTCATGAAGCACTGTGACTGAACCGAAGCTGGGCTGGGGTAAAGCCAGGAGCAGCGCAAGCAAGATGACGGAGACTTATATTATGCAGACGATCGCCCTGGTGGATGACGACCGCAACATCCTGACATCGGTCTCGATCGCCCTCGAAGCCGAAGGATATAAGGTCGAGACCTATACCGACGGTGCATCGGCACTGGATGGCTTGCTGGCTCGCCCGCCGCAGCTGGCGATCTTCGACATCAAGATGCCACGCATGGACGGCATGGAACTTCTGCGTCGTTTGCGCCAGAAATCGGACCTGCCGGTGATCTTCCTCACGTCCAAGGACGAGGAGATCGACGAATTGTTCGGCCTTAAGATGGGCGCCGACGACTTCATCACAAAGCCCTTCTCGCAGCGGCTCCTGGTCGAACGGGTGAAGGCCATCCTGCGTCGTGCCGCAAGCCGTGAGAGCCTAGCGGCAACGGGCGGTGGTGCAGCAAAACCCGGCAGCGAGCAACAGGCCCGCACATTGGAACGCGGACAGCTCGTCATGGATCAGGAGCGCCACACCTGCACCTGGAAGGGCGATCCCGTCACCCTCACCGTGACCGAGTTTCTCATTCTTCAGTCTCTGGCACAGCGACCAGGCGTGGTGAAAAGCCGCGATGCGCTGATGGACGCGGCCTATGACGAACAGGTCTATGTCGACGACCGCACCATCGACAGCCATATCAAACGCTTGCGCAAAAAGTTCAAAATGGTCGACACCGACTTCGACATGATTGAAACCCTCTACGGTGTGGGCTACCGCTTCCGCGAAGCGGCTTGAGGTCCCGGCTTCTCCGGGATCGGACCGGAGGCGGGCGAAAGGTTGAGGTTTGACCAGACAGGTGGATGACGGGAATCTGGAGGAGCTGGAGGGCGGCTCCGAGCAGCGGCGGCTGTTTTCCCATCCCTTCATCCTCATCCGGCGGATCTTTGGTCACGCCCTGTTTTCAAGCCTGACGCGACGGATCGTCTTCTTCAACCTTGCCGCGCTGATCGTTCTGGTCGGCGGAATCATGTATCTCAACCAGTTCCGAGAGGGCCTAATCGACGCGCGCGTCGAAAGCCTTCTCACCCAGGGAGAGATCATCGCTGCTGCGGTGTCGGCTTCCGCCTCCGTCGACACGAATTCGATCACGATCGATCCGGAAAAGCTGCTCGAATTACAGGCTGGCCAGAGCATCACGCCGGTCCCCAATGACGAAGATCTCGAGTTTCCGATCAATCCGGAGCGCGTCGCCCCTGTCCTGCGCCGCCTGATCTCACCGACCCGGATCCGTGCCCGCCTCTTCGACGCGGATGCAAACCTGCTGCTCGATTCGCGCCATTTGTATTCCCGAGGACAGGTGCTGCGCTTCGACCTGCCCCCGGTCGACAACGACACCTCGAGCTTCACGGACTGGATCACCCGTCTGTTCAACACGATCCTTCAGCCCGGCAACCTGCCGATCTACAAGGAAGCACCCGGCGGCGATGGCTCGATCTATCCAGAGGTGATGAACGCTTTGACGGGCGTGCGCGGAGCGGTCGTGCGTGTCACGGATCAAGGGGAACTGATCGTATCGGTGGCGGTTCCCGTGCAGCGTTCGCGGGCTGTGCTCGGGGTTCTGCTCCTGTCGACCCAGGCCGGTGATATCGACAAGATCGTTCACGCCGAACGTCTGGCGATCCTGCGCGTCTTTGGCGTGGCTACCCTTGTGAACATCGTCGTGTCGCTGCTTTTGTCCTCCACGATCGCAAATCCGCTGCGCAGGCTATCCGCTGCTGCGGTCCGAGTTCGTCGTGGGGCCAAGGAACGTGAAGAAATTCCGGATTTTTCCATCCGTCAGGATGAAATCGGCAACCTTTCCATTGCGCTGCGGGAAATGACGACAGCTCTTTACGACCGCATTGATGCGATCGAGAGCTTTGCCGCAGATGTGAGCCATGAGCTGAAGAACCCGCTCACCTCGCTCCGGTCAGCGGTCGAAACTCTTCCGCTCGCGAAAACGGCAGAGTCTCGACAGCGTCTGATGGACATCATCCAGCATGACGTCAGGCGACTGGATCGCCTCATCAGCGACATCTCGGATGCTTCTCGCTTGGATGCTGAGCTGGCACGCTCCGATGCCAAGCCGGTGGATCTCGAGATCCTGCTGTCCAGCCTGGTCGATATCTCCCGCGAGATCCGTCATGGCAAGAAAGCCGTGCAGATCGACTATGTGATCGACCAGAAGCCCGGATCCAAGCAAGGCTTCGTCGTCAATGGCCACGATCTTCGGCTCGGCCAAATCGTGACGAACCTGATCGAAAATGCCCGCTCTTTCGTGCCCGAAGAAGGCGGCTGCATCACGGTTCGCCTGTCACGCACCCGCACCCGCTGCCTCATCCAGGTGGAAGACAACGGACCCGGCATCCAGGCCGAAAACATCGACAGGATTTTCGAGCGATTCTACACCGATCGGCCCGAGGGCGAGAGTTTTGGCCAGAATTCCGGCCTTGGGCTGTCGATCAGTCGACAGATCGCAGAGGCGCATGGCGGGACGCTCCGGGCCGAAAACGTGCTCGACAGCACGCGCGGCCGGGTCACTGGCGCCCGTTTTGTCCTCTCGCTCCCCGTCGAGACCGGTACGTGAGCGGGCAGCCATTCAATCGACATGCCACTGCCATCGTTGTCGATGGGACCGGTCTCTTGTTCTTTGGTCCATCAGGGTGCGGAAAGTCGGCACTTGCTTTCGATTGTCTGGCCGAAGCGGGACTGCGTGGTCTCTCCCATGCCCTGATCGCCGACGATCAGGTAATGGTTTCGAAGCGAAACGGCGCTGTGATCGCCCGCCGACCTGAAGCGATCCGTGGCCTTCTCGAACTGCGTTACAGTGGGATCGTCACATTGGACAGCATCGAGGAAGGACAACTCCATTACGCGATCGCACCTGTCGCAGCCGATGAGAGCCAACGTCTGCCACCGGACGACGAGCGTCTCTCACTTGCTCCGGACATCTCTCTCCCTGTCATCAGGGTGCCGTTTTGGAGCCGATTTCCTCTTGCTCTCATCTTCGCACAAATCGTCACGAAGCAAGCAAAGCATTCGTAAGCACGCGGTTTTGGCTTGCACTTCCCGTTTTGATGGACAAGATGGCGTCGGATTGGTGGACGAGCCACCAGTGTTGCGCTATCTGGCGATTTTTTCCGCTAAGGGGCAGTAGAGAATGATCGGACTTGTGCTTGTCACACATGGCAAGCTGGCTGAAGAGTTTCATCATGCGGTGGAACATGTCGTCGGCCCCCAGAAATGCATCGAAACCGTTTCGATTGGCCCCGAAGACGACATGGACCAGCGTCGTCAGGATATTCTGGATGCTGTGCTGCGCGCCGATGACGGACATGGCGTGATCATTCTGACAGACATGTTTGGCGGCACCCCGTCCAACCTTGCCATCTCTGTGATGAACACTGGTCGGATCGAGGTCATTGCCGGGGTCAACCTTCCCATGCTGATCAAGCTTGCCGGTATCCGTGGCGACAACGACATGGACCGCGCATTGATCGAAGCTTCGGAAGCCGGCCGCAAATACATCAACGTTGCCAGCCGCGTGCTCAGTGGAAAGTAATGGAATGACCACCCCGCTTGCCCGTGACCTGCTGATTGTCAACAAGCGCGGTCTGCACGCACGCGCCTCTGCCAAATTCGTCCAGACCGTCAGCGGTTTCGACGCGACCGTCACCGTCTCAAAGGATGGAACGACCGTCGGTGGCACATCGATCATGGGATTGATGATGCTCGCAGCGAGCCCCGGTTGCTCGATCAGCGTCACGGCATCCGGGAACGAGGCTGTAGCCGTCCTTGATGCTTTGGCCGCTCTTGTCGCCGACCGCTTCGGTGAGGAGATGTAAAGCATCTCCACATAAGGACATAAAGACTTCTTTATGTCACGTTGCCTTCTCTTGCGATCCCTGCTAGGAACACTTCAATCGCCGCGATATGCATTCGCGGGTCGAGCGTTCCTCGGCTCTGCACCAGGCAGAGACCGGGCCCAGATCCAGCCGGAGACTCTCATGAGCAAACATGACTATGTCATCGCCGATATCGGTCTTGCCGATTTCGGCCGCAAGGAAATCAGCATCGCGGAAACGGAAATGCCGGGCCTGATGGCCTGCCGCGACGAATTCGGCGCGAGCAAGCCGCTGAAGGGTGCACGGATCACCGGTTCGCTGCACATGACGATCCAGACCGCTGTTTTGATCGAGACTCTCGTCGCGCTCGGCGCCGACGTGCGCTGGGCTTCGTGCAATATTTTCTCCACCCAGGACCATGCGGCAGCGGCCATCGCAGCTGCCGGTATCCCCGTCTTCGCGATCAAGGGTGAATCTCTGACGGATTACTGGGACTACACCGACCGCATCTTCCAATGGACCGACGGCGGCGTGTCCAACATGATCCTCGATGATGGCGGCGATGCGACCATGTACATCCTGCTCGGCGCCCGCGCTGAAGCCGGCGAGGACGTTCTCTCCAACCCGCAGTCGGAAGAAAAAGAAATCCTGGTCGCCCAGATCAAGAAGCGCCTGGCCGCTTCGCCGGGCTGGTTCACCAAGCAGCGCGATGCCATCAAGGGCGTCACCGAAGAAACCACCACCGGCGTGCATCGTCTTTACGAGCTTGCCAAGAAGGGCCTCCTGCCCTTCCCGGCCATCAACGTCAACGACTCGGTCACCAAGTCGAAGTTCGACAACAAGTATGGCTGCAAGGAATCGCTGGTTGACGGCATTCGCCGCGGTACCGACGTGATGATGGCCGGCAAGGTTGCCGTGGTCTGCGGTTATGGCGACGTCGGCAAGGGTTCTGCTGCCTCGCTGCGCGGCGCCGGCGCCCGCGTCAAGGTGACCGAAGTCGACCCGATCTGCGCCCTGCAGGCCGCCATGGACGGTTTTGAGGTCGTCACGCTCGAGGACGTCGTTTCCTCCGCCGACATCTTCATCACCACGACCGGCAACAAGGACGTCATCCGCATCGAGCACATGCGCGAGATGAAGGACATGGCGATCGTCGGCAACATCGGTCACTTCGACAACGAAATCCAGGTTGCGGCTCTCCGAAACCTCAAGTGGACGAACATCAAGCCGCAGGTAGACATGGTGGAGTTCCCGAAGGGCAACCGGATGATCCTTCTGTCGGAAGGTCGCCTGCTGAACCTCGGCAACGCCACTGGTCATCCGTCTTTCGTCATGTCGGCCTCGTTCACGAACCAGGTTCTTGGCCAGATCGAGCTCTTTACCAAGACGGATGAGTACAAGCCGGGCGTTTACGTCCTGCCGAAGCACCTCGACGAAAAGGTCGCTCGTCTGCACCTCGAAAAGCTCGGCGTGAAGCTCACGACGCTTTCGGACGAACAGGCAGCCTATATCGGCGTTACGGCACAGGGTCCGTTCAAGGCAGAACACTATCGCTATTAAAATATAGCTGGATAATATCTACATCTAGTGGGCGGCGCCTTGACAAAGGCGCCGCTTTCTTTTTTGGCGCCCGGCCTTCCCGCTCCAATCCATCAGCGGTATTGTTTTGGGACATGATTCGTGGACTGCACGAGCGGTCCGCGAACACGGATGTCTTGTCGACGATGCGGCACATAATAAGACGGAGACAGACCGAGAATGTCGGTAGATCAACGCACCCCGCGTTTGCGGGATACGGCTATGACGGCCGGTATTTCCAGCCTCTTGCGGCATACTTCACGACGGACGATGTTCTGCGGAAACACGGCAACCGCGCGGCGAAGCCTTGTAAATTCCCTACAGCGATTGCTCGCCTGCGGCAGCATGCTGGCCGGCATGGTGACGCCGGTTCTGGCCCAGGGTGAACCAGGGCATTCGATCATCGGCAGCTTCAATCGCGTCGATCTTGCCGGCTACGCGCTTCTGCTCGGCGCCCTCTCGGCTGCACTGGTCTCTGCCGGCTGGCTTGCACGACAGCGGAACCGCCTGGAAACCGAGCGCCTAGACCTGCGTTCGGAACTGTCCGTCAGCCAGCACAAGATTTCGCGCTATCAGGCTTTCATCGCCGACAAGAACCGCCGTGTCGTGATCTGGGATGGCCAGAACGGTAAGGCCGAGTTTCTGGGGCAACTGCCAGGTGAAACCGGCGCACCTCAAAGCGATAGCGACTTCCTGGCGTTCGGCCGATGGTTGACCCCTCATTCGGCGAGCGAAGTGGAACGCGCCATCGAGGCCTTGCGCTCCCATGCCAGCACGTTCGATCTGGTCGTGGAAACCGTTCGTGGCGAAGTCATCGAGGTGCAAGGTCGTCTCTATGGCGGCCGTGCCTACGCACTGTTTCTCGCACTCAACAATCTTCGAGCCGAACTCGCCGAATTGAAGATCGAGCGCAATCGCCTGCGCAATTCCATCGCTTCATTCGAGTCGCTGCTCGATTCGATCGAACAACCGGTCTGGCAGCGGGATCGAGACGGTCGCTTGACCTGGGTTAACCATGCCTATTGCGAGGCGGTGGAAGCCAGTTCTCCCGCCCAAGCCATACAGGAAGGCCGGGAAATTCTTGGCACACTGACCCGCGAGAAGATCAAGGCGACCACAACCCCGGAGTCGCCGTTCCGGGACACGGTTTCGACAGCGGTTCGGGGCGGCCGAAGCTTCTTCGAAGTGGTCGACGTGCGGGGGCCAGACGGATCCTGCGGGATGGCAATCGATGTCTCATCGGCCGAAACGCTGCGCGAAGAACTCGTGCGCACGCTGAAGAGCCATGCAGAAACGCTCGATCATCTGGCGACACCTGTCGCCATTTTCGACGCTGATCGACGACTGCAATTCTACAATCAGGCCTTTGTTCAATTGTGGGGTCTCGATACGCCGTTCCTGGAATCGCGACCTGACCATGCCGAACTCCTCGACCGTCTCCGTTCGGCGCATAAGCTGCCGGAGCAGTTGAGCTGGAAAGCCTGGAAGGAAAGCTGCCTCTCCGTCTATCGCGCATTGGAGACGCAGACGGATCTTTGGCATCTGCCGAACGGCCAGACATTGCGCGTCATCGCCTCCGCACACCCGCAGGGCGGGGTAACCTGGATGTTCGAAAACCTGACCGAGCAGGTCAGTCTTGAAACGCGGTACAACACGCTGCTCCAGGTTCAGGGTGAGACGATCGATCATCTGTCCGAAGGCGTTGCCGTTTTTGGACCGGACGGCCGTATCCAGCTGTCAAACCCTGCCTTCCGGGCGCTTTGGGGTATCACTGAAGCCCAGGCTGCCGTCGGAACGCATATCCGTCTGCTGGAAGCCGCCTGCAAATCTTCCTATGACAAGGCGGATGGCTGGAGAGCCTTCGGCAAGATGATCACCAGTTTCGAGGATGAACGTCCCTCGAGCCAGGGCACGCTGGAACTCTATTCCGGGTTGGTGCTCGACTATGCCGTCACCCCCCTGCCAAACGCTCAAACGATGCTGACATTCGTCAACATGACGGACAGTGTGAGAGCCGAGCGGGCGCTCAAGGAAAAGAACGAGGCACTGCGCAAAGCAGACGAGCTGAAGAATGATTTCGTCCAGCACGTCTCTTACGAGCTGCGTTCTCCGCTGACCAATATCATTGGCTTCACCGATCTCCTGAAGACGCATGCGATCGGACCGCTGAACGAACGCCAGGCAGAATACATCGATCACATCTCCACGTCCTCATCGGTCCTGCTGACGATCGTCAATGATATTCTGGACCTCGCGACGGTCGATGCCGGCATCATGCAGCTCGACTACTCGGAGATTGATCTGAGCGATCTTCTCGACGATGTCTCGATGCAGATGACAGATCGGCTGCAGGAAGGTGGCGTGACGCTGGAGATTTCGGCTCCCGCACAACTCGGCCACATCATCGCCGACCGCCAGCGTCTGAAGCAGATCCTCATCAAGATCCTGACGAATGCCGTCAATTTCGCGCCCGAGGGGACAGCCGTCAAAATGAAGTGCTGGCGCGAGGGGGCCGACTTCGTATTCTCGGTGGCCGACCGCGGATGCGGAATGGAAGCCGATATGCTGTCCTCCGCCTTCGATCGCTTCTCCACAAATCCCAAGGGTGGCAAACGCAGCGGTCCAGGTCTCGGACTTTCGATCGTGCACAGCTTCGTCAATTTACATCACGGCCATGTCTCCATCGATAGCGCACCGGGAGAAGGAACCACGGTCAACTGCCGCATTCCCTCGGCCAGCATTCCCCAAGTCATCGCTGCAGCCGAATGACGGATCACTCGGACTTGGTCGAGCTCAGCCTGTCGGATGAGGCCGCAACGGTCGAATTCGGGCAGGATCTCGCGCTTCTGCTCCAGGCCGGAGACTGCATTGCCCTTTGGGGCGATCTGGGGGCTGGAAAATCGACACTGTGCCGCGCCCTGTTGCGCGCCTTGGCGGATGACCCCGATCTCGAAGTCCCAAGCCCGACCTTCACGCTGGTGCAAACTTATGAGCTCCGGCTACCGGTCTCTCATTTCGATCTGTATCGCCTCGCAGACCTCAGCGAACTCGACGAACTGGGCTTCGATGAAGCGCTGTCGAATGGGATCTGCCTGGTCGAATGGCCCGAGAGGGCCGGTAAGGCGCTGCCAAAGGCCAGGCTCGACATCCGGTTTCAGTTTTCAAAAGACGGTGGCAGATCTGTCTCCGTCTCGGGCACCAGTCCCAAGATCGCACGCTTGCGACGGATTCTCGAGATTCGGCGCTTTCTCGATGAGAACGGCCTTCCCCATGCGGCAAGACGCCACCTGACCGGGGACGCCTCAAGCCGCGCCTATGAACATGTCTATCCGTCAAACGGGGACGCACGGCTGGTGCTGATGGACGCCCCGGCGCGGCCCAACGGACCGCCGATCCGTGACGGAAAGCCCTATTCCCAGATCGTGCATCTCGCCGAAGACGTCTATCCGTTCATCGCGATTGACCAGGAGCTGCGGGCGCGTGGATTTGCGGCGCCGGCCATTCTGGCGGCAGATGGGGATGCTGGCATTCTTCTCCTGGAAGACCTCGGCTTGGAAGGGGTTCTCGATCCCGACGGGAAGCCGATTGCGGATCGCTACCGCGCAAGCGCGGCCTGCCTCGCCGCCATTCACGACTCAGGCGTTCGTCGAGACATCGCTCTGGCAGACGGACGGGTGCATGTGATCCCGGATTTCGACCGGCCGGCAATGAAGATGGAAGTGGAGCTGCTGCTCGACTGGCACCTGCCCTGGAAACGAGAGGGAGCGCCCGTCACGGGAGCCGAGCGAGATGCCTATCTCGCGATCTGGGATCGCCTCATCGACGAGTTGGCAACGGTTGAAAAATCCATTGTGCTGCGTGACTTCCACTCTCCCAATATCCTGTGGCGCGACGAACAGAGCGGTCATGCCCGGATCGGGCTCATCGATTTCCAGGACGCGATGATCGGGCCTTCGGCCTATGATCTCGTGTCTCTTGCACAAGATGCTCGCGTCACGATCCCGCGCCCGTTGATGGACCAGCTGATTGCTGACTATCTCAGCCTTCGGCACCGCAAAGCAGATTTTGACGAGGCGGGGTTCCTCAAGAGCTGGGCGATCATGGCCGCCCAACGCGCCTGCAAGCTGAACGGACTGTGGGTTCGGCTGATGAAACGGGATGGTAAGCCCGGCTACATGCGCCATATGCCGAGGACACTCTGGCATTTATCCGTCGCATTCGAACATCCTGTGCTCGCCCCCTTGCGCAGCTGGTGCGTAGAGGCTGGAATCGAACTTCCCGAATCAGCGGCGTAGGCCACATGCCCATCACCCAAGCCATGGTACTCGCGGCCGGCCTCGGCACGCGGATGCGACCCATCACCGAGAAGACACCGAAGCCGCTGGTACAGATCGGTGGCAAGGCGATGATCGATTATGCACTCGACGCACTGCGGGAAGCCGGGGTGACCACTGTGGTGGTCAATGTCCACCATCACGCAGACCAGATGGAGCGGCATCTTGGAACGGTCGAAGGACTGGATGTCATCATTTCCGACGAGCGCGAGCGCCTGATGGATTCGGGGGGCGGACTTGCCCGCGGGCTCCGCTACCTCAATTCAGAAGCGCCGGCCCTGGTGATGAATGCCGATCTTTTCTGGATCGGCGAACCCAAAGACCATCCCTCCAATCTCGTCCGATTGGGCAGGCGTTTCAACGCCGCCACGATGGACATGGCGATGCTTTGTGTCGAAGAGAGCCGAACGACCGGACACAACGGCAAGAACGATTTTTCCATGGCGGCTGACGGTGCGCTCACGCGCTTTCGTGCAGGCGATCCCGATCCCGTTGTCTATGCCGGCGCGCTCGTGATGATGCCGACGCTTCTGTCAGATGCACCCGAAGAGCCCTTCAACCTGAATATCTATTTCGATCGGGCGATTGCGGCACGGCGCCTCTTCGGCGAGCGGCTGAACGGGCATTGGTTGACGGTCGGCACCCCGGATGCGATTGCACCGGCAGAGGCAATGATCCGTCGCGCTTTACCGGAGGGCTGAGCGTGGCTGCGGAGCTTCCCCGCGTTTTCACCATCCCGTCAGGGCGGCCCTTCCTCAAGACGCTGACGCATGCGCTGCTCGACGGGAGCCTGGTGGACGGCTATCGCTACAATGCAGAAGATCCACTCTCCCTGGCCAAGGTAACCATTCTTGTGCCGACACGACGGGCCGCCCGTGTGCTCCGATCGGAGTTCGTCGATCTTCTCGGCGGACGGTCCGCGATCCTGCCCCATATCCGGCCGCTCGGCGAAACCGACGATGACAGTGGCTTTTTCGATCGGGACGCGCCCCTGCTGATGGACCTTGCACCGCCCGTCAGCGGCACGGTGATGCTGCTTGAATTGGCACGGCTCATCCTGGCGTGGCGCAATCAATTGCCGGAGATCGTGCGCTCGATCCATAGCGACACGCCGCTTGTCGCACCCGCAAGTCCGGCAGATGCGGTCTGGCTGGCACGTGCGCTGGTCGAACTCATCGAGGCGGCCGAGACGGAAGGCTGCAACTGGGAGAACCTGAACAATCTGCAATCGGCGGATTTCGGATCGTGGTGGCAACTGACGCTCGAATTCCTGAAGATTGCCACGACTTTCTGGCCCGAGCGCCTGAAGGAACTGATGCGGTCGTCACCTGCGCGCCATCGCGATGCGGTGTTGCGGGCGGAGGCCGAGCGCATCCGGCGGACTGGATCGACGGGGCCGATCATCGTGGCCGGCTCGACGGGTTCCATCCCTGCAGCGGCCGAGCTGATTGCGGCCATTGCCGAGCGCGAGACTGGTGTGGTCGTGCTGCCGGGACTTGATCAGCAGATGCCGGACGAGGATTGGCAGAAGCTGCATGACCGCGGCTCTTCCTTGATCGCACCGAACCCTGCCCTTCGGGGGCATCCGCAATACGGCCTCGCGCAATTGCTCCGGCACATGGCGCTGGAGCGTGCCGATATCGTTTCACTCGCGCATGCCGAACCTGTTCTCGAAGATCGCGCGGAGATATTGTCGCGCGCCATGGCGCCGGCGGAAGCGACCGATACCTGGAAATCCTGGCGCGACGATTTTGCGACCGAGCGCGTGCTCTCCGCTTTTCAAGACGTTGCCCTGATCGAGGCGGCGAACGAGCGTGAAGAGGCCACGGCCATCGCGATTGCGCTCCGTCTCGGGCTGGAGGAGGCTGACAGCCCCGAGAGCCGCGTTGCGCTGATCACGCCGGATCGCGCTTTGGCCCGTCGCGTCATGTCGGAGCTGGCCCGCTTCGGGATCGAGGCGGATGATTCGGCGGGTACGCCCCTGACCGGGATGCTGGCCGCCACCCTGACACAGATCGTCGCCGAAGCCTGCCTGAGACCGGGCGATCCCGTCCCGATCGTTTCGCTGATCAAGCATCCGCTAGCTCGGTTCGGCCTTTCGGAAACTGACATGCGCAGGGCGGCAGACGCACTCGAAGTCATCGCCCTGCGCGGGGGCAGCCGAGTGCTCGATCTGGCCGAGATGAAGATCCTTTTCGAGCAAGGACTGGCGGAGCACCTGACGGATCGGCATAAGCCGCAATGGCGACTCTCGGTTTCACCCGAAGACATCGAACTGGCACGGGTGTTGGCACACAACATTACGGCTGCTGCAGAACCCCTCGTGTCCGCTGTCATTCGTTCTGTCGACGGAACGGCGCTGACGCAGAGTTTCACGCTGACTGACTGGGCTGAAAGAACCGGGCGTGTCCTGGAAGCCGTCTGCATTGATGACCGGCAGGATCTTGCCGCACTCTGGGGCAATGAGGGCGGCGACACATTGGCGCAATTGCTGGGCCAGGTGATGGAGGCCGACGGGCAGATCGAGGCCGATGGATCGCAATGGGTGGACATCCTCACGGCACTGATGGCCGGCCAGGCGGTCAAACCGCGGGCGATGCGGCATCCACGGGTCTTCATCTTCGGTACGCTTGAAGCACGCCTACAGAATGTGGACATGATGGTGATCGGCGGCATGAACGAGGGGAGCTGGCCGGGCCAGACGCAGAACAACCCCTTCCTGTCACGCATGATGAAGACCGACATCGGCCTGGAACCGCCCGAGCGACAGACCGGTCAAGTCGCTCATGACTTCCAAATGGCGTGCGGCACACGGAAACTCATTTTCAGCCGCGCGCTTCGGCAGGGCTCTGCGCCGACGGTGGCCTCGCGCTGGCTCCAGCGCCTAAAGGCGCTTGGCGGGCCTGCACTTGAGGAAGCCATGAGGCGTCGTGGCCAGATCTTTCGGCGCTACGCCGATCTCATCGACCAGGGAGAGAGCCAGGCGCCGGCCCAACGCCCCTCCCCCCGCCCGCGACTGGAGCTTCAGCCCCGCTCCTTCAGTTTCTCCGAGGTCGGTCGCTTTCGGCGCGATCCCTATGCGACTTATGCCCGGCGGATCCTGCGGCTCGATGCCGTCGAGACGTTCAACCAGGATCCGGGTGCCGCTGAGCGTGGCACGCTCTATCACCGCATCGTGGATCGGTTCGTGCGGGAGAACCACGATCCCCTCCGCCTGGATGCCATTGATATCCTTCGCGGCATCACCGATGAGGAATTCCTGAAAGAGGCCCTGCCATTGCATCTCGACGTCGTGTGGCGGCAGCGATTCTATTCCGTTGCAGCCGAGTTCGTCGCTTGGGAGCGGCGGCGGCGACCGGAGTTGAAGCGCATCCTCACGGAAGTGCGGGGAAATGTCGTGCTGGAGCCGGTGGGTATCACCATCAGCGGCATTGCCGACCGGATCGACCTGAAAGGCGCCGGTCATGCCGACATCATCGATTACAAGACCGGACTGGCACCGAGCGTCGCGCAGGCACGCAGCCTGCTCGACCCACAGCTGGCCCTCGAAGCCGCCGCTCTGCTCGAAGGCGCCTTCAAACCTGCTGGGCAGATACGGCCCGACAATCTGATCTATGTTCGCCTGAGACCCGGCGATCGGTTTAGCGTCGATCAGATCAACAATGAGCTCAACGGGCGCGGCGACAACAAGAAATCGGCGGCCGACTTGGCCACGCAGGCCGTGGAGGAACTCGGACGTTTCGTGGCCGCACTTCATAGCGGCGAGCGGGGTTATGTCTCGCGGCTTATTCCGGCTGAACAGAACAGTTATGGCGGCGAGTATGATCACCTCGCGCGCGTTGCCGAATGGTCGACGGCCGATACCGAGGAGACAAGTGCCGATGACTGAGACGGGTCTCGACATCGGTGCGCTGCCGAGCAGCAGCGATCCGGCGGTTTGGCTGGACTGGACCACGCTTGCGCAATCACGCGCTTCGCATCCGGGCCAGTCGGCGTGGGTGTCTGCCAATGCCGGCTCAGGGAAAACGCATGTATTGACGCAGCGGGTGATCCGGCTGCTGCTGGCCGGTGCCCGCCCGTCCTCGATCCTTTGCCTGACCTATACCAAGGCCGCCGCTTCGGAAATGTCGAACCGCGTGTTCCAGCGCCTCGCCGAATGGGCGACGCTCGACGACGCGGAACTCTCGAAGCGGATCGCCAGGATCGAGCAGAGACAGCCGGATCGTGCGACACTCGCGGCGGCGCGCCGGTTGTTTGCCAAGGCGCTCGAAACGCCCGGTGGACTGAAGATCCAGACCATTCACGCCTTCTGCGAGGCGCTTCTGCATCAGTTTCCACTGGAGGCGAACGTTGCCGGGCATTTCAACGTGCTGGATGACCGCGCTGCCGTGACCGTGCTGTCGGAAGCGAGACGGTCATTGCTCACGGCGACCTCGACGGAAAACGATGCCTCTCTTGCAGAGGCTTTCTCTCGGGTCCTCAGTATTGCTGACGAGAGCGGTTTGGAAAGTCTGATCGGGGATATCGTGGCAAACCGCCATGCGATCCGCGAGTTCCGCCGCCTGGCAGGCAAGTTGGGAGGGCTGGAGCCAGCCCTCCGGCAGCGCTTCGGCATTTTGCCGACAGAGACTGAACTTAGCCGAGCTGAGGATTACTGGCCCCTCGACGGACTTTCGGGTCCGAGCTTTGCCCATTACATCCGCCTTGCGCTGGAGAAGGGCGGGGAGAAGGTCCGAGCCGTTGCCGAGACCCTCGAACGGGCGCTCTTAGAAACCGATCCTTTGGTGCGGGTCAGCCTCATCGACAGCGCTTTCTTGACGGGAACAGAAAGCCCCAAGGCGGACAGTTCGCTGATTGCCGCCGCCATGACGAAAGCGGCACCGGAGCTTCGCGATGCCGTCACTGCCGCGCGAGAGCACGTCGTTGCCAAGCGCGACCGGTTGCGGATCTTTCGCATGTACGAGGCCACCAAGGCGGCACTGACCTTGGGCTTCCGGCTGGACGCCGACTATGAAGAGCTGAAGAAGCGGCGATCGCAGCTCGACTTCGAAGACCTGATTGTCAGAACCGCTCAGCTTCTGACCCGCAGTGACGTTGGTGCGTGGGTCCACTACAAGCTGGACCAAGGGATCGATCATATTCTCGTCGACGAAGCGCAAGACACGAGTCCGATCCAGTGGGCCGTGATCCGCTCGCTGCGCGAGGATTTCTTCAGCGGCGCCAGCGCGAAATCCGGTATCCGGACATTTTTCGCCGTGGGTGACGAGAAACAGTCGATCTACTCCTTCCAGGGGGCCCGGCCAGAACAGTTTTCGGCCGAGGCGAAGCAGACACAGGCAGCAGTGTCCCAAAGCGGCCAGACATTCAACGCTGTGCGGCTGCCCTTGTCCTTCCGCTCCACCGAATCGGTCCTGCAAGCTGTCGATCACGTCTTTCAACCCGCCGAAAATCGGCGTGGCCTGAGCGCGGCAGGTGACGATGTCGTTCACCGTTCGAGCCGGATCGGGCAGCCCGGAATCGTCGATGTCTGGGATATGATCGCTGCGGAAAAACAGGAGAAGACCGAGGACTGGACAGCGCCCTTCGATGCGACTCCGGAAAGTGCTCCGTCCGCCGTGCTCGCGCGTCGAATTGCCCACCAGATCCGAGATATGGTCGGGCGCCAGACGATCATCGAGGACGGAGAAGCGCGCCTCATTCGTCCGGGCGACATCCTCGTGCTCGTGCGCAAGCGCGACAGTTTCGTCAACTCACTCACCCGTGCCCTAAAGCGCCCCTACAATATTCCGGTGGCCGGGGCAGACCGCTTGAAGCTGACGAGCCATATTGCGGTTCAGGACATGCTGGCCCTGGGCCGCTTCATGCTGCTACCGAACGACGACCTTTCTCTCGCAGCTCTCTTGAAGTGCCCGCTCTTCAACCACGGAGAGGACGATCTCCTGATGCTCGCTGCCGAGCGGCCCGAGGGCGAGAGCCTTTGGCACCGGTTGAAGAAGCAGGCGGAGCCGGAAGATTCGCCCTGGCGGCGGACCTTCGACCGTCTCAGCGCACTCTTCGAGCAGTCGCGGGCATTCTCAGTGCACGATTTCTTTGCCCGAGTGCTCGGGAACCATCAGGGCCGGAAAGCCTATCTCGCGCGGCTTGGCTCCGAGGTCAGCGACATTCTGGACGAGTTCCTGAGTTTCGCATTGGCCTTCGAGACCGCCGGATTGCCTGGTCTGCAATCCTTCGTTTCGACGCTGGAAATGGAAGCACCGGAGGTGAAGCGGGAGCAAGACAAGGAGCGGAACGAGGTCCGCATCATGACGGTTCACGCCTCCAAAGGGCTCGAGGCGCCAGTCGTTTTCCTCGTCGATGGGGGTTCCAAGCCGTTCAACAGCAATCACCTGGCAAAGTTTCGCCTGCTGGAAGCGGAAGACGGTGTCGCGACACCCTTCTGGATCCCAAGCAAGACGTTGACGAATTCCCTGACACAGCGAGACACCGAAAGGCTGAGGATGCTGGCGGAGGAGGAATATCGTCGGTTGCTCTATGTGGCGATGACACGGGCCGCCGACCGATTGATCATCGCCGGGTACCGGGGAGTGAACGATCCCGGAGATATCTGGCACAGGATGATCCTGGATGCCCTCAAGACAGATGAATCCCGCTGCGTCCCGATGGAGTATCAGGGACCGGATGGCACATGGAGCGGCATCCGCTGGAGTGTGCAGAATGCAGGTCGCGAATTTCCCCAGGCGCCGGAGCTCAACGAAGAACAGGCTGACATCGATCTGCCGCCGACCCTTTGGCGGCCCCTTCCCCCGCCCGTTCAGCTCCCCAGACCCTTGAGCCCTTCGACTGCGGGTAGCATTCTGGTCGATGATGACAGCGAAGACATGATCACCGCCTCGGCGCTCTTCGCGTCGGACGAGAAACCGGACATCGCGCTGCAGCGTGGCCGTCTCATCCATCGCATGCTGCAAAATCTTCCCGAGGTGCCGCAAGCAGAATGGGCCGATGCAGCGGAGCGTTATGCCAGTCGTGCAGCCCGTTTCTGGCCGGCTCCCGAACGCGAAAGGCTGGTCTCGACAGTCTTGTCGGTCCTCGAAAATCCGCAACTCGCCCCGCTCTTCGGCGAGAACAGCCAGGCAGAAGTTTCCGTGATGGGGACGCTGGTGCTACGCGGCGAACAGCGCGCCGTTTCGGGTCGCCTCGACCGCATGGCTGTGCTTTCCGACAAGGTCGTAATTGCGGACTACAAGACCAATCGCAAACCACCGCGGGATGCAGCCGGCGCCCCTCTTTCGCATCGCGCCCAGCTGGCTATCTACCGCGAGATCCTGCAACCCCTATATCCCAGCAAGGCGATCGAATGCTGGCTCATCTACACGGAAACCGGGGCCGTCATCGCCCTTAGGGATGAGCTGCTCGCACGGTCCCTTGCCGACCTCCAAACATCGTGAGATACCGCATATTGAAATAGTCGCGACGCGGCATCACATATCTAGTCAATTCAAGTTCTATAAGGAGAGCCCCATGGCTACCGTGAAAGTCGACAAATCCAATTTCCAGGCAGAGGTTCTCAACGCGTCCGAACCGGTCGTCGTTGATTTCTGGGCGGAATGGTGCGGCCCCTGCAAGATGATCGCGCCGAGCCTTGAGGAAATTTCCAACGAAATGGCCGGCAAGGTGAAGATCGCCAAGCTCAACATTGATGAGAACCCGGAACTGGCTGCCCAGTTCGGCGTCCGCTCGATCCCCACCCTTGCCGTCTTCAAGGGCGGCGAAGTGGCCGACATCAAGGTGGGTGCAGCGCCCAAGACTGCCCTCACCAGCTGGATTGCCGGCGCCGCCTGAGCTTCACGACTGATTGTGAAGACAAAAAAGCCCGGTTTTGCCCGGGCTTTTTTCATGTGGGAATGGAGCCGTTTTCGGCCAAGACATTGCCTGCCAGATACAATGAGCCGCCGATCATGATGCGCGGCGGGATCGAATCGGCACTGCGGGCACATATGGCATCCAGTGCCTGAGCCACAGAACTCATCGGCAGGGCTTTCAGTCCGGCTTCTGCCGCGGACTGCGCCAGAGCGACAGGATCGAGGCCAACATCGGAGCCCTCTATCGGCACCGTATAGACATCGTGGGCAATGTCGATGAAGGCGCGGAAGTAGCCGATCGGGTCCTTGGTGTTGATCATGCCGACGATCAGATGCAACGGACGCGCCTGTTTTTCTTCCATGGCGGCCATGGCTTCGGCGATCACCTCGCCTGCTCCGGGATTGTGTCCGCCATCCAACCAGATCTCCGCCCCTGCAGGTGCGTGGTCAACGAGCGCACCGTCCGTCAGGCGCTGCAAACGTCCCGGCCATTCGACAGACAACATCGCTTTTTCCGCAATCTGATCCGTCACGGCGAAACCTGCCGCCTTTACCGCACGAATGGCCGTTGCCGCATTGCCGATCTGGTGTCTGCCGGGAAGGCGGGGAAGTGGCAGATCCATCAAGCCGAATTCGTCCTGATAGACGAGGCGACCGAACTCTTCATAGCCGAGAAAATCCTGACTGAAGACCGTGAGCGGGCAGCCGAGGCGCTCGGCGGTGCTGATCAGAACATCCTTTGCACCGTCGAATTCCTGGTGACCGATGACCACCGGGACACCGCGCTTCATGATCCCGGCCTTTTCCGCTGCGATCAGTTCGACGCGATCACCGAGATAGGCCTGGTGATCAAGGGAGATCGGCTGGATGATCGATACGGCCGGCTTATCGATGACATTGGTCGCATCGAAGCGCCCGCCGAGCCCCACCTCGATCACCGCGACATCAGCGGGCTGTTCGGAGAACAGAATGAAGGTCACGGCCGTCAGAATCTCGAAGACGGTGATCGGTTTGCCCTCATTGGCATCGGCGACGCGCCGCAAGGCATCGGCGAAGAGTGCGTCATCGACAAACTTGCCGGGATCGCCCTTCACTCCCAAGCGATAGCGTTCGTGCCAGCGTACGAGATGCGGCGACGTATGCACGTGGACCGAAAGCCCCTGTGCTTCCAGAAGGGCCCGGCAGAAGGCCGTTGCCGACCCCTTGCCATTTGTGCCGGCCACATGAATTACGGGCGGCAGCTTTGTTTGCGGATTGCCCAGCACGTCGAGCAGACGGCGGATACGGTCGAGCGAGAGATCGTATCCCTTGGGGTGTAACCCCAGGAGCTTTTCGATCTCTGCATCGGCCAGGCTGACGATGGGGGCTGTCATCACGTTTGTCCCGCTGCCGCGGCCTCGACGCTATTAAATTCAGGCCGATGCCTTGGTGGCCGACACCGCGACTGCGGTGTCATTGGCCGGACGCTTGGTCATGATTTTTAGGACGCGCGCCAGCGTGTCCGGGATATCGTGACGCTTGACGACCATGTCGACCATGCCGTGTTCCAAGAGGTATTCCGAGGTCTGGAAGCCTTCGGGAAGCTTTTCGCGGATCGTCTGTTCGATGACGCGCTTGCCGGCAAAGCAGATCTCGGCACCGGGTTCTGCAATGTGGAGATCGCCCAGCATGGCGTATGAGGCCGTCACGCCGCCCGTGGTCGGGTTGGTGAGGACCACGATATAGGGCTGGCCGGCTTCCTTTAGCATATCGACGGCAACCGTCGTGCGCGGCAGCTGCATGAGGGAAAGAATACCCTCCTGCATGCGGGCACCGCCCGAAGCCGGGAACATGACCAGCGGGCACTTTTCCTTGATGGCGCGTTCGAATGCCTTCACGATCGCTTCGCCGGCGGCAATGCCAAGCGAGCCACCCATGAAATTGAATTCATGCACGACCGCGACGAGCTTCAGGCCCTGAACCGTGCCGACGCCGGCGACGATCGTGTCTTCCTGGTCGGTCTTCAGACGACTGTCCTTCAGACGATCCGTGTATTTCTTGGAATCGCGGAACTTCAGCGGATCCTGCGCGACCTTCGGCTGCGGCAGGGCCTCGTACTGGCCACCGTCGAAGAGGTCGGTCAGGCGAGCCTTGGCCGGCATCTTCATGTGATAGCCCGAAGCCGGGATCACCCACTTGTTCTCTTCCAGGTCCTTATGGAAGACCATCTCGCCCGTTTCCGGGCACTTGATCCAGAGGTTTTCCGGAACTTCGCGGCGACCCAGCATGGAATTGATGCGCGGGCGCACATAGTTGGTGATCCAGTTCACGCGGCTTACTCCTGATGTTTGAAGCCCATATGGGGTGCTTATTCGGCAGCAGCAAGGCGCGCAGAACGCACGCCGCTTGCCAGTCCGCGCACCAGCGTGGCAACGGCCTGAACCGTATCCGCCGTCGCCTTACCATCGGCTGTGAGATTGGTGGCGACCTGGTTGACGATCGCGGTTCCGACCACGACGCCATCGGCATTGGCGCCGATCAGTCGGGCATGTTCAGCGGTCTTGACGCCGAAGCCGACGCAGATCGGCAGGTCCGTATGGGCCTTGATGCGCTGGACAGCGCCGGCAACGCGTGAAGGATCCGGCAGCGACGAACCGGTGATGCCGTTCATAGAGACATAATAGACAAAGCCCGAAGTATTCTTGAGAACGGTCGGGAGACGCTTGTCGTTGGTGGTCGGGGTCGCCAGACGGATGAAGTTGATATCGCGGCTGCGGGCCGGGATACAGAGCTCGTCATCCATTTCCGGCGGCAGATCGACGACGATCAGGCCATCTATGCCGGCAGCCAATGCATCATCGAGAAAGCGTTCGACGCCATAAACGTAGATCGGATTGTAATAGCCCATCATGACGATCGGCGTTTCGTTGTCCGTCTTGCGGAATTCACGGGCCAGATCGAGCGTGCGCACGAGGGTCTGGCCGGCCTTCAAAGCCCGCTGACCGGCAAGCTGGATTGCCGGGCCGTCGGCCATCGGATCCGAGAAGGGCATGCCGAGTTCGATGACGTCGGCGCCGGCTTCCGGCAGGGCCTTCATGATCGCAAGCGACGTCTCGTAGTCCGGATCGCCACCCATGAAATAGGTGACGAGAGCCGGGCGGCCTTCTGCCTTCAGGGCAGCAAAACGTTGGTCCATACGCGCAGTCATGATCAGAGCCCCATACCGAGAATCTTGCCGACAGTGAAGATGTCCTTGTCGCCGCGGCCGCAGAGGTTCATCACGATGATCTGGTCCTTGTGCATCTTCGGCGCGCGCTTGATGACTTCGGCGAGCGCGTGGCTCGGCTCGAGCGCCGGGATGATGCCTTCGGTGCGCGTCAGGAGCTGGAAGGCTTCGAGCGCCTCATCGTCCTTGATCGGGACATATTCGACGCGGCCCATGTCCTTCAGCCAAGAGTGCTCCGGGCCGATGCCGGGATAGTCGAGACCAGCCGAGATCGAGTGACCTTCCTTGATCTGGCCGTCGCCATCCTGCAGCAGATAGGTGCGGTTGCCATGCAGGACGCCCGGCGTGCCGGCGGTCAGCGAAGCGCAATGCTCCTCGCCTTCGAGACCCTTGCCACCGGCTTCGACGCCAACGATCCGCACGCTCTCGTCATCCAGGAAGGGATGGAAGAGACCGATCGCGTTCGAACCGCCGCCGACGGCGGCAACCAGCATGTCCGGCAGGCGGCCTTCGGCAGCGAGCATCTGCTCGCGGGTCTCGCGGCCGATGACAGACTGGAACTCGCGGACCATTTCCGGATAGGGGTGCGGGCCGGCAGCGGTGCCGATCATGTAATAGGTGTCGTCGACATTGGTGACCCAGTCACGCAGCGCCTCGTTCATGGCATCCTTCAGCGTGCCATGGCCGGCGGTGACCGGCTTCACTTCGGCACCGAGAAGCTTCATGCGGAAAACGTTCGGCGCCTGGCGCTCGACGTCGGTTGCGCCCATATAGACGACGCAGGGAATGCCGAAGCGGGCCGCAACCGTGGCCGAGGCGACGCCGTGCTGGCCCGCACCCGTTTCTGCGATGATGCGGGTCTTGCCCATGCGCTTGGCGAGCAGGATCTGGCCAAGGCAGTTGTTGATCTTGTGCGAACCGGTGTGGTTCAGCTCGTCGCGCTTGAAGTAGATCTTCGCGCCACCGAGTTCCGCCGTCAGCCGCTCGGCGAAATAAAGCGGGCTCGGGCGACCGGTGTAATGGGTGTTGAGATGCGCCAGCTCCGCCTGGAATTCCGGATCCGTCTTTGCCTTTTCCCATTCCGCCTGCAGATCGAGGATTAGCGGCATCAGCGTTTCGGCAACGAAGCGACCACCGAAGATGCCGAAACGGCCGTCTTCGTCGGGACCTTCACGGAAGGAATTGGGTTTCGGTGACTGGTTCACTTGACACTCCCTGAAACCGGCTGTGCACGACTTGCCTCGGCAACGGCCGCAAAAAACTCGTCCATCATTCGAAGATCCTTGACGCCCGGGGCGGATTCCACGCCGGATGAGATATCGATCGCCCGCGCCCCGGTCTCCCGCAGAGCTTCTGCGATGTTGGCCTCGTTGAGACCTCCGGAAAGCATGTAATCGACGCTGTCGTCAAGCGACCGCAGGAGACGCCAATCGAAGGTGACGCCGTTCCCGCCCGGCAGGTGCGATCCAACCGGCGGCTTGGCATCGAACAGAAAACGATCGGCAATCCCGATATAGGGCTCGATCCGCTTCAGGTCATCGGCATCGCGGATGGAAAATGCCTTCATGATCGGCAGACCGGTGACCGCCTTGACGGTCAAAAGGCGTTCCGGGCTTTCATGACCATGGAACTGCAAGATATCCGGGCGCATCAAGGCAATGATCTCGTCGAGATCGTCGTTGTCGGCATCGACAGTCACCGCAACGCTTTTCACCTGGCCGCGAACGCGATCGGCAAGCGTACCTGCAATGTCGGGCTCGATGTTGCGCGGGCTCTTCTCGAAGAAGATAAAGCCGATATGGCTCGCGCCGCGGTCAGCCGCACGATCGACCGCCTCCGGCGTCTTCAGTCCGCAGATCTTGATATCGGGTCTCATGGCAGCGAAGTCGCACGAAATCAAAAAAGAGTCGAGCCAATTTGCGACAAAGGCTGAAAGGTCTCAGGGTTGCTCAGTCGAAGTCGATGGCATGCAGCGCCGAACCGTGGCGCTTCAGCCAGGCCTTGGCCTCATCCATCTGAGGGCAGAGCTTACCGCAGAGTGCCCAGAAGGCCGGACCATGGTTCATCTCGCGCAGATGGGCAACTTCATGGGCTGCGAGATAATCGATGACGAGCGGCGGTGCCATGACGATGCGCCAGGAAAAACTCAGCTTACCGTCCCAGGAACAGGATCCCCAGCGGCTGCGTGTGTCCTTCAAGGTCATACTCTTCACCGGCTTGCCGACATTTCCGGCATGCAGTGTCACGAGCCGCTCCAGATCGCGACGCGCTTCCTTCTTCAGGAAGTCGGCAACGCGCCTCGGCAGGTGATCTTCAAGACCGCTGACGCTCAGGACGTGGCCGATCTCGCTGTCGATCGACTGGGTCAGGCCGCGGAGCTGTCCCGTATGCACGATGCGGTGCGGGACGCCCCGGACGAGAATCTCACCGCCATCCTCGATGCTTCCTGCGCTCTTCTGGCGCTTGAGCTTGGTGCTGAGCCAGCCCTGGTGCCGGTCGAGGAAGTCGTCGATATCGCGTTCGCGCAGTCCCGGTGGAATGGTCATTTTCAGCGCGCGTCCGCCGGGCTCGATCCTGAGGGTGATGCGTGTCGCGCGGCTGTTCTTGCGGATGGTGAGCGGGATGGACCTGCCGTCAACGGCGATCGCCCGCTCCAGCTGGATCGCCGGTGCTCTCTGCGGTGTCAGCTTTTTCAGCAGGGGGAACATGATTCGTGTTCTAGCCGATTCTGGGTCTTGTACAGCAACAAAAAAGGTCGGCGCGATGGCGCCGACCTCGTCTTTTCAGACCTATGTGCCGGATCAGTTGCCGGTGAAACCCTGAGCCGAACCACCCTCGCCTGCCGGCTTGACCTGCTGACGATCGCGCATAAAGCGGTCGAACTCTTCCTGATCCTTTGCCCGGCGCAGTTCGCGGGCATAGGTGTCGAATTCGGCGCGCATCTCGTCGAGACGGCGGCGCTCTTCATCGAGACGCTCGAGTTCGGCCTTGCGCCAATCATCGAAGGCGACATTGCCGGTCGACGCGGAGGCGCTGTAGGTGTTGGTGCGGCACCAGGCAAAGGCAGTGTCCGCCTTGCGATTGGCTTCCCGCTTGAAGTTCTGAAACTTCTCGCCAAACAGGATGTAGGCGAGCATGGCCAGACCGAGCGGCCAGAAGACCACAAAGCCGAGCACCATCAGGGCGACGGTTGCCGGAGTCCAATCCGGCCGAAGCAGTGCTGACTGGTTCATCATCGATAACCTCGTTCACGCGAAGGGCGGAATGCCCTCCGATGGTTTCGATGTGGGAAATGGCGGCCTGCCCTTCAAGAAAGAAGCGGACCCAATCGGAGAACCGATTGAATCCGCTTCTTAAATTCGGAATGACGAAAATGTCAGAGGGACTTGCCACCCTTGATGACGCGCTTGACCGGCGTTGTTGCCTTGGCCTTCTTGCCGTGGGTCTGGGCGAACTGGATGATCCGCGGCGCGATTTCGCGACGGAAACGCGAGCCGTTAAAGACCCCGTAGTGACCGACATCGGGCTGCATGTAATGGAGGCGCATATGGTCGGGGATATTCGTGCAGATGGTCTGCGCCGCCTTCGTCTGACCGACGCCGGAGATGTCGTCGTTTTCACCTTCGACAGTCAGCAGCGCCACGTTGCGAATGGCGGTGGTATCCACTCGCTTCGAGCGGTGCATCATTTCACCCTTGGGCAGGGAGTGCTTGATGAAGACGGTGTCGACGGTCTGCAGATAGAACTCCGCCGTCAGGTCCATGACGGCCAGATATTCATCGTAGAAGTCGCGGTGCTTCTCGGCCGAATCCCCGTCGTTCTTGACGAGGTGCATGTAGAAGTCCTTGTGGGCGATCATGTGCCGGTCGAGGTTCATCGACATGAAGCCCGAGAGCTGCAGGAAGCCCGGATAGACGTTTCGCATGAAACCGGGCTGCGGCCACGGCACCTGCATGATGACGTTGTCACGGAACCATTCGAGCGGCTTGTCCTGCGCCAACTGGTTGACCGCGGTCGGGTTGATGCGGGTGTCGATCGGTCCGCCCATCAGGGTCATTGAGGAAGGTGCACAGCTGTCCTGGTCCCCTTCCATCACCGCAACGGCGGCAAGAACCGGAACCGAGGGCTGACAGACAGCGACCACATGGGTATCCGGACCCAGGTGATGGAGAATGTCGATGACATAATCGATGTAATCGTCGAGGTCGAAGTCGCCCTCGGTCACCGGCACCATGCGGGCATCAATCCAGTCGGTGATGTAGACGTCGGCGCTCTGAATCAGGGCTTCCACGGTGCCGCGGAGCAAGGTGGCATAGTGACCTGACATCGGCGCCACGATCAGGATCCGCGGACCCTTGTCTGCGCCTGCCGGGAGATGGCGCTTGAAATGGATCAGATCGCAGAAGGGTTTGCGCCAGACGATTTCTTCTTCGACCGACACGCTTTCGCCGGCAACCGTCGTCGTCGGAAGGCCGAAGGCGGGCTTGCCATAGCGGCGTGTGACGCGTTCGAACACTTCAAATCCCGCGGAGAACGACCGTCCGAGTGCTGTATGCGACCAGGGATTCAGGGGGTTGCGCCAGGCAAGGTTCATCGCATCGGCGGTGGCCCGAAACGGGGCCATGAAAGCATGATTGAGTTCGTAGAGCTGATAGAACATGGGTTCTGTACCTTTGTCCCGGACCGCCTGAGATCCGCGTTCATTCGCTACACTAACAGACTTTGTGCAATGCAAAAGCCCGGATTTCTCCTCTTTTCGCAGCGCATTTCAGCCCTCTGGATCGTATGATGCGTCAAGAGGTTTAAGGTTCCCTTCCCGTCATGCGCATCATCGAGACCACAGTGTTCAACGGAATTTGCAGGATGTGGCCTTTCCGGGTCTTACGAATTGATGTTTGTTCCCATCGTCATCCCAAGACACGAGTGAAGGAACACCATGACCTCCAGCAACCACCGCACATCCGAATACAATGTCGATCCGATCTTTCTCGATCGCTGGTCTCCCCGCGCTTTCGACGGCGACACCATGCCGAAGGAGGATCTGCTGACGATCCTCGACGCCGCTCATTGGGCGCCGTCCGCGTTCAATTATCAGCCTTGGCGTTTCGTTTATGCGCTCAAGGGAACTGCCCAGTTCGACAAGTTTCTCGACATCCTCATCGAGTTCAACCAGGGTTGGGCGAAGAACGCCTCGGCTCTCGTCTTTATCTTTTCGGACACGCTGAGCCGCCCGGCCGATGGTTCGGAGCCGAAGTCCTATCGCAGCCACAGCTTTGATGCGGGCGCGGCCTGGGGTCTCCTCTCGCTGCAGGCGATCAAATCCGGCTACTTCGCTCATGCCATGACCGGCTTCAGCTTCGATCGCGCGCTGGCGGAGCTTGGAGCACCGGAAGGGTTCCACATCAATGCGGTTGTTGCGATCGGCAAACCTGGCGACAAAGACGCCCTGCCCGAGAGTCTGCGCTCGCGCGAAACGCCGAACGACCGCAAGCCGCTGGCCGAAGTGGCATTCGAAGGTCATTTCTAATTGCTGCCGGTCATGGTTTCACGTGAATCACGTTAACCATGACCGGACTTAAATCGCCTCTTAAAGAAATGGCCGCGTCTTGTGACGCGGCCATTGTCATTTTCAGCTTCTCAATTGCCTCAAATATCGAGGTTCGCCACGTTCAGCGCGTTTTCCTGGATGAAGTCACGGCGCGGTTCGACTTCGTCTCCCATGAGGCGAGAGAACAATCCATCGGCATCGGTCGCATCGTTGACCTTCACCTGAAGCAGCGAACGAACATTGGGATCGAGCGTGGTTTCCCACAACTGTTCCGCGTTCATTTCGCCCAGACCTTTATAACGCTGCATGGAAAGCCCCTTGCGGCCGGTCGCGAAGATCGAGTCGAGCAAAGCACGGGGACCCGACATTTCCGTTCGGCCCTCTTTGCGCATCAGCACCGGCGGAGCAGCATAGATCTCGCGCAGGCGGGAAGACATCTGGTCCATATGACGGGCGTCGGCCGATCCGATCAGCGCGACATCGACGGCGGCGACTTCCTTGACGCCGCGCACCATGCGTTCGAAGCGCAAGCCGCCTTCGTCTGTCACGAAACCCTGCCAGCCGCGTTCGGTCTCTTCGGCGATCATGTCGAGGCGACGGGCCACTTCGGCTGCCGTTGCTTCTGCCTGCTGGCGGTTACCGGTCAGTTCCGGATTCAGCGCACCGGCAATCGCGGCCTGCTCGATGACGTTGCGATTGTAACGCGAATGCAGGCCATCAATCAGAGAGCGGATCCGAAGCGCATCCTGAATCACATCCCTCAGATCCTGCCCTGCCCTCACCTCACCATTCGAAAGCGTCAACGTCGCTTCTTCGAGGCCCATGGTAATCAGGTAGTCTTCGAGCGCCTTTTCGTCCTTCAGATACTGAACCGACTTGCCCCGGGCGACCTTATAAAGCGGCGGCTGGGCGATATAGAGATGGCCACGCTCAATGAGCGCCGGCATTTGGCGGAAGAAGAAGGTCAAGAGAAGTGTACGGATATGGGCGCCGTCGACGTCGGCATCCGTCATGATGATGATCTTGTGGTAGCGCAACTTGTCCGCGTTGAATTCGTCTTTGCCGATCGAGGTGCCGAGCGCCGTGATCAGCGTGCCGATTTCCTGGCTGGACAGCATCTTGTCGAAGCGTGCCCGCTCGACATTCAGGATCTTACCGCGCAGCGGCAGGATTGCCTGGCTTTCACGCGACCGGCCCTGCTTGGCCGAACCACCTGCGGAGTCACCCTCGACGAGGAAAAGTTCGGATTTCGCCGGATCACGTTCCGAGCAGTCTGCGAGCTTGCCCGGCAAAGACGCGATGTCGAGAGCCCCCTTGCGGCGGGTCAGTTCGCGCGCCTTGCGGGCGGCTTCGCGAGCAACTGCGGCCTCCACGACCTTGCCGACAAGGATCTTCGCTTCCGTGGGGTGTTCTTCAAACCAGGTGCTGAGCGCCTCATTGACCAGGTTTTCGACCACCGGACGCACTTCGGACGAAACCAGCTTGTCCTTGGTCTGCGACGAAAACTTCGGATCGGGAACCTTGACCGAAAGCACGGCCGTCAGGCCTTCACGGCAGTCTTCCCCTTGCAGGGAGACCTTTTCCTTCTTCGTGATGCCGGAGGAATCGGCATAGGACGTGACCTGACGTGTCAGAGCGCCACGGAACCCGGCCATGTGCGTGCCGCCATCGCGCTGCGGGATGTTGTTGGTGAAGCAGAGCACATTCTCGTGGTAGCTGTCGTTCCACCACATCGCGACTTCGACGGTGATGCCGTCCTTCTCGCCCTTGATGGCAACGGGCTTTTCGACGAGGGGCTTCTTCGAGCGATCGAGGTAACGGACAAAGGCTTCCAGGCCGCCGTCGTAGAGCATCTCTTCCTGGCGGATGTCAGATTTGCGCTTGTCGGTCAGGAGAATGCGCACGCCGGAATTCAAGAAGGCGAGCTCGCGCAGGCGGTGCTCGAGCGTCGCGTAATCGAATTCGGTCTTGGTAAAGGTTTCGCTGCTCGGGAGGAAGGTGACCTCGGTCCCCGAACGGCCTTCATAATCGCCGATGACCTTCAACGGGCCATCTGCCACGCCATGGGTGAAGCTGATTTCGTGCAGCTTGTTGTTGCGGCGGATCTTGAGATTGAGCTTGACCGAGAGCGCGTTAACAACGGAAACCCCGACGCCGTGAAGACCGCCAGAGACCTTGTAGGAGTTCTGGTCGAACTTACCGCCAGCATGCAGCTGGGTCATGATGACCTCGGCTGCGGAAACGCCTTCGCCGGAATGGATGTCGGTCGGGATGCCGCGGCCGTTATCCGTCACGGTGACGGAGCCATCGGCGTTCAGGGTCACCGTGACGATATCCGCGTGGCCGGCAAGAGCCTCGTCGATGGCATTGTCGACGACCTCATAGACCATATGATGCAGGCCCGAGCCGTCATCCGTGTCGCCGATATACATGCCGGGGCGCTTTCGAACGGCGTCGAGCCCTTTCAGCACCTTGATCGAATCCGCGCCATATTCGGCCGGTCCGCCATTTTCCTCGATCGGCAAGTCGGTCATCAGCAATCTTTCCAGTCATTTCTCAAAGGTTCCGCTGAACCGAATCAGCGGCTTCAAGCGCCTCGACTATAGGGGTTTTGGCAGGAGTTCCAAAGGCGAGAGCGTCGTTTCCCGTGGATAGCGCGGGGAATCGGACCCGTTCACGGCCGTTTTTTGGCACCATCAACAATATCCTGCAGATTTCTTAGCATGTCTGGCGGCAGGTGGCGAATCACCCGGGCAAGATCGTTGGCAAAGGCGGTGTATTCTGGAGGCATGCCTGATGTATCGACGACTACGCGCGGGTGCGAAACGGATGCGACCGTGAAGAGTTCTTCCGCTTCATCCCAGATGATGTTGAAGTACCCGGCCACTCGTTGGAGGAAGTCGAAATTGGGAACCCCGCGCTTGCCGTGCTCCAGAGCCGAGAGATAGGCGGGAGATACGCCGATTGCAGAGGCCATTTCCTTCTGCGACACGCCCTTGCGCTTGCGCAGCTCTCTAACCGCGTGGCCGAACGGCGTCATCGCCGGCCCTGCCCCTGGCGCGACAGACGCACATACATGGCGCCTTCACCACCATGCTGGCGCGCAGCAGGTTCATAGGACGATATCAGGAAGCGGAACTCCGGCAATGCGAACCACAGAGGCACCGCACGCTTCAATGCGCCGTCGCTGCCAAGCGAACTGCCCTTGCCGGTGATCACCAGAACGTGGCGAAGGCCGCGCTCGTGCGCACGGATCAGGAAGTCGAGCAGCATGCCATGAGCTTCACTCTGGATGAGCCCATGCAGATCGATGCGGGCCTCGAGCGCCAAATGACCTCGCGACAGCTTCCGCTTCACTGGTTTTTCCAGCGGATGGTGGTGACGAACAGAGGTGTTTTTGTTGGAGCCAGAAGACTGCACATCTTCATTCTGGCCGACCGACGCACGCGACAGCGGCGCCGGTTGCTCTTCAGGCATCGGCTCTAATTCCCGCTCAAAGGCGACGAGATCCTCCATCCGACCGGGCATGGGTCGCGTCGAGCGCGCCACCTTGGCCCACAGAATTCGATCCTCCGGATTGAGCTTGGTCCCGCCCGTCACTCAGACAAACCTCTCCGCCGCCTGCTTCGGAACCAGCATATAGAAGTCTGCGGCGTTGCGCACGGCTCCAGCCATCTCACCGGCTTCAAAGCCCGATCCCGTGAAGATATCACCTCTTGCCGGACCGATAATGGCCGAGCCGGTGTCGAGTGCCAGCATGAGCCGGCTGAAGTTGTGGCCCGCGTCCAGTCGCGTGAGGCCCGGCGCGTGGACGAAGAAAGGAAAGCCGAATGTGTGGATGTTGCGGTCGACGGCCAGCGAACGACCCGCAATCAGCGGCACTTTGGCCGCCGCGATGGGTCCCCGAGACAAATCGGCAACCTCCGCGGCCCGGAAGAAAATATAGGAGCGATTGTGCCAAAGGATCTCGTCGACACGCTCCGGGTGATCTGCAAGCCAGGCACGGATCGACTGCATGGAAATATCCTGCTCTGCGATCTCTCCGAGCTCGATGAGGCGTCGCCCAATGCCAGAGAACGGGTGACCGGCCTTGGCCGCATAGGTGATGCGGGCGATGCGCCCATCCGGATATCGCAGACGCGCAGCACCCTGAACATGGACGAAGAAGACGTCGACGCGGGATTTGGCCCAGGCGAGTTCCAGTCCGCGATTTTCGAGATAACCACAATCGATCGCCTTGCGGTCCGGATAGAGCTTCAACCCCTCTGCATCTTTCAGCGCAAAAGCATAGCTCGGATCCATTCCGGTCGGTCGGTTTGCATCTGTGACATCGACCAGATCATCGGGACGGGCGTAGAAGGGATATCGATAAACTTCATCCTGCTGCGCACTGACCTCAATCTCGGGTTCGTAAAAGGCAGTCACCAAACCCGATCCCTCTTTCGGACTTATATGAAACACCCTGCAATTGGCTTCGAAAAACCCGCGAGCTTCAGATGGACTTTTCGGAACAAACCGGCCCGCAGCCTCGAGCAGCGGGATAAGGTCGGCGGCGGACAAACCGAGCGCGCCACTGCGATATGGCTTGGAGTTCTGGAGATGTTTCAGGCAATCCGCCATTGCGGGCCACACAGGCGACGGATCGTCCCGCCCCCAGCCGGGAAGCTCCTCGAAGCGGACCGCCTTCAGTCGGTATCCCTCGGGCGCGTCGCTCATTGTTCGGCTTCGGTCGCGATCAATTTCCAGTTCGGATCCCTTGAGCGCACGTCACGAGCAAATGTCCAGACGTCGTTGACGTCGGCAACGGCCTCGGCATCGCCATCAATCAAGGCACCGGCCTTGTCATAGGTCGCAGTGATCAGCTGGCTGAGGATCCGGACCGTGACCTGTTCTTCGTTGTCCTTTGCCGAGGCATGGGTAATTTCGGCTTTTTCGATCCCCACGAAGGTCGACTTCATCGTCTCGCCGCGCCCTTCACGCTCGGCGATGGCGCTTTCGAAGCCTTCAAACACCTCGCGGGAGAGAAGGCCCTTCAACGTTTTCCTGTCGCCGTCTGCATAAGCCAGAACGATCATCTCGTAGGCGATCTTTGCGCCATTCAGGAATTCCTTGGGCGAGAAGCTTGCGTCATGGCGCAGCAATTCCCGAAGCTGGTCGTTCAACGGCGTTCCCACTGGAGCATAGGCGTCAACAGCAGAGAAGCGGTCTTCAGGATTTCCTTCGTCACGGCGCTGCAATGTCACGACCTTGCCGTCATCGGCGCCCTGCGGTTTGGCGGCTTCGCGCTGGGCCAAGGTCTCGAACGGCGATTTTTCGTTTCCTGTCCGGCGGCCGAGAACGCTGCGCAGCTGAATAAAGATCAGCACTGCGGCGACCAGGAAGAACAAAGTGACAAAATCGCTAGATCCCATGAATACCGCCAGGCTTGATTGAATTCGCTTTTTCGAACTCCCATATAGTCTTGCGCGCCCCATGATTCAAATGGCGTGACGCATTCTTTGCAGCGAGTGTGCGCCAACTCATGCGGAATAACGATCACGATGGCGTTTGGAGTCCGCAATGCGCCTTCCGTTGGTGCTTTTCATCCTCGCACCACTTCTGGAAATCGCCAGCCTGATCCTGGTCGGGCAGGCCATCGGCGTTCTGTCGACCCTGGGCCTCGTGATCTTCTCGGCGGCACTCGGCCTATTCCTGCTCAAACGACAAGGCCGAGGTATCCTGCAGCGCTTGCAGGAAGAAACCCGTCGTGGGGTGGATCCGGGCCGGGAGCTGGTGCATGCAGCACTTTTGGTGGTTGCCGCCTTCCTCTTGATCGTGCCTGGTTTTGTCGGCGACATCATCGGCCTTCTCTTGTTCATCCCGAAATTGCGGGATCTGTTCTGGCGGATGCTCAAATCGAGGATCGTCGTGACAGGGCAGTTCCGAACGCCCAATGGCGGGCGCAGCGGGTTCGGAGCGGAGACGGTGGTAGACCTTGACGAGGGCGAATTCTCTCGGGAACCTCGCGCCGACAGTCCTTGGAACGGGCCCAGAATCAGCCGCGACTGACACGCTACCGGGCTGATGCGAGGGTTGTAAGGACAGGGTTCAAATGTTAGATGGCCATAGCAATTCAATTCAAGGACATGGCCTATGGCTGACAACATTCAGGGAAATGCTTCTCCTTCCCTCAACATTCTCGCCCAGTATATCAAAGACTTTTCGTTCGAGAATCCGGGTGCGCCGCGTTCGCTTCAGGCCCGTGACAAGGCTCCGGCCATCAATATCAACGTGAATGTCAACGCCAATCCGCTGTCCGATACCGATTTCGACGTGGTTCTGTCGCTCAACGCAGAAGCCAAGGATGGCGACAAGGTCGTGTTCGTTACTGAACTGATCTATGGCGGCGTTTTCCGGATCTCCGGCTTTCCGCAGGAGCACATGCTGCCGGTGCTGTTCATCGAATGCCCGCGCTTGCTGTTTCCTTTCGCGCGCCAGATCATCGCGGACGCTACCCGCAATGGCGGCTTCCCTCCGCTGATGATCGACCCGATCGATTTTACCCAGATGTTTGCGCAGCGCGTTGCCGAAGAACAGTCTCGCGCCCAGGCACAGTCGGCACCCAACTGAGCCGACCAACATCCGAGACGTTAAAAAGGGCCCAAGTGGGCCCTTTTTCAATTGGCGTATTTCAACCAGATCGCTTTTGATCCGAGGCCAGCCACGAGCTTGGCGTGTCCCTCCACTTCCTCTGAGGACAGGCGGCTGGCGAGCTGTCGTGGTCGATCGTAGGAAATATCGAGAACCTCGGTGACCTCCACGACCTCGCTACGTCGGGTATCAACCGAAGTCAGGCCGAGTGCCGCCTGACGCCCGCCCAGCATTTCGATGTAAACTTCTGCCAGCAATTCCGAGTCTAGCAAAGCGCCGTGCTTGGTGCGGTGGGAGTTGTCGATGCCGTAACGACGGCATAGCGCATCGAGCGAGTTGGGGCCCATGGGATGTTTGCGTCGCGCAAGCGAAAGCGTGTCGATCACCAGGTCAGGTGAAACAGGCGGAAGACCAAGCCTTTCAAATTCGGCGTTGATAAAACCCATGTCGAAGTTTGCGTTGTGAGCAACCCATTTTGCGCCATCGAAAAACTCCTGCAGCTCGGACACTATGTCCGCGAAACTCGGCTTGTCCTGCAGGAATGCGTCGGTGATGCCGTGCACGGCCAGAGCATCCGGATGAACTTTGCGGTCCCCCGGATTGATGTAGACGTGGAAGGTACGCCCCGTCGGGAAATGGTTGAGAAGTTCGACGCCGCCAATTTCGATGACGCGATCAAACTTGTTTTCCAGACCAGTGGTTTCCGTATCGAAAACGATCTCACGCATTGTCGGTCTTTCCCGCTTCAAAATTACGAGCGCGCAGTGTTGCAAGAATGGACCTGACCTGTCTCCTGGCATCGTCGATGCCGCGACCGGTGTCCACGATGAAATCGGCCCTCGCGCGTTTCTCAGCGTCGGGGGTTTGGCGCGAAAGGATCAGATCCAGTTTGTCCGGCGTCATTCCGGGGCGGGCCAGAACCCGGCGGCGCTGAATGTCTGGTGCGCAACTTGCAACCACGATCTCGTCCACTCTGTTTTCTGCACCCGTTTCGAAGAGCAGAGGAATGTCGAAAAGCACAATCGGCTGTCCAGCACCCCTTTGTTCATCGAGAAACGCCCGTTCGCGCTTTTGGACAAGCGGATGGACGATTGCTTCCAGACGGCTGAAATTAGCCGGATTCTTTGCCAGATTCTCAGATAGCTTGGTGCGGTCGACCTGCCCCTCGACAACGGTTCCAGGAAAGGCCGCTCCGATGGCTTCCACCGCCTCACCGCGATAAAGCTCATGAACGGTACGATCCGCATCGTGAACTGGAACACCTTCAGCGGCAAACAATTCCGCGGTCGTGGTCTTTCCCATGCCGATGGAACCGGTCAGCCCTATGACGATCATCTGACTTCCCCGATATCTGCAAGGATGACACGGCGAAGCTCCGCCGTTACTTCGGGTCGTTTGCCGAACCATTTCTCGAAGCCAGGCACCGCCTGATGGAGGAGCATTCCGAGACCATCTACAGTCGCCAGACCCGCTCGTTCAGCTTTTTCCAGGAATGGCGTCTTCAAGGGTACATAGACGATATCTGTGACGAGGGAGCCAGAGGGCATCCTTTCGAAGGGAAGATCGGGTGCTTCGCTGCCGTCCATTCCGAGCGACGTTGTGTTTACGAAGAGGCCAGCGTCTCGCATCAACTCGGGTAAGGCCGCCATTGGATGAGCACTGAGCCTAGGTCCAAAGCGGTCAACGAGCTCTTGTGCCCTTTCCACGGTTCGGTTCACCACACGGATTTCCCGCAGGCCTCGGTCACGTAGGGATTGCAAGATGGCGCGACTGGCTCCGCCCGCACCGAGGACTACTGCAACTTCCGATCGATCCCACCCCGGCTTCTCCGAATCGAGATTGCTGACGAAACCGATACCGTCGGTGTTTGTGCCATGGACCTCTCCGTCATGAACCCAGAGGGTATTGGCGGCGCCGAGTTCTTCGGCCAAGGGCTCGATACGATCCGCCAAGCGACATGCGACTTCCTTGTGTGGGATCGTGATGTTTCCACCGACATAGCCGGAAACACCCTTTTTGAGATCGGTGATGAAAGCGGGAAAATCCTCTGGGCTGATTGCGAGCTTCTCGTAGGAACCCCGCAAGCCCAATCGTTCCAGCCAGAAACCGTGGATCAACGGTGACCGCGAATGTTTGATCGGGTAGCCGGCGACGAATGCCCTTGGATGTGTTTCACGTGAATCATGCATGGTTAATACCGAGTTTACGCAGCTCTTCGAGGAGCGGTAGCAGGGGCAATCCGAGAATGGTGAAATAGTCACCATCAATCGCTTCGAAGAGCTGAATCCCCTCGCCTTCCAGCTGGTAGCAGCCCACGCTTCCCAGGACTTTTTCCCCATTGCGATCTAGGTAGGACTCCAAGAACTGGTCGCTGAACGGACGCATGCGCATGGCTGCCACAGAAACGTGGCTCCACATCACCTCGCTGTCCCGAACCAGACAGACGGCGCTGTTTAGATGGTGGGACTTGCCCCTGAGCGTCGACAGCGTGGCCTTCGCCGCCATCTTATCCGCTGCCTTGTGAAAGAGGCTCGAGCCCAGTGACATCGTCTGATCACAGCCAATGACTGTCGCGCCGGGATACCGCGCCGAAACTGAACGCGCCTTTGCCATTGCAAGATGCATCGCGACCGCTGAAGGCGAGCGATCTTCCCCCGGCATGCCTTGCTCAAGCAGCCGCTCATCGACATCTGCAGCTTCGGCTTCGAAGGTCAACCCCGCATTGGCAAGCAGATTTTTCCGGGTACTGCTGGCTGATGCCAGTATCAGGGAATGTGTCATTCTTATCTTTCCCACTCGTCCACCCTGGGCGCTTAACGCAGCTTCGGTCGCAGAGCAACGATGGCTGCGGCCGTCTCTTCGATCGAACGCCGTGTCACATCAATTACCGGCCAATTGTTTCGCGCGCACAGGGCCCTGGCATATTTGAGCTCCTCCGTAATGGAGGCACGATCCACATAGTCACTCCGGTCGTAGCCGGGCGTGTTTCCGAGCACCCTGTTTTCCCGCACCTGGGATATCCGGTCCGACGTGGCGATCAAACCGACCACGAGAGGTCGAGTGGCCGTCAGAAGGCTTTCCGGCAAGGGAACACCGGGAACGACCGGCAGATTTGCAGTCTTGATGCCGCGATTTGCGAGGTAGATGGAGGTCGGTGTCTTGGATGTCCTGCTGATACCGATAATGACAACGTCGGCCTGATCGTAGTCCTCCTGCGCCTGGCCATCGTCATGGTCCATCGTGAAGTTCAGCGCTTCGATCCGGGCGAAGTAATCCGCATTGAGGACGTGCTGCGCGCCCACCCTCCCCCGAGACGGCGCACCAAGATATGACTGGAATGTCTCGATGATCGGCGCCAGCACATTGACGCAGGGAAGGCCGAGTTCATGACAGCCGGTCTCGACGAGTGCCGCAAGATGATGATCCACGATCGTGTACAGCACGATGCCGGGTTCCCGGTCGATCGCTTCAATAAGGGCCTTCACCTGTTTGCGGCTGCGGATCAGCGGATAAACATGCTCGATGGCATTCGAGCTGCGGAACTGCGCGGCAGCCGCGCGGCCAGCGGAGATGAGCGTTTCCCCGGTCGAGTCAGAAATCAGGTGGAGATGGAAGAAGTTTTTCCTGTTCTCCACGCTCTTCTCCTCGGCCTGTTGATAGTTCGGGATAAACACAGGTAGCGGCGAGGCCGGGGTCAGGACAAGCGGAAAACTGCCTCTTTATCCACAAAGCGAAAAGGGAAAGGGTCGTTATCAGCGGATCTGTGGATTGTGGTGAAAGCGCGCAGTTATGAAATTTCTTAGACAGGTTCGGCAGGTTAACAATCAGATTTGGAATCAGATCAAGCCATTGTTACTATTGATATAATTTCAGTTCTCCCCGTAGTTCACAGGATTGTGGTTTCGTCTTTTGACCTTGTTGATCGGCCAGGCCTTGAAGCTCGAATTTCTGTGCACGGCCTTTAATCCTTGATAGTCACCGACTCTTAGAAATAGAAGAAGATTCAATATCTCTTTTCTTTATTGAAGGGGCGCGTGCCTTGAGCCAGAACCGCAAAGTCCTCGACGTGCTTGACGGCAAAACGGTCACTCCTCCGCCAATCTGGCTGATGAGACAGGCAGGACGGTATCTGCCCGAGTATCGTGAAACTCGGCAACAGGCCGGAAGTTTCCTGGATCTGTGCTATAACCCGGAACTGGCGGCAGAGGTCACGCTACAGCCGATACGGCGCTACGGCTTTGATGCCGCAATCCTGTTCTCCGACATTCTGGTGATTCCGGACGCCTTGCATCGCAATGTGCGCTTTACGGAGGGGCATGGGCCGCAGATGGATCCTATCGATGAGGATGGGATATCAAAGCTCAACGCAGACAATGTTGATCGGCATCTTCAACCGGTTATCGAGACCGTGCGCCGTTTGCGTCGCGACCTTCCCGTAGAGACGACATTGCTTGGTTTTTGCGGTGCGCCCTGGACTGTGGCGACTTACATGATTGCCGGTCATGGGACGCCCGATCAGGCCCCTGCCCGCTTGTTCGCCTACCGTCATCCTGAAGCCTTTGGGCGCCTTCTCGATTTCCTGGCTGATGTTTCCGCTGATTACCTGGTGGCGCAGATTGATGCCGGTGCCGACGCCGTTCAGATTTTCGATTCCTGGGCTGGCGTGCTCGGGGAAACTGAATTCGAGAAGTTTGCCATTGCCCCGGTGAGGAGAATGATCCAATCGGTGAAGCATCGGAGACCGTCAGCCAAGGTGATCGCGTTCGCCAAGGGTGCTGGAATTCTTCTCAAAAACTATCGTCAGGCAACCGGTGCGGATGCCATCGGCCTCGACTGGTCGGTCCCCTTAAGCTTCGCTGCCGAACTGCAGAAAGATGGGCCCGTTCAGGGGAATCTCGATCCAATGCGTGTCGTGGCTGGCGGCTCTGCTCTGTCTGAAGGGATCGACGCAGTGCTTCATGCTCTGGGTCAGGGCCCGCTGATCTTCAACCTCGGTCATGGGATTACTCCGCAGGCAGATCCGAACCATGTGACCGATCTCGTCAACCAGGTGAGACGCTTTGGCTGAACCACAGGTTAAACAGATAGATCAGAAGTCCGGACAGGCTGCTGCAAGGCGTGCAGCGCTGGCATTGACCTTCTTTGCTATCATCGGTCTTGGGGTGATGGTGGCGGGTCCGGACACGGCCTATCCATGGATCAAAGCGCTGCATGTGATTGCGATCATCTCCTGGATGGCTGGCATGCTGTATCTGCCCCGGCTGTTCATCTATCACAGTGATTCCGTGCCAGGGTCAGAGCAGGCGCATACCTTTTCAGTCATGGAGCATCGACTGGTGACGGTCATCATGACGCCGGCGATGGTCGTGTCATGGGTGTTGGGGCTCTATCTTGCCTGGTCTGTTTTCGGCTTCCAAGGTGGATGGCTCCACGCGAAGCTTGCGGCGGTCGTGGCCCTCTCGGGCGTACATGGCTATTTCGCGAGGTCGGCCAAGCTGTTTGGCCAAGGCCGCTATGTCAGGACCCCGCGTTTTTGGCGTATGATGAATGAGGGTCCGACTTTGTTGATGATCGTGATTGTCGTGCTCGCAATCGTCAAACCCTTCTAGCGAATCGACGTCTACGCATTATTTTCGAGACATTCGGCTTTTCGCTTGCGGTCAAATGCGTGAATCGCTATTTTCGCGCCACTTCTCCTTTCTGGCTTGCGTAACATTCAGTCATTTGCGGCCCTCGCATTCGTACCGAATTCCACCAGCTCGCCGCTCTCCTCAAAATTCCAGAATGACGTGGTCCTCTTCATGGCTGAAATGAAGCTACAAGAACTCAAGAGCAAATCTCCGACCGATCTCCTGACTTTTGCTGAATCGCTCGAAGTCGAAAATGCCAGCACGATGCGCAAGCAGGAGCTGATGTTCGCGATCTTGAAGATGCTTGCAAGCCAGGACGTTGAGATCATCGGCGAAGGGGTTGTCGAGGTTCTCCAGGATGGATTCGGGTTCCTGCGGTCGGCCAACGCAAATTACCTCCCCGGTCCTGATGATATCTACATTTCGCCTTCGCAGATCCGTCGTTTTTCGCTCAAGACCGGAGATACGGTTGAGGGTCCGATCCGCGGGCCGAAGGAAGGCGAGCGTTATTTTGCGTTGCTCAAGGTCAACACCATCAATTTCGAGGATCCCGAAAAGATCCGGCACAAGGTTCACTTCGACAACCTGACACCGCTTTATCCGAATGAACGGTTCAAGATGGAACTGGACGTTCCCACGTCAAAGGATCTTTCGGCCCGGGTGATCGATCTGGTGGCGCCTCTCGGAAAGGGGCAGCGCGGTTTGATCGTTGCTCCTCCGCGTACCGGTAAGACGGTCCTTCTTCAAAACATCGCCCATTCGATCACTGCAAACCATCCGGAATGCTATCTGATCGTTCTCCTGATCGATGAACGGCCGGAAGAAGTTACGGACATGCAACGCTCGGTGAAGGGCGAAGTCGTGTCTTCGACATTTGACGAGCCCGCCGTTCGCCACGTTCAGGTCGCGGAGATGGTCATCGAGAAGGCCAAGCGCCTGGTCGAGCACGGACGCGATGTCGTCATCCTGCTCGATTCGATTACCCGCCTCGGCCGCGCCTACAACACCGTTGTCCCCTCCTCTGGCAAGGTCTTGACCGGTGGTGTGGATGCCAACGCCCTTCAGCGTCCCAAGCGTTTCTTCGGTGCCGCTCGTAACATCGAAGAAGGCGGCTCGCTGACCATTATTGCGACGGCTCTGATCGATACGGGCAGCCGCATGGACGAGGTCATTTTCGAAGAGTTCAAGGGTACGGGTAACTCCGAAATCGTGCTTGATCGCAAGGTGGCCGACAAGCGCATCTTCCCGTCGATGGATATTCTCAAGTCCGGCACGCGTAAGGAAGACCTTCTTGTTCCTCGTCAGGACCTGCAGAAGATATTCGTGCTGCGTCGTATTCTCGCTCCCATGGGCACCACTGACGCGATCGAATTCCTGATCGACAAGCTCAAACAGACGAAGAATAACGGTGACTTCTTCGATTCGATGAACACCTAAAGGACGGGTGGTCCGCCTGGCGGGCCCCGCGCATGATCGACGAGGAGCGGTGTCTTGGCGGCTTTGTCGGATACGATCTATGCCCTGTCCTCTGGCGGGCTTCCCTCTGGTGTTGCCGTCGTTCGATTGAGCGGACCTCGTGCGATAGAGATCCTCGAAACTCTCTGCGAAGATCAACTGCCGCCGACGCGTGTCGCAGGGCTTAGAACACTCCGCTTGGCCGACGGCAGTTTTCTTGACGAAGCACTCGTGCTGATCTTTCGCGGGCCGAATTCTTTCACGGGCGAGGATTGCGCCGAGATCCATCTTCACGGAAGCCGGGCGGTCGTGGCTGCCACGCTTGGTTACTTAGCCGGATTCTCCGCAGTTCGCATGGCCGAAGCTGGTGAGTTCTCACGACGCGCATTCCAGAACGGCAAGCTCGATCTGGTCGAAGTCGAAGGCCTTTCCGACCTACTTGCCGCTGACACGGAAATGCAGCGGCGTCTCGCGGTTGAACAGTCGAGCGGTCACTTTTCATCTGTCTATGAGGGTTGGAGGGAGAAGCTCATCTTCGCGAGGGCGATGATAGAAGCTGAGCTCGATTTCAGCGATGAGGGAGATATCCCGGGTTCGATCTCGGATCAGATATGGACGGACGTTTCCGGTTTGATCCGAGAAATGGAAGCGGTAGCCAATAGCCAGAAGTCGGGTGAGATCATTCGAGATGGCTTCAAGGTGGCCCTGGCTGGCCGTCCGAATGCCGGGAAATCGAGCTTGATGAATGCCCTGGTGCAGCGGGATGTGGCCATTGTCACTGATGTCGCTGGTACGACCAGGGACATTATCCGCTGTGAGCTCGATCTCGATGGCTACAAAGTCCATCTGTTCGATACGGCGGGATTGCGGGACACGGACGAAATTGTCGAAAGAGAAGGCATTCGACGAGCTCATGAAGCCATCGCAGATGCGGATCTTGTCCTTCATCTTGTGGACCTGACTGACCTCGAGGCTGTCGAGGACATCAGCGGGGTCTCCGTTTGGCGCGTGGGTACGAAAACAGACCTCTCTCCGGTAACTTTTGACTTCGACGCTAGCAATTTTGATGCTCTGGTTTCAGCTGTTTCCGGAAGCGGACTTGTGGACCTTCGCGAGGCTTTGACGGCGGAGGTCAAGAGGCGGACCGCTGTGTCGAGCGTTGCGGTTCCCAGCCGTTTACGGCAGACGCAGAATATTGTATCAGCAGCGTCTTATCTCCGCGCTGCGCTTGAGCATAGGCACAAGCCACTGGAACTGCGTGCCGAGGATCTTCGCCTCGCTTCGGATGAACTGTATCGGCTGACAGGTCGTATCGATACCGAAATGCTTTTGGGGAAGATCTTCTCTGAGTTCTGTGTGGGGAAGTGATTCACGTGAAACAAATGCGCGAGGCCACTCATGGCAGCAAGTGAGTTCGACGTTATCGTCGTTGGCGGTGGACATGCCGGAACCGAGGCAGCCGCGGCTGCAGCACGGATGGGAGCTTCGACCGCGCTCGTGACGCATAAACAGCACACGATCGGAATGATGTCATGCAATCCTGCGATTGGCGGTCTGGGCAAGGGCAACTTGGTGCGCGAAATCGATGCGCTTGATGGGATTATGGGGCGTGCTGCCGATCTCGGTGGAATTCAGTTCCGCATGTTGAATCGGAAGAAGGGTCCGGCAGTCTGGGGGCCAAGAACACAGGCTGACCGCAAGCTCTACCGCAGTGCGGTCCAGCAATTGCTCTCAGAATATGAAGATCTGACGATCCAGGAAGGTTCGGTCGAAAAATTTCTTCGAGTCGGTTCCGAAATAAAAGGGGTTGTGCTCTCCTCCGGGCAGGTTCTGCGTTCCAAAGCTGTTGTGCTGACAACAGGCACCTTTCTTAGAGGGCTCATTCACATTGGTGACAAGCGTTATTCCGCTGGACGGATGGGGGACGCACCCAGCCTTGGACTAAGCGACGACCTGGCAGCCCTGGATCTCAAACTCGGACGTCTGAAAACCGGAACCCCAGCCCGGCTGGATAGGGCAACGATTGCTTGGGAACAGTTGGAAATGCAGGAGGCGGATGAAAACCCGATTCCCTTCTCCTTTCTGACCGACCGCATCTCCGTCCCGCAGATCGCTTGTGGCATCACCCGAACGACCGCAGAAACGCATCGGGTGATCCGAGAGAACATTCATCGCTCGGCTATGTATTCTGGTCAAATCGAGGGTGTTGGGCCTCGCTACTGTCCCTCAATCGAGGACAAAATTAATCGCTTCGGTGATCGGGACGGCCACCAGATTTTCCTGGAGCCAGAGGGACTGGATGATGACGCCGTCTATCCGAACGGAATTTCAACATCTTTGCCGGAAGACGTGCAAGATGCGCTGATTCACTCTATCCCCGGATTGGAAGAGGCGCGCATCCTCCAATATGGTTACGCTATTGAATATGACTATGTCGACCCAACCCAATTGGATCTCTCGCTCGCGGTAAAGAGGGCTGAAGGCCTGTTTCTCGCCGGCCAGATCAATGGAACGACGGGCTATGAAGAAGCTGGCGCGCAAGGCGTCGTAGCTGGTATCAACGCAGCGCGTTTCGCCGCGGGACAAGAAGGGGTTCAGTTCCATAGAACGGATTCTTACATCGGCGTGATGATTGATGACCTGACAACGAGGGGGGTGACCGAGCCATATCGGATGTTCACATCCCGGGCCGAGTATCGCTTGTCTCTCCGGGCGGACAATGCGGATATGCGGTTGACACCCAAAGGTATTGAGATCGGCTGTGTGAGGGCGGAACGTGCGGAGCGATTTTCCCGGTATGCAGAGCAAGTTAGTGCACTATCACAGCAAATACAGTCGCTTACCGCATCTCCAAAAGAGATGGAGAGTCGAGGTATTTCAGTAAATCAGGATGGGCGGCGACGGACAGCTGCCGAGGTATTGTCTTATCCGGACCGGACTTGGGACGACGTTGCCCGCATATGGCCCGAGCTTGCTGCGGTCGAACCGCGCATCGCCGAGGCGGTTTCCATTGACGCCCTTTATGCAGTCTATCTGGACAGGCAGACCGCAGACATCGCCAGCGTCCGGTCGGAAGAGGCGAGATCAATTCCCGCTGATTTCGACTATGACGGCTTGTCCGGTTTGTCCAATGAGCTGAAACTGAAACTCAACCGCCACCGGCCGCAGAATGTCGCACAGGCGGCGCGCATCGAAGGAATGACGCCAGCGGCCGTTGCTTTATTGATTACCCTGCTTCGCAGGACCAACGAACGGCTTGCATCTTGACCAAATGGACATCCGAAGAACTGAATGTTTCACGTGAAACGCAAAAAAGGCTGGATGATTTCGCAGACTTATTTCTGAAATGGGCCGCAAAGATCAATCTCGTTGCGCCCTCAACGAAAGAGGCTTTGTGGAGTCGACATATCCAGGACTCGTTGCAACTCCGTAACATAGTTTCGTCTCCATCGCGGTGGATCGATCTGGGCAGTGGTGGTGGCTTTCCGGGTGTCGTAACTGCGATTCTGTTGGCAGAAGCGGGAAGCGGATGGGTCGACCTCGTTGAGAGCAACAACAAAAAGTGTGCGTTTCTTCGAATGGCCCTGCTCCAGACAAACGCGCGTGGGGGGGTGCACCCTCTTCGCATCGAGGATGCGCACAAGACGCTTCCGGCGCCGGACGTCATATCTGCGCGTGCGCTTGCAGATCTCGACCGTTTGATGGACTTCAGCTATCCATGGGCCGTCCAGAACGCCACTATGAAGATGCTTTTCCATAAAGGACGGGATTATCAAGCAGAGATCGATAAAGCGCGTGGTCGTTGGGCCTTCGATCTGGTAATACACGAGAGCGTCGTTGAGGCAGATTCCGTAATCCTGGAGATCTCCTCGCTGGAGCGTAGGGCCTAACAATTCAGGTGCCAGATGAGTCTCGCGAAGAACCGTATCATCACGATTGCCAACCAAAAGGGCGGAGTTGGCAAGACTACCACCGCCATCAATCTGGCGACTGCGCTTGCTGCGATCGGAGAGCGAGTTCTGATCGTCGACCTGGATCCCCAAGGCAATGCCAGCACCGGTCTGGGCATTGATCGTCGCGACCGTGTGCTCTCATCATACGATGTGCTGATCGGAAGCCATTCCGTGGCTGACGCTGTGCTTGAAACGGCCGTGCCCAATTTGTCCATCATACCGTCGACCATGGACCTGCTCGGTTTCGAGATGGAGATCGCTCAAAAGGCGGATCGCGTGTTCCGCCTGCGCCAGGCGCTGAGCCTGGATGACGCGAGGGCCTACAGCTATATCCTTCTCGATTGCCCGCCCTCGTTTAATCTCCTGACGATGAACGCAATGGCCGCCGCCCATTCCGTCCTCGTCCCTTTGCAGTGCGAGTTTTTTGCGCTGGAGGGCTTGAGCCAGCTGCTCGAGACCATCAATCAGGTCCGGCAGACCGTGAATCCCTCGCTCGATATCCAGGGTATCGTGCTGACCATGTTCGATTCGCGGAATAACCTGGCGCAGCAGGTGGTCAACGATGTTCGCGAGCATCTGGGAGAGAAGGTCTATACCACACTCATTCCCCGAAATGTTCGCGTCTCCGAAGCGCCGTCCTACGGAAAGCCGGCCATACTCTATGATTTGAAATGCGCGGGAAGTCAGGCTTATCTGCAGCTTGCCTCCGAGGTCATCCAGCGCGAACGGTTGCGCAAGGCTGCGTAATTCGGCAGGTTTTTGAGACGAGGGTACGAGTAATGAGTGAAGACGTATCAAAGAGACGCCTGGGGCGTGGTCTCGCGGCTCTAATCGGAGAGATGGATCAACCCGTTCCGGTTGGAGAGACGCGGCCAAGCGTCAGTCCTGATCGCACGCTACCTATCGAATTCGTTTCGCGCAGCCCGAAGAATCCTCGTCGCCACTTCGACGAAGCAGAATTGCAGGATCTCGCCGGTTCCATCCGTCAGCACGGTATTGTTCAACCTGTTGTCGTCCGCACGATTGCCGGCGGCAACAGGTTTGAGATTATTGCGGGCGAACGCCGTTGGCGTGCTGCACAATTGGCAGGCCTAGTGGAAATCCCCGTCATCATCAGGGATGTCGATGATAGAACGGCTCTGGAGCTCGCGATCGTCGAAAACGTCCAGCGTGCGGATCTCAATCCGCTTGAAGAAGCATTGGGTTACGATCAATTGATCGCAGAACACGGCTACACGCAAAATGACCTCGGCGAGATCATCGGAAAGAGCCGTAGTCATGTCGCCAACAGTCTGCGTTTGCTGAAGTTGCCCGAGCCTGTCCGAGACATGCTGGCGGAGGGCAGCCTGTCAGCCGGTCACGCCCGCGCGCTGGTGTCCACGCCTGATCCGGTCGCTCTTGCCAAGGTTATTGCGGCGAAGGGCATGTCGGTTCGTGATGCAGAGCGGCTGGCGCAGAACCATATCAAGTCTCAGGGAGCTTCACAGCCGGCGGAAGCCCGTGAGCCCAAGGATTCCGACACGATTGCTCTTGAGCGCAGCCTGTCCGATAGACTTGGACTTCAGGTTTCGATCAATCACAAAGGCGGCGGTGGCCAGCTGAAGATCAATTATACGTCCCTGGAGCAGCTGGAAGATATTTGTCGCCTGCTGGAAGCCCGCTAGGCGCGTTTGTTGCGCCTGGCTGCTTGCAGTGTCGTTGCGAGCAAAGTCTGCACTGCGGCATTCTCCTCTAGCGAGGAGCGCTGTCGGCTTACGAGGATCGCTGCTTGTAAGCGCGACGCTTCGCGCGCTAGATCGCTACTGTTCCAGTTCCGTAACGTTTTCTCGATGACGGGCTTTCGGCGAAAATGAATGCCTCGCCCCAGCGTCTGCATGACCTGTGAGGCTTGCTGTTGGCGTTCATCCATCTCCAACCGCATGTTTTCCAGCAGATGAAACTGTTTCATTGTCGACTGCAGAACCAGAAAAATCGCGGTCTTCGATGAAATCACCTTTTGAATGGCGTGCAGAAATCCATCGAGGTCCCCATTCAGGACCGCATCGACCACCTCGTCGGTCGAGGTACCACTCGCATCGCCGACAATATCGATGACATCTTGCTCATCGATCAGCTCCGTATGGAGGCAGTATAGAACAAGCTTGCGGATTTCATTCCGGGACGCGATGCGGTCGCCGCGAATGGAATTCAACAACAATTCTCGCGCGGCCGGTGTGATTCTAAGATTCGCAGAAGCCAGTTCTTGGTCAATCAGCCCGCTCAAAGCGCGGGCGTCGTCCTGGTAGCAGGCAATGGATGCCACCGTTCGGTGCGCCTCACCTATCTTCCGCAGGGCTGATCCCTTCTTCAGGTCACCGGCCTCAATAATGACGTGGCTTCCGGTCGGTGGGTTTGCGCCCAGGTATTGAAGTGCGTCCACCAGCGGCTTTTCATTCGCCGCGCCACGGACCCAGACCAGCTTTTCCCCACCGAACAGTCCGTAAGAATTGACCTCATCAAGAAGCCGACCCGGATCATTCTGAATGTCAGCGACGTCGAGACGAATCAGGGCGAAGCCATCCGATTGGTCTACACCGGTCTGTTCAGCGATCGCCTTGGCTCTTTCCGCCACGAGGCCCTTGTCGGGCCCATAGACGATGAAGATGCGATAATGCTTCGCCTGTTTCTGGAGAAAGCCGTCTACCTCGTGTGACTTGATCTCGACCATGACCGCCTTTTAGCGGCCTAATGCCATGGAGAGATCCGCATAAATCAGCTCTGCCAGTTCCCGTGCGGCTCTCGTCTCGGCATCGCGAACGGACCGCAGTTTTGCAAATTCCTGGCGCGGATAGTCGAACAAGGCCACGGCCTGCCGACGGCCGGCCTTTAGTATGGTGTCGTCCGATATGCGCTTGAGGGTATATGTACCGGTCGCGACCGCCCTTCCCGAGTTTGGCGTGTCAGCGCCGCGTTCCAACAAGACCCCCTGCACAGCGGTGGAGACGCTCAACTCCACGCGATATTGCGGCGTCGAAGATTCAACGCCACCTGTTGTCAGAAAAATCAGCCGATTTCGCGTTTCCAAGCCGACACGGCTGTCTGCGGGCGAATAGGCGATTGCTGCCAGTGAACCACGGGTTCCACCATCGCCATCCATACTCTGGTAGAGAGGGCGCGCCTGGCATCCCGCCAAGAGCAAAGCTGCGGCAACCAACATCGTCCGACGAAGCATTTGTGATTTCCGAGGTTCAGAGAACAATGTTTACGATCCTTCCCGGAACGACGATGACCTTTTTCGGTGCTTGGCCGTTCAATGTGTTGCGCACCGCGTCGAGTGCCAAGACGGCTTCGGTTACGGCAGTTTGATCCGCGTCACGGTTGATTGTCAATTCCGCACGCTTCTTGCCGTTGATCTGAACCGGCAGCGTGACTTCATTCTCAGCGACCAGCGCGTCATCATAGCTCGGCCACGGTGTCTGGGCCACGAGCCCCTCATTTCCCAGCACCTTCCAGCATTCCTCTGCCAGATGGGGGGTCATGGGAGCTATCAGGTGCACGAGGATTTCAGCGGCATTGCGAAGCGCTTGTTTCAGAGAGGATTCCGCGTTGCCGGTGGCAACCTGGGTCAGTGGCGAGGCCAGCGTGTTTACCAGTTCGTAGATCCGCGCGATTGCCTTGTTGAACGCAAGCTTGTCCAGATCAGACTGGACCGCCTTCAGCGTTCTGTGAGCTGCGCGGGAGACTTCAAGGGCAGCACCATCCTTAGCCGGATTCGGCACTACTGGACGCAATTCGTCGGCGGCCTCCGAAATCAGGCGCCAGACCCGCTGAACAAAGCGGTGTGCTCCCTCTACGCCGGCTTCTGACCAGATCACATCGCGATCCGGCGGCGAGTCAGACAGAACAAAGAAGCGTGCCGTATCGGCGCCATAAGACGAGATGATATCGTCGGGATCGACGACGTTCTTCTTCGACTTCGACATCTTTTCAATCGAGCCGATCCGGGCTTCCTGACCATTGGTCAGGAGGTATGCCCGCCGGTTGCCATCAACCTCTTCGATGCGCAGATCGGCGGGAGCCACCCACTCGCGCTCCAAACCCTCGCCGATGCTGTAGGTTTCGTGGACGACCATGCCTTGTGTGAACAACCCCTTGAAGGGTTCCTTGATGTCGACATGACGCGTCTCGCGCATCGCGCGGGTGAAGAAGCGCGAGTAGAGAAGATGAAGGATCGCGTGCTCGATCCCGCCAATGTACTGGTCGACAGGCAACCACTTGTTGGCAGCCGCAACATCCGTCGGATTGTCTTCCCAGGGCGCAGTGAAGCGGGCGTAATACCAGCTGGAGTCGACAAATGTGTCCATCGTGTCCGTCTCGCGACGGGCATCCTTGCCGCAGCAAGGGCAGGAGACATGGCGCCAGGTCGGATGGCGGTCGAGCGGGTTGCCCGGCTTGTCGAAGGTCACGTCATCGGGCAGGCGGACCGGGAGATCCTTTTTGGGGACCGGAACCACGCCACAGTCGTCGCAATGGATCACCGGAATCGGGCAGCCCCAGTAGCGCTGACGGGAGATACCCCAGTCGCGCAAGCGGAAATTCACCTTACGCTCGCCCTGTGGAGCGTTCCCCAGCGACTGAGCCGACAGGCGATTGGCTACCTCTTCGAAAGCCTCTGTGGTCGACAGGCCATCGAGGAAGCGCGAATTGATCATCACGCCGTCGTCAGTGAAGGCGGTGTCGCCAACGGCGAAAGTGGCCGCGTCACCGTCCTTCGGCATGACTACGGGAACGACGGGCAGATCATATTTGCGGGCGAAATCGAGGTCGCGCTGGTCGCCGGAAGGGCAGCCGAAAATGGCGCCCGTGCCGTATTCCATCAGCACGAAATTCGCGACGTATACCGGCAGTTCCCAGCTGGGATCAAGCGGATGCTTGACGCGAATGCCAGTGTCGATCCCCTTCTTCTCGGCGGTCTCAAGCGCAGCAAGAGAGGTGCCGGCATGGCGGCATTCCTGGCAGAAGGCGTCGACGTCCGGATTGGTCGCCGAAACCTCCCGCGCCATCGGATGGTCTGCTGCAATTGCCAGGAAGGACGCGCCGAACAGTGTGTCGGGGCGCGTCGTGTAAACGGTCACTTCCGTCTCGGTGCTGCCTGAAGCGACCTCCCAACGGACCAGCATGCCTTCCGAGCGACCGATCCAGTTCTTCTGCATCAGGCGGACCTTTTCGGGCCACTGGTCGAGTTCATCGAGTGCGTCGAGAAGGTCCTGGCTGAAGTCGGTGATCTTGAAGAACCACTGCGTCAACTCGCGCTGCTCGACCAGCGCGCCGGAGCGCCAGCCGCGGCCGTCAATCACCTGCTCGTTTGCGAGCACCGTCATGTCTTCCGGATCCCAGTTGACCTTGGAATTTTTGCGGTAGACCAGACCCTTTTCAAGGAAATCCAGGAAGAGGTGCTGCTGGCGATGGTAATAGTCGACATCACAGGTCGCGAATTCGCGCGACCAGTCGAGCGACAGGCCCATGGATTTCAGCTGGCCGCGCATGGTGGCGATGTTATCATAAGTCCAGGCTTTAGGGTGGACCTTGTTCTTCATCGCAGCATTTTCTGCCGGCATGCCGAAGGCATCCCAGCCCATCGGATGCAGCACGTTGTAGCCGCGGGCACGCTTGTAGCGGGCCACCACATCACCCATGGCATAATTGCGGACATGGCCCATGTGGATGCGTCCCGACGGATAGGGGAACATCTCGAGCACGTAGTACTTCTCGCGCGGATCCGCGTTGTCGGTCTCGAAGACTTTTTCCTCGGCCCATTTGGCTTGCCAACGGGGCTCGGCGTCGCGCGGGTTGTAACGTTCGGTGGCCATGGATTGCAGTTCCGGAAATAGCGTCAAAAGGGAGGGCTGACCTTCATCATGAAACCGACCAAGCGTCAAGTTTTTGAGGTGCTTCCCTGATCCGCGGTGGTGATGTCTTGTCAGGCTGCACAGAGACCCTTAACCCATTGCGCATGGACCCGCGCTCCAGTCGCGGGAATGCTGATAAGGAGCAGTCATGTCTGTCGAACAGAGGCTGGGCGAGGTTCGCTCGAAGATCATCATGGCAGCGCGGGAGGCCGGTCGTGAGCCGGATTCCATTACTCTTGTTGCCGTCTCGAAGACCTTTGATGCGCCGGATATTCAGCCAGCCATCGATGCTGGCCAAAGGGTCTTCGGTGAAAACCGCGTTCAGGAAGCTCAAGGCAAGTGGCCGGGGCTGAAAGCCAAGGCGCCCGATATCGAACTGCATCTGATCGGTCCCCTGCAGTCGAACAAGGCGGCCGATGCGGTCGCGCTGTTCGATGTGATCGAAAGCGTCGATCGCGAAAAGATTGCACGGGCGCTTGCTGCCGAGATAGCGGCGCAAGAGCGTTCGCTGCGCGTCTATATCCAGGTCAATACGGGGATGGAGCCGCAAAAGGCTGGTATCGCGCCGGATGATGTAGCGCAATTCGTGACACTATGCCGCGACCAACTGGGCCTGCAGGTGGACGGGCTGATGTGCATTCCTCCGGTCGATGAAAATCCCGGTCCCCACTTCGCGCTGCTTACCAAGCTCGCCTTCGAAAACGGCCTGGCGAAGCTGTCTATGGGCATGTCCGGAGACTTTGAAACAGCCATCGGGTTCGGAGCGACAAGTGTTCGCGTCGGCTCGGCCATTTTCGGCAGCCGCTGATCCGGCGTTAGACCTTCGGCATAGCGCTTTGGTCTGGCTTCCCAGAATATGCCGGCAATCCTAATATTCCGATAGAGGCCGGGAGGCCTTCACTACCTCGGGAGGGTTGCCATGCAAAACGGTTATCAGGACATCTATGCCGCCTGGCAAGCGGCTCCGGACGCATTCTGGGCACGGGCTGCCGAAGACATCCACTGGTTCAGCCCGCCCGAGAAGATCTTCGACGGCGACCTGGGAGCCTTCGGACGCTGGTTCGCCGGCGGTCAAACCAATACCTGCTACAACTGTATCGACCGTCATGTGATCGCCGGTCGAGGGGCACAGACTGCGATTATTTATGACAGCCCCATGACCGGGCAGACGGCGCGTTACAGCTATGACGCAGTCCTGAGCGAGGTATCGGCGCTTGCCGGCGTCCTCCGCAATCATGGCGTCGTGAAGGGTGATCGAGTGATCATCTATATGCCGATGATTCCTGAAGCCGTGTTCGCCATGTTGGCCTGTGCCCGGATCGGAGCCGTGCATTCCGTCGTATTTGGTGGTTTTGCCGCCCACGAACTCGCCACGCGTATCGATGATTCCGGTGCCAAGGTGGTGATCGGTGCCAGCTGCGGGCTGGAGCCCGGCCGCATCGTTCCCTACAAGCCGCTTCTTGATCAGGCGATCGACATGGCAAAGGTCAAGCCGGACTATTGCCTCGTGTTGCAACGCGACCAGTATCATGCGCCGTTGCGCTACGAGCATGGCGATGTGGATCTCGCCCAGGCGATCGAGCAGGAAAAGCTGACCGGAACCACCGTCGACTGCGTAGGGGTCTCTTCGACCGATCCTCTCTATATCCTCTACACTTCCGGAACGACGGGTCAACCGAAGGGGGTCGTCCGGGACACGGGCGGTCACATGGTGGCGCTCAACTGGACGATGCGCAACATATACGGGGTGAAGCCGGGGGAAGTGTTCTGGGCGGCATCCGACATCGGCTGGGTCGTCGGTCATTCCTATATCGTCTACGGTCCCTTGCTCGCCGGCAACGCCACCGTCATCTTCGAAGGAAAACCCGTGGGGACGCCGGATGCCGGAACGTTTTGGCGGGTCGTCAACGATCATGATGTCAAAGTGCTCTTTACCGCTCCAACGGCCTTCCGTGCCATCCGGCGTGACGATCCCGACGGGGAGCATATGGGGCGCTATGACCTGTCGGGTCTGCGTGCGCTGTTTCTGGCGGGGGAGCGGGCGGATCCAGAAACGCTCAAATGGGCGGAGGCCAAGCTGAAAATCCCTGTCATCGATCATTGGTGGCAGACTGAAACCGGCTGGGCAATTGCCGCCAACCCGGCGGGGCTCGGTCTGCTTCCCGTGAAGCATGGCTCACCAACCAAGCCGATGCCTGGTTACGCGCTTGACGTGCTTGATGACGCGGGGCACCCCGTGGCGCGTGGCACGCTTGGGAACATTGTCGCCAAACTGCCTTTGCCGCCCGGCTGCCTCGTGTCTTTCTGGAATGCGGAAGAGCGGTTTCGATCTGCCTGCCTTGAGGAGTTCCCGGGCTATTACAAGACGGCCGATGCTGGCATCATTGATGAAGACGGCTATGTCTTCGTCATGGCAAGGACCGACGATATCATCAACTGCGCGGGGCACCGCCTCTCGACCGGTGGCATGGAGGAGGTATGTGCCATGCACCCAGATGTTGCCGAGTGCGCCGTGATCGGGATTGCCGATGCGCTCAAGGGACAGATCCCCTGCGGCTTTCTGGTGCTGAAGAAGAATGTTCACCGTGATCACGCCGTCATTGCCAAGGAAGTCGTGCAACTCGTTCGCGACGAAATTGGCCCCGTGGCGGCCTTCAAGATGGTGCTGATGGTCGATCGATTGCCCAAAACGCGCTCGGGGAAGATCCTGCGCGGAACCATGCAGAAGATCGCCGACGGTCTTCCCTGGAAGATGCCTGCGACAATCGATGACCCTGCCATCCTCGATGAGATCACTGCGGTGCTGCAGGCACATGGCCAAGTGGCGGCCCCGGCCAAAGTCGCCACCGGTTGACAGAAAATCCGTTCGGGCAAAAGAAAACCCCGGTTACCGCAAGGGGCCGGGGTTCTGTTTTTCGCCTGGTTTACAGGATCAGTACTGGTCGTCCTCGTCGTCGTTGCGGCGGTCTGACCTGAGAGACTGAAGCTTGGCAAAAACGGCGTTTGCGTCGATCTCTTTTTCCTTCTCTTCCTCGCGGTCATAGCCGAAGGGAAGATTCTCCGTCTCAAGGGTCGACTGGAGTGTGGCGCCGAGTTCAGCGGCAGTCGGCAGCGGCCGGCCCTTCGATGCCTTCTCCACTTCCAGGTCGAGGTCGATCTGGCTGCAAAGGCCGAGCGTCACCGGATCCATCGGTGCGAGGTTCGTCGAGTTCCAGTGGGTGCGCTCGCGGATCTGCTCGATCGTCGACTTGGTCGTGCCGACGAGACGCGAAATCTGTGCGTCCTTCAGTTCGGGATGGTTGCGTACCAGCCAGAGAATGGCGTTCGGGCGATCCTGGCGCTTGGATACCGGAGTGTAACGCGGGCCGCGACGCTTGGAATCCGGCACGCGGACCTTCGGTTCGGAAAGCTTGAGTTTGTGGTTCGGATCCTTCTCCGCCCTGACGATTTCGTCGCGCGACAGCTGACCCGTCGCGATCGGATCCAAACCCTTGATGCCTTGGGCTGCTTCGCCGTCTGCAATCGCCTTGACCTCGAGCGGATGCAGTTTGCAGAACTGCGCGATCTGGTCGAATGACAGCGCGGTATTGTCGACGAGCCAAACGGCAGTCGCCTTCGGCATGAGCAGTGTCTGGGCCATGGATACAATCCTTCTGAGGGTCCGCGCCGGTTGTCGCGGGCCGTGGGTTTAAACCACTATTTCCGGGAATTCGGCGTCCTTATAGCGAGAATGTAACGAAATTGCAATTCTCCAAGACGCGAATGACCTTTGTCTAATTGCTGGCTGAATTTCTCCTGATATGAATAGCCGCGATAGGCCGGGGAGGACGGTCCTGGTCGCCAGTTGTGGCCCGTCAACATGGGAGGAATTCATGTCAGCCAAAACCTATCCGGTGCTGAAGTCGGCAAAAGCTCAGGCGCTGATCGATGAGGACAAGTACCTCAAGTGGTACGAAGAAAGCATCGAGGACCCCGAGAAGTTCTGGGGCAAGCACGGCAAACGTATCGACTGGTTCAAGCCCTATACCAAGGTCAAAAACACCTCGTTTAAGGGCAAGGTGCCGATCAAATGGTTCGAGGATGGTCTGACGAACGTCTCCTACAACTGCATCGACCGTCATCTGAAGACGCATGGCGAACGGGTGGCCATCATCTGGGAAGGCGACAACCCGTATATCGACAAGAAGATCACCTATAACGAGCTTTACGAGCATGTTTGCCGGATGGCGAACGTGCTGAAGAAGCATGGTGTGAAGAAGGGCGATCGCGTTACCATCTATATGCCGATGATCCCCGAGGCGACCTATGCCATGCTCGCTTGCGCGCGCATCGGTGCCATCCATTCGGTCGTGTTCGGTGGCTTTTCGCCGGAAGCGCTCGCGGGGCGCATCGTCGACTGTGAATCCACTTTCGTGATCACTTGCGACGAAGGCGTACGAGGCGGAAAGCCGGTGCCGCTCAAGGAAAATACCGACATCGCCATCGACATCGCCGCCAAGCAGTATGTCATCGTCAACAAGGTGCTCGTCGTTCGCCGCACCGGCGGCAAGATCGGCTGGGCTCCGGGCCGCGATCTCTGGCATCACCAGGAAGTCCACACGGTGAAGCCTGATTGCCCGCCGGTGAAGATGAAGGCGGAAGATCCGCTGTTCATCCTCTACACGTCCGGTTCGACGGGCAAGCCAAAGGGGGTTATGCATACGACAGGCGGTTATCTCGTCTACGCGTCGATGACCCATGAATACGTCTTCGACTATCATGACGGTGATATTTACTGGTGCACGGCCGACGTTGGCTGGGTCACGGGACATTCCTACATCGTCTACGGACCGCTCGCGAATTGCGCGACGACGCTGATGTTCGAAGGGGTGCCGACCTTCCCCGACCAGGGACGTTTCTGGGAGGTGGTCGAGAAGCACAAGGTGAATATCTTTTACACGGCGCCGACCGCAATCCGGTCGCTGATGGGCGCCGGCGACGACTTCGTCAAACGCTCCAACAGATCGTCTCTTCGTCTGCTGGGTTCGGTGGGCGAGCCGATCAATCCCGAAGCCTGGGAATGGTATTACAATGTTGTCGGTGAGCAGAAGTCGCCGGTGGTCGATACCTGGTGGCAGACGGAGACAGGCGGGATCATGATCACTCCCCTGCCCGGCGCCACGCCGCTCAAACCCGGCTCTGCGACCCGCCCCTTCTTCGGGGTGAAGCCGGAACTGGTCGACAATGAAGGCAAGGTTCTGGAAGGAGCCACCGACGGCAATCTCTGCATCACGGACAGCTGGCCCGGTCAGGCGCGCTCTGTCTATGGCGATCATGAGCGGTTTGTGCAGACCTACTTCTCGACCTACAAGGGCAAGTATTTTACCGGGGACGGCTGCCGTCGCGATGAGGATGGCTACTACTGGATCACGGGTCGCGTCGATGACGTTCTCAACGTTTCGGGGCATCGTCTCGGGACAGCGGAAGTCGAATCGGCGCTGGTATCCCACCACCTGGTGTCGGAAGCCGCTGTCGTCGGGTACCCGCACAGCATCAAGGGCCAGGGCATTTATTGCTACGTCACGCTGATGTCCGGCCACGAAGGCAATGAGGCCTTGCGCGCTGATCTCGTCAAACATGTGCGTTCGGAAATCGGGCCGATCGCCAGCCCGGACAAGATCCAGTTTGCCCCAGGGCTGCCAAAGACGCGTTCGGGCAAGATCATGCGACGTATTCTGCGCAAGATCGCCGAGGACGACTTCGGGGCTCTTGGCGATACGTCGACGCTGGCCGATCCCGGTGTCGTCGACGACCTGATCGCGAACCGGCAGAACCGGGGCAGTTGAAACTGCATCACTCGCTGGCATTGCCGCCGCTGGAGTTTCTGGCGAAATTGCAAAACGAAAAGCCCGAAGGCAGGACCTTCGGGCTTTTCGTTTGTGTTCATGGTCGTGCTGGGCATAGTCCAGCGTTACCGTGCATTACTCGGCGGAATCGGCCGATTCGGCATTGAGTAGGCCGTATTTCTCTTCGCCGATCTTGGCGAGCAGATCCAGTTGGGTTTCCAGGAAGTCGATATGGCCCTCTTCGTCCATGAGGAGCGCTTCGAAAAGCTTCATCGAGACGTAGTCCCCGGCAGCATGACAGATGTCGCGCGAGGCCTTATAGGCGGTCCGGGCGTCGTATTCGCCGGCGAGATCTGCTTCCAGCACTTCCTTGACGTTCTGGCCAATGCGCAGCGGCGCGACGGTCTGCAGGTTCGGGTGACCTTCGAGGAAGATGATGCGGTCGATGATCTTGTCGGCGTGCTGCATTTCCTCGATCGACTCGGCCCGCTCCTTCTTTGCGAGCTTTGTGTAGCCCCAATCGTTGAGCAGGCGGTAGTGCAACCAGTACTGATTGACCGCGCCCAGCTCGAGAAACAGCGCTTCGTTGAGCTGCTCAATGACCTTGGGATCACCCTTCATCGTCGTCGTCCTTTATGAGATTGGAATTGCGAAACACTAGCGGCGGCGACTTGATCTGTCGAGATGCCTTTTTAGAAGAATTCTAATTTCGGAGCAGGTCATGATCGACCCGTCCCCGGGAAGGTATTCGAACCAGGGAGTTCCGGGGAGTAACAGTGCCGATGTGTCATCGGCAGCACGATCATGAAGAGATTGGAGGAAAGACTCAGCCCGCGCGGCGCGCTGCGAGCATGGCCTGGCGACGCTCTGCGAGTGCTGCCTTCTGTTCTTCATGGAAGAGCTTCAGCCGTTCCATGAAATTGACGACCTTGGTTTCTTCGGTCTTGCGTGCCGCATGATATTCGGCAGTCGTCTTGATGATCAGGTCCACCACGTTCGGAAAACAACCGCAGCAGCGACCGCGCTTGCCCATGGCATGATAAACCTTGCCGGGAACGATCAGCTGCCAACAGTCTTCATCCAGCAGCTCATTGATAACAGCCTGGATGTCCTTGTCGGTGATGTAATTGCAGCTGCAGACCAGCATGGGATCGGAAACCGTCAAACATGACACTTACTCTCCCCTTTCTGGTAAACCTTATGCTCTTTGTCAAGAAAATTTGCAGACGCGTCTTTCTCCGCCAACTTAGTGAAAATTGCGTCCCTTGGGCAGGAGATCGGCCATTGCACTTCGCCGAGGGTGGCCTGGTGGCGGGGCTGCGCCAACCCTAGGGGGCTGTTTTTCCTGAAGGACATGGCGGTGATCGACACCTGGCCTTCGAACTTCGTCGGCATGAGCCAGCGTATTGAAGCTCGCCAAATCCTTCTGCAGCAGGCCGAGGCGTTGTGTCGCATCGACCAGATGGTCGGCAACCACATGGATCACGCCGTGGGCCTTCTGTAGACGGCCGCGAAGGCAAACGAGCCGAGCGCCCATAACGACAGGCCTGTAGCGTTCGAAGATCTTCGGCCAGACAATGACATTGGTTGTTCCGGTCTCATCCTCCAGTGTCATGAAAATCACACCCTTGGCCGAGCCCGGCCGCTGACGCACCAGGACAAGGCCGGCCACTGTGACCTGGGCCCCATGGGCAAGGATTTCCAGCTCCGATGCCGATTTCAGTCCCGCTTTGCGCATATCGGGACGCAGGAAGGAAATGGGGTGAGCCTTCAGAGAGAAAGTCAGCGTTCGATAGTCGCTGAGAACCTCTTCCCCCGGGAGCATGCGGGGCAGCGCGACCTCGGCCTCTTGTTGCAGGTTTTCCAAGGGAGCCGTCTCGAAAAGGGGGAGCACCTCGACCGCCGCTTCCGCATCGAGCGCCTGGGCCGCCCAGAGCGCATCGCGGCGGGACAGGCCGAGAGAGGAAAAGGCATCGGCATCAGCGAGCTTTTCGATGACGCTGCGGGGAAGTCGGGTGCGCAGCCAAAGATCCCGTACGGAATCATAGCCCTCGGCCCTGCAGGCCACGAGACGGTCCATATCCGGTTGGGACAGGCCTTTGATCTGGCGAAAGCCGAGGCGTACAGCCTTCCTGGTCTTGATCACCGAAGCCATGGAGCGATGGCGCGCTGCAAGCCGGTTCGGATCAAAAGCGGATATCCCGTCGGGATCGGATTCCAGTCCGCAGTCCCAGGTGGAATAATTGACATCGACCGGTCGCATGTCGACGCCATGTTCACGGGCGTCCCGCACCAATTGGGCAGGCGCATAAAAGCCCATGGGCTGGGAGTTCAGGATCGCGGCGCAGAAAACGTCGGGATAATAGACCTTGAACCAGCAGGACACGTAAACCAGCAGGGCAAAAGAGGCCGCATGACTTTCGGGAAATCCGTATTCGCCGAAACCTTCGATCTGGCTGAAGCAGCGGGCGGCAAAATCCCGGTCATAGCCTCGATCGACCATGCCGTCGATCATGCGCTTTTGGAAACTTGAGACCTGGCCGGTGCGGCGAAAGGTGGCCATGGCCCGCCGAAGCCTGTCGGCCTCGGCCGGCGTGAAGCCGGCGGCGGTGATGGCGATCTGCATCGCCTGTTCCTGGAAGAGGGGAACGCCCAATGTGCGTTCCAGGACGGTTTTCAATTCGGCACTCGGATACTCGATCGGTCGTCCTGCCAGTTTATCCTCCCGACGCTTGAGATAGGGGTGCACCATGTTGCCCTGGATTGGGCCGGGGCGGACAATGGCGACTTCGATAACGAGATCGTAGAATTTTCGCGGCTTGAGCCGCGGCAGCATGCTCATCTGGGCACGGCTTTCGATCTGGAAGACACCGAGTGTATCGGCCCGGCAGATCATGTCGTAGACCTCAGGCCGCTGGTCCGCGTTGATCGAAGCAAGGCTCTCATGGCGCTCATAATGCTCCGATAGCAGAGCAAAGGCTTTGGCGAGACAGGTCAGCATGCCAAGCGCCAAGACGTCGATCTTGAGGATCTTCAACGTGTCCAGATCATCCTTGTCCCACTCCACCATGTAGCGACCATCGGCCGTGTTCATAATCGGTACGACCTCGTCCAGCCGGTCGCGGGTGATGACGAAGCCACCGACATGCTGGGAAAGGTGGCGCGGAAAACCCTGGAGAGCCTGGGCGTAGGAAAGGACGCGGCGCGTTGTCGGGTCCTTGAGGTTCAGTCCGGCCGCATTGGCTTGTTCTTCGGTGAAGTCGCTCGTCCACCAGCCCCAGATCGAGCCGGCCAGTGCCGACTGTACATCCTCCGATAGGCCAAAGGCCTTTGCCACTTCGCGGCCGGCAGAACGGGCGCGGTAGCTGATGACGGCGGCGGTCAGTGCCGCATGTTCCCGGCCATAGGTCTGATAGATGAACCTGATTACGTCCTCGCGTTTTTCATGCTCGAAATCCACATCGATATCGGGCGGTTCGTCACGCTCGGTGGAAATGAAGCGGTCGAACAGAAGCGTCGTCTTCTGCGGATCCACCTCGGTGATGCCGAGGCAGAAACAAACGGCGGAGTTGGCTGCCGACCCGCGCCCCTGGCAGAGGATGTTGCTCTCGCGGGCGTGGCAGACGATGCGGTAGACGGTGAGAAAATAGGGCTCGTAGCGTTTCTCGGCGATGAGCTTCAGTTCGTAATCGAGCAGACCCAGAACCTTTTCAGGAATTTTTTCGGGATAACGTTTCCTGGCTCCCTCATAGGTCAGTCGACGCAGGGCCAGTGCCGGCGATTCTCCTTCGAAGCTTTCGTCGGGATATTGATGTGCCAGTTCATCGAGCGAAAAATTGAGCCGGCTAAAAAATCTCACGTTATTGGCGATGGCTTCAGGATATCCTCGAAGGAGACGGGCCATTTCCCGACCGCTCTTCAGGTGACGTTCGGCATGGGCATGAAGTCGGAACCCGGCGTCTGCTACGTCGACATGCTCACGGATGGCGACCACCACATCTGCGAGAGGCTTCCGTTCCGGTGCATGATAGATGGCGTCATTGGTGGCGACCAATGGCAGGCGGAGGCTGCGCCCGATCAATTCCAGTTCGGCAAAGGTCTTGCGATCCAGGCCGTCATGACGCGGGGTGAGTGCCAGATGAAGCTTATCCTTCAAGGCCGGCAGAAGGCGTTGCAGACGCAGTGCAAAGGCTTTGCTGTCGGCGACTTCCGGTAAGCATGGTGGAATCGCGATAAAAAGGAGATTGCCGGACCAATCCAAGAGGTCAGTCTCGTAAAGCGTGCAGACGCCTTTCTGCGAACGCAGGTTTCCGGCACTTAAAAGACGACAGAGATTGCCCCAACCTTTGCGATCGATGGGGTAGGCGAGCAGTTCGGGTGTGTCGTCAGCAAAAACAAGACGCGCGCCGGGTCGAAACGCAAGACCTTTCTGCTTTGCCGAGGCGTGCAGGCGAACGACGCCCGATACCGTATTCAAGTCAGCAAGGCCGATGCCGTCCAGGCCCAGGGCGAGCGCCTGCTCGACCAATTCCTCGGCATGCGAGGCCCCGTCGAGAAAGGAAAAATTACTCTTCAGTCCTATCTCGTAAAATGGGGGGCCATTGTTGGAAGCGGCGGATGTCACGAAAACATCCCCTGCAGAAACCAGGTCGGACGGTTCGCCGTCTCCCGCTCGTAAAGTCCCTTGCGGTATAGCCAGTACCGCTGTCCCATAGTGTCTTCGATGCGAAAATAATCACGGGGTTCCGCATTCTCGCCATCGATCCACCATTCAGGGGCAAGACGTTCGGGTCCTTCTGCGCGGGTGATGCGGCGTTGAACCCGTCGCCAGCGAAAGCTTGCAGGCGGCCCATCGGGTACGGCTGACATGACCTCCACCTCTTCGGGCTGACTGAGCAGACGCAAGGGGCGCTCGCCACGCATGGGTGGCTTCACGGACTGCTCGGTCGCCTGCCGACTGCCCAGTGTCTTCAATCCGTCGGCGATGGGCGCATGAGTTGACGCGCGATCCGGCCAATGACTGGCAAGAGACACCGGCAGTCGGAGCGCCCTCTCTCCAAGGCGTGCAAATACCTGGTCAAGGAACCTGGTTAAATGTTCGCTCTCATCCTCTTCTTCAACGAGGCCTGACTGGCGGTTTTCAAAGGATTCGCTCCAGAGCACGTTGAGACGCAGCAGTTCGAAGCCGAAACCAGCTTCCAATTCGTCCTTGAGAACAGAAAGCCGTTCCTTGAACAGGGCCTTGATACGAAGAGGATCGCGCAAGGGGGCCGAGGCGCCGACTTCGATACGAAAGACGCGGCCGTCGACGCGAAAGATCAACAGTTCAAACAGGCGCCCGCCTTCATTTCTGGCTTCGAGAGCCGTTTTCAGGCCTGTGGCCAGACGCCCCGCGAGGTCTAGGATATGGTCTTCAGCGACAATCGGTTCGGCTAGCCGTCGTTCGGCCGAAAGCAGTGCCGGCATGCGGCGCGGGGAGATGGCCTCCCCTTCTCGACCCAGTGCCTGATCGAGCCTCAGCAGAGGGGCGCGTCCAAAACGGCGGGTGATCGGTGCGCGGGCGGCAGCGAGGAGATCGCCGACGGTTTTCAGGCCGACCCGGGCCAGATCCATGATGGTCTGCGGTTCAAGCCGAAGGGCTGAGACCGGCAGCGGGGCGAGAACATCCTGCGCCTCGGGACCGGCAATTACTCGTGGCCCTCCAAACCGACTGATGGCGCGGGCGAGGCCCGGTGTCGGGGCGACCGAAACCTCTACGGCAAGGCCGAAGCCCGCCAGCCGTCCGGCAAGATCCTCTACGAGGGAGGCCTCACCCCCGAACAGGTGGGCGCAACCGGTGATGTCGAGGGCAAGACCGTCTTCTCCATCTAGTGCCACCAGCGGTGTGTAGCGGTCACACCAATCGGCGATGGCCTCGAGAAAGGCCCGATCCGCTGCCGGATCGGCTTCGACCACATCCAAGGCAGCACAGATGGCGCGGGCCTCTGCCAGACCTTGGCCGATGCGCAGACCCAAGCTTTCGGCGGCTTCATCAAGCGCCGTCAATCGCATGGCATTGGCGGCACGGGCGGCACAGACGAGAGGTGCCCGTTCAGGATGCCCGCTCGAGGATGGGGCCGAACGCCACGACAGACCCCAGCGCCGGCGGGCGATGCGATCGGTCGCGAGCCGTGGAAAGTAGAGGCAGAGAATCCGGCGATTCGGCGCTGGTTGATCCTGCGTGAGCAAGGGGGCAAAGGCGGCGGTCATAGGGGTTCCACTCCAGGATAAACTCCGTCCGTCCCGGAAAGCGGGACTTCTCGGCAAGGATAGAAAAAGCAGGAAGCCCGATGCTGCCGCCCAGCAGGGTTCCATCGGCGAGAATGCGCGCCGCCGCCGGCGCGGTCTTGACGGACAGACGAAGCGAGGCGCTTGATGCCTCTTCCTCTCCTGCCTGTCGCAGTACATACAGTCTGCCCCCGCAGCCGCGGACCCTGAGGCTGAGGCGTCGGCTCTCGGTCAGACCGAATTTTTTGGGATTGCCACGTATTTCGAGCACGACGCTAGAGAAGGCTCGTGATGCCAATGCTGCTTCCGCCAGCCAAAGGGCATCTTCGATCCTGCGCGGTAGTGCGTGTACCAGTTCGGCTGGATGCAGTCCGAAATCCACGAGGCCCGGCGCGTAGATCAGGCCCGAATCCCGCACGACATCAGGATCCGCGATGAAAAGCATGCGCTTGGGTCTTCCGGTTGTTGCCTGGTCTGCGCCGATGATTGCCAGGGCCAGCGCAAAACCGGTGGTGGCACCGGCTTGCTGCAACCGCTCCCCACGCAGTTCCACCATCAGACCTGGCATAACCAGTTCTGCCATGAGGCTTTCGAACCGGAAGGCCGACATGCTGGAGGCAGAGCTCTCCTTGTCCGGCATTTCAGCGTGGCTCTTCTCGTCAAGTCCTGCTGCCAGACGGGCGGCATGATCGGGCTTTCCTTCGATGCGGGCGATGGCCTGCCGAAGGGAAAAAAGCTCTTCATGCGCCAGAGGGCTCACGCCCATGACGGTCTCTCCTGGATCATTTGTTCTCTATATGTTCTTAGAGATTCCAGAGCCGAACAAAAGAGTCAACTGGATTCCAATAAGAATTTATTCCTCTTCGGGATTTGCTCTCGAAATGGGCGGGCAAAACGCCTATATCTTCAACCAGTAAGGAGTAATCATGGCCCGCATTGACCAGAGCGAGGATTGGCGCGAACGCCATGCCCCGACGATCAGCACGTTCGAGTCGCTGGCGATCGAGGCCTATGGCCACTTGCCGCAGGAATTCCGCGACCTGACCAAGGATCTCATCATCGAGATCACTGATTTTCCAACGGATGAAGTGTTCGAGGATATGGCGCTGGAAACGCCCTTTGATCTGCTCGGCCTCTTCGAAGGGCGTGGCATTTCCGAACGTTTCACGATGGAAACGGGCATGATGCCCAACCGCATCACGCTTTATCGTCGCCCTATCCTGGATTATTGGGCCGAAAACGAGGAGGCGCTGGGGGATATCATAACCCATGTGCTGATCCACGAGATCGGTCATCACTTCGGTCTCTCCGATGACGACATGGAACGGATCGAGGAAAGCGCGGAAGAGGCCGCAGCGACGGATCGTTAGTCCTCTCTCTCACATCCCTTGTAAGCCGCATCTGCAACGACGGATGTGGTTGCGCAAGAAACGGGTGGGCTAGGCCCGCAGCCGACCTCTATCACCGATCTCCCAACCCAGGAGATCATCATCATGAACAGTCTTCACGGCAAAGTGGCCATCATTACCGGCGCGTCCTCCGGCATCGGGCGCGCAACTGCGCATCTCTTCGCTCAACATGGCGCTGCCGTCATCCTGAACGCTCGTGGTTCTGAGGCCCTCGACAAGGTGGCTTCGGAAATCCGACAGTCCGGCGGTCGCGCCGCAGTCGTTCCGGGAGACGTGGCTCAAACCGAGACACAGGCCAAAATGGTGCAGGCTGCGCTTGACCATTTTGGTCGTCTCGACATGGCGATCAACAATGCCGGTATGGTCGGACAGATTGCTCCACTCGCCGAGCTCGATACGCAAACGTGGAGCGACGTAATGAGTGTCAATCTCACCTCCGCCTTTCTGGCATCGCGGGAACAGATCCCGGCAATGTTAAAGACCGGTGGTGGCGCTCTTGTCTTCGTCTCCAGCTTCGTTGGCACGAGCGTCGGTCTGCCGGGTATGGCGGCCTATGGTGCGGCCAAAGCCGGATTGATGGGGCTGGTGAAAGGGATCACCGCAGATTATGGGGCCAAGGGCATCCGCGCCAATGCGCTGCTTCCCGGCGGAACCGACACTTCCATGGCGGGAAACCAGGCGCAGAAGGACTGGGCGGCCTCGCTGCACGCCCTCAAACGGATCGCGCAACCGGAGGAAATCGCTGCCGCCGCGCTTTTTCTCGCTGGACCCATGGGAAGTTTCGTCGCCGGCTCGGCGCTCTATGCGGATGGTGGCAATGCTGCCGTGAAGTAGCAAGGCCCTCTCTCCCCTCGCCTCGGTCTGTCTCAGTCGACATGTCGAAAACGGGATCGATAAGCCGCCGGACTGGTCGACAGGCGGCTGCGGAAATGGTGGCGCAATGTCGCCGGTGTACCGAAACCTGCGGCGAGTGCTACATCATCCACCGATATCGCTGCCTGTCGTTCCAAAAGATCACAGGCGCGGCGCAGCCGACGGGCGAGAAGAAATTCGCCGGGGCTGCTGCCTGTGAGGTCGCGGAAACGGCGCTGGAATGTCCTCGTGCTCATGCCTGCGCGTGCGGCCATGTCCGCAAGGGTCAATTCGTGCTGCAGGTTCGCGTCGATCCAGTCGATCAGAGGACCGAGCCGCTGACCCTCGCGCTCTTTGGGGACCGGAGCCACGATGAACTGTGCCTGGCCACCCTCGCGATGGGGTGGCACGACAAGACGTCGGGCCACGCTATTGGCCGCTTCTGCGCCGAAATCGCGGCGCACGACATGCAGACAGAGGTCGATACCGGCGGCACTTCCTGCAGCGGTCAGCATATCGCCCTCATCGACATAAAGGACATCCGGGTCGAGGTGGATCTGCGGATGTCGTGCCGCCATTGCATCGGCATAACGCCAATGAGTCGTGGCGCGCCGCCCATTGAGCAGGCCGGTGGCCGCAAGCACCATCACACCCGAACACAGCGACATCAGACGAGCGCCTCTCAAATGGGCGGCGCGCAATGCGTCGAGCAAGGTGTCTGGTACAGGTTCATCGATTCCCCGCCAGCCCGGAACGACGATCAGATCCGCTTCCTGCAGGAGTTCCAGTCCGCCTGCGACCGTGGCCGTAAGGCCGCCTGCGGCACGCAGAGGGCTTTGTTCTATGGCCGCAGTGGCATGACGGTACCAGCCTCTTCCCATCTCCGGCCGAGCAAGGCCGAAGACTTCCACGGCTACTCCGAATTCAAAGGTGCAAAGTCCATCATAGGCGAGCGTCACAACGCGTGGCCCATTGAGCCGGGATGTCGAAAAGGGTGACGTGTTCCATGTCATTGGCCAGATATTTACGTCTATTGTCTTCCAGGCCAGTTTCGTGAAATGCGGCAAGAAGGCAAGGTCCGATCGTCCAACCGAGAGGAAACCCGATGCCTAGCCTCGTTACTGAAATTCCTGCTGCAGAGCCCGCGCTTGTTGAAGCGCATTATTCCAAGCGTCTGGCCTTCGAGACGGATTGCTGGGATGTCCATGCAGCCCTGGAAAAGGGAGACCCTGATTTTGTGCTTCTCGATGTGCGCGGGCCTTCCCTTTTCGAGCGCTCCCATGTGCCGGGCGCTATCAACTTACCGCATGGCAAGATGACTGAACGCAAAATGGCGGAATGGCCTGCCGATGTGCTCTTCGTCGTCTATTGCGCCGGGCCACATTGTAACGGCACCGACCGTGCGGCCCTTCGGCTGGCTAGACTCGGTCGAAAAGTCAAGGTGATGATCGGCGGCATAACCGGCTGGGCGGATGAAGGGTTTGCTTTGGAAACAGGCGGCATCGCCGCTGCCTGATGTCGTCTCAGAAGGGCGGCCCGGACGGAGCCGCCCTGCCAGGGTCAGGATCAGCGTTCCCGGCGCAAGACCATGCCGGCATGATAGAGGACGCCATCACGAAAATCACCATCAGCGGTAAAGCCCGTATCGTCCTGGTATTCGATATGGGTACCGGTTATCTCGTAACGGCCTAGATAGGCCCGCTCGCGATTGCCGCGGGCTTCGACATAGCGGTTGTCGGGCAGAAGTTCGTGGCGGATATACCGGTCCTCCGTCACCCACAGGCCCACATAGGGATGGCCTGTTCGGCTTTCGTTTATCATGGCGCCAGCACTCCCTTCCCGAGCAGATCGGCAATGGCTTCCGGCTCGACGACCCAGGCATAATTCAGTTCCTGGCGGATCTTCCAGGCGCCGTCCTTGCAGATCCATCCGAGTTGCGAACGGCCGTCGAAGGCGAGAACCTCTCCGTTCAGCCGCTCGAGGCGACCGACAAAGCCAAGAGTCGTCGAGGCAACATTGCCGTCGGCCAACTGGTCATGGCCGGTGCTGAGGCCATGGTGGACGGAGCGCGCGGCATTCTGCAGATCCTCCCAATTGGCACCGTACCGGCTGGAATCGCCGAAGAGCTGCGTCTTCCCGGGGGCAAAATTGTCAAAGAAGACACCCTGCGTATTCTGCAGGTCGTAATAGCGTTGCATCTTCTTGGCGAAGACAAAGGCGGGGTCGCCCTCGCGTCGTTCCCAGCCATCCATGATCCAGTCGCGATGCAGTGCAAGCGGGCTTTCTACACCGGTTGTGGCGCAAGCTGCGCCAGCCGCTGACGCTTGGGTCAAGAAAGCGGGGAGCATGGAAAAGGCAAGCGCACCGGCCAAGACCGATTTGAAAACTCTGGCCATCGAAAAATCCTTTCGTGTTGGGTTGGACGCAATTGCTGCGCCCATGCCAAGGACCCTAGACGGACCACATTGTCGCCGGTATCCCGCTCACAGTGATCAAATTGGTGAGCCAAGCTTTACAATGACGATGGATCTGAACCTGCTACCGATGTTTCTCGCTGTAGCTGAAGAACAAAGTTTTGCCGCCGCAGCCCGGCGCCTCGGTGTCACCCGTTCGGCTGTCAGCCAAGGGGTGCAGCGGCTCGAAAATGCCTGCGCAATCGCACTCGTCGTGCGCACGACACGCAGCGTAAGGCTGACGGAATCAGGAGAAAAACTGCTGGCGACGCTGGGCCGTCCGATGGCGGAGATCGAGGCTGCTTTGGAGGATCTGGGTGGCCAATCCAGACCGGCGGGGCATCTCAAGATTGCTGTCTCCTCGATAGCAGATGCCTTTCTCTCCGGTCCCTTGCTCGGAGGTTTAGCGGAAGCGCATCCAGAGATCACCATCGATGTGACGGTGAGCGACGATACAGGAGATATCGTATCCCGTGGTTTTGATGCCGGGGTGCGCTTGGGTGAGGTGATCGAGAAGGATATGGTGGCGATTGCGCTGACGGGCGATCAATGCGAGGCGGTGGTCGCCTCGCCCTCCTATCTCGCAAGGCATGGCGTGCCGCAGCATCCGACTGAACTTGTCAGGCATCGCTGCATTGCCTGGCGGCCGGCTCCTGATGAGGTTCCGGCACCTTGGGAGTTCGATGAAAAGGGACGCAGCTTCGCCGTGGCAATCAGCCCGCAAATCAGCACCAACGACCTCAGACTGATGCTGCGCATGGCGCTGGCCGGGGCGGGGCTGACCTATGCGGTGCGCGAAACCTTCGCGCCCTATCTCGAAAGCGGCGAACTCGTTTCCGTTCTCGATGCCTATCTGAAACCCTATCCGGGCTTTTATCTCTACTTTCCCAATCGCCGCAACATGGCGCCCAAGCTGCGGGCCCTCGTTGATCACGTTCAGCGGTATCGGCGCGGCCAACGAAGCAACTGAGATAAGCCTCAGCCGGCGAGGTGCGCGAATTCCGCAACGACCTCTTCATAGACCCGACGCTTGAAAGGTACGATCAAGTCCGGAAGATCTCGCATAGGCTTCCACTCCCATGCGTCAAATTCCGGCTCATGGCCTCCTGGTGGCGGGTTGATGGCGATTTCGCTTTCGTCACCCTCGAACCGAAACGCAAACCAGCGCTGGGTCTGGCCACGATACTTGCCTTTCAGTCCGATGCCGATCAAATCGGACGGCAGGTCATAATTGATCCATCGGCCTGCTTCTGCGAGCAAAGAGACGGACTTCATACCCGTTTCCTCGTAAAGCTCGCGCATGGCAGCCGGCAAGGGATCTTCACCAGGGTCAATACCCCCTTGCGGCATCTGCCAGAGCTGGGGGGAGCCGTCATATTCGGAATTGCCGATGGGAATTCGGCGGCCGGACCATACGAACCCTGCCTTGTTCAAGACCATGATCCCGACACAGGGACGATAGGGCAGGTCTTCTGCCTTGACCTTACGGCTGGAAGTCTCGTTCTTGTTCATGGTGTCCTCAGGGTTTGTTTTCATTGGCGAGTGCCGATACGCCGACGAACTCTATGCCTCTGGCCACCGCTTCGTTGCGCCATTCGGCAACAGCTGCAATCGTTTCGTCAAAGGCGGCACCCACGCCGATCGCCTGCCCGTTGCGACGGGCAATCCGTTCCAGTTCGTCCAGCTTCGCAAGGATTGCCGGGCGGTCGACCTGACCGTCGATGACCACGTCCGCAAAGGCGTGGGGAAAGCCGACGGCTTTGGCAAAGTCTCCGGACAGCGACCGTGCGGTCGACCCGTCGTCCAGGAACATCAGACCGCGTTTTCCAATGTCGCGCATCACCGGATCCAGTGCCTTGTCATCCGCCAGAAAGCGGGCGCCCATGTAATTCATGATCCCGGTGTAGTTGGTGATCTCGGCCATCGCCCGATGCAGATTGGCAAGGTTCCCGGCCCCGTCCTTCTCCACAAGAAGCGTGCCTCGCCCGGGATTGTTCGCCGGATAATCGAAAGGCTCCATGGGCACCTGCAGCACAATCTCGTGACCCTTGCGCCTGGCTTCCTGCATCCAGCGCTGCAGGCTGTTGCCCGTCGCTGCAAAGGCGAGCGTGATGTCTTCGGGTAGATCCCGGATTGCCTTCTGGCTCCCCGTCTGACTGAGCCCGATGCCGCCGATGACGATCGCGATGCGTGTGCCCCGCGCCCCGGACCAGGGACGAGCGTAGAAATCAAAGGGCCTGAGGCCCGTCGACGACACCGTTGGTAGATCGCCTTCGGACGTTCTTTCGAGCAGGTCCTCGTTCGGTTGGCCAGCCAGACGCCGATCCTGGGTCGTATTCGCGCCGATAATGACAGGCCCTTCGCGACCAGCCGGCGTAAAGGTCGTAACCACATTGCCGTCCGGCGTTGTGGTGCGGCGGACGTTTGCACCGTCCTGGGGACCGCTGGTTTGAATGCTTGCCTCGCCGTCTGTCGGTGCCACAGCCGCCTCGGCGACCGAACCGGGATCGGCCGGCGCCGACGTCAGGCTCACGGGCGGGTCTTCCCGCAGCATCACCGGTGAAAGGGCCGTCCATCCGGAAAGGCCGAGCAGCACAACAACTGCAACGCCCGAGAACAACGTCGAAAGGCGGAGGTAGCGCTTTCTGCAGCCTCCGCCTTTTCGTTCAAGACCTAGCGGTCCATGCAGATCCATACGAGACTTCCAAGATCCTGACGGCTCTCGGACCCGACGTCTGCGCAATAGGGTATCTGCGCAGACAGTGGCTCCAGACGTTTACTGCAGCGATGCCTTCTGGGGATCGGCCGGGAAGGCCGGGTCCGTCTTATTGCCACGCAGCAGGTCCAGCGCATAGTTCAGCTGAATGTCGTCCTTGGCTTCCGGGGGCACATAGGCGACCGAACCCGACCCTTCTTCTGTCTCCGCATTGCCCTTGATATGGCCCGGGAGAGAGGATTCGCCTTCGGTGCGGACCTTGCCCTGCAGGTCTTCCGGCAGCGGCTGTTCGACCTTGATGTCAGGCTCGATGCCAGTGCCCTGGATAGAACGTCCCGATGGCGTGTAGTAGAGCGCGGTCGTCAAGCGCAGTGCGCCCTTGTCGCCCATCGGGATGATCGTCTGGACGGAGCCCTTGCCGAAGGAGCGGGTGCCGAGCACGGTTGCGCGCTTCAGATCCTGAAGGGCGCCCGCGACGATTTCCGATGCCGAAGCCGAGCCGCCATTGACGAGCACGATCACCGGCTTGCCGTCGGTCAAGTCACCGGCGGTCGCGTTGAAACGGCGGGTGTCCTGCGGATCGCGCGAACGGGTCGAGACAACTTCGCCACGCTCCAGGAAGGCGTCGGAGACGTAGATCGCCTGATCGAGCAGACCGCCCGGGTTGAGGCGCAGGTCGAGAACATAGCCCTTCAGCTTGTCGGCGGGGACTTCCTTCTTGATCTTCTCGATGGCGGCTTCCAGGTCATCATAGGTCTTCTCGGTAAAGGAGATGACGCGGAGATAACCGACATCGCCTTCGACGCGCGACTTCACAGCGCGGATCGGGATGATTTCGCGAGTCACCGTGATATCGAGCGGCTTGTCTGCGCCCTTGCGCAGGATCGTCAGCTTGATCGGCGTGTTGACCGCGCCGCGCATCTTTTCGACAGCCTCTTCCAACTTCAGGCCGCGCACGCTTTCACCGTTGATTTCGGAGATGAAGTCACCGGCCAGGATGCCGGCCTTGGCGCCAGGCGTGTCGTCGATCGGGGTGATGACCTTGACCAGTTCCTCTTCCATGGTGACTTCGATCCCGATGCCACCGAACTCGCCGCGCGTCTGGGTCTGCATGTCTGCCGCATCCTTGGCGTTCATGTAAACCGAATGCGGGTCCAGCGAGGTGAGCATGCCGTTGATGGCGCTCTCCACCAGCTTTTTCTCATCCGGCGGCGTGACGTATTGCGCGCGGATGCGCTCGAAAACGTCGCCGAAAATCGACAGTTCCTTGTAGGTGGAATTGCCTGCGGCCTGCGCCGGAATCCCTGCGGAGTAGATGAGGCTCATCGCGGTAGCGCCCATCAGGGCGCCGACGAGGAGAAGAGAGACCCTACGAATCATTCTGTGCCTTTCCAGAATTGCCTCCGAGCCACCAGGGGCGGGAATCAACCGGTTTACCGTCTTTTCGAAGTTCAATGTAAAGTGTCGGGCGATCTGTTTCCAGCGCCAATCCAGCGGCGCTTGCCACTCTTTTTTCTCCCATGGTCGCCAATGGCTCCCCTGACAGCACAAACTTGCCTTGGCTCGTGCTGATCCGGTCCATGCCCGATAGCACCATGTGATAGCCGTCGCCCGCGTTCAGGATGATCATCTGACCGTAGCTCCGGAAATTTCCTGCAAAAACAACCCATGCATCGGCCGGTGCCGTGACGATCGAGCCGGGTTGAGAGGCGATCACCACGCCCTGCGCCTGATGGCCGGTTCCGTCCGGATCGCCGAATTGCCTCAATGTTTCCCCGGCAACCGGAAGTTCCAATTTGTGCTTCAGTTCGGAGAAAGGATATGCTGGCGCAATACGGTTTTTATCGGGCAATTCAGAGCGTGCGATTTCCAGCGCGCGGGCCTTCTGATCCTCGCTCATCTGGTCACGTTTCGCCTCTTCAGCCTTGGCGAGTTCTGCCGCCTGACGGACCGAAGAGATCTCGTTTTCCAGAGAACGGATGAGAGCTTCCATCGTGGTGGCGCGCTCGGCAAGTGCTTCGGATTGCTTGCGTTCCGCCTGCAACTGGAGCGAATTGGTGCGCGCAAGGCGATCGTTTTCCGCAATGAGGAGGTCCATACGGCGCTCTTCCTCCTGGCGCCGTGCCATGGCCGCCACAAGTCCCTCCATCTCCTGCTTTCCGCTGTCTCTCAGTGCAATCAACTCTTTGAGATCGGCAGCCAGTTTTTCCGTTTCGTGGCGAATGCCAGGAACCACCGCGCCAAGCAGAATGGCTGTGCGGACCGAGCCGAGCGCATCTTCGGGGCTCACCAACAAAGCGGGAGGCGGATTACGCCCCATGCGTTGTAGGGCCGCGAGAACCTCGGCGAGCACCGATCGACGCTCACGAAACGATTTACGGATCGCATCCTCGCGAAGACCAATCGATGCGAGCTTTTGCTCGCCGTCACTCATCTGCTTTTCGATGTCCTTTCGGCGCTTTGCCGAATCGATCAATGCCGTCTTCAGGCTTTCGGTGGTCTTCCCCAGTTCCGCTATGCTTTTTTCGAGCTCTGCAGCTTTTTCGCTCGAGAGTTGCATGGTTCGGGCGATTTCCTGCAGTTCGCCGCTCACCTGATCGCGCTTGGCTCTCAATTCGAGCGTCGCGTCCGTTGCTGTTCCACTGTCAGCAGTGGCTGCAATCGCAGCCGAAGCCGGTGGCACCGAACCCGTTGACGTTCCCGGTTCTGATGGCGTGGACGCTTCCTGGGCTCTGATCGGGGCTGCCTGTATCGTTGTCAGCCCACAAACCAGCACTAGTGCGCGCAAATGCGACAGGCGCGAAAGGCGCCAGTACAACTTGGTGGCATTTTCGATGTTAAAGGCGCGCAAGGACGTTTCCCGTTTCGGCCGGAAAATACGCTGATTTGCGTTGAAGGCAAAGTAGCTTGGGCGCGGAACCTCAGACCCGGTGATAAGGGTGACCGGTTAGGATCGTCACCGCCCGGTAAAGCTGTTCGGCAATCAGGATCCGCACCAATTGGTGCGGCCATGTCAGCCGCCCTAGGTTAAGCACGAGGCGCGCTCTGTCACGAAGGTCGGGATCGATACCGTCGGCACCGCCTATGACGAAAGCCATGTCCTTCTGACCGTTGTCTGCGGCATCGCCCACGAACCTTGCAAATTCCGCACTGTCGAAAGCCTTGCCGCGTTCATCGAGGACCACGATCAAAGCACCGTCCGGTATCTGGCGGGACAGCTCTGCAGCTTCCTCGCGCTTTCTCGTCTCGGCATTGCCGGCGCGGCTTTCGTTCAGTTCGACGGAACGGGTGAATTCCAGGCCGCATTGCGGTCCGGCCTTGGCGAAGCGGTCCAGATAGCGGGACGCGAGTTCCTTCTCCGGTCCAGCCTTCAGCCGGCCCACGGCATAGATGCCAATTTTCATGCGGCGTCCTACTTTATACGGTCACAAAACCAGTTCTATCGGCAGGATCGCACCTGCCGTGTCAATCCGGCATCGAAACCGCCCCTCAGGACGACCGGCCGTTTTCAGTGCAGGCGATCCTCGATATCCGGGGCCGACCACATCTTTTCGATGTTGTAGAACTCACGGATCTCGGGTCGAAACACATGCACGATGATGTCTCCGGTGTCGATCAGAACCCAATCGCCGGTCTCCAGACCTTCGACGCGGGCGGAACCCAGGCCTTCGTCCTTCAAGTCGGAAATGAGGTGTTCGCTGATCGCCGACACGTGCCTGTTCGAGCGTCCGGATACGACCACCATGTAGTCGCCCAGCGCCGATTTCCCGGCAATGTCGATGGAGACAATGTCTTCTGCTTTCGAGTCCTCGAGACTTGCGAGGACCAGCTCAAGCGCACGGGCTGCGGCATCGGCGCCACGTTCCGGGCGTTTCGGGACGGCGACGGGCGCGCGTCCACGGGTGTGTACTGTTGTCAGAGTTCGTCCTTTCTTTGGCAAAACAGAACAGCACGTCTGCGATTCCCTTCGGGGTTCGCACTTGAGAAGGTGGCATCGATCCGCCGTTCTTTCAAGAGATCCGGTTGTTTTGCCGCATGATGATGCAATCCAGCCTCAAGTCGCGTCGGCGGCCGCCCTGATTGCCGTCGAGCTGAGGGGGGAGCGCGGACCGTGAATGAAGGTCCATGCGGGGGCCTTCTTGCGCCACAACACCGCTGCATCCTCCTCGTCCACCCGGGCATAATCGAAGGTTCTTGCCATCTTCGAGGAGAGGTAGGCGAGCGTGGAGCCTGGACGGTCGATGACAGCGATAGGGAAGGTGGTCGTGATCTTGCGCCAATGCTGCCAGCGGTGAAAACTGGCGAGATTGTCCGCTCCCATGATCCAGACAAAATGCACGTCCGGGTGCCGCGACTGAACGAATTCGAGGGTTTTTGCCGTGTAGTTCGTCCCGATTGCCTGTTCGAAGGCGGTCACCTTGATCCGGGGATCTTCGGCCAAAGCTTCACAGGCTTCAAGACGCTCGACCAACGGTGCAAGCTGGCTTCGGCTTTTCAGCGGGTTGCCCGGCGTCACCATCCACCAGAGCTGATCAAGTCCCAGTCGCCGCAAAGCGATTTCGGCCACGAGCAGATGACCCTGATGGGGCGGATTGAAGGAGCCACCGAAGAGACCAACAACCATCCCCCGCTCGACATGCGGCATAACCCTATGGCGATGGGATATGGCCGCCTCTTCCACGTCAGGGACGAACCTGGCCGGTGCCGCGGACGCGGTACTTGAACGATGTCAGCTGTTCGACACCCACCGGGCCGCGCGCATGCATCTTGCCGGTTGCAATACCGATTTCGGCACCCATTCCGAACTCGCCGCCATCGGCGAACTGGGTCGAGGCGTTGTGCAGCAGGATCGCGGAGTCGATCTCGTTGAAGAAACGTTCGACCACTTCAGGATCTTCAGCGACAACCGCTTCGGTGTGGTTCGACGAATAGCGGGCTATGTGATCGATCGCCCCACCGATCCCGTCAACGACCGCCACCGAGATGATCGCGTCGAGATATTCCGTGCGCCAGTCTTCTTCCGTGGCCGGCTTCAAGCCCGGGATGACCCGCAGCACCGTGGCAGAGGCGCGGATTTCGCAGCCGGCTTCGGTCAGAACCTCGATCAGCGGCTGCAGATGGGTGGAGATGGCGGCACTGTCGACGAGCAGGGTTTCGGCCGAGCCGCAGATGCCGGTGCGGCGCATCTTGGCGTTGACGACGATCTTCTTTGCCATGTCGAGATCGGCAGAGCCGTCGACATAGACGTGGCAGAGGCCTTCGAGATGGGCGAAAACCGGCACGCGGGCTTCCTGCTGCACACGCGCGACGAGGCTCTTGCCGCCACGGGGCACGATCACGTCGACCGATCCTTCGAGGCCCGACAGAAGCGCGCCGACGGCGGCGCGATCCGTTGTCGGCACAAGCTGGATGGCGTCAGCGGGCAGGCCGGCGGAGACGAGGCCCTTTACCAGGCAGGCATGGATCGCGCGCGAGGAATGGGCCGAGTCCGAGCCGCCACGCAGGATAACGGCATTACCAGCCTTCAAGCAGAGCGCGCCCGCATCGGCTGTCACGTTCGGCCGGCTCTCATAGATCACGCCGATGACGCCAAGCGGCGTGCGGACGCGTTCGATATGCAGGCCGTTGGGGCGGTCCCATTCAGACATGACGGTGCCGACGGGATCCGGCAGTTCGGCAATCTCGCGCATCGACTGGGCAATGGTCGTGACCCGTGCGGGATTCAAGGTCAGGCGGTCAATGAAGGATGGGGCAACACCCGATTCCGCGGCTTTCTTCAGGTCGATCGCATTGGCAGCGAGGATCTCGGCCTCGGCTTCCATCACGGCATCGGCCATAGCCAGGAGCGCCCGGTTCTTCGCTTCGGTCGACGCCATTGCCAGTGGGCGAGCCGCGGCACGCGCACGGCGGCCGATGTCGAGCATCATGCCTTCGACGGAATTCTGGTTCGACACGGTATCAAGCATGGGCAGCATCCTTGCGGTCACCGGCTGCGGCTTCCCGCTGGCCGAGGTCGGTCATGACGAGATCGTCGCGATGGATCATCGCGGCGCGGCCGGCATAGCCGAGGATCTTTTCGATCTCGTTGGATTTGCGTCCGCAGATGCGGCGGGCCTCGTCGGCATCGTAACCGGCCAGGCCACGGGCGATCTCACGGCCTTCGATCGTGACGATCGAGACGGTATCGCCGCGATGGAAGGCGCCGGAGACGGATCGCACGCCTGCCGGCAGGAGGCTTTTGCCGGAGCGCAGCGCGCCTTCAGCGCCGTTGTCGACCTGAAGTGTCCCGGCCGGCTGAAGCTGACCGGCGATCCAGGTTTTGCGCGCTGTCACCGGCGACTTGGACGCGGCAAACCAGGAATGGCGGGCGCCGTTCTCAATGGCCGAAAGCGGATTCATGGTCTTGCCCGAAGCGATGATCATGGCGCAGCCGGCGCTGGTTGCGATCTTGCCGGCATCGATCTTGGTGCGCATGCCGCCGCGCGATAGCTCCGATGCTGCCCCTCCAGCCATTGCTTCGATGGCGGGGGTGATTTCGTCGATGGTTTCGAGGAATCTGGCGTCTGGATCGAGATGCGGCGGCGCCGTGTAGAGACCGTCAATGTCGGACAGTAGGACGAGCAGATCGGCGCCCGCCATCGTTGCGACACGAGCCGCCAGCCGATCGTTGTCACCGTAGCGGATTTCGGTCGTCGCGACCGTGTCATTCTCGTTGATGATCGGGACGGCTCCGATCTTCAGCAGCTGATTGAGGGTGGCACGGGCGTTGAGATAGCGCCGACGCTCCTCGGTGTCGCCGAGCGTTAGCAGGATCTGGCCGGCGACGATCTGGTGGCGTGACAGGCTTTCCGCCCAGTGGCGGGCGAGCGCAATCTGGCCAACGGCGGCACAGGCTTGGCTCTCTTCGAGCTTCAGGGCGCCTGAGGGCATGTCGAGCACGGTGCGACCGAGCGCGATGGCGCCCGAGGACACGACGAGCACGTCGGTGCCGCGCGCCTTCAAGGCGGCGATATCATCACAGATCGCGTCGAGCCAAGCTTTGCGGATACCGGTCGCCCGATCCACAAGCAGAGCCGAGCCGATCTTGATGACAACGCGCTTGACGCGGGATAGCGAGCGTATCCGGCTAGACATCACTCCTCGCCTTCCTCGCCGAGATGATCCTCGATGTCACGGTTCTTCCGGTTCTTGTCGCGTTTGGCCGGAAGCGGCGCATTGCCCTGGGCCGCAACTATGACATCCCGAAGTGCCCGCAAGGCGTCCGTCATGCCCCTTCCCGTGATGGCAGACAAAAGCAGCGGCGTCTGGCCACAGGCCTTCTTCAACTCGGTCGCCTTCTTTTTCAGCTCCGCTTCGTCGAGCACATCGATCTGCGACAGGGCGACGATCTCCGGCTTGTCTTCCAATCCGCCGCCATAGGCATCAAGCTCGTGGCGCACCGTCTTGTAGGCTTTACCGACCTTTTCTTCCTGGGCGGAGACGAGGTGCAGCAGCACGCGGGTGCGCTCGACGTGGCCGAGGAAACGGTCGCCAATGCCAACCCCTTCATGCGCGCCTTCGATGAGGCCCGGAATATCCGCCAGAATGAACTCGCGTTCATCGACGGTTGCCACACCGAGATTCGGATGGAGAGTGGTGAAAGGATAGTTGGCAATTTTGGGACGTGCGCGGGTCACAGCCGCGAGGAAGGTGGACTTTCCGGCGTTCGGCAGGCCCACGAGACCGGCGTCGGCAATCAGCTTGAGCCGCAGCCAGACAGTCTTCTCTTCTCCTTCGAGACCCGGGTTGGCCCAATCGGGTGCCTGATTGGTTGCCGACTTGAAATGGGCGTTGCCAAAGCCGCCATTGCCGCCCTTGGCGATGCGGAAGCGCTGGCCCTCGGCTGTCAGATCGACAATCAGGGTTTCCGCGTCCTCCTCAAAGATCTGCGTGCCGACGGGGACTTTCAGCGTCACGTCCTCTCCATTGGCACCGGTGCGATTGCGCCCCATGCCATGGGTCCCTGTCTTGGCTTTGAAATGCTGCTGGAAGCGGAAGTCGATCAGGGTGTTTAGTCCGTTGACCGCTTCAACCCATACGTCGCCGCCCCGACCGCCGTCGCCGCCATCCGGTCCGCCGAATTCGATGAACTTTTCGCGTCGGAACGACACAGCGCCGGCGCCACCGTCGCCCGAGCGAATGTATACCTTTGCCTCGTCGAGAAATTTCATCTTGCTGCCGTCAATTCTTCTGTCAGGTTCTGATGGAGATTGCGGCCATCGATATAGCCGCTTTGCGCGGAGGTCAAAGAGTATCGTGAAGTTCGTAAGCTACAACATCCAGTACGGCTTCGGTCAGGACGGGCGTTTCGACCCTGAGCGCATTGCCGCCAGCATTCGCGATGCGGATGTGATTGCCTTGCAGGAAGTGACCCGTGGCTACAGCCGAAACGACTATGCCGACCTGGTGGACATCTTTTCTACCCAGTTTCCGAATTACTTCGCGGCTTTCGGTGCCGCCTGCGATGTGCTGGTGGATCACTCTGTCGTCGATGGCCGGCTGTGCGAACGACGCTTCCAGTTCGGCAACATGGTTCTGTCGCGCTATCCGATCCGTGCCGTGCGAAACCTGCTTCTGCCGCGTCATCGAACCTACGATAAGCTCAATCTCCAGCGCGGTGCACTGGAGACCGTCATCGAGACACCTTCGGGCGCCTTGCGCGTCTATTCCGTCCACCTCGACCATGTCTCTCCGGACGAACGAATTGCACAGATTGGGTTTCTCAAAGAGCGCGTCTTTGGCTACCTCTCCGAGGGCGGGGCGTTGACGGGTGCGATCGAATTCGCTGTTGCCGATCCGCCGCTGCCGGAGGACTTTCTCATGATGGGCGACTTCAACATGGAGCCGGAAAGCCCGGAATATATCGCCATGATCGGCCGCAACGACGCCTATTACGGGCGCGCGCCGCGTGCCGGATTTCCGACGGATGCCGAGGCATACCTCAAGGCCCGCCCGGCGGACGGCTATAGCTGGATCAGCGAGGATGGGACGCGACGCATGCATCTCGATTACTGTTTCGTCAGCGGCGGCCTTGCGGGTCGCCTTGAGGCCTGTCGGGTGGATACATCCGCCCGTGGTTCCGACCATCTGCCGGTCTGGGTCGAACTGGCGGAGGGGTGAGCCCCGGGTGGCTGGCGCCCGGAGCATTGTCGGCTATGCACGTCTCCTGCGGCCGGCGAAGTCCGGCTGGGACAGACGGAATTCGACCAGTGGCGCCATGGTATTGCGCGCTCTCGAGAACACGTCCTGGACGCCCACCGTGCGGAAACCGCGGGCTTCCAGCAGGCGAAGCGATGCCGGATTATCGGCAAAGGCGCCGCCGAAAATCTCGGCTTGCGGCATGCGCCTGAAGAACCGGTCGATGGCTGCCTCGACGGCTTCGGACATGATGCCCTTGCCCCAGTAGAAGCGGTTCAGCCAGTAGCCGATGTGCCAGAGCCCGTGGCGGAGCTCCAGGGACGCGACCCCGATATGGACGCCATCGAGCGTGATCGCAAAGTGCCAGTCGGGCTTGAGGCCCGACGTCACCAAGTTCAGCCAGTCGCGTCCATCCTCGCGGTCGTAAGGGACCGGCACGCGCGTCAGCATGCGGGCGACGGCGAAATCGCTGAGCGAGTTCGCAATCGCATCCGCATCCTGCATGCGGTGAGGGCGCAGCACCAGGCGTGCCGTTTCGATGACCGGGCAGGCGCCCGGCATCAGCGGCATTGTGGCGGGTCTTTCGGCCAGCATCGGGCTCATCGCATTTCCCCCCAGCTCTTAAGGGACAGCCAGGTCTTGCGGTCGAGCCTGTACCATTCGACGGGGACTGGCCCGCCCATGGCAAGGTTGCCGACCATGCCGGTGCCCTGGAACTGGAAGCCGGACTTCTGGATGACCCGGCGCGAGGCGATGTTGGTGACGCGGCAGCGTGCATCGATGCGGCTTACCCATTCGCGGGTGCGGAACGCCATGTCGATCAGGGCATGGGCTGCCTCAGTGGCATAACCCTTGTTCCAGTAGGGTTCGCCCAGCCAGTAGCCCATTTCCAGGATGGTGTCGTCGGCCGGATTGGGCTCCAGCGCGCAGCAACCGAGGAACTCGCCATTGTCCGCTTTTGTGATGGCATAGACGCACTTGCCAATCTCGCCGATATTCGTGCGTCGCACGAAGTCGGCCGCGTCTTTCGCCGTATAGGGATGCGGCATGCGTGCCACCATGGTGGCAATGGCGGCGTTGTTGGCGAGATGGGCAAGGGCGTCGATGTCTTCGATGTGGGGTGCGCGCAGGACCAGCCTTTGCGACAATAAGACAGGGCAATCGCTCCTCGGCCGATCGGGCCTTGGCCGTTCTTCGGGCGACCGTGATTGGTCGTCCCTCAACATCAGACTTTGCATGGTTCAGTCTCCTTCGTTGGACAAGAAAAAAGGGGAGATGGCGTCCCATCTCCCCTTTTTTCTGACTGAACCTGATGCGGCCAGCCGGGTCGATGAGACGCCGGCTGTTTTAGAGCGCTACCGGCTTATTCCGCTGCTTCGGCTTTCGGCATTACAGACACGAAGACTCGACCGTTCGACTTCGTACGGTAGTCCACATTGCCGGCCGTAAGTGCAAAGAGGGTATGGTCCTTGCCCATGCCGACGTTCGCGCCCGGATGCCACTGGGTGCCGCGCTGACGCACGATAATGTTGCCCGGAATGACGACTTCGCCACCGAACTTCTTCACGCCGAGGCGCTTGGAATTGGAATCGCGACCGTTGCGCGAGGAACCGCCAGCTTTTTTGTGTGCCATGGGAGTTCTCCTTTAAACCTTGTAGTTAGACGCGCTTCAGGCGGCGACGATGTCGGTGATACGCACCACGGTGTGGTGCTGACGATGGCCGCGCGAACGCTTCGAGTTCTGACGACGACGCTTCTTGAAGGCGATGACCTTCTTGCCGCGGGTCTGTTCGACAACTTCGGCCGTAACCTTGGCGCCAGCCACGAAGGGCGCGCCGATGGTTGCAGATTCGCCTTCGCCGACGACGAGAACTTCGTTGAATTCGATGGTTGCGCCAGCTTCGGCTTCCAGCTTTTCGATGGTCAGCACGTCGTTGGCGTTAACGCGGTACTGCTTACCGCCGGTCTTGATGACTGCGAACATTTTTTATCCTTTCATGTTCGTTCCGGCTCTCCCCTTGCGAGGGGCCGTCTTTTTGCCAGTCGGAGGAGCGGAACTTTTGGTCCCGCCGGTTCAGCTTCGCGGATCGCGAAGAACACAAGGCGCAGTTCGCCCACGCTTTAAGTCGAGCGTCGCATACGTGAGGGGGTGGCGGGTGTCAAGACAAAACCCGGAAAAACCGTCACATTCGCTCTTGCATGGGGGGTGAGTTGCCGCTATGAGACAGCCCGCGCCACCGTGCGCCGACCAATGTGACCGGAGAGGTGGCTGAGTGGTCGAAAGCACCGCACTCGAAATGCGGCATACTCGCAAGGGTATCGTGGGTTCGAATCCCACCCTCTCCGCCATTTCTGGGTCACTCTTCCCCAATTAGACGCAAACCCTTGGGTTTCCTCGCGAATTCCTGACTGATCGCCCCAACCAGAGGCACTCAAGTCATGAATGTATCGCGCATTGTATCGCTCGATGTACAGTCCGATGTATCGCCGGACGCGGAAATCATTTCCGCAAAGAAACGGAATCGCAAGCTTAAAACGAGATCGTCCGGGCTCTATCTGGTGAGGAGCGGCGGGACCTATCTTTTCCAGATCAGACTGCCGAAACGCATCGGTGGCGGTGCAGGCTCCCGACCCATCCGGGTGAGCCTGGGCGCGCTTCCGCACCAACAGGCGAGAGAGCTTGCCAATGCCCTTGGGGCGTTGGCACCGACGCTCTTCAGGGAGATCGAGAAGAGAATGGCAGGCAAACGGGGACCCAATTCGAAAACCGCAAAAGACCTCGGTGACGAGGGGGTCGCTGACGAGGACTGGCCTTTCGATTTTGCCAGCGTGTTCCTCAAGGCCGCGCTCTACGACATTGTGCAGCCTCCTCGTGCGCCGACGCCAGCAGAAGCGGAGGGGCATGAGATGATGCGTGGCCTCGTGCGGATCGGACGTGAGGTGTCAGCCAAGCAGGCGGGCCAGCCTCATGACGAGATGATTGCCGACCATGCCGAACTTCTCGCTTCCCGACATGTAGCCAAATATCAGGCGGCAGCCTCGCCGGTTTCTATCTCTGAGGAGCTGTACACCTCGGTATCGGCTCCGCTCGTGCCGGTGCCTTATCAACCATCAAGTTCGCCTCTACCAGAACCCACGCCCCTTACTCAGTCTAACGCCGACCCAGGCAGCAAGGACAAGCGCTTGATCAGCGCCGACGTGCCCGCCGCCTTTCAGCTGGATCGGCGTACCGTCGTGCGACCTGCCTCCAGCAAGCCGCTCTTCAGTCATGTTGCGAGCAATTATCTGGCAAAAAGAAAGTCCTCCAAGTCAGAGGAAAACAAAGATATCAGCATTGCCGAGATGCGCCTGAACCTATTCGCCGAGCTGATCGGCGATCACCCGATCGACACCTACACGGCAACCGATCTTCAGGCCTTCATTGATCTCATCAAGTATTGGCCCAAGGACGTGAAATGTCGCCCGGCTCATCTCACTGCACGTGAGATTATCGCCTCGAACCAGGATTATCGGTTCGAGACAATGGCGCGGAAGACGCTCGAGGAGGGCTATCTCGCTGTCGTTAAAGCCGCCCTGAATTCAGGCCAGGTCGACCATGACTACCGCCCGATTGCCAATGCCAAGCTCTTCTACCCCGACCTGGCTCGGCCACCGGTTCACACACAGCCGTTGGCAAAGGCCAAAATCGAGAAGGTGTTTCAAACAGGGGTCGCAAGTGGGATGTTCGACTACGCGTTTCTCCCGCTCATCGGCTTTCTGACCGGGCGTCGCCTGGGACTTCTGTTGCACCTCCAAGGCTCGGACTTCAGGGAAAAGTTCGATGGCGTATGGGTTGCACAGACATCTGGTATCGTCTTGAGCGATGGCAAATGGAAGCGGGTCCCGATCAAGAACACCGCTAGCGCCTCGTTTTTTGTGCTCAATAACTTCCTCGCCGAGATCGGCCTCGTTCAGTGGGCGCAGGAGCGAGGGGACCAGTTTCTGTTCCCAGAGCTGATGAGGCTGATGAGACCCAGCAAAAGCGCATCCAGCTACATGGGACGGTTGTTCGAGAAGGCAGGGATCGAGAAATCTCGCGGCGAGGTGTTTCACTCGTTCAGGAGCGGCTACATTGCCGACGCCGGTGACAACAACATCGAGAGGCGCGACAGGAAGATGCAGGTTGGACACGAGGTTGGTGATGACGAGCACGACAAGTACGGGTTTCGCACCCTGACGGAGCGGAAAGCTCGCCTACTCGCGAGCCTGCCGATCGAGGCCGATGTTTCCATGTTCAGAGGGCTGGATTTCGACGAGTTCGCCAATGCGAAGAGAACGCGTGGGCGGAAGCCGAAAGCTGGAGGCAGGTGAATCACGGAAATCATTCCCCGACAGCATGCTGCTCTGCTGTGTTAGGATGTTGCCTTGCACCGAAGCGAATTCGTTATTCGTTTCGGTACAGGAATTCGTCGATTCGACATGCGGCCCTGAATACCGCACTTCGCAGGTTACGATGTTGGGAGGTCTCCCCAACGGAAAGATCGTAGCACTTCAGAAGAAGGCTTTCGAAGCGGCTGACATCCTTCTGTCCATCTGGAATTCCTTGTACAGCGAGCGCAATCTTATGCGCGCTCGAGATATCTGCAGGATCATTTATTTCTCCCCGGGCGAATGCCGCAACTAGCTGTTTCGGCTTCCCTTGGTTGATATTGTACGCACTTTTCTTGCCAGCGAGGCGAGAGATCACTGCATCTCTATGACTGCGATAGCTTGCGTCCTCTTTCCTCATCAGCTCAATTCCCTCTTCAGCCGAGAGGCGTGCCTGACGTAGGTAGTACCAGATTGGCTGCCATTCTCGGCTTGAGTGCGCCGAGTGAAGGAAATACTGACGCGGCTCTTTGACTTCGACATTGTTCAGGAAGTTTCTGATTACTGCGTCAGAGGTCACATTATCTCGCACTACCGTGGCCTTTCCGGAGCCAGCCTCGACGTCCCCTATTAGCCTCAGCGTCGGTGATCCCGCTTTCTCCGCAAACTGCCCCTCTCGGATAAATTGAATTTTCGGCAACAACTCCTCGCCGATCGTAAAGCTGCCGACCCGGCCCTCCACCTTGCCCGTATCCAAATCAAGTGTCGCCGCGGCTCCCATGGCAACCCGTGACATGCGGTTGGAGAATTCGGCGATGGCACGTTGTTCGCGGTAGGCGATGATCTGGTGCAGTTCTCCAGGCTTGATCGTCCTAGTTTCGCCAACGTAGCGAAAGTAGATCGCGCCTTCTTTGAATTCGTTGTTGACGTTCTTGATGGCAACGATCGGTGGAAGATCGTGTTTCTCAATGTGGATCACCCCCACCTTGAGGCCGTCAAAGTCGAGACTGAACATAGAAAAGACTGGGACTGGGCTCATCGAACCTGCCAGACACCGGTTGAGTTCGGCAGGGTCGGTGAGTGAAAACGCTTCGTCGCGCAGTCCCACAACGTTCAAACTGCCATCTGGTAGCTCTTTAACACCAAAGAAGACAAAGCCTCCCTTGTTGTTTGCGAGCCCCGCTATTGATCGAAGTGGGTCAGCGAACCGATTTTCGGGCTTGAGACAAAACCCCTCTTTGCACTCGGTTGCTTCCGATTCATGCGTTTTCAGGAACCAGCCAGATCGGCCGCGCAGTTCAAATAGTGCGCGCGCACGCTCCTCCGCAGTCTCCTGAGCGGGCGGCCCGGAAGACTTAACAACTGCCCCGATGGCTGCGGGCTTGAAGGTCGATAGAAAAAGATCAAGTTCCTTTTCAGAGGCCTCCGGAACTTCGGGACCGTAGCTCTTGTCCCGAATTTGCGTGATTCGGCCTGAGTTCACGGCACGCTCTTGCCGATTGAAGTAGAACTGGATGTCCTTATTTTTCATGTTTCGCGCTAGCATGGCCTTGATCAATCCAATTTCTGGATCGGTAATGCTGCGCTTCGGCATGTTGAGCCCCCCGGCTGCTATTAGGCTGAGCTGATAACCTGACCAGGTTGCTCTAGCGTGATTGAACTCTTCGCCGCGGCCTGAGCCTTTTCCGCAGCGACCCTACCGGCAGTCCAAACGTTGTGAATGAGCCAGTCGTCCGCGAGGAAAAACTCGCCCCCGAGCGATTCGGCTTTCTCGTCGACAAGCCTCTTCTTCATGGCGTCTTCGCCCACGATCGCAATTTCAGCATTTGCGTAGGGTGGCGTGTCCGGTTGAGGACTGGGTTTGAATACTTCCCAGGCGAACGTGCCTTTGGGATAGGCGCTCTGGATTTGGTCGCGCCTTGCAAGCGGGCTCTTCGAGAAGCCGACTTTGATAACGGCCTTCTCTTCCAACTCCTTCGCCGACCGGCCGAGGTAAACGGAAATATCTCCAGAGAGCTTGAGTATGTACAGATGCTTGGGACCATCCGTTTCGCCAACCCAATAAGGACTAGAGGCGGGCTTCACCGCGCGGCTCGGTTTCAGCGCCGATTCCAATGTTTGGATCGTAGGATCGACCTGTCCCGCTTGGCCGTAGACGGGAACTTCGTAGACGTCGAGACCGTAAAGAGTGGCCGTTTCCTGCTGGCTGAGAGGCACCCCGTTTGCACCGATCAGCTCGGCATTGTTATTTCCATACGCATCAGGGAAGAGCTCCTCCACGGGCTTCCAATCTTCCGGCACAATACGCCAGGCGCGGGTGGCCTTTATCGCGTATAGCCATTTACCCTTGCGCTCCGGGCTGCTTTCTTTCGCCGCCCAGTGCTCGCCAGAGATAAAGTTCTTTGCGTGTCCGCTCTCGTGGGAGACTTCAAGTACGCCGACCACCTTGCCCCGCATGTTCGACGGGCCTTTATTCTTGGTGACATAGATCGCGACCAGTCCACCAGGCTGCGAGTTTCGCAGATATGCAGTGCGCCGCCACTCGTCCGCGAAGCCAATACACCCCCATCCCGCAGGATCGAACCCCCAGAACGAGGTCAGCCAAGCGCCACGATCCTCGGGGAGATGATCCCGAGTTGGGCCAAGCTCCGGAACAGTATTCCAATCAAAGGCGAAAACTTCTTGCTGGGCTGTCTCGATATCGATGTCGCCAAGCGCGCTGCGGATATAAGCCATCGCGTCTTCCGCCGGATGACGGTGCCCCTTCTTCACCACAATGGTCGTCAGCGGCGGAAGTCCCCGATCCTTGAGATGGTGAAGGATAACTTCGAGATGCGGCCCAAGACCACGTCCGGTCGGATGTGCCCATCCGACCGCCTCGCCGACCTGCTGATAGGTGACCCGCTGCTGCCGCTTCGCCTTCGCCGCAATCACCCTGGCAATCTCGAACTGGAACGCATCCATGTTCAGTCGGCTCCTGCTTCCGTCACGAAGGCATCCGGCCAACCGCCGTGTTTATCGATCTCGACGTCGATTTCGGCCATCAGGCGGCGGGTTTCTGTAAGGGCTACAACGATGCGGCAATAATGAAGTATGTCGTCATCAGTCAGTACACGACCAGTGCTAGGGTTCTTGCCGCCCTTGCCGGCGCGATCCTTCAGCCATTTCTCGCAGACCTGGTAGCCGCCAACATGAAACTCCCATGTGGCTTTAGGCACGTCCTCGAACCAGCGCGTGGCGTTGATCATCACCTTACCGTTTCCGTACCTGGGGTAGCCCTTTTCCACTCGAGCAACACCATTTCCTGCAAGGCGCACGTCAGGAGATATCAAGATCGGCGCATCCTCGGGCCGCAGCAGATGGAAGGCTACGAGTTGGCGACCAACCGAGACGAGTGCCGCAAAAAGACTAAGGCTTTTGGGTGTGGGTATTCGAGCAAAGCTTGATTTCAAAAAGACAGCATAGCGAGAACGGTATTTGTCGCTGTAGAGGACAGCATAGATGTAGTCGATTAAATCCCGTGGACCAAATTTTGTTCTTAGATCACCTCTGAGATCAGCTGTTCCACCTTCATATCGTAGCGATAACGAACTTTCGGTGGCGCGGATAAAACTTGGGGAGAAGCGACAAACTGATCCAGCACCCGCAACGTCTTCAAGTAGTGGTAATAGGAAGCTTCTGTCGTAAGCAGTGACAAACTTGTGTGTTATTGTAGTGTCAACGACGAATGCGCCAAAATCTTCCTTTGTCTGTCGAGGAACTACGATGCCAATATTCCGCACTGTATTCATGGAATTCATCGGATTGCCGCGAGCTCTGGCGAGAACAAAGTCGCTGTAGAACACCCACCGTCGGTCAAATGGCCTGACACTGCATGGCTTGATGTACTCCTCCCACGTTCCTTCTTTCCTCAACCGTTTTTTAGCACCAGAAACACTCCAATCATTGTCTTCAACTCCGAAATTGGCTTTTATAGCTTCATCGCTTCCCTCAAAGTCCACAAAACTTTGGAATCTTTCGGATAATTCTTTTCGGTCAAGTGCTAGCGCGAAATGATCCCGCTTAGTTTCAATACCGCAGACGACTGGAAGTATTTCGTAAGCATCCGGCGAAGGCCGCAGGTCAGGCAATCTGAGTATTCAGCGTCTTGGGTGTCCAGTTCCACGGCAGCAATTGCTCCAGCCTGCTGATCGGCGTGTCGGCAATGTTGGCGAGGACATCCGCCAGCCAGGCTTGTGGGTCGATGTCATTGAGCTTGGCCGTCATGATCAGCGTCGCCATGAAGGCGGCACGATCAGCACCACGATCCGATCCGGCGAAGAGCCATGACTTCCTGCCGAGAGCAAAGCCTCTGAGCGCGCGTTCGGCGGCGTTGTTCGTGAGACAAATTCGGCCATCGTCGAGGAATGACGTAAATCCATCCCAGCGCTTCAGCATGTAGTCGATCGGCTCAGAGACAGGAGAACTGCGCGACAGTTTTACCCGCTCGGTTTGGAGCCAGTTATGCAGTTCTTCGATGAGTGGCTGGCTGTCTTGGCGGCGGCGCTCCAAGCGCTGGTCAGCGCTCAGACCGTTGATCTCCCGTTCGATATCGAACAGGGCATCGATCCGTTTGACAGCCTCCAGCGCCATCGGCGAGATCGGTGCGGCTTTGCTGCCACGTTTGGCGTTCGCGGCGATGTCGGCCAGCACGAAGAACTTGCGGCGTGAATGTGCCCAGCAGAGTGCTTGGCGCAGAGGCGCGGGATCGCGATCTGCCTTGAACAGCGGATTGTAGCCGCCATAGGCATCCGCCTGCAGAATGCCGGAGAAGGTCTTCAGGTGGCGTTCGGGATGCTCCTGTCGTCGGTCTCGCGTTGCGTAGAACAAAGCTGCAGGCGGTGACAGCCCACCAAACGGCCGGTCATCCCTGACATAGGTCCAGATACGGCCTGTATCGGTCTTTCCCTTTGCCAGGATCGGCACGGTCGTGTCGTCGCCATGCAGTCGCTCGGCGGCCAGGACATAGGCTTCGATCAACGAATGGATTGGCTTCAGGGCCGCGGCACACGCACCGACCTGATCGGCAAGCGTCGACAGGCTGAGGTCGATCCCCTCTCTGGCATAGCGCTCGCTCTGGCGATTGAGCGGCTGATGCTGGGCGAACTTCTCGAACAGGATCATCGCCAGAAGGTTGGGGCCGGCAAAGCCGCGAGGTGTCACATGGAAGGGCGCTGGCGGCTGAGTGATCTTCTCGCATTCGCGGCAGGAGAACTTCTCCCGGACGGTCTGAATGACTTTCCACTGACGCGGGATGACCTCCAAGGTCTCGGTGATATCCTCGCCGAGCTTCGACAGCTTTGCCGAGCCGCAGCAGGGGCAACTGGCTGGGGCGGCGATAACGACACGTTCACGCGGCAGATGTTCAGGAAAGGGCTTGCGTGACGGACGCTTGCGCTCGAAGGCCCTGACCGTCGAGGCACTGGCTGCGATCTCTGCATCCAGTTCATCTTCGCCGGCATCAGCCTCCAGTTCCTCAAGCTGCAGTTCCATCTGCTCGAGAAGCCGCGCCTTGCGTTCGGAGCGACTGCCGTAGAGGTCGCGCCGGACCTTCTCGATCTCTAGCTTCAGCCGCGCGATTAGCGCCTCGGAATGCGATACTAGCGCCTTCGCGCTGGCAGCTTCCGCCTTGGCGGTCGCCGCCTCTGCCTCGGCAGCAACACGCCGCGCGCGCTCTTCGGCAAGCAGTGCGAGTGCACTGGCAAGGTCGTCCGGAAGCTGTTCGACGGGGGTGTACATGGCGAGATGGAATCATATTCGCTCCCGCCATTCCAGCATTTTTGCTTATCCGGCCGAGGTCGGTCGCCAGGTTTTTTGCGGCATCCGCCAGTCTATACCTTCCAGCAAATAACTGAGCTGCGCCGGCGTAATCACGACCGTCCCATCGGCCGCCGACGGCCATATGAAGCGTCCCCGTTCCAGCTTCTTCGTGAACAGGCATGCTCCCTGGCCATCATGCCAGATGACCTTGATCAGGCCACCGCCACGACCGCGGAACACGAACAGATGCCCGCACATCGGATCGCGCTTCAGCGTCTCCTGCACCATCAGCGACAGACCGGGAAAGCCTTTGCGCATGTCTGTATGGCCCGTTGCCAGCCAGACCTTCACACCAGCAGGGACCGGGATCATCGCCGACCCAGTACACAATCGAGAATGCGGCCAAGTGCCTCCGTGTCGATGTCGCTGTCCACACGGACACGACGACCGCGGCCCAGCTCAATCGTCACATCGCTACGCTTCCGGCGGGGCTGCGATGGGGCTGGCGCTTCTAAGGCGGCGGGCTGGGCTGCCGGCGCGGCCTCCGACACGATCACGGGCACCACGGTGTTCGCCGTCTCGGTTCTCGGTTCCTCGATCTGGCAAAGCTCCTTGCGCCACCGAAAGAGCTGGCTGACGTGGATGCCGGCCGATCGCGCAATCTCGGAAAGCACCGCCCCAGGCTCAAGGCAGGCTGCAACGAGCCGCTCCTTATCTTCGCGCGACCAGCGCCGACGGCGCTCGACAGACGTGATCACTTCAATCGGATGTTTCGTCATAGGACTACTCCTAGTGTTTGCACTAGAACTTCCGATGTTCGCATCAACCTCGCAAGACGGCCTTCACCGGGGGCTTACAGTATTTCTGAAATCAGCATGCCAGGAGGCTCATCGACGGCCGCATCGTTTTGCCTGATTAGCGTTTCGGTTTCCGATGGGTTGGATCGTTGTGCGGTAACGCTCTTCCATGTCTCCAGTCCGAGCGCATCAAGCTTGCCATCCTTTTCGCCCCATAAATCCCCGTAGTCGAACGACAATGAGGGCAAATTTTCATTGGAGATAGCAGCAAGTAACGAAATGCCCACACCTTGTCTGATGTCGAACACATTCTCATCTTTGGAGCCGGATGGTGTTTTCTCAACTTTGTTTGCGTCGCCGTGAAGATTTAAGAATCTACGAATGGGAGCGGCACGGAGTAAGTGTCTGCGAAAAAATCGAAGTGTTGGCGCATCGAGATATGCGTTGTTCGCTATGAATGAAGCGACACCAACAGTTGACCTTTCAATGTAGAAAGTTGAAAGGCGGAAAAATTTCCATTCTTCTCGCTGCGTGTCAGATTTTTTCTCTCCAAGTTCGTCCCGGAACTCCTTGATAAGGGATGATATCCAATTATTTTTAGTAATAGACTTTGAATATGGTGGATTACCTACCAAAACTGTAAATGGCGCTTTTATCTTCGCGTCGTTGGACGCTTGCGCCTCATGAGCCAATGCCTCGGACATGAATGTGAATTCCATATCCAGGTCCCGTGCTGGTTCAAGTGCATTTGTAAGAAAAATGCGCGCTCGCTCTTCGGACCCGAATGCGTAGCCAGTTTCCGAAAGCTTCAACCCCACCTTCATGTGTGCAATGGTATATGGTGCCATCATCAGCTCGAAGGCCGTCAGCCGCGGTAGAAGATGTTCCGGGACATAGGCGTTCCAGGCGGCCTTGATCTCGGCTATTGACCTTCCCTGTTCTTTCCAGTGTTCATGCATTCGCTTGTAGATCAGGTCGATAATCTCAACCAGAAATGTGCCGGTGCCTGTGGCCGGATCAAGAATTTGCACAAAAGGAGCGTCGGGCTGTATGTGGCTCGGGATGGTGATGCGATCATTTCGTGCCGCGACCTCCGCCCAAGTGCTAGTATCGGCCAGCCCCAGCGGCAAACCAAATTCTGCGCGAAGGATTTCATCGACGCCGCGAACGATGAAATTCACTGCTGGGCGCGGTGTGTAGAAGACCCCGCGCTGCATTCGCTTCTGCGGGTCATACTCCTTCAAGAACAGCTCATAGAAGTGAATGACCGGGTCTTCCTTGGGATTGCGGTCGCCAAAGTCGCGCAGCACCGCCTCCATGTTGGCGGCGTTCAACATGTCCACCACATCTCGGACGCCAAGCTCGTCAAAGTCCAGGCTTTGGCGCTTGTCATGGCCGCCGATCGCCAGAAAGTTCGCGAAGAGTTCCTTCAGGAAAGGGTTCGTCTTAGGAATCATGTCGGCGAGATTGTCGGCGACTATTCCCGCTGGACGTGAAATGCGTGCGGCGAGCATGCCGTAGGCAATGGTCTGGGCGAACATGTCGGCAAAGCCGTCCTCATCCAGATCATGGATAAGATTTTTTCGGAAGGCTTCGAGCATCATGCGCATTGGGCCGCGGTCTGTTTCCGCACCGAGCAGCTCGTTTGCGCGTGCTCTAATCTCGGTTGCCAAACCCGCCAGTCTCAGGGCGAGGTCCTTGGACGTTCGGATCGCCTCGTTGAGGCGAAGCTCGAACGCAGAGGACCAATCGTCCCGCCACCTTCTGATGTCCTTTGGGTTGTCCGGCCATCGAAGTTTTTCGGCAAGGGTCCGTCCGACATAATCATTGTGAAGCTGGGTGTCTTTGGCGTTCCACCCCAGTACCTTCATGACTGGCAAGTCACGTGACTGCGCGCCATCGGAGAAATGAACGAAGGCGAGTTCGCGGGAACCGGAGTTCCCGAAGTTCGCGGCGAAGATGAGATCGTTCTTCTCCCAGGCCTGTCGATCTGACGCTTGTGCTCCCGCGCGCTTCTTCAAAATCAGGTTTTTCAGAATGCGGCGCAAAACCGTAACTGAAAGGGCTTTGTCTTCAAACGATATGAAGAAGATACCCCAAGGCTGGCTGGTTGCCAGTGGCCGCAACTGATGAATTTCCCGTATCTTTGCGATTTCATTAGGCTTCAGCCCAAGCTCACTGGCCTCATATTCGTAGACGACGTCTTCGAAGCCATAATCCTCCTCAATCGGCCATTCGAGGTGATTCCGGAGCAGATCAACCAGCTTCGGAAAGCTGTTTATTTTCGCAAGTTCAGCCGCAGATATCCCAGCCATTGTTTCCCCCTCAAATCAATTCAATTCCATCCAAGCCTTCAGAACAGGTCCTACGCCGACAGGCGCTTGAACCTTCCGTAAGAAAGTTTTCGTAATGTGCCTTTCGACTGCTGTTCGAATATCCGAAAGTTGCAGACGTTCGATCTCGAGGTGGCGTGGTGTCGACGGATCGGAACGGATGGCGTCCGCCATCAATGGTGCCTCTTCTAGGACCTTCCCGCTGGCGACATCATAAAGATACCACTGTACGTCGCCCGCCTCCGCGCTCCAGATATCTTCGCCGGTTTGCTCACTTGCGGCTTTGTCATGCGCCGGGCGTGCGTAGCAGAAAAAGACGGCGCGGGTGCCGGGTTTGAGGTTCTGCTTTCCACTGAAAACCGCATTTGGAAAGGCGTTCAGCATCTCCTCAAGACCTGGATGCTCCTTGAGCAAATCCTGCCACTCAAGATGAAGGTTTTCGTCGGGGCTCTGCTGGCCCTCATACTGTTCATTGAAGTTTCGCAGGTCCTCGTAATCATCGTCTTCGCGGAGCAGTTTCCTGCCCTCGATGCCAAGCGTTTTCGAAATGCGCAGGGTCTTGTGCGCGACCTTGCCATAAAGGTGCAGCAGCTCGTCTAGGTCTTCGGGCGGCAAGAAATTCCAATAGGCGACAGTGCCACGAATCTCCTTCTGCTCCGGATGGTCCTTCAATATCCGCGCCTCGATTTCGGGATTCATTCGGCGATCGACACGGCCGATGCGCTGCATCAACCTGACAGGATTCCAATGCAGGTCATAGTTGATTAGCCGGGTCGCGTCCTGAAGGTTCAGACCTTCTGAGAGCACATCCGTGGAGATCAGCACCCTGATCTCGCGGTCGCCCTGCTCCTTGCTACTGCTGTCATTGTAGTAGGGGGCAAAACGTTGGATGATCTTTGTCCTGTCGCCCTTGGTGCCGCTGTCAATCTGCTCAACACCATCAATTCCGCTCTCCCTGAGTTGGGTTGCTAGGTAACGCGCGGTGTCGCCGAACTCGCTGAAAATTAGCACCTTGTGCTTTGACAGCACGGGGTCCTTGGTCAGCAATTGAACCAGCTTTTTCAGCTTCAAATCCTGGCTTGGTCTAAATTTCTCCAGCTCGTTCAGGAAGTCGGCAATCTGCTCCAGGTCAGCAATGCTGTCGGCGATGATCTCCTCGACCTTGAATTCCCGGCGATCGAGTTTGTCCTTCTCGATATCCTCGATGAGTTCAGCCGGCACCAGGTCTTCATCGACTTCGGTATCAAACAGGTCTCGATCAGGCTTGTAACCGAGCAGCTTCGAATGCTTACGCTTCCAACGCTCCAGTTGTGCCTTCTCGTGATCTGTCTCGCAGTGAACCTCAAGCCAAGCAAGAAGCTTTTGCAGGAGCCGCCAGCAGGACTGTTTGAACGCCTCAGCGGAACTTTCAAACCGCTTCAAGAAGCTAGTCCGGATGAGGGCGACTACCTGCTTCAGGCGTCCACGCTCTAAGGCCGTTGCTACGTCTTCAGCGTCGCCTTTGTAATAAGCATACGGATTGTAAATTCCGAGCACGAAAAGTGGTTCGCGCTTGTTGAAAGCAGCGGCGACCATTTCCAGCAGCTTCCCATAGGTTTGCCGCACATTGTAGTCGGCCACCGTAGGCTTGCGTGGTTCCGGGAACATGACATCACCGTCACCCTCACGCTTCATGCTTTCCTTCACATAGCTTCGGCTACGCTGGACCACCAAGGCATCCATAAGAGGGTCGGAGTAGAGACGTTTGGCAACATCAGCACTGTTCAGCTCCAGCGGCTCATCACCGTTGCCGCCGTAGATTTCGCCTTCGATCTGTTTTTCGAGTTGCCGGATGTAGCCGGGCAACGAGTGGATGCCGAGCGTTCCACCAGCGAAATAATCGGCCCGGTGGCGAGAGAAGAGTTCAACCATGTGCTGGAAGTCGGTCAAACGGTTGTTGATCGGCGTCGCAGTCAGCAGGAATACCTGCTTACCTTCGGCTATGTCGTAAAGACGCCAATAGCGGGATTTCCTCTCCTTGGCATCCACTCCTCGAATCCCCGTGTTCCGGAAATGGTGCGCTTCATCAACGATGATGACGTCCGCTTGCTTTGCGATCTGATCGAGCTCCTCGCGCATGGCACTTCGCATCAGGTCGGTGTGGCTATAGATTCGAAGATTGGCGAAACCCTTGAACAGGTGAGGCAGCCGCTTCTTCAGTTCTCGCTCCCAAACAGCTTCCTTGGCTGCTTTTGGAACGAAAAGAGCGACATTCTTCCCCTCGTGGACTACGAAGCGCTCGATAAGCATCAGGCCGACGAACGTCTTGCCCAAGCCTACGCCATCGCAAAGAAATGCGCCCCCAAACTTCTCCGCTCTCTTCAGCAGGCCGCCGTAACCGTCTCGTTGATACTTGGCCAAGATCGGAAAAATTCGCGAATTCCGCTTCTCCCACTCGCCCGCCGTCTCCTCGTGACCGAGAAAGTATTGCTGAAGAGACCGAGCGTAAACTTCAAAGGGCTTATATTCGCGCGTGTGCTTCTCAACCACTTGAAGTAGCTCTGGCGTCACATCCTCCGCTTCCTCCCAGTGCTCTTCGAACCATTCCTGGAGTACTGCGACTGGAGAACCCGTCACCTGAACATTGAGCTCAATGTTTTGAGTTAAGCCTGGATGCGTAAAGTTCGAAGAACCCACCAGAGCCGACGAGCCTATTACCTCCAAGCGGGCATGTGTGATGTAAGCTTTCGCGTGAAACTTATCTTTGCGGTAAACTCGACACTCGATCTGCTTAGATCGTATGGCATCTGAAATGGCATCCACCCCCTTTAGAAAGTGATTCTTCGACTTCTCTCGGTCAAGGCTTTCATCAAGCCTTCTGCCGATCTCAGCGAGACCTTTCTCAAACGCCTTCTTTGTGCGGCGAGACACTTCATCGCCCATAAGAATGCGTATCTTATCAACCTTCATCCACTCCTCTTCCAGCGCGAGAAGAGAGCCGATCTCGAAGTATCCCGTGGCGATATCGAACCTTTTGGACAGTGAACACCAGTCCTTGAGGTAACGGACGACCTTCCAGTCGTCCTCGCTGTTGTCCACTATGAAGAGTTCACTTCCAACTTTATGGCTGGACCGTTTAGGCATGAAAAGCCCCTTGAAGGTTACTCATCTTTCAGTGCGATCCGTGGCTATCACGAAACCGCAAGCTCCAAAAATCTACGGACGATCAAGAACATGACACACGTGCCCCTTAAACCCTACCGCTTGATCAAATCACATTTAATACCCGTGCATCGTGCACGAGTCACTTTGGATGCAAACATCAAATCATCGATCAAGACTTTTAGAGTGCTGGCTTATACAACTCCAGAGTTTACCAACATTGGCCCGGCATTTTTCGCGCACGCCCACAGCATTGGTGGTAGTGAAGCGTAGGAAACGGAAGGCGTATCGATCGTCAGGCACACCGTAGAAGTCCCGAGCCTATTGAGGGTCAGGCTGAGGTGTAGTGAAGCGGAAATGATTTCCGCATCGCCACGGTTATTGCTCTGAATTACACGGCGGCGAGCATCATCCTGCCCGCGATTGTATTGAAACGAGCCTGTTGCCGTTCGAGTGCGGCAATATGATCGCCAGAGTAGCCAAGCTTCGTGACGAGCCGATCCACGAGCTCTGTCGGCTCCGGGTAGACCAATGTTGTCGCCCGATTCCAGAGAACGTTCTCCGATGGCGCGATGGCAATCGTTGCAGCCTCGATTGCCGAAATTTCCAACTCGCTTGCTTCAAGAGGCACGTAAACCGCCCGGCAGTATTCCGCGATGAACGCAGAACGAAGGTCCTTCGCGACCTTGGCATCGGGATGACCCTGCTGCATCAACCGATCTCGATACATCCTGCCGGTGTTGTAAATCTTTGAGAAATAGTGGCTGTACGTTTCCGACCCTGTCCGATGACGCCCGTGGATGCGCTTGTGAAAACTTTCGTCTTCCGCTGTCGTGCGGCCGATGTAGCGCAGGCGCTGGGTGTGATCGATCAGGCCGTAGATACCCCGCTGATCACGTGGCAGAGAGGCTGTCTTCACCGGGGTCTGGGCGAGGAGGGCGGCAAGTACGTCTGTGTTTTTCATATCGGTTTCCCTAAAAAAGAATAGCAGTCGGCATTCCCGCTCCAGGAAATGGAGGGGGTTGGAATAGTTGATCGAAGCTGGTTGATTGGGTGATGCCGCTACGCAGTCAGCATAGAAGCTGCAAATCGCATGAGAAGCGATTTGGTCTGATCAGTCTTTGATGTTGTTCAGGTCTTGTCTGGTTAACACAGTCCACCCTGACGCCTTCACAATACCCCAGTTGCCTTGGGAATTTGGCCGACGCCAGCGAGGCACATCCATTTCGCTCAGCGCCCGAAGTGCGGCGTCATAATTCTCGATGGTCAACTCTTGTCCCTTCTCGCCGATCATGTAGCCGCTTCTGCGTCTCAGGCCCGGATGGAAGACGGTCCCGTCCGACGCTTGGGGTACTCGTACTGCAGTCATTTCATTATCCTCTTCTAAAAGTGGGTCTTCACTCCATATGGACGGCCAAAATGCCGCCCGGCCTTGCAACCAGCGTTCAGCTTCTGGTGCAGGGATTTTCCCGTCTACGGACCTGATCTCGGCGCTGGTCCCGGACATAAGATTGCGAATGCGTCCTTCCGAAACCCCACCGAGAATGGCGAGGGCAAGGGGCTCGATCAGACCGTTGTTTCGCTCGATGCTGCGCCGCCCGTCGGCAACGGTGATTATCTTGGAAACCACCCGGTCGTCGCATCGGGAGGGGGCTTTTTCCTTCAGGGTCTTGGCCAAGCCTAAGTGACCATCGAGATGACCTTCGATATCCTGGATTTCAGCCCGGTCCATCACATCGCCGTAAAGGCCGTAGTATGCGAGGCTTTTAAACAACGCTGCGGCCGAGAGCTCCTTGACAGCGATTGGTTCCGCAACCGGCAGCCCTGTTGCCAGTGCCAAAAATTCGGCCTGAGCTCTCAGGCATGCGTCCAGCCACGGTGTCGAATCCCACTCCCAGCGATCTTCGCTTGCCATGAGTTTATTCCAGTCCGTGCGGCGCTCCGCAGATGATCGACCGTCTGTCATGATGCTCCCTCAGTTCGTGAAGGATAAATATCACGTGTAGCCTTTCCGTCAACCTCAAAACGTGATCGCGTGATAATTTGTTTTGAGGCCATGGATTCTCGATTCTTCTGCAAACGCCGTTATGAGGAGTAACGGGGGGAAGACGAGGATAAAAACATAACGGCGTTTGCATTTGATAGAGAGCAGAGCGTCTGATCAGGAAAGCTTGAGATGGCCCTTTGGTCGGAACGGGTAGAGGCCGTCGCTGTACCGGTCAGCGATCTCGTGGAACACTTCTTCGCATTCTCGGACGGCAAATCCCTGGCGCTCAAGATCATTGGTCAGAGAGTCCCGAACTTTGCCCAGCGCGCGGTCTGTGTCCTTATGCGCCTGCGCGGCAGTAATGATCTGCCACAGCAGAACTCGAGCCAGGTCGTCACGGGATGGACGGCAGCGCGCCTTGGCATCCTCACGCACCTGCTGTTGGCGTTCCGCCTGCTCGGCGTTGCGTTCTTTCTTACTCTTTCTAGGCTTCTTCGACATCGTGTGCTCCTTGGTTGTCGGAGCCTCAGCGTGACCGATGGCCATGCAAGCAACAAAGCCACCGAGCCAACCGCCGGCGCGGCACCTCCCTCATGCAACCTCAGCATGAACGCCCAGCGGTCCACGCCCTCCCGCCCAAACATCGTTTGCAGATGAATCGCAGAACCGGAATCCAGCAACGCTCTTCGGGAATTCGGAATCGGATGAGGGTAAATTGAGATGACGTGTCCAGAACTCGACGCAAAGCATGACGATGTGATCTCAATCGACATGCCTTGCGCCCAAGTTGTTTCAGATGGCCATGGATGTAAGCGGTGCAGTAACTCCGAGCGTGGCGAAGGCGGATACGTAGCCGAGTAACGCCGTTGCGAGATTTCGCAACGCGTATCGGGAAGCCCGAATCCAAATCCCCGAACTCAGAATCGAACCCTCAGATTTCTGAATCGAAAATCTTGAGATAGGAAACGCGCCGGCGCCATCAGGAATCGGCTTTTCTCAGCTGAGGTCATGGCTCACCCTTTTCGCTATCACCGACGGAACCGCGAACGATGCGCCTCACCTCGTCGCCCGACAGAATGCCGACGCTTTCCAGGCCTGAGGCAATCTCATTGAGAGCCGACCGGTTAGCCTGGATCAGGTCATGCGCCATCGCCTCTGCGCACTCCAGTCGCCGATTAACGCGATCGGCGAGTTCCCGATCGATCGTCGCTTCGTGCATGCCCATCGCGATCGACCGATAGCGAAGCGGCTGTTGTTTCGAGAAGCCGAGACTGGTCTCAGCCGCCAGGGCCATTGCGGTGGCGCGGGCGAGATCGCTTTCATCTGCGCCACCGGCTCCGGCAATCGGTTCGTGGAAGACGAGGATTTCGGCGGCACGGCCTGAGAGGAGAGAGGCAATGTTGCTCATGAGCCACGCTTCAGTCTCCGGCAGATGCGCGTTCGGGACCGTCTTGACCAGTCCGACGCCGTGCAACGCGATACTGGCGGATTGTACCTCCGCAATGCCGGTCAGGGTATAGACCAGCGCATGCCCCGCCTCATGGATGGCTGCACGTTTGCGAAGGTCAGCGGACATGGGTGCCTGTCCGGCCCGCAGACCTGCCTCGAGGTCGCGCCAGGTGATGCCGCGGCCCGAGCGGCGCGCGGTTCTACGAATGTCGCGGAGCAGGCGCTCGATATCCGCACCGGTCTTGCCCAACGCCAGTAGTGCGAGTGGACGAAGCAGAGTTCCGGGATCAGTGACGTGGTTTGTCATAGTGCGGTTCCCTTTCCCTTTGCGGTTTTCCGGTTCTCGGAATTCTCCCGAAGCTTTTGACGATCGGCGTTTCTCGCGGCAGCTGGCCGCAGCCTCACGCGGTTCGCAGGAGCCGACGCCAAGACGCCTGGAAGATCGTTGCCCAGATGATGCGTAAGGATGCCGGTCAGCGTTTCGACGTCGGGTAGCGGAATACGGACATGTGTCTCCAGCCTTCCAGACCGAAGCAGGGCAGGATCGATCTTCTCGGGCAGGTTCGTCGCACCGACGATCACGACGCCCTCGGTTTTCGTGGCACCATCCAGCAGCTCAAGGAGGCGATTGATCAACGACACCCAATAGTCATCGTATTGCCGCGCGCCTGCACTTGAGCGGGAGCCAATGTTGTCGATCTCGTCAATGAAGAGGATCGCAGGCGCGTGCTTCGATGCTTGGGTAAAGGCGGCTGACATCCTCTGGAGAACATCACCGAGAAATCCAGGTTCCAGCCAATTGGCGACCGACGTCACCAGAAGCGGTACCTGAAGCGTATTGCAGAGCGCCCGCGCAAACGTCGTCTTGCCAGTACCGGGGGGCCCTGACAGCAGAAGTTTCGTGCTCATCTCCGGCCAGGTCAGAGCGCCTTCACGCCAAAGTTCCAGGTCAGCTTTTAGGTCGCGTGTCCACGCTTTGGCGGCCCCATAGCCGCACAGCGTTTCGACTGTGATGGGAGCGCCCTTCGCAGTTGTCAGCGTTGGGCTATCGGTGTCGACCAGGACGGCTTCGGGAATGGGTGGCTCTGGAAGGATGACTTCAACACCCGTCGATCCACTGGCTCTCTCCTTCTCGGCAGACTTGGCACGTGATTTCCCACCCCCGGAACGTCCACGGCCCTCGCCAGCGTCCTCGGTATCCTTGCCGTCTCTTTCCTCGACTGAGCATCGATCAACCAGCATCGAAAGAAGCGTGAGTACTTCCTCGGCGGAGCGACCAGGCCGCACGGCGAGGAGCAGATCATCGATCGACAGCGATTGCGGATCGAAGGCTTTCATCTCCATCCGCTTGAGCGAGACGTCTGCTGGTGCGCCAATACAGAGGTTCAGGAGATCGGCGATCATAGGCCAGTCAAATCCCTCGCACTCGACAACGAGGTCGGCCGTCTCTGTGATCACCGGTGTCAATGCAGTCGGTGTTTCATCGGCCACCACAATTGGCTGAGCTGCATCGGTCATCGCCGTGCGGAGAAGACGACGGATGGTTCTGTCGTCGCGTTTAATCAGGGAGGAACCGGCTAGCGTTTGCAGCCTCATCTGCTGTCTCGAAGATCGGCTATCCCGAAACCTGCCGGACAGCGATCCCTCTCGCGCGACATCTTCCAGGATCACCGAGAACGGCAGAAGCAATCCGTCTTCGAGCATCATGCCGACACTGGCCTCGAACCTCGCAACCGGTGCTTTGATCAGCACGAACGGTGTGCGGGAACGAAGGACATCCGTGAACGCAGACAGACGTCGTAGACTTGTGCCGATCGCACGCGCGATCAGAAGGACCACGGCGACGTGCATGGGAGACGGTGGTGGCAGATGCTCTTTCAGCAGCCGGGTAACATAGCTGAAGCTGATCGGTGAACCGACGGGCAGTCGACGAGTACGGCGTCCGGGCTGTGGTTTCGGCTGCTGACTTGGAGGTGCCGGAGTAGACCAGTCGTAGAGTGATGCCTCGCCCTCTGAGGTTCTCGTCGACCCAATGTGATCTGGGCTGTCACCATCACGATTGCCGCGGCGGCTGCCGATCATGCGAGCGATGATTTTCCGATCGTAGTCATGGGCGCCGGTCAGATATTGCCGTGCCTTGATCGAGACAATCCAGGACCTGGCAAGTGTCCCCGTATCGCCGACGCCGCGTTCCAACAGTCCAGCAGTCGCGGCCGTTTCGTAGAGGTCGAGGACAGCACGACGGTGCAGCCGTGCAAGGAGATAGCGACGAATGCGTTGCTCAAGCGTTTCCATCATACGTCCTCCTGAGAGGACATTACCGTGAAGCCAGGATTTCCATCGAGCCAGTCACGGACGACGAGACATGTCGGGTCACCCAGGTCGCATAGCTTGAGCAACCACCCCCGCAGCTGCGGTGGTAGGCTTTCGATACGGCGTCCTTTGCGTTTAGCAAAACCGATCGTCGAGCGAACAATCGACGCTACGTATTCGGCCCGCTCGTCGACACCAAGTTTGTCGAGCGCAGTGGGAGGACACGCGTACTGAGCCGACGGCAGAAGAACTGACGGCGGAGTGCGCGTAGGGAACCGAAGGATATTGGATGTCGATGGCGTCATGGCAGACGTCTCCTGTTTCCCCGGCAGCGTTGCCTCGGGGAGCTAAGGTCCGAGATGGATGATGGACAAGCTTGGGCCGATCAGGCCATCGCTATCCGTGGTGGCCTGGCGAATCCGATCGATACCGGCGTACGCGACGCGTTGGGCTCGTCCTCGCTTGGACCTGGTCGGACGCCGTTACGCTCGGTCGGGTCGCTGCGCGAAATCATTGGGCTGTTAGCCGTGTCGAGCCGGTGATCGTTCAACGCCGACTTCCAGTTTGCCTCGACACGCCGTTGGAATAGCTCGCGGAGGTGCGCCATGACTCGGCCGGCGCCCATGATTTCCAGAAGGTGGTCGAGGTGCGTGATGGGCCACACGCCACCATCGATATCCGTTCGCTGGTTCTCGGCGTTCAGGATGACAACACGGACCTCGTCGACGTGAAGGCGACGGTGCTCCTTGTAGAGCAGGTCCGGCACGACTAGCGCGGCCGCTAGCATGCGGTTCTTCAACTCCGTAATCCGCGAGACTTCATAAGAGTTTAGGCTGCGCTTCACATCAACCATATGTCCGATCTTTGTAGACCTGTTGATGATCAGGAGATCGGGCGTATAGCTTTTACGACCACCACTATCCGCATCGAGGCTGAGCGCTTTGACCAGAGCTGCGTCATTCATCGCGACCAGTTCTGCGGCAGCCTTGGTAACTGGAAGGCGCAGGTTGTCGGTCAGCACGATCAGATCGGGATTGAGTTTCGCGAGGAAGCCAATGCCCCGCTCGAGCAATCGTCCCTCGGCGGCCGGCACTGCGCGCATCACGGATGCGAGGTCGTCCATACCGGCGGCAAGCGCACGGCGGAACATGGTACCGGAGAGAGCAGTGTCCACGACGTCGTCTACCAGTTGTTCGAGCGCCGGACGCATGTCCTCGAGGTCGATGGTCAGGTCATAGGATGCCGCTGCGGCGGCGGAAGTGATCTTGGCAGTCATGAAGAATTCTCCTGTGATCGAGGCAAGATCGGCAGTCACCTCGACCGCGCGGACGCGGGTGCCCAGACGCGGAAATGATTTCCGCACCGACACTGGTGACAGCGATCGTGAGGGCAAGCGGTTAGCGAGTAGCCGAATGACCGCTGGAGGATGGACGCCCGCGGGTTTCAACAGGGGAATGCGAGGAGGATGCTTCCGGTCGGGAAGCGAAGCGGTTAAGGGTCGACATAGCCGGTGGCCTTTCTAGAGAAGGTTGCTGGTCAGGCTTTCGTCGGTGTTGGTAGCACCGGCGGGAGCCGCTAAGTGTCTGCAGAACCAGGCGTTTCTGCTGACATCGTCGACATAGCCCGGAGAACCATGTCCGGCAAGTCGACAAGAACACACCCGGAACAGAGAGCTCCGGCATGGTTAATGAGGCACGCGGCCTCCCCTGAATGCAAAAAGCCCCGCGCGATGGCGGGGCTCTTGTTCGGGAGGAGCAAGGTGTCAGGCAGCCATTCTCTTCAGCTGTCGCTTAAACGGCCTGGCATCGAACACAATCTTCGTCCTGAGCTCGTCACGATCCTCCGGTGGGACGATTTGCAGAGCGCTGTCGATCTGCTTTCGCACCGTTGGCGGCATCTGATCGTAGTCGAGGAGCCCGTCATCTGCCTCCTGTTCGATCTCCACGGCGACCTCGGAGGCGGCCTCCTCCTCCTCGGTGTCGGCCGGCAGAGGTTCGCCGTGAACGACGAAGCGGAGGAGCGGCACCACTTCGTTTTGAAGCCAGGGTACAAAGGCTGACCGGTCCGGCCAGTCCTCAGCGCCGCCCATCCGATGAAGCAAGGCCTGAACCTTCCTCCAGTTGGTGCCGTCGGGCAACTTCTCCGGCCTCCAGTTAAGATGCGGAGTGACGTCTGGCCTGAGGGGCGCGGCGAGACTGTTGATCAGGTCGTGGGCATGACGGCAGTCGTACATGACGGCATCGCAAAGTGCTCCCTTGAGTACCGCCCGGTTCCGAGCGAGAGGCTCAAGCGCCTTCTCGACCTTCTTCAGAATCGACGTCGTCAAGCCGAGGAACCGTGCCGCATCCTGCTCGATCTTCAGATCGGCGACTTTGCGCAGGCCGGCCAATCCGCCCATGTTCAGACTGCCAGCGACGGGCGCTGCCTTTTTGGCCGTCGATACACCGACCATCTGCTTCACCTGGGCTACTGTAAGCTCGTCACCGGCCTCCAGTGCAACCAGTACCTCCTCGACCTTCCGTTCCTCGGCGTAGGCGAGGACGAAGAGCATAGTCGGGGACGTCGCCGTTGCGACCAGCCGCTCTTTGTATAGGCTCAGGTTCTCATAGACGGCGATGTAGTTGCGCGCCGTCTTCGGCGTGAACTTGCAGATCGCCTTCACCCATGCGCCGAGCTCTCGCTCAGGGAGTATGGCTTTCGCGCGAGCGAGGTAACCGCCCAGCTCGTATGCTTGCAGGTTTGTCCTGCGACCGAGAGAACGGATGTCCTCGCCGATGGCCTGGAGCTCGCTGACGTCCTCTGGCGAGACGTCGTCGGCTGCCTTCACCGCCTTGCCGGCGAGCTTGGCCGAAATCTTCTTATGCGTGTACTTCGCCATGTATTCATTATCTCCTGTCTGATCCGGCCTTCATCGATGACCGTGAGATAATGATGACACGGATTTGCAGGAGGTGTTACAACCGCGATTGTCAACACCATGAAAAACAACGATAAATAACGATTTTATTGACTTTCTTTCGGATTTTCTCAATGATTCCAAGAGCCGAAATTTCTCGAAAATTTTTTTGGATGCCGATTTTCAATGCATCAATAAGTTGTTATCTGATATCGCTCATGCCGAGTTTCAGGCGGAAATCTGCCGCTCGATCCGTCGGCACCGCTTCTTGATGAGGAAGACGAGGTTCGAGGCGATTTCCCGGTTCGAAACCGGGTAGGATTGCACCTGCTCGAGCGCTTCGTCGGCCTTGGTCGTGACAAGAGCGGCAAGCTCCCCGACGCGCCTGGTCACGGTGGCGGGGCTGAGCCCGACGTCGGCGGCGAACTCACGCCAGTCCTTTCCGTGCAGCTCATCGGCGTTTCGTTTGCCACCCAGATGCTGGGGTAGGGATTGATCGACCTGCTTGTAGGGTGCCGCGCACATCAGGTCGTACAGCGGGGCGAGCCTTGCCGTGCCAGACGCACCGATTAGGACGGAATAGTTTTTCGCATGCGAGTCTGAATTGCAGATCAGGACATTGAAGACCACCGCGTCGAGTAGCCGAATGCGTTCGGCTGGCGAGACAAGGCGAGCCAAGGCTTCGAACATCTGCGGCAGAGATGCGCCGCCACGCCGACCGAGACCGGTTTGCTCATACTTCTCTGCCGGGAACAGTCCCAACAGCTGGCAGAAGTCCTCCTGGTGTATGCGGCGGATGATCCCCTGGCCGTCGGAAACCCGGTCATAGCGGCGGACAAGAAGATAGTCCCGTTTCCCTGCGCGGCCCATTGTCACCTCGGCGGCGTCCAGACCGCAGAGCCTTGCGAGGATCATGCAGAACGCTTCGTTGGTGACGCTGCCTGCGAGACGCTTGATGTCGGGCTTCAGGATGTGGGTCGATGGTGTGCCGTCGATCGGAATGCCGATCCGGCTGTCCTGATCGAGATAGACGGGCAGCTTATCCTGGACGCCGGCAAGCGACATCGAGACGCCACGCTCGCCGATCAGGAAAGGTCGCTCCGGCAGTTCGTCGATGATGCGCTCGAGTGCTGCCTCGTCATCGACGATGCGGAAATTATTTCCCTCCCGCCGCGGCTCACCGATCGAGAACGCGCCTGCCGTATCGCGGCCGACGCGCATCAGGAGACCGAGCACGTCTTGGGGCGAGACTTTCAGCTGTTGGCCGATTTCAGAGAGGTGGGTTTCGGGCAGCAGGTTCGCGAGCCAGGGCATGACCCGTTCCGGGCCATGGCTACCGGCACGCATTGGCATCGTGAGCGACAGGGGGAAGGCGGAGGTCCGCTTCTCCCACTCTGCGTCATACGAGAGAGAGATGCCATCCTGGTCCGACAGATGGGCCACAGGCCAGTTCTCGTAGTAGATCGTCGTCAAGGTCGTATCCGATCAGGAAAAGCGTGGCAGATAGCCGAGATCATCATCGGCCGCCGAAGCGGGCGAGGGGGAGGCCGAGTTCAGATCGCCGAGGTCGATACCCACCGTTCTGGCCGCGATCAGGGATTTCTCGAGCTGACAGCTGGGCTTGCCGTTCTCCAGATCGACGATGAAGCGCTCTCCGGTCCCGCAGCGCTCCGCGAGCTGGGTTTGGGTCCATCCCAGCTTCTTCCTGTGTTCTCGGACAAGCGCGCCGAACTCTGCCGCTGAGCGGATCATGATAGGCTCTCCCCATATGCTCACTTACCGTACAGGAAGAATTGATAAATTTCCATGAAAACTTACCGTAAGGGAAGAACAGCGATGGTGCGACCAGGATCGTCCCGATCGGGAAGCTTTTCTGTTGCCGTTGATCAACCGCGAACTTTTGGTAAGCTGCTCGTGGATGGAGGTGAGACATGTCGCTCACCTGGAGTTTTCTACGAACTCGTCAGCGAGGCGTCCAATCGGCGCTCGTACCGTTCAAAGACTGCGGAGTGACGTATTACGCATACGTCGTCTTGTGCGAGGGTTTTCCTCCCAACTGAGGGGTGGCCGCAAAACGGTCGCTGCACGTCCGCTTCAGCAATGAAGCAAAGGACGTGGACCCATGCCATCAACTAAGGCAATCAAGAATCTGAGAAGGCAAGCTGCTCGAGAGCAGGGCTGGCGTTGCTTCTACTGTCAGCTACCGATGTGGGACACCGCACTGGAAGAGTTCATCGAGCGCTATGGAATTTCGCCGGGTCTGGCGAAGCGATTTCGATGCACGGCAGAGCACGTGGAGGCGAGATGCGATGGCGGCAGGGACGTCGCACCCAATATCGTGGCTGCCTGCGTCTTCTGCAACGCAACGCGACACAAGGCGAAGCATCCCCTCGACGCGACCAAACACGTGTCCCTCGTGCGCTCCAGGCTGGCCAAGGGGAGGTGGCATCCGCCCCAGGTCGTGGCCGCTCTGGACAAACAAAGAACGCCACCGAGATGAACCGGATCGGCTCCTAGATGATCCAGATCGCGCGATCAGAATTGGGGAAGGCAGCGGCTCCGAACAGGTCTACTTGCCAAAATGTATCGTTCAATGTATCGCTCGAAGTATCGAAATCGGGCTTATCCGTCAGTGTCTTGGCGGAAACCCTATGGTTTTGCGTTAATTGGGGAAGAGTCCCACCCTCTCCGCCATCAATCTTGAAGTATGATTGAATTTACTGGTGTTTCTACGACGCTAGCTGGATAATCTACCAGTTGAGCAATCGCGGTATTCTGTTAGGGACGCGACGGTATTTTTACCCTGCATGTTCCTGTGTCTGATTTGTTCGCGCTACATGCACCACTTAGTTGAACTTGATGGCTCGGCGATATCCGGGCAATGCGGGAGACGTGCTGCTACTTCAAATCCGCGAAGCGGAAAAAGCGTGTAGCTCTGTCTTGCCAAGAGCCGAAGCACTGCGCGATCTGTTCCACTGCGTCGGTAACAATCGTTACGCCGGAGCAAAATCAACGTTCATTGATCTCGATGAGCGCCGTATAGAGTTCCGAAGATGATGCCGAGACTTCCGCGCACGAAAACAACGCTAAAGTGTTGAGATTTCCGCGGTAGTGCTGCGCCAGTTTCCTGGGATGAGCTTGTGACAAACCGGGCAGTCGGCAAACCTTTCCAGGTGCAGAAGCGGACGGTCTGGCGATAGGCCAGGTCGGTGTCACTCCTGCTCTGCCATCCTGTATCCCACGCCCGGTTCCGTGCGCACGATCCGGGGCTGGGTCGGATCGCGTTCGATCTTCTGGCGGAGCTGGCCGATGAAGACGCGCAGGTAATGCAGGTCGTCGCCGTGGGCGGGGCCCCAGACGGATGTCAGCAATGTGCGGTGCGTGACGACCCGTCCGGCATGGCGGGCGAGCAGCAGGAGTAGGTCGTATTCCTTCGGTGTCAGATGCACCATCTCACCACCGCGCGAGACGAGGCGTTTGACAGGATCGATCGTCAGGCCATCGATTTCCATGATGGTCGGGATGGCGTCTTTGCGACCTCGATGTCTTAGTGCTGTCCGGATGCGGGCGGTCAGTTCACCCACCCCGAATGGCTTCTCGATATAATCGTCGGCGCCCAGATCGAGTGCCGCGATCTTCTCGCTCTCACGGTCTCTGGCCGAGAGAATGACGATCGGAATGTCCGACCAGCCGCGCAGGCTGGCGATGACCTCCTTGCCGTCCATGTCCGGCAGGCCGAGATCGAGGATGACGAGATCGGGCGCCTGGGTGGCGACGGCCTTCAGCGCCTCGGCTCCCGTGGCCGCTTCGACCACTTCGTAACCGGCAGCGGACAACGATGGCTTCAGGAAGCGCTGGATCTGCGGCTCGTCATCGACGACCAGGATACGGGACTGGTTCACTTGATCTGGTCCCTCTCTTCACTTCCGGGAAACCGCATGACGATGCGCGTGCCCCGCTTCTTGAGCGCCGGGCTTTCCGCATGGATCCGCCCACCCATCGCCTCGACGAAGCCGCGCGCAATGGAAAGGCCGAGCCCGGTGCCCGGCGAGCGACCGTCCGGCTTGCCCCTGCGATAGAATTTTTCGAAGATCCGGTCCAGATCCTCAGGCGGAATGCCCTTGCCGAGGTCGGTGACTGAAATCAGCACATCCTTGCCATCCCGGCGGGCATAGACGTTGACCGGCTCTCCGCCGCCATATTTCACGGCATTGTCCAGGAGGTTGAACAGCACCTGGCCGATGAGCACACTATCACCCCGGATCAGCGGCAGATCCGCCGCAATGCCGGTCTCGATGATGCGACCGGTCGCGTGTTTGCGGGTGCGCTCGACGGCTGACTGGATGACGTCGGCGACATCCACCCAATCCTGCTTGGGCTTCAGCGTGCCTGCTTCGATGCGGGTCATGTCGAGCAGATTGGCGACGAAGCGGCTCATGCGGCTGCTTTCTTCCTCGATCGACTGGAGGAGGTCGTCGCGGTTCTCAGGCGTCATCCGCTCGCCGAGCTGGCGCAGACCAGTCACGGCACCGGTAATTGTCGCAAGCGGGGTGCGCAGATCATGCGAGATCGAAGAGAGCAGCGCTTCGCGGTAACGCTCTCCTTCCAGCCTCGCGGCCTGCTCGACGGTTTCATCGGCAAGGCGCGCGCGGTCGAGCGCAATCGCCGTCTGATCGAGGATGGCGGTGAGCGAGCGCTCGGCGTTCTGGTCGAGCCTCTCTCCGGCATGCTCAATGCCGCAGACCCCGACGATGCCGTGCGGCCCGAGCAAGGGCCGGAACTCGAAGCGGCTGTTCGGCAGGGTGCCTGTGCCATGGCCGGCGGGTTCTCGCTTGTCATGCGTCCAGCGGGCGGCCGTCAAGTCCGTGACGTCGAGTTCGGTGTCCGGCGGCCAGGCGGCGGCCACGCTGAGATCGCCTTTGCGCGGCACGAGCAGCACGACCTTGCGCTTGAGGCTCGCCTGCAATTGCGAAACGGCGAGCCAGATCGCATCCTCGCCTCTCGCCGTGCTCGCGAGCTTGCGGGAGAAATCATAGAGTGACTGGAGGGCCGTCGCCCTCACCCGCGCAATCTCCGCCTGTTCCCGAATGCGTGAGGCGAAGCCCCCGGCAATCAGGGCCACCGCGAAGAAGATCAAGAGCGCGAAAACCTCGTGGGGCGCGGCAATCGTGAAAGTATGGATCGGATCGATAAAGAAGAAATTGTAAGCGAGCGCCGACAAAGCAGCGGCGAGGAAGGCGGCCATGTAGCCGCCGACGACGGAGGCTCCCAAAACCGCAAGCAGGAACAGCAGCGATATGTTCGGCAGTTCGATGAAGACATCAATGCCCTTGCCGATCATGGCCGTGATCGCGACGAAGCCGAAGGCGGAAAGCGCGGACTGGCGCACGGCCGTCGCTCTGGGCATGCGAAAGACGCGGCGTCGCATCTCCTCGGTCGAGGTGTCGGGCGTGACGATGTGCACACCGAGACCCGAGGCACGACGGGACAAGGCATCCGGCAGCGACCGTGTGACATATCTTTGCCAGCGGCTGCGCTTGCGCGTGCCGATGACGATCTGGGTTGCATGCTCGCGCCGGGCGAGCTTCAGGATCTCTTCGACGAAATCATTGCCGATGACGCGGCGTGTCTCGGCGCCGAGCTGTTCGGCGAGCCGAAACAGCGTCTCTATCCGCTGCAGGCGTTCCGGCGTCTCCACTTCCCGGTCGGCACGCTCGATCGAGACGACCAGCCAGGGGGCGTTGAGCCCCGAGGCGAGCCGGCTTGCGACGCGCACGACCTTTTCCGACAGTGGATCGGAGCCGACACAGACCAGCAGGCGCTCACCCGTGGCCCAGGGACCATCGATGGCATTCTGCTTGAGATAATCGACCATCTGATCATCGACGCGGTCGGCGGTGCGGCGCAGTGCTAGTTCGCGCAGCGCCGTCAGATTGCCGAGGCGGAAGAAGCGGTCAACGGCGCGGTTGGCGCTTTCGGGCAGATAGACCTTGCCCTCCTTCAGGCGCTCGATCAGTTCGGATGGCGCGAGGTCGACGAGCAGCACCTCGTCTGCACGTTTGAGGACGATGTCGGGCACCCGTTCGCGCACGGTGACACCGGTGATCTGGGCAACGAGATCGGCAAGGCTTTCGAGGTGCTGGATGTTGAGCGCCGTCCAGACATCGATCCCGGCTGCGATCAGCTCCTCGATGTCCTGGTGGCGCTTCGGATGGCGGCTGTCTTCCGGGTTGGAATGGGCGAGCTCGTCGACGATGACGATCCGGGGACGCCGCTGAAGCGCTGCATCAAGGTCGAACTCTTCGAGCATGCGGCCGCGATGGGCGACCCTGCGGCGCGGCAGGATCTCAAGGCCGTCGAGCAGGGCTGCGGTCTCGCCGCGACCGTGGGTCTCGACCAGCCCGATGACGACGTCGCTGCCATCAGCCTTGAGGCGTCGGGCGCGCGACAGCATCGCATAGGTCTTGCCAACGCCGGGGGCGGCCCCCAGAAAAACGGTGAGCTTGCCCCGGCGGTCTTTTTCCGCCAGGGCAAGCAGGGCATCGGGATCGGGACGCCGTTCGTCCCTGCGGTCGTCGTCCGCCATCAAGTTCTCATCTGTTCAGGGCATCGAGAGCCAGGTTGAGCTCTAGCACATTGACCCTTGCTTCGCCGATAACGCCGAAATCGGGCTTTTCGATCGTTTGCTCGACGAGGGTTGCAACGGCAACCGGTTGGAGCCCCCTCGCCTGCGCCACGCGCGTCACCTGTGCCTCGGCGAAGGCGGGCGAGATATGCGGGTCGAGGCCGGAGCCCGAGGTGGTGACGGCGTCTGCCGGCACCGGCTGCGCGATGCCGGTTGCGGTCAGCCGTGCGACATCGCCCGCCACGCGCTCCTTCAGCTTGACCGAGGTCGTGCCGAGGTTGGAGCCGGAGGATGCGGCAGCATTATAGGGGTCTGGCCCCGTCGCCGAAGGGCGCGGCCAGAAATAGCGGTCGGAGGCGAAATTCTGGCCGATCAGGCTTGAGCCGATGACCTTGCCGTCGCGTTCGATCAGGCTGCCATTGGCTTTTTCAGGCATGACAGCCTGAGCGACGCCGTTGATCGCTAGGGGATAGGCGAGACCGGTGAGTGCGGTCATGGCGACAACGAGGGTGAGTGCGGGTCTGAGATGGTTGAGCATGATTACACCAGATGAAGGGCGCTGACGGCGATGTCGATGACCTTGATCCCGGCGAAGGGAAGGATCAGGCCACCGACGCCGTAGACCAGCAGGTTGCGACGCAGCAGTGCCGCTGCACCGGACGGACGGTAAGCCACGCCTTTCAATGCCAGCGGGATCAGCGCCACGATGATCAGCGCGTTGAAGATGACGGCGGACAGAATAGCCGACTGCGGCGACGTCAGCCCCATGATGTTGAGGGCTTCGAGCGCCGGATAGGTGGCCACGAACAGCGCCGGTATGATGGCGAAGTATTTGGCCACATCATTGGCGATCGAAAACGTCGTCAGCGATCCCCGCGTCATCAGCAGCTGCTTGCCGATCTCAACGATCTCGATGAGCTTGGTCGGGCTGGAATCCAGATCCACCATGTTGGCGGCCTCGCGGGCGGCCTGCGTGCCGGTCTGCATCGCGACCCCGACATCGGCCTGGGCAAGGGCCGGCGCATCATTGGTGCCGTCGCCGCACATGGCGATCAGGCGACCGCCCTGCTGTTCCCGGCGGATATAGGCGAGCTTGTCTTCCGGGGTTGCCTGGGCGAGGAAGTCATCGACGCCGGCTTCCGAGGCGATTGCCGCGGCCGTGACCGGGTTGTCACCTGTGACCATGACCGTGCGGATGCCCATGGCGCGCAAGGCCGCGAAACGTTCCTTGATGCCAGGTTTGACCACGTCCTTGAGGTGGATCACGCCGAGCAGGCGGTCGCCATCGGCAACGCCGAGCGGCGTGCCGCCGGTGCGGGCGACCTGGTCGACGGCGCGGCGGAATTCGGCCGGAGCATCCTGATCGGTGAGGCCGGCGAACTTCAGCACCGCATCGACGGCGCCTTTGCGCAGGCGGCGCTGACCGATGTCGACGCCGGAAAGGCGGGTTTCGGCGGTGAAGCCGATCACGGCATCGAACTCGGCCTTCGGCAGGGGTACACCGAACTCACCCGTCGCCAGCGCGACGACGGAGCGGCCTTCCGGCGTTTCGTCCGACAACGAGGCGATGAGGGCGGCTTCGGCGAGTTCAGTCGGCGTCACCCCCGGAGCGGCCAGAAAGTCGCTCGCCATGCGGTTGCCGAAGGTGATCGTGCCCGTCTTGTCGAGGAGAAGCGTATCCACGTCGCCGGCGGCCTCGACAGCGCGGCCGGAGGTGGCGATGACGTTGAAGCGCACGAGGCGGTCCATGCCGGCGATGCCGATGGCCGAGAGCAGGCCGCCGATCGTGGTCGGGATCAGCGTGACGAGAAGGGCCGCCAGCACCGTCATCGAGAGCACCGTGCCGGAATAGCCGGCCAGGCCCCAGATCGCGACGCAGACAAGCAAGAAGATCAGAGTCAGGCCCGAGAGCAGGATCGACAGCGCGATCTCGTTCGGCGTCTTCTGGCGCTGGGCGCCTTCGATCAGGGCGATCATCCGGTCGACGAAGGACGAGCCCGGCTGGACGGTGATCCTGATCTTGATTTCGTCGGAGAGAACCTGCGTGCCGCCGGTGACCGCCGAACGGTCTCCACCGGATTCGCGGATGACAGGTGCGGATTCGCCGGTGATGGCGCTTTCATTGACCGAGGCGACGCCCTCGATCACTTCGCCATCGCCGGGGATAAGCTCGCCGGCTGCGACGAGCACGATATCGCCGACCTTGAGGCTGGAGGCCGGGATGGTTTCCGTCTTGCCATTTGTGCCAAGACGGCGGGCGACGAGTTCCGACTTGGTCTTTTTCAGGCTGTCTGCCTGGGCGCGGCCCCTACCCTCGGCCACGGCTTCGGCAAAGGTGGCGAAGAGTACGGTGAACCAGAGCCAGGCGGCGATCTGGCCGGAGAAGCCGGCCTCGCCCGGATCTTGGGCGAGGTCGCGGATGAAGAGGATCGTCACGACGACGGCGACGATCTCGGTCACGAAGATGACCGGGTTGCGCAACAGCTTGCGCGGATCGAGCTTCACAACGGCATCGCGCATCGCCGGAAACAGGATTGCAGGGTCGAGAAGACCGGGAGCCTTGTGGTCTTTTGACATGATGGGTCCTTTAGAAGGTCTGGCCAGCGAGCATGGCGAAGTGTTCGACGATCGGGCCGAGCACAAGTGCGGGCAGGAATTGCAGGCCGCCGAGAATGAGGATGATACCGATCAGCAGGCCAACGAAGAGCGGGCCATCGGTGGGGAAGGTGCCGGCGGAAGCGGGCGACTTCACCTTGGCGGCGAGGGATCCGGCAATCGCCATGACTGGCACGACATAGGCGAAGCGGCCGAGCAGCATCGCGATCCCGAGCGTGGTGTTGTACCAGACTGTGTTGCCGGTGAGGCCACCGAAGGCCGAGCCGTTGTTGCCGGCAGCCGAGGTATAGGCATAGAGGATTTCAGACAGGCCGTGGGGGCCAGCCGTGCCGATGCTCGCCACCGCAAAGGGCAGCATGGCCGATACGGCGGTGAAGCCGAGGATGACCAGCGGCAGGATGAGCACGGCCAGCATGGCGAACTTCATCTCGCGTCCCTCGATCTTCTTGCCGAGGAATTCCGGCGTGCGTCCAACCATCAGGCCAGCGACGAAGACGGACAGGATTGCGAAGACCAGCATGCCGTAAAGACCGGAGCCGACACCGCCGGGCAGCACTTCGCCGAGTTGGATCAGGAACATCGGCACCAGACCACCCAGGCCTGTGAACGAGCCATGCATGCCGTTGACACCGCCGTCCGAGAGGCCTGTGGTAACAGCTGCATAAAGTGCTGTCATGGCCTGGCCGAAACGGATTTCCTTGCCTTCCATGTTGCCGAGCGCCGGATCGACACCGATCGCCGTCTGGATGGTATTGCCCTGGGCCTCAGCCCAGTAGGTGACAGCCACGCCTGCAATCAGCAGGAATGCCATGGCCGATATCAGTGCCCAGCCCTGCCTGCGGTTTCCGACCATCTGGCCGAAGGTGTAGATCATGGCGGCCGAGATCGACAGCATGGCGAAGATGTTGAGATAGTTCGACCAGGCGGTCGGGTTCTCGAAGGGATGCGCGGCATTGGCATTGAAGAAGCCGCCGCCATTGGTGCCGAGCTGCTTGATCGCTTCCTGGGACGCGACGGGGCCGAGCGAAATCACCTGATTGGTGCCTTCGAGCGTCGTGGCCGTGACCGAGGCATCGAGCGTCTGGGGCAGGCCCATGGCGACGAAAGCAAGTGCGACGACGATGGCAAGCGGCAGCAGCACGTAGAGCGTGGCCCTCGTCATATCGACCCAGAAATTGCCGAGCGTTGCCACCTTGGAGCGGGCAAGTGCGCGAGTGAGGGCGACGGCAAGGGCCATGCCGGTCGCGGCGGAGAGGAAGTTCTGCACGGTGAGGCCGGCCATCTGGGAGAAATGGCTCATCGTCGTCTCGCCGGCATAGTTCTGCCAGTTGGTGTTGGTGACGAAGGAGACCGCCGTGTTGAAGGCGAGATCGGCCGGCACAGCCGGAAACCCTTGAGGGTTCAGCGGCAGATAGGCCTGCAGCCGCAGCATGGCGTAAAGCCCGAGAAAACCGGCGAGCGAAAAGGTGAGCATGGCGAGCGTGTAGCCGAGCCAGCTCTGCTCCTTCTCGGGGTTGACGCCGCTGACGCGGTAGAGATCGCGCTCCACGCGGCCGAGCACGGGTGACAAAAAGGTCCTCTCGCCGGAAAACACCCGCGCCATGTAAAGGCCGAGTGGTTTGATGACGATGATAACGGCGAGGAAGAGGAGGCTGATCTGCAGCCATCCGACAAGGGTCATGGATCTGCTCCCGATCAGAAACGCTCGGGACGCAGCAGCGTCACCACGAGATAGATGCCAAGCGCAATGGCGACGAAGAGGCCGAAGAGGGGTTCAAGCATCTGCGTGCCCCTCACAGCCGGTCGAGCGCGCGGGCATAAAAAGCAAGCACGAGAAGCGTGCCTGCGCCAAGCGCGATGAAAATGAGGTCGGACATGTCCGTTTCTCCTGTTGATACAGGAGGAGAATTAAGGGCGCTTCGGGTCAGGCTTCGATTGGGAAGAGGCGCGATGAGAATAAAGAAAAGATAAGGGCAGACACTGCCTATGAGCAGATTGGTCGCCTCGTTGCCGAATATGGAGCGCGTGTCGCGCTGTCGCTGCTTCGTTTTCCGCAAGGCATAGCTTTGAGACGAGGATATGCCGCGGGGAGAGGGGTACCTGTTAACCCGACCGCGCAGCGCGCTGTAAAGTGTAGGTTCGATGTGATAAGATGATTATGATTATCATGTTTCCAGCGTTCACCAGAAGCCTTTCCCAAAGATGATGGGCATATTCGGTGACACACGCCAGCCGTTGAGATCAGGAGGCGGTCGGTTTGACCTATCTTCATTCCATGCAGACCAAAATAGAGGGCATCCAAGCGCTCCGACCGCCAACATGGCGATCAATGAACGGGATCGTCGGCGTCCATTGGGAAGCCGAAGGGCAGGCCGGAGCGAGCGGCTATTACCTCTCACCAGATCCCCGCATCGTTTTCTTCTTCGACGATGTCAGTCCCCATATTCGGGTGTCCCACACTCCGGATCTGCAGCGCAGCGAACGCGGCATGGCACGGGTCATTTACGTCCCGGCAGGCACGCCGCTTTGGACCAGCTTCACCAGCCGCCACCGCTTTTCCCATCTGGACCTGCATCTGCATCGGGACCGCGTGCTGCGCTATATCGCGCCCGCGATCGGATCCTCTGCTGCACGCACCGCCTTGAAACAACCCGTTGAGATACAGGATCCCGGACCTCTGGCCGCTCTTGCAGGCCTAGTCGTGAATGAATTGTCGACTGATGTGCGCCACACTGCCTTTGCAGAGAATCTGGTCGGCAGCATCGTTACAGGGCTGCTCGACCTCAAGGGAGATCCAGACAAGAATTCTGCCGGCTTGGGCAGGCTGACCCAAGCTCACCTGAATCGTCTATCCGCCCATTTTGCCAATTGCGGCGGGCGACCGCTCAGCATCCGGGAGATGGCTGATGTCGTCGGCCTGTCCGAGAGCTGGTTTGCCACGGTGTTCCGGCAGACAACGGACATGACGCCGCTGCAGTGGCAATTGTCTCGCCGCATCGAGATGGCCAGAGCACTGATGGTCGAAACAGAGATGAGCATCGCGGAGATCAGCGCCCAACTCGGCTTTTCCGACCAGGCCCACCTCACCAAGGTCTTTCGCAGGTTTGCCGGCGAAACCCCTGCCGTCTGGCGTCGCAAGCATACTTCAGAATGAAGACTAGATCCCGCGCCATGTCGGACGCGGGATTTCGGAGACTTTACCAGCTCTGCCGGATCGTCGCATAGATCGTGCGTCCGGGGTTGTAGTAGAGGGCGCCGCCGTCGTTGTTGGCGACATGCTTCTCGTCGAACAGATTACTGACGTTAAGCTGGAAGCTGGTGTTTTCCTTGATCGCGTAAGTGAAGGAGGCATCGAAGATCACGGCTCCGTCCGACTTACGCGTGTTTGCGTTGTCGAAATAATAGGATCCGATGAAGCGCGCTCCGGCGCCGAACGTCATTTCGCCCCGGTCACCCTGGCCTTCGAGCGTGTACGTGCCCCAGAGCGATGCCATGTGTTCCGGCACCTGCGCAAAACGCTTGCCGTCGTAGGTTGCTCCTGAGTCGACGATTTCAGAGTCGATGTAGGAATAGGCGCCGATCAAGTTGACGTTCGACGTCATCTCGACTTTCGCTTCCAGATCAAGGCCGCGATGATGCACCTCTTCCACCGTGCTCGGCAGATAGACGGGCGCCTCGTAAGCGGTAATGTTCTCAAGCGTCAGATCATAGATCGATGCCGTGATCATCGCCGGGAAGGCATCGGGTCGGTACTTGATCCCCGCCTCGTACTGCTTGCCATAGGTTGGCTGATTGCCGGTGCTTGGAGGCGCGACTGATTCTGCATAGCTAACATAGGTCGCCAGTTCCTCGGTGATTTTGTAGCTCAGGCCGACGCGTTTGCTGAACTCGCTGTAGTCGCGCGATGTGGAGACCGAGGTTCCCAGATCGGTCTCCTCCAGATCAAGCCAGTCATTGCGAAGGCCGACGCTTGCCGTCATGCGGTCAGAGAAGATCAGATCCTGCTGCAGATAGACAGCACGGGTGCTGCGGTCGTTGCTGTTGCGGGTCGAGAGCGGGATCGCCGGCGGCGGTCCGGCGTAGACGGGATTTTGCCAATCGATCGAAGGCGTGCCTGCCCCCCAGAGGTAACCGGACTCGTTGGTGGATTCGATGCTGTTGTAGTAGACACCCGCCAGGGTTCGGCTTTCCACCTGATCGAAGCTTGCCTCGTATAGCAGATGTGCATCGACGTTGATCTGTTCGCTCGAACCGAAGCCCAAAGAATAGATGCGGTCTGCGCTGGTGTCCGACGGATCGGCAGCACCGCTGGAATCATAGATAAAAGCAAAGCCCGTCTCGCGGCTGGAATTGCTGTAGCGCGCGCTGGAATTAACGCTCAGGCCGTTGCCGAAATCGTGGTCGAACAGCATGGTGTAGGTGTTGCGGTTCGTCGCATCGAAGTTGAAATCCGGCTCTCCGAAGAAGCGGTCCCGGTCAAAGTCGGTGTAGAGCGGATGGCCACCACCACTCGGCGTACCATCACGGTCAAGGTGATCGAAGACGAAGGTCAAATTCGTCATGTCGGTCGGACGCCATGTCAGTCCACCCATGATGAAGTTCTCGTCATTCTCCGAGAAATCATACTCGCCATCGGCACGCTGAATCTTGCCGGTCAGGCGATAGGACAGGGTATCATCTTGCGTCAGATTGTCGCCGAAGTCGAAGCCCGTCTCCTTGTGGGCGAAGGATCCGACCGTGCCATAGACCTCTCCAAAACGCTCACTGCGCGGGGTCTTCGTCACATAATTGATGGCGCCACCCGGATCGGAAACGCCGAAGCCGGTTGAATTTGCGCCCTTCAGTATCTCGAGCCTCTCGAAGGCATAGGGTTCCTCTTTCACGCCTAGCCAGGTTCGTCCGATGGCCAGGCCGTCGCGGTATGTGAAGGGCGAGAAGCCGCGAATCGTTACATAGTCGAATCTGTCGTCCGATCCATAGTAGTCGGTCGTCACGCCGGCCGAGTACTGCACCACCTTCTCGATGCTGTCAGCCGCGCGTTGCTCGATTTCCTTCGAGGTTACAACGGACACCGTCGCAGGCGTGGTCAAGATTTCGCCTGGCATCTTGCCGACAGCACTCGACCGGTTGGCGACAATCGATTTGGAATCCGCGTCGCCCTGGGTGGCCCCTTCAACCGTTATCGTCTGCAAGACTGTCGCATCGTCCTCCGCCGTCCCGGCATCCTGAGCGCCGGCGAGGGCGGGCATCAGCGAGATGAAGGCCGTGCAGCTTAAGAGAAGAGTGGCGCGAGGGCGAAGGTGAGCGCGCGTCGTGGCAGCGGACATGTTCCTGATCATCGTCTATCCAGAGTTTGACGTTCCGACGTGCTCTCTCGATGATCCCAAAGGACCAATCTCGGGAGCCGTCCCGCCTCGGTGATCGATCCGCAATTGCCAACCTTATCCCCGGCCGCCGCACCGCAGATCAACGTTCGAGCGGTCAATCGGCCATTAACTGGATAATTTTCATCCAGTATTGTAGATTTTTCTCTTTTTGTAAAATTCTCCGGAAATCAAGAGGCAATGATGCCCTCCGTTCCCAATTGGCTTGACCCGCGAGCCTGAAGCTGAAAGTGAAAGTCAACTTAATCAGCGAGCGATTTACACGATGCGGATGAAGTTGCGTAACCTGGCGCCCCTGGCAGCACTGCTTTTCGGCATCGGAAGCATGCCCGCCAACGCAGACGAGGACGCTCGTTTTCCTTTGACGATCACCCATGCACTTGGCCAGACGAATCTCCCGAAAAAACCCGGCCGGGTGGCCACCGTAGCCTGGGCCAATCACGAAGTGCCCCTGGCGCTGGGGATTGTGCCGGTGGGGATGGCAGCTGCAAATTTCGGGGATGATGATGGTGACGGCCTGTTGCCCTGGGTCGCGGAGCGCCTCCGGGAGCTGGGTGCAGAACCCCCTTCGCTCTTCGACGAAGGCGACGGCATCGATTTCGAAGCGGTGGCGGGTACCGAACCGGATGTCATCCTTGCGGCCTATTCCGGCTTGAGCCAGTCCGACTACGACACCCTCAGCCAGATCGCGCCGGTCATCGCCTATCCGCAGGCTCCCTGGTCAACCGACTGGCGGGAAACGATCCGCCTCGACAGTGCCGGCATGGGTTTGGCGAAAGAAGGCGAGGCACTGATCGACGATATCGAGCGAAAGATCGCTGCAGAAGTCGCAAAATACCCCGAGCTGAAGGGCAAGCAGGCGATGTTCGTCACCCATCTCGACGAAACCGACCTCAGCGTTGTGAACTTCTATACGACCCAGGATACCCGCGTGCGGTTTTTCAGTGACCTTGGTCTTTCCATGCCGAAAAGCGTCATCGAAGCCTCGTCGAACGGCAGCTTTGCCGGTTCAATTAGCGCCGAACAGATCGACCTGTTCGACGATGTGGACATCCTGGTCACCTATGGTGATCGTGCTTTGATCGACGCTATGAAGGCCAATCCGCTGCTCGCCCACATGCCGGCCGTCAGGCATGACGCGATCGTGACGCTCGGCCGGGATCCGATCGGCACTGCAGCCAATCCGACGCCCTTGTCGATTACCTGGGTTCTGCCGGCCTATGTGGCGAAGCTCGCGGATGCGGCGCGAAAGACCGAATGACGATCAAACAAATGCTTTCCATCCCAAGGCGGGCGGTTGAGTATTCGCCGAGCGGCAATCGGCTGCTCGCTGTCTGCGCCATCGTGGCACTTGCGATTGCTGTTGCCGCATTGTCATTGATGGTCGGTACACGCGACGTCCCATTGACGGATGTCGTCGCGGCGCTTTCCGGTGATACATCAACGCTCGATCGCGCAGCGGCGGCGGCTCGGCTGCCGCGCACACTTTTGGCTCTGCTTGCCGGCGCGGCACTCGGAATGTCGGGTGCCGTCATGCAGGGTGTGACGCGGAACCCGCTGGCGGATCCCGGTATCCTCGGCATCAACACCGGTGCATCTCTGGCGGTGGTGGTCGGAGTTGCCTGGTTCGGCATCAGCTCGGGCCATGCCTTCATCTGGATCGCCATCGCTGGCGCGGCGTCAACCGCCGTCTTCGTCTGCGGTATCGGCTCGCTTGGGCGCGGGGGCGCCACCCCGCTGAAGCTTGCATTGGCAGGAACGGCGACCGCGATCGCCTTCTCATCGCTGGTCGTTGCTGTCGTCCTGCCGCGCGCCGACATCGCCGGGGGCGTTCGTTCTTGGCAGATTGGCGGGGTTGGCGGCGCAACATTCGACCGACTGGCGCCAATCTCCATCTTTCTGGCGGCAGGATTTGCCTTGTGCCTGCTTTCCGCCAGACGATTGAATGCGCTTGCACTTGGTGACGAGCTTGCCGCTGGCCTCGGCGAACGCGTAGCCGTGGCCCGCGCTGTCGCAACTCTTGGCGCGGTTATGCTCTGTGGTGCGACAACAGCCGTCTGTGGCCCGATCGGCTTCGTTGGCCTTGTGGTCCCGCATGCATGCCGGTTGCTGATCGGGGTGGACCATCGGTGGCTGCTGCCGCTTTCGGCCCTCTGCGGCGCCGTACTCTTGACCGGTAGCGACGTTCTCGGGCGTCTGGCCGCCCGTCCATCAGAGTTGGATGTGGGCGTCGTCACCGCTCTTATCGGGGCTCCTTTCTTCATTTATGTCGTTCGCCGGCAAAAGGTCAGAGACCTGTGAGCGCTTGTGAACGTCTAGAGCATCAGATGATGATTGCTGCGACCCATCGGCGGCACCTCCACCGACGGCGGACCCTGCTCGCGCTTGCCGTACTCTTCGCCATAAGCGGCTTCCTTCTGACGTTGATGGCAGGGCAGACATTCACACCCATTGATGACGTCTTGCGCGTCTTGGCAGGTGAAACGGTGCCTGGCGTCAGCTTTACCGTGGGTCAGTTGCGTCTTCCTCGTGCGGTCCTTGCCATCGCCGCCGGGATGAGCTTCGGCCTCGGCGGGGCAGCGTTCCAAACGCTGTTGCGCAACCCGCTCGCGAGCCCCGACATCATCGGCATCACCTCGGGCGCAAGTGCCGCGGCGGTGTTCGCGATCGTGATTCTCGGGTTGAACGGGACTCCGGTCTCTTTGCTGGCTATTGGCGTCGGCCTTCTGGTGGCGCTCCTTGTTCACGGACTGGCCGCAAAGAACGGCGTGGCAGGTCCCCGGTTGATCCTGGTGGGGATTGGCGTTTCCGCCATGCTGGAGAGCATGATTGCCTATATCCTGTTGCGCGCGCCCGCCTTTACGTTGCAGGAGGCCATGCGTTGGCTGACGGGCAGTCTTAACGGGGCAAAACTCGACCAGGCGCTTCCCCTTCTGGCAGCACTCGTTCTGTTTGGTGCCCCGCTCCTGACGTGGGCCCGGGACTTGGAAGTCTTGCGCTTGGGTGACGAGACCGCAACGGCGCTCGGCGTCAAGGTCTCCTCCACGCGTCTCCTCGTCATCGTCTGCGCCGTCGGTCTGATTGCCACGGCAACAGCCGTGACGGGCCCAATCGCCTTTGTGGCCTTCCTCGCAGGTCCGATCGCGAGTGGCATCTTTGGGAAGCGAGGCTCCATCCTGCTGCCTGCGGCCATCGGTGGGGCACTTCTTGTCTTGTTGGCCGATTTCGTCGGCCAATTCCTCCTGCCAAGCCGTTATCCGGTTGGTGTCGTGACCGGTGCTCTCGGGGCGCCTTATCTCATCAGCCTGATCATCAGAAGCAATCGACAGGGAGCCGGATCGTGACCAACTACCGCGTCGAAGCGAAGGAACTCTTCGCCGGTTACGGCGAAAGTGTCGTTCTTAAGGATATCGACCTCGTCATTCCCACGGGGAAGATCACCTCCATCGTTGGAGCCAATGCCTGTGGCAAGTCCACCCTGCTCAAGGCGCTGTCGCGCCTGATCGCGCCGTTGAAAGGCGACGTCCTGCTTGACGGTCGCTCTATTCACAAGCTGCCGACGCGCGAGCTTGCCCGACGGCTCGGTCTGTTGCCGCAGTCCCCGATCGCGCCTGACGGAATCACGGTCTTCGACCTCGTCAGCCGGGGAAGACATCCTCATCACGGCCTCTTTGCCTCCTGGTCCCGCAAGGACGATCAAGCGGTCGCGGACGCTCTTGAGGCGACACAAACGACTGAGCTCTCCGAGCGGTCTGTGGAAGAGTTATCCGGGGGACAGAGGCAAAGGGTCTGGATTGCCATGGCGCTCGCCCAGGAAACCGAGATCCTGCTTCTCGACGAACCCACGACCTTCCTGGACATCAGTCACCAGATCGATGTGCTTGACCTCCTGACAGACCTTAATCGCAACCGGGGCACGACAATCGTGATGGTGCTGCACGATCTGAATCTTGCGGCGCGCTACAGCGATCATTTGGTCGCAATGCTTGAGGGACGTCCCTTTCGGGCAGGCTCGCCGCAATCGGTGCTTACCGAAGAAATGGTCCGCGAGGTCTTCAGTCTCGACGCGCAGATCCTTACCGATCCGACTTCCGGTCAACCCATGATGCTTCCGATCGGACGGCATCATATGCGACCGTTTTCCCCGTCATCCATGCAGGCAAGTTCATGAGCGATATTCACTCCGCAACTCTTTCTGGCACAGCGCACCCGGTCGATGTGCGCGCCATGCTCAATGCGATCTGTGAGCATTTCGTCGAACATTCCGATGTCCTTCGCGAGGAAGGAAGAGCCGTACTGATGTCCAGGGACTGGACGATCAATCTCACCAGTGTCGACGATCGGCTGGAGATAGTGATCGCCACCGCCAGCGATGCATCGCTGCCCGTGACGTGTACAATGTTTGCAGAGCACCTTTTCTATTTTGCGGGTGACGAGCCTTTGTCGCTCGAATGGTCGGAGCCGGCGCCGAAGGGGCGGCCACCGGGTTTTCACGAAGCAACTGTCGTTTCTGCAAGGAACGTCACGTCGCGGATGCGGCGAGTCGTGCTGTCTGTTGAGAACGTCACCTCGTTTATCGGCGGCAACATGCATGTGCGCCTGCTTATACCTCCGAAGGGACGAGCACCTGTCTGGCCAATCGTCCAGCAGAACGGCCGGATCGGCTGGCCTGAGGGCGAGGATGAACTGCTTATGCGGGTCTATACTATCCGCTCGGTCGACGCTGGAACCAATCAGGTTTCGGTCGATGTCTTTCAGCATTCGGCCGAAGGTATCGCGACGCCGGGAAGCGACTTCGCGCGTGACGCTCAGCCGGGGGATCGTCTGGCGATCATGGGACCCGGCGGCGGGGGCCTGCCGGATGCACAAACGATTCTCTTTGCCGGCGACGAAAGCGCGCTTCCCGCGATTGCGCGGATGGTGGAGGAAGCAGCGCCGGGAACCTTGATGAAAGCGATCATCGAAGTTGAAGACAGGAGCGAGGAGCAGGATCTCGAAGAGAGGCTCGTCGGATTGGAGTGGCTGCATCGGTCTTCTTATTCGTCTGACGACAGGACATCGCTGGTCGACCGTGTGAAAGCCGAAGTCCAAACGACCAGCGCCGACACCTTCGTGTGGTTTGCAGGCGAAAAGAGCGACTGCCGAGAGATCAAGCGCTTTCTTGCCGACCTGAAACGCGATCGCAAAAATCAATATGTCGCCTGGTACTGGGAGAGAAACAGGTCGGCCTGAAGACGGTTGGTTTGGCTCAGACGGGGTGCTTCGGTCGCCGCGTGCACCGGCGCACCGCATTGTGACGCCGCCAGGGTAATCATCGGCAATGCGGCTGCGCTCGGAATCAGACCAACGTAAGGGTCTCAGAGCGACGCTATGAAATCGAGGATTTCCACCTCAGAGACCACGTCGGCGTATTTGGCATTCATGTCGAAAAGGTTTGCTTCGTGTGGCGCTGAATGGCGGTCCCCGCAGGCGTCGCGGACAACGGTGGTGATGAAGCCATGCGACATAGCATCGACACAGGTTGCACGCACGCAGCCACTCGTCGTGAGCCCGGTCAGGATAACATTGTCGACCCCCATGGATGTCAACAAAGGGGCGAGTGACGTTGCGAAGAAGGCGCTGGGATACTGTTTTGAGATAACGAATTCATCCGGAAAAGGCTGAAGGCCCTTGGGCCAGGCGCCGAGCGGATTGCCGGCGGTGAAACAGGCGAGCGGCTTGGCCTTCTGGAAGAAGCGCCCACCGTCGAGGCCGCTTGGATGCAGCACAACGCCGGTGAGGATGATTGGGATCCCCTTCTCTCGCGCCTTTTCGCGGATGCGCAGGCCACTTTCAAGTGCGGCGTCCACGCCGGCATAGAGCGGGCTGTTTGGCTCGAAATAGGCCTGGACAAAATCCACGAGGACGAGCGCCGGCTTCTTTCCGAAACCAATACGATTGTCATAAGCCTTGGCATAGTTTGCGGCGAGATCGGCGGTTGTCATGCGTCAGTCCTCGGTTTCGGCAAATCGTTTTTCGAAGGCCCAGACATCTTCGAAGCCAAGCAGGCTGTTGAAGTCTTTGAAGGGGTAGAGCGGCACTGCGTCGCTGGTGATCCCGTGGTCGAGCAGGTCCTGATAGGCATGGCGTACCGCATGGCCATGGGCGAGGAAGCCGAGCGCCGGGTAGATCGCGATCCGGTAGCCCAGCGCCTTGAGATCGGACGCCGGCAGGAGCGGTGTACGCCCACCATTGACCATGTTGGCAAGCAGTGGCCGATCGATGGCGTCGGCGATCGCCCTCACCTCATCGGTGCTTTCGGGCGACTCGACGAAGAGCACGTCCGCACCAGCCGCGGCATAAGCTTTTGCACGACGGATCGCCTCCTCGAGGCCGAGGCTGGTACGGGCATCCGTGCGGGCAATGATCAGCATGTCGTCGCTGCGCCGGCTGTCGACAGCAACCTTGATCTTCTTGACCATATCCGCCAAGGGCACGACGCGCCGGTTGGGAGTGTGGCCGCATTTCTTCGGAAATTCCTGATCTTCCAGTTGGATCGCCGAAACCCCGGCGTCCTCGTAACCGCGCACCGTGTGGCGCACATTGAGGAGCCCGCCATAGCCGGTATCTGCATCTGCAATGACGGGCGTATTCGTGAGTTTCACCATCTGCGCAATGCGCTCGACCATGTCTCGATAGGTGGCGATACCGGCATCGGGAATGCCGAGCGTCGAGGCGACGGTCCCGTAACCGGTGACATAGAGGGCTTTGAAACCCATCCGATCGGCAATCAGCGCCGAGATCATGTCGTATATGCCCGGAGCGAGGACGAAGTCGCCATCGGCAAGGGCCTTTTTCAATGCAGGATCGGGCATGTTGTCTGTGCTGCTTTCATGTCGGATTGAGAACGGGCTCGAGGTGCCGGGCCACATCGAGCAGATGTTTGTCCGCAAATCGCCGGGCAGTCAGCGTCACGCCAATCGGCAAGGCTGAAGACCCGAGCGGAATGGGAATATTGAGACAGGGTACGCCAAGAAGTGTCCAGGAGGCATTGAACACCGGATCACCTGGCCCGCGTCCGATTGGCGCGAAGCCGGGAGCACTCGGCGCAATCAGGATGTCGAAATCACCCATAAACGCATCGAACGCGATGCGCGCCGAGCCCATGGCATCATAGGCGCGGGCGAGATCAGCAAGGCTGGAGCCATCACGGTTTTCCACTCTGTGATGGAAATCGTCATGAAGGCTAGATGAATGCCGTCGCGCCAGATTTCGGAACGAGGCCTGCCCTTCCCGATGCAGGATCACACGGTGGTGACGGTCGAGGGGCTCGAACTCGGGTGGGAGGTCGAGCACCTGCACGCGGTGCCCGGCGCCTTCCAGCCGCTCCCTTGCGACCGTCAGCGCCATCAGGCTTTCCGGCGACAAGCGGTCTTTGTACGGTCCTAACGTGAGGGCGATGCGGGGGTTTCTGGAGAAGCCTGCCGCTGGGAATTCCTCGTCCAGACCTAGAACTGAGGCAAGCAGGGCCACGTCATCCACGGATCGTCCGTACCAACCGACGGTGTCGAAGCTCTGGGCATAGATCCTTACCCCTTCTCGGCTGACTCGCCCGAAGCTTGGCTTGAAGCCGACCACGCCGCAAAACGAGGCCGGTCGGATGGTTGAGCCTCCGGTCTGGGTCGCAAGTGCCAGGGGGACATGGAAATCGGCAACGGCTGCTGCAGATCCGGCAGACGAGCCGCCCGGCGTCCGCGACAGATCATGCGGGTTGGCGGTTGCCGCATTGCGGCCGGCAGCCGCGAATTCGGTGGTATCGGTCTTGCCGAGGATGATGGCGCCTTCGCTGCGCAAAAGATCGACCACGGCCGCGTCGGCCGCGGGCCGAAAACCTTCATAAAGGGGAGAGTTGTGCGTCGTCGGCAAATCGAAGGTATCGAACACGTCCTTCACCCCGATCGGCAGGCCGTGAAGCCTGCCGCGCCGTGCCGCGGGAACGGCATCGCATTCCTCCGCCAGCTCGCGGGCCGTCTCGCTCAGCGCAAGCCACGCCCGCACATCCGGATCGCGCAGCGAGATCCGCGCGAGCAAGGCATCGACCAGTGCGCGTGAGGTAAGCCGTCCCTCCGCGATTTGGGCGACTGCGGCCGTCGCCGAAAGCTGGGTGACATCGCGTTCCCGAAAACCATCCATGCTCAGATCTCCTCTCCGACGGGCCTCATCCGGTGAAAATCGGTCACAGCCTGGAAAGCACGCCCAAGCCTCAGGCACAGAACGTCGTCTCCCGGACGCCCGACGATCTGGATCCCTGTCGGCAGACCTGTTCGTCCTTGACCCGAGGGCAGCATCAGCGCCGGTAGGCCCGTGACATCGAAGATCATGGTGTTGCGCGAAATGATCGACTGGAATGGGTGGCTTTCACGGTCGACGTCGACGGTCAGCGTGTCGAGCTGGCCTGCCTCGCCGCCAAGACCCGGCGTCACCAGCACGTCGACCTTTTCCATAACGCTAAGGAATTGCTCGAGCGCTTCGCCCCGCTGTTGCAGGGCATTCCCATAGTCCCTTGCCGAATAGCCCAGTCCGTTCTTCAGTCGGTGCAGCAGCCCGGGATCGAAGAGTTCGGCCCGATCGAGCCGCTCGGCATGCAGGCTGGCAAGCTCGCTCTGCAGGATGACCCAGCCAGCGGCATGGAAACGTTCGACCTCGATGCGGGGCAATTCCACGAGCCGGCAGCCGAGCGCCTCAAACTGTTGCAGGGCGCGATGCCAGTTTGCAAGCACGCGCTCGTCCACGAACTCGGTGAACCAGTTGGAGGGGATGCCGATCGAAAGACCCTTGACCGAGGTCTCGCCCAGAACATCCGCCACCTGCTGCGCGATTGCCGGCCCCGAAGTCTCCGCCATGTGAGGCAGCACATAGAGCAGGTCTTCGGCAGAACGCGCCATCGGACCGATATGATCGAGCGTCCAGGAGAGCGGCGCCACCCCTTGCCGCGACACGAACTCGCGGCTCGGTTTCAGACCGGTCGTACCGCACCAACAGGACGGCACGCGGATCGAACCGCCGGTATCGGTTCCAAGCGCAAGGGGCATGAGGCGCGCTGCGAGGGCCGCACCCGATCCCGTTGAGGACCCACCCGTCCATCGTGTCCGATCATAGGGATTCCTGACGGTGTTGAACCGCGGATTATGTGGCGACCCGGTTGCGAACTCTGAGGTTGCCGTCATGGCAAAGGGAATGGCTCCGGCTGCCCGCAAGCGGGCAACCACGGAGGCGTCCGACGGGGCCACCCGGTCGCCGGTGAAATAAGAGCCGGAAGTGACGATTGTGCCGGAGACATCGATGATGTCCTTCACGCCGAAGGGAATGCCTTCAAGGGGCCGCGCCGTCCCCTCCGTGTAACGACGATCGCTTTCCTGGGCGAGAGCGTCGGCATCGGGAACGAAGCGAAGGATCGCCTCTCGACCGGTCGGCGAGTGCGCGATGGAGGCCGTGAGTTCCGAAAGCACATCACTCGGCCGTATTGATTGCGCCGCAAAGGCACCAAGCAGATTGGCAACGCCGGCCTCCCGCAGCGCCCCCGCAACTGGCCGAGGTTCAATAGCGAGGCGGAAGTGTGCCGGTTCGGATGCAGCTTGATGTATGGATTGATAAAGCCTGTCGACGTGCCCGGGATCAACAAGCCTTGTCGGGTCAAGCTCGATCCCCGCACCTTGGCGGGGATCGTCATTGATCGCGGCGGCTACACGCGTCACGTCATTCAGCCGCGATGGAGGTCGCCGTGCGGCTCGCCATCAGCGGCTGGATGCGCTCGCCGAACTGATCGAGACCGACGAGGAAGTCGTCGAAGGTGAGCATGATACCCTTCGTACCCGGCACGCTGCCGGCTTCGTCGAGCATGCGGGCAACTTTCGCATAGGAGCCAACCAGGGTTCCCATGTTGAAGTTCACGGCACCTTCCGGAAGGTTGATGTGCTTTGCGGTCGAATTCGCATCCGCCGTTGCGTCCTTGCTGCCCTGGTCAGCCATCCAGGCCAGCGCATCGACATCGGCACCCTCGCGATACTTCTGCCACTTGGACTCCGCCAACTCGTCCGTCTCGTCGGCAATGACCATGAACAGAACATAGGCACCAACGTCGCGGCCCGTCTTGGCAGCGGCATCGAGCAGTTTCTGATTGTTCGGCGCATAGGCGGTCGGCGTATTGATGCCGGAGGCCATGACGAAATTGTAGTCGGCGTATTCTGCGGCGAACTCCATGCCGCGCGGGCTCTGGCCGGCTGCGACGATCTCGATCTTGTTCTTCGGCATCGGCTTCATCATGCAATCCTTCATGGTGAAGTGCTTGCCTTCGAAGCTGCAGCTGCCGTTCGCCCAGAGCTCCTTCATGATGTGGACGTACTCAGTCGAGTAGTCGTAGCGATAGCCGAAGTAATCGTTGCCCGGCCAGATGCCCATCTGGTCATACTCGGCCATCTGCCAACCGGACACGATGTTCACGCCGAAACGCCCCGGCGCCACGTTGTCGATGGTCGTTGCCATGCGTGCCACGATCGCCGGCGGAAGCGTCAGAACTGCGGTCGATGCGAAGAGCTTGATGCGTTCGGTGACGGCCGCAAGGCTCGCCATCAGCGTAAAGCTCTCAAGATTGTAGTCCCAGAACTCCGCCTTGCCGCCGAAGCCACGCAGCTTGATCATCGAGAGGGCGAAGTCGAGACCGTACTTCTCTGCCTTCTGCACGATCTGCTTGTTGAGCTCGAAGCTCGGCATGTATTGCGGCGACGTCGTTGAGATCAGCCAGCCATTGTTTCCGATTGGAATGAAGACACCGATATCCATGTGGTTCCCCTTTTTTGTGACCTACAGGCAAGCAGTATGTACGAACTAATGCAAAATTTCGAAAGCCTGTCCAGCCAAAAATGCCATAAGTTTAGGCTTGCCTATTTTCTCACCATTCGCCGGAAATGCGCGCAGCCGTGATTGCCGATCAACCGTTCAAACGGTCGATCTCTGTGCAACGGGAGGAGATTCGGAGTGAGACGCAGAGGCCCCTGAAGTTCTCAGACTCAGTCAGAACCGCGATGGACGCATGAGGGTCGGCGCGCGTCAGCCTTCGGCGCGGAGTGTGGTCGTAAAGGTGAACCGCTCGGCCGGCAGCACCTGGAAGGCATATTCGAGCAGCCTGCGGCCGGAGCCGAAATAGCGGCGCGTGACAACAAGCGCCAGATCGCCCGCCTTGACATCGAGCTTGGCCGCAATTTCCGCATCGAGAACCATGGGCCGGATATCCTGCTGGATCTCCTGGATCTTCTCGCCGGTGAACTGCTCGATGTAATGGAAGATCGCGCTACGGGCGACCGTGATGTCTTTTACCGCCGCCGCGAGCTTCGAATCGACATAAACCTCGTTCCAGGAGAACGGACGGCTTCTGTTGCCGGGGTAACGGATACCCGCCATATGGAAGAACTTTCGGCCCGGCCGGCAGCCGAGCTCGACCGCAAGCTTACCCTGGGCCGAGATCTCCTCTTTCGTATCGATCACGAATTCGGTTTCCGCCGCAATTTCGAAGAGCTCCGATCGGGAATGCGCGATGAAGCGCTTCTTCTCCGGATCGAAGCCAGCCTCGACCCGCGTGCCAACGCCTTTTCGGGCCGAAAGGCGCCCCTTGTTGCGCAGGGTCGCGATCGCCTGGCGAACTGTCTGGCGGCTGACGCCGAGCGCGGACGCGATTTCGTTTTCCGTCGGAAGGAGCGATCCGACCGGAAACTCGCCGTCGCTGATCCGGCCCTCCAGATGATGGGCGACCTGCAGGTAGAGCGGCGCCGTGTCGACTTCCGGCTTCCAGTCCATGCGCTTCTGATCCAAGTGTGCGAACTCCACCCGGCACAACGCCGAGTTCCTCTCGTTCGTGTTTCAACCCGCTTTCCCAAGAAAACGCAAATGGTTTCAGGACCAGAGGCCAGCACAAGCTCCCTCACTTGCAGTCTCAACTCAAATCAATTAGTACGTACATATTCTAGAAACTCTTCCGGGATATCCAAACCCATGTCGGATTTTATCGCCGAGGAGGCGCCGCCCGCGCGACGCGCCTCCTCGCTGACGCAGACGCTGATTGCCGCAACCCTGATCCAGATTGTCGCGACCGCGAGTGTCCTTGCGCTGACGGCTATTGCGCCGACTGTGGCCGCCGATCTCGGGATCGGTGCCTATTGGATCGGCTATCAGATCAGCCTGATCTACTTCTCCGGCATGTTTTCATCGGCGGTGGCCGGAACGCTCGTCCAGCGCTTCGGCCCGATTAGGATCGAGCAGGCAGCGCTTGCCTGTTTTGCCCTTGGCTTTGCCGGCGTTGCCAGCGCCAGCATTCCGCTGATCGTCGTCGCCTCCCTGTTCATCGGCATCGGCTACGGCCTCAACAACCCCGCCTCCTCGGAGATGCTGAGCCGCGTCACCCCCTATAAGCGCCGCAACATCGTCTTCTCGCTGAAACAATCCGGCGTTCCTCTCGGCGGCATCCTCGCAAGCTTTGCCTTCCCCTTCCTCACCCGCTTCTTCGACTGGCATCTCGCGCTGCTGCTCGGCGCGGTCGCGCCAATTTTGATGATGGGGCTTCTGGCGACCACCCATGCCGCAGACCCGGTCAATCGCAGCCCGAGACGCTCTCTTTTCGGTGGCTTGGTGGAGGAGCAGTCGACGATCTGGAGAAATCCGAAGCTGAGAGCCCTTTCTGCACTCGGCTTCGCCTATTCCGCCATGCAACTGTCCGTCTCGGCCTTTGCCGTCGTCACCCTGGTGCATGATGCGGGATGGTCGCTGTTGTCGGCGGGCTCCGTCGCCGCTGCCATGCAGCTTGCGGGCGCCATCGGTCGCATCTTCTGGGGTGTCGTGGCCGACAAGATAGGCGGCGGTCTGAAGACGCTGGCCTTGCTCGGCTTCCTTGGCGGAGCAGGCTACGCCCTGTTGTTCTTCCTCACCGATCTTCCCGTTTACGCACAGGTCGCCGTGTTCGTGGCCATGGGCTTTGTCACAATTGGCTGGAATGGCGTACTTCTGGCCGAGGTCGCCCACAACGCGCCCGAGGGGCGGGTGGGCTCGACCACGGGTGGCGTGCTCGTCTACACTTTCATCGGCGTCATTGTCGGCCCCTCGACCTTCGGCAGCGTCTACGCACTGACCGAGCACTACGGCGCGAGCTTCCTAGCGTTCTCGCTCTTCGGCTTTGCAGGCCTGCTGATCGCTTGGCGCGCCCATCGCACGACCTGAACTCGGCCAGCTTTGTACAGACATAATGTTCGGACTTCCGAGCAGCGGCCGCTGCGCGTTCGCAGCATCACGCCCGCTCGAATGCCTGCGCTGATCACGTTTCGTGCGCTTCTGTGAAAGGCTTTTCAGCAATCGCCGCATTTATGTGCAGCGCAAAAAAATAGGCAAAATACGGTTGACGACCATCTGACTATGTACGTACATTACCTAGCGTCGGCTCCGGGAAGCCGCAGCGAACGACACCGGGAACACCCGGGTCTAAGACAGGGGAACGTCGATCATGCGCCGCATTCTTGCCAGTTCATTTCTTGCCGCATCCGCGCTTGCGGCTGCCTCCATGCCAGCCGCAGCCGATCCGATGGCCGATGCCAAGGCCATTATCGAGGCACATCGTGCCATGCCGGTTTTTGCACCGCCGGGCGAGCCCTTCGACGCCAAGGCCTGCATGGCCGACAAGAAGGTCCTGTCGATCCCGATTTCGATGACGATCCCTTTCAATGTCGAGCTCCAGAAGGCGATGGCGTCTGCCGCCGAGGAAGTCGGCTTTACGTACACGACCTGGGACAACCAGCTAAAGCTTGACCAGTGGGTCCAGGGCATCTCGCAGGCCATCAGCCAGAAATACGACGTCGTCGATCTCGCCGGCGGCCTGAATCCGGAAGTGCTGGGACCGCAGCTCGCCGAAGCGCGCGGCGCGGGCCTGAAGATCAGCACGACGCATTTCTATGACGTGACACAGCCGGCGGTCGAAAGTGTCGATTACTCCGGCAAGGTCGACTTCACCGGTGCAGGAAAGCTTCTCGCCGCCTGGGCCTATGTGCAGACCGAAGGCAAGCCGAACGTGCTGATCATCGGCTCCTCGGACGTCCTGCCGTCGATCCCCTTCGTCCAGTCGATCCAGGATCAGCTCAAGGCGCTCTGCCCGAATTGCAAGCAGACCCATCTTGATGTGCCGGTCTCCGAATGGGCAACCAAGATCCAGTCCGGCACCCAGTCAGCTCTGCTGGCCGATCCCTCGATCAACTACATCCTGCCGATCTACGACTCCATGTCACAGTTCGTCGTTCCAGCACTCCGCATCACCGGCTCTGAAGGTGCGGTGAAGATTGCAAGCTTCAACGGCACACCGTTCGTACTGGACATGGTGCGCGAGGGGCAGGTTGAGATGGATATCGGCGAAAGCCTCGGTTGGGCAGGCTATGCGGCGATCGACAACATCATGCGCATGCTCTGCGGCAAGCCTGAGGTGGCCAAGCTTAACGTTCCCCTGCTGGTCTTTGACAAGAACAACATCGAGACAGCCGGCGTGCCTGCCAACTTCAACGACGGCTATGGCGACGCCCATCTCGAAGGTTTCCGCAAGCTCTGGATGCTGAAGTAAATCAACGGGAACCGGGAGCCGCGCAATGACCGAGAATGCCGTGCTCAGGATGAACAATATCCGCATTCGGTTCGGAAGCTACTACGCTCTGAAAGGCGTCTCGCTTTCGATCCGCCGCGGCGAGGTCTTCGGCCTGCTCGGCCAGAACGGCTCCGGCAAGTCGACGATGATCAAGGTCCTCGCCGGCTTCCACCAGCCCGAAGAGGGAAGCGAAGTCGTGCTGTGGGGGCAGACCCTGCCCCTGCCGCTTGATCCAATGGAGATCAAGAAGCGCGGCGTCGCCTTCGTCCATCAGCACCTGGGCCTCGTGCCCTCGCTCACCGTGATCGAGAACATGCGGGTCACGGCTCTTCGCCAGAAGACACCGTGGCTGGTGAACTGGAAGAGGGAAGCCCAGGCAATCTCGGCCCTCTTCGCGGAATTCGGCCTCGACATCGACCCCTTCGCGACGGTCGCGAGCCTTCCCCCGGTCGAGCGCGCCTTCGTGGCCATTATCAGGGCCTTTGAGGACTTGCGGGCGTCGGACGCCGGGCATGGAGGAGAAGGTATTCTCGTCCTTGACGAACCTACACCCTTCCTGCCTGCCGAGGACGTCCAGAGGCTGTTCACTCTGATCCGCTCGATCGTCAAAACGGGTGCTTCGGTGGTGATCGTCACGCACGACATTGACGAAGTCCGAGACATCACCGATCGCGTGGCCGTGCTCCGCGACGGCGAACTCGTCGACATCCTCGACACGCGCAGCACCGAGCGGCAATCGATCCTCGACACGATTGTCGGCAGCCGCATCGACCATTTCGCCAAGAGCCGGATGCCATCCGAAGGTATTCCTGACGCAGTCATCGTCAAAGATTTAAGTGACGGAAAGACACCCGGCTTCGACTTCGCCATTCGGGAGGGCGAAACCCTCGGCGTGACGGGTCTGATTGGTTCAGGCTTTGCGACCCTGCCCTATCTCCTCTATGGCGCCTTGCGCGGCAGCGGGTCGCTAACCATCTCTGGCCAAACGATCGACCTTTCCCTTATCAGTCCTCTGATGGCGCAGAAGCTTGGCATTGCCTTCCTGCCCGGCGATCGGCTGGGGTCCGCCGGCATCGGCAGCCTTTCCGTCACAGACAACATCACCCTCCCCGTGCTTGACAGACTGCTGGGTCCCGCCGGACTGGATCGACACGGTATGGTCGTGGAAGCGGGCCGCCTGGGGCAAATCTACGACGTTCGCCCGCAGAACCCGCAATTGCCGCTGGGCTCGCTCTCCGGCGGCAACCAGCAAAAGGTGCTGCTAGCCAAGTGGCTGCAGATCAAGCCCAAGTTGTTGATGCTCGACGAACCCACCCAGGGCGTCGATTTCGGCGCCCGCCAGCAGATCTTCAAGGCGCTCGATCGCGCTGCCGGTGACGGCACGGCGATCCTGTGTGCCTCGACCGACAATGAACAGCTCGAGCAGATCTGCGACCGCATCATCGTCTTCTCCCGCGGCCGCCCGGTCATCGAGCTCAAGGGATCCGCGATATCCCGCAAATCCATCACCGAAGCCTGTTTCCACGGCCATCAAGCGGAGGCTGCAGAATGACGACGCTCGACATGCCCACCGTCAAACCCATGTCCAAACCTGCCAGCCGCTTCACGTTGAAGACGGAGGCCGAGCGCTTTGCTCTCGTCGCGGCCTGGCTTTTGCTGATCGTGATCTTCGGCATCCTGATGCCGGATTCCTTCCTGCGTTGGCGCAGCTTCTCGACACTGTTCGGCTCGCAGGCTGTGCTCGTCGTTCTGACGCTCGCCATCATCATCCCGCTGACATCGGGAGATTTCGATCTTTCCGGGGCCTCGACACTCACCATGAGCTGCATGTTGATCGCCGTCCTGAACGTCAAGCTCGGTTGGCCGATCGCGCCGGTCGTGCTCGTCGCGCTGGCAAGCGGCGTGATTATCGGCGCCGTCAACGCCCTCTTCGTTCTCTACTTCCGCATCCATTCTCTCATCGTGACCCTCGGCGTCGGCACCTTCGTCAACGGGTTGATCCTCTGGGTCAGCAACAGCCAGACGATCTCGGGCGTTTCGATGGGCCTTGTCGAATGGGTGATCATCAACCGCTTCCTCGGCATACCCCTGGCGTTCTTCTACGCGCTGATCCTTGCAGCCGTGATTTGGTACGCGCTTGAATACACGATCCCCGGCCGCAAGCTGCTTTTCGTCGGTCGCGGCCGTGAAGTGTCCCGGCTGAACGGGATCAATGTCGACCGCGTCCGCGCCACCTCCTTCGTGTTGTCGGGCCTCATCTCCGCCTTTGCCGGCGTGCTCTATGCCGGCATGACAGGCTCGGCCGATCCGCTGTCCGGCCTCAATCTGCTGCTACCGGCCTTCGCAGCAGCATTCCTAGGCGCGACGACCATTTCGCCCGGCCGGTTCAACGCCTTCGGCGCGGTGATCAGCGTCTACTTCCTGGTCACCGGGATTACCGGCCTCACCATGCTTGGCGCCGATGCCTATGTGCAGAACCTGTTCTACGGCGGCGCGCTCGTTATCGCCGTGTCGTTGAGCCAACTCGTTCGCAACCGCCAACCGCAGGATTTCAGCTGATGGCACTCGAAGACGTCATGAAGACGCTTGCGCAAACTTATTGGGGGCGTTCCGCAACTGACCCGGAGCTCTTGGCGATGGTCGCGGAAATGCGTCGAGACAGCACGGCGATTGCCGCCATCGCGGAGGCTCAAGACGGCGCCCTCTTCTCCGTAGAACCGGCAGCTTTCGACCGCATCCTGCGACAGGAGGTCGGCCGATGAGTGCCGATGAACCTTGCTCGCTGTCCGAGGCGGCCGATGCGGTCAAGGCGGGTCTGATCAGCGCAGTGGAACTGACCAAGGCCGCGCTGGACCGCGCCAGGAAAAGCCAACACCAACTGAACGCCTTCATCGAGATTGAGGAAGAGCAAACCCTGCGCGCTGCCCGGCAGGCAGACGACGCTCTGGCTCGTGGGGAGGCAACTGGCGTTCTCCACGGTGTGCCGCTTGCCCATAAGGACATGTATGATCGAGCTGGCTTCGTGACCGGATGCGGCTCGAAGATCCGTGCCACGCACCGTGCCACCCAGACTTCTACGGTGATGCAGAGACTGGAAACCGCGGGCGCAATCTCGATCGGGCGTCTCAACATGAGCGAGTTCGCCATGGGCCCGACCGGCTACAACTATCATCATGGGAGGGCGTTGAACCCCATCGATCCGGCGCGCATCACGGGAGGCTCGTCGTCCGGAAGCGGCTCGGCCGTCGGCGCAGGGGTGGTTCTTGCCGCGCTTGGATCTGATACGGGCGGCTCCATCCGGCTGCCGGCCGCCTGCTGCGGCGTCGTCGGCATCAAGCCGACTCAGGGCCGCGTCAGCCGGCATGGCGTCATGCCGCTGTCTTTCTCCCAAGACTGCGTTGGTCCTCTCGCCCGAAGCGTCGAGGATGCCTATCGCATCCTCCAGATCATCGCAGGACCTGACGGTGAGGACACCACCTGTGTCGCAGCACTACAGCTCGAACCGCTAACCGAAGACGTCTCGCATCTGCGTGTCGGGCTGCTCGGGGGCATGTTCGAGCAAGGTCTGGACGATGTCGTGACCTCCGCACTCGAAACCTGCGCCTTGGTACTGGCGAAGGAGGTCAAGTGGTTGGGGAAAGCTGCAACTGTGGAGATGCCTGACATTGCCGAACTGGCCAATGTTGTTGCCATGGCTGAGGCCGGCACCGTACATTTCAACTGGATGCAGAAATGCCCTGAAGACTACGGCCCTCAGATCCGCATGCGTCTGTCCCAGTCGCTGGCGATCCCCGCACCGATCTATCTTCGCGCGCTGCAAATGCGCTCTGTCCTGCTGGAGAGTTTTCTGACGGTGGCCTTCGGCAGTGCCGATGTGCTGATCGCACCCGTCATGCCGTTTCTCCCGCCCCTGTCGAGCGAGGTCGATGTTGGCACAAGCGCCAGGATGAATACGGTCGTCAGCGCGATGACATCGTTCACGAGACCCTTCAGTTTCCTCGGTCTTCCTGTGGTCACACTTCCTGTCGCAGCTTCCGCCACCGATCTCCCTATCGCGATCCAGGTTATTGCGCGGCCCTGGCGTGAAGATCTTGCGGCAAGTGTCGCGCGGCGCCTTGAGCGATGTCTTGCCCTTCCCGCTTTCGCCTCGCTGTCCACACCTCGTTCCGCGGCGTGATGACACCGAGAACAGCTCGAACTCCCAGCCTAAAAGGATGACAGAGATGAACAGCATCCCGAGCCTCAATGGCCCCCTTGAAACTGTTTCTCAGGTTACGCGCGAGATCTTCCGTGATGGAATGGCCAAGATGGGTGCAGCGGTCAACATCATCACAACAGACGGCCCGGCCGGTCGCGCAGGCTTTGCCGCGACGGCCGTCTGCAGCGTCACAGACAGCCCGGCCACGCTGCTGATCTGCCTCAATCGTTCCGCATCGGTCTTCGACGCGGTCACAGCGAATGGCGTGGTGTGCGTCAATGTTCTGGCCTCCCGCCATGAAGGTCTTTCGAACCTCTTCGGCGGCAAAACGCCGGTCGACGAGCGTTTTGCGGCTGCGGAATGGATCGAAGGGGTCACCGGCGTGCCCGTGTTGAGGGATGCGCTTGTCTCCTTCGAGTGCCGCATCAGTGACCAATCGGATATGGGGACGCATCGCGTCTTGTACTGCACCGTTGAAGCGGTGCACGACGGGGAAGCCGCGGATGCGTTGATCTACTACCGACGCACTTATCGGCACGTTTCGGGTTGAGCAAGAACAGTCGGCGAATTTGTCGTGCCCGACGTTAGCGCGCTGCGATGCCATTATCGCGGCGATCCATCTCTCCAATTGGCTCATCTTGTTTGAGTCGGGCGCGATCATAGGTCGAACGCCCTAGACGTCGACGGCAGCCGGGGTGAGCGTCGGACAATGCCGCTGCCTCGCCTGATGTTGTCAACCAGCAGCGGGTTCATCTTCCAGAGGCCGGCGACGCCCGAAAACACAAAGTGATCTGACGTTCTTTTGGGAAAGTGTTCTCCGAAGAGCCCTAATTTCAGCAGGTTCTTTTCTATATTAATTTTGTCGATAATATAGATTTGTGTCATCCGTTCTGCTTAACAGAGAGAGAGCCATGACACGCAAAATCAGACTAGGGGCATTTCTTCCCGGCGGTGGGCAGCACATCGCCTCCTGGCGTCACCCGGACCAGCCTGTCAATGGTGCGGTCAGTCTCGAGTTCCACAAGCAGCTTGCCCTCACGGCAGAGCGCGGTCTGTTCGATGCCTATTTTCTGGCAGATGGTCTCGCCGTCGGGTTCGGCGGCGCGCGTGAAGGAGGCAATGCCCGTGTTGCCGGTTTCGAACCGGTGACGCTGTTCTCGGCGCTCGCTCCTTTTACGACCCATCTCGGCTTCATAGCCACAGCCTCGACGACCTATGAGGAGCCCTATACGACTGCCCGCAAATTCGCTTCGCTCGATCTCATCAGCGACGGTCGGGCCGGCTGGAATGTCGTCACGACGACGGGCGATGCAACGGCCCAGAATTTCAACAGAGATACGCAGCTTCCGCATGCGGATCGCTACAAGCGCGCAGCCGAGCACGTCGACGTCGTCAAGAAGCTCTGGGACAGTTTTGAGGACGATGCCTTCACTCGCGACAAGGAGACGGGGGTTTTCTTCGATCCTGCCAAACTGCATGACGCCGATCACCATGGCGAGCATTTCAAGGTCAAGGGACCGCTCAATGTCTCCCGCTCTCCTCAGGGGCATCCGGTCATCGTCCAGGCCGGCCAGTCCGATGATGGTCGTGGCTTGGCCGCAGCAACCGCAGAGGTGATCTTTACCGCTCATCAGCACATCGGGACTGCCCAGGAATTCTATCGGGACATCAAGGACCGTGCGCGCGGTCTGGGCCGCAATCCGCATCATGTGTTGATTATGCCCGGCGTCTCTCCCTTTGTCGGACGAACAGCAGAAGAAGCCCGCGAGAAGTATGACCGCCTGACCTCGCTGATCCTGGAGGAAGACGGCATCGGCCTGCTGAACGGTCTGACGGGCGGCACCCTCGACCTCAGAGGTTATGATCTTGACGGGCCGCTGCCGCCGGCGCCCCCCACCGAGGGCATGAAAAGCCGTCAGGCACTGATCCGTCAGATCGCCGACGAACACAATTTCTCGATCCGACAACTTTACCAATGGGTCGCTTCCGCGCGTGGTCACTTCACCATCGTTGGAACGCCCGTACAGATCGCCGATACGCTGCAAGAGTGGTTCGAGAACGAAGCGGCCGACGGCTTCAACATCCTCCCGCCGTGGCTGCCCACGGGTCTTGATGACTTTGTTGAACTCGTCATTCCCGAACTGCAGCGTCGCGGCCTGTTCCGGACTGCCTATGAAGGCAGAACGTTGCGCGAAAACCTGGGTCTGCCCTTTCCGATCAATCGCTACGCGACCGGGCGTTCCGTCGTGCAGGCTGCTGAGTGAGGTGCGTCATGTCCTATGAAGATATCCAACACGGTCCCGCTTTCGGTCTCGGCGTCTCGCAAGGTTCAGTGCGCCCGACGCCCTGGCTGAGGCAGCTGGCGGCGGCGACTGCGCCGTTCTTCGCCCGCTACGGTCTCGTGGTGGCTTTCCTCATTCTCTGGCAGGCATCTGCCACCTTCGGATGGGTCAACGCCTCCGTCTTCCCGCCTCTCGACGAGATCGTCAGTGCCCTTTGGGCGGCGCTCTCGACAGGCGCGATCGTCGATGACGTTGCGATCAGCCTGCAGCGGTCCAGCATTGCCTTCGTCGCCGCTGTCGGTCTTGGCATCCCGCTTGGCCTCTTTATGGGACAGGTCAGGGCCGTGGAGCAGGCGCTCGACCCGCTCTTGCAATTTTTCCGCCAGACCTCGGCTCTCGCGCTCTATCCCGTCTTCATCCTACTCCTTGGGCTCGGGGAAACCTCCAAGGTCTTCGTGATCTTCTGGGCGACGCTCTTCCCGATCCTCTTGTCCACCATTGGCGGCGTGAAGGAGGTCGACAAGAAGCTCATCGAGATGGCCCGGACTTATGGCGCGGGCTCCGTGCAGATTTTCCGTCGTGTCGTGCTTCCGGCCTCCGTTCCAGCAATCTTCGTTGGGCTGCGCCTTTCAGCCACGACGGCGCTCCTGCTGCTGATTGCCGCTGAAATGATCGGCGCCAACAAGGGCCTCGGCTTCCAGGTCATGAATGCCCAATACAACTTCCAGATCCCGCTGATGTTCGCAGCGATCCTTCTCCTCGCCCTGTTTGGCCTGGCCGCGAACGCTGCACTCGTTCACTTGCAGCGGCGTCTCTGCCGCTGGGCCTGATCCATTCCACTGATCCCGTCACTTCATCATTCAAGGAATCTCCGATGACATTCCACTCTCGCAAGCTCCTCCTCTCTGCAGCCCTGTCCCTGGCGCTGTCTGGCACCGCCTTCTCCGCCGAAGAGGTCAAGTTCCGCTATCTTGCAAGCCAGGGCGGTCTCTCGGCATATGAGCTGGCCGCGGAACTCGGCTACTTCGAAGGCACGGGCATCACCATCGAGAATGTCGGTTATGCCACCGGTGGCCCGGCCTCTCTGATCGCGCTGGCCTCAGGCGACGTCGAGATCGGCAGTGCGGCGACCTCTGCAGTGCTGAACTCGATTATCGGTGGCAACGACTTCGTCGCCGCCTATCCTTCGAACGGCATCAACAACGAGGTCCAGTCGATCTTCTACGTGCTGGAAGACAGCCCGATCCGCGACATCAAGGACATCGCTGGCAAGACCATTGCCGTCAACACGCTTGGCGCTCACCTCGATTATACGATCCGCGAGGCCCTGCATTCCGTCGGGTTGCCGTCTGATGCGGCCAACCAGATCGTCGTACCCGGGCCGCAGCTCGAACAGGTCCTGCGTTCGGGCCAGGTCGACGTTTCGGCCTTCGGCTACTGGCAGACGACCTTCGAAGGTGCGGCCAAGAAGAACGGAGGCCTGCGCGCGATTTTCGATGACACCGACATCCTCGGTGAGATTGCCGGTGGTTTCATCGTGCTGCGGCGCGACTTCATCGAGAAGCACCCGGAGACCGCGAAAATCTTCGTCGAGCAGTCCGAACGCGCGCTGGACTATGCCCGCGAACATCCCGAGGAGACCAAGAAGATCTTTGCGAAAGCCCTGGCCGAACGTGGTGAAAATGCCGACATTGCCCAGTTCTTCCGTGGTTACGGAGTCCGCCCAGGTGGTAAGGCCGTCGAGCGTGATCTGCAGTTCTGGATCGCCGTCCTTGTCCGTGAGGGCAAGATCAAGGAAGGCCAGCTCTCGGCCGAGAAGATCCTCTATTCCTCCGATACCGCGAGCAACTGATCCATGGCGCTCGCTCAGTCCAACCGCATTCGAGGAGAGGTGGCAATCCGTCACCTCTCCAAGGCCTTCACCCTCAACGGGAAACCGCTCCCGGTCCTCAAGGACCTGAACCTCACGATTCGGTCAGGCGAGAGCCTCGCCATCGTCGGCGCCAGCGGTTCCGGCAAAACGACGCTCCTTCGCATCCTCGCGGGCCTCGAACAGGCCGATGGTGGAGAGGTGTTGATCGATGGCCGGCGTGTGTCGGGCGTCGGAGCCGAGCGGGCTGTCATCTTTCAGGAACCGCGCCTGCTGCCCTGGCTGACCGTCATCGACAATATCGGCTTCGGTCTGGAGGCCAGGGGGCTCTCCCGCGAGGAAGCCCGCCTCATCTCGCAGCGCTACGTCGATCTGGTCGGTTTGAAAGGGTTTGAAACCGCCTATCCGCGACAGCTTTCTGGAGGCATGGCCCAGCGTGTTGGTATTGCGCGGGCGCTCGCCGTCCAGCCGGAAATCCTGCTTCTCGACGAACCGCTCGGTGCGCTCGATGCCATGACGAAGATCGGAATGCAGCAGGAACTGGCGCGGATCTGGAAGGAAGAGGATGTGACAACGGTGCTCGTCACCCACGATCTCGAAGAGGCGATCTTTCTGGCGGATCGGATCCTCATCCTTCCGCGGGAAAAAGGTGCCGAGCCCAGGCTGGTCGACGTCGACCTTCCTCGTCCGCGCGACCGCAGCAATCCCCGCTTTGTGCGCCAAAGAGAGGAACTGCTCGGATTGTTCGGGTTGCACTGAACGAGCAGCACTCACCGAGCGCTTGGACCGGCTCACCTAACGATCGCGGCGGGCCATGAAGGCGAGACGCTCAAACAGGTGGATGTCCTGCTCGTTCTTGAGCAAAGCGCCGTGCAGTTTGGGTAGCGTATGTTTGGGATCGGCGCGCAATTCGGCCGGGTCCATGTCCTCTGATACCAGAAGGCGGATCCAGTCGAGCGCCTCTGAGGTCGAGGGCTTCTTCTTCAATCCCGGTGTTTCCCGGATTTCGAAAAACTGGCTGAGCGCGTTGCGAAGCAGGCTCTTCCTGATGCCGGGATAATGAACCTCGACGATGCGTTCGAGCGTTTCGACATCGGGGAAACGGATGTAGTGAAAGAAGCAGCGGCGAAGGAAGGCGTCCGGCAGCTCCTTCTCGTTGTTCGAGGTGATGATGACGATCGGCCTGACCCGAGCCGCTATGGTCTCACCTGTTTCGTAGACATGGAATTCCATCCGGTCGAGCTCCTGCAACAGATCATTGGGGAACTCGATGTCCGCCTTGTCGATCTCGTCGATCAGCAGCACGATCTTCTTTTCTGCAGCAAAGGCCTGCCAAAGCTTGCCTCGACGAATGTAGTTCTTCACATCGTTCACTCTGGCATCGCCCAGCTGGCTGTCGCGCAGGCGAGATACCGCATCATATTCGTAAAGGCCCTGCTGGGCCTTGGTCGTGGACTTGATATTCCACTCCAGGATGTCCAGACCGAGGGCCGAGGCGACCTGACGCGCCAGTTCCGTTTTGCCTGTGCCCGGCTCCCCCTTGACCAGAAGCGGTCGCTCAAGTCGGATTGCAGCATTTACAGCAATCATCAGATCCTTGTCCGCTATGTAGTCCGCGGTGCCGGTAAATTGCATCGGTCGGTTTTCCTTTGTATTCGCCTTTCAATTCGTCCCTAGAGGCTAGCGACGCGAGCGCTGCGGAGCAAGTTGATGCCGTGCAACGCAGTTGCCGCCGTCGGATCAGGTTGCGTGACCCCGCCAACGCTTTCGCCTTTCCCTTTTGGGCCAAGATGCGATATGGGCAGGCACATGAAAAATGCGTGCTTCACCCTCCTTCTCGGCGGCCATCTGACCGTCACGGATCGCCTCAAAGCGCTGACCGAAGGCAGCCGTGCGATTGCTGCCGACAGCGGGATGCGGCATGCATCCGCATTGGGGATCGTCCCGGAACTTTGGGCAGGTGACTTCGACAGCAGTGAGGCAAGTCTCCTTTCGGCATGGCCTGGCGTCGAGCGTCGGACGTATCCTGCAGCCAAGGCCGCAACAGACGGCGAAATTGCCGTTGCCGAGGCCATTTCCCGCGGTGCCACGCGGTTGATCTTTGCCGGGGCCCTCGGCGGAGAGCGGTCCGACCACGCCCTGCAGCACTATCTGAATGCGCTCGGCCTGGTGGAAGACGGTTTCGAGGTGGTGCTGACCTCGGGTGATGAGGAGGCCTATCCCTTTGCCGATGAGAGCCAGCTCGAGCTGGAATTGCCCAAGGGAGCTCTGTTTTCGGTTCTGGGCTTCACCGCGCTCGAAGGGCTGACCATTCGCAACGCACGCTATCCGCTCACCGATTTCTCTCTGGCTTTCGGGTCGTCCCGCACCATTTCCAATGTCGCCGAAGGTCCCGTTTCGGTGTCGCTCACCCGTGGCCGCGCGGTTCTGCTGGCGCGCCCCTACGATCTTTCTGGAGCCTGAAGCCTTGGCGCCTCCCATACTTAAACTCGACGATATCTTCCTCTCCTTCGGCGGAACGCCGCTCTTGAATGGCGCCGGACTGCAGGTGGAACCTGGTGACAGGATCTGTCTGGTCGGCCGCAACGGATCGGGCAAATCGACGTTGATGAAGATCGCGGCCGGTCTGGTCGAGCCGCAATCGGGGGAGGTCTTTCGTCACCCGGCCTCGACGATCCGCTACCTTGAACAGGCACCAGACTTTGCCGGCTATGCAACCGTGCAGGCCTATGCCGAGGCAGGACTTGGACCGGGAGACGATCCTTATCGTGTGACCTATCTCTTGGAGCATCTGGGTTTGACGGGCCAGGAAGACCCGACACGGCTTTCTGGCGGCGAAGCGCGCCGGGCGGCACTCGCCCGCGTACTGGCGCCTGAACCCGATATCCTCATGCTTGACGAGCCGACGAACCATCTCGACCTGCCGACCATCGAGTGGCTTGAAGGTGAACTGCAGAAGACCCGCAGCGCGCTCGTTCTCATTTCCCACGACAGGCGCTTCCTGGAAAAGATCTCGACCGCCACCGTCTGGCTTGATCGCGGTCTGTCCCGGCGACTCGCCCGCGGCTTTGGCCATTTCGAAGAATGGCGCGACAAGGTGCTGGAAGAAGAAGAAATAGAGCAGCACAAGCTTGGCCGTCAGATTGAACGCGAAGAGCACTGGCTGCGCTACGGGGTTACCGCCCGGCGCAAGCGCAACATGCGGCGGCTGGGAAATCTTCAGGCCCTGCGCGCGGATTACCGGGGGCACAAGGGACCACAGGGCACAATCCAGGCTGCGGTCAGCGAAGGCCGGGAAAGCGGCAAGCTGGTCGTCGAGGCGGAGAAGATCACCAAGGCCTATGGCGATCGAACCATCGTTGCGCCTTTTTCGATCCGCGTGCATCGTGGAGACTGCATCGGTTTGATCGGACCGAACGGGGCGGGCAAGACGACGCTTCTGAAGATGCTCACGGGTCAGTTGCAGCCTGACGAAGGCGTGATCAAGCTCGGCACGAATCTTGAGATTGCGGTGCTCGACCAAAAGCGTGAAGACCTTAACCCCGATGATTCGCTTGCCCATTATCTGACCGACGGGCGCGGCGAGAACCTGTTGGTCAATGGGGAGCAGAAGCACGTCACCGGTTATATGAAGGACTTCCTCTTTCAGCCGGAGCAGGCTCGTACGCCGATCCGCAACCTGTCCGGTGGGGAACGCGCCCGGTTGATGCTGGCGCGGATCATGGCCAAACCTTCTAACCTGCTGATCCTCGATGAGCCAACGAATGATCTCGATATCGAGACTCTCGACCTGTTGCAGGAAATCGTCGCCGGGTACTCGGGTACAGTCATTCTGGTGAGCCATGACCGCGATTTTCTCGACCGTACGGTGACCTCGACTATCGCTCCAGCCAATCCGGACGCGCCGGATGGTCGCTGGATCGAATATGCCGGGGGCTATTCGGATATGCTTGCGCAGCGCAAGGGTGTCGAAGACGAGCGCAAACGAGCGGAGAAAGCCGAAAAAGCAAAGACCCAGGAGAGTGCAGGCGCCAAACCGGCCGATAGCGGCTCAAAGAACAAGGGCAAGCTCTCTTTCAAGCAGAAATTTGCCCTGGAGAACCTGCCGAAGGATATGGAAAAGGCAGAGAAGGAGATCGCCGCGCGCGAGGCTAAGATGGCCGACCCCAACCTCTTTGCCAAGGATCCCGCAACCTTCAACAGGCTTGCTGCCGAGATGGAGAAGCTCCGCGCCGATATTACGCGCTGGGAAGAGGAATGGCTGGAACTCGAAATGCTGCGCGAGGAACTTGAAGGTTAAGCAGGCTTCTCTGGCGCGTTATTCATCACGCGCTCGAGATGCACCAGCCTTGCCCCGGTGGCCTTCGCGAAAGCGGCGGAACGACCGATGTAAAGCAGGGTGGTCTCGGTCATCTCGCCCAGCAGAGCTGCCAAACGAGCCTCGGTCTCCGGTTCCAAGCCTTCCAGTACATCGAAGAATACGACCCAGCGTGGCTTGCGCAGGAGAATATTGGCAAATGCAAGGGCCATCTGCTCATCCTTGTCGAGGAGCCTTTCCCAGCGCGCGCGCTCCTCAAGTCGCGTGCCGAGATGCCGCAAGCCCACCCTTTCCAGGGCGGATCTCAAGTCCTCGTCTGTAAACTTTGCGGAGGGCACCGGATAAGCGAGAAGGCTGCGCAGCTTTCCTTCCGGCAAGTAAGCAATCTGTGGGACAAAGAGGATTTCGGCACCGGCCGGAAGCAGAATTCGCCCCTTGCCGAAGGGCCACAGGCCCGCAAGGGCATTGAAAAAGAGCTTGCGATTGACGCCTTGGTCGCCGTTGACCATCACATGTTCGCCTGGCGCGATCTCCACGTCTCGTTCCGCAAGGCGAAATGCACTGCCGTTATTCTCTGCGGACGTAGCCACGCCAATTTCGAGGGCTTTCAGGCGCAATACCCCGTCCTCGGACATCGAGATCTCTATATTGCCGGAAGTCGTGTCGGTTTGGTCCATGGTATCGAGAGCAGCACGGAAGACGGTCACCCTGAGCAGTGCGGCTCGCCAGTCGGCGATCTGGCCGAAGTTGTCGACATACCAGCGGAGCGCGGAATACACTTGGGTGAAGGCTGCGGCCGCCATCATCAGGCCGCCGAAGGTAATCGTCCCCGCAAAGTAGGCGGGTGAGGCAATCAGAATCGGGACGATAATCGCCAGCCAACCGAAACCTGCCGTGACCCAGGTGAGATTGGTCAGCGCGAGCGCCAGATTGCGGATGGAGCCCAAGACGCTGTCCAGCGTTTGATGGATGTGCCGCTTTTCTGTGTCCTCTCCCCGCGCAACGGCGATCGCTTCAAGATTCTCATTGGCGCGCATCAGCGAAAAACGCAGGTCCGCCTCGCGCGCATATCGCTCGGCGTTCAGGGTCGACAGCCGTCTGCCGACAAGACGGCTCAGGAGGGAAGCGGCGAGGGCATACAGGATCGCGCCCCAGACCATGTAGCCTGGGATTCGGAAGCTCCAGTCTCCGAGCTTGAAGACGAAGTCGCTCGACAGACCCCAAAGCACCCCTATGAAGCTCACCAGAAGGATCGTCGCGTTAAACAGGCCGATCGACAAAGAAGTCGTCATTTCTGCCAGCTTGCGTGCGTCTTCATGCAGTCGTTGGTCCGGGTTGACCCCGAGCGGGCTCGTCATTGACAGACGAAACGCCCGGCGTCCTGCCAGCCACTGGTCGATTACGTCGCGGGTCAAGCCCTCGCGCATGTGCAGTGCCGTCATCTGGTTCAGCCAGGCCTGAACGACGTTGAGGACGAGAAGTGCGCCGGCAATCACAGCGAAATTTCGTAGTTCCTGGAGAAATGCCGGCAAATTACGCTGTTCCAACGCGTTGTAGAAGGGCGCGTTCCAGTGGTTGAGCAGAACGGTCCCGTAAGCGGTGGCGAGGATGACCACGACCAATGCGAGCGCGAAGGCAAGGATACGGTTGCGGATGGCTGAATGCCAGAAGCTGTGAAGCGCGATGGCCATCTGCTTGCGGAAACTCGCTTCAACTGAGGCGATGGCCTGCTCAGCAGAGGCCGGCTTTCCGCTCATGTCACTCGTCATGCCTCTTCTTGCCCCGGAATATTCAGCACAGTCTGATTGTCTGCGTACCATGGCTGCATTGCGTTTCAATTACCAATCGAGCGCGCCTGGCCCAGCCATCTTGCACTCGCAGGAGCGGCGCGCTATCTCCTTGTTTGCTCTAACGGGGTGCCTTCCGATCTGACTTTACCGGAATGCTGAGAGGCGTCAGCCAACCCGCGGAACCTGATCCGGCTAACACCGGCGGAGGGATTAGACGCGTCGATCGCAAACGCCCTATCCCGATATCAATGATTTTTTGGAGGAGGGCGTCATGCCGTCATATCTCGCTACCTGTTTCCGCTCCGGCCTCGCGGCCGCCATGTTGACTGTCGGCTTCACCTTGCCTGTCCGGGCGGACGACAAGGTCCTCACCGTCTATACCTACGAAAGCTTCATTTCCGAATGGGGCCCCGGACCGAAGGTCAAGGAAGCTTTCGAGAAGACTTGCGACTGCAGCGTGAACTTTGTCGGTGTCGCGGACGGGGTGGCTCTTCTGACGCGGCTTAAGCTCGAAGGCGAGGGGTCGAAGGCCGACGTCGTTCTTGGCCTCGATACGAATCTCGTTGATGAAGCCAAACAGACCGGTTTGTTCGAAAATGCAGGGATCGACGCATCGAAGGTCAGTGTTCCCGGAGGCTTCCGTGACGACGTCTTCGTCCCCTATGACTACGGCCACTTTGCCGTGATCTACGATACCCAGACCATCAAGACGCCACCCAAGAGCCTCAAGGATCTGGTCGAGGGTGACCCGAGCCAGAAGATTGTCATTCAGGATCCTCGCACGTCCACGCCCGGGCTTGGCCTGTTGCTCTGGGTGAAGTCGGTCTATGGCGACAAGTCGGCAGAGGCCTGGACAAAGCTGAAGGGTCGCATTCTCACCGTGACCCCCGGCTGGTCGGAAGCCTATGGCCTGTTCACCAAGGGCGAGGCGCCGATGGTGTTGTCTTATACGACGTCTCCGGCCTATCACATGGTTGCAGAAAACACTGACCGCTATCAGGCGGCCGACTTCTCCGAAGGGCATTACATTCAGATCGAGGTTGCCGGCATCCTGAAGAATGCGCCGGAGAAGGATCTCGCGCGACAGTTCCTGGCCTTCATGCTTGAGCCTGGTTTCCAGGACACGATCCCAACGAACAACTGGATGATGCCGGTTGCAGCCACTTCCGAGCCGCTCCCCTCTGCCTTCGAAACGCTCGTCCAGCCGAAGACGACCTTCCTCATGACTCCGGCCGAAGTTGCGGCCAACCGTCAGGCCTGGATCGACGAATGGCTGAAAGCCATGACACTCGACTGAACCGCTGATGCTGCGTCCGCTGCACCAGTCCCGCCGACAGAGGCTGCCTGCGCTCGCGGGCGGCCTTCTCGTCCTCGGCCTTACTTCAGCCTTTGTCGGCGTGGCTCTCATTTTCCTGCTTTCGGGCCGGGCAGGTGGCTTGTGGCAAGCTTTTTCCGACCCGGTGGTCCAAGCCGTGCTCGGGTTCACGTTGTGGCAAGCTCTGCTTTCCACATTGATCGCCGTCGGTCTCGCGGTCCCCGTTGCCAGTGCGCTGGCGCGCCAACCGTCTTTTCCCGGCCGGCAATGGCTGATCCGGCTCATGGCAGTGCCCATGGGTTTGCCGGTCCTGATCGGCGCGCTTGGCCTGATCGGCATCTTCGGCCGCAACGGTTTGGTCAATGATGCGCTTGCAGCGCTCGGGTTCTCGCAACCGATTTCAATCTATGGGTTGTCCGGTATCTTGATTGCCCACGTGTTCTTCAATTTGCCGCTTGCGACCCGGCTGATGCTCTCGGCCCTGGAACGCGTGCCTGCGGAATACTGGCGAACGACGGCCAGTCTTGGTCTTTCGCCTCTCTCCAGCTTCCGCTTTGTGGAATGGCCGGTGCTTGCGCGTGTCATCCCGGGTGCTGCCGGGCTGATCTTTATGCTCTGTGTCACCAGCTTCACGCTCGTCCTCATCTTCGGTGGTGGGCCGGCTGCGACCACGATCGAGGTGGCGATATATCAGGCACTCCGCTTCGATTTCGATCCGGCGCGGGCGGTGTCGCTGGCCTTCGTCCAGATCACGGTGACGGCCTGCGTTCTGGCGGGTCTCAGCTTTCTACCGGCAGTGTCCGATACCGGCGCGACAAGCGGCCGGACGGCTATCCGCTACGATGGCCGTCGCCCCGTCGTCCTGCTCCTGGATGCCATTGTTCTGGCGTGTGCGGGACTCTTTCTCGCACTGCCGCTTGGCCAGATCGTGGCGTCGGGCCTGAAGGCCGATCTCATGGGTCTCATTGGGCAACCGGCTTTTCGACAGGCAGCAACAACCAGCCTTATCGTCGCGACCGTCGCGGGCCTCCTTGCCACAGGAGGGGCTTATGCCGCGATTGCCGCGCGGGGTGTGCTGTCTACCGGTCCATCGGCAAAGACATGGCCCGCGCGCCTTTATTCAGCGTGCCTCGTCGGGGTTTCGTCGCTGGTCTTGCTGATCCCCACCAGCGTGCTCGCCACAGGCTGGTTCCTGGCACTCAGGCCGCATGGGGATATTGCTGAATTTGCGCCCGTCGTCGTCGTGGGTATCAACGCGCTGATGGCTTTGCCGTTCGCCGTTCGCGTTCTCGAACCCGCCGTTTTCGAACACCGCACGCGCACGGCGCGCCTGTCGGAAAGCCTGGGCTTGTCCGTCGGCCAGCGACTTCGTCTTGTCGACTGGCCGGTTCTGAGGGGGCCGCTCATGACAGCCTTCGCCTTCACCATGGCTCTTTCGCTCGGCGATCTCGGCGCGGTCGCGCTGTTCGGCTCGGAGAATATCTCAACGCTGCCGACCCTGATCTATGCCAGAATGGGCAGCTACCGCAGCCATGATGCGGATGGTCTCGCGTTGATCCTGGGCGTCATTTGCCTGGCTCTGGCCCTTGTTGGCGCATCCGGTTCTTCACGCGGCGATTCACAGAAGGAGCGGGCCCATGCCACCTAAAGCTTCCGCTTCCATCCGGCTCGATCACGCCCGGCTTACGCTCGGACAAAACCAGTTCCTGTTCGACTGCGACTTCGCGCCCGGCGTCATCACCGCTGTCGTCGGGCCATCGGGCGCGGGAAAATCAACTCTGCTCAATCTGGTTTCCGGTTTTGAACGCGCCGAAAGTGGCGCGGTTCTGATCGGCGGACAGGATGTCACCCAGCTTGCTCCGGCGGATCGGCCCGTTTCTCTGGTTTTTCAGGACAACAACCTGTTCTCCCATCTCGATCTATTCACCAATATCGGCCTTGGAATTCACCCTGGCCTGAGGCTGCAGCCGGCCGACCGCATGGCCATATCCGAAGCGCTTGATCGCGTCGGGCTTTCGGGATATGAGCGGCGCTTGCCGGGGTCTTTGTCGGGCGGAGAGCGTCAACGGGTCGCGTTTGCACGTGCGCTCGTGCGTCGGCGTCCGGTCTTGTTGCTGGATGAGCCATTCGCGGCGCTCGATCCGGGACTTCGGGCCTCCATGGTTGATCTGCTTGCCACGCTGCACCGCGAGACCGGCGCCACAGTGCTTCTCGTGACGCATGATCCACGCGATCTCGCTCGCCTGGCCAGCCACGTCGTTTTCATTGATGGCGGCAGCGTGCTGATCGATGCACCGACGGGGCAATTTCTCGAACGAATCGATCTTCCCCCCGTCCGCGACTTTCTCGGCATAGATCTTTCCGGGGAACCTTCGCCTTAATTTGGTCGTTCGCTGCTGTCATGCGGCCAGAGAATGGTTGCCCAGCGCGGCAGGGGCTTGGTCAATGCGGTTGCGGCCATTATGGTCTAGAGCGTGCGACAGTTTCGCATTATGGAATGAGCCGATGGATCGCGATTGAACGATTCTGGTGCCGGGTAACGGATACTCCTCCCGGGCTGGCCGAAAGGTCAGACGATCGGGCACAGGGTGAAGGGGCAGGATGCAGTTTTTCAGCCGGAACAGCGTGATGGCTGCCGATGTTGATCGGCGGCGCCGGCCTGTAAGGCTTGCGTCGACGGTGGCAGCGTTCGTCGTGAGCGGCCTGGTTTTGTCGTCCTGTCAGTCGCTTTTCGAGCAGGCCTATGAGCCGTCCGTATCGCCGTCCAGCAATCCGCAGATCGTTGAGGAAGTGCAGAAGGGTGACCCTCGTGCGCAGATGGGTGCACGCGAGCATCCCCGCATCGTCGCCTCCTATGGGGGCGAATATTCCGACGCGAAGACCGAACGTCTCGTCGCCCGTATCGCCGGAGCACTGACGGCGGTGTCGGAAAACCCCAACCAGTCCTACCGCATCACCATTCTGAATTCGCCGGCGATCAATGCGTTTGCGCTGCCGGGCGGCTATCTCTACGTGACACGTGGATTGCTGGCCTTGGCCAATGATGCATCCGAGGTCGCGGCCGTCCTCAGCCATGAAATGGCTCACGTCACGGCCAATCACGGCATCGAACGTCAGCGCCGTGAAGAAGCGGAAGTCATTGCAAGCCGCGTCGTCGCGGAAGTTCTGTCCAGCGATCTCGCTGGCAAACAGGCGCTCGCCCGCGGCAAGCTGCGCCTCGCCGCTTTCTCTCGCCAGCAGGAACTTCAGGCGGACGTCATTGGCGTGCGTACACTCGGCGAGGCCGGCTACGATCCTTATGCGGCTGCCCGTTTCCTCGATTCCATGGCGCGCTACAGTCAGTTCACCTCGGTCGATCCCGATGCCGACCAAAGCCTGGACTTCCTCTCGAGCCATCCGAATGCGCCGCAACGTGTCGAACTCGCCAAGCGGCATGCTCGTGCCTTCGGTCCTGAGGGTACGCATGGAGAGACCGGTCGCGACTATTACCTGAACGGCATCGACGGTCTGCTTTATGGCGACAGCCCACAAGAGGGCTTTGTGCGCGGCCAGACCTTCCTGCATGGCCAGCTTGGCATCCGGTTCGATGTGCCGGTCGGCTTCCAGATCGACAATAAGGTCGAGGCCGTGCTCGCCACAGGACCCGGCGACGTCGCCATCCGTTTTGATGGCGTGGCCGACAACCAGAAGATCAGCCTGCCGAACTACATTTCGAGCGGCTGGGTCACCGGGCTTTTGCCGGACACGATCCAGACGATTTCGGTCAATGGTCTGGAAGCCGCAACCGCCAGGGCTTCTGCGGATCGCTGGGACTTTGATATTACCGTCATCCGGATTGGCCCACAGATCTTCCGGTTTTTGACTGCCGTACCCAAAGGCAGCCCGGCTCTCGAAACAACCGCGGCACAGCTACGCGCGTCCTTCCGTCGGATCACGGCACAGGAAGCCGCATCGCTCAAGCCTCTGCGTGTGCGCGTGATTACGGTCGGGCCGGGTGATACCGTAGGTACGCTTTCGGCGCGCATGCTGGGGACGGATCGCAAACTTGAACTCTTCCGTCTGATCAATGCGCTCGGACCCACGTCCACGGTTTCGCCGGGAATGCGCGTGAAGATCATTTCCGAGTAAAATCGGCATTGCTTCAACAAGAAGCCGGCGTCTCCGCCGGCTCCGCACGTCAAACTGTAGCTGTTCAATAAGCCATTTCGTAGCGTGCCGTGTTGGAGCCCCTGTCCGAGAGGGCAAGTTTCAGCTTTTCAAGTGCTCGCGTCTCGATCTGACGAACGCGTTCTTTGGAAATGCCCAGCTCCTCCCCGAGCTCTTCCAGCGTCGCGCCGTCTTCTGTCAGACGCCGTGCCTTGATGATACGGCTTTCACGTTCGTTCAGCCGATTGAGTGCGTCCTTCAGCCACCCGTTCCACCGCTCGCCGTCAATGATCGAGGTCACCTGCTCGTCCGGCAGCGCCTCGTTGCTTTCCAGCATATCCAGTTGCTCCGTCCCCTCTCCGTGGCGACCGGCGACCGGAGTCTGAAGCGAGGCGTCGTTTCCGGACAAGCGTGCATCCATCGACTGAACATCGGCGAGGCTGACGCCGAGAGCAGAGGCGATTTCCTGGTGTATGGCCTGATCGGAAAGGCGGTTGTCTCCTTGCGCCAACTTTGCGCGCAAGCGCCGGAGGTTGAAGAAAAGTGCCTTCTGGCTCGAACTCGTGCCGCCGCGCACGATCGACCAGTTGCGCAAGATGTAATCCTGCATCGACGCCCGGATCCACCAGCCCGCATAGGTCGAGAAACGGACTTCTCGACCGGGATCGAAACGCGCTGCGGCTTCCAGAAGCCCGATATAGCCTTCCTGGATCAGATCATTCAGCGGCAAGCCGAAACCACGAAACTTGGAGGCCATGGCGATCACGAGCCTCATATGCGCCTGGGCGATCCTGTTGCGGGCGCCCTGATCGTCCTGTTCCTTCCACCGGATGGCCAGATCCAGTTCTTCTTCCCGTTCAAGATAGGGCTGCGACATCGCGTATCTGATGATGTGTCTGTCAGCGGATATTGCCTTCATCGAAACATCTCCCTGGGTCTGGGGGACCGCACGCCGGCAGCCCGTTTTCCGGCATTTGCTGTTGAACGGCTCAAGGCCGCTCATGTTCCACCCACTCCCCTGAAGGTGTGGTCGCATCTGCCGTAGATTGCCTTTCGGTGATGTTTACGCAGGCAGTGGCGTTTCGGATTGCCGATGTGACCGTCGCTTTCTCCTCAGAAGGCTTTATCACGGAGAAGTGACCCCCTGCGTGCCGGATAGGGCGCCAACGAAAAACGGCGCGGGTTGCCCCGCGCCGTCGGATCAGAATTCAGTTGGTCTGGTTCAGGCGGAAAGCGCCTTGAACTCCTCAAGGATCGCATCGCCCATCTCGACGGTACCGACCTGGCGGCAACCCTCGGCCATGATGTCGCCGGTGCGGATGCCCTGGTCGAGCACATTCGCAATGGCCTTCTCGAGGCGATCGGCTTCCGTCACCATGTTGAACGAATAGCGCAGGCACATGGCAAAGGAGGCGATCATGGCGATCGGGTTGGCGATACCCTTGCCGGCGATGTCGGGTGCCGAACCATGCACGGGCTCGTAAAGCGCCTTGCGCTTGCCGGTCTTGGCATCCGGAGCACCGAGCGAGGCCGACGGCAGCATGCCGAGCGAGCCCGTCAGCATGGCGGCCACGTCGGAGAGCATGTCGCCGAACAGGTTGTCGGTCACGATCACGTCGAACTGCTTGGGCGCGCGGACCAGCTGCATGCCGCCGGCATCGGCCAGCATGTGGTCGAGCTTCACGTCGGAGAACTTCTCCTTGTGCGTCGCCGTGACGACCTGGTTCCACAACACGCCCGACTTCATGACGTTGCGCTTTTCCATCGAGCAGACGGCGTTGTTGCGGGTGCGGGCCAGTTCGAAGGCGACGGCGGCGATGCGCTCGATCTCGTAGGTGTCGTAGACCTGGGTGTCGATCGCACGCTTCTGGCCATTGCCGAGATCGGTGATCGTCTTCGGCTCGCCGAAGTATACGCCACCGGTCAGCTCGCGCACGATGAGGATGTCGAGACCCTCCACCAGCTCGGGCTTCAGCGACGAGGCATTGGCGAGAGCCGGATAGCAGATCGCCGGACGCAGGTTGGCGAACAGCTCAAGATCCTTGCGCAGGCGAAGCAAGCCGGCTTCCGGACGCACGTCATAAGGCACGTCGTCCCACCTCGGACCGCCAACGGCACCGAAGAGAACGGCATCGGCAGCGAGCGCCTTGGCCATGTCTTCTTCCGAAATGGCCGCGCCATGGGCATCGTAAGCGGAACCGCCCACGAGACCTTCGTCGGTGACGAAGCCGGCACCCTGCGCCTCGTTCATATAGGCGATGATCTTGCGAACTTCGGCCATGGCCTCGGGGCCGATGCCGTCACCGGGCAGCAGGAGAAGATTGCGAGCCGTCATGGAAACCCTCCACTCGAAAAAGAAGTCGCGGTGTCTTACGCGCGGGGCAGGGGCATTTCAAGCGAGATAGGCCGGAAACGGTACGGTTCGCGGCGTCTTGCGCCCGGGTTTTGCCGGTTGACCCATGCGGTTCCGGGGTCCAAAAGATGCACGTCCCTCCAGCATCTTCGAGTCCCCCTCCATGCCCCTTTCTCCCCTGCATATTAAAACACCGCTCCTGCGGGCGGCTGCCGACTATAGCGCAAGCGGCCTGCCGCTCTGGCTGAAGCTCGACGCCCTGCAGCCTTCCGGCAGCTTCAAGCTGCGCGGCGTCGGCCTGCTTTGCCAGCACGAGGTGGCCAAAGGCGCGCGCGAGATTTTCTGCGCCTCCGGCGGCAATGCCGGCATTGCCGCTGCTGTTGCGGGCAGATCGCTCGGTGTGCCCGTCACCATCGTCGTGCCGGAAACGACATCGCCCGAAGTCCGCACCCGCATCGCCGCTACCGGTGCCAGCGTTCTCGTGCATGGATCGGTCTTCGACGAAGCCAATGCCCATGCCGTCGCACTCGCCGCCGAACGCAAGGCGGCCTATGTCCACCCCTATGATCATCCGCTGCTCTGGGAAGGTCACGCGACCTTGATCGACGAAGTGGTCAAGGCCGGTGCCGAATTCGACTGCGTCGTCACCAGCGTCGGCGGTGGCGGATTGCTCGCCGGCATCGTCGAGGGTCTGCGGCGCAACGGGCTGCGCGACATTCCCGTGATTGCAGTCGAGACGGACGGTGCCGCGTCGTTGAATGCAGCCGTCGCCGCCAAAGAGCGCGTGACGCTGCCGGCCATCACCTCGATCGCCGTTTCGCTCGGTGCGCGGCAGGTTGCCCAGCATGTCTTCGATCTTCTGGCGACGCATCCGATCGAAAGCGTCACGGTGACCGATGCCGAGGCGGTTGCCGCCTGCCTGAAATTTGCCGATGCGCATCGGGTGCTCGTCGAGCCGGCCTGCGGTGCAGCGCTCGCCGTGGCCGACGTGCATGCCGATCGGCTCTCGCGTTACAAGGCCCCGCTGATCGAGGTCTGCGGCGGCATCGGCGTGTCGCTCGCCGCACTCGAGGCCTGGCGCACCCGCTTCCTCTGAGGCCAAAGAAAAAGCCAGGCGCGAGCCCGGCTTCAACATGTCAGTGCTTGAGCAGCACTCAGGCCCAAGGGCGCTGGGCGGCGTTGGACTGCTCGAAGGTCGAGATGCTCGAGGCCTTTTCAAGCGTCAGGCCGATGTCGTCGAGACCGTTCAGCAGGCAGTGGCGCTTGAAGGCGTCGAGCTCGAAGGAGATCTTGCCGCCATCGGGACCGGTGATTTCCTGAGCTTCCAGGTCGACCGTCAGCACGGCATTCGAACCGCGGCTGGCATCGTCCATCAGCTTGTCCAGATTGTCCTGGCTGACGATGATCGGCAGGATGCCGTTCTTGAAGCAGTTGTTGTAGAAGATGTCGGCGAACGAGGTGGAGATCACGCAGCGGATGCCGAAATCGAGCAGCGCCCACGGCGCATGCTCGCGCGAGGAGCCGCAGCCGAAATTGTCGCCGGCAACGAGGATCTGCGCATTCCGGTAAGCCGGCTTGTTCAGAACGAAATCCGGGTTCTCCGAACCATCTTCCTTGTAGCGCGCCTCGGCGAAAAGACCGGTGCCGAGACCGGTGCGCTTGATGGTCTTCAGATAGTCCTTGGGGATGATCATGTCCGTGTCGACATTGACGACCGGAAGCGGTGCCGCGACACCGGTGAGCTTTACGAACTTGTCCATCAGTCTGCCTTCGATCTGGCTAATGCGCGTGTGATGCCCCGCCCTTAGAGCAAAATCGGACGAATTTGAAGGAGAATCTTGTGACGCCCTGAGGGGGAAGTCTGGTGGCGCGATACACAGCCACAGGAACTCACCCGCCATGCGGGTGAGTGAGAGGGTCCGAGGTCCGACCGATCAGAGGTCGATGATCGTACCCTTGCCGTCATTCCAGACGCGCACGTCTTCGCGACGCTTCGCCTTGACGTAGACGGGCGCGCGCTTGGTCTTGCCCATCAGCATGCGGGCACCGAGCGTCACGGTCAGGAGCGCACCGACCACCAGCGTCAGCGAAACCGCGAAAGCGGCAGCGAGACCGACAAAGGCGAGGCCGGCAAGGGCGTAAACGGCGGATCGAAGGTTCTGCATGATCATGTCCTTTCTCGTTGACCAAGGTGGTCCTTATTCCGGGGCAATGCAAGGGCCTTTCACCCAATTGTCATCTTGCGTGGCAGGGCAAAGCTTGCCAGAACTCGGCCATGACATCTGACGTCTCCTCCTTCCGCGCACACCACCCCTCCCGTGTCCGCCGTTCCGTGCTGACCGTCCCGGCGATCAACGACCGGGCGCTCGAAAAGCTCACGAGCCTGGACTGCGATGCGGTGATCTTCGATCTCGAGGATTCCGTCGCCGAGAACCGCAAGGGGGATGCGCGCACCAACCTTCTGAATTTCCTCAGAGATCGCGATCTCGGCCACCGCGAGCGGATCATCCGGATCAATGCCGCGGACACCGCGTTCTATCGCGAGGACATGGAACTCGTCATCGAAGCCGCACCCGACGCCGTGCTCATCCCAAAGGTCGAGGAGCCGGTGGCCGTTCAGGACGTGGCCGACATTCTGGGCGAGAGCGATGCGACGGAAGGTCTCAGGATCTGGGCGATGATCGAAACGCCGCGTGGCGTGCTGAATGCCGCAGCGATTGCCTCGTCGGGGCGCACCAGCGACAGCCGGCTCGATGCCTTCGTCGTCGGGCTGAACGACCTGCGCAAGGCAACGGGCATCCCGGCGGCACCCGGGCGGACCTATCTGGTGCCATACCTCATGCAGGTCGTGCTCGCCGCCCGCGCCTATGGGCTCGATGTCATCGACAGCGTGTCGAATGACTTCCGCGACATGGACGCCTTCTCGGAAGAATGCGCCCAAGGCCGCGCCATGGGTTTCGACGGCAAGATGCTCATCCATCCGGCCCAGGTGGAGCCGGCCAACCACCATTTCGGTCCGTCGGAGGCAGCCATCACGGAGGCTCATCTGGTCGCCGCCGCCTTTGCCGACCCCGCCCATGCGGGCTTCAACGTCATCAACATCGATGGGCGCATGATCGAAAGACTGCATGCCGAGGAGGCTGCCCGCCTCCTCGACAAGGTCGCCACGATCGCCGCTAGAAAGGACAAGCCATGAAAGTCTATCGTTTCCTCACCGGCCCGGATGATTCGAGCTTCTGCCACCGCGTCACCGACGCGCTGAACAAGGGCTGGGAACTGCACGGCTCGCCGAGCCACACGTTCAATGCTGCCGAGAACCGCTTGTATTGCGGCCAGGCCGTGGTGAAGACCGTGCATGGCAAGAACTATGATCCGTCAATGAAGCTCGGCGAGCAGTAAGGCTGCCGCTTCAAACCTCACTAAAGGGCGCTCAACCCTGCTGCCTTGATGTCACACCTGCCTTCTTGGTGTGGCGCCGCGGGGTGTTTCCTCTGAAGTGACGTTTGTGGATTTATAAGCTATCCAAAACGGATTACAGGTAGGCTCGTGTGATGGATGGTTTCGGGGGCTGTCATGAAACGTACGTTCGACATTCTGGCCGCCCTGATCGCTCTCATCGTTTTCGCCATTCCGATGCTTGCCATAGCAGTGGCGGTACGACTGACGTCAGAGGGACCCGTTCTTTACTGGTCTCAGAGGGTTGGGCGCCTGAACCAAGTGTATTGGATGCCAAAATTCCGCACCATGCGGATTGAGACCCCGGTTGTTGCCACTCATCTTCTGTCCGACCCTGCGCTCCATCTGACGCCCATCGGCGGCTTCCTGCGAAAGAGCAGCCTCGACGAATTGCCCCAATTCTGGTCAATTTTGCGAGGGGACATGGCCCTCGTGGGGCCAAGGCCCGCACTCTACAATCAGGATGACCTGATCGCCGCCCGTACCGAAAAGGGCGTTCATATCCTCACACCTGGATTGACAGGATGGGCCCAGGTTAACGGCCGTGACGAGCTGGAGATTCCTCTAAAAGTTGCCTATGACGCCGAGTATCTGCTCAAGCAGAACCTTTGGTTTGACCTACGTGTCCTCGTCCTGACGGTCGCTAGGGTTCTGGGTGCGCGAGGTGTTGCGCATTGACTGGGAGCAATCCGATACCCGCAAAAATTGGTAACCATGAGGGGCGAGTTGGGCGTGAGCGCGGATAAGCTTGTCATTAAGATCCGAGAGCGTCTCATCAGGATGCCGCGGGTGTGGAAGCGTATCCTGATGATCTCGATGGACGCGTTTGCCCTTTTGGTTGCGCTGTGGGGTGCCTATGCGCTCCGTCTTTCTGACTGGACCCCCGGATTGACATCCGAGCGTTTGATTTTGGCGGGTTTCGCTCCGCTCGTCGCGATCCCTGTCTTTGTCAGGTTGGGGCTCTATCGTTCCGTGATCCGATATCTTCCCGAGGCGGCGATCTGGACCGTCCTGCGCGCCATGCTCATTGCCACGATGAGTTGGGTCATCATCATATTCCTCGTGGAGATGGCCGGTCGAGGGATCGTTCCCCGATCGGTGCCTTTCCTTTACTTCGTCTTGGGGACGCTGCTCATCGGTAGTCTCCGCTTCCTTGCGAAGTGGATCCTCAGTTTCGGCACAGGCTTAAGACGTAACGAGGAGCCTGTTTTCATTTATGGAGCCGGACCAACGTCAGCTCGGCTCGCGCGCGCCTTGACTGGGCAGGGCAATCGTTATGTGGTCGGCTTGATTGATGACGATCCGTCGAGTGTCGGGCGGGATATCGGAGGCTACAGGGTATACCCGTCGCGTGAGCTGCCCGTGTTGGTCGACCGGTACGGGATCAAGCAGATAATATTGAGCATGTCGGCAATACCTTCTGAGACACGTCAGGCCGTCATTGCTCGAGTGGCAGGGTTGGGAGTAAAGGTGCGCAGCCTTCCCGATATCTCCGATCTCGTTGACGGACGTTACATCGTCAATCAGGTCCGCGAGATCGAGATCGACGAATTGTTAGGACGCTCCTGCGTGCCTCCAGACAAAGGGCTTCTGGCAGCCGCCATTACCGACAAGATTGTCATGGTGACCGGAGCAGGTGGCTCTATCGGATCGGAGCTCTGTCGTCTGATCATGCGCTGGAAACCTCGAAAACTCATTCTTCTCGAAGCCAGCGAATATGCGCTCTACAAGATCGAACAGGAACTGATCCCGACTGGCGATCATGTGTTGGTCCCTGTTTTGGGGTCAGTGACGGATTCGATGACTATGCGTCGTGTCATTCGCCAGCATCACGTGCAGGTCCTCTATCATGCCGCCGCCCATAAACATGTGCCTCTGGTGGAGGCGAATATCCTGGAAGGCATTCGCAACAACGTTTTTGGCACTTTGACCGCTGCTACGGTCGCTGCAGAGGAAGGGTTGGAGAGGTTCGTTCTCATCTCGTCGGACAAAGCGGTTCGTCCGACCAATGTGATGGGGGCGACGAAGAGGTGGGCCGAGTTGATCGTTCGATCCATAGCTTTTGATCCAGAATCCGTCTCGAACGGCCGGGCTTTTTGCGCTGTTCGATTTGGCAATGTGATCGGATCGAACGGTTCGGTTGTCCCCTTGTTCAAGCGACAAATTGCCCAAGGGGGACCCGTCACGGTTACGCACCCCGATATGACACGGTATTTCATGTCAATCCCGGAGGCGGCAGAACTAATTGTGCAGGCCGGGGCGCTGTCGGGCGGTGGTGATGTTTTCCTCCTCGACATGGGTGAGCCAGTCAGAATCGGTGCTCTTGCCGAAAACATGATCCGGCTGGCGGGATTTCAGGTTCGCAGCGATAAGAGCCTCCGAGGCGGCAATTCAGGTTCAATCGCTATCCAGATCATAGGCAAGAGGCCGGGAGAAAAGCTCTTTGAAGAGCTTTTCTATGACCGGGATAATGCCACGTCGACCTCGCATCCCAAGATTCTTCGGGCTTATTCCTCAGGGGTTTCAAACCAAGAAGTAGCCCAGGCCTTGGAACGCCTTAAAGCCGCAGTAGCGTCGGAAGACGAAGAATTGGCGCGCTCTGTTCTGTTCGAATTTATCGGCGTGGCGGGAACAGATCCGGTTGCGAACATTGAAAGCAACTAAGTCCTATGCGTATCCGACGCTCTCGATCTGCGCGGCGCGTTAATTCCTCGCAAGTTACGTACTCACCAGCACGAAATCGTGCTTCACCTCCCAGAATTCCTCGGTGAAGCCGAAGTCCGACGCCCGGGCGGCATCCTTCCGGCGATCGAATTTCGCGAGCAGGCTCTCCTTCACGCCGAAGACCGCATCGGAATGGATGTAGGGATCATCGGGATCGAAGATATGCGTGACGAGCGTCTCGTATCCCTCTGCCTTGATGATGTAGTGCAGATGGGCCGGGCGGTAGGGGTGGCGACCGAGCTTGCCGAGCAGTTGGCCAACCGGCCCGTCGTCGGGGATCGGGTAGAATTTCGGCTTTACCGCCCGGAACCAGTAATGTCCGTCCGGCCCGGTGCGGAAGATGCCGCGCAGGTTGAAGTCGGGCTGGATGCCCTTCTGCTGGACATCGTAGAAGCCCTCGTCATTGGCCTGCCAGACATCGATCACGGCATCGGCGATCGGCTTGCCCTCGGTGTCGAGGATGCGGCCCTCGATGACCATGTCCTCGCCCTTGGCATCAAGGCAGATATTGGCGCCCATTGGCAGTTCGGGAGCGTCGGCCACATGGAAGGGGCCGAGAACGGTGCTTTCCGAGGCGCCCGAGGGTTTGCGGTTGTTGACCGCATCGACCAGCATCGATACGCCGAGCACGTCTGACAGCAGGATGAATTCCTGCCGCCATTCGTTGCACATTTGGCCGGTGCGGGTGAGGAAGAGGATCGCCTCCATCCACTCGTCCTGGGTCGGCTCCAATTCCTTGACCGCCTCGTGCAGCTTGCGGGTAATGACCTCCATTACCTGCTTGAGACGCTCATCCTTGGCGTTGGCATTCCGACCTGTGACGACCTCGACGGAGGTCTCCTCAGTGAAGTAGCCCTTTTCGTGCGCTTCCATATTCGCTCCTCACCGGTCCAGGATGGATTTCAGAACGCGCCGCAGCTCGCCTTCGGGATCAGAGACCGCTGCTTCCGCGCGCCAGGCGACGTGATGGTCCGGACGGACGAGGAGCGCACCGGAATCGCGGATATCGCGGGCGCGGGCCCAGTCGCCGGAGAAGTCCTGCCAGGTCTGGCGGGGGCCGATCTTGTGGACCGTGATCGGGAGGCCAAACTCCTTCGACAGGGACTTTGCGGCCGCGACCCAGCCATCGCCGCCGATGCCGGTGAGAACAGTGAAGACGCCATGGCCGGTCAGATCAAGGCTGGAGACCTTCTCGCCCTCCGGCCCGAAGAGCCAGACATGCGGCAGGCGAGCGCCAGGCCAGGTGGTCGGCTGGTAGTGCAGTTCGGCATCTTTCTCGAAGGCCGGTTCCGGCTGGCCATCGGTGACGATCGCGCCCGACTTGTAGCGCTGGTTCATCTCGACGCCGTGCGCGTCGAACTCGTAGACCTTGTGCGCAATCGCCTGGCGGATCGCCTCACGCTGCTTTTCCGCATCGGCGGTGTCGTCGCAGCGGGCGTCCATGTTTTCCTGCATCTTCACCGGATCGACGGAATCGAGCAGGCCGAGGGCCTTGAAGATCGGGCCGAATTCCTCGATCGACTTGTTGGCGCGGGTGACGATCTGTTTGGCCACCGGCGCGCGTTCGGCCTGGTAGCTGTCGAGCAGGCCCATGCCGGCCTGGCCGCGGATGACAGCGGCGAGCTTCCAGGCGAGGTTGAAAGCATCCTGGATCGAGGTGTTGGATCCGAGACCGTTCGACGGCGGATGGCGGTGTGTGGCATCGCCCATGCAGAAGACCCGGCCGTTCGACATCGTGGTCGCGTACATGTTGTTGACGGTCCAGGTGGAGACCGACTTGATCTTCGGCTGCAGGTCCTGAACGCCGACGAGATCGCGCACGACCTTGGTGGCGAAGGCATCATCGACGGCCGGTGCCGGCTGGTTGATGTCGTAGCCCCAGACGATCAGCCACTCGTTCCACGGGCGGACCATGCGGACGAGGCCCATGCCGATACCGCCGACATCGGCGCCCGGCTGCAGCACCCAGTAGAGCACCGAGGGGCGGTGAGCGACGTAGCGGGAAAGGTCGCATTCGAAGAGGATGTTCATCGAACCGGCGACGCCCATTTTGCCTTCGAAGGTGAGGCCGGCATGTTCGGCGACCTTGGAGTTGCCGCCGTCGGCGCCGACCAGGAATTTCGAGCGGATCGTGATGTCCTTGCCCGTCAGTCGATCACGGCAGGTGGTGGTGACGCCGTCCGCATCCTGCACATGGCTCAGATATTCCGTCGACATGCGCGACTGCGCACCGCGCGAACAGGCCGTCTTGAAGAGCAGGGGCTCCATATAGGTCTGTGGCAGGTCGTTCATTCGGCCGGGTGAGGACAGGAGATGTTCGGCGCGCGAGAGCGGATGGTTGCCCCAGCTTTGCATGCGGCCGATTTCTTCGCCGGCGACCGCCGTGCAGAAGACGTTCTGGCCCATCAGGTCCTGTTCGGTTGCGAACATGTAGGCTTCGTCCTCGACGTCGCGGCCGAGATCGCGCAGAACCTCCATCGTGCGCTGGTTGGTGATGTGGGCACGTGGCGTGTTGGCGAGCCAGCGGTAGCGGTTGATGACCATGGGCTCGAGGCCATAGCTCGCGAGCAATGCGGCCGTTGCCGAGCCGGCCGGCCCGGTGCCGATGATCAGGACGTCGGTGGTAATGTCAGCCATGTGGCCCTCCCTTTGTCGTTTGTTCAAGCGGTCCGCCCCTCAAGGTGCGGCGGACCGGAAAGAGTTCGATGCCGGTGCGGTCGGTGATCAGGCCCCAGATCCCGCGTGGCGCAAACAGCATGGTGATGATGGCGATGGCACCGAGCAGGAGCAGGTACCAGGACCCATAGCTCGACAGCGCATTCTGCATCAGGAAGAAGATGATGACGCCGACGATCGGCCCCTCGATGGTTCCAATGCCGCCGATGATGACGATGAACAGCACATAGGCCGTCCAGTCGGTGAGCGAGAAGGCGGCATCCGGGGAGATGCGAGCCTTCTGCAGGTAGATGAGGGCGCCGACGACTCCGGTGATGAAGGCGGTGGAGAGGTAGATCACCAGCTTCAGGCGGCGCGCATCGACCCCGAGCGCACGGGCGGCCGTCTCGTTGTCGCGGACGGCAGCAAGGCCCAGGCCCTGTTTGGAGCGCAGCAAGCGGTAGACGAACCAGATCGTCAGAACGAGCACGACCAGTGCCAGCCAGAAGGCGACGGCATCTGCGGCGGCTGCGGCCCGCATGCCGAACCAGTCTTCCAGCAGGGCGACGCCGAACATGTCACGGGTTGCCTCGCGCGGCAGCGAGGTGCCGGTGCCACCGCCGAGCGCCTTCCACTGGGCGAAGAGCAGTCGGCCCACTTCGGCGATGACCCAGGTGCCGATGGCGAAATAGGGGCCGTAGAGGCGAAAGGCGAAGAAGGCTGTGGGTATCGAGACCAGCACCGCGAAGAAGCCGGCGAGAGGGATGGCCAGGATCGGGTCGAGATCGAGCAGGATGACGAAACCGAAGAGCGCATAGGCGCCACAGCCGACGAAAAGCTGCTGGCCGACAGAGATCAGGCCTGCATATCCAGCGAGCAGGTTCCAGCTCTGGGCGAGCGCCAGCATGGTGAGGATGAAGAACAGATCCTGCACCACGCCGCGCGACACGACGAAGGGAGCTGCCGCCAGGAGCAGCACGAAAAGGACGGTTGCAAGCGAGAACAGCGAAGACACACGCGTGCGTGTCTCCACCCGCCAGGATGGTGAGGGGCGCATGACATTCGACAGGATGTCTCGGTTCGTGGTCATCGTCACCTCAATCGACAGCGCGCGGGAAGAGGCCCCGCGGACGGAACAGCAGGACCAGCAGGAAGGCGATATGGCCCGAGAGGATCTGCCATTCCGGGTTTATGGCGGCGCCGAGCGTTTGGGCGACACCCAGAATGATGCCGCCGGCAAGCGTGCCCCAGAGTGAGCCGAGACCACCGATGATGACCGCTTCGAAGGCGTAGATCAGACGCGCCGGGCCGGCGGTCGGATCGAAATTGGCGCGGGTGCCGAGATAAAGCGCGGCGATGGTGACGATCACCATGGCAAGGCCGGTTGCGATGGCAAAGATCTGGTTCGGGCGGATGCCCATCAGGCCTGCTGTCACGACATCGTCGGAGGTCGCTCGGAAGGCACGGCCCAGCGCCGTCTTGTAGATCAGCTGGTTGAGGCCGATGATCACCAGGATCGCGGAGGCGAAGGTGAGCAGCGGCATGACGCCAGCATTGATGCCACCGAGCGAGAGCGACGCCTGCTCCAGCGCGCCTGCCGGGATGCGCTGGCTGTCGGCCGTAAAGGCTTCGAGCAAGCCGTTCTGGATGACGATCGACAGGCCGAAGGTGACGAGCAGCGGCGGCAGGATGTCCTTGCCGAGCGTCCGGTTCAGCAGATGATATTGCAGCAGGTAGCCGATCGCGAACATCAGCGGACCGGCGATCAGGGCCGCCAGGAATGGATTGAGCCCGAGCGTCGACACGAGCAGCAGGATGAGGAAGGCGGCAAAGACGATGAGATCGCCATGGGCGAGATTGACGAGCCGCATGATGCCGAAGACGAGCGACAGACCCGCCGCGAAAAGGGCGTAGAGCCCGCCGAGCAGGATGCCCTGGAGAATGGTATCAAGCCAGTTCATGGGGCTCCGCTCCGAAATAGGCCGCGTGGATATCGGCGCGGTCGAGCTCTTCCGGGCGCCCTTCGAGCGTGACCCGACCTTCCATCATGCAATAGACACGGTCTGCCACCTTCAACGCCTGGGCAATGTCCTGCTCGACGATGACGATGGCCGCACCCGTCTCCCGGATGCGCGGGAAGGCGGCGTAGATGTCCTTGATGACGACGGGCGCCAGGCCGAGGCTCAACTCGTCGCAGAGCAGTACTTCGGGATTCGACATCAACGCACGGCCGATTGCGACCATCTGCTGCTGCCCGCCGGAGAGTGCCGTCGAGGGATTGCGGCGCCGCTCCTTGAGGATCGGAAAGAGCTCATAGATGGTTTCAAGCGACCAAGGCCCATCGACCTTTCGCCCATGGCGACCCACGAGCAGGTTTTCCTCAACGGTCAGCGAGGGGAAAAGCCGGCGGCCTTCGGGAACGAGCGCGATGCCGCGGGCCATGACGTCCGGGGCGGCGAGCGCGCCGATCGGTTCGTTCCTGTGGCGGATCGCATCCGGTTGGTTGCGCAGGACGCCCGCAATGGATCGCATCAGTGTCGACTTGCCCGCACCATTGGCACCGATGACCGCGATCGTCTCGCCGGGATTGAGGACGATGTTAACGCCGAACAGGGCCTGGAAGTCGCCGTAGAAGGCGGTCAGGTTCTTCGTTTCGATGAGGCTCATGGTTCAGACCTCCATGCCCAGATAGATTTCGCGCACTTCGCGTGAATTCATGATGGTCTGCGGATCGCCATGGCCGATCATCCGTCCGAAGTTGAGGACGAGGATCGTTTCCGCCACCGCGTTCAAGGCATGCAACACGTGCTCGATCCAGATGATCGCCATGCCGCGCTGGTGGACGCGCTTGATCGTCGCGACCAACTGCCGGCACTCGCCTTCGGTCAGCCCACCAGCGATTTCGTCAAGCAGGAGAAGCTTGGGCTTGGTGGCCAGAGCCCGGGCGAGCTCCAGCCGCTTGCGCTCAAGCAAGGTGAGGCTGCCGGCCGGGCGGTTCGCCTTGGAGATGAGGCCCGTTTCGACCAGGATCTCGGCGCAGAACTCGGCGACGTCCGCCTCGCTGCTTTCGCTGCCGAAGGCGCCGGCGACGAGCAGGTTTTCATAGACCGTCAGCCGCTCGAAAGGCTGCGGGATCTGGAAGGTGCGGCCCATGCCCGCAAAGCAGCGTTGCATCGGCGGGACATTCGTCACGTCACGACCATCGAAATGAACAGTGCCTTTGGCGACGGAGAGGTTGCCGGTGATCAGATTGAACAAGGTCGACTTGCCGGCGCCGTTCGGTCCGATGACGCCAAGCGCCTCGCCTGCTTCGACGGAAAAGGAGATATCCTCGGCGACCACGAGGGCCCCGAAGGACTTCGACACACCATTCAGTTCCAAGATCGGCATGGACACTCCTCCGTCAGGCTTGCGGTGCCCCGACGATCGGGGCACCGCAGCCACAGGCTTCACAGGGTTCAGCTCAGCGCTTCCATCTTGCCGCCGAGCGGGATGTTCGGTGCCTGGCCATTCTCGACGACAACAAGGTCGTAACCGCCGCCGGTTTTGAGGCGCCACTGGCCGCCGACGAGCGGCGTCTTGGCGACGTTCTTCTGGGCGAAGGGTGGCAGGTTGGCGTTGTTCCAGGCGATGGGTCCGACCAGCGTGTCCAGCTTGGTTTCGCCGATAGCCTTGGCTACCGCATCGCCATCCGTCACGTCTTCCGCACGCTTCATGACGTCGACCGCCAGTTCGAAGAGCGCATGGGCAAAGCCGATCGGCTGTGTCCAGGGGCGACCGGTCGCGGTTGTGAAGGCCGTTGCCACATCGGCAGCCGTCTCGCCTGTCAGCGAAGACTTGAACGGATGAGACGGCGTCCACCAGACTTCGGTCGAGAGGTTGTGGCCGGCATCGCCCAGCGCTTCCACGGTCTGCGGGAAAAGCAGCGCCTTGCCGATCGACGCGATCTTGGGTTTGAGCCCCTGCTGCTTGGCCTGATTCCAGAAGGTCGTAAGGTCAGGCGGGATCATCACGCCGGTGAGGATTTCGGTCTCGGCCTGCTTGAAGGCATTGATCTGAGCGGAGAAATCGTCGGTCAGGTTCTGGTAACGGCCGCTGTCTGTGAGGCCATAGCCGAGCTTCTCCAGCACCGGCGGGAAGCCGACGACGTTGTCGCCCCAGGCATTGCCGTCGCCGTCGTTCGGGAAGAGGCCGCCGACCTTCTTGTTGGTCTCGACCTGACCCCACATGCCGGTGAAGACGGCAATGATGTCCTCAAGACCCCAGAAGAAGTGGTAGGCGTAGTTGAACGGCTTCCAGCTGGCCGGGTCGCCGGGATTGCCCTGCTGGCCGATGAACCAGGGCTGCCAAGGGGCAACCGTGGACAGGCAGGGAATCTGCTCGGCTTCGCAGGTGGTTGAGACCGGATTGGTGGTTTCCGGCGTCGAGGAGACGAGCATCAGGTTGATTTCGTCGTCCACGATCAGTTCCTTGGCGACTTCGGCGGCACGGTTTGGGTTGGACTGGCTGTCCTTGACCACGACCTCGTAGTTCAGGCCCATCTTCTTCGTCGTCGCAAGGAAGCTGTCGATGACGAATTTGTCGGCTTCACCGAAGGCAGCAAGCGGGCCGGTCTGCGGGCTGACATAGCCGAGCTTGACCGCCGCTGACTGCGCAACCGCCGGGGCTGCAAGGCCAGAGGTTGCCAGCACGGCGCCGCCGGCTGCCGTCGTCTGCAGGAATTTCCGTCGCGTAATCATGTTTCCTCCCATCATCGTCTCTCCTCCCAAAGAGCGCGCAGCGCGCGTGATGTCGTCTCGGTCAGTCGGGCCTGACGCCCTCCCAGGCCTGTTGCAGAAGTGTGCGGATCGAGATCCGGTCGATCGGACGCGGATTCCAATAGGGGTTCTCGACCGCGATATCGGCCGCGCGATCCAGATCGGTCTCTACAAGCCCAAAATCCTTGAGCGACAGCGGCGCGCCGATCGACTTGGCAAAATCCCAGAGACCGCCGCCGATGGAGCCGCCGAAGAGTTTGGCGGCTGCCGTCAGTTCTTCCTCTGCAGCCTCGGCATTGAAGGCGGCCGTGTGCGGCAGCATGACTGCATGGGTTTCGGCATGCGGCGTATCGAAGGAGCCGCCCAGCGTGTGGCAGATCTTGTGGTGCAGTGCCATGCCGACTGTGCCGAGCACGGTGCCGCAAAGCCAGGCGCCATAAAGCGCCTCTGCCCGCGCATCGGGGTCATGAGGACTCTTCACTAAAATCGGAAGGCTGTCCCGGAATGCGCGCAAACCGTCGAGCGCCATCAGTGTCGACACCGGGTTGCGATCCTGGGCATAGAGACCTTCAACCGCATGGGCCATAGCGTTGAGGCCGCTCGTGACGCTCATGCCGACGGGCAGGCCAAGGGTCAGATCCGGATCGTAGATGACGACTTCCGGCAGGATGCTTGCGTTCCGGACCGTGGTCTTGCGGCCGCCTTCGGTCTGGCCGAGGATCGGGGTAACTTCGGAGCCGGCATAGGTCGTGGGGATGACGACCTGGGGCAGATCGGTGCGGTAGGCAATCGCCTTGCCGAGCCCCGTGGTGGAGCCGCCGCCGAGCGAAACGACGCAATCTGCTTCTGTTTCCTGAGCGACCTTCAGCGCTTTCTCCGTCACATCGACGGGCGTGTGCATGACGGCACCCGAGAAGACACCGACGGAGAGGGCTCCGAGCCGCTCGGAGAGGGCTTCGGCATCCGCCTTCTGATGCGGCGTGGACAGAACCAACGCACGGCGGCAGCCAAGGGATTCGACGGCGCTGCTCACGTCTGCGCTACGGCCAGAGCCAAAGAGGATACGCGCCGGACTGCCGGCATAGATGAAGCTCTTCATTTGCCCCTCCCGGGCCGTGCGCGGACCATGACGAACCTGACGCTGATGCGCGAGCCGGGTTTTCCGTCGATCACCGTCTTTTCGAAGGGATGCACCAGTTCCGGTCGAACGCCGAACAAAGCGTCTTCGCCGAGCCTTGGATCCTCCGCATCGTAAATGTGGGTGGTGATCGTCTCGAAACCTGGGGCGCGCACGACGAAATGCAGATGGGCCGGACGGTGCAGCGGATAACCCGCCTGGGCGAATAGCCGGCCCACTGGCCCGTCACCGGGGACGCCGTAGCCTGCCGGACGGATCGTACGGTAGTGGAACCTGCCGTCCTGATCGGGGCGAAACAGACCCCGCAGATTGAATTCGGGCTGTAGGTCCGGCTGCTGGTTCTCGTAGTAACCTTCGGCGTTGGCCTGCCAGGTGATGATTTCGGCCGTGGTGATCGGCAGGCCGTCCAGATCTTCGACGCGGCCCTCGACCAGCAGCGGCTCGCCTTCGCCGTCCAGCGAGATGGAACTGCCGAGGGCCCGCTCCGGGGTGTCGGTCCGAAAGAACGGACCGCGGATCGTGTTGGGGGTAGCACCCGAAGGACGGCGCGAATTGATCTCCTCGACGAGTGCTGAGGCGCCGACCAGATCGGAGAACAGAACCCATTCCTGGCGGCGTTCATCCGAGGCGTGGCCGACTTCGGTCAGAAAGTCGAGAACCATGCGCCATTGCTCCGGCGTCGGGCGGAATTCCTTTATGAGATCGTGCACGTGGCAGACTACGGCGGAGAGCAGCCGCGCTGTGGCGTCTTCGGGCGCGCCAAGGCGGCTTGTGAAGGCCTCCTTCGAGGTCGCTTCGTCGAAGGACATGAGGTCAGCGGCCCGCGACATGCATCTCCTCCCAAATCCGCATTGCTGGTCGAGAGGAAGCTAGCAGCCCTTTCATGCAGGATTGATGATTTGTTTGGGTGCCAATATAACAATCCGTTATGAAGTTTGACGAGCGACATCTGATCCAGCTGGCTGCCGTGGTCAAAACGGGCGGCGTGACGGAAGGTGCGGCCCTCCTGGGACTGGCGCAGCCAGCGGTGTCGCGCACCTTATCGATGCTGGAAAAGCGCGTGGGCGAACCGCTCTTCATCAAAGGCCGGCGCCCGCTACAGCCGACACCGCTCGGCATTGCGTTGGCGGAACATGGGCTTACGATGTTGGCGGCCTCGCGAAAGGCCTCCGATCTGATGGAGAGCTTTAGGGTCGGCAAGAGCGGCGTGGTGCGCGTCGCCGGCAGCCCCTTCTTCATGGACTCGCTGATTGCCGGCATGTGCGCCGAGTTTCAGGCGACGCATCCGGACGTCCGGATCGACCAGTCCTATGGCTATTTTCCCGATCTGCGTGCTGCCCTCAAGGCGGACCAGATCGATCTTGCGATCTGCCCGATCGATATTCTCGATGAAGGCTCGGGGCTGGCTTTCCAGCAGATCCTGCCCGGCCGCAACGTGATTGCCTGCCGTGTCACCCATCCCCTCCTCCTCAAGCGCCGACTGCAGCCGTTTCACCTTCTGGATTACGCCTGGGTGGCTCCGCCGCCGGGGAGCCCGCTGCTTGCGGATCTGAGAGCTCTGCTCCTGTCCTTCGGGGCAACGGAAATCCGAATCCGCTATTCGGGTGGTTCGCTCGCCAGCGTGGTGAACTACCTGAAGGCTGCGGATGCGCTCACCGTCATGCCACACAGTGTGGTCTTCGCCCAACGCAAGGAAAAGGCAATCACCGCCCTGCCAATCAACATTCCGCACCCCGACAGGGCGCTGGCCATCTTGCGCCGTGTTGATGCGGCCCGGTCTCCCGCCGTCGAGCAGTTTGCAAGCTTCGTGCGGTCCAGTTTCAATGACCTCAAGCACCTCATCAAGAGGCACGAGGAAGCCGTGGTCTGGGGCAACTGATGGCACGGGGAGAGCTGCTGCCGACAATGGCGCAGGGAAGATCTGCCCATTGATTCGCACTTGAGACAGGCGTAAAGAACACTTCGTCCCGTGGTGATTTGGCCGGTCGGCTTGCAGCCACGTAAAATAAGTCGCTAAAGGGCCGAGGCAAGTCGAGACTTTCCGAGGACCGGTGGCGATATCGAAGCTGCCGGTATTTTTGTTTGTGCGGTCTCGAACCGCCGTGACAAAGGAAAGTCGAGAGTAAGATGCCGATCCGAATTCCCGATACGCTGCCCGCCTTTGAGACCCTCGTGCATGAGGGCGTGCGGGTGATGACCGAAACCGTGGCCATTCGCCAGGACATTCGCCCGCTGCAGATCGGCCTGCTCAATCTCATGCCTAACAAGATCAAGACCGAGGTGCAATTTGCACGGCTGATCGGTGCGTCGCCGCTCCAGGTGGAGCTGACGCTGGTGCGCGTCGGTGGTCACAAGGCCAAGAACACGCCGGAAGAGCATCTCCTCTCCTTCTACCAGACATGGGACGAGGTGAAGGATCGCAAGTTCGACGGTTTCATCATCACCGGTGCGCCCGTGGAAACGCTTCCTTTCGAGGAAGTGACCTACTGGCCGGAGCTGGAAGAGATCCTCAACTGGACCGAGACCAATGTTCACTCGACCATGAATGTCTGCTGGGGCGGCATGGCGGCGATCTACCACTTCCACAAGGTCCCGAAGCATCCGCTGAAGGAAAAGGCATTCGGCGTCTATCGTCACCGCAATCTGGCGCCGTCTTCGGTCTATCTGAACGGCTTCTCCGACGATTTTCAGGTGCCCGTTTCGCGCTGGACGGAAGTCCGCCGCGAAGACATCGAGAAGGTGCCGGAGCTGAAGATCCTGCTCGAATCCGAGGAGATGGGCGTCTGCCTGGTGCAGGAGAAGCGCGCCAACCGCCTCTACATGTTCAACCATGTCGAATACGATTCCACCTCGCTGGGCGACGAATATTTCCGCGACAAGTCGGCGGGGATCCCGATCAAGCTGCCGCACAACTATTTCCCGCACAATGACGACACGCTGACGCCGCTCAACCGCTGGCGCGGCCATGCGCATCTCTTGTTCGGCAACTGGATCAACGAGATCTACCAGATGACGCCCTATGATCTGAACGAGATCGGCAAGGATCTGGCAGGCTGACGGGAGACGAGAACCGGCAGCGGATTTTGACGGGACAGGCGGCGTCCTCTGTGACAGGATGCCGCCGCCGATGAACCGAGCCGTCTTCCTCCGATGTTTTTGCCCTTTTTCCTGCGCCTGAAAGAAGAGAAGGTTCCCGTCACCTTGCGGGAATATCTGGCGCTGCTCGAAGGCCTGAAGGCGGGGCTCGTCGATTTCGACCCGGAGGGCTTCTACTATCTCGCCCGCACCACCCTGGTGAAGGACGAGCGCTTCATCGATCGCTTCGACCGGGTGTTTTCGGAGATTTTTGGCGGCATCCTGGGCGAGGGGGCCGCTGAAGCCGTCGATCAGCAGGCGGTTCCCGAAGACTGGCTGCGCCGGCTGGCGGAAAAGCATCTGTCGAACGAGGAAAAGGCGCTGATCGAGAGCCTCGGCGGCTTCGACAAGCTGATGGAAACGCTGAAACAACGCCTCGCCGAACAGAAGGAGCGCCATCAGGGCGGCAGCAAATGGATCGGCACGGCCGGCACCTCGCCCTTCGGCGCCTATGGTTACAATCCGGAAGGCGTGCGCATCGGCCAGGAGGAAAGCCGCCATCGACGTGCGGTGAAGGTCTGGGACAGCAGGGAGTTTCGCAATCTCGATGACCGCGTCGAGCTCGGCACGCGCAACATCAAGGTGGCGCTGCGACGCCTGCGCCGCTTCGTGCGTGAAGGGGCGGCAGAGGAACTCGATCTCGCCGGCACGATCCGCTCCACCGCCGAGCACGGCTATCTGGATGTGAAGACACAAGCCGAGCGGCGTAATGCCGTGAAGCTTCTGATGTTTTTCGATATCGGCGGCTCGATGGACGACCATGTGCGCGAGGTGGAGGAGCTGTTTTCGGCGGCCCGCTCCGAATTCCGGCACATGGAGTATTTCTACTTCCATAATTGCCCCTATGAGCGCGTCTGGAAGGACAACCAGCGCCGCCATGCCGATACCATTCCGACGGCTGATGTCATCAGGACCTTCGGCTCGGATTATCGACTGATCTTCGTCGGCGATGCGGCCATGAGCCCCTACGAAATCACCCATCCCGGCGGCTCGGTGGAGCACTGGAACAGCGAAAGCGGTGCGGCCTGGCTCACACGATTGACCGACCACTTTCGCCGGTATCTCTGGATCAACCCCATGCCGCAGGCGAATTGGGACTATACGATGTCCGTCGGCCTGATTCGGCGGCTTATCGGTGACCGGATGTATCCGCTGACACTGGGTGGCCTGGAGACTGCTGCGCGTGAACTGGCGCGATAACGCGGAAAAGACTTTAAGATACGAGGCGAGGAGAAAAACATGACAAAAACGGTGTTCGGCACGATGCCCGGCGGCGAGGTGGTCGAAAAGGTTGTGCTGAAGGGCGGTGGCCTGACGGCCTCGATCATCACCTTCGGCGCGGTCCTGCAGGATCTGCGGCTGGAGGGACACGATGCGCCGCTGGTTCTCGGGTTCGAGGATCTTGCCAGCTATCTAGACCATTCGCCCTATTTCGGCGCAACGCCCGGCCGCTGCGCCAACCGCATCGGTGACGGCCGCTTCTCCATCGATGGCGTTCACTACCAGCTGGAACTGAACGAAAAGGGGCTCACCCATCTTCACGGCGGCTCCGGCGGGATGGCGCGTCAGAACTGGACGATTTTGGACCAGGGATCCGACTTTGTCGTCATGGAGGCCGTCGACCGCGATGGCCGGGCTGGATATCCGGGAACCACACGGACCAGGGCAAGTTTTGCGTTAAAGGAAGGCGGAGTTTTCGCAGCCGTCTATGAGACGATCACCGACAAACCGACGATCGCGAATGTCTGCCATCATGCCTATTTCAATCTTGATGGCCGGTCCGACATACTGGGCCACGATCTTATGATCGCCGCCGATCATTACACACCGGTCGACGACAGGCTCATCCCAACCGGCGAAATTCGATCCGTCGAGAACACGGCCTTCGACTTCCGCGAGATGCGGCCGATCCGGTTCAAGTCAGAGGCAGGGCAGTTCGGATATGATCACAATTTCTGCCTTTCAAACCATCGTACCGGTAAACGCAGCGTGGCACTGGCGCGCAGCGTCAACTCCGGGGTTGCCATGGAGGTTCTGACCACAGAGCCTGGCATCCAGTTCTATGCCGGTGTCTATCTTGATGTTGCCGTTCCCGGCCTCGGAGGGCGCCGCTATGGTCCCTATGCCGGTTTCTGCCTGGAAACACAGATCTGGCCGGATGCGGTGAACCATGCAGGTTTCCCAAGCGCGATTCTGCGACCCGGCGAGGTGCTTCGCCAGGAAACGGATTATGTGTTTTCAAAGAACTGAGGTCAGATGGCGGTGAAGCCGTTGTCGACGAACAGGTGCACGCCGTTGACGAACTGCGAGTCGTCACTGGCAAGATATAGAGCGGCCCGCGCGACGTCCTCGGGTTCGCCGATTCGTCCCTGCTGAGCGGCAATCGCCGCTTCGGAAACATCGACACCGTGCGCCGTCAGTTCCGCTACCTCCCGCAGCCCGTGGGGTGTGCGGATGAACCCGGGACAGACGGCATTGCAGCGAATGTTGCGATCGCGGAACTCAACTGCGATCGCCCGCGCAAACATGTGCACCGCACCCTTGGTGGTGTCATAGAGAACCTCCATCGGGGTCGCGGCGACGGCCGAAATCGAGGAGGTGCAGACGATCGAGCCGCCCCCTGCCGCGATCATGCCCGGCAAAACGGCACGTGTCATGAGAAACATCGAGCGGACATTGACCGCATGCAGCCAGTCCCATTCCTCCAGGGTCGTTTCAAGGAATGGTTTGATGACGATGGTCCCGGCGTGGTTGAAGAGCACGGTAGCAGGCCCAAGCGCCCCCTCTACCGCCTTAACCGCCGCATTCACCTGATCCTCATCCGACACATCAGCCTGGAAAACCTCAGCAACGCCACCCGCTAAACGAATGATGTGTGCTGTTTCCTCGGCGGCAGATTTGTTGCGATCGATGATAGCGACCTTGGCACCTTCGCTGGCAAACAGCCTAGATGATGCGCCGCCCATCCCGGTTGCTCCGCCCGAAATGATCGCCACTTTTCCAGCCAGACGTCCTGTCATGCCATATCTCCCGATGTTTCGGCAGAATAGACAACGCGACGCCCCGAGGTGTCCAGCCAATCTCACAATCATTTCTGGAGAAAATGGAGCGGGTGAGGCGATTCGAACGCCCGACCCCAACCTTGGCAAGGTTGTGCTCTACCCCTGAGCTACACCCGCTCATCAACCGCGATCCTGGGGTAGTGTCTGGATCGTGGGCCGTCCGTCTTGCGGCGACGGGCGCTATATGGCCCAACCGATTTTCAAATGCAACAGGGAAATGACGGATCGGCGCGAAAAAAAATCCAAAACCAGACAACGCTCTGACAAAGCTCAGGTTTTCCGGGCTTTTCGGGCACTGAAAAGATTGCGCGAGGTCGGTCCTGGACCTATTGCTTTGGAGAAAATCTGATAGTCGCACTGTCGGTGCCCCCGACAATTCACAGTGAGGACAAACATGACGACACCCAGAACCGCCGCTGATCTCTTCCGTTTCCTCGACGAACTCGGAATCGGGCACACCACCAAGACGCACCCACCCGTCTTCACCGTCGCGGAGTCGGCTTCCCTGCGTGACGAGATCCCCGGAGGTCATACGAAGAACCTCTTCGTCAAGGACAAGAAGGACAACTTCTTCCTGCTGACCGTCGAGGAGAACGCCTCCGTTGATCTGAAGACTGTGCACACGATCATCGGTGCGGCCAGCAAGGTGTCCTTCGGCAAGCCTGAGAAGCTGATGGAGTATCTCGGTGTCGCTCCGGGTTCCGTGACGGCATTCGGCGCGATCAATGATACGGGTAAGAACGTCACCTTCATCCTCGACAGCGAGTTGATGGAGCATGAGGTCATCAACTGCCATCCGCTTTCCAACGATGCGACCACATCGATTGCGCGGGACGATCTGATCCGCTTCATGGAGGCCACCGGGCACACGCCGCTTGTCTTGAAAGTAACGGCCTGACATACGATCTTAACGGCAAGCATGGCGGCTTATCGAGGTCGCAACACAGGCGGGAGATAGACGATGAGTGAGTACGGTAATCCATATGGCGGATATGGCAACCAGACCATGACGGCCAAGGCACAGTTCGGTGACGCTCCTCAGGCAAACTCCCCCTCAGGCGATCTGATCAAGGACACGACGACGGCAAACTTTGCCCGCGATGTCATGGACGAATCGCGCAACCAGCCGGTTCTCGTTGATTTCTGGGCGCCCTGGTGCGGGCCCTGCAAGCAACTGACGCCTGTGATCGAAAAGGCCGTCAAGGATGCCGGCGGACGCGTCAAGCTGGTCAAGATGAACATCGACGACCATCCTTCGGTCGCCGGACAGCTCGGCATTCAGTCAATCCCCGCCGTCGTCGCTTTCGTCAACGGTCGTCCTGCCGACGGCTTCATGGGAGCGTTACCCGAGAGCCAGGTGAAAGCATTCATCGACAAGATCGCCGGCCCGGCGGGCGCTGATCAGGCTGCTGAAATCGCGGCTGTTCTCGACGAAGCTGCCGGCCTTCTTACGGCAGGTGACATCGACGGTGCCGCCCAGCTGTTTGCTGCCGTCCTGCAGGCAGACCCTGACAACATACAGGCGATCGCCGGGCTGGCCGATTGCATGATCGGCGCCAATCAGCACCAGCGCGCGCGCGAACTTCTGACCCAGTTGCCTGAGGAGCTCTCGAAGGCGCCGGAGGTTCAGGCTCTTCTGAAGCGGCTCGATCAGATCGAGGAGGCGCGCAAACTTGGCGATCCCGTCGCGCTCGAACACACTTTGTCGCTCCATCCCGATGATCACGCGGCGCGGATGAAGCTTGCCAAGATCCGCAATGTGGAGGGACGCCGCGAGGAAGCGGCAGAACACCTCCTCCTCATCATGAAGCGCGACCGAACCTTCGAGGACGACGGTGCACGCAAGCAGCTTTTGCAGTTCTTCGAAGTCTGGGGGCCGAAGGATCCGGCGACCGTGATGGCGCGGCGCAAGCTCTCGTCGATCCTGTTTTCGTGAGCAGCTCCCGGCCTTGAGTTTTGGCCGAAGCGAACCAGATAGAAGCGGGAATGAACGCCGGCTCTTCCGGACAGGATGTGCTTCGATGCAAGTGGGAAATGCCAGATATTTAACCGCAGAGGATCTCCCGGAAACGGTTCCTGTCTTTCCGATTTCGGGCGCCCTGCTCCTTCCGGGCGGGCAGTTGCCGCTCAATATTTTCGAGCCGCGATATCTCGCCATGCTCGATGCGGCTATGGCGGGGAACCGTCTCATCGGCATGATCCAGCCAGCTCTCACTGAAGTGCAGGCGGATATTCTGCCGGAGCGTCCGGCACTGGCGCCCGTCGGCTGCATTGGCCGTATCACCTCCTTCACGGAGACGGGGGATGGACGCTATATCGTGTCGCTTGCCGGCGTTTGCCGGTTCCGGCTGTTGGACGAGGTGGCAAGCTCCAAGCCGTATCGCAGCTTTCACATCGCGCCTTTCGTTGCCGATCTTACGCATTCCGAGGATGAGGCGCAGGTCGACCGGTCCGGCCTTCTTTCGGCATTTCGGGCTTATCTTGAAGCCAACAAGCTGGAAGCCGACTGGGAAAGTGTCGAGCGTGCATCCAACATTACGTTGGTGAACTCGCTGTCCATGATGTCGCCTTTCGGACCGGCGGAAAAGCAGGCATTGCTGGAGGCGCCGGATCTCAAGACCCGTGCCGAGACGCTGATTGCCATCACCGAAATCGTACTCGCCCGCACCTTCGGCGAGGGCGATACCATGCTTCAGTAGGCTCGTGATGGAAGAAAAGACGACCAGTCTGGTCGATCCGAAGATGCTCGAACTCCTCGTTTGCCCCCTGACGCAGGGCATACTCAAGTACGACCGAGAAAAGAACGAACTCGTGTCGGAAAAGGCGAGGCTCGCCTATCCGATCCGTGACGGAATTCCCATCATGCTGGTTTCCGAAGCGCGAAAGCTCGAGATGCCCATCTAAGCGGAAATAGCGGACGGCGAACCATCCTGCTCAGGTCTGCTGGCCGCCAAGCAGGCGCGGACGATTGTGCGCGGCAGATCCTGCTGCTTCCCGGATGAAATAGTTCTTCAATGCCGGAAGTCCTTCGACAATGCCCAGCCCGAAATCCCGCAGCACCCTGATTGGCGTTATGTCGTTCGAAAACAGGCGATTGAGAACGTCTGTCGTCACCCCCATGCGGAAGGTGTCGAACCGTCGCCAGATCTGGTAGCGTTCCAAGACGTTGACGGAGCCGATATCCATCCCCAATCGATCGGCTTCGACCACCGTCTCCGCCAAAGCGGCGACATCCTTGAAGCCCAGGTTGAGGCCCTGGCCGGAAATCGGATGAATGCCGTGGGCGGCATCACCGGCCAGCGCCAGGCGCGGTGCGATGAAGGCGCGCGCCAGCGTCAGTCCGAGCGGGAAGGCGCGACGGTCCTGCGTGGCGCGGATGGTGCCGAGCTTGTGGCCGAAGCGTCGTTCCAACTCCGCTTCGAAGAGCAGGTCATCCGATGCAACCAGGCGATCTGCGTCCTGCGTGCGTTCGGTCCAGACCAGAGAGGAGCGGTTGCCCTTGAGCGGCAGGATGGCGAAGGGGCCGGCGGGCAGGAAGTGCTCCTCCGCAACACCTTCATGCGGCCGCTCGTGTTCAACGGTCGTGACAATGCCCGACTGCCCGTATTGCCAGGTTACCGTCTTGATGCCGGCGAGGTCGCGCAGCTTCGAGCGTACCCCGTCGCATGCGACGACAAGTCTGGCGTCCATCTTGCTGCCATCGGAAAGGGTGAGTTCCGCGAATGGACCGGTGTTTCTGAAGTCGGTCGCCCTCAAACCGTGACGGATCGTGATGCCTCGGTCTACACAGGCATCGCGCAGGGCTGCGACCATGCTGGTATTGGGAATCATGTGGGCAAACGGACGCCCGTCATCGACGGCGCCGTCGAACGTGAGGAAGACAGGGCGGACGGGATCGGACGTCTTCGAATCGGTCACGATCATTTTGTTGATGGGTTGCGCATCCGGCTCTATGCGATCCCATAGGCCGAAGACGTCGAGCATCTTCGTCGCCGCCGCTATAATGGCGGAGGCTCTGGGATCCTTCTTCCAGGCATCCTCCGGCGCGGCTTCGATCACTTCCACGGCGAGATGCGGCGCGGCCTGCTTGATCGAAACAGCTACGGAAAGACCGACATAGCCACCGCCGACGACAACCACATCCAGCATGGCGCATTCCTTTACTCTTGTGGACCTTGAGCCCCCTATATAGATCAGGCTTGAACGGGTGCCTATAAGCGGAGCCATGCATTATGTCGCAGCCAGCTGAACAGACTAAGCCGATGCGGGATCTGATCGAGCGCCTCGATCTGGAAAAGCTGGAAGAAAATCTGTTTCGCGGCAGCAGTCCGCAGAATGGCTGGCAGCGCGTCTTCGGCGGGTTGGTGATCGCGCAAGCCCTGATGGCCGCGCAAAGGACCGTGGATATCGATCGGATCGTGCATTCCCTGCACGCGTATTTCATGCGCCCGGGCGATCCTTCCATTCCGATCGTCTACCAGGTCGAGCGCATCCGCGATGGCGCTTCCTTCACGACGCGACGAGTCGTCGCAATCCAGCATGGCAAGGCGATTTTCTCGATGTCGGCCTCCTTCCAAGTGGAGGAACCGGGCTTCGATCATCAGATCTCGATGCCCGATGTCCCCCAGCCAGAGCAATTGATGGGAGAGGCGGAGTTTCGAGCGGCGTTCCTCGCTCAGGCGCCAGAGACGGTGAAGAAATACTGGGGCCGCGAACGTCCGATCGAGATCAGGCCGACATCGCTCGTGCATTATCTGTCGAAGGAAAAGCTTGAGCCGGAGGCACATATCTGGGTCCGCGCTTCCGGAAGCGTCCCGGCAGACCGGCACTATCAGGCGGCGATCCTCGCCTACCTCTCGGACATGACGCTTCTCGACACATCGCTTTATGCCCATGGTACGTCGATTTTCGATCCGGAACTTCAGGTGGCCAGTCTCGACCATGCTATGTGGTTCCATCGTCCCTGCAGCCTGGACGACTGGCTGCTCTATACGCAGGACAGTCCGAGTGCTGCCGGTGCTCGCGGTATGACCCGCGGCAGTATTTTCAGCCGTGACGGACACCTTGTCGCATCCGTTGCTCAGGAAGGCTTGATCCGCAAACGGGCAAATGACTAAATCGACATCAATTTTCTAAACTTGCATAATTTTTGTGCGCACATTGCGCGCTCATCTGCTCGTTTATTGGCTTCCATTTACAAAACCTTTACATTTCAAAGGGTTGTGAGCCGTCACGAAACTGGCACACCATTTGAATGTCCCTCCTCGGTCGCTAGCGAAACAGTTCCTGCCAGCGGCAAGGAGAGTCGGCTCCGCGCCGAGGACAAGCAAAGGATGGGAAACCAGATGAAGATTGTGATGGCTATCATCAAGCCGTTCAAACTGGACGAGGTGCGCGAAGCCCTGACGGCTGTGGGGATCCAGGGCCTGACCGTGACTGAGGTCAAGGGTTACGGCCGCCAGAAGGGGCACACCGAGATCTACCGCGGCACCGAATACGCCGTGAGCTTTCTGCCGAAACTGAAGATCGAGATCGCCGTCTCGACCGAACTCGCGGACAAGGCTGTCGAAGCGATCGCTTCGTCTGCGAAGACCGGACAGATCGGCGACGGCAAGATCTTTGTCTACTCGATCGATCAGGCCGTGCGCATCCGCACCGGCGAAACCAATACCGAAGCTCTGTAAGAACGGCTTTTAGGGGAGTTGTTACTGATGTCATTTGCCAAGTTGAATTCCAATCTCGTGCGCCTTGGCGCCGCGTCGGCAGCCCTGCTGGCGCCGGCCATTGCCTTCGCGCAAGAAGCTGCCCCGGCAGCCGCTGAAGCCGTCGCTGCCGCTCCGGTGCCGAACAAGGGCGATACCGCCTTCATGTTCCTTTGCACCATTCTCGTCCTCTTCATGCTCATCCCCGGACTAGCCCTGTTTTATGGCGGTCTCGTTCGAGCCAAGAATATGCTGTCGGTGCTGATGCAGTGCACGGTCATCGGCTCCGCCATCATGCTTGTCTGGGTTATCTACGGTTACTCATTCGCATTTGGTGGCTCCACGAACGCCTTCTTCGGCGGCTTTGGCAAGCTGTTCCTGGCTGGCGTAACGCCGGACAGCACGGCTGCAACCTTCTCGGATGCCGTCATTCCGGAATACATCTTCATGTTGTTCCAGATGACCTTCGCAGCGATCACGCCGGCCCTCATCGTCGGTGCTTTCGCCGAACGCATCAAGTTCTCGGCTTCGGTGCTCTTCTGCCTGCTCTGGGTCACCTTCGTCTACTTCCCCATCGCCCATATGGTCTGGGATGCCAATGGTCTGATCTTCGGCTGGGGCGCGCTTGACTTCGCCGGCGGTACCGTCGTTCACATCAATGCCGGTGTTGCCGGTCTGATCGGCGCAATCATGGTCGGCAAGCGTACCGGCTACGGCAAGGACATGATGGCTCCGCATTCCATGACTCTGACGCTTGTTGGTGCAGCGATGCTCTGGGTCGGCTGGTTTGGCTTCAATGCCGGCTCCAACCTCGAAGCTTCGGGCGGCGCGATGCTGGCCACGGTCAACACCTTCATCGCTACTGCCGCTGCCGTCGTGTCCTGGGTTCTCGTCGAAGCCTTCACGCGTGGTAAGGCTTCCATGCTGGGTGCGGCTTCCGGCATGATTGCAGGTCTCGTTGCAATCACCCCGGCCGCTGGCATCGCCGGCCCGATGGGTGCGATCGTCATGGGTCTGATCGTTTCGCCGCTGTGCTACTTCTTCGTGGCGGTTGTGAAGAACAAGTTCGGTTATGACGATACCGCTGACGTCTTCGGCGTTCACGGCATCGGCGGCCTCTTCGGCGCACTTGCAACCGGCATCTTCGCTTCCGCTTCGCTCGGTGGCATCGGCTATGCCGAAGGTGTGACCATGGCCGGCCAGTTCATGACCCAGCTCAAGGCCGTTGTCGTCACCTTGCTGTGGTGCGGTATTGGCTCGATCGTTATCTACAAGATCGTCGACGTCGTCATCGGTCTGCGTGTTCCGGTCGAAGCCGAGCGCGAAGGTCTCGACCTCGCCTCGCACGGCGAAGCCGCGTACCACAACTGATCGTCATCTTCTCTATCCTCGCATGCTGCGCCCGGGCCTTGTGCCCGGGCGTTTGTTTTTCAGCAACTCCGCATCCATGTCGCGCATGGTTAATGCGACATTAACCGTCGGTGCCTTAGGGTGAGGACTGGCCATAGGATGCTCGCATGCCTGCAGTATCCCGGCACACACGCCAACAGGACGGATTGCGAGACCCATGAGCAGAGGCCAATCGACAGCGCTTCCCGATCATCCGACCCGTTTTGCGTTCACCGCGTTCCTGTTTCGGCAACTCTCGGCCCTCCTCGGTTTTGCTCTCTTCCTCGCTCTGGTGATGGCGGTCGCGGCGCTTGCGACCTGGAACGTGTCCGACCCCAGCCTTTCCTATGCGACCGAAAATCCGCCGACCAATGTGCTGGGGCTGTCCGGCGCCGTATTTGCCGATCTGATGATGCAGTTCTTCGGGCTCGGCAGCCTGCTCGCGCTTCTGCCGGTGCTGGCCTGGTCATTCGCCCTTATTGGCGGTCGGCGCCTGCATCGCATCCCTGCGCGGATTGCCGCCTGGTTGGCCGGGGCGCTGGTGGCGGCCGCTGCCGTTGGTTGTTTTCCCCCGCCGACGACCTGGCCCTTGCCGAGCGGCACCGGCGGCGTTCTCGGTGACCTGATCCTGCGCTTCCCAGCGCTGTTTATCGGCGCTTATCCCACTTCGACCTTTGCGATGGTGCTCGGCGCCATTCTGGCCTTACCCGCCGCCTGGCTTCTGCTGTTTGCCGCCGGTATCGTCGGAAAGGCCCCGGAAAGCTCAGACGAGGATATCGCGCTGACGAAGCCGTCCCCCAAGGCCAAGATTCAGTCTAGCCCGCTGGACGAGGACGAAGAGGAGGAAGATCAGGGTTTCCTTTCGCTCTATCTCGGCGCCTTTACACACAACTGGTATCTGGTCCGCGCCCGCACGCGCCGGCTCTTCGGCATCAAATCGGCAGATCGCCATGCGCGTGAATTCGATCAGCCCTATGATTTCAACGATGATGAATTTGGAACGCTGAACGAGCCGATGCGGGCCAAAGCACCGGCACTTGGCAAGCGGGTCGAGCCGGTGCTCGACGGCGCGCCGTCTCGTCCGTCTGGTCGATCGATCGTCTCGCCACCGCCCATGTCCAGTGCATCGTTCGATGACGAAGACGAGGATTTCGATCTCGACGATCTGCCGCGTCCGGCGGGTATTCTGCCAGATGAACGCGGACGTGCTGCGGCTCCTGCCCGGGGTGTTTCGAGCTCTCCGCGTGTTGCGGCTCCTGCCGCCCGACCAAAGGCGGGTGCGCGTCTGGACCGCGATGCGCAGGGGTCTCTTCTCAAGCCGGATGGTTTTCAGCTTCCGTCGGTGCATTTGCTGGCGGAGCCGCGCGCGGTCACGCGCGATGCGACGCTTTCGGCAGAGGCGCTGGAGCATAATGCCCGTTTGCTCGAAGGCGTCCTCGACGACTTCGGCGTGAAGGGTGAGATCATTCATGTGCGCCCGGGTCCGGTCGTGACGCTTTACGAACTGGAGCCAGCACCTGGCATCAAGTCGTCGCGGGTTATCGGCCTTGCCGATGACATCGCCCGGTCGATGAGCGCGATCGCCGCCCGTGTCGCTGTCGTCCCGGGACGCAATGCGATCGGCATCGAACTGCCCAATCAGACTCGCGAAACCGTCTATCTGCGCGAACTCATCGCCTCGCGCGACTTCGACGGCAACAAGGCGAAGCTCGCGATGGCGCTCGGCAAGACCATTGGCGGCGAGCCTGTTGTCGCCGATCTGGCCAAGATGCCACATCTGCTCGTTGCGGGTACCACCGGATCGGGCAAGTCGGTCGCGATCAATACGATGATCCTGTCGCTTCTCTACAAGATGACGCCGGAACAGTGCCGCCTGATCATGATCGACCCCAAGATGCTCGAGCTTTCGGTTTATGACGGCATCCCGCATCTCCTGTCGCCCGTGGTGACCGATCCAAAGAAGGCCGTGGTGGCACTCAAGTGGACCGTCCGCGAAATGGAAGAGCGCTACAAGAAGATGTCCAAGATCGGTGTTCGCAACATCGACGGCTTCAATGCGCGCGTTGCGCAGGCGCAGGAGAAGGGCGAGGTGCTGACCCGTACCGTCCAGACGGGGTTCGATCGCCAGACGGGCGAGGCGATCTACGAGACGGAAGAATTCGACCTGCAGCCGATCCCCTATATCGTCGTGATCATCGACGAAATGGCCGACCTGATGATGGTCGCGGGCAAGGATATCGAAGGTGCTGTGCAGCGGCTTGCCCAGATGGCGCGTGCCGCCGGTATCCACGTCATCATGGCAACGCAACGCCCGTCAGTGGACGTCATCACCGGAACGATCAAGGCGAACTTCCCGACACGCATTTCCTTCCAGGTCACCTCGAAGATCGACAGTCGCACCATTCTTGGTGAACAGGGGGCAGAGCAGCTGCTCGGCATGGGCGACATGCTCTACATGGCTGGCGGCGGTCGGATCCAGCGCGTTCACGGTCCCTTTGTTTCCGACCATGAGGTCGAGGAGATCGTTGCCTACCTCAAAACCCAGGGTTCGCCGCAGTATCTTGAAGCGATCACCATCGATGACGAAGACGACGAGGATGGTGGTGGTTCGTCGGGCACCGGCAATCTCGCCGACTCCGACGATCCCTATGATCAGGCCGTGGCGATCGTTCTTCGGGATGGCAAGGCATCGACCTCCTATGTCCAGCGTCGCTTGGGTATCGGCTACAACCGCGCCGCGTCGCTGATCGAACGCATGGAGAAAGAGGGGATCATCGGCCCCGCCAACCACGCCGGAAAGCGTGAAATTCTGGTTCCGACGGAAGAGTGATCTTCCGCAGCACCGTTCCCGCATGGAACAACGAGCGGTCTGGACGAGTTGCCGCAGCGGCACAGGCGAACATGGCCATGAAGCCGCCGCCTTTTTCGGCAAGACCGTGAGCATATGAAGGAGTATCGCATGATTGACAAAACCGAAGGCGATGCCGGGATGCCGGTGCTGGCGAACCGTCGCCAGTTCGTGCTGGGAACCGCCGCATTCATGGCATGCGCGGCTTTGCCGTTCCACGGTTTCGCGGCGACCAATGCAGCGCAGCAGATCGCCGACCACTTTTCGAGCGTGAAGACCATGATGGGCGAATTCGTTCAGTTCGGCCCGCGCGGGGAGCAGACGGGTGGCAAGTTCTTCATCGAACGCCCGGGCAAGCTTCGCTTCAATTACGAAAAGCCCTCGCCGATGCGCGTGATTTCGGATGGGAAGAACGTTGTCATCGGCAATACCAAGCTGAAGACCTGGGATCTCTATCCGCTTTCCAAGACTCCGCTCAGCCTGCTTCTGGCCGACAAGATCGATCTTGGAAACAAGCTGGTGCGGGACGTCAAGGAAGAGGCGGACCTGACGACGATCGTGCTCGGCGACCGGACGATCTTCGGCGATTCAACGATCACGCTGATGTTCGACCCGAAGAATTTCGAGCTTCGCCAGTGGACGATCACCGATGTGCAGAAGAAGGACACCTCGGTGATGATCTTCAACGTCCAGAACGGTGTCCAGCTCGATCCCTCGGTGTTCGAGATTCCCTATGCCGAAGTGCATGGGCAAAAGCGCGGCGGTTGAGACCGGGTTCAGGTTTCGAGTTGTGGAGAAGGCGGTGCGGGGAGAAGCCTGCACCGCCTTTTTCTGTTCAGGCCTGCGCTTTTGCCATAAGAGGCAAGGGTAACCGTCGCAAACAGGCGCCCCATGACCCTATCGATCACGACCTGGAACATCAATTCCGTGCGGCTGCGCCTGCCGATTGTCGAGGATTTTCTCCGCCAGACCAATCCGGATATTCTGTGTCTGCAGGAGATCAAGTGTCAGAACGATCAGTTCCCGGTCGAGCAGATTGCAGCCCTGGGTTACTCCCATATCGTGATCCACGGGCAGAAGGGCTATCACGGGGTGGCGATCTGCTCGAAACTGCCGCTCACCGAAGATCATCGGCAGGACTACTGCGGTGTAGGCGACAGCCGGCACATTTCTGCGATCTTCGAATGGGCAGGCCGGCGTATCCGGCTGCATAACTTCTACGTCCCTGCCGGTGGCGACGAGCCGAACCGCGAGATCAATCCGAAGTTCGGCCACAAGCTGGATTTTGTCGAAGAAATGAAGTCCCTTTCTGCCGAGGCTGAAAGCAACACGGCATCCATTCTCGTCGGGGACCTCAACATCGCTCCGCTCGAACATGACGTCTGGTCGCACAAGCAGATGCTGAAAATCGTCAGCCACACACCTGTCGAGACGGACGGCCTGTTAGAGGTGATGCGACAGGGAAAATGGGTGGATCTCATGCGCCAGCACGTGCCCGCCAGCGACAAGCTCTATACCTGGTGGAGCTACAGGGCAAAGGATTGGGCTGCCGCCGATCGCGGCCGTCGCCTCGACCATATCTGGTCTTCATCGGATCTTGCGCCGCTTCTGTCTCGCGTCGACATCCTGAAGGAAGCGCGGGGATGGAATCAGCCTTCCGATCACGTGCCTGTCACGGCCTATTTCGATACCGCGTCGCTGGCTCACTGAGCGAATTTGGGGGCCAGCGCGGCGGATCCATCCATCAGGTCCCCGAGGGATTTGCGGATCCGCGCTTCGACATGCCGAGCCATCGTGGGATATTCCTCCAGCAGCCGGTGGAAGAGTGACCTTGTCACGCGGATGACGTCGGTTTCTTCTGAGGCGACTGCGGTAAACTTGCGCTCCACCATGGTAACGAGCGCCAGTTCCGACAGCATAACGCCGGGGCCGACACTTGCCTCGAGTTTCGGCTTGCCATCGCGTGCGATGACGAAGAGATCGAGCTTGCCACGCACCACCACATAGGCGCATTCGGCAGGTGCCTTTTCCCGGAAGAGCGCCTGTCCCGTTGCGACCTGGCGATGCTCTGCGCCGAAAGCGATCAGGCGGATCTGATCGGTATCGAGACCGGAAAACAGCGGCACGGCCGAAAGAAGCTCGATATCATCGCTGAGAGCCATCTAGGTCCCCTGTTGTCACCCAAGCGCGTCTGCGGCTTGCGGGTGACTTGTAACGCAAAACGGGAACGGACACGACCCTTTGGCCGGCCTCATCCCCGTTTGTCGACATTGTGCTTTGCAATCCTTCTCAGGGAACGATCTTGTACCCACCGTTCTCTGTCACCAAAATCTCGGCATTCGACGGATCGCGCTCGATCTTCTGGCGAAGGCGGTAGACGTGCGTTTCGAGTGTATGGGTCGTCACGCCGGAGTTGTAGCCCCAGACCTCTTCCAGCAGGACGTCGCGGGTAACGACCTTCTGGCCGGCGCGATAGAGGTACCGGATGATGGCAGACTCTTTTTCGGTCAGGCGGATCTTCTTGCCATCCTCGGTCGTCAGCAACTTCTGGCTCGGCTTGAACAGATAGGGGCCGACCCCAAAGGTGGCATCCTCGCTCTGCTCGTACTGGCGCAACTGCGCGCGAATGCGTGCCAACAGGACGGCGAACCGGAAGGGCTTGGTCACATAGTCGTTGGCGCCGGCTTCCAGACCCAGAATCGTATCGGAATCCGTGTCGTGGCCGGTCAGCATGATCACCGGCGATTTGAACCCGCCCTTGCGGAGCAGTTTGACGGCTTCGCGACCGTCCATGTCCGGCAGCCCGACGTCCATGATCATCAGGTCGACTTGTGCCGTTTTGGCCGTCTGCATGGCGCGCGTGGCGTTGCTTTCCTGGATCAGCGAGAACTCGTCGTAAAGTGAAAGCTGCTCGACCAGAATCTGCCTCAGGTCGTCGTCGTCATCCACCAGCAGAATGGTCCGCGTCGTCATTCGTCATCCTTCCAGTCTGGTCCATCGCGGGCGCTTGCTGCGCCATGGAGGGCCATGTAAGCCTAGGCCAAAGGCATTGAAGTGCTATGAATACAACATTCTTCACGAACAAGGCAAAATCTCGTGAGTGGCCGGTCCAAAGCTTCGACGAAACACCCGAAGAAACTGTCTCATCTGGTGGTGCGTGCCGCGCCGCGTGATGGAAGGCGAGCCATTGTGCAGGCGGGGAGCCTGCGGTTTCCGGCCGCACTGGGGCGCAGTGGGAGAACGAGCCGCAAGCGGGAAGGGGACGGCGCAACCCCGATCGCAACGATGCCCTTGCGCTTTGCCTATCTTCGGGGTGACCGGATGCGCTTTGCTGCGACCGGCTTGCCTCTGGTCCGCGTGAAGGAGACCATGCTGTGGTGCGACGCGCCGAGCGACCCGAATTACAACAGAGCGGTTAAGTTTCCTTTTCGGGCAAGCCATGAAAAGCTGATGCGGACGGATCGCCTCTATGACCTCTGTATCGTGATGGACTGGAACCTCCGGACGCGAAAACGCGGTTGCGGCTCGGCGATCTTCTTTCATATCGCGCATCCGGATTACGCGCCGACAGAGGGGTGTGTCGCGATCAGTCCGCGCGACATGCAGCGCCTTCTGCCGCATCTGAGTTCAAGCACCCGACTCAGGGTTCTTTGATCGATCGACCGAAAATCCGTTGGTGTGGTCTTTCAATGCGGATCATCCTGCCTACCTTAACGGCACGTATCTGCCACCTTACTTCCCGCAGAGACCAGGGATCCAAACCCGCTGGCGACCCGTTTTCATGCTTCGGAGATTCTCATGACCGACCAATCTTTCATCACCCTCAATGACGGCAAGACGATCCCACAGGTAGGTCTGGGTGTCTGGCAGACGCCTAACGAGGATGCGGCTCCTGCTGTGAAGGCCGCGCTCGAGGCAGGCTACCGGCATATCGACACGGCCGCGGTCTACGAGAACGAAGAAGGCGTGGGCGAGGGTATCCGGGGATCGGGCATCCCCCGTCGCGAGGTCTTTGTCACGACCAAGCTCTGGAACAACGACCAGGGCTATGATCAGGCGCTGAAGGCCTTTGATGCCAGCCTGAAGCGGCTCGGCACCGATTATGTCGATCTTTACCTCATCCACTGGCCATCCGCGCATCGCGGCCTCTTCGTCGAGACATGGAAGGCTCTGGTGAAGCTCCGGGAGGAGGGGAGGGCAAAGTCGATCGGGGTGTCGAACTTTTATCCAGACCATATCGACCGGATCGTTGCCGAAACGGGCGTGGTGCCTGCCATCAACCAGATCGAACTGCATCCGGATTTTCAGCAGCGTGAGAGCCGTGCATTCCACGAAAAACATCAGATCGCCACACAGTCCTGGAGCCCGCTCGGTCAGGGCAAGCTGCTCAACCATCCGGAGATCGGCAAAATTGCAGAGCGCTTGGGCCGCACGCCGGCGCAGGTCATCATTCGCTGGCATATCGACACTGGTTTGGTCGTTATCCCGAAATCGGTAACGCCCTCGCGTATCGTCGAGAATTTCAAGGTCTTCGACTTCAAGCTCGCCGCTGAGGATCTGGACGTTATCGGCAAACTCGACAATACCGATGCGCGCATCGGGCCTGATCCGAAGACCGCGACTTTCTGAGTTTTTGGAGACGAGTGGAAGAGGCTGCGCGCGCAGTGTCGACGCAGCCTCACTTGTCTCTACTGCTTGACTGCGGCATCCCAGTGTTCGTCTGCCTTGCCGTCAACGATCCGCCAGGTATCGTACCAGGTCGTTGTATAGGTCTTGTCTGGGTCCTGCGGATCCTTCTCTTCCCGTACCGTTGCGACCGTCACCAGGTCACCTTCCGCCGTCACGAAGACGACCGGAGTGGTGAGCTTGTCCGGAATCGGCTTTTTCTCGACCTTTAATACCTGAGTAAAGAAGTTGACCACGGTGTCGCGGCCCGAGGGCACCATGGGATTGTGCTGCAGGTAACGTTCGGTGAGGAATTGATCAGCCTTATCCCAATGGCCGGCTTCCAAGAGGTCGCGCATAATGTGATAGACCACCTGCTTGTTGGCGTTGAGCGCCGGGTCGAGGCTTTCGAAAAGGGCCTCTTTGTCCGCTGCAGCGACGACCGCTTCCTGTGCCCGCGCTGCTGGAAATGCGGCAAATGACGCGAGCAGGCCAAGCGAAATCAGGATGGATGCTGTTCTGCCAATCATGGAGCGCCCTTTCTGTGCTGTGGACCACACATATGTTCCAAGCGCGACCCAGCAAAGAGGGCAGATTTTTCTGTGATGGTCTGGAATACAGAACTATGTCGCAGCTCAACTCTGTTAAAATCCGTCTCGGAGGGGTGGAACGCAACCGGCCCGGCTGGTCCCTTGCCAGCAGGGAACAAGATGTGACACTCTGAACCGCCACAATTTTTGGAGACTTCCATGCTGTTTCGCCGCGCTGTGCTCGCCGGTCTGTCCACCCTTGCCCTCCTCCCCTTTACCGCCAATGCCGACACTTTGCCTGATCTGGGAGGAAAGTCGGTCGTCGTGGTGACCGAGAACGCCTATCCGCCCCTGCAATTCGTCGATCCCAAGTCGGGCCAGCAGATCGGCTGGGAATATGACGCGATGAACGAGATCGCCAAGCGGTTGAACTTCAAGGTCGAATACCAGAACACCTCCTGGGACGCGATGATCCAGGCGGTTTCGGACAATCAGTACAACATCGGCATGACCGGCATCACCATCAAGGACGACCGCAAAGAGAAGGTGGATTTCTCTGATCCTTACATGCGTTCGCAGCAGCTGATGCTGGTCCGCGGCGACGAAAGCCGGTTCACGGATGCCAAGAGTTTTGCTGCGCTGGAAAGCGGCCTTGTCGGTGCCCAGCCGGGCACGAGCCCCTTCTACACGGCTGTCTACGAAGTGCTTGATGGCAACGAGCAGAACCCGCGCATCAAGCTGTTCGAGACCTTCGGTGCAACCGTGCAGGCATTGAAGGCCGGTGACGTCGATCTGGTGCTCACCGATAGCACCGCCGGAAACGGATATGTCGCCGCCTCGAACGGCAGCCTTAAGATCGTCGGCGAACCACTCGGCACCGAAGATTTCGGCTTCATCTTCCCCAAGGGTTCCGATCTCGTTGCGCCGGTCAATGCGGCGATTGCAGCCTTGAAGGCGGATGGCACCTTGGATGCACTGAACAAGAAGTGGTTCCTCGATTACAAGATGGGCGAATGAGTCCGCTTGCTGCTCCTGTCCCGAAGGTCAGCGGCTGATGGCGTTCCAGACTTTGCCCCAGGGTGATCCGAAGGGCGACCGGCCATGGTGGCTGGTCGCCTTCGTCGTGTTGGCGGTTGCGCTCGGCGCCGTCATCTTCGTCAGCGATCTCTACGCTCAGGTCTTCAACACGATCGTGAAAGGTCTCGGTGTCACGGTCTTCGTGACGCTGGCCGGGTTTCTGCTCGCCACGGCGCTGGGCCTGCTGGTCGCTCTTCTCGGAATGTCCGATCATCTGGTCCTCCGCCAGATCGCACGCTTCTATGTCGAGGTCGTGCGCGGAATCCCGATACTCGTTCTGTTGTTTTACATCGCTTTTGTTGGTGCCCCTGCGATCGTCACCCTGTTCAATCTGGTCGCCACACCTTTGATCAATGCCGGGTTCGTCGAGCCACTGGTCGTGCGCGACGTGTCGCTGATGTGGAGGGCGATCATCGCCCTGATGATCGGCTATTCCGCCTTCATCGCCGAGATCTTCCGGGCTGGCATACAGTCGATCGACAAGGGGCAGATCGAAGCCGCTAAGGCGCTTGGGTTGAGTCGGAGCCAGCGCTTCCGGCTGGTGGTCTTCCCGCAGGCGATCCGGGTGATCTTCCCGCCCCTGTCGAACGACTTCGTCGCGATGGTAAAGGATTCTTCCCTGGTCTCGGTGCTGGGCGTCGCCGACATCACCCAGATGGGCAAGGTCTACGCCTCTGGCTCGTTCCGCTTCTTTGAGACCTATTCGATCGTCGCCTATGTCTATCTGATCCTGACGATCGGGCTTTCGATCCTGCTGCGTGATTTCGAGAAGCGGATGCGTTCGCGCAATCGAAGCGAATAATCGCTCAGTACTTTTCCGGCACGTACATTTCGGGCGGGACGGGATGGCGGATATAGTCGGCGTTGCGCACGCGCGCCGGAAGTTCGACGGCTTCCTTCGGAACATGCTCGTACGGCACCTGCGACAGGAGATGGGCGATCATGTTGAGACGCGCCTTCTTCTTGTCCACGGCCTGGACCACCCACCAGGGGGCTTCCGGAATGTGGGTGCGCTCCAGCATTTCCTCCTTGGCCCGGGTGTAGCTCTCCCAGTGCACCCGGCTTTCCAGATCCATCGGTGAGAGCTTCCACTGCTTCAGCGGATCATTGATGCGCATCTGGAAGCGGAATTCCTGCTCCTCGTCGGTGATCGAGAACCAGTATTTGACGAGGATGATGCCGGAGCGCACCAGCATGCGCTCGAATTCCGGGACGGAGCGGAAGAACTCTTCGAGTTCATCCGGCGTGCAAAAACCCATGACCCGCTCGACGCCGGCGCGGTTGTACCAGGAGCGGTCGAAAAGGACCATTTCGCCCGCCGTCGGCAGGTGCTGCACGTAACGCTGGAAATACCACTGGCTGCGTTCGCGCTCGGTTGGCGCGGGCAGGGCCACGACCCGGCAGACGCGCGGATTGAGCCGCTGGGTGACCCGTTTGATCGCGCCCCCCTTGCCGGCCGAATCGCGACCTTCGAACAGCACCACCATCTTCAGCTTCTTGTACTGCACCCAGTCCTGCAGGCGCACCAGTTCGTGCTGCAGACGGAAGAGTTCCCGGAAATAGATCTTCCGGTCGATGGTCGGCTCCGCCATGCCATCGGCCACCAGTTGATCGAGGCGCTCCTCGTCCAACTGCTGCTCCAGTTCCTCGTCGAAGCTGTCGAGGATTTCGGTCTTGATGCGATGGATGTCTTCGTTCATGGCGCGGGTTCCGGCAGGCGAGTGTTTGCTGACGAAGATCAAGCATGCTTGCACGACTGCTTCATGACAGACCGATGTCAGAGGCCGTGCGAAGCAATTGCCGACATCTGCGAAAACTGGTATGACGCCGCCCATGGGATCGAAATTCGGATGCCTCGCGAACCAGTTTATCGTGCTGCAGGACCACAAGCGTCTGCCGGCACGCTTTTTCGCGCGCGTTCAGGGGGCCCTGGCGAGCCTTCGCGGCTGATCGCCTTCGGCCGAAAATTCGGCCCTTCTGCATCCTCGAAGATCCAAATCCCTTTTTCCTCAGTCTGGATGGAATTTAGCCATGAGCGCACCTCGCACCCTTTACGACAAGATCTGGGACGACCACGTCGTCGATCGCCAGGATGACGGCACCTGTCTCCTCTACATCGACCGTCACCTCGTTCACGAAGTGACGAGCCCGCAGGCCTTCGAAGGTCTGCGCATGGCCGGCCGCAAGGTCCGCGCGCCGCAGAAGACGCTCGCCGTGGTCGACCACAACGTGCCGACTTCGCCGGATCGCCACCTCGGCATCAAGAACGAGGAGAGCCGCATCCAGGTTGAGGCGCTCGCCAACAACGCGGCCGAATTCGGCGTCGAGTACTACTCGGCCTCCGACAAGCGCCAGGGCATCGTGCACATCGTTGGTCCGGAACAGGGCTTCACCCTGCCCGGCATGACCATCGTCTGCGGCGACAGCCACACCTCGACGCATGGCGCCTTCGGCGCTCTCGCCCACGGTATCGGCACATCCGAGGTCGAGCACGTGCTCGCCACCCAGACGCTGATCCAGAAGAAGGCAAAGAACATGCTGGTGCGCGTCGACGGGAAACTGCCCGAAGGCGTGACGGCGAAGGACATCATCCTCGCCATCATCGGCGAGATCGGCACCGCCGGCGGCACCGGCCATGTCATCGAATTCGCCGGCGAAGCGATCGAATCGCTCTCGATGGAAGGCCGCATGACGATCTGCAACATGACGATCGAAGGCGGCGCCCGCGCGGGCCTGATCGCGCCGGATGAGAAGACCTTCGAATACATCAAGGACAAGCCGCGTGCACCCAAGGGTGAAGCGCTCGAGCAGGCGATTGCCTACTGGAAGACGCTGAAGTCCGATGAAGGTGCACATTTCGACCGCGTCGTCGTTCTCGACGCTGCCAACCTGCCGCCGATCGTGTCCTGGGGCTCTTCCCCGGAAGACGTCGTCTCGGTTCAGGGCATCGTGCCCAATCCCGACGATATCCAGGACGAGACGAAGCGCGCTTCCAAGTGGCGTGCGCTCGATTACATGGGTCTGAAGCCGGGCACGAAGATCACCGACATCGCGATCGACCGCGTCTTCATCGGCTCCTGCACCAATGGCCGCATCGAAGACCTGCGCGCCGTCGCCAAGGTCGTCGAAGGCAAGAAGGTCGCCTCGACCGTGTCGGCCATGATCGTTCCGGGCTCGGGCCTCGTGAAGGAACAGGCAGAAGCCGAAGGTCTCGACAAGATCTTCAAGGAAGCCGGCTTCGACTGGCGCGAGCCGGGCTGCTCGATGTGCCTGGCGATGAACGACGACCGTCTGAAGCCTGGCGAGCGTTGCGCGTCTACCTCGAACCGCAACTTCGAGGGACGTCAGGGCTTCAAGGGCCGCACACACCTCGTCTCGCCTGCCATGGCGGCAGCCGCTGCTGTAGCGGGCCACTTCGTGGATATCCGCGACTTCCACTAAGCGCGACGACCACTGAGCTTATCTCTGCCGCCCGCTCCCAAAGCGGGCGGTTTCTTTTTGTGCCACCCCGTTGCAAAGACAGGTGAAGCCGCTATCGTCGTGCTGTCACGAAACTGTCACATACCGCCCGCGGGTCTCCCATGAACATCAGAGAATTCCTCCTCATGCACCGCAAGGCGCGGTCGTGAGTGCCGTCGCCGTTGGGCTGGCGCTCGTGGCAGCGATCCTGCATGCGAGCTGGAATGCCTTCCTGCGAACGGGGGCGGACCGGCTCTGGTCGATCACCGTGATGAGCCTGACCGGCAGCATCATCACGCTTCCCCTGCTCTTCCTTGTTCCCGTTCCCGGTGCGGCCGCCTGGCCCTACATCCTGCTCTCGTCGGGCCTGCAGGTCGGCTACAGCCTGTTTTTGGTCGCAGCCTATCGGCAGGGTCAACTCGGCCAGGTCTATCCGATCGTGCGCGGCACGGTGCCTTTGCTGGTGACGCTGGGCGGCTTCCTCTTCTTCGGTGAGGTCTTGGGGCCGTGGCAGACGCTGGGCGTGCTGCTGATTGCGACAGGCATCATGAGCTTGTCGCTCGGCAAGACCCGTGCGGCGACGTCGTCGATCCTCTTTGCCCTGACGACCGGTCTCATCATCGCCTGCTATTCGACGGTGGACTCGCGCGGGGTGAAGCTCGTCGAGCTTCCGGTCGGCTATGCGCTGTGGGTGCTATTTCTCTTCGGCATCATGATCACCATCGCCTTTGGGGTTACGCGCAGAGGTCTTGCCATTGACCTCAAGTCACCGCTCACCTGGAAGGCCGCGGGTGGCGGCTTGGTCGCCATGCTGGCCTATGGGCTGGTGGTCGTGGCCTATGCCTATGCGCCGGCGGGCCTGGTCACGGCAGTGCGCGAAACCAGCGTGGTCTTCGCCGTGCTCATCGGTGCGCTGATGCTGGGCGAGCCGCTGACGGTCCGGCGACTTCTCGCCTGCGTGGTCGTCGCGGGCGGGGCGATCAGCGTCAGCCTCTGATCTGCCAAGCACTAACTGAACGCCTCAACGAAAAAAGGCTCCGGAAACCGGAGCCTTTGATCAATGCAAAACCGTGTCTGCTTATTCGGCAGAAGCGTCGCCAGCGGCAGCGGCTTCAGCAGCAGCGGCCTTTTCAGCGGCTTCAGCTGCAGCCTTTTCAGCGGCCAGAGCCTGTGCTGCTGCAACTTTTTCGGCTTCCAGACGTGCCTTTTCCTCGGCAACAGCGGCGCGCTCGGCGTCGTTGAGCTTGCGGGCGCGGGTGCCGGTGTTTTCTACGATACGAGCCGACTTACCGCGACGGTCGCGCAGGTAGTAGAGCTTGGCGCGACGGACCTTACCGCGGCGGACAATTTCGACGCTTTCAACGAGCGGCGAGTAGACCGGGAATACGCGCTCGACGCCTTCACCGTAGGAGATCTTGCGAACGGTGAAGCTCTCGTTGATGCCGGCGCCCGAACGAGCGATGCAAACGCCTTCGTAGGCCTGTACGCGGGTACGGTTGCCTTCCTTGACGGTGACGTTGACGCGGAGCGTGTCGCCCGGGGAGAATTCCGGGAGCTTGCGCTTGGCTTCGATCTTGGCGGCCTGTTCGGCTTCCAGCTGCTGAATGATGTTCATGTCTAACCTCGGTTCTTCTGAAACAGCCAGAGCGCTCGACGATGATCCCTTGGAACGATGCCTGAGGATATTGACCCTGTGGGGCCGGAGCGAATTCGCAGTTCTTTGTTGTGGCAGACGGGCGAAACGCCCATTTCCGAGGCGGCCAATACACCAAGACATGCGCCTTGTCACCCCTTTGGCCCCGATTTTTTGCACCGCCGCAGAGTGCCGGACGCCTTGCGGCGCAGGATGTCTCCCCCTATCACGGTGCCTGGTTTCGGAGGAGATGGGGTCTGATGTCGATTGCACTGATACTTCTGCTGTTTGGGGCAGGCTTTCTGTCAGGGGCAGTCAATGCGATTGCGGGCGGCGGAACCTTCCTGACCTTCGGCGCACTGACGCTTGCCGGCCTGCCGCCGATCAGCGCCAACGCGACCTCATCTGTCATCCAGTTTCCCGGCTACATCACCTCGACACTGGCCTATGGCAAGGAGCTGAAGGCCATGGGACGCGGCGCCTGGATCCTTGGCGCCGTCTCGGCTATCGGCGCGCTCGGCGGAGCGCTGTTCCTGATCTCGCTGTCAAATCCGGCCTTTCGCGCCATGGTGCCCTGGCTGCTCTTGGGCGCGACCGTGATCTTCGCGGCCGGGCCGAAGCTGCGGCCAAAGACCAAGGGAGAAAGCCATCCTGCCACCCCGCTGGGCCTGACGCTCCAGGGCGCAACCTCCTTCTATGGCGGCTTCTTCGGTGCCGGCATGGGCATCATGATGCTCGCGTCGCTGGGGCTGGCAAGCGGTGGCGATTATCACCGCCTCAACGCGCTCAAGAACTTCCTGTCGATCGTGATTGCAGCCGTGGCGATCGTCGTCTTTGTCGGCGCGGGCGCGCTATCCTGGCTGCATGCTGCGATCATGATCCCGGCCGTGGCAGCCGGCGGCTATGCCGGTGTTGCCGTGGCCAAGAAGGTGCCGCAGTCCATCCTGCGTTGGATCGTGGTGGCTGCCGGCCTGGCGCTTGCCGGCTATTACTTCTTCACCGGCTGAGCGGGCAGAAGATCGGGGCGCCGCTCGCGGGTGAGCGCAACCGCCTGTTCATGGCGCCATTTCTCGATCGCGGCATGATTGCCTGAGGTGAGCACCTCCGGGATCTCCCTGTTCTCGAAGACCTGCGGGCGGGTGTATTGCGGGTGTTCGAGCAGCCCGCCCTCGAAGCTCTCATGCACGCCCGACAGCTGATTGCCCATGACGCCGGGGAGAATGCGGACCACGGCATCGAGCAGGGTCAGCGCAGCCGGCTCGCCACCAGACAGAATATAGTCGCCGATGGAAACCTCTTCGAGCTGCCGGGCATCGATCACCCGCTGGTCGACGCCTTCGAAACGGCCACAGACAATCACCACGCCCTCGCCTTCCGCCAGTGCGCGCACCCGCTCCTGGGTCAGCGGCCGGCCACGTGGGCTCATCAAAAGGCGCGGTCGTCCATCGTCGGCTATGGAATCGATGGCCCGCGCGAGGACATCGGGACGCAGCACCATGCCGGCACCGCCGCCCGAGGGCGTATCATCAACGCTGCGATGTTTGTCCTCTGCAAAATCGCGGATCTGGACCGCTTCGATCGACCAGTCGCCGCGCTCCAGCGCGCGTCCGGCAAGCGCCAGGCCGAGATGCCCCGGAAACATGTCGGGATAGAGCGTCAGGATGGAAGCCTTGAAGGGCATGGGCATTCAGCGACCGTTGTTCGGCCGCGGCTTGCCCCCGGCATTGCCGTAAGGCTTTTCCTCGCCGTCGTCCTTCAGGCCGGCGGCGATCGGATCGACGAGAATGCGCCCGCCCTCGAGATCGATCTCCAGCACGGCGGCCTCGGAGAAGGGAATGAGCACGGGCCGCTTGCCTGGGCCCTTGAGCTCCAGCAGATCGCCGGCGCCGAAATCATAGACGGCGGTCACCGCGCCATAGTGATTGTTCTCGGCGTCATAGACCTCGAGCCCCTCAAGGTCTGCATAGTAGAATTCGTCTTCGTCCAGATCATCATCCGGCAGCGCATCACGGTCGACGAAGAGCTCGGTACCGTTCAGCGCTTCGGCGGCATTGCGGTCGTTGATGCCGCGGAAGCGGACGATCGCGACCGTTTTGCCGTCGCGGATTTCGAGGATCTCGAACTTGCGGCCATCGGCGGCATACAGGAACCCGTAGTCGCCGAGACCCAGCGGATCCTCGGTGAAGGTCTTGACCCGCACCTCGCCCCGGAGCCCCTGGGCTGCACCGATCACGGCCATCAGTATCGGATTTTCAAGCTTGCTCATCGGAGGGAACGGTCCTGCACATACGGTTCGGCTTTCCTTTTAGGCGGAAGCGACCGGAAAGAAAACGCAAAAACGGGCGGTGGGGTGACCCACCGCCCGCTGGAAACGGCTTTTTGCCGATTATTCTGCAGCGGCTTCCGAAGCGGCGGCAGCAGCGTCGGCTGCCTTCTGTGCCTTCTCGGCAGCGCGCTCCTGGGCCTTCTTGCCCGGCTTTGCCTTGTCCGGGTTGCTGCGGGCAGCGCGCTCGGCAATGCCGGCTTCTGCCATGAAGCGGAGAACGCGGTCGGTCGGCTGTGCGCCCTTGGCAACCCAGGCCTTGATGGCGTCTACGTCAAGCTCGACGCGCTTTTCGTTGTCCTTGCCGAGCATCGGGTTCCAGGAACCGACCTTGTCGAGGAAGCGGCCATCACGCGGCGAACGGGCGTCGGCAACAACGATCTGGTAGTACGGGCGCTTCTTGGAACCACCGCGGGCGAGACGAATCTTGAGGGACATGTGAATACTCCTTGAGGTTTAGTTCAGGTCGCCGCAGCAAACCCTGTTCTTGTTGAGGCCGCCGTCAGGCGGTCTTTTCGGTGACACCGCCGTGTTCGGCGGCAATGGCTTCATGATGCCGGATGACTTCCTTGATGATGAAGTTCAGGAACTTCTCGGCGAAATCCGGATCCAGATTGGCATCCTGAGCCAGACGGCGCAGGCGGGAAATCTGGTATTCCTCGCGCGCCGGATCGGCGGGCGGCAATTCGTGTGTGGCCTTCAGCACGCCGACGGCCTTGGTGCAGCGGAAGCGTTCCGCCAGCATGTGAACCAGCGCCGCGTCGATGTTGTCGATCGACTGGCGATAGCCGGAAAGCTGTTCCTTGACGGACGGATCAATCATCGGCGCCCCCCTCACTTCTTCTTCGGCAGGCCGGGAAGGCCCGGGAAACCACTGCCGCCCAGACCGGGAAGCTTCGGCCCACCAAGGCCCGGCAGACCACCGCCACCGAGACCGGGCAGTCCGCCTGGCTTCATGCCGGCGGCTTCCGCCTGCTTGGCAAGTGCCTCGAGCTGCTTCGGATCCATCTTCGACAGATCCGGCATGCCCATGCCGCCACCCATGCCGCCGAGACCCATCTTGGAAGCCAGACCGCCCATCATCTGCTTCATCATGCCGCCGCCCTTCTTGCCGCCCATGGCCTTCATCATGTCGGCCATCTGGCGATGCATCTTCAGGAGCTTGTTGATGTCGGAGGCATCCGTGCCGGAGCCGGCCGCGATGCGCTTCTTGCGGGAATGCTTCAGCATATCCGGATTGGCGCGCTCAGCCTTGGTCATCGAGGAGATGATGGCGAGCTGGCGCTTGAAGACCTTGTCGTCGAGGCCGGCGGCGGAAATCTTGTCCTTCATGCCCGCCATGCCCGGCATCATGCCCATGATCCCGCCCATGCCGCCCATGGCCTGCATCTGCTTGATCTGTTCGGCGAGATCGTTGAGGTCGAACTTGCCCTTGGCCATCTTCTCGGCCATGGCGCGGGCTTTTTCCGCATCGATGTTCTCGGCGGCCTTTTCGACCAGCGAGACGATGTCGCCCATGCCGAGAATACGGTCGGCGATACGGCGGGGATGGAACTCGTCGAGCTCCGACATCTTCTCGCCGACACCGATCAGCTTGATCGGCTTGCCGGTGACGGCACGCATCGAGAGCGCGGCACCGCCACGGCCATCGCCGTCCATGCGGGTCAGAACGAGGCCGGTGATGCCGACGCGTTCGTCGAAATTGCGCGCGAGATTGACGGCGTCCTGACCGGTCAGCGAGTCGGCGACGAGCAGGATTTCATGCGGCTTGGCGCGAGACTTGATCTCGGCCATCTCGATCATCAGCGGCTCATCGATATGCGTACGGCCGGCGGTGTCGAGGATGACCACGTCATGGCCGCCGAGCTTCGCCGCCTGCACAGCACGCGATGCGATATCGGTGGGCGACTGGCCGGCGATGATCGGCAGGGTATCAATACCGGTCTGCACGCCGAGCTGGCGAAGCTGTTCCTGAGCGGCCGGTCGACGCGTGTCGAGCGAGGCCATCAGGACCTTCTTCTTCTCGCGATCGGTCAGGCGCTTGGCGATCTTGCCGGTGGTGGTCGTCTTACCGGAACCCTGCAGACCGACCATCATGATGACGACGGGCGCCGCGGCGTTGAGATCGATGGAGACGCCTTCCGTGCCGAGCATCTCGACCAGCTCGTCATGGACGATCTTGACGACCATCTGCCCAGGCTTGATCGACTTCAGAACGGCGGCACCAACGGCCTTTTCGCGGACCTTGTCGGTGAAGGCGCGAACCACTTCCAACGCGACGTCGGCTTCGAGAAGGGCACGACGGACCTCGCGCAGAGCAGCCGAGACATCCGCCTCGGACAGTGCGCCACGGCCGGTCAGTCCATTCAGAATGGATCCAAGTCGGTCCTGGAGGTTCTCAAACATCGGCTCTTCCTTGCATGGTTCGGGGAAACCCAAACCTCGGTCTTCTCTGGCCGGAAAACAAGACGCAAAGCCAAAAACCACCCGAGGGCGCAACGCGCTGTCGGGTGTTGACCTCCGGGATCTCTTTATACCTTTTCGGGTCCCGGTCGGCGGCTCGGAGTTCTCGTCTCTTCGCAGATTGCGGCGGATAAACAGGAAAACCGCCGAGAAGTCAAGCGAAGCGGCGATTTTCCGGGCGCTTGCCCATACGCGGCGATCCGCGGGCTGCCTATTGTCGTAGAACCGGCAAAACCACATATGGGTAAGCCATGAACAGACGCAGCTTTCTCAAATGGTCAGGCTTCGGTGTCGTTGCCGCCGCAATCGGAGGTCTCGGCATGCGCGAAGCGCAGGCGGGCAATCGCTATTACTCGGGTCCGATTTCGGACCATTTCGACGGGAAGGTGTTCTTCAACCCGGGCGGCGAAGAGCCCCGCGGCTTCACCGATCTCCTGCGCTGGCAGCTCGGCGGCGGCAAGATCGATTGGCCCAAGGCCGTAGCCGCGGCCGATTTCGTCACGACCAGGCCGGAGCCGCGTGTCGAAGGGAGCCGACTGGTCGTCACCATGGTCGGTCATGCGACGCTTCTCATCCAGACGGCGGGGCTGAACATCCTGACCGACCCGGTCTGGTCGGAACGGGCAAGCCCCGTCTCCTTTGCCGGGCCGAAGCGCAACAATCCGCCAGGTGTCGCTTTCGACGATGTGCCGAAGATCGACATCGTGATCGTCACGCACAACCACTACGACCATCTGGACATCGCGACCCTGAAGCGGCTGATCGAGCGGGACAGCCCGCGCCTCGTCACGCCGCTCGGCAACGACACGATCATTCGCAGCGACGTGCCTCGGTTGCAAGCTGACGTCATGGACTGGGGTGACCGGCTCGAGATCGGCAACGACGTCATCATCCATTGCGAGCCCTGCCACCACTGGTCGGCGCGCGGCATGGGCGACAGGCGCATGGCGCTCTGGGCGGCCTTCGTTCTGGAGACACCGGGCGGCAAGATCTACCATATCGGTGACACCGGCTATGCCGAGGGCAAGCATTATCGCGAGCTCAAGGCCAAACACGGCGACATCAGGCTCGCCATCATGCCGATCGGTGCCTATGAGCCGCGCTGGTTCATGAAGGCGCAGCACCAGAACCCGGAAGAGGCGATCGAAGGCTTCCGTTTGAGCGGTGCATCCTTCGGCATCGGCCACCATTTCGGCACCTTCCAGCTGACCAATGAAGGCATCGACGATCCGCCGAAGGCGCTCGTGGCCGCTATGTCGGCAGCCGGCATCGGCAATGACCGCTTCAAGGGCTTGCGACCGGGCCAGCAGTTCGAGGTGCCGCGCGCCGGCGCCTGAATGTTGCCTCCCGCGTTGACAGCGGGACCGCTTTTGACCACACTTCACGCATTCACCAGGGGTGTCCCGACAAGGGGCTGAGATATCGCTACGCCGAAATGGCAGCGCGGTGACCCGTTGAACCTGATCCAGTTCATACTGGCGTAGGGACGGTGCGAGCGCTGCTAAACGACGATTCGAAAACCCGAATCCCGTGGCGTCTTTCCATCATTCCGGCTGACATGACTGGGTCTCCAACCTGAACACTTGGAGCTCCACGATGAACATTGCCCCTGACTTCCCAAAGCCCGACGTCACCACCGGGCCGCTTCCCGCCTCGACCAAGATCTTCCTGGCAGGCGGCATGCACCCGGACATCCGCGTGCCCCTGCGCCAGATCGCGCTGCACCCGACCTCCGGCGAACCGCCTGTGAATGTCTATGACGCGTCGGGTCCCTATACCGACCCGCAAGCGACCATCGCCATCGACCAGGGGCTTGCCCGGCACCGGACAGCCTGGGTTAGGGCACGCGGCGATGTCGAGGCTTATAAGGGCCGTGCGGTGAAGCCCGAGGACAACGGTTTCGTCTCCGCCGAGAAGATGACGCCGGTGTTTCCCGTGAATCATCGCCCGTTTCGCGCAACAGGCGGCAAGGCGGTGACGCAGCTTGCCTATGCCCGCGCCGGCATCATCACGCCGGAAATGGAATATGTGGCAATTCGCGAAAACCTTGGCCGCAAGGCTACGAAAAACGCGCTCGTCCGCGACGGTGAAAGCTTCGGCGCCGCGATCCCCGATCACGTGACGCCGGAATTCGTCCGCCAGGAGATCGCATCGGGTCGCGCGATTATCCCTGCCAACATCAACCATCCCGAGCTCGAGCCGATGATTATCGGCCGGAATTTCCTGGTGAAGATCAACGCGAATATCGGCAACTCGGCCGTGACCTCCTCCATGGCCGAAGAGGTGGAGAAGATGGTCTGGGCGATCCGCTGGGGTGCCGACACGGTCATGGATCTCTCGACCGGTCGCAACATTCACAACATCCGCGACTGGATCATCCGCAATTCGCCCGTCCCGATCGGCACTGTGCCGCTCTACCAGGCGCTGGAAAAAGTCGGCGGTATCGCCGAAGACCTGACCTGGGAGGTCTATCGCGACACGCTGATCGAGCAGGCCGAACAGGGCGTTGACTATTTCACCATCCATGCCGGCGTGCGGCTGCATTACATCCCGCTCACCGTCAATCGCGTCACCGGCATCGTCTCGCGCGGCGGTTCGATCATGGCCAAGTGGTGTCTGCATCATCACAAGGAGAGCTTCCTCTACGAGCATTTCGAGGAAATCTGCGACATCTGCCGCGCCTATGACGTCTCCTTCTCGCTGGGCGATGGACTCCGCCCCGGCTCGATTGCCGATGCCAATGATGCCGCCCAGTTTGCCGAGCTGGAAACGCTGGGTGAGCTGACCAAGATTGCCTGGGAGAAGGATTGCCAGGTGATGATCGAGGGGCCCGGCCATGTTCCCATGCACAAGATCAAGGAGAACATGGACAAGCAGCTGAAGACCTGCGGCGAGGCTCCCTTCTATACGCTGGGGCCGCTGACGACGGATATTGCCCCCGGCTACGACCACATCACCTCCGGCATTGGTGCCGCGATGATCGGCTGGTTCGGCACGGCCATGCTCTGCTATGTCACGCCGAAGGAGCATCTGGGTCTGCCCGACCGCGACGACGTGAAGACCGGCGTCATCACCTACAAGATCGCGGCCCATGCCGCCGATCTCGCCAAGGGTCATCCGGCAGCGCAGCTGCGCGACGATGCGCTATCCCGCGCCCGCTTCGAGTTCCGCTGGGAGGATCAGTTCAACCTGTCGCTCGACCCGGAAACGGCCCGATCGATGCATGATGAGACGCTGCCGAAGGAGGCGCACAAGGTCGCGCATTTCTGCTCGATGTGCGGCCCGAAATTCTGCTCGATGCGCATCTCGCATGACATCAGGGCCGAGGCGCAGAAAGAGGGCCTGACTGCCATGGCGGAGAAATACCGCGCCGGCGGTGATCTCTACATGACGGCGGACGAGATTGCGGTCCTCGAAACGGGAGGGCAGTCATGACCGTCCTTGTGAAAGGGGCAGGCGTTGCAGGGCTGGCGACGGCGCTGGAACTGGCGCGCAGGGGTGTCTCCGTCGAGGTCGTGGAGCGCCGCGCCGATATCGGGCTTGGCGCTTCCCACTGGGCGGGCGGCATGCTCGCCCCCTATTGCGAGCGGGAGGCGGCGGAGGAGATCGTGCTGACATCAGGTCTTGCCGCTGCCGGTTGGTGGGACGAGGCCGTGCCCGGGCTCGTCCAGCGCCGGGGCACGCTGATGCTGGCCAATCCCCGCGATCTCGCCGACCTCAAGTGCTTTGCGACCCGCACGCGCGGCCATTGCTGGCTGGGCGAGGAAGAGATCGCAGAGCTTGAGCCGGATCTCGCCGGGCGTTTCGGCGCCGGCCTCTTCTTTTCAGAGGAGGCGCACCTTAATCCGCGCCAGGCCTTGCGGGGTCTTTATCAGGCGGCCCGGCTGCTCGGCGTCTCCTTCCACTTCGGGGAGGAGGCAGGTGATGCTGGATACTTTGCGAGCGTCATCGATTGCCGGGGGCCTCAGGCGATCGGTGAGATCGACGGATTGCGTGGGGTGCGCGGGGAGATGCTCTATCTGGAGACGGGTGACGTCACCCTCTCGCGCCCCGTGCGCCTCCTGCATCCCCGCCACCCCCTCTACATCGTGCCGCGCGGCAACGGGCTGTTCATGCTGGGCGCGACCATGATCGAGGCTGAGGATGACGGGCCGATCACCGCGCGTTCGATGATGGAGCTGCTCAACACCGCCTATGCGCTGCACCCGGCCTTTGCCGAGGCGCGCATCGTGGAAACCGGCACCGGCATCCGCCCGGCTTTCCCGGACAATGTGCCCCGCCTCATCGAAACACCCGAAGGCCTGGCCGTGGCCGGCATGCACCGCCATGGCTTTTTGCTCGCACCAGCACTGGCGCGTGAGGCGGCGGAAAGGCTCACGACCGTAAACGCATCTGAGAGAAGGAGGAGCGCATGAAGCTCACGGTCAACGGAGAAGCCCTGGAACTGGATGCAGGCAACCTCGCCGATCTGCTCGCAAAGCTCGACTACGAGGGCGTCTGGCTGGCCACCGCCGTCAACGGCGACCTTGTTCACCGCGAGGAGCGCGACGCCCATCCTTTGAAGGAGGGCGACCGGATCGAGATCCTTTCGCCCATGCAGGGAGGCTGAGATGACCCTGGGACTCTATGGCAAGTCCGTCTCCTCGCACCTCCTGCTCGGCACCGCGCGCTACCCCTCGCCCGCGATCCTGGCGGAGGCCGTGCGGCGATCGAAGACAGAGATCGTCACCGTCTCGCTTCGCCGGGAAACCGCAGGCGGCAAGGCGAGCGGCGCCTTCTTCCAGCTGATCCGCGATCTCGGCGTCCACGTCCTGCCCAACACAGCCGGCTGCCACAGCGCCCGCGAGGCGGTGCTGACGGCAAAGATGGCGCGGGAGGTCTTCGGCACCACCTGGATCAAGCTCGAGGTGATCGGCCATCACGACACGCTGCAGCCCGATGTGTTCGAACTGGTGGAAGCGGCAAAGATCCTTGTTGCCGAGGGCTTCGAGGTTTTCCCCTACACCACGGATGATCTGGTGGTCGGCGAAAAGCTCCTTTCCGCCGGATGCCGGGTACTGATGCCCTGGTGCGCCCCGATCGGCAGCGCGATGGGGCCGCAGAATCTGCCGGCACTCAAATCCATGCGCGCGGAATTCCCTGACGTGCCGGTGATCGTCGATGCCGGCATCGGGCGCCCCTCCCATGCGACAGAAGTGATGGAACTCGGCTATGACGCCGTGCTGCTCAACACCGCCATCGCCAACGCCGGCGATCCGGCTGCTATGGCCGAGGCCTTTGCTAAGGCGATCGAGGCAGGACATGCCGCCCACCACGCCGGCATGCTGGAGCCGCGCGACATGGCCGTACCATCCACCCCCGTCATCGGAAAGGGGGTCTTCGCATGAAGCTCGATCCCTTCTACCTGATCGTCGACAGCGCCGACTGGATCGAACGGCTTGTGCCGCTAGGCGTCAAGCTGGTGCAGCTGCGGACGAAGGATGCCGAGGAAAGCCTGCTTCGTCAGCACATCCGCCGCGCCCGGCAATGCTGCAAGTATCACGGCTGCCAGTTGATCATCAACGATCACTGGCGGATCGCCATCGACGAGGCCTGCGACTTCGTCCATCTCGGCCAGGAGGATCTGGCAACGGCCGATCTCGCGGCGATCCGCAGTGCGGGCCTGCAGCTTGGCCTCTCGACCCATGACGAGGCGGAGCTCGAAACGGCGCTCGCCGCCAAACCTGACTATGTCGCCCTCGGCCCCGTTTATCCGACGATCCTGAAAAAGATGCCCTGGGCGCCGCAGGGCCTGGGACGGCTGACAGTGTGGAAGGAAAAGATCGGCCCCCTGCCTCTCGTCGCTATAGGCGGGCTTCGCCCTGACCGGCTTCCCGGTGTCTTTGCGGCCGGTGCAGATAGCGCTGCGGTGGTGACGGACATTACCTTGCATGCCGATCCCGAGGCGCGAACCCGGGAATGGCTTGAGGTGACCGAGAAATGGCGTTGACCATGGTCGCGTGGTTTTGGTCGCTCTACTGGTAATTCGGCTGCATTTCCGCCATATAGGCTGAAAATGCAGCTTTCTGGAGTGACAATGTCGGATCGGGTCGAATTCGCGAGGATGAACGGGCTTGGCAACAAGATCCTGGTCGTCGACATGCGCGGTCGCACCGACCGGGTGACGCCGGCTGCGGCAATCGCGCTCGCCGCCGACCCGGCGACCGCCTTCGACCAGATCATGGCGATCCACGATCCGAAGCTCGACGGCACGGACGCCTATATCGACATCCTGAATTGCGACGGCTCGAAGGCGCAGGCCTGCGGCAACGGCACGCGCTGCGTGGTCCAGGCACTCGCCAGCGAGACCGGCCGCAAGAGCTTCACCTTCCAGACGATCGCCGGCATCCTGAACGCCGTCGAGCATGCGGATGGCACGATCTCCGTCGACATGGGCAAGCCGGTCTTTGCCTGGGACAAGATCCCGCTGTCTGAAGAATTCCACGACACCAGCCGCATCGAGCTGCAGATTGGTCCGATCGACGCGCCGATCCTGCATTCGCCCTCGGCCATGTCGATGGGCAATCCGCATGCCGTCTTCTGGGTCGATCGCGATCCGATGACCTATGATCTGGAACGCTTCGGGCCGCTCCTGGAAAACCATCCGATCTTCCCGGAAAAGGCCAATATCACGCTCGCCCAGGTCACCTCGAAGACATCAATGGTGACGCGCACCTGGGAACGCGGCGCCGGCCTGACGCTCGCCTGCGGCTCGGCTGCTTGTGCTGCCGGCGTGTCCGCCGCCCGTACCGGTCGCACGGAACGCCAGGTGACGATCACGGTGGCGTCGAGCCCCAATCGCGGCACGCTGACCATCGATTGGCGTGCCGACGACAAGGTCGTGATGACCGGCCCCGCCGAATGGGAATGGTCCGGCATGGTTGATCCGGCAACCGGGGACTGGGAACGTGACGAGAGCGGTCAGGCAGAGGCCGCGACCCCGTGATCTCTGAACAGAAAGGTGCCGTCGAGGTCATCACCTTCGGCTGTCGCCTCAACACTTACGAATCCGAAGTCATGAAGGCTGAAGCCGCCAAGGCCGGTCTCGATAATGCCATCCTCGTCAACACCTGTGCCGTTACCTCAGAGGCCGTGCGTCAGGCCCGCCAGGCGATCCGCCGGGCGCGGCGGGAGAACCCGGAAGCCCGCATCATCGTCACCGGCTGTGCTGCCCAGACGGAAGCGCAAAACTTCGCTGAGATGCCCGAGGTCGATGCTGTGCTTGGCAACGAGGAAAAGCTGAAGGCCGAGCATTATCGCCGCCTGCCGGATTTCGGCGTCTCGGCGGAGGAGAAAGTCGCTGTCAACGACATCATGAGCGTGACCGAGACGGCACCGCAGATGGTGGCGCATATCGACGGCCATGTGCGTGGTTTCCTGCAGGTACAGAACGGCTGCGATCACCGCTGCACCTTCTGCATCATCCCCTATGGCCGTGGCAATTCGCGCTCCGTGCCGATGGGCGCCGTCGTCGAGCAGGCGCGCAAACTCGTCGAGAACGGCTATCGCGAAGTGGTCCTGACCGGCGTCGATGCGACGAGCTATGGCGCCGACCTGCCGGGCAATCCGACGCTTGGCCTTCTCGCAAAGACGCTGCTGAAACAGGTGCCGGAAATCCTACGCCTGCGCCTCTCCTCGATCGACAGCATCGAGGCGGACAACCACCTCTTCGACCTCATCGCCGACGAGCCGCGTTTCATGCCGCATCTGCATCTGTCTCTCCAGCATGGCGACGACTTGATCCTGAAGCGCATGAAGCGCAGGCATTCCCGCGCCGATGCCATTGCCTTTGCCGAACAGGTCCGGCGCCTGCGCCCCGGCTTTGCCTTTGGCGCCGACATGATCGCCGGCTTTCCGACCGAGACCGAGGAGATGGCGGAAAACTCCGCGCGTCTTGCCGAGGAGATCGGCATCGCTCATTTGCATGTCTTTCCCTACAGCCCCCGCCCCGGCACGCCGGCGGCGCGGATGCCGCAGCTCGATAGGGCACTCGTCAAGGCGCGTGCGGCGGAGCTACGCGCGGTGGCCGAAAGATTGCAGGCAGTACATCTGGCTTCGCATGTCGGCACCCGCCAGAAGCTGCTGGTCGAGCGCAACGAAATGGCGCATACGGAAGACTTCACCCTCGTTGCAGCGCCCGGCATGAAACCCGGCAGCCTCATCGAGGTCTCGATCGGCGGCCACAACGGTCGCCATCTGACGATTGCATCGGCAGCGGCAAGCGCGGCTGCCTGACAGACGGAATAGAGTGACCATGGCCCTCGGCTTCATCAAGAAAGTCTTCACCTTCGGCAAGGAGAAGCCGGCAGAAACGCCTGCAGCGCCGGCGGAGTTGACGGCCGAGGAGAAGGCCGCGATCTCGGCTGAAAGTGAGCCCAGGGATCGGGATGAAGACCTGCCTTTGGCCGAGGATCCGGTTCTTGCGGAAGAGATGGAAACGGCCGGCGGACCGGCGGATGATCTCTCGGACGAAGATCTCTCTATGGTGCCGCTAGACCTGCTCGAGGCAGAGGTCGAGGCAGAGGTCGAGGAAGATGTAACCGAAGTTTCGCAGGACGCTGCTGCGGCTCTCAACCCGGAATCAGAAGAAGACGTATCTGCTGTCGTCTCCGATGCCGCACCCGAGCCCGTGACCCCCATTCTGCCCAAGGGTTTCGCCACAGCTGAAACCAGAGCGCCCGAACTCGAGGCCCCTGCCCCAGTCGAAAAGCTGAGCTGGTTCCAGCGCCTGAAGGCGGGTCTCTTCCGCACCTCCTCACAGCTGACCGGCCAGATCACCGCTCTCTTCACCAAGCGCAAGCTTGATGACGAGACGCTGGAGGAACTGGAAGACCTGCTGATCCAGGCCGACCTCGGCGTCGAAACGGCGCTCCGCGTTACAGACACACTCGCCTCCGAGCGCTATGGCAAGGATGTGACCGGCGAAGACGTAACCAAGATCATGGCGACCGAGATCGTCAAGGTGCTGAAGCCGGTTGCCAAGCCGCTCGCGCTCGATCTCAGTCACAAGCCGCATGTCATCCTCGTCGTTGGCGTTAACGGCACCGGCAAGACGACCACGATCGGCAAGCTTGCCGCCAAGCTTTCGGGCTCGGGGCTTAAGGTGATGCTCGCGGCCGGCGATACCTTCCGTGCGGCGGCCATCGAACAGCTGAAGATCTGGGCCGACCGCACCGGTTCGACTTTCCTCGGCACCAAGCTCGGCGCCGATGCTGCAGGCCTCGCCTATGAAGCCTTCGAGAAGGCCAGGGCTGACAAGGCCGACGTTCTGATCATCGATACCGCCGGCCGGCTGCAGAACAAGGCAGAACTGATGGCGGAACTGGAAAAGATCGTCCGCGTTCTCGGCAAGCTCGATCCCGACGCACCGCATACGGTGTTGCAGACGCTCGACGCGACCACCGGTCAGAATGCCCTCCAGCAGGTCGAAATCTTCCGAAACGTTGCGGGCGTCAACGGCCTGATCATGACCAAGCTCGACGGCACGGCGCGCGGCGGCATTCTCGTTGCCATCGCCGCCAAGCACAAGCTGCCCGTCTATTTCATCGGCGTCGGCGAAGGCATCGACGACCTTGAACCCTTCGAGGCAGAAGACTTCGCCAGCGCCATTGCCGGTATCGCGCGCTGAGCGCCGTAAACACTAGGGATCGACACAATGTCGGATACATCCACCGATATCCACGCGTCCAAGGCTGAAAAGCAGAATCCTCTGCTGAAGATGGCGCTCGAACTTGGGCCGCTCTTGATCTTCTTCTTCGGCAACCTGCGCGGCGAGTGGCTCGCCAAGACCTTTCCGGAGCTGACCGCGATCGGCGGCCCCCTCCTGATCGCGACCGCCCTTTTCATGGTCGCAACGGTCATCTCGCTGATCATCTCCAAGATCGTCTTCAAGCACCTGCCGGTCATGCCTTTTGTGTCTGGCATCGTCGTTCTGGTCTTCGGCGGGTTGTCGATCTGGCTGCAGGACGAGACCTTCATCAAGATGAAGCCGACGATCGTCAACACGCTCTTTGGCGTGGTCCTGCTGGGTGGCCTCGCCTTCGGCACTTCGCTTTTGGGCTATGTCTTTAACGCCGCCTTCCAGCTCGACGCTGAAGGCTGGAAGAAGCTGACGCTTCGCTGGGGCATCTTCTTCCTCTTCCTTGCCGTGCTGAACGAGGTCGTCTGGCGCAATTTCTCCGATGATGTCTGGGTGAGCTTCAAGGTCTGGGGCACGATGCCGATCACCATTCTCTTCACGCTGGCCCAGATGCCGCTGATCATGAAGCATTCGCTGGAAGACAAGGAAGAGCAATGACCGAGACGACCAGCCAGAGCGGCGAGCATTCAACGACGCGTTTCTGGCTGGCGGTGACCTTCGTCATCATCCTGGTCCAGATCGTCTCCCAGTATCTGATGGGCCGCATCTGGATCTGTGAATGCGGCTACGTGAAACTCTTCGAAGCGGGCGTGAACACCCCCGGCAATTCGCAGCACATCTTCGACTGGTACACGCCATCGCACATCATCCATGGCTTCCTCTTCTATGGCCTCGGCTGGCTGGTGATGCGCAGGAAGCCGCTGACGGCAAAGCTTGCGCTCGCAGCCCTGATCGAAGCGGGTTGGGAAATTCTGGAAAACTCCCCGATCGTGATCGACCGCTACCGGACGGCCACCATGGCAGTCGGCTATAGCGGCGACAGCATTCTCAATTCCGGGATGGACATGGTCTCGATGATTGCGGGCTTCTTCTTCGCAGCCCGCATGCCTGTCTGGCTGACCGTCCTAATCGCGATCGCGTTCGAGATCCTGACGGCTCTCATCATCCGGGACAACCTGACGCTCAACGTCGTCATGCTGGTCTGGCCGATCGAGGCGGTGAAGACCTGGCAGGGAGCCCTCTAATCGAGAAGGCTCAGTTGGCGAGCGCTTTTTCGATCGCCGGCATCAGCTGGGTTTCAAAGCTCTCGGGGTCGAAGGGGCCGACCTTCTTGTAGAGGATCGTGCCGTCGGGGCCGACGAGATAGCTTTCCGGAATGCCGTAGACACCCCAGTCGATCGCAGCCTTGCCGTTCGGATCGACGCCGATCGCGGCATAAGGATTGCCGAGTTCGCCGAGGAAGCGCAGCGCATTGTCGTTGCGGTCCTTGTAATTGATCCCGACGACATTGACGCGCGGATCTTTGGAAAGCTCCAGCAGCATCGGATGCTCCTGCCGGCAGGGCACGCACCAGGACGCAAACACATTGACCAGCGTCAGCTTGCCGGTGATCGCTGCGGTGGTCAGTGCCGGCCGCTCGGAGCCATCGAGTGCAGCGAGCTCAAGAGCAGGTGCCTTCGTCCCAAGGAGGGCCGAGGGGATCTCCGATACGTCGCGGCCGGACTGGAGCTGCGTCATGAACACTGCGGCAAGCCCGGCAAACAGGACGAGCGGCAGGGCTGCGATCAGATAGCGTGCACGCCCCTTGGCCGCAGGCACGTCATGTTCGCCCTGCTGCGTCATGCCTTTGCATCCTGGGAGGCCGATGCCGATCGGCGGCGGACGCCCTGCGCTTCGAGCGTCTTCAACTCCGCCTGACGCGCCCGACCATCGAGATAGACCCAGGCGGACAGGCCAAGACAGATCCCCGCCGTCAGCAGATAGGAACCGATGACGTAAAAGGCGTGGGTCATGCCTGATGCTCCCGACCGGCCTGGCGAGCCGCCATGCGGCGCTGTGCCCCGACGCGGCGACGCCAGATCTCGTTGCGCATCGCCATCATGTGCAGGGTGAAGAAGAGGAGGGTGAAGGCCAGCGCCATGATGAGAAGCGGCCAGAGGAACTCCGGATCGATCGTCGGACCGTCGAGCCGCATGACGCTGGCGGGCTGATGCAGCGTATTCCACCAGTCGACCGAAAACTTGATGATCGGGATGTTGACGAAGCCGACCAGGATGAGAACGGCGCTGACGCGCGCAGCCTTGGAGGGATCATCCATGGAGCGGTTGAGCGCGATCAGGCCGAGATACATCAGAAACAGCACGAAGACCGAGGTGAGGCGAGCATCCCAGACCCACCAGGTGCCCCACATCGGCTTGCCCCAGAGCGAGCCGGTGACCAGCGCAATCAGGGTGAAGGCCGCTCCGAGCGGGGCGGCAGCCTTGTGGCTGACATCGGCCAGCGGATGACGCCAGACCAGCGTGCCGATCGCCGAGAGCGCCATCACGGAGTAACACATCATCGAGAGCCAGGCGGCCGGCACATGCACATACATGATGCGGACGGTATCGCCCTGCTGGTAATCCGTTTCGGAGGTGAAGCCGAGAGAGAGGCCCACCACGAAAAGCAGGAGGGTCAGCCCGACGAACCACGGCAGGGCCCGCTCGACAAAAGCGAGGAATCGCGTCGGGTTGGCGAGGTCGATGATCTTGGTCATGGCAAGGCTGTTGTCGGTCATAGCACGTTCTAGCCTGTCTCAAGCGGCCCTGCAATTGATCCTGGTCAAGCCGAAATGTCTCAGTCGGCCGAACTGCGAAGCGCTGCAGCCGCGCCCACCGGTCCGATCACGGCAAAGAGAAGGGTGATCGCCGTCAGGAAGAGGAAAGGCGGCAGGAAGGGCGCCGGATCCTCGACCGCCGCATAGGAGGCGCTGACACCGAAGATCAGCACGGGAACGGCAAGCGGCAGAACGAGGATCGACACCAGGAGACCGCCGCGCGGGAGTGCCACGGCGACAGCGGCACCGGCTGCACCGATGAAGGTGATCGCCGGCGAACCGACCAGGAGCGTCAGCATCACGGCACCGATCGCGACCTCGTCCATATTCATGAAGAGCCCGAGTAGCGGCGAGGCAATGACGAGCGGCAGGCCGGTCGCCACCCAATGCGCCAGGCATTTGACGAGCACCGTCAGCACGAGCGGCGTTTCCTGCATCAGCAGGATGTCGAGCGAACCATCGTCGCGTTCCGCCTGGAAGAGACGATCGAGACCGAGCAGCGCGGAGAGCAGGGCCCCGATCCAGACGATGGCAGGTCCAATCCGCGACAGGAGATTGAGATCGGGACCGACGCCGAAGGGAATGACGGCGACCACGGTGGTGAAGAAAAGCACACCGATTAGCGCGCCGCCACCGGCACGGACGGAGAGTTTCAGGTCCCGAAGAAACAGCGCCATCATGCGGAATACTCCAGATCGACACCCTCGAAGCCCAGCATCTCCAGCGTCTGGGCGCCCTCCATCCCGAGCGGCTGATGGGTCGCGGCAAGAGCGATGCCTCCCGACTGTCGGTGCCGACGCACGAGCTCTTCGAACATCGCGTCCGCCTTGCGATCGAGCGCGGCCGTCGGCTCGTCGAGAATCCAGATCGGGCGGTAAGCGACCAGGAGCCGCGCCATGGCGAACCGCCGCTGCTGTCCCGCAGAAAGATAACCATACGGCAGGTGGGTGATTCCGGAGAGCCCCACCTCGGCGGCGGCCTCCTCGACGCTCGCGCCGATCCCGCCTGTGGCATCACCCAGGAAGGACTTCCAGAAGGCAAGGTTTTCCGCCACGGTCAATTCGCGCTTCATACCGTTTCGATGACCGAGGTAGTGGCTGAACTCCCCAGCCGGACGCGGCTCACCGGCGGCATCGGACACGCAGATCGCCTGCCCCGTTTCCGGGCGAAGAAGACCGGCGACGACGCGCAGAAGCGTCGACTTTCCGGACCCGTTTCGGCCTGTCAGAACCAGCGCCTCTCCGGCATTCAACCTAAAGGAAACATTAACGAAAATCAGATCCTCGCCACGACGCGCTGAGAGATTTTCGGCTTCAAGCCTGATCATGGTCGCCTTCTGGCAGGATGAGGCCTGCCTCATAAAAAAATCCGATTTCGCCCTTCGTCGGTCTGGCGCCTTTCTTAGAAATTATCTATAAGACCTGCAACCACGCCAGCGGCCGGCGTGAAGTTCATCCTTGTGCCGAACTTGAACATCGCAAGCAGCGGTTTTCACGTGCGGACAGCGGAAATGGTCGTACCCGCATCCTGATGTGCATGAAGTGCATAGGCGTCCGCACGAATGTGTTGGCTATCAGTCTAAGCGGGGTTTCTATCCGTGGCTAAATCTCTCGACAGCTTCAATTGCCGGTCGGTCCTGACCGTCGACGGCAAGGACTATGTCTACTACAGCATTCCCAAGGCCGAAGCGAACGGTCTCGCCGGGGTTTCGAAGCTCCCCTATTCGATGAAGGTGCTTCTCGAAAACCTTCTGCGCAACGAAGACGGCCGTTCCGTCACCAAGGCCGATATCGAGGCCTGTGCCGCTTGGCTCGTCAACAAGGGCCTGACCGAAGCTGAAATCGCCTACCGCCCGGCCCGCGTGCTGATGCAGGACTTCACTGGCGTTCCCGCCGTCGTCGACCTTGCCGCCATGCGTGACGGCATCAAGAACCTCGGCGGCGATCCGGAAAAGATCAACCCGCTCGTTCCCGTCGACCTCGTCATCGACCACTCCGTCATCGTCGACGAATTCGGCACGCCCCAGGCTTTTGCCCGCAACGTCGAGCTGGAATACCAGCGCAACGGCGAACGCTACCGCTTCCTGAAGTGGGGCCAGCAGGCATTCAAGAACTTCCGTGTCGTTCCCCCGGGCACCGGCATCTGTCACCAGGTGAACTTCGAATATCTCGGCCAGACCGTCTGGACGAAGGACGAGGACGGCGAGACCATCGCTTATCCCGACACCTGCGTCGGCACGGACAGCCACACCACGATGATCAACGGTCTCGGCGTTCTCGGCTGGGGTGTGGGCGGTATCGAAGCCGAAGCTGCCATGCTCGGCCAGCCCGTCTCCATGCTTCTGCCTGAAGTCATCGGCTTCAAGCTGACCGGCACGCTGAAGGAAGGCGTCACCGCGACCGACCTCGTTCTGACCGTCGTGCAGATGCTGCGCAAGAAGGGCGTTGTCTCCAAGTTCGTCGAATTCTACGGCTCGGGCCTCGACACGCTGCCGGTCGCCGACCGCGCAACCATCGGCAACATGGGTCCGGAATACGGCGCGACCTGCGGCTTCTTCCCGGTCGATTCGGCCACCGTCGGCTATCTCGACATGTCGGGCCGCACCAAGGACCGCATCGCACTCGTCGAAGCCTATTCGAAGGCTCAAGGCATGTGGCGTGACAATGACGGCTCGCAGCTCGTCTTTACCGACACGCTCGAACTCGACCTCGGCGACGTCGTACCGTCGATGGCCGGCCCGAAGCGTCCGGAAGGCCGCCTCCCGCTCGAAACCATCGCCCCGAACTTCGCAACTGCTCTCGAAGGCGACTACAAGAAGCCGGGCCAGCTCTCCCAGCGCTGGGCCGTCGAAGGCACCGACTACGACCTCGGCCATGGTGACGTGGCAATCGCCGCCATCACGTCGTGCACCAACACCTCGAACCCGAGCGTACTGATTGCCGCCGGCCTCCTGGCCCGCAATGCCGTTGCCAAGGGCCTGAAGACCAAGCCCTGGGTCAAGACCTCGCTCGCACCTGGATCCCAGGTCGTTGGCGAATATCTCGAAAAGTCGGGCCTGCAGAAGGAGCTCGACGCGCTGGGCTTCAACCTCGTTGGCTTCGGCTGCACGACCTGCATCGGCAATTCCGGCCCGCTGCCGGGTCCGATCTCGAAGACGATCAACGACAAGGGCATCATCGCCGCCGGCGTTCTCTCGGGCAACCGTAACTTCGAAGGCCGTATCTCGCCGGACGTCCAGGCGAACTACCTCGCCTCCCCGCCGCTCGTCGTCGCCTACGCGCTCGCTGGTACGGTCCAGAAAGACCTGACCAAGGAGCCGATCGGTGAAGACCAGAACGGCAACCCGGTCTACCTGAAGGACATCTGGCCGACCTCTGCCGAAGTGCAGGAGTTCATCCAGAAATACGTCACCCGCGCCCTCTTCGAATCGAAGTATGCCGACGTCTTCAAGGGCGACGAAAACTGGCAGGCCGTCCAGGTTCCGGAAGGCCAGACCTATGCCTGGGACGACAAGTCGACCTATGTCCAGAACCCGCCTTACTTCGTGGGCATGGGCAAGACCGGCTCGGGCCTGAAGGACATCAAGGGCGCCCGCGTCCTGGGTCTCTTCGGCGACAAGATCACCACCGACCACATTTCTCCGGCCGGTTCGATCAAGGCAGCCTCGCCTGCCGGCGCTTACCTGACGGAGAACGGCGTCGCAGTCGCCGACTTCAACCAGTACGGCACGCGTCGTGGCAACCACGAAGTCATGATGCGCGGCACCTTCGCCAACATCCGCATCCGCAACCACATGCTCGGCCCGAACGGCAAGGAAGGTGGCTACACCATCCACTATCCGTCCAAGGAAGAGCTGTCGATCTACGATGCAGCCATGAAGTACAAGGAAGAGGGCGTTCCGCTCGTCATCTTCGCCGGCGTCGAATACGGCAACGGTTCGTCGCGTGACTGGGCTGCCAAGGGCACCAACCTGCTCGGCGTCAAGGCTGTGATCGCGCAGTCCTTCGAGCGTATCCACCGCTCGAACCTCGTCGGCATGGGCGTCGTGCCCTTCACCTTCGAGGAAGGTACCACCTGGGCTTCGCTGAACCTGAAGGGCGACGAGATCGTGACGATCGAGGGTCTGGAAGGCGAGATCAAGCCGCGCGAGAAGAAGATCGCCAAGATCACCTACTCCGATGGCACCGTGAAGGACGTACCGCTGCTCTGCCGCATCGATACGCTCGACGAGGTCACCTACATGAACAATGGCGGCATTCTGCAGACCGTTCTGCGCGACCTCGCCGCCTGATATTTTCTCATCGAATACGTGAGGTCGCCGGGCAACCGGCGGCCTTTTTTGTATCTGGGGGTCTGTACGCGGCACTGACGAAAGTTTCACCCCATCGTGACTTTGCGCTTGGGGGTTAAGGAGCTATCAAGTGCACCACACAGGTTGAAGGCCAAAGTCAGACGAATGCTGCAGGTGAAAATGCAACCCGTTCCAAAGCGCCAGGGGATCTATCGGGTCGCCACTTTCCTAGCGTTGCTGTTCGCAGTATCGCCGTACCAGGCGCATGCTGGGACCTTCGTTCAGCCGAAGGGTGTGATCGAACTCTTCACCTCCCAAGGCTGTCGCTCCTGCCCGCCTGCCGACCGGGCTTTCGAGCAGTTGGTGCGGCAGGGGGACGTCGTCGCTCTCTCCTATCATGTCGACTACTGGAATTATCTTGGTTGGGCCGACACATTGGGAACGGCCGAGAATACCGATCGGCAATATGCCTATGCCAAGACATTCGGCCGTAGTGGGGTTTACACGCCCCAAGCGGTTTTAAATGGACGTGACCACCTCAAGGGGACGGATGCCGGTGAGGTGAACCGGCGACTGGATGGGATGAAGGCTTCCGGTGAGGGATTGGTGGTGCCGGTCAAGGCCGTGCAGAACGGTGACCTGCTGTCGATATCGGTTGGCAGAGGGGCCGGAAAGGCCAATGTCGTCGTCGTCTATTTTCGTGAGCATCAGACGGTTGAAATGCTGAAGGGCGAAAACGTCGGCCAAAGCATGGACTACTGGCACAGCGTAACCGATGTGCAGACTGTCGGTGTCTGGAACGGTCAGGCGATCGACATCACCCTGCCGGCACGCGTGATCAGTTCTGACAAGAGCGATGGATGTGCCGTGCTCCTGCAGAGTGCCGACGCCGAAGGCAATCCGGCTGGTATTGTCGGCGCCACCGTCATGAAGGGACGGACGACGAGCTTCTGATTCGGGGGGAACTTGGTGTGGTCCGGCCCGAAGCACTGGGGGGCTGGGGGTAAGGGGTCAATGCACCTGACCGGACCGTTTTGGCGCGTCGCGCCAACCAAGTTAGTTATACTTTATCGCAAAAAACGGCGGGCGTTTGTCCAAAATGCGGCCTACGGAAAATATCCGGTTCGGTGCGTGACAAATGTCACAGTGTGCGGCGAAGGCCAAACAACAAAAAGCCGCCGGGAGGCCCGGCGGCGCACGTCACATCTTGGTAGAGTGTAGTCAGCCCAACAGTGCGTCGTAAGCTGCAACCGCCTTGACCGCTCTTTCGCCGATCGCATGAGCGGAATCACCCGGCTTGTAAAGGCTGGAACCGAGACCGAATGCACGAACGCCAACCTTCCAGTAGTCGGCGAAATTGCTTTCCGAGACGCCGCCAACGGCGCCCAACGGCAGATGCGGGGGAAGGATGGCCTTGATGGCCGAGATCCCGCCTGGGCCGAGGGCACTGGCTGGAAAGAACTTCAATGCCGCTGCACCGCTTTTGGCAGCGAGCAGCGCTTCGGTGGCTGTAAAGACTCCCGGCATGGTCACCATGCCGTGGCCGACGGCGCGCCGGATCACATCGGGTTCCACATTCGGCGTCACGAGCAGATTGCCGCCGACCCCATGCAGCCGGTCGACCTGCGCCACTTCCAGCACAGTGCCGGCGCCGATCAGCACATTCTCCGGTGCCAGTCTCCGCGCCTTCTCGATCGATAGAAAGGGATCGGGAGAGTTGAGAGGCACTTCGATCGCTTCAAAGCCAGCTTCGATAAGGGCGTCGACAGCGGCTTCGATCTCTTCCGGCTTGATGCCGCGCAAGATGGCCACCAAATTGCGGCGAAGGGACGGCCAGGTGACGGAGGAGGTCATTGATCTATTCCTTGAATTCGTGGTCGAACAGCGAAAGGGCACTGGCGAGCAGACCCCGGCGAACCAGGAGCCCGCCATCAAGCATCACCGCTTCGCTTCCCGTGCGTGCAATGGCGCGCGCGTAAAGCCGGGTCAGTCTTCCCGTACCGATCAGATAGGCTTTTCCGTAACGGGCAAGGTCAGGCTTAATCGCGGCAAGTTCGGCTCCGATGAGCAGGCCCGACAGGCGCGCGGCTGCGTTGATGCGGGTGCCTTGTGACAGCAGGCCTTCTGCTCGGATCGAGAAGAGGGTCGACGTCAGCGCGAATCCCGGCGCCAGAGCGGCGTCGACTGCCGCATCGAAGATGTCTGGATCGGCCTCGGCGTCCGCATCCTCCGGAACCGAAAGTCGCAGGATGGATTGCCGGCTGATCAGGTGAAACAGTTCACCCGTCATGACCGTAGAAAAGCGGCGGATGTGACCGCCCTCGACCAGAGCCCACTTCGAATGTGTTCCCGGCAAGCAAAACAGCGCGTCGTCGAGACCTTGTTCCAGAGCTCCGGCCAGCTGTGTCTCTTCACCCCGCATCACGTCGTAGCGACCTTCCTCGCGCTGGCAGACGCCAGGTAGGATGTAGACCGGACGGTCAGTGCCTTCGGGGATCACGGCGTGCTGGAAGAGGCCGACGAGCGGCGCTGGCGTTTCCACATAAGGCGCTTCCCGCCAACCTGTGCGTGCGCCGGCCATTCCGGCAATCACTACCGGCAGGTCAGGTGCCGCCCCGAGAGCCGACAGATGGCCCTCGAGAACAGCGGGATAGGCCGAGCGATCGAGGCTACCCATACCTTGCGCCGATTGCCGTTCGGCGAGGACACCGCCCTGGCTGTCGACCAGCCAGAGGCGGAGGTTGCTGGTTCCCCAGTCGACCAGGGCGGCAAACGGCTTCTCGGTCACTGCTTCTGCCTCAGGTCAGATCGATCGGCAGAAGAGCCGTCGGGATGTCCTGGAAGCAGACCGGCCGCAGGAAGCGGCGGATCGACAGCGTACCGACGGATGTGGCGCCGAAGTTCGTCGACGCCGGGTAGGGGCCACCGTGAACCATGGAATCGGCAACTTCGACTCCCGTCGGGAAGCCATTGGCCAGAACACGACCAGCCTTGCGCTCCAGGATCGGCATCAGGCGCTTTCCGAGGGCTTCATCGCCTTCCGCAAGATGGATCGACGCCGTCAACTGACCGGAGAGGCTGCGGGCCATGGCGACCATCTCGTCTTCGCTTTCCGCGATCACGATCAGGCCGAGCGGTCCGAAGACTTCCTCGCCGAGCACGTGGTTGTCGAGCCAATCCTTGGCCGTCGTCTGAAAGAGGTAGGGCGTAGCATTGCGCAGGTCGCAGGTCGAGGTCAGGACCGAACGGACACCTTCCGTGCCGGCAATCCGGGTCGCACCCTTGCGGTAGGCGTCGGCGATGCCGTCGGTCAGCATGGTTTGCGGGCCAACGGCCGAGAGGGCTTCGGTTGCGGTCTCGACATACTTGTCGGCGTCATCGCCCTTCAGCAGGACGACGATGCCCGGATTGGTGCAGAACTGGCCGGCACCCATGGTGAGCGAACCGACCCAGCCCTTGGCAATGGTTTCGCCGCGGGTGGCAACAGCCTTGGGCAGCATGAACATCGGGTTGACCGAGCCAAGCTCGCCGAAGAAGGGGATCGGCTCCGGACGCTGGGCGCAGAGGTCGAACAATGCACGACCGCCACCGAGCGAACCGGTGAAGCCGACGGCCTTGATCAGCGGGTGCTGGACCAGCGCCTGGCCGACGTCACGGCTGCCGCCGTGAACCAGCGAGAAGACGCCCGGATGGACGCCGCAGCGCTTGATCGCGGCATCGATCGCCGAAGCCACGATCTCGCCGGTGCCCGGATGGGCATCATGCGCCTTGACCACGACCGGGCAGCCGGCTGCGAGGGCAGCTGCGGTGTCGCCACCGGCCGTCGAAAAGGCCAGCGGGAAGTTCGAAGCACCGAAGACAGCAACCGGTCCGATCGGGCGCTGGACCATCTTGAGGTCTGGACGCGGAAGCGGCTTGCGGTCGGGCAGCGCTTCGTCGTGGCGACGATCAAGATAGTCGCCCTTGCGGATATGGGAGGCAAACAGGCGGAGCTGGCCAACGGTACGGCCGCGTTCGCCGATCAGGCGGGCTTCCGGCAGGCCGGTTTCCTGGCTGCCGATCTCGGTGATGGCATCACCACGTGCATCGATTTCCTCGGCAATCGCGTCTAGGAAAGCGGCGCGTTCTTCGCGCGTCGAATAGGCGTAGGTCTCGAACGCCTCTTCGGCGGCCTTCACCGCCTGGTCGACCAGGGTAGGGGTGCCCTTGGAGAAGGAGTGGGAGGGGCCCGTGGCAGGCGACGAGGCAAAGGTATCCGTGCTGGCAACCCAGTTGCCGGCGATCAGGTGTTTTCCAGTCGGTGTATAGGCCATGGGATGGGCCTCCTTTTCATGTCAGTCTTCGAAGGGAGCGACGACTTTCCGTTCCCCGCAGAGGAAGGAATCCGCTACGATGCGCAGCGGCTGATAGTCGGTGTCGCTCTGGCGGGAGCGGATGAGTTTGGCAAAACGTTCGTAGATGCCCGCATATTCGCGATCCGGGCCGGACGCCTGTTGGGTCCCCTTGATATAGAGTTCCGAACCGCCCTTTGAAAGGCGCAGTTCGCCTTCATTTGTCTGAACGGTGATGTCCCAGGTCTGAGGACCTTCCTGTCGCCAGTCGAACTCGGCCGTAACAGGCGCGCCTTCGACTGTCCGCATGGCGATGGAAGCCGCAATGGGTTGCTTCTTGTTTTCCGGGAACTCGAGAGTCGATTTCTGCACCATGATATGGCCGGGAACGATCTCGGTCAGGATCGACAGAGCGTTGATGCCGGGATCGAAGACGCCGAAGCCGCCCGGTTCCCAGATCCAGGCCTGGCCGGGATGCCAGCGGCGGACATCTTCCTTCCAGACGATCGAGATCGACTGGATGACCTTTTCCGCCAGCCATTGCTTGGCCGGCTCGACGCCAAGGGCGAACCGCGAGTGCCAGGTGGCGAAGAGCGTGACGCCGGCCTTGGCAGCGATTTCGCTCAGCGCTTCTGCTTCCCCCAGCGTGGTCGCTGGCGGCTTTTCCATCAACACGTGGCGGCCGGCTGCAATCGCAGCCTTTGCCATGTCGAAGCGGACTTCCGGCGGTGTGCAGAGCGATACGACCTTGATGTCCGGGCGGGCAGCCAGGAAGGCATCGAAGTCTGTGAAGTTTTCCGCACCTTCGACCTTGCCGTGACGGCTGACACCGGCGGCAACGACAAAGTCGTTACCACCAGCGATCGACGGAATATGCTGGTCGCGGGCAATCTTGCCGATGCCGACAAGAGCGAGCGGGATACGATCTGTCATCGTCAAGGTCCTCAGTGCGCGTCCTTGCCGACCGGCGAGCCGCGGCAGCCCTTCAGGAAGTCGAAGTCGGCACCAGTATCGGCACCCTCGACATGGTCGTGGAAGAGTTTTGCATAGCCGCTTGCAGGTGCTTCGACCGAAGGCCGCCAGTCCGCCAGGCGGTGCTGCATCTCTTCTTCCGAGATATCGAGATGAACCTTGCGGGCATCGACGTCGATCTCGATGAAGTCGCCGTCACGAACGATCGCAAGCGGACCACCGCGGGCGGCTTCCGGCGAGGTGTGCAGGAGCACGGTGCCGTAAGCGGTGCCGGACATGCGGGCGTCCGAGATACGGACCATGTCTGTGATGCCCTTGCGCAGAACCTTGGGCGGCAGACCCATGTTGCCGACCTCTGCCATGCCCGGATAGCCGCGTGGGCCACAGTTCTTCAGGACCATGACGCAGGTTTCGTCGATGTCGAGTGCCTCGTCGTTGATCTTGGCCTTGTAGTCGTCGATGTCTTCGAAGACCACGGCACGACCACGATGCTTCATCAGGTGCGGGGAAGCGGCAGACGGCTTCAGCACGCATCCCTTCGGCGCGAGGTTACCGCGCAGAACGACGATGCCGCCCTGCTGCGTCAGTGCCTTTTCGACCGGAAGGATAACGTCCTCGTTCCAGTTGCGGACATCCTTGACTTCGTCCCAGATGCTGACGCCGGAAACCGTGAGCGCATCCTTGTGCAGCTTGCCGGCTTCGCCGAGGCGCTTGATGACGACGGGAAGGCCGCCGGCATAGAAGAACTCTTCCATCAGGTACTTGCCCGACGGCATCAGGTTGACGATCGTCGGGATATCGCGGCCGAGGCGATCCCAGTCGTCGAGCGTCAGGTCGATGCCGACCCGGCCGGCCATGGCGAGCAGGTGCACGACAGCATTGGTCGAGCCGCCGATCGCACCGTTGACGCGGATGGCGTTCTCGAAGGCTTCCTTGGTCATGATGTCGGAGGGCTTGAGGTCATCCTTGACCATCTGCACGATCCGGCGACCGGAAAGTTGTGCCATCACCTTGCGACGGCTGTCGACAGCCGGGATCGCGGCATTGCCGGACAGCGCCATGCCGAGCGCTTCGACCATAGAGGCCATGGTGGAAGCCGTGCCCATAGTGTTGCAGGTGCCGCTGGAACGAGACATAGAAGCTTCGGCTTCGACGAACTCTTCCTGGGTCATCTCACCAGCCTTGACGGCTTCGGAGAACTTCCAGAGGTGCGTGCCAGAGCCGACGCGTTCGCCGCGGAAGTATCCGTTGAGCATTGGACCGCCGGTAACGACGATCGACGGAAGGTCCGTCGAGGCAGCGGCCATCACCAACGACGGGGTGGTCTTGTCGCAGCCGACGAGCAGGACCGCGCCGTCGATCGGCTGGCCGCGCATGGCTTCTTCAACGGCGAGAGCCGCGAGGTTGCGGTACATCATCGCTGTTGGGCGGAAGGTGTTTTCCGATGCCGAGAAGACCGGGATTTCGACCGGGAAGCCACCGGCTTCCCAAACGCCTGCCTTCACCTTTTCAGCAAGTTCGCGCAGGTGACCGTTGCAGGGGGTGAGGTCGGACCAGGTGTTGAGGATGCCGATAACCGGGCGTCCGTCGAACAGGTCGTGCGGGTGTCCCTGGTTCTTCATCCATCCACGATGGTAGATGGTGTCGCGGGAGGTTCCGCCATACCAGTGCTGGGATCTCAGTTGGCGCGGCCAAGCCGCCGGTTTGAACTTGCTCATGGCTTTTGTCCTGTCTCTGGAAAAATGGGCGGGTCAGGTGACCGATCCGCTCAGAGCATCTTCACCTTGACGGTCTCTGCGGCAGCCTTTGCCAGGCGGTTGCGCAACGGAAGACCGAATTGCGGGGACACGATTTCGAAAACGTCACCTTCTTCTGTGACGAAACCATCTGCGACCGAGAGCGTCGCCGTGCCATACATGTGCACGTGGAGGTCGCCCGGCTGGCAGAACAGCGCGTATTTGAAGTGGTGGTATTCCAGGTTCGCGATCGTGTGGGACATATTGGCCTCACCCGACAGGAACGGCTTTTCCCATACGGTCTTCCCGCCACGGAGAATGCGCGAGGTGCCTTCGACGTGATCCGGCAGGGCGCCGATCCGCAGTTCCGGGCCGAAGGAGGCCGGACGCAGTTTCGAATGGGCAAGGAAGAGGTAGTTTATCTTTTCCGTCACGTGATCGGAAAATTCGTTGGCGATCGAGAAGCCCAGGCGATGGGCCGTGCCGTCTTCGCCGATAATGTAGTAACCGGCCATTTCCGGCTCTTCGCCACCGTCCAGCGCGAACGAGGGCGAGACAAGGTCTTCGCCGGGAGCGACAGCATTGAAGCCGTTGCCCTTGTAAAACCACTCCGGCTGAACGCCGATTTCGCCCGGCTTCGGCTTGCCGCCTTCGATGCCCATGCGGAACATTTTCATCGAGTCGCTCATGCCGGCGGTGTCCGCATGCATGCTGTCGCGTGCTGAAGCGGAACCTGTGTGGGTCAGACCCGTACCGGTCAGATACATATGGGCCGGGTCCGGATGGCGGACCGGGCAATCCAGTTTGCCTTCGCCGGCAAGTGCCAGCAGGTCAACCGTATCGCCTGCGCCCTGCTTTTCGATCAGGGCTGCGACGGTCGTTCCGGCAGCAATGGCCGCCTTGGCGAGGTCGTAAGTGGTGTTGTAGCCGGGGACAAGGCGCGCGGCCTCACCCTGGCGGCAAATGACGCCGCCAGTCTTCAATTGCGAGAGAAACATAAGCCTATCCTCAGACTGCTTTGTTCTTGTTGTAAACGTCGAAGAAGACAGCAGCCAAAAGCACGAGGCCCTTGATGAGCTGCTGGTAGTCGATGCCGATACCCATAATCGACATGCCGTTGTTCATGACACCCATGATGAAGGCGCCGATGACTGCACCGGTGATCTTGCCCACGCCGCCGGATGCCGAGGCACCACCGATGAAGCAGGCCGCGATGACGTCGAGCTCGAAGCCGACACCGGCCTTCGGGGTCGCAGAATTCAGGCGCGCCGCGATGATCATGCCGGCAAGTGCGGCAAGCACACCCATGTTCACGAAGGTCAGGAACACCAGACGTTCGGTGTTGATGCCCGAAAGCTTAGCAGCCTTTTCGTTGCCGCCCAGCGCATAGATGCGGCGGCCAATGGTCGTGCGAGACGTGACGAAGGAGTAGAGCGCGATCAGGATGCCCATTACGACGAGGACGTTCGGCAGACCGCGATAGGTAGCAAGCTGGTAGCCGAGGAAGATGGCGACCGCGCTGATGATGCCCATCTGAGCGACGAAGAAGACGAAGGGCTCGTTCTCGCTGCCGTGCTCATCGTTCAGGCGACGGTTCTTCATGCCCGAATAGATAGCGAGAGCGACAAGAGCGACGACTGCGATAATCGCGACGTGGTTTGCGATCCCCGTCACCGTCGTGTCGGTCAGTGGCAGGAAGTCCGGGATGAAGCCGGTGGAGAGAAGGGTGAATTCCTTCGGGAACGGACCGATCGGGCGGCCACCGAGCGCGACATAGGTCAGGCCGCGGAAGACGAGCATGCCGGCAAGGGTTACGATGAAGGACGGGATCTTCTGATAGGCGACCCAATAGCCCTGGGCGGCACCCATCGCGGCGCCGAGCACGAGACACAGCGGAACGACCAGGGCGAAATGCCAGCCCCATTTGACCAGCATGATCGCCGATATGCCACCAATGAAGGCGACGATCGAACCCACGGAAAGGTCGATATGGCCTGCGACGATGATCAGCAGCATGCCCAAGGCCATGATGACGATGAACGAGTTCTGCAGGACGAGGTTGGTGATGTTGACCGGCCGGAACAGGACGCCGCCGGTCAGAACCTGGAACAGCACCATGATGACGACGAGCGCGAGCAGAAGGCCGTATTCGCGGATGTTCTTGCGCAGGTAGTCACCCACGGAGACCTTTGGGGTTTCGGTTCTTGTATCAATGGCCATTAGTTTTTCTCCCCAGAGCGCATGATGGCACGCATGATGGACTCTTGGCTTGCTTCTTCCTTGGACAGTTCGGCCACGATGCGCCCCTCGTTCATGACGTAGATGCGATCGCAGGTTCCGAGCAGTTCGGGCATCTCCGAGGAGATCATCAGGATGCCCTTACCTTCGGCGGCAAGCTGGTTGATGATGGTATAAATTTCGAACTTGGCGCCAACATCGATGCCGCGCGTCGGTTCGTCGAGAATGAGCACTTCCGGATTGGTAAACAGCCACTTGGACAGAACGACCTTCTGCTGGTTGCCGCCCGACAGATTGACCGCTTCCTGATAGATCGAATGCGACCGGATGCGGAGCTTCTGACGGTAATCGGTGGCAACCTTGGCTTCCTTACGGTCGTCGATAACGGCACCGTTGGAAACGCCGTTCAGGTTGGCCAGCGTGGTGTTTTCCTTGATATTGTTCTGCAGGACCAGGCCGAGATGCTTGCGGTCTTCCGTCACATAAGCGAGGCCGGCATCAATCGCCTTCGGGATTGTCGAGACATCCACGGGCTTGCCGTGCATCAGCACGTCGCCGGTGATCTTGTGGCCCCAGGACTTGCCGAAGAGGCTCATGGCCGTTTCGGTGCGACCGGCACCCATAAGACCGGCGATACCGACGACTTCACCTGCGCGCACGTTGAAGGCCACATCGTGAAGGAACTGCCGGTCGCGGTGGTTCTGGTGGAAGACGTTCCAGTTTTTCACTTCCAGGAGCACGTCGCCGATCTTCGGGTCGCGGGGCGGATAGCGGTCTTCCATGTCACGGCCGACCATGCCTTTGATGATCCGGTCTTCCGTGATTTCCTGAGTATGACAGTCGAGCGTCTCAACGGTGCCGCCATCGCGCAGAATGGTGATCTGATCGGCGACCTTGCGGATTTCGTTGAGCTTGTGGGAGATGATGATCGAGGTCATCCCCTGCTTGCGGAATTCCATCAGCAGGGTGAGCAGGGCGTCGGAATCCGTCTCGTTGAGCGAAGCGGTCGGTTCGTCCAGGATCAGCAGACGAACCTTCTTCGACAGAGCCTTGGCGATTTCGACCAGCTGCTGCTTGCCGACGCCAATATCGGTTATGCGCGTAGATGGGCTGTCCTTCAGACCAACCTTCGCCAGCAGCTCTTTCGTCCGCGCAAAGGTCTGTGGCCACTGAATGACGCCGCTATTGGCGATTTCGTTGCCGAGGAAAATGTTCTCGGCGATCGACAGGAGAGGCACGAGGGCCAATTCCTGGTGGATGATGATAATGCCGAGCTCTTCGCTGTTCGAAATGGTACTGAAGCGGCGGACTTCGCCATCATAGAAGATGTCGCCGTCATAGGTTCCGGCAGGATAGACGCCGCTGAGCACCTTCATCAGGGTCGACTTGCCGGCGCCGTTCTCGCCGACGAGCGCGTGGATTTCGCCCTCGCGCACCTTGAAGCTGACATTGTCCAGCGCTTTCACGCCCGGAAATGTCTTTGTGATGCCGCGCATCTCGAGAATGATGTTGTCCATGGGCAGAATTCCGGCAATCTTCGGCGACACAGTCAAGCCAAAGACGCGAGCTCCTTCAATGCGTATAGAAAATGGGTCCGCGATGACTCGCGGACCCGAGAGCGATCCTGAGGATCAGTTGTCGATCTGGTCGGCCGTGTAGTAACCGGCGCCAACGAGAACGTCCTTGGCATTGGCCTTGTCGACAGCAACCGGCTTCAGCAGGAACGACGGAACGACCTTCACACCGTTGTTGTAGGTCTTTTCGTCGTTGATCTCGGGGGTCTTGCCACCCATGATCGCGTCAACCATCGAAACGGCAACTTTCGCCAGTTCGCGGGTGTCCTTGAAGACAGTCGAGTACTGTTCGTCAGCCAGGATCGACTTGACGGACGGCAGTTCGGCGTCCTGACCGGTGACAACCGGCATGGTCATGTCGCCAGAACCGTAACCAACGCCCTTCAGAGCCGACAGGATGCCGATCGACAGGCCGTCATACGGTGACAGGGCGCCGTGCAGCTTGTCTTCGGTGTAGGTCGAGGAAAGCAGGTTTTCCATGCGAGCCTGGGCAACAGTGCCGTCCCAACGCAGGGTGCCGACCTGGTCCATGCCCATCTGGCCGGACTTGATGACGATGTCGCCGCTGTCGATCAGGGGCTGCAGGACCGACATTGCGCCGTCATAGAAGAAGAAGGCGTTGTTGTCGTCCGGCGAACCGCCGAAGAGTTCGACGTTCCACGGCTTGGTGTCCGGGAACTTGGCCTTGAGGCCGTCTACGAGGCTGGTTGCCTGAAGCACGCCAACCTGGAAGTTGTCGAAGGTGGCGTAGTAGTCGACGTTGCCCGAATCGCGGATCAGGCGGTCGTATGCGATGACCTTGACGCCAGCATCGGCAGCCTTCTGCAGGATGTCGGAGAGGGTCGTGCCGTCGATGGCGCCGATGACGAGAACCTTGGCACCCTTGGTGACCATGTTTTCGATCTGGGCGAGCTGGTTCGGAATATCGTCGTCAGCGAACTGAAGGTCCGGCGTATAGCCAGCTTCCTTGAACAGCTTTTCCATGGTCTCGCCGTCGGAGATCCAGCGGGTCGAGGTCTTGGTCGGCATGGAAATGCCAACGACGCCCTTGTCCTGTGCGTAGGCGAAGGGTGTAAAGGATGCGATACCGATTGCAAAAGATGCAATCAGGGCTCCAAGTTTCTTCATGGTAACCTCCCTGGTCATACCGTGCGAGGCCAAGCTCCTCCTGGCACTCGCTGAAAAACAAGAACGAGCGGCTGACACAGCAGCCCCCAGCTCCGTTGGGACTCTTATCGCGCCCCATATACCGATCAAATGATTATTTTGACTTTCTGCATACCGTAGTTGATATATCGTTGATGGCAGAGAACCACATTTACAGACTGCAGCCCAAACATTTCAGCCTCGTCAACTCGATTGCCGAGCTTGGCCAATTAAGTCTTGCCGCTCAATCACTTGCACTCACACAGCCTGCAGCTTCCCGCATGTTGGGCGAGATAGAGCGCTATGTCGGCTCTCCGATCTTCGTGCGGACACCGAAGGGCATGGAGCCGACGGCGGTGGGCAGCGCCTTGATCCGGCGGGCTCAAAACGTGCTGGAGGAAATCCGCGAAGCGGCACGCGAGGTCGATGCGATTCGCCGAGGCCTGACGGGCAAAGTGCGCGTTGGGGCCGTGACCGGCGGTGCTGTCGGATATGTGGTGCCAGCCATCAAGGCCCTGAAGGCGGAAGCGGCCACGGTCGACATTCACGTCGATGTCGCCTCAAGCAGCGAAATGATCCGGGACCTCTTGTCTGGGCAATACGATTTTGTCTTGGGGCGTGTCCCGCCGGGCATCGATGCGCGACAGTTCCATGTGGAGGGCGCGACGATGGAGGAGGTCGAGATCGTCGTTCACCGCACGCATCCTCTTGCCAATGTCGATCGTCTCAATGTCTCCGACATGGCCCATTTCCCCTGGGTCATGCAGGCGCCGGGAACGCCACTGCGTCACGCCGTGGAGAGTGTCTTCATTGAGGAAGGCGCGCCGATCCCGCGCAACATCGTCAATACGACCTCTCTGCTGGTTATGATCGCCATGCTCGCCTCATCGAACGCGATTGCGCCGATGTCGCGTGAGGTGTCGGATCTTCTCTGTCGGCAAACGCCTGTCGGTGACCTGTGTACGTTGAAGCTCGACACGCCCATCGTCGTCACGCCCTACCACCTCATCACCGTCAACGGCAAAAGGCTGTCGCCGATTGCCGCCCGGTTACGAGATCTTCTGCTGAGCCGTTTCCTCAACCGCGCTCGCTGACCAAAAGACGCTGTTCGTGCGCGCCTCGTAAGCTTGCTATTTCGGCCATGTCAGGCACACTGTCATGTGTCCGTCATGAATGAATGTTCGAGGAGCATTGATGACCGAGCAGACTGAAGGGCAGCGCCATGAAGCTGATGGTGCCGACAAGAGCTCAACAAGCGTGGTCGACCTGGGTATCTATCGGCAGTCTCTCGATCCCCTCCCGGTCACCTTCCATCGTCGTGAACTGGATGCCATCCTCTGGGTGTATGGTCGCATGGTTGGTGAAGGCGATTGGCGGGATTACGCGATCGACCACCTCAAGGACAAAGCGGTTTTCTCCGTCTTCAAGCGTGCGGGCGACTATCCGCTCTATCGCATCGAAAAGAACCCCAAGCTCGCAGCAAAGCAGGGGGCTTTTTCGGTTGTGGCGACCGACGGTCGAACCCTCAAGCGTGGCCATGATCTGAAGCAGGTTTTGAAGGTCTTCGACAAGGCCCTCAAGGCGATCGACTGAGTCAGCCAAGCGTTCCGGGATAGTTCGACAGGTCGGGCTTGGTGGTCTGTGCTTCGCCCAGCGGCCGCTGCATGAAGATCGTGTCGAGCCAGATGCCATGCTTGAAGCCCGTTCCGTCGAGTCGGCCTGCGAGTGAGAAGCCGCAGGAACGGTGGACCGCGACCGAGGCTTCGCTTGCGCCACCAACCACGGCGACCATCTGACGAAAGCCGAGCGCCTCGCAGCGTGAGACAAGCGCAGCCAGCAGGCTCTTGCCGACCCCCAGGCCACGCGCGGTCTTGGCAACGTAGATCGAGTCCTCCACCAACCACCGGTAAGCTGGCCTGGTGCGGAACGCGGAGGCATAGGCGTAACCGAGGAGCGAACCGGTCTCGTCGATCGCCGCGATATAAGGATAACCCTTGCCCGTTATCGCCGTGTAACGGGCCGTCATCTCATCGAGACCGGGTGGATCGAGTTCGTAGCTTGCCGTCCCTGTCAAAACGGCGTCTGCATAGATTGCGGTGGCCGCTGGCAGATCATCGGTGGTGAGGTCGCGAATGGCAGGCGGCATGCAGAACTCCGGTGAAGACCGCGTCTTGTTCCACGGGTGCGTTGCCTCGGCAAGCCTGGAACATGTCATTGCGACACATCCGGGGCGGCAATTGGCCACTGGCCGATGCACTGTCGGCGCGTTTTCGTCTTTCCCGCCATGGGCGCGGCTTGACTCGCGCACAAAACCTTGTAATCCCTCGCCGCGAAGAGGAATTCGGTTCATGCACGCTTTCGGGCAGTCCTTCGAGGTCTCAAACCACCTGCAGCAGCCTGCTGCCGGTGGCGCATGCATTTCTCTCGTATCCACGACCACGGCCAAAACGACGACGAAAACCGTCTGACGTCTTCGGCCACCGCTCTCTCCCCGGCACGGCCGGGGACAAGGAAGATTGCGCACCCGTCGCAGGCTTCCTCCTCACCATCCGCGGAGAGACAGAAAGAGAGCATTGACATGGGTTTCAAGATTGCAGTCGTAGGCGCTACCGGCAATGTCGGCCGCGAAATGCTGAACATCCTCTCCGAACGCGGCTTTCCGGCTTCGGAAGTTGTCGCACTGGCGTCCGCCCGTTCTCAGGGCACCGAAGTCTCCTTCGGCGACAAGGTTCTCAAGGTTCAGAACCTGGAGCACTATGATTTCTCGACGACCGACATTTGCCTGATGTCCGCCGGCGGCACCATCTCGCAGAAGTGGTCGCCGAAGATCGGCGCCCAGGGTTGCGTCGTGATCGACAATTCGTCGGCCTGGCGCTACGACGCCGACGTGCCGCTGATCGTTCCGGAAGTCAATCCGGACGCCGTGGTCGACTTCAAGAAGCGTAACATCATCGCGAACCCGAATTGCTCGACCGCTCAGCTCGTTGTGGCGCTGAAGCCCCTGCATGACTTTGCCAAGATCAAGCGTGTCGTCGTCTCGACCTACCAGTCGGTGTCCGGTGCCGGCAAGGAAGGCATGGACGAACTCTTCACCCAGACCCGCGCCGTCTTCGTCGCCGATCCGGTCGAAGCCAAGAAGTTCACCAAGCGCATCGCTTTCAACGTCATTCCGCACATCGATAGCTTCATGGAAGACGGCTATACGAAGGAAGAGTGGAAGGTTCTCGCCGAGACCAAGAAGATGCTCGATCCGAAGATCAAGGTGACCTGCACCGCTGTGCGCGTTCCGGTCTTCATCGGCCATTCGGAATCGGTCAACATCGAGTTCGAGAACGAAATCACGGCCGATCAGGCCCGCGACATCCTGCGCGATGCACCGGGCTGCCTCGTCATCGACAAGCAGGAAAACGGCGGCTACATCACCCCGCTCGAATGCGCCGGTGAAGATGCGACTTACATCTCGCGCATCCGCGAAGACGCCACGGTCGAGAACGGTCTCAACATGTGGGTCGTCTCGGACAACCTGCGCAAGGGTGCCGCTCTCAACGCCATCCAGATTGCGGAATTGCTTCTGAACCGCGGGCTGATCACACCGCGCAACGCCGCCAACTGATCACATCCGCTTGCCGCCCGGCGATCAGCCGGGCGGGAGTTCCCTGTCTCATAGGAATGTGATCCATTTTGAAGCTCGGGTGCGGCTTCATTAGGGGTTGATTGATGACAGGATCATGTTTCGCTGCCATGGTGCGCCCCAAAGAAACAGTCAATGACGAGGCCTGAATGCGTCTGAACTTTACATTGTCCGCAGCACTGATTTCAGTGGTGTCCGTATTCGCCGGAACGGGTTCGGCGTTGGCTGCCGCCTGCAGCAACACATCCGCCGGGTTCGAGCAGTGGGCCGCAGCTTTCAAGGAGCAGGCTGCAGGTTCCGGGCTCAGCCCCAGGACGTTGGACAAGGTGTTCAGCTCCATCAATTACAGCCGCAGCACCATCAGTGCCGACCGTGGTCAGAAGAGCTTCAAGCTGTCTTTCGACCAGTTCATGCAGAAGCGTGGCGGACAGACGATCATCAATCGCGGCAAGGGCATGAAGAAGAGCAATGCCGCGCTATTCGCCAAGATCGAGCGTCAGTATGGGGTCCCCGCCGGCCCGCTGATCGCGATCTGGGGCATGGAAACCGGCTTCGGTTCCTTCCTCGGCAAAGAGCACACGCTTTCGGCCGTTGCGACGCTGGCTTTCGATTGCCGCCGCAGCGAGTTCTTCACCGACCAGTTCTATGCCGCTCTTGAACTCGTGCAGGCTGGCAATCTCGACATCAACGCCAAGGGCGCCGCTCACGGTGAAATCGGCCAGACGCAATTCCTGCCGCGCAACGTCGTGCGTTATGGCGTCGATGGTGACGGTGATGGTCATATCGATCTGGTTCGTTCGAGAGCCGATGCTCTGGCCTCGACGGCCAATTTCCTCAAGGGCCATGGCTGGCAGGCGGGTGCAGGCTATCAGCAGGGCGAACCGAATTTCGCGGCGATTCAGGGTTGGAACGCTGCGACCGTCTATCAGCAGGCTATCGCCTATATCGGTGCGCGCATCGACGCGGAATGACCCGACGCTGGCGCGGCAAACATCTGTCGCGCCGGCTTTTTTCCGAGTTATCTTCCGAGCGTGTTTGCAAAGGCCGGCGGACCGCAGCCCGGTCGGTACTTCAGGCCGTTTCTTGCCCGTCCAGACGAATGAAGTCCCGGGTCTGCGGATCCATCAGCCAGAGTTCGCCGTTGCTGATGTCGAACCAGGCGCCGTGGATGCGCAGCTTGCCGCGTTCCTCAAGGATCTTCACGCAGGGGAAGGTCCGCAAGTTGCTGATCGAATTGCGGATCGATATCCGCTCCAGCGCTGTCTGACGCTCAACGGCCGTCATGACCGAATTACCCTGAATTTGCTCGGCGGCCGGGGCTACGAGGTTCATCCATTTGCCGATGAAGTCACCCGGCGAAAGCGGTTCGGCGTTCGGATCCAGCGCCGCGCTGATACCCCCGCAACGCCCGTGCCCCATGACAATGATGTCTTTCACACGAAGCGCCTGCACGGCAAACTCCAGGGCAGCCGACGTGGAATGATACTGACCATCCGGCTCATAGGGCGGCACCATGTTGGCCACGTTGCGCACGACGAACAGTTCACCCGGGTCGGCGTCGAAGATCATCTCGGGTGCCGCGCGTGAATCGCAACAGGCAACGACCAGCGTGTGCGGCTTCTGCCCCTGCTCCGCAAGCACGCGGTAGCGCTCGCGCTGATCGACGTAGCGACCGCTCATGAAGTTGCGGTAACCGTTGAGGAGGGGAGTAGGAAAGCTGCTCATATCTATCCGCTTACAGCGCCGACAGCCTCAAGGCAACCGGTTCAGCGGCGAAGCTTTCCCTCAGCTCTCAACCCGGTTTGCGCGGACGCTGGGCCGGATGCATGAGGCGGCGCATCTGCACCATGGCCATGGGGGTCGACAGACTGCCGGAATCGCTCTCCAGTGTCAGTTCGTCACCGCCCCGTTTGGTGGTTCTCGCCAGGACCTCGAAAACACTGGCCGTGGCCAGTTGCAGGGCCCTCTCCTCATCGAGACCCTCCAGGATACGCGCGAGAAACACCGCGGCCAAAAGGTCACCCAGGCCGTTGGGCGGATTGTCGATCAAGCGGTGTTCGGCAAGGATTGCGCTGCGACCCGAGAGAAGAAGATTGCCGGTGCCACCTGCCATCATCGGCACGGCCGAAGTCACGAGCATTCGCGGCGGACCGAGCGACAATGCGGCTTCCATGATCGCCTGATTGCTCTCCAAGGCGCTTCCGACCATCCACTGCAACTCGTATCGGTTCGGCGTTGCGATATCGGCCAGGGGAATGAGTTCGTCGCGGATGCCAGCGGCCGTTTCTGGCGGGATGTAGAGACCTCCGAGATCACCCATCACCGGATCGCAGATGTAAGTCACGTTCGGATTGGCGGCTTTGGCGGCCGAGACGAGCTTTGCGGCTGCGGCCGGTTGAGCGGGGCTTCCGAAATAGCCGGTGAGGATGGCTGAGACCTCTCCCAGCCATGGCGCCCTTGCCAGGTCATCAATTGCGGATTCGAAGGCCAGATCGTCGAAGCGTAGCCGGGTCGACGGTCCCTTGCCGGGATGCCAGGGCATCACGATCGTCGGCAACGCCCAGACGGGATGACCAAGGGTTTCGAGCGCGAATACAGCCGCGCGGTTTCCAACAGAACCGCGCACGACATGGCTCGAAATCACGATGACGGCATTCGCAGGTACTTTTTCCATTTCTGGCACTTTCGGCTGGAAAATCGACGATTTGGAACGTGTTTACGCATTTTCTCTCGAAAAAAATCGCATTTTCTCGGAATTCGGAGGCATTTTCGCCGAAATTGCCCTCAATTTCGATTCATACATACTTTCGCAAAACATTTGCAGAATCATGACGGCTCACAGCCGCTGCCGAAGGAGAGGCACATGACCAGGACGGGCAACCCCAAGCGCGATCAACTGCTCGGATCCGCTGACGAAAGCGCCGCCGCGCTGGGAGTGGCATCCATCGCTCCTTCCACGATTTTCGGCCGTGCCAGCAACGACGACCTCGACCGCTATCCCGCAGATATGCTCGCTCATGGGGCGGCCCGGGCCGCGGCAGACCTCGGCGCATGGGACCGGCAAAAACCATATATCCGAATAGAAAGCCTTGCTCCCGTGCGGCCCAATGGCGTTCCAGTGAGCGTGCTCTCGATCGTCGATCACAACAAGTCGTTTCTCTATGACTCCCTCATGGGAGAGGTGACCAGCCTCTACCGCGACATCTATATGGCTGTTCATCCCATTCTGGCGGTGACGCCGAAGGGTGAGATATCGTTGTCGAACCCGGATTCTGATCCGGAGGGGGCGATCAAGGTCAGCTATATACAGCTGCATCTCGCGCCGTTGAACGAGGAGCAGTCCGCGGATCTGGTCCGCCGTCTCGATCACGTGCTTGCGCAGGTGAAGATGGCTGCAACAGACTGGAAGCCTATGCTTGGCCTTCTGGAGGAAGCGCTTTTCGAATTGCGGGCGCTTTCGGCAGGTCGGAACGAGGCCGAACGGGACGAGGCCGTGGCCTTCCTGGAATGGCTGCGCAACAACAACTTCACGTTCCTTGGTATGCGGGAATACACCTATTCCGGCGAAGGCGAGAACGCCACCGTCGAGCGTGATCAGGGCAGCGGTCTCGGCATTCTGTCCGATCCGGATGTGCTGGTCCTGCGACAGGGGCAGAATCAGGTTACGACCACCCCGGAAATCCTCGCCTTCCTGCAGGGACCCGACTTCCTGATCGTGACCAAGGCGAACGTCAAATCGGTCGTCCATCGGCGTGCCTACATGGATTATGTCGGCGTCAAGCGGTTTGGACCGAACGGCAAGGTCGTCGGGGAACTGCGCATCGTCGGCTTGTTTACGGCGACCGCCTATACTCGCTCGGTGAATCAGATCCCCTTGCTGCGTGCGAAGGTCGAGAAAGTCGTTTCGCACTTCGACTTCGACCCACGCAGCCATTCCGGTCGCATGTTGCAGAACACGCTCGAGAGCTATCCGCGTGACGATCTGTTTCAGATCACGCCGGAACTGCTGGCGAAGTTTTGCGAGCAGATCAACGACCTGTCCGAGCGGCCGCGCGTGCGCGTCCTGCCGCGGATCGATCATTTCGACCGTTTCGTATCCCTGATCGTGTACGTGCCACGCGAAGACTACAATTCGCTGGTACGTGAAAAGATCGGGGACTATTTCCGCTCGGTCTACAAGGGCCACGTGTCCGCTTATTACCCGGCCTTCCCTGAAGGTGGGGTGGCTCGCGTCCACATCATCATCGGTCGACGAGAGGGGGCGACGCCTCAAATCGAGCAGGCCGCTCTTGAAGATGCAGTCCGGCGGATCACAGCCCGTTGGAGCGATCGGTTCTTGTCGCTGGCCGGAGCGGATGCGATCAGCCTGGATGTAACCGAAGCGTTCCAGGAGGCCTTCACGCCCGAACAGGCCGTCGACGATTTGCGGCACATCAAAGCCTGCATCGCAGGTGCACCGTTGTCGCTGGAATTCCATCAGGTGGAGGGCGAGCACGGGTCATCGCTTTATCTGAAGATCTTCCATGCTGGTGATCATCTGCCTTTGTCCCGGCGTGTTCCATTGCTGGAAAACCTCGGCTTCGGTGTGATCAGCGAGCGGACGTTCGACATCGGCATCGTGGCGAACGGTGGCGAACGGCAGTCGGTGGTGCTGCATGATATGGAACTCGCCGCACCGTCGTCCGTCCATTTCGACATCCACCAGCATGGCAAGCTGCTCGAAGACACCTTCCTCGCGGCCTTCACCGGCATGGTGGACAATGACGGCTTCAACCGACTGGTCCTGGCAGCCGGGCTTTCCGCCCGCGAAGCCTCGGTCCTGCGTGCCTATGCAGCGTATCTGCGCCAGGCCGGCTCTGTGTATCCGCTGAACTACATCGCCGAGACCTTGGCCAAGCATCCTGCCATCGCCACCGACCTCGTTTCTCTCTTCCGGAACCGCCTCGACCCGGCGGTCGCGGAGAAGGCGCGCAGCAAACGCAATTCGGAACTCTTGGCTTCACTCGAAACGGGACTCGGGGCCGTTCGGAGCCTGGACGAGGACCGCATCCTTCGGCGCTATATCAATGTGATCGAAGCGACATTGCGAACGAACTTCTTTCAGCAGGGCTACCAGCAGAGCGTGCGGCCGATGCTGGCCTTCAAATTCGATCCGCATCAGGTGGAGGGCTTGCCTGAACCCAGACCGTTCCGCGAAATCTTCGTTTATGGCGTCGAGGTCGAGGGGGTTCATCTCCGTTTCGGGAAGGTGGCCCGTGGTGGTCTGCGGTGGTCCGATCGTGCTCAGGATTACCGCACAGAAGTGCTCGGTCTCGTGAAGGCGCAACAGGTCAAGAATGCCGTCATCGTGCCTGTTGGCGCGAAAGGCGGGTTCTTCCCCAAGCTCCTGCCGTCACAGAGTGATCGCGAAGCTTGGCTTACAGCCGGGACGGAAGCCTACAAGACCTATATCCGCACACTCCTGTCGATCACCGACAACATCGTGTCCGGCAAGATTGTCCCGCCGGCAGACACACTGCGGCCGGATGGCGACGATCCGTATTTCGTCGTCGCGGCCGACAAGGGAACTGCCACTTTCTCCGATACCGCCAACGGCCTTGCTCAGGCGGCAGGTTTCTGGCTCGATGATGCCTTCGCGTCTGGTGGCTCGGCCGGATACGACCACAAGAAGATGGGTATCACCGCGCGTGGCGCCTGGGAGACCGTCAAGCGGCATTTCCGCGAGATGGACATCGACATCCAGACGACGCCATTCACCGTGGCCGGTGTCGGAGATATGTCCGGCGACGTGTTCGGCAACGGCATGTTGCTCTCGGAGCAGATCAAGCTGATCGCAGCCTTCGACCACCGGGACATCATCATCGACCCGCAGCCTGACCCGGCGACTTCATTTGCCGAGCGACGCCGGATGTTCTCCCTGCCGCGTTCGAGTTGGCAGGACTACGATCGTGCTGCGCTGTCGAAAGGCGCGATGATCATTTCACGGTCGGAAAAGTCCGTCACGTTGACCCCTGAGGCAGCCGCTGCCATCGGAATCGAAGGCTTGACCGTCACGCCGTTCGACATCATGACGGCGATCCTGCAGGCGCCTGTGGACCTGCTCTGGTTCGGCGGTATCGGCACGTATATCAAGGGACCGACAGAGACGGATGCAGAGGTGGGAGACCGGGCAAATGATGCAATCCGCATCGATGCCGGTGAGGTTCGCGCCAAGGTCATCGGCGAAGGCGCCAATCTCGGCGTCACTCAAAAGGGCCGCATCGCCTACGCGCTGCATGGCGGTCGGTGCAATTCGGATGCCATCGACAATTCGGCCGGTGTCAATTCGTCCGACGTCGAGGTCAATATCAAGATCGCGCTCAGCCCGGCCATGCAGGACGGCCGCCTGCCGCGCGAAAAGCGTAACGTGTTGCTTTCAACGATGACCGATGAGGTCGGTCGACTCGTCCTGCGCAACAACTACCTGCAGTCGCTTGCGATTTCTCTGACGGAAGCGAAGGAATCCGGAAACCGGGAAGAGCTTAGCCGGCTTATGGATTATCTGGAGGGTCAGGGACGATTGAACAGGAAGGTGGAGACGCTTCCTGATGGCGCTGCGGTTGCCGAACGTTATGTCTCGGGGAAGGCTCTCACTCGCCCCGAAATTGGTGTCCTGCTCTCCTACGCAAAGATCGCCCTCTTCGACCAACTGGTGGAGTCGGATCTGCCGGACGATCCCTATTGCGAAGGGACGTTGTTCAATTACTTCCCCGCTGCCATGCGCGAGACCTTCGCTGGCGACATCGCCGGACACCGCCTGAGGCGGGAAATCATTGCAACAGCGTTGGCGAACCATGCCATCAATCGCGGTGGCCCGGCTTTCATCGTCTCGGTGGTCGATGCCACGGGCGGCTCGCCGGACGATGTCGTGAAAGCGGCTTTGGTCACACGCGATGCGCTGGACCTCAGCCGCATCTGGGACGGTCTCGACGCGCTGGATGCCAAGATGCCCGGCCAAACGCAGAACCGGCTCTATGCGATCGTCTCCGAGGTCTATGTCGCCATGACGCGGCTTCTGATCGATACCGGCCTTTCCAAGGGTACGGTTGGTGAAGCGGTGGCACAGCTCACCGCTGCCGTGCAGACGGCTAAGCCCGTGTTTGCCGAAGCATTGCCGCCGCTGCTGCGCCAGCATTTTGACGATCAGATCGCCGAACTGGTCGAAGCAGGCGCTCCTGAAGAGATCGCTGCCGAGGTGGTCGATCTGCAGACCCTCCAGCTCTTGCCGGAAGTCCTGCAGATCGCCGAGCGGACCGGGGCAGATTTCGCTGCCGCCATGCAGGGCTTCTTCGCGGTTTCGGAGGCTTTCCGGATCGGACGCATAATCGAGAATGCGCGGCGGCTGCAGCCGTCTGATCACTACGACAATCTCGCTTTGACACGCAGCCTTGACCGGATCGGTCAGGCGCGGCGACAGATCGTTTGCAAGGCGCTAGCTGAACATTCCGAAAACGCAAATCCGGTCGAGGCCTGGCTGGCGGCCGACAAGGTGCATGTCGAGCGAATCGGCAAGGAGATATCGGCGATCGTCGATAGCGGCGAACCGAGCATTTCCAAGCTCGCGGTTGCGGCCGGACTGCTCGGTGATGTTGCGCAGGATCATGCGAGGTGACACTGTCCGGGGCAGACCAAGCTCCGGGGGTTCAAGTGACAACGCGTGCAGATGACAGATCCAGCGCCGCAACCATCGACAAGGGTGTTGCGGGCTGGATGTTTTTCGATTGGGCAGCTCAGCCCTTCTTCACCGTCATCACAACCTTCATTTTCGGTCCGTATTTCGTTTCGCGGATGACTGCCGATCCTGTGACAGCGCAGACGGCGTGGAGCAATGCGGCGACGATTTCCGGTATCGCCATCGCTATTCTTGCACCCGTTCTTGGCTCCATCGCCGACCAGTCTGGAGCCCGCAAGCCGTGGATTGCCTTCTTCGCGGTGATCAAGATCGCCTGCCTGCTGCTGCTCTGGACGGCTGCGCCGGGATCGCCCGTCGGTTTCGTGATGTTGCTGATGATCCTTGCGAGCGTGGCAGCGGAGTTCTCGATCGTCTTCAACGACTCGATGATGCCACGGCTCGTCAGCCAGAAGGACGTGGGAAGGGTGTCCAATATTGCCTGGGGACTTGGTTATCTCGGCGGTATGATCGTTCTGATCTTCGTCGTCCTGTTCCTCGCCGCCAATCCTTCGACGGGAGTAACCTTGCTGGGTGCTCCCCCTCTGTTCGGCCTCGATCCCGCGCTGGGCGAAGACGCTCGCATCACGGGGCCAATTTCCGCCGTCTGGTACTTTCTTTTCATTTTGCCAATGTTTCTGTTCACGCCGGATGCGCCCAAGGGCAAGGCTCTGGGCAATGCTGTCCGTTCGGGGCTGATCGAGATCCGGCATACGCTTGCCGAGCTTCGCCACCGCAAACCGGTTCTTCGCTTCCTTGTCGGGCGCATGATCTATCAGGACGGGGTCAACGGCCTCCTCATCCTGGGGGGCGTGTTCGCGGCCGCCATGTTCGGCTGGTCGACCATGGAGATCGGCATCTATGGCATCATCCTGAACGTTGTTGCCATCTTCGGCTGCATGCTGGCGGGGCGAATTGACCGTCTGTTTGGCTCCAAGATCGTCGTGATCACCAGCCTCAGCCTGCTCATCCTCGCGACCCTCGGGATCGTTTCGACCGGGGCCGACTTCACCCTATTCGGTTTCGTCAACCTTCCGATCGGGACGACCGAGGGACTGTTCGCCACGCCGGCGGAGAAGGCGTACATCCTGTATGGCTTGTTGATCGGCGTGTCTTTCGGGCCGGTGCAGGCGTCGTCGCGCTCTTACCTTGCCCGCAGCGTCGATCCGGATGAAGCGGGACGCTATTTCGGCATCTATGCCCTGTCAGGGCGCGCCACCAGTTTCATGGCCACCTTGTCGTTCTCGCTTCTGACAGCCTGGACTGGCTCGGCCCGGGTTGGCATGGCCACTATGCTGGTTTTCCTGGTGGTCGGTCTCGTCATCCTGTGGAAGACGCCCTATCCCGCCCGAAGCGGTGCCGGGGCGCCTTGAGACAGAAAGGGCCGGAAGAGTGATCTTCCGGCCCCTTTCGTTTCGCGGAATGCCCGTCTCTTGTCTTTCAGTGACGGAAATGGCGCACGCCGGTGAAGACCATGGCAACGCCGTGTTCGTCGGCTGCAGCAATGACTTCCTCGTCGCGCATCGAGCCGCCGGGCTGGATGACTGCGGTGGCACCGGCTGCGATCGCCGCCAGAAGGCCGTCCGCGAAGGGGTAGAAGGCTTCCGACGCAACGGCCGAGCCCTTCGTAAGCGGTGCCGAAAGACCCAGCGCCTTGGCCGCATCTTCGGCTTTCAAAGCCGCGATGCGAGCAGAGTCGACACGGCTCATCTGGCCGGCACCGATACCTGCCGTCTGCCCGTCCTTCGCATAAATGACTGCGTTCGACTTCACGTGTTTGGCGATCTTGAACGCGAACTTCATGTCTTCGAGTTCTACGGCCGTGGGTGCGCGCTTGGTCACGACCTTGAGGTCGAGATCTTCAACCATGATATTGTCACGGGTCTGCACGAGCAAACCGCCGGATACGGTCTTGGCCATCAGCCCACGGGCTCGCGGGTCCGGCAGGGCTCCGGTCGTCAGCAGCCGCAGATTTGGCTTGGCCGCGATGATCGCCTTGGCTTCGTCCGTAACGTCAGGTGCGATGATGACTTCGGTGAAGAGCTTGACGATTTCGGTCGCGGTCGCCGCGTCGAGGATCTGGTTCAGCGCTATGATGCCGCCGAAGGCCGACACGGAATCGCAGGCGAGTGCGCGCTTGTAGGCTTCGACCAAGCTCGATCCGGTCGCCACGCCGCACGGATTGGCGTGCTTGATGATGGCGCAGGCCGGGCCGTTCTCGGCCGGGAACTCCGCGACCAGTTCGAAGGCGGCATCCGTGTCATTGATGTTGTTGTAGGACAGTTGCTTGCCTTGCAGCAGGGTCGCGGTCGCCACGCCCGGACGGTTGTCGCCGGTGACGTAGAAACCGGCCGCCTGGTGGGGATTTTCGCCATAACGCATGGCTTCCTTCAAGGCCCCGCCGACCACGCGATAAGCCGGCATTTCGATTTCGAGGGCTTCTGCGAACCAGTTCGAGATCGCCGCATCATAGGCAGCTGTGCGGGCATAGGCCTTGGCCGCCAGCTTCTGGCGCAGGGCGTAGGTCGTCTGGCCGTCGTTTTCAGAAAGAGCGGCAATCACGGCGGGATAGTCTGCCGCATCCGTGACCACCGTTACATAAGCATGGTTCTTGGCCGAGGCGCGGATCATCGCGGGGCCGCCGATATCGATGTTCTCGACCGTCGTCGGATAGTCGCCACCAGCCTGGCGAACCTGCTCGAACGGATAGAGGTTGATGACCGCGAGGTCGATCGCCTCGATACCATGCGCCGTCATGGCCTCCACATGTTCTGCATCGTCACGGATCGACAACAGGCCGCCGTGAACCTTCGGGTGAAGCGTCTTCACGCGACCGTCCATGATCTCGGGGAAGCCGGTGATTTCGGATACGTCGATGACCGGAAGACCTTCAGCCGCGAGTGCCTTGTGGGTGCCGCCGGTCGACAGCAGGCGAACTCCCCGCTCGTGAAGGCCGCGCGCGAATTCCACGATGCCGGTCTTGTCGGAGACAGAGAGGAGGGCCGTGCGGATGCGCACGAGGTCTGGGGCAGGGATCTTCTTTGAAACGACGGCCATGGTTATCTCCGAGCTTGCAGGGCGCGCCCGGCGTGAGATGGGCACGATGCGGGCGCCCTAGCACAGCTTCCCGAAAGAAGAAACCTTACGGCTGCGCCTCTCAGGCGTGATGGGCCAGAAACCACCGTATCTCGGGCCCTGCAAAGCGAATTTCGATCTGCCGGGACGGGCGGATGCCAGAAACGTCGGCAAAAAACACATCTTCTTCGATCGTCAGTTCGCCGACGGGGATGGAGAAATCCCAACTCTCGCCATCGGGGGCGACGAGTTTGACCTTGCGCGGGTCAAGCCGTTCCAACTCGATTGACGGATGCAGGTGAAAACGGGCGATGGCTTCGGCGGCTGGCTGGTCCGCGATCGGTTGCCCGTCGGTGTGAAGCAGACGGTCGCGGCCAGCGATTTTCGTTCCTGGCTGGTTGATGCGGATCTCACGTTCGTGCAGCAGGCCAAAGCGCTCTGCGTAGCCGTCGTGGCGTGCGGACAATCGATCGCTGCCGTCCGGGCCGGATTGCCGATCGACGTCGATAACAGAGGGACCCGTGGTCAGGATGGGACCCAGATAGTCTGATTGGATCATTCTTGCCGAGGAAACATCTCCGATCGATACGGTGCTGTGAGCGGCGGTGGTGCGTGCCAGTTGCCGCAGCTTTTCGCCAGCGAAGCGCGGCAGGCCGGAATTGATGATGAAACGGTTGCGGCCCGACGAAAGTTCGAAAGAGAGGCATCCGGCATGGGCCGTGTTCGACAGCCGCAGTGAATGCGGCTTTCCGGTGTCGACCAGCAGCACGGTGTCTCCCCCGGACAGTCTGTGATAGCCACCATGGGGAAGCGCCTTGAAAGGCTGGCCTGCGGTTTCGTCATATCGCAGCACGCTCATCAGATCGGTCGCCAGCGTGGAGCTTGCACCGTTGAAGAGCGCCAGATCGCCGGCGGTGTGACGGAAGAAGCGGACGGCCGGATACATTCTGTCGATCACGGAAATCAGCCTCTGCGGCAGGTCGTGGCCGAGATTGATGTAAGTCTGGCGCAGCGGCAACAGATCGAAGAGGAGATCGACGCAGGCTTGAGGATTGCGCGATAGATGGGTCCCATCGGGCAGGATCTGTCGTTCGAGTTCCCGATCGAGCTGCCGTCCCATACGGCGCACGACGGACTGCCTCGCTTCCGTCGAGACTGACGCCATGGCAAGGGCAATACGCGCCAAGAGGCGCGGCAGTCCCTCAGGCAGGTGATCGACGCGGCGCTGCAGGTAGCGCACCTGCTGGCTCAGCGAGCCGATGAACCGGCGGTAAAAACCGGCTTCCGCCTCTTGCAGGACGACCGGTGAATGCGACAGCCAACTGATGATGCGGCGGGAGACCACTTCCGGATCCCAGGCGATGCCGGTCGCCCGGCTGCCATGCAGGCCGATCCACTGATCGACGATCCATCGGGCGTTGTCGCAGGCGGCTGGCGTCTTGTCGGCCCTGATGTGGCGCAGCCAACCGAAGCCATGCAGCCGAATGGCAAACTGTCGGCTGGGGAGCTCCAGCGAAAAAGGGGACTCGCGACCCGCGTCCAGAACGCGGCCGGCCAGAGGGTATCGCCCATCGAGAATTTCCTCGGCGACGAACGTGTCGACGGCACGCAGATCAGTCGGGGCAACAACGACCCGGGTGATGCGCAGGCCTCGGACGCCCATGGACGGAACGGTCAACGCCACCGCCTGTCGGGCTCGACGCCATGTTTCGTCGAGATACAGGCCAATGAGTTTCCGACGGTCGTTTATCCGCATTCTCGTTCCTGTTACCGCAATCTTCCTGATCGGGCACTCCGCTGACCAGACTGGTGCGGACGCCAGGACTTTAATGGGAGGCGCCACGACGATGCGCATCGTCGCTTACGCAATCGCGACAGACCTGCCACGAAGCACGTGCCGTGAGCGCTGAAAATGTCCGACGGTACATTCCAACAGGTTTATTCAAAGATTCGTTAAGTTTTAGCAATCACGCAGGCGTAAAAGCCGTCGAGGCCGCCCTGGTCCGCCAACATGGCCGGCGTGGTCCGGAATTCGCCCCGGGCCGTGATCGCCTCCTCCAAACCTTGCCAGTCATCGGGTTCAATTGGCACGATCTTCAGGTCACTGTGATCGGCGAGCACCTTGTCGACGACCATCTCTCCCTCGATCGTATCAATGGAGCAGTTCGAAAACACAATCCGACCGCCGGGCTTGAGCAAGGTTACCGCATGGCGCAGCAGGCGCTCCTGAAGGGTCGCAAGCTTGGCGATATCCGTGGTGTCCTTGGTCCAGAGAACATCCGGGTGGCGGCGTGTGGTACCCGTGGAGGAGCATGGCGCGTCGAGCAGGATCGCGTCGAAACCATCTGCGTCTTCGATCTCCAGCAGATTGATGCAACGAGCCTCTGCCTGAAACTGCAGCCGGTCCAAATTTGCGGACAGGCGGCGAAGCCGGCTCTGCGACTGTTCGATCGCCGTCACATTTGCGCCAGCGAGCACGAGCTGGGCGGTCTTGCCGCCCGGTGCAGCACAAAGATCTGCAACCCTCTTGCCGTCCAGATCGCCGAACAGCTGTGCGGGTATCGACGCGGCTGCATCCTGAACCCACCATTCGCCCTGCTCGAAGCCTTCCAGCGCGGTGATCGCACCCTTGAAGGGGTCCAGCCGTACGGTGCCGGTGGGCAGAACGCGGCCACCGAGCGATTTTGCCCATTTTTCAGGATCCGACTTTACGGTCAGGTCGATCGTCACAGGCTCGAGTTGGGCTGCGGCGATCGCGAGAGCATGGTCTTCCCCATAAATCTCCGTCAGGCGATCGAGGAACCAATCCGGCATGCAGGGCACGTCGGAGACGTAATCGAGGAGTGCCTGCTTCTCCCGGCCAATACGGCGCAGGATTGCGTTCACCAGTTTGGCGAAACGCCGGTTGCGCGGATCCCTGTTTGCCTGCTCCACGGCGAGGTCGACCGCTGAGTGATCGGGAATATCGAGATAAAGCATCTGGGCAGCGGCAACGATCAGCAGGTGATGCAAGGCACGCGCACCGTCTGGCAACGGACTGTCGAGCAGCTCCTTGAGGATCAGCTCAATGCGAGGAAGGTGGCGCAGGGCCGTCTGCAGGATTGCACGAACGAGGCTGCGATCCGCCTCGCTGAGCGCCGTGAAGGCAGGGTTGCCGTGTTCGGCATCGAGCATGCCATCGAGCGAGGTCTTGCGATCGATTACCGCTGCAAGGAGCCGGCTTGCGGCCACTCGTGCGTCAAGGCCGGGCTTTGCCTCAAGCTGAGGCCGCTGACGTTGTCCGCCGTTGTTCGCTCCATTGCGTCTGGAAGTCGCCTTGCCTGCTTTTTTGTCGTTCAAGACCACGGTCCCCTGGATGAATCGCTCGGCCCGCGTCCCCATCCCGTCGAGGGAACGGACCGTGCCTTCCGCGTTGCCTTAACAGCGGGTTCGGTCTGCGTCGATCCCCTCGGTTCGATATCCGTCATGGCGAGAAGCGCCTCGATACGGTTCCGGGTGTCGGGATGGGTGGAAAAGAGGTTGTCCATCCGCTGGCCGCTCAGGGGATTGATGATGAACATATGGGCCGTAGCGGGATTTCGTTCCGCTTCTATGTTTTCGATATGCGACGCATCTCCGGCGATCTTTTGCAGCGCAGAGGCGAGCCAGCGAGGGTTGCCGCAGATTTCCGCGCCTCGGCGGTCCGCCGCATATTCACGGGTACGGCTGATGGCCATCTGTACCAGCATCGCCGCAAGCGGAGCCACGATCATGGCCAGGAGGACGCCGACAAAACCCAATGGGTTGCGGTTGTCCCGCCCACCCGAAAAGAGGAAGGCGAAATTCGACAGCATGGAGATTGCGCCAGCGAGTGTCGCCGTGATGGTCATGGTCAGGGTGTCGCGGTTCTCGATATGGGCGAGTTCATGGGCCATGACGCCTGCAACTTCCTCGGGGGTCAGGCGCTGCAACAGCCCGGTGGAGGCCGCTACGGCAGCATTCTCAGGATTGCGGCCTGTGGCAAAGGCATTCGGCTGGAGGTTGTCGAAGACATAGACCTTCGGCATTGGCAGGCCCGCCTTGGTCACCAGCTCGCGGACGAGCAGGTAGAACTCCGGTGCGTTGCGTTCATCGACCTCCTGGGCGCGATAGGCGCGAAGGACCATGCTGTCGGAGTTCCAATAGGAAAAGAAGTTCATTGCAGCGGCGACGAAGAACGCCACCATCATGCCGCCTTTCCCGCCAATCAGGAAACCAACCCCCATGAAGAGGGCGGTCATGAAAGCGAGCAACATCGCAGTGCGCATGGTGTTCATGTCGTTGTCCTCCGGTGGGTGGTGCAGCAAGCCGCGGCCGTTGCCGTTTTCATCTGTTGATTTAAAAAGCGGGCCACCCAATTTCAATGTATGGGTAAAAATAGCGCATTCGAGGTTGCCACCATGCAAGACGAGCAAGAGACAGACCCTGCAGCAGAAATGCCCGCGCGCGAACTAAGTCCGGCTGCGCGACGCGCGCTTGCCGAAGCGGAGGAGCGTCGCCGGCAGTCTGCGCAACCGGAGCCCGCTCCCGAAATCGGCGGTCGCGGCGGTGCGGATCCCGCGCGGTTCGGCGACTGGGAGATCAAAGGTCGCGCCATCGACTTTTGATAAGAAGATATCCCTATTGCTCGGCCCTGAATTACGGAATATATTCCTTTCATGGGCAAGATGATGACGGTCGCGATTTGTTTTCTGCTGTCCGGCGTGGCTCCGAGCGCTGCGGCGTCTCGTTCCATTGCGGGGCCGGTGCAGGCAGATGTTGTGCGGGTCATTGATGGGGATACGGTCCTTGTCGAGGCCATGCCCTGGCCGGACCACAGGATCAGTACCTACGTTCGATTGCGGGGCATCGATGCCCCGGAGATGAAATCCCGTTGCGCGGCCTTTCGTGGGGCCGCCAGACTGGCGCGGGAGCATTTGGCGACGCTGATGGCGGGGGAGACGCGCGTCACCCTGACCGCCATCTCGGGGGACAAATATTTCGGGCGGGTGGTGGCCGATCTTGCCCTTGAGGACGGCCGGCGACCGGCGGTTCTTCTGCTGGAAGGTGGGCTGGTCGAGCCCTATGAGGGCAAAACCAAGTCCAAAAAAGTATGCCCTGATTGACCGAACATCTTGACGGTTAGTGACCTGTGGCGCGGCGCTAGGCTGTCATGGCTTCGAGTTCGTTCCACCGTCGCTCAGGAAATGGCGCCCGAGGTGCCCGATCCCATCCTGGATATCGGCGGCGATGGCAGCCTTCAGGGCTTCTGCATCACGGGATATGATCGCGTCCATGGCTTCGGCGTGACGATCGATCCGGTAACTCTCCTCCAGGTTCGCGGTGGCGAGACGCATGAAAGGACCAAGGCGCAGCCACACGGATTCCATCAGATCGAGCAGCACCGTACCCGCCTTCGGTTCGTAGAGTGTCCGGTGAAAGGAAAAGTTCAGTTCGGTCGAACGCAAGAGGTCGTTGGCCGTATAAGCCTCGCCGATATCAGCGTCGATCTTGCGGAGTTGCTGCAGTCTGTCCCCGTCGATGTGCGGCAGGGCGCGCTCGGCAGCGAGCGGTTCCAGAGCCAGACGTGCTGCAATGATCTCCTCGAACTTGGCCGGCGTCATGCGCGGGACACGAACGCGGCGATTGTCCAGGTGTTCCAGTGCTCCTTCAGCCACCAAACGATGCAGGGCCTCGCGGACTGGCATGGTGCTGACGCCAAGATCTGCAGCCACTCCCTGGATCGTTATGGGAAGTCCCGGTGCCACCGCGCCACACATGACACGCGCACGCAAAGTGCGGTAGACCCTCTGCTTGACCGATTCTTCCGCCCTGCGCTCGCCTGTTGCCATTTCGTAACCAGATTCATGTTGAATGAACTGTCTATAAAGGACGCACGCAGTCGCGATACAAGCATATTTTAGCCTAGCGATCTCGTATCTCTTGAAATTTGATCAAATTGGAATTTGGTATATAGATGACATGCAGAGCGTCAGTGGCGCACGCGGCAAAGCCCCTGTCGGGGTTAAGGGTTGGATATGACAAAAAAGACCATCGGCATTCTCGTCACCGGCCATTCTCCGGCCGAGCTCACGCCCGAATACGGCAACTATGCCGACATGTTCGCGGCGCTGCTTGGTGATTTCGACTTCTCGTTCAAGCGCTATTTCGTCGTTGATGGCGAGTTTCCGCAAAGCCCCACCGAAGTGGACGGATGGTTACTGACCGGCTCGAAGTTCGGTGTCTATGAAGATCACGGCTGGATCCGCAAGCTCGAGGATTTCATCCGCCAGGTGCACGCAACCAAGGTGCCGATGGTCGGCATCTGTTTCGGGCATCAGGTCATGGCGAAAGCGCTCGGCGGTCATGTCGAGAAGTACAAGGGCGGCTGGTCTGCCGGTCCCGTCACGTACAAGCGCTCCGATACCGGCGAAGAGCAGGTGCTGCTCGCCTGGCACCAGGATCAGGTGATCAAGGTGCCTGAAGGGGCTGAAGTCGTGGGCAAGACCGATGCCTGCGAGAATGCCGTCATCCGCTATGGGGACTGGGGTCTTTCCTATCAGCCGCATCCGGAGTTTTCGCCGCGTTTCTTCGAAGGGCTGGCCGAAGCGCGCAAGGCTGCCATTCCGGAACCGCTTTTCGAGCAGGTGAAGAAGGTCGACGTGCCGATTGCGACCGACAAGATCGCCCAGGAGATCGGCGAGTTTTTCACGCGCGACCGCTGAAACCGGTCAGGACGCGGGGCCCGCGTCCCAGCTTTCCTTGATGAAGGCCTCGAAGAAATCCGAAAAGGTCGCCACCCTTAGCGGCAGCTGTTCGTAGGGCGGGTAGTAGAGCGTTAGCCAGATTTCCGGCGTCGACCATCCCGGCAGGACTTCGACCAGGGCCCCTTTCTGCAGCTCCTCCTGCACGATGAAGCGGGGGAGCAGCGCAATGCCCTCCCCCTCGACGGCCAGTTTGCAGAGAAAATCCCCGTTGTTGATGGTGAAGCGTCCCCGCGCTTCCACGGTCCTCGTCTGCCCTGACCGAGTCAATTCCCATGTCTCGGTCTTCGACTGGTCGTGGTAGCTCAGGCATTCCAGCGTCGTCAGATCCTCCGGCACCTTCGGCGTGCCGTGGCGCGCCAGGAAGGACGGCGCGGCGACGAGAAGGCGGGGCACGGGGCGGATCTTGCGCCAGATGGTCGACTTGTCGGTCGGAGGTCCGGAGATGCGGATCGCGAGGTCATAGTTTTCCTGAACAATATCGACGAAGCGATCGGAGAGTTCGATCGCCACGCTGGTGCGCGGGTGGATGATGGCAAATTGCGACAGAACGGTCGGCAGGACCTTCATGCCGAGCGACATGGGCGCCGAGACACGCAGCGAGCCGGCTGTGACTTTCTGCAGATCGCGGGTTTCTTCCGTCGCGCGGGCGAGGCCTTCTGCCAATGGCGCGACGCGGGCCGCATAGGCAGCACCCGCCGAGGTCAGCGACACCTTGCGCGTGGTGCGCAGCAGCAGCTGGACGCCAAGCTGTTCCTCCAGGCCGGAGACCGTACGCGTCACCGACGCCGGAGTCATCCCGAGCAAGCGGGCGGCGGCGCTGAAGCTGCTTTGATCCGCAACCGTCAGGAAGGTTCTGATCGCTTCGAGCTCGCCCATTCGATTATTGCTCCCAGTGAAATAATATCCGCAATATTACAACTGTTCACATTAGAAAAGCCATGGCCCATATTCGGTTCAACAGAACAAGACCGGCGCGAGTGCCGGGAAAGGATCAGAGCCATGCTTACCCAGATCAAAGGCCTGCATCACGTTACCTCGATGGCCGCGGATGCCCAGGAAAACAACGACTTCTTCACCAAGACGCTCGGCCTGCGCCGCGTCAAGAAGACTGTCAACTTCGACGCTCCCGATGTCTATCACCTCTATTATGGCGATGAAGTCGGCAATGCCGGTTCTGTCATGACCTATTTCCCCTTTGCCAATATGGGCAAGGGTGGCCGTGGCGCCGGTGAAGTGTCGGAGACCGTTTTCTCTGTGCCGAAGGGCACGCTCGCTTTCTGGCAGGAGCGCCTGTCGAAGGAAGGTGTGAAGGAGCTCGGCTCCTATTCGCTCTTCGGTGAAGACCGCCTGCGTTTCGCCGGACCCGATGGCGATGGCTTTGCGCTGGCGGAAGTCGACGGCGACAGCCGCGTGCCGTTTGCCGGTGGTCCGGTCGGTGTTTCCGAAGGCATTCATGGCTTCCGGGGTGTGACCATGCGGCTGCGCGATGAAGGTGCCACGGGTGAACTCCTGAAGTTCATGGGCTACCAGCCGGTCGACAAGCAGGGTGAGTTCGTGCGCTACGCCGTCCCCGGCGGCAATGGCGCGGACTATATCGATCTCGAAGTCCTGCCCGGCGCCTCGCGTGCCCAGCAGGGTGCCGGATCGGTTCACCATGTGGCCTTTGCCGTTGAAGACCGGGCTGCCCAGCTCGACGTGCGCAAGGCGCTGCTCGATACCGGTTACCAGGTGACGCCGGTCATCGACCGCGATTACTTCTGGGCGATCTATTTCCGCACGCCGGGTGGCGTGCTGTTCGAGATCGCCACGAACGAACCGGGCTTCAACCGCGACGAAGACACTGCGCATCTCGGCGAGGCGCTGAAGCTGCCGACCCGTTACCAGCAGTATCGTTCGCAGATCGAAGCCCATCTGCCCCCGATCCAGGACTGAACGCACAGCGAGGGCGATGCCTGTCACCCAGGCGTCGTCCCTGTTGCGGAGGAAAACATCATGGCAATCGACAGCTATATCCATCACCATCAGGCACCGCAGGGTGCCGCACCGCTGGTCTTCACCTTCCATGGGACCGGCGGAGACGAGCATCAGTTTCCGGGGCTCATCAACCGGATCCTGCCCGAGGCAGGCATCGTGTCACCGCGCGGCGATGTGTCGGAATATGGTGCCGCCCGCTTCTTCAAGCGCACCGGCGAAGGCGTTTACGATATGGCCGATCTCGCCGAGCGGACGGCGAAGATGGCGGGGTTCATACGCGCTCATAAAGAGAAGAACCCGGATCGCCTGATCTACGGGCTCGGCTATTCGAACGGCGCCAATATCCTGGCTTCCGTCCTCTTCCAAGCGCCCGATCTCTTCGACCGCGTTGTGCTGATGCATCCGCTGATCCCCTTCGATCCGCCGGCACAGCCGGGGCTTGGGTCGCTCTCAGCCCTGGTCACGGCCGGACAGCGAGACCCGATCTGCCCGCTGCCGCTCACCGAGCGACTGATCGCCTATTTCGAGGCGCAGGGGGCATCGGTCGAGACCTTCCTGCATCAGGGTGGGCATGAGGTCTCGCAAGGTGAGGTCGATGCGATCGCTACCTTCATGCGGAAGGCCTGAGTTCAGGAACATCAAGTTGAAAAGGCCCGAGGCAGAGCTTCGGGCCTTTCGCATATCCGGGTTTTCAGCCGATCCGAATGAGGGCCTTGATCAGGCCGGATTTTTCGCGCGCCCAGCGCGGCAGGTCTTCTGCCAGATCGTCCAGCGTCGTGCGATGGGTAATCAACTGGTCGATCGGCACCAGACCGTCCGCAATCGACTTGCGCACATGGTCGAAATCGACGCGGGTGGCGTTGCGGCTGCCGATCAGCATCATCTCGCGCTTGTGGAATTCCGGATCGGAGAAGGTGATGTCCTCCTTCACGACGCTGACCAGGACAAGAGCGCCGCCATGGGCGACGAAGCGGAAGGCGCGTTCCATCGAGGCGCGGTAGCCGGTGGCGTCGAAGACGACGTCGAAGCCGTCGCCCCCGGTCATGTCCGCGACCGCAGCCTCAAGGCGCTCATCGGCGAGAAGACCCGATGTGAAGCCGAGGCGATCCGCTGCCATCGACAGGCGCTCGCTGCTGGTGTCGAGCAGGGTCACGTCATGGCCGGCGATGCGGGCGAAAATCGCCGTGCCGAGACCGATCGGGCCCGCGCCAATGACCAGTGCCCTGGATCCGGCGGGAGCCAGGGAACGGCGAACGGCATGGGCGCCGATGGCCAGGAATTCGACGGTGGCTGCGGCTTCAGGAGATAGATCGTCTGCCGGATAGAGATTGCCAGCGGGAACGGTGATTTCCTCGCACATGGCGCCATCGGTATGCACGCCCAGCACGCGGATGTTGGTGCAGCAGTTCGGCTTGTCCTTGCGGCAGGCGATGCAGGTGCCGCAGGCGATATAGGGATTGACGATGACCTTTGTACCTACGGCGAGATCGACACCTTCGCCGGCTTCGCGGACGACTGCCGAGATCTCGTGGCCCATGACGCGCGGATATTCGAGGAAGGGGTGCTTGCCTTCAAAGATATGGTAGTCGGTCCCGCAGATCCCGACATGGCTGATGGCGATGCGCGCTTCGCCTGGCTTCGGGCGGGGTGCGGGATCGCGCTCGACGATGTCCAACCGGCCCGGTTCAACACACAATGCGGCCTTCATGTTGGTTCCTTTCGGTGACCCGGCAAGGTTCAGATAAAAAAAGGGGATGCCATTCGCGGCATCCCCACCCTGGGAAAAATCAGCGGCTGCCGCGGCGGCGCAGCTGGTCGAAATAGACGATCAGGATGATCAGGGCACCGGTGATGATGCGCTGCCAGAAGGAGTTGACGTTCATCAGGTTGGCGCCGTTGTTGATCGTCGCCAGGATGAAGGCGCCGAGCAGCGGGCCTTGGACCGATCCGACGGCGCCGAAGAGGCTGGTGCCGCCGATGACCGAGGAGGCAATCGCCTGCAGTTCCCAGCCTTCGGCCTGGGTGGCATTGCCAATCCCGATGCGCGAGGCGAGCAGGATGCCGACGAAGGCGGCGCAGGTGGAGGACAGGATATAGGCCAGGTAGATCGTGCGGTTGACGTTGACGCCGGACAGTCGTGCCGCCTCGCTGTTGGAGCCGACCGCGAAGAGATAGCGGCCCCAGCGGCTCAGGTGCAGGAACACATAGGCCGGCACGGCGACCACGATAACCATCCAGAAGAGGCTCGGGATTCCGAGGAAGTCGGCACGGGCGAAATTGGTGAAGGCCTCGTCAGTGATCGAGATGGTCGAGCCATTGGTGATCAAAAGGCCGATGCCGCGCAGCGAGGTGAGAGTCGCGAGCGTGATGATGAAGGGCGGCAGGCCCATGCGGACGATGCCGAAGGCGTGGAACATGCCGATCGCGACACCCATCAGCAGCGTCAGGATGATGGCGATCCAGACGGGAACGCCGGCGGCGAGCAGCCAGGCGATGATGACACTGGCGAAACCGACCACGGCGCCGACCGAAAGATCGATGCCGGCGGTGATGATGACGAAGGTCTGGCCGACGGCGAGGATCGCCGTCATTGCGCCCTGACGCAGCAGGTTGCTGATGTTGTTGGGCGTCCAGAAGCTGTTGGTGGCAAAGCCGAGCAGCAGCCAGAGGAAGAGCAGGAGGCCGAGCAGTGTGAGGCTGAAGAGGATGCTCATGCCCCTCTTCGGCGCGACCTTGGTCTCGGTGGTGTCGGTGCTCATTGGTGTCCTCCCAGTCGTCTTTTCATGTCGTTTGTTCTCAAGCGCATCCGCATCACACGCCGATCGCCTCGGTCAGCACGTCCTCGTGCGAGGCGCCCCGGTAATCGTGGCTTGCCACCAACTGGCCCTGTCGGAACACATGCAGCCGGTCCGCCAGTTCGTAGACCTCGGGCAGGTAGGACGAAATCAGGATGATGCCGGCGCCCTGCTTCAGCAGTTCGGCAAAGAGGCGGTAGATTTCCGCCTTGGTGCCGACATCGACGCCGACGGTCGGTTCGTCGAAGATGAAGAGGCGTGCGCCGTGGCTCAGCCACTTGCCGATGACGATCTTCTGCTGGTTGCCGCCGGACATCGCGGAGGCCAGCACGGCTCGGGTCGGCGTCTTGATCTTCAGATCGTTGATCTGCTTGTCGGCGTTTCCGGCTTCGAGCTTCGGGCTGATGGTGAGGCCTCGGCTCAGGCGACCGAAGACCGGCAGGTTGATGTTGAGGCCGATCGGCAGGTTGAGGCACAGGCCCTGGTCGCGGCGGCTTTCGGGGGCGAGCGCAATGCCGAGATCCATGGCCTTGCGTTCGGTGTCGATGACGACCTTCTTGCCGTCCCAGAAGACCTCGCCTGCGCTGCATTTGTGGCGACCGTAAAGGCCCAGGGCGAATTCGCTGCGGCCCGCGCCGATCAGGCCATAGAGGCCGACGATCTCGCCGGAGCGGACGGTGATCGAGACATCCGAGAAGCCCGGGCCAGACAGGCCTTTCGTCTCCAGGATGGTCGCGCCGATCGGCAGTTTTTCCTTGTGGTAGATCTGCTCGATCGAGCGGTTGATCATCAGCGAGATCAGTTCGGCGTCATTGGTCTCGCCGATCAGGCGGGTGCCGACATGGGTGCCGTCGCGCAGGACCGAGACGCGGTCGGCGAGCTCGAAGACTTCTTCCATGCGGTGGCTGATGTAGACGATGGTCACGCCTTCCGACTGCAGGCGGCGGATGAGCCGGAAGAGCTGGGCGGATTCCTGGCGCGTGAGATAGGCGGTTGGCTCGTCGAAGATCAGGAAGCGGATGCCGCGCATCGCGGCGCGGGCAGTGGCCACCAGCTGCTGCTGGCCGATCGTCAGATTGCCCAGGATTTCGCCGGCCGGCAGGTTGAATCCGAGGTCATCGAGGACATTCTGTGCGGCCGTCGTCATGGCGCGCTTGCGCATGATGCCGCCGGACGACATCTCGTCGCCCAGGAACATGTTTGCCGCAACGGTGAGATGCGGGCACAGAACGACTTCCTGGTGCACGGCATTGATGCCGCGCTGGATCGCTTCGTTCGGCGTGGCGAGCGCAACCGGCTTGCCGCACCAGCGGATCTCGCCCGATGTGCGCGGAATGACGCCGGTCAGAAGCTTGATGAGGGTAGATTTGCCGGCGCCGTTTTCGCCGACAATGGCGTGGATTTCACCGGCGAGGAAGGTGACGGTCGCAGGCTTCAGGGCCTCGACGGCGCCATACTTCTTCTGCAGGCCAACCAGCTCGAGGATCGGCGTTCCCGGCGGGATGCGGTCGGTCTCCAGCAGTTTCGGCTGGTCGTCATGCCGGTGGCTCACATCGTGCAGCGAAGTCATGTCATTCCTCCCAGATTACAGCGAAAGCGGCCGACGCCTCCCGCGTCCGCCGTTTCCGATCCGGCACGCGCGACGGATGCCGCGCGTGCCGAAGTCTCGATCAGTTGACCTTCGGGTTCAGAAGGGCATCGATCTTGGGGTCTGCCATGTTGGCCTTGGTCACCAGATTTGCCCCGGTGTCGACGAAGGTTTCGACCTTCTCGCCCTTGGACACGGCGAGTGCTGTCTTCACGCCGTCATAACCCATGCGATACGGATCCTGGACGACGAGGCCGGCGAGAACGCCTTCCTTGAGGAAGCCGACGGTCTTTTCGTCCGAGTCGAAGCCGATGACCTTGATCTTGTCACCGAGCTTGTTTTCGGCGATCGCCTGGCCAACGCCCTGCGCCATGATCAGGTTGGAGGCGAAGACGCCGACGAGGTTCGGGTTGGCGGTGATCAGGTCGGTCATCATGTTGAGGCCGGTGGTTGCCTGGCCGTCCGCATATTTGTCGGCGACGACCGTGAGGCCCGGATACTTGGCCTTGATCTGCTCCATGAAGCCTTCATGGCGCTGATCGAGCGAGCCGACGCCCGGCAGGCTGGTGATGATGGCGACTTCGCCCTCTTCCTTGCCGGTCGCCTCCTTGATGGCCGCGGCAAGGCCGTCAGCGGCGATGCGACCGCCCTGGACGTTGTCGGTGGTCAAGAACGAGGTGAAGGCCTTGGAGTCGGCGCTGGAATCGATGCCGATGATCGGCACGGACTTTGCGGCTTCATCGATCGGCTTGCCGAGCGCCTTGAACTCGGTCGGCGAGATGACGACGGCGGCCGGCTTGCCGGCGACGGCGTTCTCGAGAATGCTGATCTGGCCGTTGATGTCGGACTCGGACTGGGCGCCCAGTTCCGGCACGTTCACACCCAGGTCCTTGCCTGCGGCGCGAGCGCCGGCGAGCACGATCTGCCAGTAGAAGGACGTGGTGTCCTTGACGATGATCGGAATTGTCACGTCCTGGGCGAAGGACGCTGCCGGCATCATCGACGTCATCATTGCAGCGCCGGCGATCCCCATGAGGGCGCGGCGAGTCATGCTCTTCAGAATGGTCATTGTGGGTTCTCCTCTCAACGCGTCCTGTTCCTCCGGTGAGATCGGCCCGCAGAACGCAACCAGGTCGATCTTTATCGATAAAAAACATTTTATCGAGGCACGCTACTCCAGCAATCTGGAGAATGCAAGCGGGCAAAAGCAGTCTCCTCCAAACCCCTTTCGCCCTTGTTTTCAGGGCATTCCGGACCCCTTCAGACCCGGTGAACCTCTTCCGGATAAACGACGCCCTTCTTCAGGATGACGTTGCCGTAAATCCGCAATTCCGTGGTCGCGACGATATAGGCCGCCGTCTGCGCCCGCTCGTAAAAGGCAAAGCGCTCGAGGCTTTCGAGCTGGAAATCACCTGCCAGCCTGGTGATCACAGACTGGAACTCGGCACAAATTTCCGGGACCGCATGCGGGTCGCCGACGACCTGCATGCGCCAGGCCGCATCGTCGACGAACTGGTCGAGCGGCATATGCGCCAGGATCGCCTCCAGGATCTCGACGGCGCCGACGCCATCGGCGCGGATCACCGGCGGACCCATGGTCGACGCCGGGAAATTGCCGTCGGCAATCACGATCTCGTCGCCGTGACCCATGGTGGCGATGGCGTGCAGAAGGTCGGGTCCGAGCAGGGGATGAATGCCTTTCAGCATGGTCTCGCTCCTATTCCCGGACCGCGTCATCGCCGAGCGGCGGCGCGACCAGCGTATGGGCCTCGAACGGGGCGAAGGCAGAAGCCGGCAGTTCCTCCGTCGTCAGCGCCATGTTGCGGTCGAGGCTTTCCGGCTTTGCCGTGCCGATGATGACGGAGGCGACTGCCGGGTGGTGCAGCGGGAACTGCAGGGCAAACTGGGCGAGCGGCTTGCCAGCCTGCTTCGCCAGATCTTCCATCGCGCGCACCTTGCCAAGCACTTCGTCGGTTGCGGGGGTGTAGTCGAAATGCGCACCCGGAACGGCACCTGTTGCCAGGATACCGGAGTTGAACACGCCGCCGGCGGTGATCGAGGTGCCGCGCTTTTCGCAGAGCGGCAGCAGTTCCTCGACGGCGGAACGATCGAGCAGCGAATAACGACCGGCCATCAGGATGACGTCGATGTCGATGTCGGCCATCATCTCCAGGCAGGCAGGCACCTCGTTGACGCCAAGACCGAAGGCCTTGATGGCGCCCGAGGATTTCAGCTGGTCGAGGGCCTTGTAGCCGCCGTCGCGGAGCTGCTTGACGTAGTGGTCGTTGACGGCGCGGCCATGGGTATAGACGCCGATATCGTGGACATAGAGGATGTCGATGCGGTTCAGGCCGAGGCGTGCATAACTGAAGTCGACCGAGCGCATGATGCCGTCATAGCTGTAATCATAGACCAGCTTGAAGGGCAGCGGATCGACGAAGCCGACATTCGGGATCTGATCCTTCGGCACAGGTGCCAGCAGGCGGCCGACCTTGGTGGAGAGCACATAGCTGTCTTCCGGCTTGTCGCGCAGGAAGTCGCCGACATAGCGCTCGGCCTGGCCGAAGCCGTAATGCGGGGCCGTGTCGAAATAGCGGATGCCGTGGTCCCACGCGGCCTGCAGCGTGGCAATCCCGACATCGCGGGGGCAGGGGCGGTAGAGGCCGCCGAGTGGGGCGGTGCCGAAGGAGTATTCGGTCACTTCGAGGGCGGTCTTGCCGATGCGTCTCGTCTTCATGCTGATATCCGGATCCCTGTTGTCGAGGTCAGAGCGTGGCACCGAGGTGCCACGGCACGAATTCGTTGTCGCCGTAGCCGAAGAGTTCGCTCTTGGTCTTCTTGCCCGAGGCGGTCTCGATGATCAGATCGAAGATGTCGCGGCCAAGCCCGGAGACGCTGGCATCTCCAGTGGCGATCACGCCGCAGTCAATGTCCATGTCCTCTTCCATCGAGTTATAGAGAGCGGTGTTGCTCGTCAGCTTGATGGAGGGCACGGGACGCGATCCGAAGCAGGAGCCGCGGCCTGTCGTGAAGGCAATCACATTGGCGCCGCCTGCAACCTGTCCCGTTGCCGAGACCGGGTCGTAGCCGGGCGTGTCCATGAAGACGAGTCCGTGTTCGGTGACGCGTTCGGCGTAGTTGTAGACGGCCGTCAGCGGTGAGCGTCCGCCCTTGGCGACGGCGCCGAGCGACTTTTCGAGAATGGTGGTGAGACCGCCCTTCTTGTTGCCGGGCGAGGGATTGTTGTCGAGGGAGGCGCCATGCTGGGCGACATAGGCCTCCCACCAGGAGATCAACCCGTCGAGCTTGACGGCGACGTCTTCGTTGACGGCACGGCTGCGCAGGAGATGTTCGGCACCGTAGATTTCCGAGGTCTCGGATAGGATGGCGGTGCCACCGGCGCCGGCCAGGATATCGACGGCAACGCCGAGGGCCGGATTGGCTGTGATGCCCGAGAGGCCGTCGGACCCGCCGCATTGCAGGCCGACGATGATCTCGCTGACGGAGATCGGTTCGCGACGGAGCGTGCCGACTTCGGCTGCGATCTCCTTGAGGATCGCGAGGGCATTTTGGACCGCGCGACGCGAGCCGCCCGCATCCTGGATGTTGAAGTGACGTTTCGAAGCGCCGGCGCCGCTCTGGCCGTAAAGCGTCAGCTGGTTCACTTCGCAGCCGAGACCGACCATCAGCACGCCGCCGAAATTCACATGCCTTGTGTAGCCGGCTATCGTTCTGTGCAGCGTGCGCATGCCGTCGCCGGTCGAGCTCATGCCGCAGCCCTGGTCGTGGACGATCGGCACGAAGCCATCGATGCCCTCGTAGTGCGGTAGGATGGTACGGTTGGCGGCATCCGCAATCGCGCGACAGACCGTGGTGGAACAGTTCACGCTGGCGATGATGCCGATATAGTTGCGGGTCGCAGCACGCCCGTCGGCGCGGCGATAACCCATAAAGGTGCGGCCTTTGTCGGTGGCCGTCGCGGTTTCGGGGGCGGCAAGCCCGCTGACCGAGAGTCGGTCTTCATCGAAGGCCAGATTATGAGAATGAACGTGGTCGCCAGCGGCAATGTCCATGGTCGCGCGACCGATCGCCTGGGCATATTTGACGACCGGTTCGCCCTTGTGGATCGCGCGCACCGCCACCTTGTGACCGGGGTCGATCTTGGTCGCCGCAGCCGCACCGCCGGGCAAGACATGCCCCGGCTCAATGGCAACGGTGGTCACGGCGACATTATCGTCCTGCGACAGCAGGATGCAGGCTGGTTTAGACACCCGATGTTTCTCCCATGCGTCCGGTGGTGCCGGATCCTGTGTTTTGTCTTTTATCGGCAATAGACAGTTGCTCGTCAATGGGTATGATATCGATAAAGAACAATTTGCTCCACTCAGGGGCGGGAAGAGAACCACCCGACGAAAAGGAGAGAGGGCCACCGCAATCGGTGGTTTCCGTTGCGCGAAACCGCGTCTTACGCCATGAGGCGAAAGACCTACCCGCCCGCATGAATTCAACCCAGGCAGAGCTATGGCCAAGCAGAACACCGTCTTCAAGGACGCCTACAACCGCACGCTGAAGCTGATCGAGGAAACGGATACGCTTCCCTCGGAGCCGGAGCTCTGCGGCCTCTTGAGCGTCAGCCGGACGACGGTGCGCGCGGTTCTGACGCGGCTCGGCGAAGTCGGGCTAGTGGCCTGGGACAAGCGTTCGAAGACGGTGCTTCGCAGGCCGGAGAACGGCGACTACTTTCCAGACGAGGAAACAAGTTCGCTCTCAGAAATCATCGAGCGCAGCTTCATGCGCCGAATCCTTGCCGGCGGGGCGCAGCCAGGCATGCAGATCAACGAACTTGAGCTTGCCCGCGAGATCGGCATCGGCACAACCAGTGTGCGGGAATTCCTCATTCGTTTCAGCCGCTTCGGGCTGATCGAGAAGCGTCCGAACAGTCATTGGGTGCTGAAGGGTTTTACCCGTGAATTTGCGCTTGAGCTGACCGAAGTGCGCGAAATGTTCGAATTGCGATCGGCCGCTGCCTTCGTGCATCTCGCGGAAGAGCATCCCGCCTGGGCGGAGCTCAAGGCGGTCGAGGCACAGCATCATGAACTGCTGGCCGATATCGACAATCGCTACATGGAGTTTTCGGAGCTCGACGAGCGCTTCCATCTGCTGGTGCAGAAGGCATCGAGCAACCGCTTCATCATCGACTTCTACGACATCATTTCCATCGTCTTCCACTATCACTACCAGTGGAACAAGACGAATGCGCGAGCGCGCAACCAGCGGGCGCTCGAGGAGCATATCGACTACATTAAGGCCCTGTTCTCGCGTGATCCATCCGCGATCGAAAAGGCCTGCCGCCAGCATCTGAAATCCGCGCGCGAGACGCTGCTGCAATCGATCCAGGAGATCGCCTGATCCATGAACACGCCCATCCTGCAATTCGGCACGAGCCGGTTTCTTCAGGCGCATGCCGATCTCTTCGTCAGCGAAGCCATGGACGTCGGCAAGGCCTTGGGCGCGATCACCGTGGTGCAGACAAGCGGTGATCCGCAACGTGCCGGACGGATCGGAGCCTTGTCGGCGCCGGAAGGTTTCCCGGTGATCATCCGCGGGCTGGAGAATGGCGCCCCAGTTGAACACCAGGTCCGTGTCCGCTCCGTTGCCCGATCGCTGTCGACGACAACGGACTGGGCAGAGGTCACCAGGATCTTCGTCGAAGAGGCGCGTGTCGTTCTCTCCAACACCGGCGACAAGGGCTATGTGTTGGTCGATGGCGACAGTCTGGACGGCGTTCCGCAATCCTTCCCGATGAAACTTCTGGCGCTGCTCAAGGCGCGCCACGAGGCAGGCGGCGGCCCGCTGACAATCCTCCCCTGCGAACTGATCTCGCGCAACGGCGATATGCTGAAGCGCCTGATTGCCGATCTTGCCAGACAGCATGTGTCGGACCCGGACTTCGATGTCTGGCTTTCCGAGCGGGTGATCTGGGGCAATACGCTAGTCGACCGCATTGTGTCCGAACCGATCGAGCCTGCCGGCGCGATTGCCGAGCCCTATGCGATCTGGGCGATCGAGCGGCAGCCCGGTCTCACCGTCCCTTGCGAGCATACCTCGATCAAGGTGGTCGACGATCTGACGCCCTATGAGCGGCTGAAACTGCATATCCTCAATCTCGGTCACACGGTGCTGGCCGATCGCTGGCTGAAGGACGCGAGGCCCGAGGCGGAATGCGTCAAGGACATCCTGGCGGATACCGCGATCCGGGCGGAGCTTGAGGCGATCTACGCGCAAGAAGTCGTACCGGGTTTTCGCCAGCATGGCCTGGGGGACGAGGCGGAGGCCTATGTGGCGACCACGCTGGAGCGCTTCCTCAATCCCACTCTGGACCATCGACTGCGGGACATTGCCGGCAATCACGCGGAAAAGATCGTCCGCCGCATCATCGGCTTCCAGGACTGGTGCGCTGGCGTTTCCATGCCGAAGCTGTCGCTGATTGCGGGCCGCTGAAGCGCTTCAAGCCGGCGGCTGGCCTTTCGAGCGCATGCGGCGACGGAAGGCGGTCGGCTTTTCGACGAAGCGTTCGCTGAAGGCTTCGTAAAACCGGGAGACGGACCCAAAGCCGCTTTCGAAGGCGACGTCGGTGATCGACAGGTCGGTCGAGATCAGCAGCGATTGGGCCGTATCGAGTCGATGGCGCACGATCGCCTGGTTGATGGTGTGGCCGACGGCGCGCTTGAAGATCGACATCGCATAGTTCGGGTGCAGTGCCACGGCACGCCCGACATCCTCGGCCGAGATGTTTTCGAGCGCGTGCTCGGCGATGAAGCGCAGCATGCGTTCGATATGCTCGACGCGCTCGCTGTCATTGGCACTGAAGCTTGCGATCGCCGAGCCCTCCTCGCGCAGATCGCGCCAGCCATCGCGTTCGATCCTGAGAACCCGCGCCGTCAATTCGTTGCGTACGATCTCGGTCAGGTTCTCGTCACCGGCGAGCAGTTCTTCGCGCCAGCGCTGGAAGATGTCCCGGTCCCAGGAACGGATTTCCAGCGCCTCGATCATGGCGCCGCGAAAGACGGCATCGCGGAAACGGCTCAAGTTTGCGAGGCCAAGGAAGACCGACATCGGGACATAGAGGCAGACGAAGCGCGTGCCCTCACGCCGGTCGATCACCTGATGCGGGATCATGCCCCAGAAAAGGCAAAGGCGGCCTTCGTCGACCGTCAGCTCGCGTCCGTCGAACCAGTAGGTCATGTGCCCGGAGAGAACGAAATTGAGCTCGATCTGGCTGTGCATGTGCGGGCCCGCCATGCGGTTCACCGTCAGGCTTTCACCGGCGCAAAAGCGGTGATCGCCGAAGATCACCAGAGGATGTCGCGGATCATGGTCCGGGTGCACCGGAACGGATTCGTCATCCAGAAGGGGTTTCAGATGTTCCAAATCTTAGGATCCCGGAAAACTTCCGCCAAAACTCGGTAGATTATTACGGGTTTGGATCCGATGATCAAGGTGAGCTGACATTTTGCTCCGGCGGGATCCGGAGCCTGGCTCCATGCATGATATGCATAACGGTCATAGGGAGGAAAACATGACCTTTTTCAAAAGCCTGAGCAGCCTTGCTCTGGGCGCTGCCCTTCTGTCGTCTACCGCATTCGCCGGTGAGATCGTTCTCAATTCCGACCACTCCGACCCGGCGCCGAAGAAGGCGATGGAAGAGCTGATCGCCGATTTCCAGAAGGCCAATCCTGATATCACGGTGAAGTGGAACAACTTCGACCACGAAGGCTACAAGTCCGCCATCCGCAACTTCCTGACCGCTGACGCTCCCGATGTTGCCGCATGGTATGCCGGCAACCGCATGGAGCCCTTCGTCAAGGCGGGCCTCTTCGAAGATGTCTCCGACGTCTGGGAAGCCAATGGTCTGAACGACCAGCTGAAGTCGGCTTCCGCTTCGATGACCATCGACGGCAAGAAGTGGGGCGTTCCCTACACCTACTACCAGTGGGGCATCTACTATCGTAAGGACATTTTCGCCGAACAGGGCATTACCCCGCCGAAGAACTGGGCAGAATTCCTGGCTGCCTGCGAAAAGCTGAAGACCGCCGGCATCACGCCGATCACCATCGGCACCAAGGCTCTGTGGCCGACGGGCGGCTGGTTCGACTATCTGAACCTGCGCGTCAACGGCTACGAATTCCACATGGAGCTGACCTCCGGCAAGGTTCCCTACACCGATCCGCGCGTGAAGGCCGTGTTCGAAAAGTGGGGCGAGCTGGTCAAGGCTGGTTACTTCAACGAGAACCACGCCGCGATCGACTGGCAGGACGCCATCCCGCAGATGGTTCAGGGCAAGGCCGCCATGTACCTGATGGGCAACTTCGCCGTTGCCACGATGAAGGACGGCGGCCTGAAGGAAGAGCAGATCGGCTTCATGCAGTTCCCGGAAATCACCGCGGGCATTCCGATGGCCGAGGAAGCTCCGACCGACACCTTCCACATCCCGTCGGGCGCGAAGAACAAGGAAGACGCGAAGAAGTTCCTCGCCTACCTCGCTTCGCCGGAAGCCCAGACCAAGATGAACGCGACGCTCGGCCAGCTGCCGGTCAACAACAAGGCCGAAAAGCCGTCGGATCCGTTCCTCAATGCCGGTTTCGAGATGCTGTCGAACGCCTACGCGCTCGCCCAGTTCTACGATCGTGACGCCAATGCCGAAATGGCAAAGGCCGGCATGGAAGGCTTCCAGGAATTCATGGTGAAGCCCGACAACCTGGACAAGATCCTGGAGCGTCTGGAAAAAGTCCGCGCCCGGATCCACAAGTAAGCTTTAGAGCTCCCTGCGCCGGGTGCCGTGGACCTTCGGGCCCATGGCATCCGGTTGCCGTTTTCCTTTTCCTCAGAGGTGCCGCCATGAGCAACACCGTCCCGTCTTCGTCCGGTTTCTGGAAACGCCATCAGCAAACGCTGGCGCCCTTCCTGTTTCTGGCGCCCGGCATGCTGATGTTCCTGATCTATGTGCTCGTCCCGATCTTCGAATCGATCTGGATCAGCTTTCATGACTGGGATGGTCTCGGCGCGATGACCTGGATCGGTCTCGGCAACTATGTCGAGCTGATCGACGACGACACCTTCTACACCTCGCTCTATAACAACCTGATCTGGCTGGTACTCTACCTGCTGTCGATCCCGGCGGGTCTGGCTGTCGCGCTCTTCCTCAACCAGACGGTCACGGGTATCCGGCTCTACAAGTCGCTGTTCTTCTTTCCCTTCGTGATCAGTCAGGTCGTTGTCGGCCTGATGTTCACCTGGTTCTACGCCCCAGATTTCGGCCTGTTTTCGAAGCTCACGGAAATGCTGTTCGGCGAACAGATCGCCGTGCTCGCCGACGAGCGCTACGTGACCTACGGGATCATTGTTGCCGGCCTCTGGCCGCAAACGGCCTATTGCATGATCCTCTATCTAACCGGCCTCAACAACATCAATCCGGAGCAGGTCGAGGCCGCCCGCATGGACGGTGCCAAGGGTCTGAAGCTCCTCTGGTACGTGATCCTGCCGCAACTGGCGCCCGCAACCTTCCTTGCGATGGTCGTGACTGTCATCGGCTCGCTGCGCTCCTTCGACCTGGTGTCGATCATGACAGCGGGTGGGCCCTACGGCTCAAGCTCGGTGCTGTCCTATTTCATGTATGAACAAGCGCTCTCCGAATATGGCTTCCGCATGGGCTACGGGGCGTCGATCGCCGTCGTGCTGTTCCTGATCATGATGGTTTTCATCTCGCTCTTCATCGTCCGCATGCTTTCGCAGGAAAGGAACGCCTGATGTTCCCCACTCCGATCCAGAAGGCCTCGCCGTTTGCGCAGATGGCCTACAAGATCCTGCTGCCGGTCGCGCTCTTTCTCTGGCTGTTGCCGCTGATCGGCGTTGCGATCACCTCGGTTCGCCCGGCGGGCGATCTCGCCGCCGGCAACTATTTCGGCATTCCCTCGGGCTTTGCCGGGTTCGAGAATTATTCGGCCGTCTTCAACAACTCGCCGATCGGCTATTACATCCTGAACTCGTTCAAGGTGACGATCCCAACCGTGATCGGCGCGGTGGCGCTGTCCTGCCTCACCGGGTTCGCGCTGGCGGTCTACAAGTTCAAGGGCAATCTCGTCCTGTTCTTCATGTTCGTCGCCGGCAACTTCATTCCGTTCCAGATCCTGATGGTGCCGGTGCGCGATATGACGCTGCGCGCGGGCCTCTACGACACGACCATGGGCCTCGTGCTCTTCCATGTCGCGTTCCAGACCGGCTTCTGCACGTTGTTCATGCGCAACTTCATCAAGGGCCTGCCCTTTGCCCTGATCGAATCCGCCCGCGTCGAAGGCGTCTCGGAATGGCGGATCTTCCGCTATATCGTGCTGCCGCTGATGCGTCCGGCGATTGCCGCCCTTTCCGTGCTCGTCTTCACCTTTGTCTGGAACGACTATTTCTGGGCGACCGTCCTTGTGCAGGGCCAGCACGCCATGCCGGTCACAGCCGGCCTCTACTCTCTCAACGGCCAGTGGGTTGCCGCCTGGCACCTCGTTTCCGCCGGTTCGATCGTCGCGGCCCTGCCGCCGGTCGCCATGTTCTTCCTCATGCAGCGCCACTTCATCGCTGGCCTCACCCTCGGAGCGACCAAAGGATGAGCAAAATCATCACCATCGATTCGGGACAGCTGGCGCTGAGCCTGCGTCTCCCGGAACTCGGCATGCCGGAAATCCTGTCTTTCGGGACAGAGCCCGCAGAAGCCGATCCATTGTTCGAGATCGAGCGGTCAAGCCGCGTCAATGGTATGGACGTGGCCGTGCCCTCGTCCGTTCTCCTGCCGACGGGCGGTATGGGCTTCTTCGGTTGGCCGGCGATTGCAGGGCATCGCGCCGGGCGTGATTTTGTCGCTCAGTTCGGCGGCTGGACTGTTGGACGAGATGGCAACCGTACGGTGCTGACCGGTGTCGATGCCGTTGCTCAACTGTCGCTCGCGATCACGCTGACTGCGCATGCCTCGGGCCTCATTTCCATGGCAACGGTGCTCACGAATACCGGTGACAGCGGTTACCAGCTCGACCGCTGCATGGCGGGCACATTCCCGGCACCTGCAGGCGACTTGCAGGTGATGAGCTTTACCGGCATCTGGGGTCGCGAATTCCAGACGCGGCGCGAGCTTCTCGGCAATGGCACCTGGATCCAGGAAAACCGTCGCGGTCGCACCTCGCATGACCGCTTCCCGATGCTGTTCATCGAGAGCGAAACTCAGATCTTCGGCGTGACGCTCGGATTCAGCGGCAACCACCAGATGGTGATCGACCGGACCGATGACGGCCGTCGCCTGGTGCATCTCGGAGAGCTTTTCGAGCCAGGTGAAATCATCCTCGGGCCGAGCGAAAGCTATGAAAGCCCTGTTGCCTATGCCGGCGCGGATACGGAAGACTTCCATGCCTTCGTGCGCGAGGAGTTGACCACCTGGCCGGGCGGCAAGATGGGCCCGCGCCCGGTGACGCTGAACACCTGGGAAGGCAATTACTTCGACCACCAGATGGACTCGTTGAAAGCCCAGGCGACAGCCGCCGCCGAACTTGGTATCGAGCGCTTCGTGCTCGACGACGGCTGGTTCGGCAAGCGCGACAACGACACCACCAGCCTTGGCGACTGGGATATCGATGCGCGCAAATATCCCGATGGCTTGAAGCCGCTGGTGGATCACGTGACCGGGCTTGGCATGCAGTTCGGCATTTGGTTCGAGCCTGAGATGGTGAACCCGGTTTCCGAGCTCTACAAGGCGCATCCCGACTGGGCACTGACGATCGAGGGCCGTCCGATCCTCGAATCGCGCACCCAACTGGTGCTGGATCTGACCCGTCCCGAAGTCTCCGACTATCTCTTCGGCAAGATCGATGCGGTGCTGTCCAACCATGCCGTCTCCTACATCAAGTGGGACATGAACCGCGATCTGACGCATGCGGCCGGTCGCGACGGCAAGGCGAAGACTGCTGCCCAGACGCGTGCCGTCTATGCGCTGATGGACCGGATTCGTGCCGCTCATCCCAATGTCGAAATCGAAAGCTGCGCTTCCGGTGGCGGACGTATCGATTATGGTGCCTTGAAGCGCACCCATCGCGTCTGGACATCCGATTGCACGGATGCGCTGGAGCGGCTGGAAATCCAGCGCGGCGCTTCGGTCTTCGTGCCGCCGGAAATTCTCGGCAGCCATATCTCGGCCTCGCCGAACCATCAGACCGGTCGCCGCCACACGCTTGCCTTCCGGGCGCTCGTGGCCATCGCCTATCATCTCGGGGTGGAGCTCAACCCGCTCGAACTCACCGATGAGGAACGCGACGAACTCAAGGTCTATATCGAGACCTACAAGCGGCTGCGCGATCTCTTCCATGCGCCGGGCGCCAGTTTCCGCATGGAGCCGCTCGACGGTCGCTATGTCTGGGGTGCTGCTTCGGCCGAGAAAATCGTGGTGATCGTCGCTCAGGGGCCGCAGATGGTGGGCGAACAGCCAGCACCTCTGCGCCTGCCCGAGCAGATCACCCAGTTCGGTGGCCAGTGGCGGATGAAGACCGTGCTGCCGGCAGAACCGCAATTCATCCGTATCTCCGAGGGCCAGAAAGCGCTGCTTTCCGGTGCCGTCACCTTCGCGCTTTCCAGTGCCGGACTTTCCGGCCTGCCGCTGCCGATGCTGATGCCCGAAAGCGCACTTCTCCTCGAACTCGAACCGATCAAGGGAGGCAAGACCCATGGCTGATGTAAGCCTGCGTGGCGTCAAGAAGCAGTTCGGCGCACTCAGCGTCATCAAGGGTGTGGATCTCGACGTCAGGGACGGCGAGTTCTGCGTCTTCGTCGGCCCTTCCGGCTGCGGCAAGTCCACGCTTCTGCGCATGATTGCCGGCCTTGAGGAGATCACCTCCGGTTCGCTTGCGATCGGTGGCCAGGACATGACCAGCATCGGCCCGTCCGAGCGCGGCGTTGCCATGGTCTTCCAGTCCTATGCGCTTTATCCGCACATGACCGTCGAGGAAAACATCGGCTTCGGCCTGAAGATGACCGGCCATTCCAAGGCTCTGATTGCGGAGCGCACTGCCGTTGCCGCGAAGCTCTTGCAGCTTGAGCCGCTTTTGCAGCGCAAGCCCGGCCAGCTTTCCGGCGGCCAGCGCCAGCGTGTCGCCATCGGCCGCGCCATCGTGCGCAATCCGGAAGTCTTCCTGTTTGACGAACCGCTGTCGAACCTCGATGCGGCGCTGCGCGTCCAGATGCGCACGGAGCTTTCCAAGCTGCACCAAGACCTCAAGGCGACCATGATCTACGTGACGCATGATCAGATCGAGGCCATGACCATGGCCGACAAGATCGTCGTGCTGTCAGCAGGCCAGATCGAGCAGGTCGGTTCGCCGCTCGAGTTGTACCACCGTCCGAACAATCTCTTCGTTGCCGGCTTCATCGGTTCGCCGAAGATGAATTTCCTGAAGGTTCAGGCTTCGACTGCCGACGGTGTTGCCGTGGTGCGCCTGCCCGGGGCCGAGATCTCGATCCCGACGCATGGCGCAAGCGTTCCAGCCGGCGACCTGACCCTCGGTCTGCGGCCCGAGCATATCGACGCGACAGGCAAGGGCGATGTCGTCATCGAGGCGACCGTGAAGCTCGCCGAATATCTGGGCTCGGAGACGCTGTTCTTCGTCACGCTTGCCGATGGCTCCGAGCTTGCGGTGAAGGCCGATGGTCTGGCCAGCGAGAAGCCCGGCCAGACGCTGCGCCTCGGCATCAATGCCAAGGCTTGCCATCTGTTCGACACGGACGGCAAGGCCGTCATCAATGGGGATCTGACACGATAATGCTGGGCGTCTGCTACTATCCGGAACACTGGGACGAAAGCCGGTGGCGAACCGACGCGCGCCGGATGCGCGAACTCGGCATTTCCTTCGTGCGTATCGGTGAATTCGCCTGGTCTCGTCTGGAGCCGTCGCGCGGCACCTTCACCTTCGAATGGCTCGACCGGGCGATCGACGTGCTGCATGAAGCGGGCCTGAAGGTCGTGCTCGGCACGCCAACCGCGACCCCGCCCAAGTGGCTGGTGGACGAATGCCCCGATATCATCCCCTACGACGAGCAGGGCCGCCCGCGTGGCTTCGGCTCGCGGCGTCACTACACCTTCTCATCGGAGACCTGGTGGAAGGAAAGCGCGCGGATCGTCGAAGTTGTCGCCGAGCGCTATGGCGAGCACCCGGGCATCGTCGGCTGGCAGACGGACAATGAATATGGCTGTCATGATACCACGCTCTCCTGGGGACCTGAGGATCTGAAGAGCTTCAAGCGCTGGCTGCGGCTGCGCTACCAGTCGACCGACCAGCTGAACGAAGCCTGGGGTTCGGTCTTCTGGTCGATGGAGCTTTCGAGCTTCGACGACGTCGCCCTGCCGAACCTGACGGTGACCGAGCCGAACCCGGCGACGCGCCTCGACTTCTGGCGTTTCCATTCGGACCAGGTCGCGGCCTATGACAAGATGCAGTGCGAGATCATCCGCAAGCATTCGCCCGGTCGCTGGGTCACCCATAACTTCATGGGCTTCGTGTCCGACTTCGACCACTTCAAGGTCGGCGACAATCTCGATCTTGCCTCCTGGGACAGCTATCCGATCGGCTTCGTCGAGAAGTTCCCCTTCACCGAGGAAGAGCGCAATCGCTGGGCCGAAACCTCGCATCCCGATATCGCGCCCTATCACCACGATCTTTACCGTGCCGTCGGCAAGGGGCGCTTCTGGGTGATGGAGCAGCAGCCGGGCCCGGTGAACTGGGCGCCGTGGAACCCCGTGCCGAAGCCCGGCATGGTGCGCCTGTGGACCTGGGAGGCGCTCGCGCATGGCGCTGATGTCGTCAGCTATTTCCGCTGGCGCCAGGCACCTTTCGCGCAGGAACAGATGCATGCGGGCCTGAACCTGCCCGGCCTCGACGAATGGTCGCCGGGCGGCAAGGAAGCGATGCAGGTCTCAGACGAGCTGGCCGCTCTCGGCGCGCTTCCCGAAACGAGCCGGGCCCCCGTGGCGCTGATCTTCGATTACCAGAGCTACTGGTCGACGATGATCCAGCCGCAGGGCAAGGATTTCCGTTACGAAGAACTCTGCTTCCGCTGGTACGAGGCCCTGCGCCATCTCGGCCTGAACGTCGATTTCGTCCGTCCGGGTGCATCGCTTGAGGGCTATCCGCTTGTTGTCGTGCCCTGCATGACGGAAGTGACCGAAGCGGCACGCGCGGAGCTTGAGAAGGCAATCGGCGTTGTGGTTATCGGCGCACGCACGGGTTCGCGCGACCGCAATTTCCGCATTCCGGAAAACCTGCCGCCGGGTCCGCTCGGCGCACTCACGGGCAATCGCGTGGTTCAGGTCTCCTCCCTGCGTCCGGGTCTCTCGGATGGCGTCTCTGGTGCGGTTTCGGGCCACGCGATCCGCTGGCGCGAATATCTGGAGACCTCGGCCTCGGTGCTCGCCACCTTCGACAATGGCGATCCGGCGCTGACCGAAAAGGGCAATGTGCTCTATCTCGCCTGCTGGGCCGATGCCGGGCTTCTCGCCGAGGTGCTGGAACTGGCCACGAAGAAGGCCGGTGTTGCGACGCTGCGCGTGCCCGACTTCATCCGTATCCGTCGCCGCGGCGACCTCGTCTTCGCCTTCAACTATGGAAGCGAGGACTGGGCGCTGCCTGCAGGTGCCGAGCCCTTGCTAGGAGAACGCGTGCTGAAACCGCAAGCGGTCGCCGCCTGGCGATCCTGATATCAAAGCTCTCGAAGGCCGGCGTCACGCCGGCCTTCCTGTCTTGCCCGGATCGAATTCCGGAACTCATCCATGGCTCACCGGTTTGACCCTCGACTTCAGCAACGAGGAGATGACCCATGGCCGACTACCCAACACCGCCTTTCCCGCAGGAAAAGGTCCCGATGCCGGGCCGCACTGCCGACATGAACCCGCGGCCTGATCACGGCGAGGAAAGTTACAGGGGGTCGGGCAAGATCGAAGGCCTCAAGGCCATCATCACCGGTGGCGACAGCGGGATCGGCCGAGCTGTGGCGATTGCCTATGCGCGGGAAGGTGCCGATGTGCTGATTTCCTATATCGAAGAAGATGAGGACGCCCAGGATACTGCCCGCTGGGTGGAAAAGGCAGGTCGCAAAGCCGTGCTTGTTCGGGGTGACATCCAGAATGCCGACCATTGCCGCGAGATCGTCGACACCGCGGTTCGCGAACTCGGCGGCGTCGATATCCTCGTCAACAATGCCGCCCACCAGGCATCGTTCGAGGACATCACCGAAATCCCGGATGAAGAGTGGGAACTCACCTTCCGCGTCAACATCCACGCGATGTTCTATCTGACCAAGGCTGCCGTGCCACACATGAAGAATGGCGGGTCGATCATCAACACGGCGTCGATCAATTCGGATAGTCCGAGCCCCCATCTTCTCGCCTATGCGACCACCAAGGGCGCAATCCAGAACTTTACCGCGGGACTGGCGCAGATGCTGGCGGAGAAGAAGATCCGAGCCAATTGCGTTGCGCCCGGTCCGATCTGGACGCCGCTTATTCCGTCGACGATGCCGGAAGATTCGGTCAAGAACTTCGGCAAGCAGGTGCCGATGCAGCGCCCCGGCCAGCCGGCGGAATTGCAGACGGCTTATGTGATGTTGGCCGATCCGCTTTCCAGCTATGTGTCCGGCGCGACGATCGCCGTCACAGGGGGCAAGCCGATTCTTTAAGTCGGCCTTGCCTTTGGCGCGCGGCGTGGCAAGTTGCGCGCCATGAACAAAGTGATCCTGATCGTTCTCGACGGGCTGCGTTACGACGCGGCCCGCTCCTGTCTCGGCTATATGGAAGGGCTCGTGGCTGCAGACCGGGCCGATGTGCGCAAGCTCACCTGCGAACTGCCCGCCATGTCGCGACCGCTCTATGAGACCTTGCTGACCGGGCGAAAGCCGGTGGACCATGGCGTGGTCAGTAACGGCGTGTTGCGTCGCTCGGTGGGCGACAATCTCTTCGCGCGGGTTCGGGCTAAGGGCGGCGTGACGGCTGCTGCCGCCTATCACTGGGTCTCTGAGCTTTATGTCTCCTGCCCGTTCGACCGCAATCGCGACCGCCTCCTCGTCGATGGAACCGGCGACATCACCCATGGTCTGTTCTATTGGGACGATGCCTATCCCGACAGCCATCTCTTTGCCGACGCCGAATGGCTCGTCCGCTCCAAGGCGCCCGACTTTCTCCTGCTCCACCCGATGAATGTCGACGACGCGGGCCACAAGCATGGGGGCGACAGCATCGGTTATCGCAATGCGGCCCGTATGCAGGGCGATCTCCTTGCGCGACATGTGCCCGATTGGGTTGAGGCCGGTTACAGCGTCATCGTCACGGCCGATCATGGCATGGGCGACGACGGCAATCATGCAGGGCCGACACCGGAGGAAACGGAAGTGCCCTTCTACACGGTGGGCTTCCGCATCGAGAAAGCGGCCCTGCTGCAGCAGATCCAGATTGCCGGCCTCGTCTGCCGGCTGATGGACATCGGTCCCGGCGAGATGCCTGCTTTTGGCGGGGCCGTGGAGCGCCTCTGAGACAATCTGTGCCTGATCCGGTTTGCCTGCCTGCCGTAGTGGGTAGCACAGACCAGCAGGAGATCCAGATGTCCGACTTTTCCGGAATGACGTCCCTCAATCCCGGCTACCGCGCGCTTGTGCTCGGAGCGAGCGGAGGCATCGGCGGCGCCTTTGCTGCCGCCATTAAGGCCGATCCTGCCTGCGGCAGCGTGACGGAGTTGTCGCGAAGCCGCGACGGGTTCGACATCACGGATGATGCCGCTGTCGGTTCTGCGGCCGCACGGCTGTCCGATGCGGACCTGAAATTCGATCTCGTTCTCTGCGCCACCGGCGCACTCGTCATCGACGGGAATGGCCCGGAAAAGACGATCAAGGCAATCCAGGGCGACGTCATGGCGGCGCAGTTTGCGCTCAACGCAATCGGCCCGGCCCTGGCGCTGAAGCATTTCGCACCGCTCCTCTCCAACGAAGGCAAGAGCGTGTTTGCGACGCTCTCGGCGCGCGTCGGCTCGATCGGGGACAACAAGCTCGGTGGCTGGATTTCCTATCGCTCCGCCAAGGCAGCACTCAACCAGATCACCCGGACGTCGGCGATCGAGATCGCTCGGCTCCGACCGAAAAGCGTGGTCGTCGCCATGCATCCCGGCACGGTCGATACCGGCTTTTCAGGCGGGTTCTCCAAAGGCCATGACCGGATCCAGCCGGCGGAAAGCGTGGCCATGATGCTCTCGGTGCTGGACCGTCTGGAGCCGGCGCAAACGGGCAGTTTCTTCGCCTTTGACGGTCAGCCGATCGAATGGTGAAGGCAAACCGCATTCATCTCGTGCTCGGTGACCAGCTCAGCCATTCGCTGTCTGCGCTTGCCGATGCGGATCCGCAAGACTCGCTCGTGCTGATGGCCGAACTCATGAGCGAAGCGACCTATGTGAAGCACCACAAGAAGAAGATCGCCTTTCTCTTCTCCGCCATGCGGCACTTTGCCGAGGCGTTGCGGGAGAAGGGGTTCCAGGTGCGTTACGTCACGCTGGATGACCCTGAGAACACGCAGAGCCTGAGGGGCGAACTCGCCCGGGCGATTGCCGAGAGCGGAGCCTCCTCCATCGTCGCCACCGAATGCGGAGAATGGCGTCTGGCGGAGGACATGCGGGGCTGGGAGACACATCTCGGTGTGCCCGTCGAGATCCGCGAAGATGATCGGTTTCTTTGTCCGATCGAAGATTTCCGGCAGTGGCGCAAGGGCCGCAAGCAGTTGCGGATGGAGTATTTTTACCGCGACATGCGCAGGCGGCATCGGGTGCTGCTGGAGGGTGAGGAGCCTGTCGGTGGCAAATGGAATTTCGACGCCGAGAACCGCAAGCCTCCCGCCGAAGGGCTCAAGGGGCCAAGGCGGATCCGCCATGCCAAGGATGCAATCACGAAATCCGTGCTGGCTCTCGTCGAGGAACGCTTCGCCGACCATATGGGCTCACTCGGCAGCTTCCATTACGCCGTGACCGCTGATCAGGCACAGATCGAGCTGCAGCAGTTCATCGACGAGATCCTGCCAGATTTCGGCGACTATCAGGACGCGATGGTGAAGGGCGAGCCCTATCTCTATCATTCATTGATCTCGTCCTACATCAACGCCGGACTGCTACTGCCGATCGATGTCATTCGCCGGGCCGAGGCTGCATGGTTCGAGGGGCGGGCGCCGCTCAATGCCGTCGAAGGCTTCATTCGCCAGATCCTCGGCTGGCGTGAATATGTCCGTGGCATCTACTGGACGGAAATGCCGGATTATGTGGGCCTGAACCACCTCTCGGCCTCCCGCCCGCTGCCACAGATGTACTGGACGGCAAAGACCGACATGGCCTGCATGCGCGGTGCGATCGGCGACACGATCGAACATGCCTATTCGCATCATATCCAGCGGCTGATGGTGACGGGCAATTTCGCCATGCTGGCCGGGATCGATCCGGTAGAGGTCTGCGACTGGTATCTCGCGGTCTATTCCGATGCCTATGAATGGGTCGAATTGCCGAATACGCTCGGCATGGCGCTCTATGGCGATGGCGGCATCATGGCCAGCAAGCCCTATGCGGCGAGCGGCAAATACATCGACCGGATGAGCAATTTCTGCGGCGGCTGCCGCTATGATCCCAAGCTGACGACCGGGCCGAAGGCCTGTCCGTTCAACGCGCTCTACTGGGACTTTCTCGATCGCAACACGGAAAAGCTGGCGCGCAATCCACGCCTTTCGAACATGTATGCGACTTGGCGGCGGATGGACCCGTTCAAGCAGGACGCGATCCGCAAACACGCGGCTCAGGTGCTGGAGACGCTCGACAGTCTATGAGGCACCCCACCTGTTTTAGATCGCCGGGCTTGGCTCTTCCTTCAGGAGTCCGCTGGTCCGCAGCAGCGAGCTGAACCGGCCACCAAGCGCACTCAGCTGATCATAATTGCCCATCTCGATCACCCGCCCATGGTCGAGGAAGACGACAAGATCCGCCTCGCGGATCGTCGAGAGACGGTGCGCAATGATGAACGTCGTGCGGTTCTTGCGCAGCCGGTCGATCGCCTCCTTCACGCGGGCCTCGGTTTCGACGTCGAGCGCACTCGTCGCCTCGTCGAGGACCAGGATCGGGGCGTTCTTCAGGATCGCCCGGGCAATCGCGATGCGCTGGCGCTCGCCGCCCGACAGGCGGTTGCCGCGTTCGCCGACATGGGTGTCGTAGCCGATCATGCGGCTTTCGATGAAGTCGGTGGCCGCCGCTGCCTCGGCTGCCTGGATGATCTCTTCTTCGGTCGCATCCTCGCGGCCGAGCCGTATGTTGTCCTTGATCGAGCGGTTCAACAAGCCCGCGTCCTGGAAGACAGTTGCTATTGCGTGGCGCAGCGACTTGCGGGTTACTTTGGAGATGTCCTGTCCATCGACCAGGATTTGTCCCGACTGCGGCTCGTGGACCCGCTGCAGGAGGTTGATGAGCGTGGTCTTGCCGGCGCCCGTCGGCCCGACGATGGCGACCGTCTGGCCCGCCCTGACCGCGAAGGACACGTCGCGAACGCCCTGGGTCGTCGATGCAAAATCGAAGCAGACATCGCGAAATTCGACGTCGCCGCGTACATTCTTGAGCTCGGTGGCACCGGCGCGCTCCTCCCGCTCCTGGACCGCATCTTCCAGGAGATAGAAGTCTTCCAGCTTGGAACGCGCTTCGAAGATCTGGTTGACGAAGGTGATCATCTGATCGAGGCGCGCGATCAACAGCCCGGCAAAGCCGGTGAAAGCGATGATGTCGCCGACTTTCAGTTCGCCACGCTGAACGAGCAAGGTCCCGATCACTAGGATCACCAGCATGGAAAGCGTCGAGGCAATGCGGTTGAGTGCGCCTGCCAGCGCCCACCAGTCGAGTACAGGATACTGGGCCGACAGCAGCTTCGTCGTATATTCCTTCAATGCCCGGGTCTCGGCCTCGATCCGGTTATAGCTGTGCAGCACGGAAACATTGCTGATCGAGTCGCTCACATGGGAGAAGACCGTGTGATAGTGCCCCTCAACCGAAGCCTGTCCTTCCTTGGTCTTCACCATCACCGTGCGCCCGATGATGACGTAGAGGATTGCGAGGACGACCAGAACCGAGGTCAGGCGCACATCCATCGAAAAGGCGGTGGGAAGCAGAAGTGTCAGTGCCACGGCGGTTGCGAGATGCGTGCGCATGAATTCGAGCCAGAGGCCGAAGAGGGTTTCGCCCGCGCGAAGCAGCGTGTGCAGCGCGTTTGACGTCCCTCGCTTGTGGTGCCAGCTGAGCGGCATCGAAATGATCTTTGCGAAGGACTCCGTCAACAGGTCCGCGCGCCGCCCGTGGGCGAGCCGGTCGGCCTGTCGCGCAACCAGCACGTAGGCCACGGTATTGAAGACGCCGAAACAGCCCCAAAGGATGAGAATCTGGGTCGCGTCGCGCTTCTCCGATATCGCATCAATGATGCGCCCGAACAGCACCGGTTCGATGATGGTGATGGCGGCCAGGACGATATTTGCGATCACGACGAGGGAAACCCGCAACCTGTAAGTCGCAAGATACTTTAGGGCCTTGAAGTAAACCTGGAGAAGGGACACGCGTTGACCTCCGGCTGGCGCAGCTCGCGCCGATGCTGGCATTTACCATGGCGCTACCGGATCAGGTAGCCACGCCTCGACTGCCTAACCTCGAGGCAGTCCATGCGCAAGATACTGTCTGACAAACAGAAAATTGACACACTAACGGTTGCAAGATTCCAGCGCTCAGTTCTAAACTTAGGACGGCGGATTTTTGGCAATGAGCGCTCATATTTTGCATCGGGCCTTCGACAAACCGTTCGCTCATGGCTTTTTAATGTTTTTTCAGTGCGTGTCTTTTGGGGGGATTGGTGAATATAAACCAGTTGCTGCATTTTTTGGTCGTTATCGACGAATGCCGTTCTGCGTCCGATGTCATCTCGGAACTTGAGAAGCTCGTTCGATCGTATGGCTTCGAATACTACGGGCTTGTTCGGCAGCCCAAACCGGATGAAAACCCGATGCAATTGGTGTTGACGGGTCATTGGCCGGAAGGCTGGCCGCAACTCTATATTGCCAAGAAATATGTCCTGATCGACCCCACTATTCGATATCTCGGGCAGGCGAGGGGGGGCTTTCGCTGGCGCGACGCGTTGCATGCATTTCGTTCCGATCCCCATCGCAAGCGTATGGAGCGCATGCTGTCCGACAGCGTGCGTTACGGCCTGACCGACGGCTACATCTTCCCGGTTCATGGACGGGGCGGACTGATGGGCAACATGACGGTCGGCGGTAAGCCGGTTGACCTGTCGCCTATCGAGATCAGCTTGTTTGAAGCGGTTGCGAAAAAAGCTTTCTGGCGTCTTGTGGAATACAAGCACGGGGATGTGTCGAGTATCATCAAGCCCGTCGATACGCGCATGACACGACGGGAGATGGAGGTTTTGAACTATCTTGCGGATGGTTTGACGTCGAACGAGATCAGCCGGATTCTGAAAATCTCAAATCACACCGTCGACTGGTACATGAACGGTATCCAGGACAAGCTGAACGCGAAGAACCGGCAGCACGTGGTTGCGCTTTCTTTCCGCCTTGGGCTGGTGACCTGAGCGGCCCGGATTTTTTTTGGCTTCGATCAAGGCAAATTGAACTTCCTAAAACAACGCGCTATGACTTTTGTTCGCAGGTGCACAATGCCCTGGCATGTCGTTTGGGGAGATCGAATTGCCAATATCCAAGATCCTTGTCGCCAACCGTTCGGAAATCGCGATCCGCGTCTTTCGCGCCGCCAACGAGCTCGGTCTGAAAACGGTCGCCATCTGGGCCGAGGAAGACAAACTCGCGCTGCACCGCTTCAAAGCGGACGAAAGCTACCAGGTTGGTCGTGGTCCGCACCTGACTCGGGATCTGGGGCCGATCGAAAGTTACCTGTCGATCGACGAAATCATTCGGGTTGCGAAACTCTCTGGAGCGGATGCCATTCATCCGGGCTATGGTCTTCTGTCGGAAAGTCCCGAATTTGTAGAGGCCTGCAACGATGCAGGTATTATTTTCATCGGCCCACGGGCGGAAACCATGCGCCAGCTCGGCAACAAGGTTGCCGCGCGCAATCTGGCAATCAGCGTCGGCGTTCCCGTCGTGCCCGCGACCGATCCGCTCCCTGATGACGAAGCGGAAATCCATCGACTGGCGGAGGAGATCGGCTATCCGGTCATGCTAAAGGCCTCCTGGGGTGGCGGCGGTCGGGGCATGCGCGCGATCCGCGACCCGAAGGACCTGATCCGGGAAGTCACGGAAGCCAAGCGCGAGGCCAAGGCCGCCTTCGGTAAGGACGAAGTCTATCTCGAAAAGCTCGTCGAGCGTGCCCGCCACGTCGAGAGCCAGATCCTGGGGGACACCCACGGCAATGCGGTGCATCTGTTCGAGCGCGACTGCTCTATCCAGCGCCGTAACCAGAAGGTGGTCGAGCGTGCGCCAGCCCCTTATCTTTCGGAAGCACAGCGCCAGGAGTTGGCCGACTATTCGCTGAGGATCGCCAAGGCGACCAACTATGTCGGCGCCGGCACCGTCGAATACCTGATGGACGCGGATAGCGGCAAATTCTACTTCATCGAGGTCAACCCGCGTATCCAGGTCGAGCACACCGTCACTGAAGTCGTGACAGGCATCGATATCGTCAAGGCGCAGATCCACATCCTTGATGGTTTTGCGATCGGTACGCCTGAATCGGGTGTACCTAAGCAGGCGGACATCCGCCTCAACGGGCATGCACTTCAGTGCCGTATCACGACGGAAGATCCCGAGCAGAACTTCATCCCGGATTACGGTCGCATCACCGCCTATCGTTCCGCCGCCGGCTTTGGCATCCGTCTCGATGGCGGCACAGCCTATTCGGGCGCGATCATCACCCGTTATTACGACCCGCTGCTGGTCAAGGTGACGGCATCCGGCAGCACGCCACAGGAAGCGATCAGCCGCATGGACCGCGCGTTGCGCGAGTTCCGTATCCGTGGCGTTGCGACAAACCTGACCTTCCTCGAAGCGATCATCGGACATCCGAAGTTCCGGGACAATTCTTATACCACGCGGTTCATCGATACGACGCCCGAACTTTTCCAGCAGGTGAAGCGCCAGGACCGGGCGACGAAGCTTCTCACCTATCTCGCCGACGTCACCGTCAACGGCCATCCGGAAGTAAAGGGCCGGCCGAAGCCGCCTGAGGATGCGGCAAAGCCGGTCGTGCCTTTCATCGATGCGCAGATCCCCTCGGGCACCAAGCAGTTGCTCGACGAGCTCGGCCCGAAGAAATTCGGCGAGTGGATGCGCGGTCAGACGCGCGTTTTGATGACCGACACGACGATGCGCGACGGTCACCAGTCGCTGCTGGCGACCCGCATGCGTACGCACGATATTGCTCAGATCGCGGGCACCTATGCCCGGGCTCTGCCGGAATTGTTGTCGCTCGAATGCTGGGGTGGGGCGACCTTCGACGTCTCCATGCGCTTCCTGACGGAAGATCCATGGGAACGCCTGGCTCTGGTGCGCGAGAGCGCGCCGAACCTGCTTCTGCAGATGCTGCTGCGCGGTGCCAATGGCGTCGGCTACAAGAACTATCCCGACAATGTGGTGAAGTATTTCGTCCGGCAGGCAGCGAAGGGCGGGATCGATCTCTTCCGCGTCTTCGACTGCCTGAACTGGGTCGACAACATGCGCGTGTCGATGGATGCCGTTGCCGAAGAAAACAAGCTTTGTGAGGCGGCAATCTGCTACACGGGCGACCTGTTGAATTCGGCGCGCCCGAAATACGATCTGAAGTACTACACCGCGCTTGCCGCCGACCTCGAAAAGGCCGGTGCCCATATCATCGCCGTCAAGGACATGGCCGGTCTGTTGAAGCCGGCTGCCGCCAAGGTGCTGTTCAAGGCATTGCGCGAGGCGACCAGCCTGCCGATCCACTTCCATACGCATGACACCTCGGGCATCGCGGCTGCCACCGTTCTGGCTGCTGTGGATGCCGGCGTAGACGCCGTGGATGCAGCCATGGACGCTTTCTCCGGGAACACGTCGCAGCCCTGCTTGGGTTCGATCGTGGAAGCGTTGCGCGGCTCCGAGCGCGATCCGGGTCTCGACCCGCACTGGATCCGCCGCCTGTCCTTCTACTGGGAAGCCGTGCGCACCCAGTATGCTGCTTTCGAGAGCGATCTGAAGGGCCCGGCTTCGGAAGTCTATCTACATGAAATGCCGGGCGGCCAGTTCACCAACCTCAAGGAACAGGCCCGCTCACTCGGGCTTGAAACCCGCTGGCATGAGGTGGCACAGGCCTATGCCGACGCGAACCAGATGTTCGGCGATATCGTCAAAGTGACGCCGTCCTCCAAGGTTGTCGGTGATATGGCGCTGATGATGGTCAGCCAGGATCTGTCCGTTGCCGATGTCGTAAACCCGGCCAAGGACATCGCCTTCCCCGATTCCGTCGTCTCGATGTTGAAGGGTGATCTCGGGCAGCCGCCGGGCGGATGGCCGGAAGCCTTGCAGAAGAAGGCCTTGAAAGGCGAGGCCGCCTATACCGCCGTGCCGGGCTCGCTGCTGCCGGACGCCGATCTCGACGCCGAGCGCAAGACGATCGAGGAGAAACTCGGTCGCGAAGTCTCCGACTTCGAATTCGCCTCCTATCTGATGTATCCGAAGGTCTTCACGGACTATGCGTTGGCGGCTGATACCTATGGTCCGGTTTCGGTGATCCCGACTCCCCAGTACTTCTACGGTCTGCCGGCCGGCGAAGAACTGTTCCTCGACCTGGAGAAGGGAAAGACCCTCGTCATCGTCAACCAGGCGATCGGCCATACCGACGACAAGGGCATGGTCACCGTGTTCTTCGAGTTGAATGGTCAACCGCGCCGCATCAAGGTGCCGGATCGCGTTCACGGCGCCTCGGGCAGTGCGGTTCGCCGGAAGGCTGACCTCGGCAATGCTGCCCATCTGGGAGCACCGATGCCAGGCGTTATCTCGACTGTGGCTGTTGCTGCGGGCCAGACTGTAAAGTCGGGTGACGTTCTGCTGTCGATCGAGGCCATGAAGATGGAAACGGCTCTACATGCGGACCGTGACGGCACCATTTCCGAGGTGCTCGTGCGGATTGGCGACCAGATCGATGCCAAGGATCTTTTGATCGTCTATTCGGCCTGAGTTGGCCCACGGCCCGTGGAGTCACCAAGTCATGCGAAAAGGCCTCGCCGGTTGATCCCGGCGAGGCCTTTTCGTTTCGTCCTATTCCTCGGCTTTACGTTGCCTTGGGGCGGCGCATCGTCTTCTTGGGTTTTGCGGGCGTTGTGGAAACCGGTTCCGTCGGCTGCGGCTCGCCATCAATGGTGATGTCGTAGCCACTCGCCGTCCGCTTGACGTCGATGTCCACCTGACGGCCATCGAAGGCGACTTTCGTCCGGTATCCCGGCCAGTGTGCTGGCAATGCGGGCTCGACATGGATGGCACCGGCCTTGCGGGTGATGCCGAGAATGCCTTCGACCGCGAAGCGGTAAAGCCAGCCGGCAGATCCCGTATACCAGGTCCAACCTCCACGCCCGGCATAGCCATCGCCGCCATAGATGTCTGCGGCCACGACATAGGGCTCGACCCTGTAGCGTTCGGCGGCATCTGCATCCAGAGCGTGGTTGATCGGGTTGAGCATCGTGAAGACGCGCCACGCGTCGGCAATGCGCCCTGCCTTCAACAGCGACAGGCCGAGCCAGATGGCAGCATGGGTATACTGTCCACCATTCTCGCGCACTGCCGGCGGGTAGGCTCCAATGTAACCGGGATCGAGGGTCGACTTCTCGAAAGGCGGCGTGAAGAGGCGGACGATGTCATGCTCCTCGTCCACAAGGCGTTTGACAGCCTCATTCAGGGCCTTTTCCGAGTGCTCCTGATCGCCGAGGCCCGAGAGCACGCTCCAGGACTGGGCTAGAGAATCGATCTGGCACTGGAGCGACTCGTTCGATCCGAGTGGTGCTCCATTGTCGAAATAGCCGCGACGATAATGCGTCCCGTCCCAGCCCGAGGTTTCAAGCGCCGCTTTCAGTATTTCAACATGGGCAGCCCAGCGCTGACGGCGATCTTTGTCGCGCCGCTTGTCGGCGTAAGGCAGGAAGTTGTGCAGCGTGCTGGCGAGGAACCATCCGAGCCAGACGCTTTCGCCCTTCCCTTCTATACCCACGCGGTTCATGCCGTCATTCCAGTCGCCACCGAGAATGAGCGGAAGATCATGCTGGCCGGTGCGGGCGATGGCGAGATCCAGTGCCCGGGCTGCATGTTCGTAGAGGTTTGCCCTCGTTTCCGAGGAACTCGGCTGGAAGAAGGAATCATGTTGTCCAGCTTCCAGGGCCGCCCCTTCGATGAAGGCGAGTTCTTCGTCGAGAATGGTCTCGTCGCCGGTCGCCGCCACATACTGGTCGATGGCATAAGCCAACCACACAACGTCATCCGAGATCATCGTGCGCACGCCGGCACCGGTCCGCGGCAACCACCAATGCTGGACATCGCCTTCCGGGAACTGGCGTGCGGCGGCGTTGAGGATCTGCCGGCGGGCAAGCTTCGGGTCCGTCAGCAGGAAGGCGAGCGTATCCTGCAGTTGGTCGCGGAAGCCGTAGGCGCCGCTGGCCTGGTAGAAGCCGGCACGGGCGAAGATGCGGCAAGCCAGCGCCTGGTATGGCAGCCAGCCGTTGACCATGTGGTCAAAGGCCTTGTCGCCGGTCTGAACGGAGACCTGGCTTGCGACACCGTTCCAGAAGGTGCGGGTTTCGTCGAAGACGGTCTTGAACCCGGTCGTGCGGATCGACTTGATCAGTTCGATCGCCCCTTCCGGCGTGTCGGTTTCGCCGAGGAAGAAGGTCAGTTCGCGCGACTGGCCCGGTGCCAGTTCCATGTCGAAGGCGAGCGCGGCGCACGGGTCGCTCTCACTGTCGATCGAGTCCGACAGTTTCGACAAACGGGCGACCGCCTGCGGCAGTTTGATCGAGCCGTTGCGACCGATGAACTCCCGGCGGCTTGCCGAGTAGCCTACAGGCTGATCGGGACCGGCGAGGAAGGCGAAACGGCCCGGATAGTTGATCTCATACGGGTTCGACGCCAGCAGTGCCCCGGTCTCTTCATCATAGGAGGACAGCACAAAAGGCGCTGTCCGGGCTGCGTTGTTGCCCAGCACCCATTCGGCGTAGCCATAGATCCGCAGGGTTCTCGCCGCGTCGCTGCCGTTCGTCACCCGAACCTTGGCGAGCTTGACCGGTCTGTTGCGATCGACCGTCTGGGTCATCTCAATTTCAAGATCGTGGTGACGGCTGGCAAATGTCGAATAGCCGAGACCGTGGCGCGTCTCAAATTGAGCGGCTGGATCGGTGTTCAGCGCGCTCACGGTCGCATAGGAGCGGCCGCTTGTGAGATCCGCAACGTAGAAAGCCTCGCCGGGACGGTTGATGACGGGGTCATTGGTCCAGGGTGTCAGCTGGTAATCGCGCGAGTTCTGGCTCCAGGTGAAGCCAGCCCCTTCGGCCGATACGTGGAAACCGAACTGCTCGTTGGTGATCACGTTGATCCAGGGCTGGGGTGTCGTCGCCGTGCCGGAGAGGCGCACGACATATTCACCACCATCCTTGGAGAATCCGCCGGTGCCGTTCCAGAAGTCGAGATCACTTCCGTCGATCGCTGTCGGCGCTACTGACGGCGCAGGCAGGGCAGGGGGCAGCCCGGCCCAGTCACCCTCGCTGTCGGCAGCACGCGGTGCGGCGAAGAGTGAGACGGCGCGGTTGATCTGGTCGACGATCTTGCCGTTTCGGGTGTGCAAAACCACGCGCGCCGCTGCGAGCAAGGCAAGCGTTGCCCCTTCGTCCATCAGGTCGTCGCGCACGGTAAAGACATGCGGACGGCCCGGCGGCAGGCGATGCTTCAGATTTTCGGCGAGATGATCGAGGGCGTGCTGCATGTCCTGCGCGTAAGAGGTCGCACGTTCATTGATGATCGCAAGATCCGCTATCACGCCACGACGGCGCAGATATTCCAGCGCACTCATCGCTTCGCGGGCGATGTCCATGTCCATGTCGTCGTTGATGCGAAGCGCGAAGATCGGATTGTCGCCCGAGATCGCCATGGGCCACAGCGCTGACTGTGACTTCAGACCCTTGCGGACCGTTTCCGGATCTGCCCGCAGATGGGTGTCCGGATAGACGAGGTAGCGGCCGAGATGCTGGAAGGCGGCAGCCTGCTGCGAGGTGATGCCGATGTGGCGCAGTTCGACCTGGGTGCGCGTCCAGGCATGGATGAGTTCGTGGCTGAAGGCATCCGGATGACGGTAACGCTCGATTGCCTTGTCGATTTCCTCGCGGTTCGGGGCTGCCATCGTCCAGAAGATGACGGAGACCTTCTTGCCCGCCGGCACGCGCACGACGCGACGCAGGCTGAGGATCGGATCGAGAGTGAAGCCTTCGGTGCCGGACAGCGTGGCGCCGGGATCGAAGGCCGCTGCCTCGCCGAGCGTGCGGCCACGGCCGAGGAAGCGGCGGCGGTCGGTCTCGAATTCGGTCGGTCGGCCCTGACCGGCACTGTCGACGACCAAATGCGCGACGCACATGTCGGGATCGCCCGGGCTGCGCTTGTTCCGCTCGGCGCGGATCACATCCCTGCGGCGACCGAACTCAGTCTTGACGAACATGCGCGAGAACAGCGGATGGGCGCTGTCGGTGTCGTCATAGGCCAGTACAGGCTCGAGATACGAGGTCACTTCGATGAAGCGGTCCTCGGTGCCGGTGTTGAGGATCGTCAGACGACGCCCTTCAGCATCGTGCTCGGTTCCGACGATACATTCGAGCGTGGTTGTGATGTCGCCGACAGTCTTGAAGAATTCTGCCTTATCGTCACCGAAGATGACCTTGCTCTTCTCGTCTTCGGCACGGCGCGGGGCAGCCGTTGCCGACCACCACTGATTGCTCGCCATGTCGCGGAGGAAGAGGAAGGTACCCCAGCGATCTTCCGTTGGGTCTGGCTTCCAACGGGAAACCGACTGGCCGTTCCAGCGTGAGAAGCCGGAGCCGGTCGCCGTCAGCATGACCGAGTAGTGGCCGTTCGACAGGAAAACGAGTTCGCGATCCTTGGTGGCCGGATCATTGATTGTCCGGATTTCCGCGCGCAGCAGGTCTGCCTGGCCCTTGCCCGGCGTCTGCGGTTCGTATTTCGCGCTCATCACCGGGATTTCGCGCGGCGCCTTTTCCTGAAGCAGCAGTTCAGCCGCTTCGATCACGGGATCGGCATGGAAGAGAGTGCGCAGGCGGCCGTTGAAGGCGACGTTGGCGATCGCTGCGATCGACATACCATGGTGGTGGGCATAGTAGTTGTAGACGACCGCGCATTTCTTGCCGTCGGGCAAGCGTGTCGGGGTAAAGTCGACAGCATCGTGGAAGCCATAGGCGCCGAGCGCGCCCAGCTTGCGCAGCCGCTGCAGATTCTCGAGTGAGGCTTCCGGATAATACTGGCTGGCCAGGATCGAGGCATAGGGCGCGATGACGGCGTTCTGGCCGAGACCGCGTTTGAGACCCAGCGTCGGTACACCGAAGTTGGTGTACTGATAGTTCATGTCATGGTCGCGGGCGTTGAACGCCGCTTCGGAGATGCCCCAGGGGATGTTCAGGCGACGACCGTGGTTCATCTGCTCCACGACCACCAGGTTGTTGGTCTGGTTCAGAACACCGCCCTGACGCTCCTGCATGACGAGCGGCGGCATCAGATATTCGAACATCGAGCCCGACCACGAGATCAGGGCCGCGCGCGCACCGATCGGCACGACCTGACGGCCGAGGCGATACCAATGTTCGGTCGGGAGATCGCCCTTGGCGATGGCGAAAAGACTGGTCAGGCGGCATTCGGAAGCCAGAAGGTCGTAGCAGGCTTCGTCCAGCTCCCGGCCGTCGACGCGGTAGCCGATCGACAGCAGACGCCGTTCGGGGCGGAAGAGGAAGGTGAAGTCCATCGAGAAAGCGATACCGCGCGCCTTTTCCGAGAGCTGGCTGAGGCGCTGGCGCAGCGGGTCGATGTTCGACAGGTCGAAGGTGGTATCGGCGATATGGGCTTCGCAGACCGAGACCAGCGATTCCGTCCAGCGCACGACTTCGGCGCTCTGATCCGAGCGCAGTTCGTGGTGCAGGTTGGCTGCCAGTTTCTGGACGTCGCGTGCGAGAACCGCAAGGTTGATGATACGGATCGACGCAAATTCGTGTTCGCGTTTAACGGCGGCCAGTGCCGTGTTGAAGCCGATGATACGCTCTTCCAGGCGGCGGCGCAGCGGGCGCACGGTCTTGCGGTCGTCGGGCAGGTTTTCCAGCACCTCGAACAGAATGCCGCCGACATCGCCGATGCCATCGATATTGCCTTGGAGATGGGCGGAGGGCGCTTCGGCCCATTCGCGGCAGGCGGATGCGATCGCGATCAGATGACCGGCGAGATTACCGCTGTCGACCGCCGAGATGTAGCGCGGACCGAGCGGCTTCAGGGTGTCCGTATAGTACCAATTGTACAGATGGCCGCGATATTTCTCCATCCGGTCGATGGTCGAGATCGTCTGCTCCATCCGCTCGATGGTCTGCTCGAAGCTCAGCCAGCCGAAATGGCGGGCGGAAACGACGGAGAGCAGGTAGACGCCGATATTGGTCGGCGAGGTGCGATGGGCGACGAGAGGTTCTGGCGTTTCCTGAAAGTTGTCGGGCGGCAGATAGTTGTCGCCGGCCGTGGTGAAGGTTTCGAAGTAGCGCCAGGTGCGCCGGGCAATCTTGCGCAGTTCAGACGACACGTGGTCGGGAACTTCGAGACTGTCTTCGGTTTCCGCCGACTGGCTGACATACCAGGCAACCAGCGGCGACAGGACCCAGAGAAGCGCGAAGGGCAGACCGATCAGATAGCCGTATCCACCCGGCAGGGCGGCAACCCCAACGGAGAGAATGGCCAGAATCGGAGCGTGGCGCATGTTCTGATAATAGGACGTGATCGAGCCCTGAGCTGCGGACTGGACGCTGGCGGCAGTGCGCCATTCAAGCAGGAGCTTGCGGCTGACCAGCATACGATACAGGGAGCGCGCGATCGCATCGGCCATCATGCAGGCATTGTCGGCGATGAAGACGATGCGCAGCGCGACCTGGGCATTGATCGATCGGACTTCCGACCAGAGGGTCTGGAAGTGGGCAGCCGGCACGATGTCGGTCTGGCGCGGCACGATGCCGGAGAGAAGCGACAATGTCGGCGCAACAAAGAGGCTGAAAATCAGGAGCAATTGCCAGATCGTGGCACCCACCGGTTCCATGGTCGCCCAGCCGAGCACTGAGGCCATGAACCAGGCGATCGGGGTCAGCGAACGGCGCAGATTGTCGATCATCTTCCAGCGGCCGAGCGCCGTGATGCCCCGGTTCGGGTCGCCGATATAGGGAAGCAATTGCCAGTCGCCGCGGGCCCAACGATGCTGGCGCGAACTTTCGACCTCATAGCGGGTGGGGAAGTCTTCGACCAGTTCGACGTCGGTTACCAGAGCGCAGCGTGCGAAGGAGCCTTCCAGAAGGTCGTGGCTGAGCACCGAGTTTTCGTCGATCCGGCCTTTGATGGCCGTCTCGAAGGCGTCGATGTCGTACAGGCCCTTACCGGTGAACGTGCCTTCGTCGGTGATGTCCTGATAGACGTCGGAGACGGTGAAGACGTAAGGGTCGAGGCCCCGGTTCATCGAAAAGATGCGCTGGAAGACCGAAGCGTCCTTGCCTGTCGTCAGCGACGGCGTGACACGTGGCTGCAATACACCATAGCCGCTCACGACGCGTCCGCTCTTCGGATCGATGACCGGGCGGTTGATCGGGTGGTGCATCTTGCCGACCAGCTTGGTTACCGCATCGCGCATCAGGCGCGTGTCGGCATCCAGCGTCATGACGTAGCGCACGTTTTCCGGGACCATGTTGGCACCGGGCAGATAGGATGTATCGCGATCGCCACGCAGCAACAGGTTCAGCTCATGCAGCTTGCCCCGCTTGCGCTCCCAGCCCATCCAGCAGCCTTCGGCGGGATTGTAGAGCCGCCGGCGATGCAGAAGGTAGAAATGGGTCTTCCCATTCTGGTCGTAGCGACTGTTTAATTGCGCGACTTCCCGTTTCGCGTAATCGAGAACTTCAAGATCGGCAGCGGTCTCTTCGACCTGGCTGTCCTTCCAGTCGCTGAGCAGAGCGAAATAGATTTCGCCATGCGGGTTCGTCAGGTGGTGCACCTCCACATTGCGGATCAGTTCGTCGACATCGTCACGCTTGGAGATCATGCAGGGGACGACAACCAGCGTGCGGGCGTCCTCTGGTATGCCTTGCTTGAACTCGTAGCCCGTGAGGCGGGTCGGCTTCATGAAGAAGGTGATCAGGGTATTGAACAGACCAGTCGCGCCCTCGGAAACGGGAAGCGAAACCATGACCAGCAGTACGAAGATCAGCGGTGTCGAGACGCCGGCCTGACCGAGGAAATATCCAATGACGGCAAGGGCGGCGATCGTCAGGCCGATGACCGGGGCGGCAATAGACAACCAGTTCAGTTTCTTGATGGCGCTCGTCAGAATGCGCGACAGCGGTTCCCTATAGCCAATGGCGGCCTCGAGTTCGTTGCGGCGCGACCCGACAAGATAGCTTCCGACATCGAGTCTGGCTTCCGGTTCTGCACTGGCGGTTGCCAGATCGATCGCCGTCTGAGCGATTTCAATTTCGCTCAGATCCGAGCGGCGTGCCAGCTTCTCAATCGTGTTGCGATAGGCATTGCGGGAACCGAAATCCAGCTCGCGGTAGTCGGTGTGTTGACCGAGAATATGGTCGACCCGGCTGACTTCTTCGACCCAGACCGACCACTCCTTGTCATCGATCTCGCGCAGGCCGCGAACGATGTTGCCCATCGTGACATTGCCCGAGGACAGCCGGTTGTGCTCCGCGTCCATCGCTTCCTGGGCGGTGCGTCCGGCGGCTTCGAGGCGGCCTTCGAGCCATTCGACCGCAAAACTCGTGTTCTGCGAGCCGTTGCGCAGTCGGTAAAGGAACTGGGTGGCGAAGGTGTTGTCATCAGCCAGCGGCTCGATCTGCCGCAAATAGGCCGCAGCTGCCAACGGATCGTTCAGCCGGATGATTTCGTCGGCAACCTCATTCGCCTTGCCGCGCATACGGCGTGAACGATCGACGCGGGTGGCAATGCGGCGCAGGTTCTCGACGAGTACGAAGCGGACGATAGAGGGCAGCGCCCAAAGCTCACCGATCTCCAGCGTCTGGTGACGCTGATAGCCGTTGACCAGTGCCGTCATGCTTTCCTGGCTGACGGTCGAGTGGGTATGGGCGACATACAGCCAAGCCATGGCCATGGTGCGCGGGATCTCGCGCGAACCGACTTTCATGGTGGGCAGTTGCCGGTAGAATTTCTTCGGAAAGTCGCGGCGAACTTCCTGGATCGCCTCTTCGATGACGTAGTGATTGTCCAGCAGCCATTCCGCTGCCGGTGTGATCGTGGCACCCGCTTCGACATCGGCCGCCGTCGCGCGATAGACGCGCAGGATTTCGCGTTCGTTTTCCTTGTGGCGGGCGAAAAAGTCGAAGTCTATCAACCCCGGCAGTTCATCAGCACCGTTCAGCGCGAGAGAGGCCGCGCTTTCTTGCAGTTCCTCGATGGTGAAATAGGCAGATCGGATCGAGTCATTGTGGTCGATCTGCTTGGTTTCGAGGTCGCGCGATGGGACATGCAGCGTCATGAAGGATTGAATCTCGGTTCACAGGTGTTGATAGATCGCTCGGGCAGACCGCAGTCGTCGGAACAGTTCACGAAGCCGGGCTTTTGGATGACAATCGAGGCAGAAAAACGCCGCAATGCGCCTGAAACCTTTGGCGGTTGAACTCTGTTGACTGGCTTCGGGTTCCCGGACGTTGAATTGGCGTTTTTATGCCTTATTTCAAGCGGGTGGCCAAGCCCCCCACCTCATGCGGCGTCGCAACGCAAACAGGATGGCCTCCCCCCATCCCATCCTCCGTCGACAGCTCAGCTGGCCAGTCTTTCCGTCAAGCATAGCATTCTTCGCGCTGCCTCCTCCAGGCTTGTTTCCAGAACGGTCAACGAGATGCGAACGAGGTCGCGCGCGCCTTCACCGAAAGACGAGCCGGGCATGACCGAGACATTCTCCTCCTCCAGGAGGCGGGTGGCAAAATCATTGCCGTTTAACCCAGTGCCTGAGACGTCGAGCACAATGAACATGCCACCTTCGGGTCTATAGGGCTTCAGCGCCGGATGGGCGGAGAGACGGTCTACGAGCAGATCGGCACGAGCGCGATAGTTCGCGCGCATGATACTCGATGTTTCGATCGGCTGGGTGAGAGCCATTGCGGTCATGTCGGCAATGAACGGCTGGACTCCGAAAAGCATGGTTTCGGAGACGGGCAGAAGGTGATCGAAGAATTCGCTTGGTCCTGCTGCCCAGCCGCTGCGAAAACCGGGAGCCGCATGGGACTTGGAGATCGAGGAAACCACGATCGTGCGATCGGAGAGATCGGGATTATCGAAGGGCGAGGCAAAGCGGTCGTCGAAGGTCAGTTCTTCGTAGACCTCGTCACAGACGATCCAGAGATCGTATCGGCGACAGATTTCGCCGATTGCGGCGATTTCGGATGCCGATAGAACGGCGCCGGTCGGATTATGCGGGGTGTTGAGGAGAAGGACGCGACTGTTTGGAGTGATCGCCGCCTCCAGATCGGCGGCTTGCATATGGAAACCGTTCTTTGCCCGCAGCGGGACCGGAACGAGGCGGGCGCCGGTTGCGGCGGCGACGCCTTCATATGTTGCGTAGGAGGGGTCGCCTGCCAGTACCTCATCGCCTGCATCGAGCAACCCCATCATGACCACGAACAGTGCGGTTTGCGTCCCGGGAAAGCAGAGAATGTTGCGGCTCGTCACGCCGTTCCGTCGCTTCGCATATTTGCGCACGAGCGCGTCAACGACTGCAGGTTCGCCTCTTCCGTTTGAATAGCGTGTGCGACCGGCCTGCATGGCTCTTGCGCATTCTGCGAGAAGCATAGGGTCCGGCGGAAGATCGGGTTCACCGATCGTCAGTTCGATCACCGGAATGCCCGCAGCAGCCTTGCGACGTCCTTCAATGTGCAAGGCCCATTTGCCCGAGCCCAATCCGGCCAGACGCTTCGTGATTGCTGCATATTTCATGAAAATCTCATTTCAGTGCGGGTTCGCGGCCGATCTCAGTGAGATGCCGCCCAAAAGGGCCTCGACCGCGTCGAGCGCGATCTGGGGCAGGCGGCCCTCGTCGAAAAGATCGCTGGCAAGGGAGTTTTCCAGCCAAAGGCCATCGATCAGGCCGTTGATGGCAATTGCCAGATGACGGCATTCATCCTGCGCTGGGTCCCGTCCATGGCTCACGAGCAGAGAGGTCACCAGACCTTGCAGAATCTCGAGGAACAGAATGTAGTTTTCCCGATGGATGCGGGCCAGCTCTTCGTCCGATCTCACGCGCCCGATAAAAGCCGCCCACAGCGACAGAGCCTTGGGATCAGCGATCGGCGGGCTGACATTGGCGACGATGAAACGGTGAAGGCGGTCGTGTGCGTCGCCGCCGGCATCCGCCATCGCGTCGATCGCCGTCTTCGTCATGGTCGCGAGCATCTCCCGATAGGCGGCCTGGACCATCTGATCCTTGCCCGTGAAATAGTGGCGGATCAGCCCACCGGTCACGCCGGCTCTTGCGGCGATGTCGCGGACCGTCGCTCCTTCCAGCCCATGTTCCGAAATGCTGTCGAGCGTTGCGGAAATGAGGTCCTGGCGGCGTTCTGCTTCGCCCGCGCGCTGGAATGTGCGTCTTGTCATCGGCATCTCCCAACGGTCTCAAGTGAAGGCAGGCAGGTAAGTCTCGGCTTGTCCGCTTTTTATACGGTTGAACAACAAGGTCGCAAGTGCGAAAGTCGGTTCCGTTCATTCATGGCAGTCGCCGTCCGTTCGAGGGAGTATTCATGTCTATCCAATTTCCCAACGTCATGGCGGATGTGCTGGCCACGCGGCGCCATTTGCATCAGTTTCCCGAGATCGGTCTGTCGGAATTCAAAACTTCGGATTACGTCGCCGAACGGCTTCAGGCACTCGGTTACGAGGTCACGAGGGGGCTGGCGAAGACGGGGGTTGTCGCCACATTGCGCAATGGCGACAGTGCGCGAAGCATCGGTATTCGCGCCGATTTCGACGCGCTTCCGATCCTGGAGGAAACGGGGTTGAACTATGCCAGCAAAGTTCCGGGTGTCATGCATGCCTGCGGGCATGACGGACATACGGCGATGCTTCTCGGGGCAGCCCGGATTCTGGCGGAACGGCGAAACTTTGACGGCACCATTCACCTGATCTTCCAGCCTGCCGAAGAAAATTTCGGTGGCGCACGCCTGATGATCGAAGACGGTTTGTTCGAGAAATTTCCCTGCGACGCTGTCTTCGCCCTCCACAATGACCCCGATATCGCCTTCGGCCACATCGCGGTGCGAGAAGGGCCGATCATGGCTGCCGTCGATGAATGCAAGATCACTGTCAACGGACGCGGCGGGCATGGTGCCGAGCCACAGTCGACCGCTGACCCGATTGTGTGCGGCGCCTCGATCATCATGGCCCTGCAGACCATCGTCTCGCGCAATATTCATCCTCTCGATCCGACGGTGATTACCGTTGGAGGCTTCCATGCCGGGGCAGCCAGCAACGTCATTCCGGAGCGGGCCGAGATGGTGCTCTCGATCCGGTCCTTCGATTCTCAGGTGCGCGACCAACTCGAACAACGGATTCGCGCCGTGGCCGAGGGACAGGCGGCGAGCTACGGCATGGGTGTCACGATCGAATACGAGCGCGGCTACAATGCGACGATCAACCATAAGGTCGAGACGGATTTTGTGCGTGATCTCGCCGTGGATTTCGCCGGTGCGGACAAGGTGTTCGATTTGCCGCGCCCGATGATGGGCAGCGAGGACTTTGCCTATATGCTTACCGAGCGCCCCGGAAGTTATTTCTTTCTGGGTACCAAACGGACGGAAAACGACCCGCCGCTGCATCATCCGCGCTACGATTTCAACGACGACGTCCTGCCTATCGGCACCACCTTCTGGGTCGAACTCGCCGAGCGCTACCTGCGTCCGGCCTGATGACGCCCGCGTTACAATGAGGCTCGGCGCTTTTCGGCAACGAGGATGATGACACCGGCGCTGGCGATCAGCACGGCGCCGGCAATGACGTTCTGGCCCGGAATATCGCCCCAGATCGCGTAGCCCAGGGCAAAGGCCCAGATGAGTGCGGTGTATTCGAAGGGTGCAATGACGGAGATCGGCGCGCGGCGCATGCTCTCGAAATAGGCCAGTTGTCCCAAACCTCCGATCAAGCCGACGGCGATCAGAAGGATCTGTGCCGCGCCCTTCGGCATGGTCCAGGTGCTGAGCGCGACCGGTGCCGTGAGCGCGAGGAAGAAGACATTGGTCATGGCCATCTGAACCATGCTGCTCGCATCCTGAGAGGTTCGGCGCAGAAGGATCGTGGCCACCGCCCAGCAACAGGCTGCGAGAATGGCGAGGTAGACCGGCCAGCCGTCCGCCATGCCGGTCGGATCGCTTGCAATGATCACGCCGGCGAACCCGGTGATCACCGCTATCCAGCTGGCAAGCGGCACGTGTTCTCCCAGCATCGGCATCGACAAGACGACGGCCACGATCGGCGCGGCGAAATAGAGCGTCGTGAGATCCGCCAATGGCAGGAATTTCGCCGCATGAAAATAGCAGAGCCATGCCGCCAGCAGGAACAAGCTTCGGATCATCATCGGACGCCTGACAGGGGAGGCTATGGTCTCGTGCACGAGGCTGCGGCCGCCGATCAGAAAACATCCCGCAAGAATGGCAATGCTGCGGCAAAACAGGATCTGCCACACGGTCGTGGTTTCAACCAGCAGCTTGATCATGGCATCGTGCATGGCGAAGAGGAAATAGGCCAGGCTGGAGAGGAGAATGCCAGCGCCAATGGTGGTCTTCACGATGATGGAACTTTCGATGGATGCAGAGAGCCATGCCGGACAACCGACACGGGGTGCGCCATCTCTCACGGCAATCTCCGGCTCTGTCAATCCAATGTGGAGCATCAGCAATCATCATCGGCGGAAACAAAATGTTATGTTCGAGCCCGCACTCCATGATTGTTGTTTAAATCGATTTAAGTAGAGTTCCGCCGCTTGCATGGAGGAAGAGATGAACGAGACTGTATCGATCCCGGTGTCCCCCGGACCTGCTCCCATCGTCACGCGCGAGAGGGCGGCGGTTGCCCTGCTGTTTTTCCTCAATGGCATGGTTATGGGTGCCTGGGCTCCCAAAATCCCCTTTTTCTCTCAGGCGTTGGGTCTGACGGAATCCATGCTGGGCGTCATGCTGTTCGTCTTTGGCGTCGGTTCGCTGGTGATGATGCCGATTGCGGGTCTGCAGATTGCCCGCTTCGGGTCCAATCGCGTCGTGCAGATTTCCACCCTCCTCTATATTCCAACCATCGTGCTGTTGACCTTGGTGGACAGTGTATTGACGGGTGCCATCGCGATCTTCCTGTTCGGCGGGCTAACCGGCGCGATGGATGTCGCCATGAACGCCAATGCGGTCGAAGTCGAGCGGCAGATGCGTCGCTCGATCATGTCCTCCTGTCATGCATTCTGGAGCCTGGGTGGCTTGTTCGGTGCTGCAACGGGCGGTGCGTTGATCGCCTCGCTCGGCGTCATGGGGCACGTGCTTTTGCTGGCCGCCATCTGCATCGTGCTGTTTCTCGTGGCGCGTCCGATGATCCTTGCAGATGCGCCGCATCCGAGCGAAGAGCCGACGCGCGCGAAGCTGCCGCTGACGCCGCTTCCCTGGCTGATCGGATTGATCGCCCTCTTCTGCATGGTTCCGGAAGGTACGGTTCTTGACTGGAGCGCACTCTATCTTCGCAACGAACTCGGTGCTTCTACCGAGATGTCGGGGTTTGCCTTTGCCGCCTTCTCGCTCACCATGGCGACATGTCGCTTTGCCGGCGACTTTGTGCGGGATCGGTTCGGCGGTGTTAGGACCCTTCGGGTCTGCGGGGTTCTGGCAACATTCGGTCTGCTGATCGCCGGGCGCTCCGACAGCGTCACGCTTGCTCTCGTCGGATTTGCGATTGCCGGCATCGGCATTTCCAACATGGTGCCGATCGCCTTCTCGGCGGCCGGCAATCTGCCGGGGCTTGCGCCGGGCGTCGGGCTCTCCGTTGTCACGACCATGGGCTATTCGGGCATTCTTTTTGCGCCGTCGCTGATCGGATTCGTTGCTGAGCGCACCACCTTGTCGACGGTCTACACGGCCATTCCCGCCCTTTTGCTCGTCGTGCTCGCCCTGTCGCATCTTGCCCGCTATGCGGACAGGGTGACCGAAGTTCATCCAGGACGGGTCCCAACCTGAGTTGGGCCCCAATGCCTCTCTGTGGCTCGAAGAGATGCCAAAGGGAAAAGCGCCATTGACGCAGTGACGAAAATCGTCAAAGTGTCAGTTGTGGCAGATATCAGTGTTGGCGAGCGACGGGCGCTCATACTTCAGGCGGCTTACGAAACCTTCGTCAGCTATGGATTCAGGCGGACGACCATGGATGACATAGCCCAGGTCGTCGGCCTGTCGCGTCCGGCGCTCTACCTTCATTTTCGCAACAAGCCCGACATCTTTCGCGGTCTCATGCGGTCCATGATGGAGGAAACGCTGGTTACCGTGCGTTCCTGCCTCGGACGGGATCTGCCACTCAGCGAACGGCTTTTCCTGGCTCTCGAGGAGGGCATCGTCGCGCCACAACGCAAGATCCTGGCAACAGCGCATGGGGCAGAGCTGTTTGATACCAGCCACGAGTTCGGCGCGGACCTCTTTCTCGACTGGATGAAAGCGGTCGAAACGGAGATCGCGCTCACCCTCGACCGCGCCGCCTCAGACAAGATCATCACAATTCCGTCAGGTTTGTCGGCCGACATCGTGGCATCGCTCTTGGTCGATGCGGTTGAGGGTATGAAATGCCGGCGCCAAGATATGGAAGAAGTGGGTGAAACCGTCCGCAACATGCTCACGCTCGTGCTCGGGACGCTGCTGATCCATTGAGCTGCCACGTCGCGCTACGGGGGGATCGGTTGACAAGCGGCAAGCTTTGATCCACCTCCAGAGCATCACTCGAAGCCGTGCAGAGATTGAGCCATGTTCCCAGGAAACATACCATCCGCCGATGCCTACGACCCCAAGCCGCGCCGCGCTTCGGTGGCCGTCGATGTGGGCGGGGTGATTATCGGGGGTGGTGCCCCTGTCGTCGTGCAGTCAATGACCAATACGGACACCGCCGACGTCGATTCCACCGTAGCTCAGGTTGCCGCGCTCTATAAGGCCGGCTCGGAAGTCGTCCGTATCACCGTCGACCGGGACGAGAGCGCCGCCGCCGTGCCGAAGATCCGTGAACGCCTGCTGCGGCTGGGTATGGACGTGCCCTTGATCGGTGATTTTCACTACATCGGCCATCGACTGCTCGCTGATCACCCGGCCTGCGCCGAGGCGCTTGCCAAGTATCGCATCAATCCGGGCAATGTCGGCTTCAAGGACAAGAAGGACAAGCAGTTCGCCGAGATCGTTGAAATGGCGATCCGCCACGACAAGCCGGTGCGTATCGGCGTCAACTGGGGATCGCTCGACCAGGAACTTCTCACCCGTCTGATGGACGCCAATGCCGAAAACGGCTCGCCGCTGTCGGCCCGCCAGGTGACCCGTGAAGCGATCGTCCAGTCGGCGCTGTTGTCGGCAGAACTCGCCGAAGAGATCGGATTGCCGCGCAATCACATCATCCTCTCGGCCAAGGTCAGTCAGGTGCAGGATTTGATCGCTGTTTACCAGATGCTGGCGGACCGCTCGAACCATGCGCTTCATCTCGGCTTGACCGAGGCCGGCATGGGGACAAAGGGCATCGTCGCGTCCTCTGCTGCCATGGGGTATGTCCTCCAGCACGGGATTGGCGACACAGTTCGCGTGTCACTCACGCCGGAGCCGAATGGTGACAGAACCCGCGAGGTCCAGGTTGCGCAGGAACTGCTGCAGGTCATGGGCTTCCGGCAGTTCGTGCCGGTCGTCGCGGCATGTCCCGGTTGCGGGCGCACAACGTCGACTGTTTTCCAGGAGCTCGCCCAGAAGATCCAGGACGACCTGCGCAAGAACATGCCGGTCTGGCGGGACAAATATCCGGGTGTCGAAGGCCTGAATGTTGCAGTTATGGGCTGCATCGTGAACGGTCCGGGCGAAAGCAAACACGCCGATATCGGAATCTCGCTGCCTGGAACCGGGGAAAATCCCGCAGCACCCGTGTTTATCGACGGAGAGAAGGCGATGACGCTGCGCGGCCCCAACATCGCGGGTGATTTCGAGGCGCTGGTCGCCGATTATATCGAGAAACGCTACGGTCGCCGCTCGGCAGCAGAATGAGGCTGTGCGGCAACTTTTTGTTGCCGTAATTTCCCTGTTCAGGAATCATCAGCCTGTTCTTGGAGGGACATCGAGCATGATCAAGAAGATTGCCATCGTCGCGCTGTGCGCGACCTATCTGAGTGCCTGCACGACGACGGACCCCTATACGGGCCAGCAGAAAGTTTCGAACACCGCAGGCGGTGCGGCGATCGGGGCTGCCGTAGGTGCGCTGGGCGGCCTGGCCGTGGGTGGATCGGCCACGGGTCGGCGCAATGCGGCGCTGATTGGGGCGGGTATTGGTGCGCTCGCTGGCGGTGCCATCGGCAACTACATGGACCAGCAGGAAGCAGAACTGCGCGCTCAGCTGCAGGGTACGGGCATCTCCGTGACCCGCGTCGGGGACCGCATCATCCTGAACATGCCGTCCAACATCACCTTCGCCACAGACCAGGATGCGGTGATGCCGCAGTTCTACCCGACCCTGAATTCCGTGGCGATCGTTCTGCGCAAGTTTGAAAAGACGCTGATCGATATCAACGGTCATACCGATTCGACCGGCAGCCTCGCTCACAATCAGGCCCTGTCAGAGCGTCGCGCCATGTCTGTTGCGAGCTATCTCAACAGCCAGGGTGTCGATCCCCGTCGTGTATCCTCGCTGGGCTTCGGCCCAAGCCAGCCGATTGCGTCCAACGCAACCCCGGATGGCCGCGCACAAAATCGCCGTGTCGAGATCCAGATTTCCCCGCTCACGCAGGGCTGATACGGCCGCATTGCCGGCCGACTTCATCAAGGGCGCTGCGTCTTGCGGCGCCCTTCTTCGTTTTCAGCGCTGAAGAAGCAGTTTGGTGCCGGCTGCCGTGAACAGGACCGCCAGTGTCCCGTCGATATAGCGACGCGCGGATCGATAGGCCCTGACTGCACCGGGCAAGGAAAACAGCCAGGCATAGCCGGTAAAAACGCAAAAACCGGTCATCAGGCATCCCGTCACGATCACGGCAACCGTCATGGCGGTCGCACCAGGGGGCAGGCCCAGTGACAGGATCGCGAGCCACGCGAAGATTGCCTTCGGATTGGTCAGGTGGATGGCGTAGCCACGCACAAATGTCCGGCTGAACTTCTCCGCGGCGGCACTCCCTGCCATCGGGTCTACTGCGCTTGCGGCGGAACGAAATGCGCGCCAGGCGAGGTAAAGCAGATAAAGTCCTCCGACGATCCGCATGATCGTCACTGCATGGGCGTAGTGGGTCAGAACGGTCGCGAGGCCGGCCGATGCAGCCAAGGCCCAGGTCGCCGAGCCACAGAAGATCCCCATCGCCATCGTCACTCCGTGGCGGCGTCCTTGACCGAGAGACGCTGAGGCGATCGCCATTGTCGCCGGGCCGGGACTGAGCACGGCCACCAGATAGACAAGATAGGCGCTGAAGACCTGGGGTAGGTTTTCGAGGATGATGTGCAAGGGTCGCTCCGACGGACGAGAAGGCGTGGAGCCTAACCCGTCCGCGTCGTCGGCACACGTCAGATGATTTGATCGATCGCGGTCAAAAACTTATGACATTCTTCCGCCGTGCCGATGGTGACCCGGAGATAATCCGAAATCCGGGGCTTGGCGAAGTGGCGCACCAGCACGGCGCGCTCGCGCAGGCCGCGTGCCAGATCTGCCCCCTGATGCGCGGGATGGCGGGTGAAGACGAAGTTGGCGGATGACGGCAGGACTTCGAAACCGCGCTCTTGAAGCGCTTTCGTCACCATCTCCCGGTTCGCGATGATCTGCGCGCGGGTCTGTTCGAACCAGGCCCGATCGTCGACCGCAGCGGTGGCGGCTGCCTGGGCCAGAGTGTCGAGCGGGTAGGAATTGAAGCTGTCCTTCATTCGTTCGAGCGCATCGATCAGCGGGCGCTGCCCGAGGGCAAATCCGACGCGCAGTCCCGCCAGCGACCGCGATTTGGAGAAGGTGTGGACCACCAGCAGGTTGTCGTAACGCGGAATGAGGCTTGCTGCCGTCTCGGCGCCGAAATCGACATAGGCTTCGTCCACCACCACAACTTGATCCGGATGGGATGCAACGAGCGCCTCGATGTCGGAAAGCGGCAGAGCAATTCCGGTCGGGGCGTTGGGATTGGCGAGAATGATTGCTCCGCAAGGACGATCGTAGTCGCTGATCCGGATGCGCATGGCGTCGTCCAGCGACACTTCTTCGACAGTGATTTCGAAGAGCCGGGCATAGGTCTTGTAGAAGCTGTAGGTGATATCGGGATAAAGGAGCGGCTTGTCGTGCTTCAACAAGGCTGCAAAGGTGAAGGCAAGAACCTCGTCCGACCCGTTGCCGACGAAGACCTGTTCAGCTTCAAGTCCGAAGTTTTCGGCCAAGGTTTCGCGTAGGCGAGATGAGGACGGGTCCGGATAAAGACGCAGACGATCACCCGAGGCGGCGGCAATCGCCTCCAGAACCTTCGGCGACGGGCCGAAGGGGTTCTCATTGGTGTTCAACTTCACCAGTCCCGGGATCTTCGGCTGTTCACCGGCCACGTAGGGCTCCAGATCGTGGACGGCGGCGGACCAGAAACGGCTCATGTCAGTTCTTCCTGTATGCGATGAAACGGGCGGTTTCGATCAGTGTCGTTGCTGCCGCGCCATAGGCGGCGAGTTCCTGAGCGGCAGCAGTCACGAGTCGTTCAAGTTCGGCTTCAGCCCAGGCCTGCCCTTTGAGGGCAACCAGCGTGCCCTTGCCTTTCGCAGCGTCCTTGCCGGTTGCCTTTCCCATGGTTGCCGCGTCCGCTGTCACATCCAGCAGATCGTCCGCCAGCTGGAAGGCGCGGCCGATGATTTCGCCGAAACGGCGCAATCTCGCCCGATCCTCGTGGCCGCGACCGGCGATGATGGCCCCCGCCTCGCAGGCAAAACGAAGCAGCGCTCCGGTCTTCATCGATTGCAGAAGAACGATTCCGGCTTCGTCGGGAGCTTCCCGCTCGGCCGCGAGATCCAGCGCCTGGCCGCCCGCCATGCCACCAATGCCGGCAGCACGGGCCAGTTCGAGCACAAGCGCCGCCCGGGCTTCGTCCGACAGTGAAGTGTCAGGAGAGGCGATGATGTCGAAGGCATAGGTCAGCAGGCCGTCGCCGGCGAGTATGGCGGTGGCATAGTCGTAGGCGATGTGGACGGTCGGCTTGCCGCGACGCAGGTCGTCGTCGTCCATAGCCGGAAGGTCGTCATGGACGAGAGAATAGCTGTGCAGACATTCGAGCGCGCAGCCGACCTGCAGAGCCGCATCTTCATCGCCGCCAAAGAGACGGGCGGCCTCCAGCACCAGATAGGGCCGCAGACGCTTTCCGCCGTTCAAGGCGCCGTAATGCATCGCCTCGATCAGTCTGGTCGGTCGGGCGATTTCGCCGGTGCGGGGTCGCGCATCGAGAAGCATGTCCAGACGGGCCTCCACCAAGGCCGCATGGCGTGCAAGATTTTGTTCAAACAGGGTCGAAGACGCGCTCATGCGGGCTATTTCGCACGGCACCCCGGGAGTGGCAACGGGAAATTCCGTCACAGGTGGGGGAGTTTGGCGCTCCTCTACTGGTCAATCGTCAAGAGGATGCGTATGAAAAGCGAGCCCCCGAGATGAGTGGATCGATCTTCTTTGACAGCGGACGTGCAGGTTTTGGAGCAGCAGACGGAGGAAGCCCCGGTTGAACAAGGCCAGGAGCGATCGAGGCTATGGCGTCGCATCGCCATTGGTGTCGTCGCCTTCCTGTGTGCTCCCTATCTGCTGATCCTCGTCTATAGGCTGGATTTCATCCATCCTGTTTCCACTTTGATGCTGGCAGATCTGGTGACCTTCCAGGGCTATGACCGTCGTTGGGTGGATTTCGAGGATATCTCACCCAATGTTGTGCGGGCTGTGATGATGTCGGAAGACGGTCAGTTCTGCAGCCATGATGGCGTGGACTGGGGACAGCTGAAGGGCGTGGTCGACGATGCGCTCGCCGGAGAGGCGACACGCGGCGCCAGCACGATCCCGATGCAGGCCGCGAAGAACCTCTTCCTCTGGAACAGCCGCTCCTTCATCCGCAAGGGGCTGGAGTTGCCGTTGGCGCTTGTGGCCGATTTCATCTGGTCCAAGGAGCGGACGATGGAGATCTATCTCAACATCGCTGAGTGGGGTCCCGGCATTTACGGCATCGAGGCGGCAGCGCGCTATCATTTCAAGACGTCTGCGGCCAAGCTCAGCGCACGTCAGGCGGCACTGCTCGCGGTCGCATTGCCCAATCCCATCGATCGTGTGGCGAGCAAGCCGGGCAAGGGCATGCAGCGGTTGGCCAATGTGGTCGACCGCCGGGCGAAGCGATCCGGCGAATACATCACCTGCCTCTATGACTGACATCAGAAAGTCTCGTTGGTCACATTCCGGCGATCCGATTAGCGTCATCCTCGTTTGAACCAGAGGTGTCCATGTCCGAGCTTGTCCTCTACATCGCCAACAAGAACTATTCGTCCTGGTCCTTCCGGCCCTGGATCGCGTTGACGGCTGCGGGCATCCCCTTCCGCGAAGTGCTGATCCCTTTCGGTCCGGGGGCCACGAACCCTCAGTTTCGCGAGCTCTCGCCGACCGGCAAGGTGCCGATCCTTCACCATGGGGCCGTCAAGGTGTGGGAATCGCTCGCCATCATCGAATATGTCGCCGAACTTTTCCCCGACGCCGGGCTTTGGCCGGAGAATTCTACGTGGCGCAGCATGGCTCGATCGATTTCCATGGAGATGCTTTCCGGCTTCCGTGCATTGCGCAGTGCATGCCCAATGAACCTGCGCCGGCCGGTCAGGCCCATCGACCTGCCAGATGGGGTCAAACCCGATGTGCAACGGATCGAGGCGATCTGGCGAGACATGCGGCAGATGTCGGGCGGTCCTTTCCTGTTTGGTGCCTTCTGCGCGGCTGATGCCATGTTCGCCCCGGTGGTCAACCGATTTGCCGCCTACGACCTCGTCCGCGATGCGGATACGCTTGAATACATGGCCGCCATGAAGGCGCACCCGGCCTGGCAGGCCTGGGAGGCCGCGGCACTTGCCGAGACCTGGATTGTGCCCGAAGACGAAGCCTGAGGGGGAGTCTAGACGGGTTCGAAAAAATCCGGCCGGGGACTGGTCAAACCCCTTCTGGACATGTATAAGCCCGCCAAATTCCGAGTTCGCGACAGGTTCTGTCCGGCCTCATCGAGGCCGATAGACCTGTTTTGCACCGTCACGTGGAGTAACGAAAATGGCTGTACCGAAGAGAAAAACAAGCCCGTCGAAGCGCGGTATGCGCCGTTCTGCGGACGCCCTCAAGGCTTCGACCTATGTCGAGGACAAGAATTCCGGCGAACTGCGCCGTCCGCACCATATCGATCTGAAGACCGGTATGTATCGCGGCCGTCAGGTTCTGACGCCGAAGGAAAGCGCATAATTTCTGCGCATCATCCTGATTGTTGAAGGCCGGCCTTAGCGCCGGCCTTTACTTTTTTATTCAAGGCATTGTTAACTCACCACGGGAGTGGGCCGTCAGCTTGGCGGGAGGATCTCCAGGTGAGGAAGGATGTCTGATGTTTGTTGCCATACCCCTGATGATCGTGCCGTTAGTTTTCTACAACGCCGTCATGCTGGGAAGTGGTTTGCCATCTTTTGCCAGCACGCTAATGTCCGTGCCGATGCTTTCGGGCGCGGTCTGGACCATAACCCTGGGTGACATCGTGGTGTTGACGGCGCTCATTGCGCTGTTCTTGGAAGTGTTGAAGGCGACCATGAGCACGCGCGGCTCGCTCATAAACCACATGTTGTCCATGTTGGTCTTTGTCGCGTTTCTTGTCGAATTCCTGCTGGTCCGGGATGCAGCCACCCAGCTGTTCTTCACGCTGATGGTGATTGCCTTCATCGATGTCGTGGCTGGTTTTACCATTTCCAATCGTGCCGCCGGCCGGGACGTTTCGATCGGGCTGTGACCCCCGACATGAAAAAGGCCCCTTCCGGGGCCCTGTCTCGCATCACAGATTGTCGAGCTTGCTCTGAAGCGACCGCAACTGTTCTTTCAACTCGTCGATATCCTTGGCTTCGGCCTTACGGGTTTCCTTGGCGGGCTGCTGGCCGCCCAGGAAAGGCGAGAACATCTGCATCGCCTGCTGGAACATCTCGGTGTTGCGCTTGACCTGTTCTTCCATCAGTTGCATCGGCATCTGCAGGTTCTTCGACAGCGGATGATCCCCGAAGGCCTTGGTCATCTGCTCGCGCATCTGCGTCTGCTGCTCGGTGAAGGCCTTCATCGAGTGTTCGAGAAAGCTCGGCACCACCATCTGCATCTGATCGCCGTAATAGCTGATGAGCTGGCGCAGGAAGGAGATCGGGAGCAGCGTGTTGCCGGTCTTGGACTCCTGTTCGAAGATGATCTGGGTCAGGACGGAATGCGTGATGTCCTCGCCGGACTTGGCGTCCTGGACGATGAAGTCCTCTCCCTTCTTGACCATCTTGGCCAAGTCCTCAAGCGTCACGTAGGTGCTCGTGCCGGTATTGTAGAGGCGTCGATTGGCGTATTTCTTGATCACGATTTCGCCATCGGCTTTGGCCATTGCTGTCTCCTAACCCGTCGTTTTTCAGTTATTTTTGCTCTTCCCAGGCAAGAATGTAAGCGCAAATGAAGGCTGGTGACAATCTCTTTGTGCAACGCACGAAAGCGATTTGACGAAAGACAGGATTCTGCAACCAAAGAACGGCCCGACAGGGTTTATCCTGTTTGACACCGGCGGCAGTCTTTGACAGTTTCTTTGGAAACACAAACATTTCGGAGGAGACGTCCATGACCAGTCCGTCCATCGTCATCGCCAGCGCTGCCAGAACGCCGGTCGGTTCGTTCAACGGCGCCCTTTCCTCGGTTGCCGCACATGATCTGGGTGCTGTCGCCATCAAGGCGGTGCTGGAACGCGCGGGCGTGGACGCTGCCGAAGTCGACGAGGTCATCCTTGGCCAGATCCTCACCGCTGGCCAGGGCCAGAACCCGGCGCGTCAGGCTGCGATGAAGGCTGGCATCCCGCAGGAAGCGACCGCCTGGGGCCTCAACCAGCTCTGCGGTTCAGGCCTGCGTGCGGTTGCCATCGGCATGCAGCAGATCGCAACGGGTGACGCGAAGATCATCATCGCCGGCGGGCAGGAATCCATGTCCATGGCGCCGCATTGTGCCCATCTGCGCAACGGCACCAAGGTGGGCGACCTGAAGATGGTCGACACCATGATCAAGGACGGTCTGACGGACGCCTTCTACGGCTATCACATGGGGACGACGGCGGAGAACGTCGCCCGCCAGTGGCAGCTGACCCGTGACGAGCAGGATGCCTTCGCGGTCTCCTCGCAGAACAAGGCGGAAGCCGCCCAGCTTGCCGGCCGCTTTAAGGACGAAATCGTTCCGGTCATCGTGCCGGGTCGCAAGGGCGATGTGACCGTCGACCAGGACGAATATATTCGCCACGGCGCAACGCTGGACAGCATGCAGAAGCTAAAGCCCGCCTTCGACAAGGAAGGCACTGTCACTGCCGGCAATGCCTCCGGCATCAATGACGGTGCGGCTGCGGCACTGCTGATGACCGAGGCCGAGGCTTCGCGTCGCGGCATTGCTCCGCTCGCCCGTATCGTGTCCTGGGCAACGGCCGGCGTCGATCCGAAGATCATGGGCACGGGCCCGATCCCGGCATCGCGCAAGGCGCTCGAAAAAGCCGGCTGGAAGATCACGGATCTCGATCTCGTGGAAGCCAACGAGGCCTTCGCGGCGCAGGCCTGTGCGGTCAACAAGGACCTCGGCTGGGATACCTCGATCGTCAACGTCAACGGCGGTGCAATCGCCATCGGCCACCCGGTCGGTGCATCCGGTGCGCGCATTCTCAACACGCTGCTGTTCGAGATGAAGCGTCGCGGCGCGAAGAAGGGTCTTGCCACCCTCTGCATCGGTGGCGGCATGGGCGTTGCCATGTGCCTCGAGGCCTTCTGATCCGGAAAGCCAAAAATGGCTCCGGCTCATCACTGACATCATGAAGCTCTGTCCCGGCCTCAGGCCGGGATGGGGAAGTCATGCCGTTGCGACGGGAACAGCAGCGGTCGATCCAGACGGGAAACCCAGATAGAAAAAACGGGGAGGACAGCATGAGCAGAGTGGCTTTGGTGACCGGCGGCACACGCGGTATCGGTGCGGCGATTTCCGTCGCGCTGAAAAATGCCGGCTACAAGGTGGCGGCAAATTTCGCCGGCAACGAGGAAAAGGCGAAGGCCTTTGAAGCGGAAACCGGTATTCCGGTCTTCAAATGGGATGTGTCGAATTATCAGGCCTGCGTCGATGGCATCGCAGCCGTCGAGGCAGCCCTCGGTCCGGTCGAAGTTCTGGTCAACAATGCGGGCATCACGCGCGACGCCATGTTCCACAAGATGACGCCGGAGCAGTGGGGCGAGGTGATCAACACCAACCTCACCGGTCTCTTCAACATGACGCATCCGGTCTGGACCGGCATGAGAGACCGCAGCTTCGGCCGCGTCATCAACATCTCCTCGATCAATGGTCAGAAGGGCCAGATGGGTCAGGCGAACTATTCCGCGGCCAAGGCCGGCGATCTCGGCTTTACCAAAGCACTGGCCCAAGAAGGTGCTGCCAAGGGCATCACCGTGAACGCCATCTGCCCCGGTTACATCGGGACGGAAATGGTTCGCGCCATTCCGGAAAAGGTGCTCAACGAGCGCATCATCCCGCAGATCCCGGTGGGCCGCCTCGGCGAGCCTGACGAGATCGCGCGCTGCGTCGTCTTCCTTGCTTCCGATGATGCCGGCTTTATCACGGGGTCGACCATCTCCGCTAATGGCGGACAGTTTTTCGTCTAGGCTCAGCGTGTGACTGAGTGTCAAAAGGCTGGCCCAGTGCCAGCCTTTTGCATTTTCAGCGCTCTGCCTGTCTCGGTCCCGGACAGTCTTTCCAATTCCACAGCAAGTCAGCGGGTTGATTAACGAATGGCGGACCAGTTGGGGTGCATACTCGTTAATATCCACGGCGCCCTATGGTTAACCAATTGTTATTCAACAATATCTAGCGTGAACAAACCGGGAAGACCGATAAGTCCGCGATTCGTCGTCGATTCGTTCCGGCTTTGGTCGAAAGGTTAAAGCAGGCAACAAAAAGCCGCCGAACCTTGCGGTCCGACGGCTTTTGGCAAGCTCTGGCCTTAGCGGCAGCGCGCTTCGTAGGTCCGGCCGTAGCGATCACGGTAGACGCAGTAGCCGGCACGCTCCTGGGAGTTGCCGATCAGGGCACCTGCGACGCCACCGACGGCTGCACCAACGGCTGCACCGCGGACATTGCCGGTTGCCACGCCACCGATAATGGCGCCGGAGGCGGCACCAATGCCGGCGCCGCGTTCAGTCTGCGTGCAAGACGCCAGCGGCGCGATCAACGCAATTGCAAGAATGACCTTCTTCATCGTCCTATCCCTTTTCACTCGAGTTAAATTCGACCCATCAACATCAGGATGATGAGAATGAGCAGCACCAGTCCAAGACCGCCAGACGGGCCGTAACCCCAGCTGCGGCTATGCCCCCAGGTCGGCAGTGCGCCGATCAACAGCAGAATCAGAATGACGATGAGAATTGTACTCATATGAGGCCTCTCCTAAGCCGATGTGGAACCTTGCGTTCTGTGGTGATTGAACGCGAGTGACGACGGTTTGTTCCCTCGGTTTCGTCGCGGCCATAAGCAGCCCCAGGGCGTCAGCCATTGCCGTTCGTGTGCGCGGCTTTGCCAGCGGTTCTGCTGGCTTCAAGCCCAGGGCCTCAATGGTATCGATAAAGGAGCCAATAATGCCTTCTGTTCGCTCTTGCTGCTCGACCATCGGCAAGTGCCCGCAGTTCTTCAGGATCACGGTCTGAACACGCGTCAGCAATCGGGATACGCGCAGTTGATGGGCGGGCGGAACGATTGCGTCGTTGTCGCCGACGATATTGAGAATAGGTGCTGCTATACCGTGAAGCTCGCCAAGGAGGCTCGTTGCGGACATGAAGCGGATGCAGGCGGCGATATCCTCCGGTCGCGCCCTTGCCAGTTCACGCCGGACCTCTTCCATCGCATCGGTCGCCTTGTCGTCCTGCCAAGGGCAATCCTTGTCGTAAACGCATTCAATCGAGCCCCAGCGGAATTGTTCGGGTGTCGCGATCCACCGATTGAAGAATTGCCGAAAGAGGAACGGCCCGACGCGAGGCACACGCAAGAGACGCGCTGCCAAGCGCTCTTGTCCCTCGAAACGTCCACAGGCGAATGCGCCGATCAAGACGACGGAGCGAACCAGTTCGGGGAAATTGCGTGCGATCAGCAGAGCCACGAAGCCGCCCGTGGAATGGCCGATCAAATGAACGGGCCGCCCCCCGAAATCGCGTCTAATTGCCTGAGCATAGGCCCTCGCCACGTCTCGTGCCTGCGGCGGCTGGCCTGGCTGATCGAGCTTCCAAGGATGGTGGCCGGGCAAGGGATAGGCGAGCGAATGGCCGTCGCGCACAGTAGCCGGCGCATAGACCTCCCAGAAGGCGGGGGCCATGACCATGCCGTGGATCAGAACGAATTTCTGCTCCGACGTTTCATTCGATCCGATCCAGTGGGCAGGCGGGGGCGTCAACGTCATCATATCACCTCGACCCCGAAAACGTGATCATCGACGAGGAGGTTCCATCGGGTGGAACCGTTGTTTGCCGTCGGCGGAAGCGTTGGTGGCGGATTCATAAGATTCAGCATCTGGTGCCAACCCGGCAGAGTCGCTTCGATATCTAGCCGTGAACAAAGCCGGACTCGGAGGAGTCAACGATTCGTCTCCGATTCGTTCGCGCAGTGTTCCCCAGCGAAAAAACTGATTCGGATCATGGGCTTGTGAGGTTTTTCCTGCCCTGGTCCACAAGCGGCTTGCCTTTGCCGGTGTTCGTCGCCATGTGTTGGCCAAGGCTGCCCGACATCGAGGAGAGGGGCGTCCGACAAGTGGAGCGGTCATTGAATACCCACCCCATGATTTTGAGCGGTCGCGGTGTCTCTGCTGTGCTGGGGCCGACGAATACCGGAAAGACCCATTTCGCCATTGAACGTATGGTTGCGCACGGGTCGGGTCTGATCGGCCTGCCGCTGCGTCTCCTGGCCCGCGAGGTCTATACGCGTGTGGTCGAGCGGGTAGGGGTGGCCAATGTCGCGCTGGTGACGGGCGAAGAGAAGATCAGTCCGCCCAATGCCCGTTTCTCGGTCTGCACCGTCGAAGCGCTGCCGCGCGAGACCAAAGCCGCGTTCGTCGCAATCGACGAAATACAGTTGGCGGGAGACCTCGAGCGGGGTCACATCTTCACCGATCGCCTTTTGCATCTCAGAGGTCGTGAAGAGACGCTGTTGCTTGGTTCCGCCACGATGAAGTCGATCCTCATCCAGCTTCTGCCTGGGATCACGATCGTTGAGCGGCCGCGCCTGTCGCAGCTCTTCTACGCCGGCCAGAAGAAGATTACCCGTTTGCCGCAACGGACGGCGATCGTCGCTTTTTCGGCTGATGAAGTCTATGCGATCGCCGAACTGATCCGCCGGCAACGGGGCGGAGCGGCCGTGGTGCTTGGTGCGCTCAGTCCGCGTACACGCAACGCCCAGGTCGGCCTCTATCAGGAGGGAGACGTCGAATATCTCGTTGCGACCGATGCGATCGGTATGGGACTCAACCTCGATGTCGATCACGTCGCTTTCGCCCAGGACCGTAAGTTCGACGGCTATCAGTTCCGCAATCTGAATTCCGGGGAGCTGGGACAAATCGCCGGTCGTGCGGGCCGTCATGTGAAGGATGGAACCTTCGGCGTGACTGGACGCGTGGATCCCTTCGATGACGAGCTCGTTGAGCGGCTTGAGACCCATGTGTTTGATCCGGTCAAGGTTCTGCAGTGGCGCACGGCACATTTCGACTTTTCCTCCGTTGCGGCCCTGCAACGCAGCCTCGACGCGGTCCCGAGGGTTGAGGGACTGACCCGGGCGCTCCCTGCGACAGACCAGCAGGCGCTGGAATACCTATCCCGCTATCCGGAAATCTCGGATATAGCGGACCGGCCGGAGCGCGTGGAAAAACTGTGGGAAGCCTGCGCACTGCCTGACTATCGGCGCATTACGCCGGCACAGCATGCCGACCTGATCCAGAGCCTCTACTTCGATCTGGTTCGGCGCGGGACGGTCAACGAAGATTTTCTTGCCGATCAGGTGCGCCGGGCAGATCGCACCGACGGTGAAATTGATACGTTATCAGCGCGAATCGCGCAGATAAGAACTTGGACTTACGTGTCGAATCGGCCTGGCTGGCTTGCTGATCCGACACACTGGCAAGAAAAGACGCGGGAAATCGAAGACCGATTGTCCGATGCGTTACATGAACGGTTGACGAAACGCTTTGTTGATCGCAGGACATCTGTGCTCATGAAGCGCTTGAGAGAGAATGCAATGTTGGAAGCTGAAATCAGTGTGAACGGCGATGTCTTCGTGGAAGGCCATGCCATGGGACAACTCTCCGGTTTCCGGTTCACGCCGATCTCCGGCATGGAAGGTCCGGATGCCAAGGCCGTGGAGGCTGCGGCCCATCGTGCGTTGGCGCTGGAATTCGAAGCCCGGGCCGCGCGGTTGCACGCTTCCGGTAATGGCGATCTCGCGATCGGCTCCGATGGCCTCGTCCGCTGGGTTGGGGATCCGGTTGCTCGTCTGGTCGGGACAGATCATATCCTGCATCCGCGCGTCATCGTGCTTGCCGACGAACAGCTCACGGGTGCCGCTCGAGATCACGTGGCCGCCCGCATCGAGCGTTTCGTCAATCATCACATCTCAACGGTCCTGAAGCCGCTCGACGACCTGTCGCGCGCGGAAGATCTGCAGGGTCTCGCCAAGGGGCTGGCCTTCCAGCTGGTCGAGAACCTGGGCGTGCTGTTCCGTCGTGACGTGGCTGACGATGTCAAGTCGCTCGATCAGGACGGCCGCGCATCGATGCGTCGCTATGGCGTGCGCTTCGGCGCCTATCACATCTTCATGCCGGCCCTTCTAAAGCCGGCACCGGCCGAACTCATCACGCTGCTCTGGGCATTGAAGCATGATGGCCTCGACAAGGCTGGCTACGGTGATCTCATTCCGGTCCTCGCCGCCGGCCGCACGTCTGTCGTCACCGATGCCAGCTATGAGCGCATGTTCTACAAGCTCGCCGGCTTCCGTTTCCTCGGAAAGCGTGCCGTGCGCATCGACATCCTGGAACGGCTTGCAGATCTCATTCGGCCGCTGTTGCAGTGGAAGCCCGGCTCACCGGCTCGTCCGGATGGTGCCTATGACGGCCGGCGCTTCACCACGACGACAGCGATGCTTTCTATCCTCGGTGCGACGCCCGACGATATGGAGGAGATCCTGAAGGGGCTCGGCTATCGGGCAGACAGCGTCTCTGCGGAAGAGGCTGCCGCTTTCCTTGCTGCCCAGGCCGGTTCGGCCCCGACCGAATCCGCAGTCGTCGAAAAAGGCGATGACGATGGCGTGGACGATGCCGATCAGTCTGGCGAAGCAGGTCATGAGGGCGAGGCGCCCGCTGCATCCGAAGAGGCTGCCGCTACGGAGGCTGCGCCCTCTGCAGAAGCCCCTGAGGTCACAGAACAGGCCGCCGAACCGGCAGAACCGAAGCCGGTTCTGCTCTGGCGTCCAGGCGGTCGTGGCGACAACCAGCGTGGCACGGGTCGCCCGGCTGGCGATCGCCGCCCGCAGGGTCAACGCCATCAGGCTCCGCGTGAGGGTGGCGAAGGTCGGGGCGACAATCGTCCCGAAGGACGCGGCGAAGGCCGGCGTGACGATCGGCGCTCCGACAACCGTGGGGATCGTCGGGATGACAACCGCGGCAAGTTTGCGGCCAAGGGCGATCGCCAGGATCGGGGTGATCGCAAGGATCGCGGCCCGCGTCCGGACCGCGATAACAACAAGTCGCAGCCTGCCCGCTTCGAGGCGAAGCCGCCACGCAAGGAGAAGCCGGTTGATCCGGATTCGCCATTCGCCAAGCTGGCAGCGCTGAAGGAACAGATGAAAAAGTGACATGGACGAGAAACAGCCACACAGCGGTTCGCGCCAGCGCATCGACAAGTGGCTGTTTTTCGCACGTGTGGCAAAATCACGCAGTCTCGCCCAGGAGCGCGTCTCTGCTGGTCATGTGAAGGTCAACGGTGCAACCGTTCGCCAACCCAGCCATGGGGTGAAGATCGGCGACAGGCTGGAGATCGCAATGCCGGAGCGCGATCTGATCCTGGTGGTGAAGCTTCCTGGAGAGCGACGAGGACCTTATGAAGAAGCGCGTCTGCTTTATGAGGATCTGAGCCCGCCCCGAGAGAAGAAACCCTTTACCGCTCTGGAGCAGGCCGTCCGGGCACCTGGATCTGGTCGACCCACCAAAAAAGAGGGCCGGGCCCTGCGGGATCTGCGTTCAGGGCAGGATTGGTCCGCGGATTAGAAAATTTGTCCGTCTGCGGCAGAATAGCGGATTGTTTATCCTTGCCTTGCTTCCGATAACACAGTAGCTCACAACGCTGTCCGACAGACATCCCGGTGGGGCGCCAGCTCCCGTTTCCGGCCATCAAGCCACAACGGAACACCGAGGTCGTTCTCTTTCCTGTCGTTTGCGAACGTCATTCTGGAGTGCCGCATGACCTATATCGTCACTGACAACTGCATCCGCTGCAAATATACCGATTGTGTCGAGGTCTGCCCGGTCGATTGCTTTTACGAGGGTGAGAACTTCCTCGTCATCCATCCGGACGAATGCATCGATTGCGGCGTCTGCGAACCCGAATGTCCTGCCGAAGCGATCAAGCCGGATACGGAACCGGGTCTCGACAAGTGGCTGAAGATCAATGCCGATTACGCGAAGATCTGGCCCAATATCACGGTGAAGAAGGATCCGATGCCGGAAGCCAAGGAAATGGATGGCGTCACGGGGAAATTCGAACAGTTCTTTTCGGAAAAGCCTGGCTCGGGCGACTGAGCCTTCGCGGATGGGCGGTTTCGGATCGAATCCTGCCCAAATTTCCATCGTTTGCACGGCGATCTGCTGCCAAGTGCGCCAGCTTTATGGCGCGCTGCACTAAAATATTGATTTCCTCGTCTTTTTGTGATAGCGTCTTGGAACTGTTCCACTTTGCGGCATATCTGTGCCCTAAGCCATCACGAAAGCAACTTCACCACCGACGCGGTCTACGTGACATAGACGACACTTTCGTGTCGTGTCGCCGTCGCGACGAGGGTGATGTTTTTCTGTGACGGACAGGATCAGGATGGCAGAGCTTGCGGCTTCTCCATCTCATCCGGGCCTGACCGACCCGGCGCCGGCATCACGCCGGGAGCGAAACAGGGAGTGTTTGAATAGAATGACGACCCAGCAGAAGAAAAATTCCTCGGCGCGCCACGGATTCAAAACCGGTGAGTCGATCGTATACCCTGCGCACGGCGTGGGTACCATCACCGCAATCGAAGAGCAAGAAGTGGCGGGCATGAAGCTCGAGCTTTTCGTGATCGATTTCGAAAAGGACAAGATGCGCTTGAAGGTTCCGGTCGCGAAGGCCGTGAGCATCGGGATGCGCAAACTTTCGGAAACCGACTTTGTCGACCGCGCGCTGAAAGTCGTGCAGGGCAAGGCTCGCGTCAAGCGCACCATGTGGTCGCGTCGCGCTCAAGAATATGATGCCAAGATCAATTCCGGTGACCTGATTTCGATCGCGGAAGTCGTTCGCGACCTTTACCGCGCCGAGAACCAGCCCGAGCAGTCTTATTCCGAACGCCAGCTCTATGAGGCTGCGCTCGATCGGATGGCACGCGAGATCGCAGCCGTGAACAAGATGTCCGAGACGGAGGCCGTGCGCCTCGTTGAAGTCAATCTTGCGAAGGGCCCGAAGCGCGGCAAGACGATTGAAGAAGACGACGCGCAGGAAGAAGCCGCTTAAAGCTTCTTTTCGTTCGACGGCATTGCTGAAAAACCTCCGGTGCGAACCGGAGGTTTTTTTGTAATCTGATCAGAGAAACAAAAACCCCGCCGAAGCGGGGTTCCTGTTTGAAGGCTCTCTTCTTATCAGTTCCGGTTGCCCAGGAATCGAAGCAGGAAGAGGAACAGGTTGATGAAATCGAGATAGAGCCGCAGCGCGCCCATAATGGCCAGACGGCCGCTGGCTTCGCTCGAATGCGCTTCGTGGTAGGATTCCTTGATCGACTGGGTATCGTAGGCGGTGAGGCCTGCGAAAATCAGCACACCGATCACCGAGATGGCGAAGTCGAGGGCCGAGGAGGCCAAGAAGAGGTTGACCAGCGACGCGATGATCAGGCCGAACAGACCCATCATCAGGAACGAACCCATGGCCGACAGACTGCGCTTGGTGGTGTAGCCATAAAGCGACAGGGCACCGAAGGAGGCTGCCGTCACGAAGAAGGTCTGGACGATGCTAGCGCCCGTATAGATCAGGAAGATCGACGAGAGCGACAGGCCCATGAGCGCCGCATAGACCCAGAAGGTCGTCTGGGCGGCCGAAACACTCATCTTCTCGATACGGAAGCTCAGGAAGAAGACCAGCGCGACCGGCGCCAGGATCACAACCCAGCGAAGTGGCGAACCATAGATCGCCTGAGCAAAGGCCGGGCTGCTTACGGCCATCTGGAAGGTGGCGAAGGCTGCGATACCGGTGATGGCAAGGCCGAGCGCCATCAGGTTGTACACCTTCAGCATATAGGCGCGCAGACCTTCGTCGATCATCGTGGCCGACTGGGTCTGACCCGCACGGCTCTGATAGTTGCGAAGTTCGGACATGGTTTCCTCTCTCAAAGCTTCGATGTTTGACGATGAGGTCGGAATGACCCCCGCGCCGCTGCGAAGCCCAGCATGCGTGACCTCAATATGAGATGGAAAGGCCCGGGGAACAAGAGCCGTTGCCTTAAATCGCGGTAATGATACGGAGATCCACCCGGCCTACAGTTCCCGCAAGACAGGCGCAGCCTTCTGGCCGAGAATGCGCCAGGTGCCGGCAAGACCAATCCCTATGGTGATGACCAGCGATATCGCGATCGTCATGATCGCGACGTCGGGCAGGAAATTTGACGGCAGTTTCATGATCTGGCTGAGCACATACCAGGCGATGCCGCCGCCGGATACCAGCGCGAAGACGGCCGTCGCCGCGCCGAGAAGCATATACTCGTAGGTGAATGCCCGGATCAGCATCGCGCGCGTGGCGCCGAGCGTCTTCAGGATGACGGCGTCGTGGGTGCGGGCGCGATTGCCGGCGGCCAGCGCTCCAGAGAGGACCAGGACCGAGGCGATGAGCGCGACGGCGGCGGCCGCCCGAATGGCTGTCGCCAGCTGACCGACCAGCTTGTCGACCATGTCCAGCGCATCCTTCACGCGCACGGTCGTGATGGTGGGGAAGCTTTGCGTTACGGCGCGAAGCACCGCGGCTTCGTCGGTCGCCGTCGCATTCGGTTCGATCAGCGTCGCCAGCCAGGCATGGGGGGCGCCGGCAAAGGTGTTGGGCGAGAAGACCATGACGAAGTTCATCGACAGGCTTTCCCATTGCACGGCCCGGAAGTTCGAGATCCTGGCGGTGATGTTGCGACCGAGCACGTTGACGGTCACGGTGTCGCCGATCTTCAGACCCAATTCCTTGGCCTCACGTTCCGAGAACGACACGAGAGGTTCCCCGGTGTAGTCCCTCGGCCACCATTCGCCTTCAGTGACGCTGCTGTTTTCGGGGATATTGACGGCGTAAGTCAGACCACGGTCGCCACGTAGCACCCAGCGGCCGCCGGGCGGCACATCCATTTTGGCGACGTCTGTGCCATTAAGTTCGAGAATCCGGCCGCGCAGCATGGGAACTTCGATCAGTTTACCCTCCGGGGCCAAGCCTTCGACGAGCGAACGAAAACCGTCAACCTCACTGCCCTGGATATCGACGAAGAAGAAGTTCGGTGCACGTTCCGGAAGGCTGCCGGTCAGTTCACGTCGCAGGTTGCCATCGATCAGGGCCAGCGCCACGAGCAGGCTCAGGCCGAGCCCTAGCGACAATGTCACGGACGCCGTAAGCGAACCGGGACGGTGAATGTTGCCGACGGCAAGCCTCAGGGCTGCCGAGCGGCTGTGGGGACTGTGGCGCGCCAGCCAGGAAATGAGATAGGCAACGAGGCGCAAGAGCATGAAACCGCCCGCCATTGCCGCTAGGAAGATCGCGGCGATGCGGCGCTGATCCGAGGTGAAGATCGCCAGCGCCGCCAGCGCGCCGAGCGCGAGCGTCACGGCCAGAAGGTAGGGCCAGGACGGAAGGCCGGAGGCTTCGAAGCCCTGTTCGCGGAAGAGAGCCGTTGCCGGCACCTTGCGGGCATGGCCCAAGGGCAGGATGGCGAAGGCAAACGTCACCAGGATCCCGAAGATGGCCGCCAGGGCGAGCGCCCGCGGATAAAGCCTTGCCTCTGCCGAGATGGGCAGAATGCCGGCGAGGTAGCTTGCCGTGATCGGCGGAGCGATGGCGCCGAGGACTAGGCCAGCCAGGATGCCCATCAGAGCCACTAGCGTGATCTGAATGAGATAGACAAAGACGACGATCGAAGCCGGAGCGCCCAGGCACTTGAGCGTGGCGATGACGGTGCGTTTGGAATCCAGAAAGGCTCTCACCGCATTGGCAACGCCGACGCCGCCCACAACCAGAGCCGTCAGGCCGACAAGTGTGAGGAATTGAGAGAAGCGCTCGACATTTTCGGTCAATGCGGGAGCGGCCCGTTCGCTGCTGCGGATCGACCAACCGGCTGCCGGAAAATCAGCCTGAGCCCTCTGGCGGAGCGTCTCCGGGCTGGTGTTGGGATCACTGTAACGGATCTTGTAAGCATGCTCGACAAGGCTTCCGGTCGCGACGAGCCCACTGGCGAATAAAGCCTTGCGGCTGGTCAGGAAACGCGGGGCGAAACCGAACCCGTCTGAGACCGCATCCGGCTCCGTAACGATCGTGCCCGTGATGCGGAAGCGGGCATTGCCCAGAAGCAGTTCGTCGCCGACCTTGCTGTTCATCCGCTCGAGGAGAAGTGGCGCCACAACTGCGCCGTAGACGTTGCCCCCAACGGCCAGGAGATCGGCAAGCGGGCGATCCGGCTCCGCGACAAGCTTCCCGTAGAGCGGATAGGTTTCATCGACTGCCTTGACTTCGACGAGCGACTGGTCCGAACCGTCTGCGAGCCGCGCCATGGAGCGAAGGCCTGTTGAGACGGAGACTGTGCCGAACCCTTGCATAAAAGCCAGTTCGGCCTGAGTTGCTTCCCGGTTGTCCAGTTCAAGCCTGACATCGCCTGCAAGGAGAGAACGGCCTTCAGAGGAAATTGCGTCCGTAATCGCCGTCGACACGGAATTGACGGCCGCGATCGCGCCCGTCCCAAGCGCGATGCAGGCGAGGAAGATATAGAAGCCCTTCAGTCCACCCCGCAGTTCCCGCAGCGCGATGCGGAAGGCCACGGACAGTCGCGTCGCAAAACTCGTCATGCGGACACCGTTGCCAGACGGGTCTGCTCTGCGTGACTGTCACCCGCGATCTGTCCGGATGCAACGCGGATCTGTCGGGAGCAACGGGCTGCGAGCGTCGTGTCATGGGTGACCAACACCAGCGTCATGCCGCGTTCCTGCTGCTTGGCAAAGAGAAGATCGGCAATCTGACGGCCTGTCTCGGTATCCAGATTGCCCGTCGGTTCGTCCGCGATCAGCACGGCCGGTGAGGGCGCAAGCGCGCGGGCGATGGCGACGCGCTGCTGTTCGCCACCCGAAAGCTGGCCCGGGTAGTGGTTCAAACGCTCACCCAGGCCAACAGCCTGCAGTTCCTTGCGGGCGATGTCGAAGGCGTTCCTTACGTTGGCGAGCTCCAGCGGGATCGCAACGTTCTCCAGCGCCGTCATATTGGCGATCAGGTGGAAGGACTGGAACACGATGCCGATGTTGCGGCCGCGGAAATCGGCAAGGCGATCCTCGCTCAGTGTGTGGATAGGCGTGTCGCGGACGATGATCTCGCCGCTGTCCAGCCGTTCAAGACCTGCCAACACCATCAAAAGCGTCGACTTGCCCGAGCCGGACGGACCGACGATACCGACCGCTTCGCCTTCAGCGATCTTCAGATCGATGCTCCGCAAAACGTGAACGGAGGCGGCGGCATTGCCAAGGGTGAGATCAGCGCTTTTCAGTTCGATGATGGTGTTTCTCACACTCGGCCATCCTATATCTTTGAGATCAAAGGTCGCCGGCGATCGGCACTCCGGGCAATCTAGGAAGGACAGCATGACATTTAAAGCTGCGCTGCTTCATTTCGCCGTGATCCTCACGGTTACCCTGGGAGGAGCGACAGCCTCTCTAGCGGAGCCCCTGAAGCTGGTCGGCTTCGGCGACAGTCTGATGGCCGGCTATCAGCTGCCCCAGGAGGATGCACTGCCGGCCCAGTTGCAGCGTAATCTCGTTGCCAATGGCCATGACGTCGTCATCACCAATGCAGGCGTTTCTGGCGACACAACATCGGGCGGATTGGCCCGTGTGGACTGGTCTGTGCCCGACGGAACCGATGGGGTGATCCTTGAACTTGGCGCCAACGATGCCCTTCGCGGCATTCCGCCTGAAGAGACAGCGCGCAATCTCGACCAGATCATCACGCGGCTCAAGGCGCGCGGCATTCCCGTCCTGCTGATCGGCATGCTCGCACCGCCGAACATGGGTGGAGATTACGGTGCGCGGTTCAACGCGATTTATCCCGATCTTGCCAAGAAATATGATCTTCCGCTCTACCCCTTCGTTCTTGACGGCGTCATCACGGAGCGCAGCCTATTGCTGGAAGACGGCATGCATCCCAATACCAAAGGGCTTGCCGTCATGGCGGAGCGCATGTTGCCCCTCGCCCAATCTTGGGTGTCCAGCATTAAGGGTAAGTCGAATTAATCGCTTGCGCCTCATGCCATTGCGTGATTCGCTGTGAGCACCTGCAAAAGATTCGGGGAGCGCTCCATGCCGAGATTGTTCACTGCCCTCGAAATTCCGCGCAACGCCGCCATGAGCCTTTCATTGCTGCGCGGTGGCCTCCCCGGCGCTCGCTGGATCGACGTCGAAAACTATCACATCACCCTGCGCTTCATCGGCGATGTCGACGGTCGCACGGCGGACGAAATCGTCCACCGTCTAGACCGGATCGATCGCCCCGAGTTTTCGTTGACCCTCAACGGTATTGGCTCTTTCGGCTCTAAGAAGCCCCATTCTATCTGGGCTGGCGTATCGGCGGCTCCGGAACTTTACGCCCTGCAAGGCGAGATCGAGCGCATCTGCCAGCGGCTGGGCCTTGCCCCCGATCCGCGCAAGTTTACGCCGCATGTGACGCTTGCCCGGCTGAAGGCGTCGCGTGTCGACGACGTGGTCCACTACCTCGGCGGGCGGGGCGACTTCCACACCCTGCCGTTCAAGGTGTCCCGCTTCGTCCTACTTTCTTCCAAGGAATCGGTCGGCGGCGGGCCTTACCTGACGGAAGAAATCTTCCCCCTGCGCGAGCCGGTTGGCGCCTCCAGTTTTGCTGGCCGAAGCCTGCAGCCGGAAAAAGGTCTGCTGTAAGACCTCGCTTTCGCAGCGCACCCAACGCATCTTGATTGTGCCATGCTCGACCCGAGATGGCAGACAGTTGGTGCACCTGGTCATCCAGGCATGCCGGCAAAGATGAGTTTGGAGGAGTCAGATCCATGATCAGACAGAAGCTTGATGACGCTGCAGTGTCAGGCAGACTTTCTGAATTGCAGGGTTGGACCTTGGCAAAGGATGGCCGCGCGATCGAGAAGCACTTCGTCTTCAAGGACTTCCGCGAGGCCTTCGGCTTCATGACACAGTGTGCACTTGCCGCGGAGAAGCTCGACCATCACCCGGAGTGGTCGAATGTCTATCGGAAGGTGCATGTGCTGCTGACGACGCATTCCGCGAACGGACTAACGGAACTGGATTTCCGGCTGGCCGTTCTGATGGACATGGCGGCTCGGGACGCTGCTTGAGCATTTTGGCGGCGGATTGAATTTTCCCGAGGCGGATCACATATGATTGATAGGGTCCGCACGAAAGGATCGTTGGCTCATGGATGACGTGAAGATCGGGGAAATCCTGCTGCCGGGTGACGAAGAAACCCAGCAGAAGCAGGAGGAGAAAGTGCGGCGCCGGTTTTGGCCGACGTTCCGCAAAGCTGCGCGTCAGATCCCATTTTCCCGCGATCTGGCAGCGGCTTATTACTGCGCCATCGATCGCGAGACACCCCTGCGCGTCCGGGGCATTCTGCTCGCAGCGCTGGGTTATTTCGTGCTGCCGATTGATGCTGTGCCGGATGTGCTGGCCGTCATCGGCTTCACCGACGACATTGCGGTACTGACAACCGCTTTCGCTTTGATCAACCGGCATATCAAGGAACGACACTACGATGCGGCCGATCGGGTGCTGGCCGATGACGAAAAGCCGGACTGACCGGTGAGCGAGAGTTGAGAAAACAGTTTCCAGCCCAACTCTTGCCCGATTCTTTCCCTCTACATCCGAACGAGGAGGGCGCGGCGCACGGCCGCGTCTCGCCGTATCTTGCGACGGCTGACCGGGACGGCGATGCAGATTGTGACAAGAAACTGCGCCCCGTTCATGGTTTGGTAAGGTAAATTAAGTCAAACTGAACACAGGTTTTGACGATGAGCGCCCGGCTGTTCGGCTGGGCGATGGATGGAAACAACCGGCAGGAAGACATGTTCGTAAGAAGTAGCGTAGCCGCACTGGCAATCATCCTGGCGAGCAGCGGACTCGCCTCTGCTCAGTCGCCGACACGGATTGAGCAATTCAAGGCCTGGGGCGCCTATTCCTACAAGTCGAATGGCGGCACCGTGTGCTACGTGCTGTCCGTACCGACCACCAAGGAGCCGGCCAGCGTCAATCACGGCGACATTTTCTTCGTGATCTCGCAGCGTCCTGGCCAGAACATTTCCTATGAGCCGCAGGCGATGATGGGTTACCCGATGAAAGGCGACTCCAAGGTCAACGTGACGATCGACAGCAAGAACTTCGTCATGTTCGTCAAGGACAGCTCTGCCTGGGTTGAAAATGCTGCCGAAGAGCCGGCTCTTGTGGCCGCGATGAAGGGCGGTTCGACCATGACGGTCAAGGCGACATCGGCCCGTGGTACCCCGACGAGCTATACTTATTCGCTCTCCGGTATCTCGGCCGCGCTGCAGAAGATCCAGGGCTGCAAGTAACAGCCGCGGATGACGGTTTTTGAGGGGCTCGCAGGTGACTGCGGGCCCCTCTCACTTTGTGTGTGAACTGCCACTTGGGGTGTCGGGGTGACGGATTGCAAAAAAGCTGCTATGGCCCGCTGCAAATTGGGCATCGGGCATGTCCCCGTCCCCACGATCCATGAATTCTTACCTGCCAGCCGGCAAGCGCTCGATCGGAGCATGATTGCCGCTATGGTCCAGAGGTTCAGACGATGACTGTCACCGTAACGCTGCCCGAGCGTAGCCAGACTGCAGCCCCGCTTCGCCCGATGGGAATTGCCGAGAAGCCGAGCCTGATCGGCCTCGACCGCGAAGCGCTGGGCAATGCCCTGCGCGAAAAGGGCGTGCCGGAGAAGCAGATCAAGATGCGCGTCGCGCAGATCTGGAATTGGCTTTATGTGCGCGGCGTCTCGGATTTCGACCACATGGCCAATGTCTCCAAGGACATGCGCGAAATGCTAAAGACGCATTTCACCATCGCACGGCCCGAGATCGTCGAGGAGCAGGTGTCCAATGACGGCACCCGCAAGTGGCTGCTGCGCTTTCCGCCGCGCGGTGCAGGCCGCCCGGTCGAAGTGGAGGCCGTTTATATCCCGGAAGAAGGCCGCGGTACGCTCTGCATCTCCAGCCAGGTCGGCTGCACGCTCACCTGTTCCTTCTGTCACACCGGCACACAGAAGCTGGTGCGCAATCTGACGGCGGAAGAGATCCTGTCCCAGCTGCTTTTGGCGCGTGACCGGCTCGGCGATTTCCCGGATCGCGAAACGCCCGTCGGCACGATGATGCCGTCGAGCGACCGCAAGGTCACCAACATCGTCATGATGGGCATGGGCGAGCCGCTCTACAATTTCGAGGAAGTGAAGAAGGCGCTGCTGATTGCGACCGATGGCGATGGCCTGTCTCTGTCCAAGCGTCGCGTCACGCTCTCGACCTCGGGCGTGGTGCCGGAGATTTACCGGACCGGCGAGGAGATCGGCGTCATGCTGGCCATTTCGCTGCATGCGGTGCGCGACGAACTGCGCGACATGCTGGTGCCGATCAACAAGAAGTATCCGCTGAAGGAGCTGATCGAAGCCTGTCGCAACTATCCGGGCCTGTCGAATGCCCGTCGCATCACCTTCGAATATGTGATGCTGAAGGACGTCAACGACAGCCTGGAGGATGCCAAGGGTCTGATCCAGTTGCTCAAGGGCGTGCCGGCGAAGATCAACCTGATCCCGTTCAATCCCTGGCCCGGCACCAACTACCAGTGCTCCGACTGGGCGCAGATCGAGAAATTCGCCGACTTCATCAATCAGGCCGGCTATGCCTCGCCGATCCGCACGCCGCGTGGCCGCGACATCCTCGCCGCCTGCGGTCAGCTGAAGTCGGAATCCGAGCGCATGCGCAAGACCGAGCGTCTGGCGTTCGAAGCGATGATGATCGCCAATCACGGCGAAGACGACGATTGAGATTGCGGCGGGACGTTCGGCCCGCCAGCGCTTACCTCGCCTGCGTCATGAAGATTTTCACCGCGAAGATCGAGAAGACGCCGGCGAAGGTGTAGTCGATGCCGCGCAGGACCTTCCGGTTCGCCTGCAGCCAGTTCGACATGAAATCCGCCCCATAAACGATGCCGATGCCGATTGGTAGCGACAGGATGATCGACCAGAGGCCGAGGAAGATCAGCTTGCCGGTGACGTTCGGATCGGTGGCGGTGACGAATTGCGGCAGGAAGGTCATGAAGAAGATGATGACCTTGGGGTTCAAGAGATTGACCCAGAGCCCGTTCAGGAAGGCGCCCTTTTTCGAAACCACGGCATCACCATCTGCCTTGATGACGAAGTTCGAGCCGTGCCGGATTGCCTGCAGCGCAAGCCACAGGAGATAGGCGGCGCCGCCGGTCTTCAACAGCAGGAAGGCTGTGGGCGAGGCGACGATGAGCGCCGAGATACCGAAGGCGACCAGCATGGTGTGGATCGAGATGCCGAAGCTGGTGCCGGCGAGCGTCATCAGACCAATGGCCTTTCCGTCGCGCAGCGAGCGACTGATCCAGAGCGTCATGTCCGGGCCAGGCGTAATCGCCAGCAGCAACAGCGCCAGGCTAAAGGCAAGAAAGACGGGAAGGCTCGGGATGAAGTCCATTGGTGTCACCGCATGATGAAGCACCCGCGTCGTGCGGGGGCTTCATCCTTAGCGGCGATCGATGGCCTTGCCAATCAGCCTTTGGGGATCGACAGGTAGGTCTTGAAGGCGTCGGCATAATCCGGATGCCAGCGCGACAGCGGCGGGCGGTTCTCGATGATGTCGCCGGCTGCCCAGGCGATGCGCTTCTCGTCCAGAGCGCGGGGCACCTCGTTGTCCGGGCAGAGAATGTAGAAGTCGCCTCTGACAAGGCTTTCCAGCATGAACTCGACGGTTTCCTCCGGTGTCCAGGCGCCAGAAGGCTTCTCCGTGCGGCCGTTTGCGGTCAGTCCGGTGAACACGAAGCCGGGGATCAGCAGGTGTGCAGAGACGTTACACTCCGGCGTGTTGCGCAGCTCGTGCTGGAGCGCCTCGGTGAAGGCCTTCACGCCCGCTTTCGAGACATTGTAGGCCGGGTCGCCCGGCGGGGTGGTAATGCCCTGCTTGGAGCCGGTGTTGATGATCAGCGCTGCATCCTTATGGGCGACCATGCCGGGGCCGAAGGTGCGGGTGCCGTTGATGACCGCCATGAGGTTGACGCCGAGCACGTTCTCCCAGTTTGCCTGCGGGCCGAAGAGCGCGCTGCCCGGCTGGATCCCGGCATTGTTCATCAGCACATGCACGCGCCCGAATCGCTGGATCACGGCGCGCTCCAGGGCTTCCAGTTCATCGAGTTTCGATACGTCCGTGCCGATCGCGACGACATCGGCTTCACCGCCGGCCGCGAGCGCGGTGACTTCGGCGGCTGCGTTCGCCAGGCGATCTCCGTCGAGATCGACCAGAACGACGCAAAGCCCCATCCGGGCGAAGGCTTTTGCTGCCGAAAGGCCGATGCCGGAGGCAGCCCCGGTGATGACGGCAACATGACCTTTCACGAGCGCGGGATGCTGGGGCGTCATGGGCGAACTCCTTCTAGGTCAATGGCTTTGACAGTGATGGCGATATGGTACCCGTGTTCGGCTTCGTCAACATGACGGCAATTCGGCCCCCGCCTTGCCCGGCTATCGTAGCGAACCGATCTTGGCCGCCACCTCAGGCGGTCGATGCCCTTGCACACCAGCGGAATCTCGCTAAAAGTGCCGCCATTCTTGATCCAGGCGGGGTTTGAGCCTCGCTCCTTCCAGACGGAACATCGACATGGCACTCCCCAAAGACGTGAAGAAAGTCGTCCTCGCCTATTCCGGCGGTCTCGACACCTCGATCATCCTGAAATGGCTGCAGACCGAGCTCGGTGCTGAAGTCGTGACCTTCACCGCCGATCTCGGCCAGGGCGAAGAGCTTGAGCCGGCCCGCAAGAAGGCCGAGATGCTCGGCATCAAGGAGATCTTCATCGAGGATGTGCGCGAAGAGTTCGTTCGCGACTTCGTCTTCCCGATGTTCCGCGCCAATGCCGTCTACGAAGGCGTCTATCTGCTCGGCACCTCGATCGCCCGTCCGCTGATCTCCAAGCACCTGATCGACATCGCCAAGAAGACCGGTGCAGACGCCATTGCCCATGGCGCGACAGGCAAAGGCAATGACCAGGTTCGCTTCGAGCTTTCCGCCTATGCGCTGAACCCCGACATCAAGATCATCGCACCCTGGCGCGACTGGGCCTTCAAGAGCCGTACCGACCTCCTGAACTTCGCCGAACAGCATCAGATCCCGGTCGCCAAGGACAAGAAGGGCGAAGCGCCGTTCTCGGTCGACGCCAACCTGCTGCACTCCTCCTCCGAGGGCAAGGTTCTCGAAGACCCGGCCCAGGAAGCACCGGAATACGTGCATATGCGCACGATCTCGCCCGAAGCCGCACCGGACAAGGCGACCATCATCAAGGTCGGTTTCGAGAAGGGCGATGCGGTCTCGATCAACGGCGTTCGCATGAGCCCGGCGACGCTGCTTGCCGAACTCAACAATTACGGTCGCGACAATGGCATCGGCCGTCTCGACCTCGTCGAAAACCGCTTCGTCGGCATGAAGTCTCGCGGCGTTTACGAGACCCCCGGCGGCACCATCCTGCTCGCCGCCCATCGTGCGATCGAGAGCATCACGCTCGACCGTGGCGCAGCCCACCTCAAGGATGAGTTGATGCCGCGTTATGCCGAGCTCATCTATTACGGCTTCTGGTTCTCGCCGGAACGCGAAATGCTGCAGGCCCTCATCGACAAGAGCCAGGAGCATGTCGAGGGCGAAGTGACGCTGAAGCTCTACAAGGGCAATGTCATGGTCATCGGCCGTGAATCGGCGAAGTCGCTCTATTCCGACCAGCTCGTTACTTTCGAGGACGATCAGGGCGCCTACGACCAGAAGGACGCTGCAGGCTTCATCAAGCTCAACGCGCTGCGCCTGCGCACGCTCGCCAAGCGCAATCTCGGCAAGTAAGCCCCCCTCGACTCAGACAACAGAGCGCCCGTCTCCCCTCCAGGAGGCGGGCTTTTTCATGCCCGTCGTTCGAGATGGCGCAACCAAAGAAAGCCCGCTACGGCGCTGAGTTCCATGAAGGGGATGATGATGCCGAAGGCGGTCAGGGGATCGCCGATCGAGGCTGCCGCAACGCCGCCGGCAAAACCCGCGGTCATCTGCAGGAAGCCGGTCAAGGCAGACGCGGATCCGGCGATGTGCGGGAAAGGCGCCATGCTCGTTGTCACGACATGGGGGCTGAGGAAGGCGAGACCGAAGGTGCAGATTGCCACAGGCGCCATGATCGACAGGAAGAAGGGCGGCCCGAATGCAACCGAAAGCGCCATGATGACGGCGCCGGAGCCACAGAGCGTGATGCCGATCCTCGACGCCATCAGACCCGAGATGCGGCGGGAGACCACCTTCAGCGTGAGTGATCCCGTCAAATAGGCGCCGGACTGCATCAGCATGCCCAGCCCGAACTGGGTCGGGGTCAGACCCACTTCCTTGATCAGCACGAAAGGCAGCATGGTCGACTGGGCGTAAAGGGCGCCGATCGTGCCGCTCAGGACAAGGGAGGCTGCGAGGAAGCGTGCGTTGCCTGCGACTTCCAGATAGTTGCGCAGCAGTTTTCCGGGTCGCAAACGACCAAGATCCGGGACGATCGTTTCCTTGAGCAGGGTCAGCGTAAAGATCATGGCCAGCAAGCCGAACGCGACCATCAGGAGAAAGACCGCGTTCCACCCGAAAGCGGCGAGGGTCAACCCACCGAGCGTGGGACCCATGGCCGGCCCGACAGCGAGAAAGATGCCGATGGTGTTGAGGATGCGGCTTGCCTCCGCACCTGTGTAGAGGTCTCGAACGATGGCGCGGCCGACAACCACGCCGACAGACGCGCCGATGCCCTGCACGAGACGGGCGGCGAGAATGAATTCCACGCTCGGCGCTATCGTTGCGAGACAAGAGCCGGCCAGATAGATCGCGAGGAAAATCAGCGTCGCTTTCTTGCGGCCCAGCGCATCGGCGACGGGACCTGCGACCAGTTGGGCGAGCGCGAAGCCGGCGAAGAAGAGAGACAGGCTGAGCTTGATCGCCGCGTCGGTGGTTCCGAAAGCCCGGACCAGTTCGGGCATGGCCGGCGTGTAGATCGCCATCGAGATCGGACCGAGCGTGGTCAGGAAGGCACCGAGGAAGGTGGTGCGACGCTCGCTCATTCGCATTGCTGTCATCAGAACTCGTCCGGCATCAAGAAGAAAGGCGCCGTCGCGGCGCCTCGTGCTGATGACTTAGTGTGATTGGCGCTCTCGATCGAGTGCCAATTCTCGCCCCGGGCGTGATCAGGTCGATTTCGAGAAGAAGTCGAGCACCTTGGCGTAGGAGCCGGCCATGTCCATGTCGCCGATCATTTCCGCGAGCGACTGCTGCGTGCGGTAGTATTCCGCGTAGTCGAATTGGGAATCGTCGGTCAGCGTCGACAGATCCATGATGTTGCCGTTGCGGTCGACGATCTGGAGCGGCAGTTCCGTCGACAGTTCGCGATAGGTGTCGGCGTCGATCTCCTCCCGCTGGAAGCTCTCTGAGGCAATTTCGCGCAGGCGCCGCGGCGTCATGCTGGCAAAGACCGACAGTGCCTCTTCGAAGACTTCGGTTTCTTTCGAAGAGTTTACCTTGGGCGTCAGATCATTCAGGCGGACATCCGTCTGCGTGCTGCTTTCTTTGACGCGGAGGGATGAGATGCCTACCGGTTGGATTGGAAAGATTTCCATGGCCGTGACCGTCCTTTCATAGGATGAATCGATCTATGGGCTTATTCGAAACTACGTCAATCAGGCGCGGTTTCCGCTGTGGAAAAATCTGCCCTTGTTCACTGATTTTTGCGTGCTTGCCCTCGCTTTGCCGGGATAACATGGTGGAAAATCAGTGCTTCGCCGGCAGTTGCGCGGAGCTTCAGGAGGTTAACGCATGGCTGAGTCGTCCGTCTTCAATCCCGCTGTCATCAACTGGCAGGGGCCGCATGGCTTGCCGCAATTCGAACAGGTCGGCGATGACGACTATGCGCCCGCCTTCGAGGCGGCTCTAAGGGAGCACGAGGCGGAGATCGACGCGATTGCCGACAATCAGGAGCCGCCGACCTTCGCCAACACGATCGTGGCGCTCGAGATCGCCGGCGATGCCCTTTCCCGCGTCTCGGCGCTCTTCTGGAACCGGGCGGGCGCCCATACCAATCCGGGCATCCAAGCTCTGGAACGCGAGATCGCGCCGAAGATGTCGCGCCACTATTCGAAGATCGGCATGAATGCAGCGCTGTTTGCCCGGATCGACGATCTCTGGACCCGCCGCGATGCGCTTAATCTGACGCTTGAAGAGACCCGAGTGCTGGAGCGCCACTGGAAGGGTTTCGTGAAGTCGGGTGCCAAGCTTCCGAAGGCGGAGCAGGAGCGGCTAGCAGCGATCAACGAGCGGCTGGCAAGCCTCGGCGCCAATTTCGGCCAGAACGTGCTTGCGGATGAATCTACCTGGATCCTGCCGCTTGTGGGAGAAGAAGATCTCGCCGGCATTCCCGCATTTCTCCGTGATGCGATGGCCTCTGCCGCGACCGCACACGGCGGCGGACACAGCCATGTGGTGACGCTGTCGCGCTCGATCATCGAGCCCTTCCTCACCTTCTCGGAGCGCCGCGATCTGCGCGAGACGGCTTTCAAGGCCTGGACGTCGCGCGGGATCAATGGTGGCGAGACCGACAATCGCGGCATCGTCCAGGAGACGCTGGCGCTTCGGGCGGAAAAGGCGGCGCTGCTGGGCTACAAGGACTATGCCTCTCTCAAGCTCGACAACACCATGGCGAAAACGCCGGAAGCGGTGAACGGGCTTCTGATGCAGGTCTGGGAAAAGGCCGTATCGCAGGCGCGGGCAGAGGAGGCGGAACTCGCCGCCCTGATCGCCGATGAGGGCAAGAACCACGAGGTGGCACCCTGGGATTGGCGTCACTATGCGGAGAAGCTGCGCGCGCAGACGTTCAACTTCTCGGAAGCCGAGCTGAAACCTTATCTGCAGCTCGAGAAGATCATCGAGGCCTGCTTCGACGTTGCCGGCCGCATCTTCGGCATCCGCGCCGTGCCGCTTGCCAATGTCGTCGGTTACCACCCCGATGTGCGCGTCTTTGAAATCCGCGACCGCAACGACACGCTGGTTGCGCTTTTCCTCGGCGACTATTTTGCTCGACCTTCGAAGCGTTCCGGCGCCTGGATGAGCAGCTTCCAGTCGCAGCACCGCCTGCCCTTGAAAAACGGCCGCCAGGGCGAGCTGCCGATCATCTACAATGTCTGCAATTTCGCAAAGCCCGAGGCCGGCAAGCCGGCGCTGCTGTCGCTCGATGATGCGCGGACGCTGTTCCACGAATTCGGCCACGCCGCCCACGGTATGCTGTCCAACGTCACCTATCCCTCGGTTTCCGGTACCGGCGTCTCGCGCGATTTCGTCGAACTGCCGTCGCAGCTTTACGAGCACTGGCTGACCGTGCCCGAAATCCTCAAGACCTATGCGGTGCATTACCAGACGGGCGAGCCGATGCCGCAGGCGCTGCTCGACAAGGTGCTCGCGGCCCGGACATTCAATGCCGGCTTCAATACGGTCGAGTTCACGTCGTCTGCGCTGGTCGATATGGCCTTCCATACGCGCGGGGCGGTCGAGGATCCGATGGCGGTCCAGGCCGAAGTTCTGGAAAAGATCGGCATGCCGTCGTCGATCGTCATGCGCCATGCCACGCCGCACTTCCAGCATGTCTTCTCCGGCGACGGTTATTCTGCCGGGTACTATTCCTACATGTGGTCGGAAGTGCTCGATGCGGATGCCTTCGCCGCTTTCGAGGAAACGGGTAATCCCTTCGATCCGGAGATGGCATCGAAGCTGAAAACGCATATCTATGCGTCCGGCGGATCGGTCGACCCCGAAGATGCCTACAAGGCCTTTCGCGGCAAGATGCCGAGCCCTGAGGCGATGTTGAAGAAGAAGGGGCTCGCGGCCTAAGCCTGCCATGACCGCTCAAATTCACCGCCGGCGGTAACCATCGCCGGCGCGTTTGGGCGTTTCCCCCTTTCGCAAATGCAAAAAACAAGGTATGAGCGCGCCAAAGTAAATCGGCGCCTCTCTCCCGTATTGCGCCCCAGCACTCAGAGATCTTGGATATGAACCTCCGCAATATCGCGATCATTGCGCACGTTGACCATGGGAAAACGACCCTCGTCGACGAGCTCCTCAAGCAGTCCGGCTCGTTCCGCGAGAACCAGCGCGTGATGGAACGCGTGATGGACTCGAACGACATCGAAAAGGAGCGCGGGATCACCATTCTCGCCAAGGCGACGTCGATCGAGTGGAAGGACACCCGCATCAACATCGTCGATACCCCCGGCCACGCCGACTTCGGCGGTGAAGTCGAGCGCATTCTGTCGATGGTCGATGGCGCAATCGTTCTCGTCGATGCTGCCGAAGGCCCGATGCCGCAGACCAAGTTCGTGGTCGGCAAGGCGCTCAAGGTCGGTCTTCGCCCGATCGTTGCGATCAACAAGGTCGACCGTCCGGACGCCCGTATCGACGAAGTCGTCAACGAAGTGTTCGACCTCTTCGCCGCGCTCGACGCGACCGACGAACAGCTCGACTTCCCGATCCTCTACGGTTCTGGCCGCTCCGGCTGGATGAACACCGATCCGAATGGTTCGCAGGAAGAAGGCCTGAAGCCGCTGCTCGACCTCGTGGTCAAGCATGTTCCGGCTCCGACCGTCGAAGAAGGCCCGTTCAAGATGATTGGCACGATCCTGGAAGCCAACAACTTCCTCGGCCGCATCATCACCGGTCGCATCGCTGCCGGTTCGATCAAGCCGAACCAGGCGGTCAAGGTTCTCGGTCAGGACGGCAAGCTCATCGAGCAGGGCCGTATTTCCAAGATCCTCGCCTTCCGCGGCATCGAGCGCACCGCCATCGAAGAAGCCCATGCCGGCGACATCGTCGCCATCGCAGGCCTCTCCAAGGGCACGGTCGCCGACACCTTCTGCGATCCGGCCGTGACCGAAGCCATGAAGGCGCAGCCGATCGACCCGCCGACCGTGACGATGTCCTTCATCGTCAATGATAGTCCGCTTGCCGGCACCGAAGGCGACAAGGTTACGAGCCGTGTCATCCGCGATCGCCTGTTCAAGGAAGCCGAAGGCAACGTTGCTCTGAAGATCGAAGAGTCGGCCGACAAGGACTCGTTTTTCGTGTCCGGCCGTGGTGAACTTCAGCTCGCCGTTCTGATCGAAAACATGCGCCGTGAAGGTTTCGAGCTTGCCGTGTCGCGTCCGCGCGTCGTCATGCACAAGGACGAAGCGACCGGCCAGATGATGGAGCCGATCGAAGAAGTCGTCATCGACGTCGACGAAGAGCATTCCGGCGTCGTCGTGCAGAAGATGTCGGAGCGCAAGGCCGAAATGGTCGAGCTTCGTCCGTCGGGCGGTAACCGCGTTCGCCTCGTCTTCTTCGCGCCGACCCGTGGTCTGATCGGCTATCAGTCGGAACTCCTGACCGATACGCGCGGCACGGCCGTGATGAACCGTCTGTTCCACGACTACCAGCCCTACAAGGGTGAGATCGGTGGCCGCGTGAACGGCGTTCTGCTCGCCAACGAAGCCGGCGAAGCCGTGGCCTATGCTCTGTTCAACCTGGAAGACCGCGGCCCGATGATCATCGATGCCGGCGAGAAGGTCTATATGGGCATGATCATCGGCATCCATAGCCGCGACAACGATCTGGAAGTGAACGTTCTCAAGGGCAAGAAGCTCACCAACATCCGTGCGGCCGGCAAGGATGAAGCGGTCAAGCTCACCCCGCCGATCAAGTTCACGCTCGAGCGCGCGCTGTCCTGGATCCAGGACGACGAGCTCGTCGAAGTGACGCCGAAGTCGATCCGTCTGCGCAAGATGTTCCTCGATGCGAACGACCGCAAGCGCATGGAAAAGGCCAAGGCTTCCGCTGCCGGCTGAAGTCTTTGAAAATATGTCCCATTTTGAAACCCCGGTCTAAAAGGCCGGGGTTTTGTTTGTGCATGTGGTTCGTCTTGCCTTGCGAGCAGGATTAAAAAAGCGTTAACTTTGCCCAGGCCGATGAAGGCTTGAGTTCGTGTTCGACGTGTCGGACATGCACAGGGTGAGTTACGTTATGAAGACGTTGTCGATCGACATGCGCCTGGCAGGGCCGACTGATGCAGCCGCTATTGCGGATGTGCATCGCAATGCCTGGCAGCACGCCTATTCCGGTATCATTCCGCATCGGGCGCTGACACGCATGATCGAGCGTCGGGGAGAGGCCTGGTGGCGCAAGGCCACACGGGGCCCAGCGACCATTCTGGTGGTCGAGGTTGCCGGGACGGTTGCCGGCTATGCCTCGCTCGGTCTGAACCGGGCGCGTGCGCTCCCCCATGAAGGCGAGATTTACGAACTTTACCTGCGCCCCGAATATCAGGGCATCGGCCTCGGCTATCAGCTCTTCCACGAAGCGCGCCGACTGCTGAAATCGCTGGGCTGCGAAGGCATGGTCGTCTGGTGCCTGGAAGACAGCGAGATCGCCGCCAATTTCTTCCGTTCGAACGGCGGCGTGGATGCCGTCGAGGGCATGGAAGATTTCGACGACGTGCATCTGAAGAAACTGGGCTTCATCTGGAACTGACGCTGCGATTGCGCCTCATTCCACCACGTAGCCCTCGGGCCAGCTGAAGGTTCGGTCGCTCACGAGATCGCCCCGCTTGCCGACCCACTCGGGTTCCTGCATGCCGCAGGCAAAATCGGACGCCGTGTCATCGGCCATCTGGCGTGCCAATGCATTGGCATCGGGATTGGCCTTGGCATCCACGAGCGCGACCATGCAGGACCCGCCATAGTCTGCCGTGCCGACGCGGGAGACGACGAGGATTTCGCCACGGGATTCCCGGGTCGAGCCACCATCTGGCCCCGGATTGTCGATGAACCAGCGCAGGATTGCGGCAAAGGGCTTGCCATCGTCACCGAGGCGCCACTCGACTTTCGTGTTAACGTGATTGAATGCTGCGAAGCTCTCGAACCCACCATCGATGAGTTCCTGATCCACGCGTCCGTAAAACACGCTCTGGCGCAGGTCGCCCTCCTTGAAATAGACGGGTTCGCCACGATAGCCCTTGCATTTGAGCGATACGCCCATCGGGTCTTCCGCCAAGGTCTGGCAGTTGTCGAGATCAAGGTCGGTGTAGACGCTGTCGTTGGCCAGAATGGCTTTCGGCAGGGCGGCGATTGCGAGTGCCATGATTGCGACCCGCAGGATCCTTATGGGCATTTTCCTCTCCTCAGATAGTGAAAGGGGCGGCGTTGTCACCCAAGCTTCACCGAAAGCCGTGTTGCATTGCGCAATATTTCGCATTAGGTAGCGCCAGAATTCAACACTCTACGGGGTCCAGACATGCGTATCGATGCAATTGCCATTGGCAAGAACCCGCCGGAAGACATCAACGTCATCGTTGAAGTTCCGGTTGGTGGCCAACCGATCAAGTACGAGATGGACAAGGATGCCGGCACGCTCGTCGTCGATCGCTTTCTCTATACCCCGATGACCTATCCGGGCAATTACGGTTTCGTGCCGCATACGCTCTGCAAGGATGGCGATCCGCTCGACGTTCTGATCTGCAACACCCGCCCGCTGGTGCCTGGCTGCGTCATCAACGTTCGCCCGATCGGCGTGATGATGATGGAAGACGACGGTGGCATGGATGAGAAGATCCTTGCCGTTCCGGTGCCGAAGCTGACCCGCCGTTACGACAAGATCGCCAATTACACCGATCTTCCGGAAATCACGCTCAAGCAGATCCAGCACTTCTTCGAGCACTACAAGGATCTGGAACCCGGCAAGTGGGTGAAGATCGGCGACTGGATGGACGTCGACGCCGCCAAGAAGATCATCTTGGAATCGATCCAGCGCGCCAAAGACGAGAAGTAAGTACCGTTTCTGACCGTGGTCATTCAATAACAAAGTCCTCCGGGTCGGGTTGATCCGGAGGACTTTTTTGTTTGGAAAGATCCCAGGTGATCGAGTTATGCCACCAGCGGGAAGATGCTGTTCCAGAGGAAGGAACGCAGGAAGAAAATGATCAGCAGCACGATGATCGGCGAGATGTCGATGCCGCCGAGATCGGGCAGTACGCGGCGGATCGGGCGCAGTACGGGCTCTGTCACATTGTAGAAGAACTGACCGAGCGAGGCGACGAAGCGATTGCTGGAATTGATCACGTTGAACGCGTACAGCCACGAGAAGATCGCGCTCCCGATCAGGATCCAGGTAAAGATGCTCAGGGCGAGGTCGATCGTCTGAAAGAGGGCAACCATTCAAGTCTCCATTTCTTGGTTGACAGAGATGTAGACATTGGCGACTTAACGGACAAGTGGATGGGGCCCACGCAATCCGAATCATGTTTAACGCAGGGGCGTTCGCCCGCATTCCAAGGTTTTTTTGACCATGCACCCGTCCTCGGCCGACGACCGTTTCGCGGCGTTTAGGCATTCTTCCTACGCTCGCTTCTTTTTCGCGCGTTTCCTTGGTGCCTTTGCCACCCAGATACTCAGTGTCTCTGTCGGCTGGCAGATGTATGACCAGACCGGAAGTGCCTTCTATCTCGGCCTGATCGGTCTTGTGCAGTTTCTGCCGTCGCTTCTTCTGATCCTGGTGACCGGTTCCGTGGCCGACCGCTACAATCGGCGCGCCATCGTGGCGGCGTGCATGGTGCTGAGTGCGCTGTGTGGCGGCGTTCTTCTGGCGCTAACCATCGCGGATGCCTTTGAGCCAACGATTGTCTTTGCGATTCTCGTGATCTTCGGCATCGAACGCGCCTTTGCAGCCCCCGCTGTCCAGTCGCTCAGCCCCAATCTGGTGCCGCCCAAGGACCTGTCGAATGCGGTCGCCTGGAATTCGTCCTCCTGGCAGACGGCCTCTATCGTCGGCCCCGTCGCGGGTGGCCTACTCTATGGGGCGAGCCCGACGGTTGCCTATTCGGTCTGCTTCCTGTTCTTCGTTGCGGCAGCCGTTCTGGTCTTCACCATCCCGCGTCCACCGCAACGTGTCTCCAATAAAGCGGTCACTCGCGACAGCCTGCTTGCCGGCTTCCGTTTCATCTTCGGTGAAAAGGTCGTGCTCGGTGCGATTTCGCTCGATCTCTTCGCCGTGCTTCTTGGCGGCGCCATTGCGTTGATGCCGGTTTTTGCGCGCGACATCCTGACCCTCGGACCCTGGGGTCTCGGCCTCCTCCGCGCGGCACCTGGCGTCGGGGCCATCGTTGTCGCCATCGCTCTTGCAAGTTTCCCGATCCGCCACAATGCCGGCACCTTCATGTTCGTTGGCGTCGCCCTCTTTGGCGCCGGCACGATCCTGTTCGGTCTCTCCGAAACCGCGTGGCTCTCGATTGCCGCCTTGATGCTGATGGGTGCGGCCGACATGGCCTCGGTCTATGTGCGCGAGACGCTTATTGCGCTGTGGACGCCCGACGAAGTGCGCGGTCGCGTGAATGCCGTCAACATGGTTTTCGTCGGGGCCTCGAACGAGCTTGGCGAATTCCGCGCCGGTACCATGGCCCATTTTATCGGCCCTGTGCCTGCTGTGGTCGTCGGCGGGATCGGAACGCTGGCTGTCGCCGTGATCTGGGCGCTCGGCTTTCCGCAACTGCGCAAGATCGACGGGCTTGAGGCACCCGAGCGCCACCAGGCGCTCTAGGCTCGTCCAAAGACCAAATCGAGGAAGGCCGACAGCCAGGCCTTCAGCGGCGCGTCGAAAATCATTCGGCCTTCGAGATGTTCGCGGCCCTGCTGTGCGTTCGGCAGGACGAAACGGTGGGCGCCATGCACCACCCACCGATGCATCATGGCGCGTGTCAGTTCGGCATGAAACTGCACCCCCCAGGCGTTTTCACCGTAACGGAAGGCCTGGTTGGGATAGATATCGCCGGTCGCTAGAAGCTTGGCGCCATGAGGCAGGGAAAAGCCCTCGCGATGGAAGTGATAGACCATCTTCGGCCATGGCATCAGCAGGCGCCCATGCTCCGTCGGGCGGATCGGGTACCAGCCGATTTCCGTGCGCTCTTCACGGTCCGCTTCCACTTTCCCACCGAGATGGCGCACCAACATCTGGGCGCCGAGGCAGATGCCGAGAAACGGCTTGTTCTCCCGCAGGGGCACGTTGAGCCAGTCGATCTCCCGGCGGACGAAATCATCTGGATCGTTTGCGCTCATCGGGCCACCGAAGACGACCGCGCCGGCGTGGTTCTCCAGGGTTTCGGGCAGGAGCTGGCCAAGAACTGGGCGCCGTATATCGAGCGAAAAGCCCTTTTCCTCCAGCATCTGCCCCACCCGACCCGGACTTGAGCGTTCCTGGTGCAGCACGATCAGGACAGACGGCTTGCTGTCGTGCCTGTTTCGCCGCCTGTCAGAGGGCATCGTCAGCGGCTCCAAGGCCGGCTCGCTCGGCGGCTTCCTGCCGCTGGACGATTCGTTCCCGGCCGGAGACGCCCAGAAGATCAGCCACACGCCAAATCGCGTGATCTTCCATCTCGCTGCGTGTGCCGTCTGCGTAGACGATATCCCAGAGGATCCCGACCAGCTGCTGTCTCTCGGTTTCGTTGAGGTGTCGCTTCAAGTCGTTGGTGAAGCGGTAGTAATCGACCGCTTCGTTTTCGGCTTCCTGACCGGCCGCGAGCACGGCATCCAGCTGTTCGCCTTCCAGACCATACTGCTCCTTGAGGATGCCGCGCAGCTTGTTCCGCTCTGCATCCGATACCACGCCGTCAGCTTCCATCACCTGAAAACAGAGCGCCGCCATGGCGACTCTCGGGTCGTCATGGGCAAACATGGCCCTCGGATGATCCTGCATGACGGACTGGAAAAAGGTCTGAAGGCGATCGAGAAGCATCGGATTCCTGTCTGTCAGAACAGTTTGAGACGGGTCTTGGGTTCGGCGGTGGCCGTCATTGGATCCTTGACGCCGGGATCATCCGGTGGACGACCGAAAAATGGTTCCGCAGGAGCGTTCTGCGGCATAGGCTTTCTGGCCTCTTCGGCCACCGATCCGGCCGCGCTGGTCTGACGATCGGCTTTTTCCGGCATTGAGGCCTTTGATTTTTCGACCACGACGACTTCCGCTTCGGCGGTCTCTGCTGAAGGAGGATAGGCATTGCCGTTGTCACGGACCGGCGGCAGTGACGCGAGCGCCCGCTCCCCGTCCGACACACTTCCTTCTTCAATCGGACCGCTGAGCTGGTCGAAGGGCGTTTTCCATTCGAATGCATCCAGACGGCCGGTGACGGGTGAGATCGGCATCCAGCGTTCCGACACATGGCCATCCGCAACCCAGGCCGGATCGCGAGGGGCCTTCAGCGCCTGCCCCATCCAATGGCGAATCCGGCCTTGATCACCGGTTTCGGCCTCTTCGATGTCAGCGAGCAGCAGATAAACACGTTCCCGCGAGCCCATCCGGGCTGCGGCTTCCGCCTTGGAGCGCGCGCGCTTGAAATCCTGCGCCTCGAGTGCAGCTTCGGCAACGGCAAGCAGGGATTCATAGTTGTTCGGTTTGAGCGCTTCCAGTCTCTCCGCTTTCTTCAGACGGTCCGCAGCGCTGTCTCCGCTTCGGGCACGGACATAGGCTGCGGCGACTTCGGGATGCGGTTCGAGCTTCCACGACTGTTCGAGCGTGCTCGCCGCCTTGCGCAGATTGTCCTCCCGGACATAGGCCTTTGCCGCGACGATCGCTGCCGGAACCAGATCCTTTGCCAGCTTCAGAGCCTTGAGCGCACTGTCCCGTGCCGCGGCCGGTTCCGCCTCAAGCTGGTCCTGGGCGCGTGCTGTCAGCAGTACTGCCTTCAGGCGGTCCGCCTCATGGCGATCAAGAACATTGGCGATGCGCTGCTGATCGAGCAGGCGGATTGCGTCATCCCAATGGCCTGCACGGCATCGGTATTCCAGCGTCGCTTTGGCCGCCCAAGGGAGGTAAGGCGCATGTTCCGCTGCTGTCTCAGCATATTGGCGCGCGGCTTCGTGGGCGCCGAGCCGGTTTGCTTCGACATAGAGTCCGCGCAAACCCAATTCTCGTGTTTCCGGGTCCTCCGACATTTCCTGATAGAGGCGCCGCGCTTCGTCATGACGCCCCTCGATCAAGGCCGCCTGCGCGTCCAGGACGCGGATCAGCGGCTCTTGGTCGGCGCGGATCAGGCCGCGGGCCCGGGCGCTCATTCGCCGGGCAAGAAGGGCGTTGCCCGCGCCGGCTGCAATCAGTCCGGTGGACAGCGCCTGATAGCCCCGGTCGCGCTTGCGCGCCCGAAAATAGCGCCGCACCGAATGCGGCGAAGTCCAGAGCGTGCGGATCACCCACCAGATCATCATCACAACAGCAACGAGAGTCACCAGAGCAGTGATCGCAACGAGCAGGGTCGTCTGGTAGCTCTGCCCCTGCCAGACGAGCGAGATGTCGCCAGGGCGATCGGCAATCCAGGAGAAGCCGAAGCCGGCGGCAAGGATCAGGGCGAGGAAAAACAAAACCTTCACGATCGTCGTCATGCCATCAGCCCCCATTTCCGGCGACGGTCTTGGACAAGGCGCCCGCGACCAGTTCCTCCGCCTCAATGCGGTTCTTCAAAGACTGGGCGAAATCGGCCGATGCCGCCTTGCCGGCTTCTGGCAGGGTCTCCCATTCGAGAGACGCTCCCTTTAGGTCGCCGTTCTGCAACTTGTTTTCCACCCGGGCGACGATGGCCTCGGGCGTTTCACCCTCGACATTACCGACGGGCCGTACCTTCACGAGAGACCTGGCGCTGGCGAGCAGACGGTCCGTCCAACCTTCGCCCACATCCTGCTGGTTGACGGCGGCGAGAATGTCGTTGGAAACCTGGCTGAAATCGCGCAACAGATCCGAGCGGGATGAGAGGCCGGCAGAGGCCATGCGTGAGAGCGGTGCAATGGCCGGGTCTTCGGGGGAAACGCTTTTCAGCGCGTCCAACTCGGACAGGAAGGGGCCACCGCGATCGATCGCGGTCTTCAGGCCGGCGAGCGCGATGGCGCGGGCCATCTCGATATCGCTGCGTGGTTCGTCGATCTTGCGCTCAGCTTCGGCGAGACGCGCCTGGCTCTGGTCAAGGGCTTCCGCGTTGCTGGCGATCTGGTTACGGAGCGCGGCGATCGATTGCTCCGCCGCCGCAAGCTGGGTCCGAAGTTGCTCAAGGATTGCCGGATCGGCGCCTGGGGTCGACTGGGCGGCGCTGGCCTTTGCCTCCAACGCGGCGATGCGTTCGGCCAGGGCAGGATCTGTCTCCTGTGCAGCTGGCGCCGATTTCAGGCTGTCTACCTCAGCTTTCAGCGCTTCCAACTCTGCCGTGTCAATTGCAGGAGCGACACTGTCTTTCTGCGGGCCGATGCCGGGAATGACGCCGGCATATTGCATGCTGCCGGCGAGCGCCAAGGCGACAAGGCCGCCGAAGATGCCGGAGGCGATCAGGGCGGAGGTCCCGGGCGAGACTGTCGGAGGGGTAGGTGTCGCCGAGGCTCCCCGATCCCGCGAAGGTTCGGTTCCTGCGTCGCTGTCGGAAGCGGCCGTCGCGGCTTCCGGTGCGGCTGCTGTCGCTTCACTCTCTGTGGTCTCGGTGGGGGCTTGCGTTGATCGGTCCAGATCCACAGCGTCTTCGGCAGGGGCTGCGTTGTCGCTCGTTGCCGTGGTCGATACGGGCTCGGTTGCCCGTGTCGTTTCCTCGGCCGTCAGTTCGATCGTGACCGGATCGTCCGGGGACTTCGATCGACGGGGTGGCTTTCCGGAAACCATGGCAACCTCTTCATTTCCCTAGATGGCTTTAAACGTAGTCAGTCCGTGCGGCGATGGGAAGGGTGAAGAACCATTTCCTTGTTCCCCGCCCTAGATCAGATCAAGCAGCAAGTCCTCCCGAGGTTCCCTTGGCCAGCTCGCATGAGTGCGAAAATCTTCATTAAGCGCAGAGGCAATCTTGTGGCTGAGGCAGAGGAAACGGAGACTTCCTCTCAAGTCTCCCAAGAGACGGGCCGATGCCACGGCGCGCGTGAACAGCCGTGCGGTCTCAGAGGAGTAGAGGAGGATGCAGTCCGGCTGTGGCGTCAGGGTTTGGCTGATGTCTGTTGCTTCTCGCTCGATCGGGATCATGCGATAGCACTCGATCACCTCCACCGTGTGTGCGGCATCCTTCAGGGTCTGTTCGAATTCCGGAGACCGGGGGCTGCCTGCGAGGTAGAGGATCGGTCTTGCCCGGTCGATCGCGGGTGACGCCAGGAGATGTCGAGCGAGGGATGCGCCATCTCCCGCAGCCGTCTCGATCCTGCCGAAGCCGAGCGCGCGGGCCTGCATCGCTGTCGCGTCACCGACGGCAAACACTGGGAGCTCCAGATAGGGCTCTATGTCCGGTCGCGACAGTTCCGCCAGTGCACGCAGGGCTTCGGCGCTGGTGAGGGCCAGGCCCGATGTGCCTGGTGCAGGGCCGTCCCGCAATCCTTCAAGCCGGTGTTCGGCCCGCATCAGCGGCAGCAGGACCGGTTGGTGGCCCCGTCTCGCCAGTTCGGCGGCAGTCCGTTCGGCTGCCGGCATCGGGCGCGTCACCAGAACGCGCATGGCTCAGCCCCAACTGTCGAAGAAATCGGTGCCCGCCTTCGTGCGTATGGTTCCGCCGGCCGTTGCGCCGAGCACTGCGGCGCCTGTCCGGCTTCCTTCGATTTCCACATCATGCCAGCGGCTGCCATCGGGCGTGAGAATCATGCCTGCAAAACGGACCGTGTCGCCGTCCACCGTCGCATGGCCCGCAATCGGGGTGCGACAGGAGCCATCCAGAGCGCCTAGAAATGCGCGCTCACAACTGACCGCGTCGAAGGTGTCGCGATCATTGATGGCATCGAGCAACTCGTTCACTCTCGAATCACCGATGCGGCTTTCGATGCAGATCGCGCCTTGCGCCGGTGCTGGCGGGAAATCGGCGGGATCAAGCAGCTGCGTCGGGACATCCGGCTTACCGAGGCGCTTCAGTCCGGCGAAAGCAAGCAGGGTCGCATCCACCTCGCCGTCTGCGAGTTTGCGCAGTCTTGTATCGACAAGACCCCGGAAGGTGATGACATTGATATCAGGACGAAGCCGGCGAATGAGGGCCTGACGGCGCAGCGAAGAGGATCCTACGGTCGCACCATGCGGGAGTTCCGCAAGCGTCGGGGCGGTTCGGCCGACGACGGCATCGCGTACGTCTTCGCGCGGCAGGAAAGCGGAGAGAAAGAGCCCGTCCGGCAGCTTGGTCGGCATGTCCTTGGACGAATGCACAGCAAAATCAAGGTCGCCGGTCAGAAGCTGTTCTTCGAGTTCCTCGGTAAACAGGCCTTTGCCGCCGATTTCGGAAAGCGCACGGTCGGTAATCCTGTCACCTTTGGTCGACAGGACGACGATCTCGAACATGTCCTCCGGGAGGCTGTGGGCCACCATCAGGCGCGCGCGCGTTTCAGAAGCCTGGGCGAGCGCCAGCGGGCTGCCGCGCGTGCCGATACGGAAAGGTTTTGTTTGCATCCGAACTTGTCCGTTGTTACCGACAGGTTTCGTAGACCGGTTTCTCGGCAACCGCAATCAATGACAGGCTCCATGGCATCCAAACTGCGCATTCTCGGCATCGAAACCAGCTGTGACGAGACCGCCGCAGCGGTCGTCACACGCATGGAAGACGGGTCTGCGACGACGGAGGCCGATGTCGTGCTCAGCCAGCTCGACGAGCACAGCGCCTATGGCGGGGTTGTGCCCGAAATTGCTGCGCGCGCGCATGTGGACGCGCTCGATACCTTGATCGAAGAAGCCCTGCAGCGCGCCGGGATCACGCTTTCCGAAGTTGATGCGATTGCGGCTACTTCCGGTCCCGGATTGATCGGCGGGCTGCTGGTGGGACTGATGACGGGCAAGGCGCTCGCCATGGCAACGGGCAAGCCGCTCTATGCCATCAACCATCTCGAAGGTCATGCCCTGACTGCGCGGCTCACGGATGGCGTTGCCTTCCCCTATCTGATGCTGCTCGTATCCGGTGGGCACACCCAGCTCGTTCTGGTCAAAGGCGTCGGGGACTATGAACGCTGGGGCACGACGATCGACGATGCGCTTGGGGAGGCCTTCGACAAGACGGCCAAGCTGCTCGGGCTGCCCTATCCGGGTGGGCCGGCTGTCGAGCGCGCAGCTGCATCGGGCGATCCCAAGCGGTTCGTCTTTCCCCGTCCGCTGGTCGGCGAGGCCCGACTTGATTTCTCGTTCTCGGGGTTGAAGACGGCCGTGCGGCAAGCGGCAGAGAGCATTGCGCCCGTGACCGATCAGGACATCGCCGACATCTGCGCCTCGTTCCAACATGCGATTTCCCGGACGCTCAAGGACCGCATCGGTCGTGGCTTGCAGCGGTTTTCCGAAACCTTTCCGGGCGTCGATCAGCCGGCGCTCGTCGTTGCCGGTGGGGTCGCCGCCAACAAAGCGGTTCGGCAGACGCTCGACGAACTGTGTGCGACACACGGTTTCCATTTCGTCGCGCCGCCGCATCACCTGTGCACGGACAATGCCGTCATGATTGCCTGGGCGGGCCTGGAACGCATGGCGCTCGATATGCCTGCAGACGAACTTGCGGTCGCGCCCCGGTCCCGCTGGCCGCTCGATGCGGATGCCAAAGCGCTTCTCGCCTACGGCAAGCGCGGTGCGAAAGCATGAGCGGGGTACACCAAATTGCGGTCGTTGGCGCGGGTGCTTTCGGTACCGCACTTGCCGCTGTCATTTCCCAGACTGGAAAGACCGAGGTGCTGCTGGTTGGGCGCGATGCTTCGGCAATGGCAGATCTTGCTGCCAGTCGAATGCATGAGGCAGCCCTCCCCGGTATCCGCTTGCCCGATAACCTCGTCTTTTCAGCCTTGCCGAAGGATCTCGCTGGCGCCGATATCGTCCTCTTTGCCATGCCATCCCAGGCACAGATTGCGGCGGCCGAAACCTACGGGCCGCATCTGAAGCCGGGTGCACCCATCGTCATCTGCGCCAAGGGCATCGAGAAGCACACCTCGCGTCTTTTGACCGATGTCCTCGAAAGCGCTCTGCCGGGCCATCCGATCGCCATGCTGTCGGGTCCGGGCTTTGCGGCGGATATCGCCAAGGGCCTGCCGACCGCAATGGCGATTGCGGCTGAAGATCTGCCTGTCGCCGAGCACTTGGCCAGGGCGATTTCAGGTCAGACCTTCCGACTTTATGCGTCGGACGACCGGATCGGCGTGCAGCTCGGCGGTGCCTTGAAGAACGTGCTCGCCATTGCCTGCGGGATCGTCGAGGGCATGGGCCTCGGCGATTCGGCGCGGGCGGCGCTCATTGCGCGCGGGCTTGCCGAAATGTCGCGGCTGGTGGATGCCATGGGTGGGCGCGGGGATACGGTGCGGGGCTTGTCGGGCCTCGGCGACCTCGTGTTGACCGCGACCAGCCACCAGTCTCGTAACCTGCGTTTCGGTATCGCGCTTGGCAGGGGCGAGCCGATCGGTACGCAGCAGGGATCGCTCGTCGAAGGTGCCTTTGCGGCTGCGGTTGCTGCACGACTCGCCGAAGGCTACGAGATCGAAATGCCGATCACTGAGGCTGTTGCCGCGATCATCGATGGCAGGCTGGACATCCCGACCGCCATCACCCAACTGATGTCACGACCGATCACCACCGAATAAGAGATCCCCTAGGAGAGAGAAGATGCTGTTTGCCGTCATCTGCGCCGACAAGCCAGGACACCTGAACCTTCGGATGGAAACGCGTCCGCCGCATGTCGAGTGGCTCAACGGGTTGAATGCTGCCGGCCAGCTGAAGATCGCGGGCCCCTTCCTCGATGCCGATGGCAAGCCCTGCGGTTCCATGCTGCTGATCGCGGCCGACGACATCGAGGCTGCGAAGGCGCTTGCCGCGCAAGACCCCTATGCCAAGGCCGGACTGTTCGAGACGGTCGAGATCAAGCCCTATAACTGGGTCTTCAACAATCCCGAGGCGTAAAGACAATGGCATTCTGGCTCTACAAGTCCGAACCCTTCAAGTGGTCCTGGGAAATGCAGAAGGCCAAGGGCGACGTCGGTGAAGAATGGACCGGCGTGCGCAACTATCTCGCGCGCAACAACATGCGGGCGATGAAGATCGGCGACAAGGGCTTCTTCTATCACTCGAACGAGGGGCTGGAAGTGGTCGGGATCGTCGAGGTCTGTGCGCTGTCCCATCCGGATTCGACCGCCGAGGGCGATGCCCGCTGGGACTGCGTTGATATTCGCGCCGTGTGCGACATGCCAAAGCCGGTGGGCCTGAAAGACATCAAGGCGAACGAGAGGCTCGCGAAAATGTCGCTGGTGACCTCAATGCGGTTGTCTGTCCAGCCCGTAACCGAGGACGAGTACTTTGAAGTCTGCCGCATGGGCGGCCTCGACAATCCGCCCGTGTGAGCGGGGTTACCGTGAAGACCGATCCGGAACAGTTCATCCTGGCCAATACCAGCCCGATTGCGCCGCCGCATGTGCCGGAGATCCGGCTGCATCTCGCCAGCGAGGTGCATGATCTCTGGCTGAAGACGGAGGAGGACCTGGAAGCGATCGGCTTGCCGCCGCCGTTCTGGGCCTTTGCCTGGGCGGGAGGGCAGGGGCTGGCGCGTTATGT
>UCMS01000013.1 GCA_900473805.1 Hyphomicrobiales bacterium | reverse complement strand
GTGGGGAGGGTTGGGAGGGGTCTTTCTCGCACGGGCACTCGCGGGGAGAAGGCGTTTCGGCGGGCAGGACGAGGGGGATCCGCATCTCCGACAGCCCGCTGCATCAGCACCGTCTTGGAAAACCCGTCCCTCTGATCTACATTGGCCAAGCAAAAAATCTACATGGAGCCGCCATGGCCATCAACGTCAACAATCCGGAAGCCGATGCGCTGACGCGGCAGTTCGCGCAGATGGCCGGCGTCGGCATCACCGATGCCATCGTCATCGCCATGCGCGAAGCCATCGAAAGGCGCTGCCGTGCCGAGACGCCGCTCGAAACGGCGGCCCGCCTCAGAGCCACATACCAGCTGGTGCCGGGCGAGCAGGCGCGCCATCCGCTGTCCCGGCAGGTCTTCGATGCGATGTGGGACGAGACCTGATGTTCGTCGATGCCTGCGCCATCATCGCGCTCCTGTCGGATGAACCCGAAGCGCAGCGCGTCTCCAATGCGATCGCTTCCGCGCGGCAACCGTTCACGTCGCCGGTCGCCGTTCTCGAAACCGTGCTCGGGCTCGCCCGTCCGGAGAAATTCAATCTGCCCGTTCCCGTGGCCGAAAGCCTCGTCGCCGAATTCCTCGAAGCCCGCGGCATCGAGGTTCGCGATCTGCCGCCCGCAGCAGAAACCGTTCGGCTTTCGCTGACGGCCGCCCATCGCTATCGCCAGGGGCGCCACGGCCTCAATCTCGGCGATTGCCTGCACTATGCCTGCGCCAGGTTCCACGGCGTTCCGATCCTCGCCACGGCCGACGAGTTCCGCAGCACCGACCTGGAGGTCGTCCCGTAAGGGAGGACGGCCGATCAGGCGTGTGCGGATGCTCGCAAGCGGCTCGCACACAACCATTCTACCCGTCCTCATCCCGAGGCTCTCACTCCCGAAGAGCCCAGCACTATGGGACACACCCCTGGCTCCTGTGGGGGACACGTCATGCAGTAACGGGTGGACCGCAATCTCGCCCCCTACCGCCTACTGCCTACTCCCTGATCGCTGCGGGCTCTCCCCGCCTCACATCCCCCGCCGCC
>UCMS01000015.1 GCA_900473805.1 Hyphomicrobiales bacterium | reverse complement strand
AGCTTGGTGCGCTCATTGCCAATGATCGCCCAATCTTCCGACCAGTCGAACTGGAAGGCCTCGCCTGGTTCGAACGCCAAGGGCACAAATGTCCCGCGGCCCGTCGTCTGCAATTCCCTCTGACGATCATCGCGCCATTCCCGCGCAAAGGCAGCCACACGATTGTACGACCCCTCGTAGCCGAGGCTGACAAGATCAGCGTGTAGCTGCTTCATCGTCCGCTTCTGCTTGCGGCCTTTCTTAGACTCCGTCTTCAGCCAGGCCGATAGACGATCTGCAAACGGATCAAGCTTGCTCGGCCTCTCCGGCACGTTGAACTTCGGCTCCACGGCGCCGGCGCGCAGATATTTGCGGATGGTATTCCGGGACAAGCCGGTCCTGCGGCAAATCTCCCGGATCGATAGATGCTCTCGAAAATGCCAGCGTCGGATTACGCTCAGTAACGCCATGTCGATCACTCCAGAGCCCCCGCTGAAAACATGCGAGGGACGGTTGAAACATGGGTCAATTCTCAATGGAAATATCGGGCTGCGCCGGGTCAGCTCTCAGTGGAAATCAACAGCGGGCATCTCCGGCTCTGACGTGCGCGACATGATGCTGGAGGCGGTCGAGAAGCGGTTCCGCGCAACTCGAGCCCCGCACGCAATCGAGCATCTCTCGGACAATGGCTCTGCTTACACCGCGAGGGACACGAGGCTGTTTGCCCAGGCGCTTAATCTGACACCCTGCTTCACGCCGGTGGCCAGTCCGCAGTCAAATGGCATGTCGGAAGCCTTCGTCAAAACCCTGAAGCGGGACTATATCCGCATCGCAGCACTACCGGACGCCGAAACAGCGCTCCGGCTCATCGACGGATGGATCGAGGACTATAACGAAATCCATCCCCATTCCGCGCTCAAGATGGCTTCTCCACGGCAGTTCATCAGGGCTAAATCAAACTAGCCGACTTGTCCGGTGAAACGGGGTGCACTCCAGACGGCTCCTCCGCCGTTATCCCGAGGTGCCATGCTTGCGGTGTTACTAGGGCCCGCATTGTAGGGCCATCCAAGGATAACCAGCGCGTGGCAATACTGAGCCTATCTCGGCGACTTGCGGAAAATATTCAGTGACCTCAGAGCGGAGCCTGCGACCAAGGCGTACTCGCCGGTGGCGTATAATCGCCATTGGTAGTGCCGGAGCAGCCGGACAAGATGACCAGAAGGATCATTGCAATCGCACGCATTCACCAATGCCTTTCGTTTCCAAGGAACTTTTGCAGCGAATTTCTTAAGGATTGGCGAAGGAGTGGCGCCGCCTATCAACAGCGGCGCCACCTCCCTCTCAGGTAAGTGCACTCGATCGCATGAGAAATGCGGCACGCAATCATTTGCCAGCGGCGAACTTTCATATTGCGATTCGCTCCTTTTGGCCGATGCCCGAAAGGGCTGGCCGCGATGAACAGATACGAGGGGGTCTGCTCAGCCCGCCGGGTGTCGTTGATCGGGCATGCATGACGGCAAACACATGTTCGCCAACGTTGCCGACGAAACCTTATTGAGGCGGCAGGAGCACACTGGTGTCTGAGGACGATTTCTCAGGCTTTTGCCCAGGTACATGAGACATTGTCCGGGTGGAGCTTTCAAGCCGATCCCCCTTCACGCGCGTCTTCGTCTTGGACTTGCTGAAGGTCCCTTGATCCATGGCTTGTGCTTTGGACTGAGCCTTCAGTTGTGTGGGGTTCTCATTGACTTTGGTATCGCTGCGAACCTTTCCATCGACTGCAGCAGCACTACCTGCGGAGCCGATTGACGCTGACGTGTCTGACCCCGTGCGGCATGCGCCTGCTATCCCAAGCGTACTGGCAGACGTGCCGCCTGCTGCAGCGCTGCCGGCAGAGCCGACCGTCGCGGCCGCATCGCAGTCTTGAGCAACAGCGTGATTTTGCAAAGCCGTCAGGGACAGGGCGATCCCTGCAACCGAAATCCATTTCAACATGATTTCCTCCTTACTTTTCTGGCTTCGTGACGTGACATGTTCCATCGGATCTGCGGGTAACCGTGGTGCCGTCGGCCAAGGTGACACTCGCCATTGAAGATGAAGTCGCTCCGCTGGAATGAGAAGATGTGGAAGATCCAGCGCTGGTTGCCGCCGTTCCACGTTCTGACTGCGTCGTCGTCTGGCCGTTTACCGTGGTGGAAGACGAGACGTTTCCGCCGCTTGCCGTAACTGAACTGGATGTTGTGCGACCTCCCTGATCGCCGATCGTATCCGTAACGGTGCAGGTGGTTCCATCATCCAGCGTCATTGTCTCAGCTGACAAGGCGGGATCTGCGCTCAGCATCGCCGGTATTAGCGCCAGAGCGAAGATCATCCTTGCTTTGAGTGATCTAGTAATCATTCTCGCTCCTCCGAACGTATGAGAGGTGAGAGCGGATGGAATCTCCGCTCTCTGGTAAGCACGCGCTCAGCACTCGACGCCATCTTTCTTTGCAAGCCCCGGCGGGCAATTCTTCTTGCCCTGACCGTTCTCAACACCTTCGGCTCCAGCACTGCCGGCAGCACTGCCACCGGTCCCGACTGAACTCGTCGACATGCCATCGGTCGCAGAAGTGCCCCCCGTGCCGAGTGTCGAGGCCGAACCTGCACCATCGCCAGAGCCTGCAGCAGACCCGGCAGTACCGACTGAGCTGCTGGACTGGCCATCACCCGCAGAGGCCCCGCCCGTTCCCAGCGTTGAAGCGGAACCCGCACCACTGCCGCTTTGCGAGGCGGAGCCTGCCGTGCCAACGGAGCTGCTCGACGTGCCGCCGCCAGCAGACGATCCACCCGTCCCCAGCGTCGAGGCCGACCCGGCGTCGCACTCGGTGCCGACGGGACATTCCGCGCCGCTGGCCGAACTGCCTGCAGTCCCGATCGTGCTGGAGGAGGTTCCGCCGCCGGCAGACGTGCCGCCAATGCCAACCGTGCTGCTCGTTTGTGCGTAGGCATGCAGTGAGGTGCCAGCAAAGAGGGTTGCGATGAGGAGGGCGCGTGTGACGATTTTCATGTCTATCTCCTTGAAGTAATTTTGTTTCCTCGCGTCCCCAGGCTGGAAACGCAGCCTTCAAACCGGTCTTCACCAGTTCGCGTTCCCGCGCTGGGCCCTCAGTCGTTGATGGTTGCGACCAAAGTCTACTGACGGCCGGGCAAAGGTCTCTTTGGTGGAACCTGCCAATAACCTTGACGTTACAAGCCGGTGTCTCGAACCGAAAAAGGAGAACATCATGAAGACGAAACTCATCGCCCTGACGGCTGGCACTGCACTTCTGGCCAGTTCGGCTCTTGCGCAGGAATCTGCCGTGACCGGTGCGGCTGGTGGCGCAGTGACAGGCGCGATCGTTGGTGGCCCCGTCGGTGCAGCAGTCGGTGGCGTTGCAGGCGCCATTGCGGGCGTTGCGATTGATCCGCCGCCGCCGCAGGTCGTCACCTACGTCACTGAAGCTCCCGTGCCGCCCGAGCCGGTGGTGATCGAAGAGAAGATCGTGGTTGGTGCGACACTGCCCCAGACTGTCATTGTTCAACCGGTTCCCGAAGACCCGCGTTACGCTTATGCATACGTGAATGAACAACGGGTGATCGTTGAACCGTCCTCGCGCACGGTCATTCAAGTCGTGAATTGAGCCAAGGAGCCGGGGTGGTCCATGCACCCCGGTTCGCCCCCGTCTGATCGCTCGTATTGGCGCTTCAGTCGCGATCGGTGGGTTTTACAGCCATCCACGCATGCTATGATCAATGGAGCCGCACAGGTTCCGGCGCTGCCATCGGCCATACGCGGGTGAACCTAATTCAGGAGCATCTGGTGATTCCACGCAGACACTTCCTTCGAGCCTCAGTCGGACTGCTAGGGGCCATGCGCGTCGTTGGCGGAGGGGCTGGTACCTTGGTATTCGCCAGTCGTGCAGATGCCCAAGGGCGAGGAAAGAACCGCGGCGGTGGCAACGGCGGTGGCCGGGAAAATAACAATTCCGGAGGCAATGGGGGTGGGAGTGGAAAGGGCAGCGGGGGTAGCAAGGATAGCGGTGGGCGGAGCAGCGGCTCCGGCGCCTCTGGTTCCAGCCAATCAAAAGGCGAGGGGAGGGGCAGTGAGCGTGGCCGCGCACTTTCAGGAGCGTCTTCGTCGTTTACTGTCACGCATCGCACCGGCATCAAGGAGACGATCATGCGAGGTCGCTACATTATGCGCGACAAGTGGGGCAGGATCATTATTGATCGTAAAGCAACTAGTGCAGATCACAGGCGCCTCAGATCGCTGAGCGACTAGGTGCCTATCCATTGTGTCTGCGGCTGTGAGACTTAAGCCATGCAAGCGCTGCCTCTGTCCGATTGGAAACTTTTAGCTTTGCAAGAATGCTGGTCATGTGTCGCTTGACGGTTTTTTCCTGCAGGCCAAGTTGACGAGCGATGACTTTGTTGCTGGAGCCGGTCGCAACCAGATCGATCACTTCCACTTCGCGGCTGCTCAAGGCTTCAGTCGGCCCCGTCTGTACCTGGTTCGTCAGCAATCTGGCGCTTAAGCCTGGCGGCACATAGCTTTCACCTTCAGCGATAGACAGCAATATCTTTGCAAGGTCATTTGCACCGGTGCCCTTGAGGACATACCCACATGCGCCCTGTCGAAGAGCCTCCCGTAGGTGATCTCCATCCTCGGAAGCGGTTAGCATCACGACTTTGATGTCTGGTTTTGCTTGCAGGATCTGGGAGACCGCCGACAAGCCTCCGCCTGGCATCGAAATGTCCAGCAGGAGCAGGTCTAATAAATCCGTCTTTGCGATCGTTACCGCGTCTTCGGCAGTGCTTCCTTGCCCTATGACATCAAAGCCAAACTCACTGAGTGTTCGGGTTACACCGTCACGAAAAAGAGGATGATCGTCGATGACGGCCACACGCAAATTGTTCATGCTAGCTCCGTGTTCATGACAGGCAAACCCAATACGAGTGTTGTGCCGCAGGGTGACGTTTTGACTTCAAGTCGTCCACCGATACTCTCCACGCGCTGCCTGATGCCAGCCAGTCCCAGTCGCCCCTGTTCGATACAGCAAGGATCAAAGCCTGGACCACGATCGTCAACGGAGATCTTCAGCATGTTTCCCTCGACCTCTAGCCTTACGGACTGCCCCTTTCCCTCCGCATGATTCCACCCATTGTTCAACGCCTCTTGCGTGAAGCGATAAGCACAAATGCGCACGGATGTTGAAAGGGGGAAGGGGGCCGCCATGGTTGAGAGAACGACCTTCGCGCCGGTTCGCGACTGATATCCGGCCACAACATGTTCAATGACCTTCTCGATCGGCAGTTCCTCGATTTCCGGAAGCACTAGGCCTCTGCAGATCGAGCGAAGTTCAGCTATCGCCTCCTCTAGGCTTTTCTTGATCTTTTCAATTTCCTCGGATCGATCCGGAAACGTATCCGCATTACCTCTGATGGTTGGGCTGTCTACCCGCATGGAAGCGTAGCCCAGCAATTGGAGCGGGCCGTCGTGAATATCCGCGCCGACCTTCCTCAAGAACTGCTCGTTCAAAGCCGCCACCTGTTGTGAGGCCTTTTGCACGCGCTGGCTCAGCCTCGTGTTCTCGCGCAGGAGACTATCGAGTTCCTTCACTCGGCCCTTCAGTGCTCGCCTTTGATTTTCGATGGTCGAACTGCCGCGCAAGACGATCAGCGACAGTGAAAGGAAAAACAGTGCCAGCACGCAAAGAATAAAGAGCCATGTCAGCGACACAACCCTCGACAAACTGGCCTCCACGTCTGCGGCGTTCTCGTGGAATTCAGCCACTGCAACGACCTCACCCGACCAGGGTTGCAGAACGGGATTGTAGATTTGAAGGAGGGGTCCATTAACTTTTAATGACTCGCCGTGGTCGCCTTGCTCAAAATTGGCAACCAGCTGGCCATTCAAGGCAGCCAAGCGATCCGCGCTTTGGAGCAGCTTGCGGCCTATGAGCTCTTTGTTATTTGAGTAGACGATCGTTCCGTCGTCCCGCCAAAGTCGGAAAGAAACAAGCCGGCGTCCGAGCGCACCTTGGTTCAGCGTCTCATCCAGCGCGCGCTCTATCGAGCCATCGAGCACCTGTGCTTGAGTGAGATCGGGCAGAATAGGGGCGATGATGCTATCAACATAAAGCGCCGTGGTGGCGGCCGCATTCCGTGTCACGGTTTGCGCAACTAACCGAGTGACAAACAGACTGACGAGTAAAACTGAGCCAATCGTGACAAGTCCTCCTGCAACGAAGAACTGTTTGGCGAGCGACATCGATTTGAGCGATTGAACCCAGGCCTGCACGAATCTGGTCCCGACAATATCTTTGCAGAGTTAGCTAACGCGCAGCGGTGGCTGGTCAATGAAGGTTTCACGGCTAGAGGTTGGCCGCCGGTTGTCCTATAGACAACGAGGGGGGATGTTCCACCTGAGCAAGTTGATCCGTTCGCCGCAGGTTGACACTAACCGATACCCGTCCCCGCTGCGCGTTCGAGCAGCAACAAGCACCATCACCGTGCAAACTGCTGCGCTTCACAGGTTGCCGGTTAGCCATCATGCAAGCAGCCGGGACGCTCTGCCGCTCCTCCTTTGTGCGTGATTGTAGTATTCAGAGGCTTGCTGCACCGATCTATGCCGCGACTGTTCCATGGCCTCGGGGAGGGGAATCCCACGATTGGCAGCTTCTGTCAGGTAGCCAGAGCGCAGCCCGTGGGCAGAAAATTCCGACGGATCTAATCCGGCCATAGAGGCGCGCTGTTTCACAATGTCATTGATTGCCTTTGGGTCCAGTGGGCGGCGCGAGACATTGCCCCAGCGATCGATCGCCCTGAAGACGCTGCCCTTCTCGATTTTTGCAGCCGCTAGCCACGCTTTCAGGGCATCGACCGGTCGGCCGCTGAGGTAGACGACTTCGTCGTTATCTGCGCCACTGGTCTTTGTCCGGCCAAGGTAAATTGAAAGGGATGATAGGGGAGGGGCTTCGTCGATTTGGATCGGTTCTTCCCACTTCAGCTGCTCAATCCTCAGGCTGGCGATTTCGCTGCGGCGACGGCCGCCGGAGGCGAAGGCGACCATCAGGATCGCGCGGTCCCTGATGTCGCGCAGGCTGTCCGCAGCACAGGTGGCGATCAGTTTTGACAAGATGTCTCCGGTGACGGCCTTTGCGCTTTTGCGCATCCTTGGTCGTGGCGTTGCGCGCACGGCAAGCTTAATTGCGGACTTAAGGGCAGGAGAGCTGAATGAGCCGCTGAGGCCGCGCCATTTCGTCAGGGTCGACCATGTTGCAAGTCGCCGGCGCACCGTGTCTGGCGCATGAGGGCCGCTCGATCGCAGTAGACCCTGGAGCCGAAGCTTGTCCTCGACATCTAATGGCATGCCGTGCTCGGGATCTGTTGCACGCTTTTCCGTATCCCAGAGATGGTGCGCAACGAACTTGAGGAGGAGGGCTTCAGGTGCGGGCCAAGGAAGAGAGCGACCAGTCGTCGCCAGCGACCAGGCCTGCAGGTAAGCGAGGTCGGAGGCAAGCGCGCGCAGTGTATTGGCGCCCATGCCCTCGTTGACGAGATGGCGCAGCGTTTCGACGTCTTGATCGGTGAGGAGCTCGGCGAGCTCGTCGCGCCTCTCGACCGGCAGGACCGCAGCGATCGTGTCGAGCTCTTCTGTCCGGCGCGAGAGACTATTCATTTTGGCAGGCCATGTTCGTCGTAAAGATCTGAGTGGTCTGACGTCGCGTCAGCCGGGACGGACCTCCGACCCTCGGACATCAGTCTAGTCAGCTCGACATATGGATCAGGCTGATCCGTGTAGCGTGTCACGCTTGCCAAGGGAATTGCCTCTCGGCAGAGGATGATCTCGTCCCTGCGCTCGACAAGCGCAAGCAACTCATCAAATCGTCCGGCCGCCTCCTCAACTTCCACGAATACAATCATCTCAACGCCTCCTCGGGTTTGAACGTCCAGTCTGACATCTTGTTGTTCGAACGATTGGACCCCTGATACAGTTGTTCCCGCCCAATCGGAGCTCAAGCCGATGGTTTTGTCGATTAAGCGAGCGCTCGGGCTGCGAGAGGTCCGCAAAGTACATGTTCTGTGTCGACTGTAAGACCTCAAAGGCTCCAAATCAATCACTTCCGATAAGGGGTACTTATCGGTGGTGAGCCACCGCGGGCACATTGATGAGAAGTACGGAACCGTATTGCCGCTATAGCTTTCGCTTAACGAATCATTTACCATGATTTCAATGTCTTATGATCTCGCCAAGTTGCCCATCCAGAGTTTGCTGCGGCCGATCTCCGAGGCCGCCGTCGCGCTTGCCCGTCTCGACGAGCGCATTGCCCGCTCTCCCGTCGGCGAGGGCTTTCTTGAGCGCGGCCACTTCCACGAGGCACATGCCTCGCTCTGGGTCGACGGTGAGCTCGTTCATCTCGAGGATCTCGTCCTGCATGACGCGCTTCGAGATATCCGCGCACCCACCCACGAACTCACCATCGCCCGCGACATCCTGAAAACCCGCCGTCGCATCGCCGCCCATCCACCCGGTTGGGCGCTCTCTGCTCAAGGCCTCGCCTCCCTCCGCGGGCAGGCGTGGCCTGCAGCATCATTGGGTGGAGACGGGGAGGGGGTGCCGGATGGGAGCGTTGAGGTGAGCGACGCTTGGGCCGGGGTAAGGGAAGTCGAAGATCCTGACAATGATGGTCTGGGTGATGCATTTGCCGCGATCGATGCAGTGCTTGCCCGGTCTGGGGCCGCGATCGAAGAGGCGAAGAAGCCGGGCCGCGTAAAGAACGCTCCGGAAAAGGATCCCTTCGTTTATGACCTCGACTGGGATGAGGACGAGCGGCTGGCGGAGTGGCAAGCCGTGTTGGCGCGGGCCCAGGATTTGCCGCCGGTCTGCCAAGCGATCGTGGCGCTCGATGCCTGGAATGAGATCGCCGTCCTCCAGCACGCACCCTGGCTCGGCCGGCTGCTTGCCGCCTCGGTCCTGCGCGAAGGTGGCGTCACTACGGGCACTCATCTCGCGGCCATCAATCTTGGGCTCAAAGCCATCCCCGTCGATCGGCGCCGGCATCGTGATCGAGAGACGCGGTTACTGGCGATATCAAGGGCGCTGACGATTGCTGCCGAGACGGGGTTGAAGGAGCATGACCGGCTGGTGCTGGCGCGTCAGATGATGATGCGCAAACTGGAGGGACGACGGACGTCATCGCGGTTGCCAGAGCTTGTCGACCTTGTCATGGCGCGGCCGTTGATCTCAGCTGGCATGGTGGCGAAGACGCTTGAGGTGACGCCGCAAGGCGCGCGGCGCATCGTGCAGGAGCTCGGTCTTCGCGAGATGACGGGCAGGGAAAGGTTTCGGGCGTGGGGGATTTTATGAGTTCTGACCGGCAGACATAAAAAGGTTATGCTAACTTCGGGGCGGGGCCGCTAGACCGTCACTTAGTTCCGCGGAACGGTATAGTAAGGGATTGGTTGTTAACCTTGGGGGAATTGCGTTGCAAATTGCGCTGCAGCTGATAGTCCAAAAGCAGAACGAAACGGCAGATTACGATGACCACCGCTCGCCACATTGTGACTCTTCTGAAAAGCCACATCGCCGGCGATGAGGACCGTTTCCTGTCGACGGCTCTCCAGTTGGCCGCCCATGAGGCGCGGCAGGGGCATGGTAAGCTGGCGCAGGAGGTTAAAGATCTCGTTGATACAGCAAAGACGCGCCAGCCGAGCATGCGCCGGGCGGGCGGGGCGATCGTACTTGTGCAGCCGAAGGGTGAACTCGCCGGTCTGCTGAGTGCCCGTTACCCCGACATCCGCCTAACAGACATGGTTCTGGCACAACCCCTTCGCCAACGTCTCGATCGTATTTTAGCCGAGCAGCGGCAGCAGGCGAGCCTCCAAAGCCACGGACTTCAGCCGCGCCGCAAGATCTTGCTCGTCGGTCCGCCGGGCGCCGGCAAGACGATGACGGCGAGCGCCTTGGCGGGAGAACTGCATCTTCCCTTGTTCACCATTCTCTTGGACGGCCTCATCACAAAGTTTATGGGCGAGACCGCGTCGAAGTTGCGCTTGGTTTTCGATGCCATGACCGCGACCCGCGGCGTGTATCTCTTTGATGAGTTTGATGCGATCGGAGCGAAGAGGGGAGACCGGCAGGACGTCGGAGAAATCCGGCGTGTGCTCAATTCCTTCCTTCAATTCGTAGAACAGGATGAAAGCCAGGCCTTAATCGTCGCTGCGACGAACCATCCCGAACTACTGGACCGGGCGCTTTTGCGTCGTTTCGACGACGTTATCGAATACACGCTTCCGGATGTGTCACTCATCGAAGCGATCCTTCGTAACAGGCTTGATCGCTTCGCAACACCCGAACTGTCGTGGGTAGATGTCGCGAACGCGGCACACGGCCTTTCGCCGGCAGATATTACTCGTGTGGCTGACGACGCCGCCAAGTCCGTCATTCTGGATAATTCGGGCACGGTCACTGCTGCAAGCATATTTGACGCGCTTGCCGAGCGCCGCTTGGCTGCCCAAGCTATGGATGCGAGCAACAGGCCATAATGGCAACCGGACCACGCGATCGCCCGCATTTCCTGCTGAGAGATAACGGCGCGGCAGAGCCATACCGGCGCCCAAACCGGAAAATTGACCCACCGGCGCTACCTCAACGCAATAGGCAGGCTCATGCCCAGGCGCTGGCGTTGGCAGTCGGAGGAGCTGTCGCGGCGGCAGAGCAGCAGCTTGCCGAAACCGGGGTAACAGCCTTTGAGACGCGCGGTTTCTATCTCGAGTTCGATCTTCCTGCCTCCGAGGGGGCCGCAATCGACCAGCTCGCGAACAGACAACAAAAAATGGAGGTTGTCGCAGTCCGCGAGCCGGAAGGCGACGGCGGTATCGTCAAGGCCTCGGTATTTGTGCCCGAGCGTGCAAAAAACTACTTCCTAAACAAGATTGAGCAGTATCGATCGACGGACACCGACAAAGGGCGTCCTCGAAATGAGCCTCTAATTTCAAGGATTGAAACCGCACAGCTGGCATCCGCGCGTTCTCTCTTCACGGATGACGCAGCGCTGTTTCCACCCGACCAGCAACTCGCGGTGTGGTGGGAAATCTGGTTGCGCGAAGGCAGGCGTGAGAAGTTTGAAGCCATAGCGGCCGCTTTGGAAATAGAGCTGCGCCAGCACGCCATCCGGTTCCCCGAGCGCGAAGTCGTCTTGGCGTTGGCAAGCACCGTGACCATGGATCGCGTCGTTGCTCGCAGCGATACCATCGCTGAGTTGCGCCGGGCAAAAGATACGCCAGCGTTTTTCAAAGGTCTTGGAGGTGCAGAACAAAGAGCTTGGACAGACGATCTCGCTGGTCGCGTTCAGGTCTCGCAGACTGCCGGTGACGTTGCTATATGCCTTTTGGACAGCGGGGTCCGCCGCACTCATCCTTTGATCGAGCCGGTGTTGTCGATCGATGATTGGCATACGATCAATCCGGCTTGGGGCGCCGACGACACGCCAGCTTGGCAGGGTCACGGCACGCGAATGGCCGGAGTAGCACTTTATAACGATCTGATTGATCCGCTTGCTTCTGAGGACGCTGTCGAACTGCAATATCGGCTGGAAAGTGTTAGAATTCTGCCACCTGGCGACGCGGATGAAAACCGACCTGATCTCTACGGCGCGATTACCGGTGAGGCGATTGCTCGAGCCGAGATTCAGGCGCCGCACAGAAGTCGGGTCGTAGCGACTGCTATAACAAGCACGGCTCCTTCGCGGGGGCGAGCCTCATCCTGGTCTGCTTCGATCGACCAACTCTGCTTCGAGACGGATGCGCAGCGGTTGATCCTGATAGCTGCTGGAAACATACGGGTTGACTTAAGCCCTGCGGATCACCTGGTTCGCAACGATATCGAACCGCTAGATGATCCAGCGCAAGCTTGGAACGCAATCACCGTCGGGGCTTTCACCAACAAAGTTGACGTTATCGATGCGCCTTTTGCCGGCTACGCCCCGATCGCGCCCGCTGGAGAACTGTCTCCGGCGAGCAGGACCTCCGTCACCTGGGATCGTCAGTGGCCGGTCAAGCCGGACATCGTCATGGAGGGCGGGAACCTGGCGCATGACGGCGTCAATCCTGGTGAGCCGATTGATGACCTGCGCATTCTGACGACGCACTTCCGGCCCGAAAACCGCTACTTCTCTACGATTGGCGACACCAGTTCCGCAACCGCGCAAGCTGCCAAGCTCGCGGCAGAGATCATGGTCAGCCGGCCGGGGCTCTGGCCCGAGACTGTCCGTGCTTTATTGGTTCATTCTGCCGAATGGACACCTGCGATGGCCGCCCGCGTCACGGCCTGCCACGGCAACAAAACGCAATTGCAATCGATTTTGCGCCGCTACGGTTACGGCGTGCCAAATCTCGGCAGAGCGCTGCTTTCCGCCAATAACGATCTGACTTTGATGATCGAGGACGACATTCGACCCTTCCAGCGAGAAGGGAGCGGATCAGTCAAAATGAGAGATATGAAGCTTCATCTGCTTCCTTGGCCGAAGGACAATCTGCTGGCCTTGGGCGCTGAGCCTGTCGAGGTCCGGGTCACGCTGTCCTATTTCATCGAGCCGAACCCCGGCGAGCGAGGCTGGACTAGGCGTCACAGATACGCTTCTCACGGATTGCGCTTCCAGATGAAAACAGCCACGGAATCCGTCGACGAGTTCCGTGCCCGCATCAACCAGGCTGCCCGAAACGAGGAAGAAGGTACACCCGTCAACGTCGGCGAAAGCTGGTTATTGGGTACATTCCGCGACAGCGGATCGCTGCATTCGGATTTCTGGCGGGGAACGGCGGCTGATCTTGCCGAGCGTGACGCCATCGGTATTTATCCAGTTGGCGGTTGGTGGAAGGAAAAGCCGTATCTGGACCGATACAACGAGAAGGCGCGCTATTCGCTGATCGTGACCATTCGCGCGCCTGGTGCCGCGGTTGATCTTTATGCGGCGGTCGAGACGATTCTGAAGACAGAGATCGTCGCACAGGTGTAGGATTCCTTTGATTAATTGGCGGCCGGCCACAATAGGCCCGCACTCCTTCCGATTTGGTGCGAGACTTGTCCAAGTGTTTGGACGAGATGGTCGGTAGGCTCTGGTGATAATAGGGGCGATGGTTCGTATCCCTTCAAGGCGAGGACGCCCAGAAGGGTATTTTGTTGAGCGATATGCGGCTCGTTCGTCACGACCGCTTTGCACCTTCAATTCGGTAGTGGAAGCCATCGTGGCAGACACTTGAAAGCAGATGCTCGCGAGGTGCTATAAGCCTTTCCGCCACTTGCAGACATAGATATCAGCAAATGAGTTAGTCGTAATGAGCCGCATGGTCGGCGCTGCTGCGGGCTATGCAATCATGACCTGATCAATCTGGGCGGTTACCGATGAATGCGTGGGACCTAACTCGCTGCGGGTTCTATTTCGTCCCGCACTCTTGGCTTCGTAAAGATGCTTGTCTGCTCGTTCATAAACGGTCGTGAAGGCATCGACGCTAGAGATAGCTGTGATGCCCATGCTCGCCGTCACAGGCCCTGCGAGACCCGGAACCGCATTGGCGACGGTCGCAGGGATTGCCTGGCGGCGAAACTCGGCCTGTGCATCCACGTCCTGACCTCGAAGGAGAAGTATGAACTCCTCGCCACCAAGGCGATACGCGCGCACGTTCGACCCTGCCTTCAGTGCGACGGCTACAGCCTTAAGTACCTCATCTCCGGTGCTGTGCCCGTATCCATCATTGATCGCTTTAAAATGATCGAGGTCGATGACTGCCAGCGCGGTGAAACCAACCTCGCGAAGCTGCTCGAACTGCCGCTCGATCGCCCTCCTGTTGAGCAGACCTGTCAGCGGATCGGTTTCAGATAGCCGTTCAAGGAGATCTGCCTCGTTGCGCACACGATCTCGCTCCCGCCTGATGGTGACGAAACGTTCTGCCACGCCAAGCGTCGTGAGAAGCACTTCAAACATGCACCCGAAATAGAAGAGGACCATCGCGTCCGCGCTGTGCAGCCAGGGGCTTACCCCTGTCACCAGTCGTACCAATCCGACCAGTGCCAACGGCGCATAACCGATGGCCTGGAACCTCGCAGCACGGCTTCCTCTCAGCAAGGAATCGACCATCGCACAGACGAAGGCAGCCAGTATCGGTCCAAACGCCGCCGTGTAGACGACTGATTGCACCGGGCGTGCGACGAAGGGGAAGGTGGCGTGAAAGACGCTCAGGAAGACCGCCCATGCGGCACAACAGGGTAGAATGCGCCGCAGCAGGGGATGCATCATGCCGGGCTCAATAAAGCTATATGTGAACATGGCGCCCGAGCTGATCGTAACCCCGAAGAGCAGTGTCGTCATCCAGCTCAGCGTCATTGCTGGAGGATCGAATAAAGCGACCGATAGACCAGATGTAACAACTATCGTCATCAGCAGCGATGTTGTGAGGACCGAGTGCCAGAGGACGAAGGGTTCACGCAGGGCTCGGTAGAATGCTGCATTGAAGATAAGAGGCATAACGAGCATGCCTGCGAGTCCGGCAATCAGCAGCAGGAACCGCAAATCGGCAGCGGGCTTGTCGCAAACCCTGCAGTAGGCTGAGACTACCCCGCGAACGGNNATGCCTTGCTGGAGGTGCTTCGTGACATAATGTACCGGGCTCGGATGCAGGAGCCCGTCATCGATGGCTGTTTTGATCGTTGAAGGAAACGTGTTAGCGCCATCTGTACCGATCTTACCCGGCGATAGTAGCGGCTCATCCTTGAGCATCTTACGGAAGAAGCGCTTGGCGGCGTCGAGATCGCGCTTCGCGGTGAGCAAGAAGTCGACCGGGTTTCCGTGCTTGTCGATGGCGCGGTACAGGTATCGCCACTTGCCCCGGATCTTGACGTAGGTCTCGTCAATCCTGACTGAGCCACAATGCGGTCGGCGAAACTGGCGTAGGCGCTTCTCGATTACAGGTGCATAGGCGAGGACCCAGCGGTTGATTGTACTATGGTCGACCTCGAAGCCGCGCTCGCGGAACATCTCCTCGAGATCTCTGTAGCTGAGCGGATACCGTAGATACCATGTCACTGCCTGCACGATCAGCCATGCCTCGAAATGCCGCCCTTTGAAATCGTCCTTCGACTGGCGCTTCAGCTTTTCGGCAATGGCATTCAGAATCATGGCTACGCTCCGCTACATCGGGAGCTGAATTTCCACCGTTGTGGTCAACAGCTAGTTAACCAAAAGAATTTGCGACACGCCCGGCGACATGATGCGCGGGCTCTGGGACAGGGAGACGGTTGCTTTGCTGCTTCTGGCCTCGGTTCTGCCGCTTGGCGTGACCTGGCTGCTTGCGACCGGCGCGACCGGGCTTTTGAGATTGCTGTTCGTGCTGATCGCGGCCGGTCTCTGGCATCTGGCCTTCATGCTGGCCCGTGCCCAGCCGCCGTCATTCTCGGGTGCCTTCACGGCGCTGGCGGTCGCGGTGCTGGCACCGGTCGATCTCGGTCTTGTTCCCATGCTGCTCGGCATCAGCTTCGGCGTCGTCGCCGGAGAACTCGCCTTTGGCGGCTGGGGTCGCAACGTGGTCAACCCCGCGACAGTGACGATAACCTTCCTGGGGTTCGGTTTCCCGGCGATGCCCTGGCCGGACCTTCCCGTCCAGCTCGGCTGGTCGGTGCCCGCCGTCGCGGCGATCGGTGCAGTTACCGGGGTGATGTCCTGGCGTGTCATCATCTCGGCGTTGGCGGTCATGGCTGTCGGATACTACACCCTTGGGCTCGAAACGCCGGTCGTGACCGCCGCCGCGGTCGCGCTGGTGCTGCTGGTCTGCGATCCGGTGGCCGGTGCCGGCACCTCTCTGGGCCGATGGCTTTACGGGTTGCTCTACGGCATGCTCGTCCTGCTGTTCGCTCTCGCCTGGAGTACAGCGGCGCCGGTTCAGGCCGCCGTTTCCGCAGCGCTGCTTGCCTCGCTCGCCGCGCCACTTCTCGATGAAATCGCCATAAGCCTGTGGCTCGCGCGGAGGAAACGCCTTGGCTGATCTCAATCCAATCTCCCTCTGGCGCCGTTTCTTGACCCTGCCGAACGAAAGTCGCACCAAGACGCTGGCCGTGGCCTTCCTCGTTTCGGTCACCTGTGCGGTGTTCGTGACGGCTGCCACCGTGGTGCTGCGGCCGATCCAGACCCAGAACCGGGCTGCCGAGCAGCAGGCACGTCTGGAGGCGCTGATCGCGGCGGTTCCGGGGATTTCCGACCTCATAGCGCAATCCGGCGGCGATGCGCTCTCGACCGTCGTCATCGACCTCGACGCCGGTGCCGCAGCCCGTGATGTCACGGCCGAAACACTCGAAGCGGCACTTTCCAACACCGCCAACTGGACGACACTGCCGGCTGCCGACGACGTCGCGGGCATCGGCAGCCGTCCGGACTATGCCCAGATCTATCTTCTGCGTGATGGCGATACCGTCTCGCTGGCGATCCTGCCGGTGGTGGGAACCGGATATAACGGACGTATCCAGGCGTTGCTCGCCCTCAGGGGAGACATGCAGACGCTTGCCGGCGTGGCTATCACCGAACAGTCGGAGACACCGGGTCTGGGTGCCCGTATCGCCGAGCCGCTTTGGCAGCAGAACTTCGCCGGCAAGCGACTTTTCGACGATAACGGCGCCATCCGTTTTTCGGTCGCCCGGGCGCAAGCCGGCAGTGATCACGAAGTGGACGGTATTACCGGCGCCACGCGAACGGGCAACGGCATTACCCAGATGGTACGGTTCTGGGTTGGCCCGAAAGGCTATGGTCCGCTGATGACGGCGATCCGGCGAGGGGAGTTCTAGCCGATGGCCGCGAGGGACAGTCTCTGGAGCATCCTGACGGCGCCGCTGATCCGGCAAAATCCGGTGACGCTGCAGATCCTCGGCATCTGCTCGGCACTCGCCGTCACCACATCGCTGGACACTGCACTGACCATGTCGATTTCGCTGACGGTGGTGGTGGTTCTTGCCGCCGGCATCATCAGTCTCATCCGCCGGCACATTCCGGCGTCCATCCGGCTGATCGTACAGATCATCATCATCGCCTCGATGGTGATCGTCATAGACCAGGCGCTGCAGGCCTGGTTCTTCGAACTCAGCCAGCGTCTTTCGGTTTTCGTCAGTCTGATCGCCACGAACTGCATCGTGCTCGGACGAACAGAATCCTTCGCCCGCAGCAACCCGCCGCTGCCATCGATGATCGACGCGCTGGGCAGCGGTCTCGGCTATTCGCTGGTGCTGGTGACGATCGGCGCCTGTCGCGAACTGTTCGGCAAGGGAACGCTGCTCGGGATGCAGGTCTTCACACTGGCCGACCAGGGGGGCTGGTTCACCCCGCTCAGTCTGATGATGCTGGCCCCCAGCGCCTTCTTCCTGCTGGGCGGGCTGGTCTGGGCGGTCCGCAGCATCTGGCCGGAGCAGGCCGAGGCGCTTGAATTTCCGGCCTATGAACCGGAGGAGGAGCGCTGATGGCCGACCTCGCTTCTCTCTTCTTCAGGGCGATGTTCGCCGAGAACATGCCGCTTACCTATTTTCTCGGGCTCTGCACCTTCCTCGCCCTGTCGCGCCGGACCGAAACAGCCGTAGGGCTCGGCGTCGCGGTCATCGCCGTCATGGGCGTCACTGTTCCGCTCAACCAGCTGATCTATACGGCCGTTCTGGCTCCCGGCGCCTGGACGTGGATCGGTATGCCTGGACTGGACCTTTCCTATCTTTCCCTGCTGACCTTCATCGGCGTGGTGGCGGCAAGCATCCAGCTTCTCGAAATGGTGCTGGAGCGCTATCTGCCGAAGGTGCAGGCCGCATTCGGTGCCTTCCTGCCTCTGCTCGCCATCCACTGCGCCATTCTCGGCGGTAGTCTGTTCATGGTCGAGCGGCGATATGATCTGGCGGAAGCGGCTGTCTATGGTGTCAGCAGCGGCGCGGGTTTCGCCATCGCGGTGATCATGCTCGGCGCGATCCGCACGAGGCTTGCCTATGCCGACCTGCCGGCCGGCCTTCGCGGTCTCGGCATAAGCTTCGTGCTGGCGGGCATGATGTCGCTGGGCTTTTCCTCCTTTGCGCAGATGGCGGTGCCATGACAGAGATAGCGCTCGGCTCACTCCTCATCACGCTGCTGATCGTCGGACTCACACTGGCATTGCTTGGCGCAAGGCGACGCCTGCTGCCGCAGGGGACCGTCGGGGTCACCGTGAACGGCGGAAAGCCAATCGATGCCGGACGGGGAGACCAACTGCTTTCGGTCCTGCACGCGGCGGGAATAGGCATTCCGGCTGCGTGTGGCGGCAGCGGAACCTGCGGCCTTTGCCGCGTGACCGTCGAGGGGGAGGGGGCAGGCGAACTTCAGGCCACCGAGCGAGGGCTGCTGTCGCCCGCCGAGCGCCGTGCCAATGTCCGCCTCGCCTGCCAGACGCGCCTGCGTGGTCCGGTCGAGGTGAGCGTGGCGGCGGATGTGCTGGCGGCGGAATCCTTCCCGTGTCGCGTGATTTCCAATCGCATGCTGGCGCCTCTGATCCGCGAGCTGGTTCTGGAACTGCCAGAGGGCCGCGACTTCAATTTTCGCGCCGGCGGTTTCGGCCAGCTGACCGCGCCGGAATACAGTCTGGATTTCGCATCGTTCGACATCGATCCCACCCACGAACGGGCCTGGAGAATCGCCGGCTGGCCCGCCCTGAAATCCGTTTCCGAACGGCCGGTGACGCGGGCCTACTCCATCGCTAGCCGCCCGGAAGATGCCGGACGCGTCGTGTTCAACATCCGTCTTGCAGTGCCGCCGGCGGGACATGAGCACGCTATCCCGCCGGGCGTCGTCTCGTCCTACATTTTCTCGCTGAAATCGGGGGACACGATCGAAGTCGGCGGCCCGTTCGGAGAATTCCACGTCCAGCCGACCGAACGGGACATGGTGTTCATCGGCGGTGGTGTCGGTATGGCACCGTTGCGGGCGATGATCCACGAACAGATCGGTCTCGGAACCAGCCGCCGCATGTCCTATTTTTACGGCGCGCGCACGGCGGCGGACCTGTTCTATGTCGAAGAGTTCAGCAAGATCGCGAAGAACCACCCGAATTTCACTTGGACACCCGCACTGTCCGACCCGGCGCCGAGCGATCGCTGGACAGGAGCCACCGGTTTCATCCACGAGACGGTCCGCGCCGCAATGAAGTCGCATCCCGCACCCGACGAGTGCGAGTATTACCTCTGTGGTCCACCGGTGATGATTTCGGCCGTGCTTGCCACGCTCGACCGTCTCGGTGTCGAACCGCATTCCATATTCAACGATGATTTCGGAGGCTGATACCATGCGTTTCAGATCGGATTTTCTCGACCGTCGCCGTTTCCTTAGCCTTGGCGGGGCAACCTTCGCTCTCATCGCGGCACCGGCTTACGTAAGAGGCGCCGCACCTGTCGTAACAATCTCCGGTACGGCTTTCGGGACCGGCTGGAGCGTTTCTCTCTCAGACAGGACCGGCTTGCCGGGATTGAAACCGCAGCTCCAGCAAATACTGGAGCGCATAGACCTCGCCTTTTCTCCGTGGCGCGATGACAGCACGATCGGCCGGTTCAATGCCGGCAAGGTCGACGAAGCCGTCGTGACGGACGAGGTGGTGACGGTCGCCGGTGCCGCTCTCGATATCGCCGAAGCCAGCGATGGTCGCTTCGATCCGACGGTAGGCCCGATGGTGGCGCGGTGGGGTTTCGGGCCGATCGATAACGGGAAAGCGCATGAGGGCGGATGGCGGGAAATACGGGTAGGCAACGGTCATGTCGCGCGGACATCCGCAGGGCTGACACTCGATTTTTGCGGCATAGCCAAGGGATATGCGCTCGACCGGATGGCGGATGCCCTGCAGGACGCGGGGTACAAGGATTTCCTCATCGATCTGGGTGGAGAGCTTGCCGCGCATGGACGACATCCATCGGGCCGCGCCTGGCATGTCGGCATCGAGAACCCGCTTCCCGACACGGAAGGGCTGGAAGGCGTACTGCAGCTCGACGGGATGGCCGTCGCGACCTCGGGCGACCGAAGCAACGGCTACGATATCGGCAATCGCCGCTACAGCCATATCATCGATCCCTCGACGGGAGAGCCTGTCGCAAGCACATTGGCATCGGTTTCCGTCGCCATGCCGGCCGCAATGGATGCGGACGGATGGGCGACCGCGCTGATGGCCGCTGGCCCGGCCGGACCCGATCTTGCACGTACGAAGGAAATACCGGCGCTCTTCCTGATACGCACTGCCGGTGGGCTGACACGCGTCATGACGGGCGATATCGCCCGCTATCTGGTGTGAGGCAATTTGATGGAAGCACTCTTTGCAATCGTGATCGTCTGCCTGTCAGCCGGTGGGCTCGCCGTAGGGCTTCTCATGGGGCGCAAGCCGCTCGTCAAAAGCTGCGACGGGCTTGCCTGCGTCGGTGGCACCCGGTGTGCGGGATGCCCGCACGACACTTGCGAGGACAAACGATGAGCCAGGATGCTGTCATCGCCCATATCATGCAGACGGACTTTCCGCGTCTGTCGCCGTCCACACCGATCCGCGAGGCAGTGGCGGTGCTTGCCCGGAGCCAGGCTCCAGCCGCGCCTGTGATCGATGACAGGGATGGCCTTGTCGGTATCCTTACGGAGAAGGACTGCTTTCGCCCCATGCTCAACGCCAGCTATTACCAGCAGTGGAGCGGAAGCGCAGGAGACTACATGAGCCGTGAAGTGGTCACGCTGCCGTCCGATCTCGACTTCGTGTCTGCCGCCGAGGAATTCCTTGCCCGATCGCACCGCGTCTATCCCGTGATCCGGGACGGCGAGGTTGTGGGCATGCTCAATCGCTCGGAGCTGCTTGCGGCTATACTGGATATTTCGGAAGCTCGTCTCGGCTAGAGTCGGACCCCGATCACCACCTGGCTTCAATCAGGCGAATGACCACATAGATCAGAGTTACTAGCGGGTACCCGCCGTATCTCTACGGCCGGTCCAATATCACAAGCCGGGTAAGGGCAGGGGCGTCGTCGCTCAGAGCTCTCCCTGGACAATGGCTCCCGAGGCCAGCAATTTTTCGATCCTGTCGGCGTCGAAGCCCGCCTCGCTCAGAACCTTGCGGGTATGCTCGCCGGTGATCGGCGCGCCGCGATCGACACGTGATGGCGTCTTGGAAAAGCGGATCGAGAAGCCGGGTGTCTTGACGCGGCCTTCGGTCGGATGATCATATTCGACGAAGGTGCCGTTGTGCAGGATTTGCTCGCCCTTGATCGCCCGCCGTCGAATGATGTGAGATCTTGGGCTTGTCGCAAACCTTGCAGTAGGGTGAGACTACCCCGCGAACGGTGGCATTTTCACGCTTTGTTAACCTTTTGAAGTCCGAAGAGGCGCCCGAGCAGGTCATTCTGGTCGTTGATTGTCCAGTCGCCGGAAAATCCGAAGCCTTTGCGCAGCCACAACATCGCTTCGAACCCAGCGATCGTCCGGCGCGCCGTTTTGAATGACTGGAAGCAGCCGATCTTGGGCATGTTCTTCTTGACCCGGAAGTGGTCGCTCTCGATGCCTTGCTGGAGGTGCTTGGTGACATAATGTACCGGGCTCGGATGCAGGAGCCCGTCATCGACGGCTGTTTTGATCGTTGAAGGAAACGTGTTAGCGCTATCGGTACCGATCAACACCGTGCGGCCGCACTCATCGCTGGGCTACAGGCCACCGTCTCCCGAAGCCTCTGTTTGGCCTCGCCAAAACGGACCGGCATCAACGCCAGCGGTGGCCAGCAGGCCAAGCATGCACTAACATTCCAACCGGATCACCCCATGGGGGCAGGCCAGGTCGAGATTGTGTACGAATTCTCCCCTTATTTTCCCACAGATCTCATGTTTTGAGCTACCACTGAGTGAGTAGAACTATGTGGTCGCTATATGGTAGGCCGTGGTTAAACCCGCCCCCCCGAGGAGAAAGAGTGGAACCGGAAGTCTGGGGAGCACGACAACGACAACCGCTGAAAGAATGGCTATCGCTATTGTCAACACACCGCCATCCGACAATTGTAGGATGGCGATCACGCTGCTTATTACAAGTCCGGTGCCGACGGGGGCCAAACCCTGTCGAAAGGCGCGATGCCACGCCTTCTCCCTATGAGCGTTTGACAGGCGAAAAACAGTATAGCAGAGGAGCGAAGAGGGCAGGAAGAAAGCGAGCGTTGCCACCGCTGCGCCGAGCCAGCCAGATATTTTCCAGCCGATCAAGGTCGCGATCATTGTGCCGGGCCCTGGCGAGGCGCGCGAAATCGCAAAGAGTTGGACGAATTCCTGCGCGCTGATCCACCCGCGTACAGTGACGATTTCGTGCTGAATTCCCGAGAGTACGCCAATTCCTCCGCCGATGGAAATCAACGAGAACGGTACGAAGACAGCCATCAGTCCGATCAGGTGATCGTCACGCATCTCTGGCTCCCCGCCGCCACGCAATGGCAATGCTGGCCGGTGCGACGCAAAGCGTGACGAGCAGCAGGGGAAGCTTCAGGATTCCGACGCCGAGGACGACCGCAGCAATAATGCCGAGCATGGCAGGGCTGTTGCTTTCCCGGAGCACGCCTCGCCAGCAGAGGTTGATCAGGAAGCCGATTGCGGCCGCCGCAGCGCCGGTGAGGGCAATGTCGAGCGTTTCGGCCTGGGTGATGCTGTCTATCAGGATCGCCACGAGAATGACCGAGAAGAATGGGCCCACAAGCAGACCGAAGACCGCGGTCGCTGCGCCGAGTGCGCCGCGCAATTGTTCGCCCAGGCATACGACGAGGTTGGCGACATTGCCGCCCGGCAGCATCTGTCCCATCGCGAAGCTGCTGGCGAAGTCCTCATCGCTGATCCAACGGCGGCGAACGACGAAGTCCTGGTAGACCCAACCGGAGAGGCCGCCACCGAAGCTCAGCAGACCCAGCTTTAGGCAGGCAAGGAACAAGGTCGTGAGGCTGACGTCGCTGGCGGATTCATCTGCGTGCGCAGTCATTTTGGCATTCTCCGACGGGTTGACACGGACCGCCATTAAGGCGCGCGCCAGATTTCTTCAATAGCCGACAACTGGTCGGAATCGAGCGGTCCAGCAGCCGACGCCGCCACAGCGACATCAATCTGGTCTGCGGAGGAAAACCCGCCGAGAAGCGTACTAACGCCCGGATCGCTCAGAATGAAGCGGTAGGCGAGTTCAGGGAGACTGATGCCGCTTTTGCGCGCGATTTCCTGGAACCGGCGGGCGCGTCCGAGATCTCCTTTTGTCTCCAGTTTGCCGATGTCCTTCTGACGGGCGAGCAGATGCGTCTGTTGTCCCGCAAGCAGCGTATCGGTGAGGAGGCCGCCGGCCAGCGGGCTGAAGACCGCGATGCCAGCACCGGCCCTTTGCGCCACGTCGATGACATTGCCATAATCGGGCGTGGGAACTGCTTTTGGGCGAAAGCGGCCCGCAGTCGGGTTCATCAGCGTGTAGGGCAGGTTGACCAGATGAAACAGCCCGGTCTCCAGCAGACTTCCCACTTCTGCTGCATCGTTGCCGCGGCAAATGAAGCCTGCGTGGCGGGCCTTGCCGCTTTTCAGCACCCGACGGATTCCTTCCAGCGCACCACCGGGCTTCAGATAGTCTTCTAACCACAGGGTGGCGTAGTATGTGCCTTCCATCGCCGGCCTTTGTGCAACCGGCCCATTGTGGATCTGCAGAATGTCGACGGCGTCGACCTGAAGGCGGCGCAGGCTGTTCTCGACCGAGCGGACGATATGTTCGCAGATGTCTGCGAGATTTTCGCTGCGGATCTCCACCTTGGTCGTGATGACAGGCGTGACGCTCAGCTCCTTCAGCGCGCGGCCAAGGTTCTCTTCGGCGAGGCCATCGCCGTAGTCGGGGGCATTGTCGAAATAGTTGATGCCTCGTTCCAGCGCATGGGCGACGACCCTGGTCTGCTCTGCTGCCTCGCCCCGGACCATCAATCCGGCATTGCCGCCACAGCCGAAGCCGGTTTCGGAAATCAGGAGATCTGTCGCGCCGATGCGTCGCTGTTTCATGAGTAATCCATTCGATTGATCACGGAGACTAGCGGCCCCTGCTCAGGGGGGCCGCGTCGGGATTTTCAGTTATTCGAGACGTCGGTCGCCTGCGGTGCGCGCAGGCTTCGACAGAACGCGCATGTGAAGATGCAAGACTGTCGCTACATCTCGATCACCCGCGCCGAATGAAGGCTGGGATTGTCCAGTCCCGCACCCGTGCGGATGGTGCACAGCACCCGACGATTATTGGCCACGGTGATGCGGGCCGTCACCTCTTCGCCTGCCACGGGGGCAGGCGGAGAGAGTGTGATGCTTTCGACCTCCATGGTCGGCACCTGCTCGATGAGTTCCTTCAGCATGCAGTCGATCACATCGTGAATGGCTGACATGGTCAGGCACTCTCGATCTGTTTCGCTTCGGCCTCGCGTGAAAGATGGTATTCCTCGATCCGCCGGTGCAGCGCCTTGACATCCTCGATGATCGGCCCATAGCGGTCCCCGTCATCGTTGGCAAAGCCCTTGTGGTAGTATTTGCGGAAGGCGTGCTTGTGGAAAGAGTCGGCCTTGCCCGCGGTCGGGTGCAGCATGTCCGGGCTCTTGGCGAAGGTATTCATCGGTTCGAGCCCTTGCTCGACGCGCTTGATCTGCTCGTCGAGCTGGCGGCGCAGGACGACGATCGGGATATCCGTCCGGCCAAGGAGTTCCGTGGTGCGGTCCGCGACCGGGCCCTGGGCGACCCAAACGATGGCATCCTGCGCCAGCACGTAGTCGAGGATGGCTTCGCCATTTTCGTCATACTGGGGTGGGACGTAGTAGGGCACGACATCCTGCTTCGGAACTTCGACACCTTCCGGCGCGGCATAGCACCCGTAGCAGATGTGATAGGTGTGGGTGTCATCGATCGGAACGCGGATCTGGTATTCCGAGCGTGGCGCGCCGCTCTTGCCGGTCTGGGTGTAGAAGGGGAAGATCACGGCCGAGTGTTCCTGGTCCTTGTCCTCGTCCGCGCCAAGCGCCTTCGAGTAGCGGATACCCTTGCGGAATCCGTATTCGCTCTGCTCGGCATAGAGTTCCTTGATGCCGATGCCTACCTTCTTGCGCTGGTGGAGGGTGTGGAGCTTGTCCTCGCTGTGGTGGTCGAAGTCCTTCCGCCGGCTGATTGCATATTCGAACAGATGGCCGTGCGTCCATGCGCTGTGAGCCGGATCGCCGGTGTTTTCCTGGCATTGCAGCCAGTTGCAGTCGAGAACCGTGATGCCGATCTGGCGGATGGCGTTCGGCCAGACGAATAGGTCCCAGCGCGGCAGATCGGGCGCGGGCAGCGGTCCCATATAGGTGAAGACGAGGCCGCCCAGCTCCCGCACCGGATAGCCCTTGAGCTTCTGCTTGATTTCCGCCTGCGGCGCTCCCTCCATCGGACGCTCGACGCATTTGCCCGTCTCGTCGAACAGCCAGCCATGATATGGACAGCGCAGGCCGCATTTGTCAGGGATGCCGTATTGCAGGTCGACATTGCGGTGCAGGCAGCGGTCGCCGATCAGGCCGAGGCCGCCACTGGTATCCTTGTAGAGGATGAGGTCCTCGCCGAGGATGCGTACCTTGCGGACCGGATTCTCCAGGAGCTGTGCATAGGGCGCGATCGGTATCCAGTAGCGGCGCATGAGCTCGCCACATGGCGTGCCGGGACCGACCTGCGTGAGGCGTTCGTTCTGTTCCTTGCTGAGCATTTGCTTCTCCCACGATTAAAGGCATCCGAAGCGAAATCAATTCGGAGCGAGATATTCCAAGGCTCTCAAAGCTGCCTCCGCGCGTGGAAAACCACGTCCTGCGCATGCTATGTCGTCCGCGACGATCGAGCCTCACGAGGGCAATTACTAGTCACCAGTGGCGTTCTGTCAAGGAGAATAAGTTTCGCTAGACAGAATAATTGAGGAGTGTTAAATTGTGAAAATGGACGCAGGCAATGATGAGATCGATGCAGGGAGGGGCCGAGTTGAGGCGGTGGAAAGGGCGATAACCGTCTTGAAGTGCTTTGCAGAGCCGGGAGAGGCATTGACGTTGTCTGCCCTCGCGCAGAGGTCGGGTCTGTACAAGAGCACGATCCTGCGGCTTGCCGGTTCGCTGTTACATACCGGCTTTCTCGATCGCGGCAACGATGGTCGCTACCAGCTCGGTCCGGAACTTCGGCGGCTCGGGGACCTTAGTCGCTCGCAATTCACTTTGGAGGGTGTTGTGCGACCGGTGCTGCGGCGCCTGAAATCGGTCACCCAGGAGACCGCATCTTTCTACGTTCAAGACGGTGAGGAGCGGGTCTGCTTGTATCGGGAAAACTCCCCGCGGAGCGCACGCCATCATCTGGAGGAAGGCACGCGCCACCCGCTCTCTTCGGGTGCTGCTGGAGTTCTTCTCTCCCGATACGGTGACCCGTCCGACCATCCAAGTGCGATCGAGCTGCGCACGACTGGATCGGTCGTGTCCAAGGGAGGTCGGGATGAGGATCTCGCCGCCGTCGCGGTTCCGGTCGTCAATATGGCGGGAGAATTGATCGGCTCGCTTTCCGTATCGGGCCTTATCGGGCGGTTTACCGATGAGCGCATCGACATGGCGCGCACGCTGCTCAAGGCCGCAGCGGACGAGTTAAGGCCCCGCCTGCCGAAGCTGGCGCAGATTAACCTGCGCCGCGCGAATGAATAGCCACGTTTGAACAGGTGTCCGGAAACACGTGCAGACTTCCGGACACGTATATGGAGGGAGAATTGGAAATAACCGTCACCAAGACCATCGACATGCGGCTGGTTGCGATCCGCTACCTGGCGCATGAAACGAATCTCTTCGAGTTCGAAAGCACCGATGGCAGCGAGGTCCCGGCCGCCGAGGCCGGGGCGCACATCGCCGTCAACCTGCCGAACGACACGGTTCGCCTCTACTCTCTCGTCACGCCCGTCCGGAACGGCAACCGCTATGTCATCGGCGTCAAGCGCGATGCCGGCGGGCGCGGCGGGTCGATATGCCTGCATGACATGGTGCGGGTCGGATCGGTGCTGAAGATCGGCGCGCCGCGCAACAATTTCGCGCTGGAAGAGGGCGCCGGCCACAGCGTGCTCATCGCCGGCGGTATCGGCATCACGCCCATCTGGTCGATGGCGCAGCGCCTTAGCGAAATCGGCACCAGCTTCGAGCTGCATTACGCCTGTCGTGACTGGCGGGACGTTGCCTTCAGCGATGTGCTTTCGGATCTGCCGCAGGCCCATATCCACGTCGATTCGGAAGCCGGGAGTTTCCTCGATATCGGCCGGATCATCGAGGGTGCGCCGGCCGGTTCGCATTTCTATTGCTGCGGACCGGGGCCGATGCTGGATACGTTCGAGGCCATCACCAGCGGGCTCCCTTCCGAACAGGTGCATCTGGAACGGTTCGTGGCGGCGAAGCGTCCGGCCCTTGACGGCAACTTCTTCGTCGAGCTTGCGGAAAGCGGCCAGGAATTCGAGATTGGCGAAGGCCAGTCCATTCTGGGCGTCCTGCGCGATGCCGGCTTCAACCTCGATTTCTCCTGCGAGATGGGCATTTGCGGCGCCTGCCAGGTACGTGTGCTCGACGGCGTTCCGGACCACCACGACATGGTCCTCAGCGATGACGAGAAGGAGCGCGGCGATACGATGATGATCTGTTGCTCCGGCTCCAAAACCGCGCGCCTGACGCTCGCATTGTGAGTCGTCCTTGGTAAGCCTTTCCTTTCTTACATACGAGCAAACGCATCAAATGAATCAGCATGTCGAACAGCGGCTCATCGAAGCCGGCCTCATCCTTGGTGCCGCCGATCTCGGCGATTTCACCCGCGGTCACGTTTCCATTCGCGATCCGGAGAACCCATCCCGCTTTTTCATGAAGCCGCACAGCGTCGGCTTCGAGGAGATCACTTCCGAAAACATCGTGACCTGCGATCTCGAAGGCCAGAAGATCGGCGGGGGCGGGCGCCGCCACAGCGAGGTCTTCATCCATTCGGAAATCTACAAGGCGCGGCCGGACCTCAATTCGGTCATCCATACGCACCCCAAATATGCGACGATCTGGTGTTCCGCCGAACGGCCGTGGCGCATCGTGTCGCAGGCCTGCGTCGCCTTCGCCGACGGGCTTGGCTATTATCAGGATATCGTCAACCTGATCCGCTCGCCGGAGACGGGCCGCGGCGTGGCCGGGGCGCTCGGCCATCACAAGGTGGTCATGATGCGCGGCCATGGCGTCACTGTCACCGGCGTTTCCGTGGAGGAGGCCGTGATCCGCACGCTGACGCTCGAGAATGCCTGCCACGATCAGGTTCTGTGCCTTGCTATGGACGGGGATATCGTGGAGTTTGAGGAGAGCGACATCGAGAGCCTGCGGGCCAATCTCGACAACCGCGATCAATACGTCGTCAATTTCGACTATCTGGCGAGAAAGGCAAAGAAACGCCTCCTGTGAGGCGGGCAGGGAAGAGGAGGTCCCGCCATTAATCTGAAACAGATCAACAATTTCATAAAGTCGGTCGATGCGGGGAACATGACCAAGGCTGCGGAACAGCTTCATGTTTCGCAGACCGCCCTCGGCTTGCAGATCCGCAATCTCGAGACGATGCTCGGCGTCGAGCTTCTCGTGCGCCATTCGCGCGGGATCTCGATGACCGACGCCGGCCGGCTTCTCTACGACCGGGGCGTGGAGATCCTGCGGCTCGTCGAGGAGGCGCGGCGCGATGTCTCGGCCTTTAGCAATTCGAGCCAACAGATCGTCACGATCGGCCTGACGCCGAGCACGATCCGCATGCTCGGCGCCGATTTCCTCGTCGCGGCCCAATCCGAGCTGCCGGGCATATCGCTGCGTGTGGTAGAAGACCTGAGCTTCATCCTCCTCGACCTCCTCATGCGCGACGAGATCGACATCGCGCTCGCCTATGACGCCTCAGAGAATACCAGCGCGTTGCGCATGCCGTTGATGGAGGAGAGGCTGTTTTTTATCACGGCGCCTGACGCGCCCTATCCCGAAGGGCCGGTGCCGTTCGACCAGGTGATTGCGTCCAACCTGGCGCTGCCCGGCGATCGCGATAATGTCTGGCACGCCGTTCACCGGGCGGCGCGGAACTCGACGCTGCCGGTCAACATCCGCTTTTCCATCCAGTCGCTGGAAATGATCAAGACGCTGGTGGAGCAGGGACATGCGACCAGCATCGTGCCCTATGGCGTGGTCAAGCAGAAGATCGAGGAGGGCAAGATCGTCGCCCATCCGATCGAGAACCCGGAGCTCGGCCGTACACTCTATTTGATCGAGACGTCTGGCCGTATGTCCGTAACGCGGGATGAGAAGCTAAAACTCTTCATCGACAGGCTGGTGGATACGCTCGCCGAACGGCTGGGTCACGGCGCGCGCGTGATCGGGCGTTGCAGCGGGCCACGATAGAAAAAGCGGGCCAGAAGCCCGCTTTTCATTGTCTGGTCCGTCACGATCAATCCGGATTGCCGCGCACGACGATGCGATCGTAAAGCGGCTGCCATTTCTTGGCATTGTCGAGCTTGTCCGCCGGATCGGCGATCTTGATCTCAACGCCTTCCAGCGGCGATTTGACCTTCGTGGAGGTCGGTACGTAGTTGAGCCCGACCAGGATGGCCTGTCCGTCCGTCAGCATGAACTCGGTGAAGAGGGCGGCCGCGTTCGGATGCGGGGCGGTCTTTACGACACCCGCGCCATTCGAGCGGGCGACCGCCGGCTCAAGCGCGAACCAGTCGATCGGCGCGCCGTCGTTTTTCGCCTGCACCGGCATGTAATTGTAGATCGTGAGGCCGAGCGGAACTTCGCCTGCAACCACGAGATTGTTCAAGAGCGAATGGCCCTTACGGATCGAAAGGCCGTTGGTCCGCACGAGGTTGCGGAAGTACTCCAGGCCCTTCTCCTCGCCCATCGTCTCGACGATGGTGGAGAACCAGTCGATGTTCTCGAACTCGTAGCCGAGCTTGCCCTTCCACTTCGGATCGAGCAGGTCCTCATAGGTCTTCGGCAGCTCGTCCTTCGTGATGAGGTCGGTATTGTAGCCCTGGACCCAGACCGACAGCAGCGTGCTCACCCATGCGCTGTGCGCGGGCACGGCACCCGGCAGCAGTTCGGCAAAATGCGGCGAGACGATCTTCTGGAAGATTCCCTCGCGTTGCAGCGCTTCCATTTCCGGCGCGCTGATGTGGATCAGGTCCACCGTCGCGCGTCCGGCTTTCTGCTCCTGCACGACGCGTTGCAGCACGTCGTCGCCGCTCGCCCGCCATACGGTCACCTTGATCCCGTATTTCTCCTCGAAGGGGCGCACCAGCGGATCGACATCCTTCTGGGCGATCGAGGTGTAGAGCATCAGTGAGCCCTCGGCCTTGGCGGCCTCCTCGAGCTTGGCATTGCGGTCGGGCGCCGTCGAGGTCAGAAGCGTCGCATCCTGGGCAGCGGCGGGCAGCACCAGACCCGCCAGCGCAATGGCCGAAGCAGTCGCAAGCATCAGCAGGCGTCTATTGATCGTCATGTTTTCTCCTCCTGGTCGGCGCGACGTCTCCTCCTCGCGCCCTGTGATCCCACCCTGTCCGGCCGACCGATCGTCGGCGTCGTGGTTGAGAGTGGCCGGACCCTACACACAATGAATGGCGCCCAAAACAACAAATAACTGCGCGCTGCCCCATGAAAAAACTCTTGGTCACCGTCACCGATTTTGACTACTCGATGGACAGCCGGGACATCGAGGAGACCCGCATTCGCTTATGAGAAATGGTGAGGAGACGACTATGGCCGATTTGCGTTTGACGATGGGGTGCTGGGACTACGACCGCACGCGCGGCATCATGGACGGCTCGGTCAAGCCCGACGGCATCAACCTGACCACGCTCAACCTGCCGGTCGAGGAAACCTTCTTCCGCATGCTGCGCTATCGTGAATTCGACGTCGCCGAGATGTCGCTTTCCTCATATGTCGTCTCGCTGTTCAAGCCGGAGCGTGCCTTCGTCGCCATTCCCTTCTTTCCCTCGCGCTATTTCCGTCATTCGTCGATCTATGTGAACGCGGATGCGGGCATCAACGAGCCGAAGGACCTGATCGGCAAGCGCATCGGCTGCCCGGAATACCAGATGACAGCGCCGGTCTGGATCCGCGGCGTGCTGTCGGACGAATACAATGTGCCGGTCGACAGCGTCACCTACTATACCGGTGGCGAGGAATCGCCGAATCGCAGCGAAAAGCTCAAGCTTCAACTGCCGGACAACATCAAGTTGGAACCGATCGGCCCTGAAAAGACGCTGGCCGCCATGCTGCGCGACGGCGAGATCGACGCGCTCTATACCGCCCGCAAGCCCTCGACCTTCAATTGCCGCAGCGGCAAGGTCCGCCGCTTGTTTCCCGATTATGTCGGGGTCGAGCGCGACTACTTCGCGCGCACCGGGATTTTCCCGATCATGCACACGGTTGTGATCCGGCGGGAAATCTACGAAAACAATCGTTGGGTCGCGCAATCGATCTTCAAGGCGCTCAACCAGTCGCAGCGCAAGACCTATCAGGATCTGCGCGAGACGGCGGCCCTCAAGACCATGCTTCCCTGGGCGATGGCGCATTTCGAGGAAGCCGAAGGCGAGATGGGCGAGGATTTCTGGCCCAACGGCTTCGAGAAGAACCGGAAGGTCCTCGATACCTTCCTGCGCTACTCCTACGAACAGGGCCTTTCCAAGAGGCAACTGCATGCGGAGGAGATTTTCGCACCGGAGACGCTCGACGCATTTGTAATCTGACTGCAGCCATTGGGTTGCCGACCTGTGCTGCCTGAGGGCAGCCTGTCCACTGGGAGGAGGACGATATGGCGATGATGACGCCGACAAACGAGGCCATGGGCCTACCGGGCCGGCTTGTGCGCCGGTTCGAGACGAAATGGTTCGTCATTGGCGGAGCGACCCTTGTCGTCGCTTGGCTGACGCTCATTCCGCTCGGTTTCCTGTTTTGGCAGAGCTTTCACACGAGCGGCACCATGCAGGAGCCGGCAGTTCTCACCATGGAGAACTACATAACTGCATTCGAGAGCGCGGAATCGCTCGTTCTCATGGGCAACTCCCTGCAGTTTGCCTTCTTCACGGCAGCCTTCGCGCTGGTGGTGGGCACGTTCTTCGCCTGGGTGAACGAGCGCACGAACACGCCCTTCAAGTCGCTGTTCTTCGCCATGTCGATCATTCCCCTGATCATCCCGGGCATCCTGTTCACGGTGTCCTGGATCATGCTGGCAAGCCCGCAGATCGGCATTCTCAACACCATCTTCGGCCGTTGGTTCAACATCTATTCCATGGCAGGCATGGTTTGGGTCGATGGCCTGCATTATGCCCCGGTCGCCTTCCTGCTGGTGACGGCGGCGTTTCGCTCGATGGACCCGTCGCTCGAGGAATCGGCGATGATGAGCGGCGCATCGGTGGTGCAGACGGCCTTCAAGGTGACGCTGAAGCTCGCCTGGCCCGCCATCCTTGCCGCATTCATCATCCTGTTCATCCGCGCGATCGAATCCTTCGAGGTGCCGGCCCTTCTTGGCCTGCCCATCGGCCTGCGCGTCTTCACTTCGGCGATCTATGACGCGGTGCACAGCTATCCGAGCAATATCGGCCTTGCATCGGCCTATGCAATCGTGCTGCTGCTGATCACCTCGGTCGGCATCTACTACCAGTCGCGGCTGTCCAATCAGGGCAGCAAGTATTCCACCGTCACCGGCAAGGGTTTTCGTCCGCGTGTCGCCGATATAGGGCGGTGGCGTTACCTTACCGGCGGGATTTTCATCCTCTACGTTGTGCTGGTGGTAGGCTTGCCCTTCCTTGTGTTGCTTTGGGCCTCGCTCCAGCGTTACTATTCGGTGCCGTCATGGAACGCGGTGCAGAACCTTTCCTTCGATGCCTATGCCAAGGTTCTCGCATATCCTGGCTTCTATACCGCCGTTTGGAACAGCATCAAGCTCGCCATCGGCGGAGCCACCATCGTCATGCTGCTCACATCTATCATCTGTTGGATCACCATCCGTACGAAGATCCAGGGCCGCTGGCTGCTCGACGTGCTCGCCTCGCTGCCGCTTGTCTTCCCCGGCATCGTGCTCGGCCTGTCGCTGATGGTCTTCTATCTGAACTTCGACATCGGCATCTACGCCACGTTGTGGATCATGCTGATGGCCTATGTCATCAAGTTCCTGCCCTATGGCATGCGCTACAACGCGACGTCCATGGTGCAGATCCACAAGGAATTGGAGGAATCTGCGGCGATGAGTGGCGCCTCCTGGCTGATGACCTTCCGAAAGGTCGTGCTTCCGCTGATGAAGCCGGGCCTGATGGCGGGCTGGATCTACATTATCGTCGTCTCCGTGCGGGAATTGTCGAGCTCGATCCTGCTCTATAGCCCGGGCAACGAAGTCATCTCGATCATGATCTGGGAGTTCTGGCAGAATGGCCAATATGTGGAATTGTCCGCCTTCGGCGTCATGATGATCACCGCGCTCTTCTGCTTCATCATGATCGTGCAAGCCGTTTCGAAGCGCTTCGGCGTCAAGGGAATGTAATTAGGGAGTGAGGTCATGCTAACCATTGAAAATCTGAGCACCGTTTATCAATCGCCATCGGCAAAGCCGGTTCTCGCCGCAAGCGACGTCAACTTCTCGGTTCCCAAGGGCAGGCTCTTCACGCTGCTCGGCCCGAGCGGCTGTGGAAAGACGACGACGCTTCGGTCCATCGCCGGCCTGGAACGGCCGACGACCGGCGTCATCACGGCGGGCGACCGCGTTGTCTTTTCCGGCAACTCCAACATCTTCATCGCGCCCAACCGCCGCCAGTTCGGCATGGTCTTCCAGTCCTACGCCATCTGGCCGCATATGAGCGTGTTCGAGAACGCAGCCTTTCCGTTGCGGGTGCGCAGCAAGCGCCTTCCGGAAAAGGAGATCAAGGACAAGGTGATGAAGATGCTGGCGGCCGTCTCGCTCGATCATCTCGCCGAGCGGCAGGCGACGCAGCTTTCCGGCGGTCAGCAGCAGCGTTTGGCGCTGGCCCGCGCGCTGGTGATGGAGCCCGAGCTGCTGCTGCTCGACGAGCCGCTCTCCAACCTCGACGCCAAGCTGCGCGAAAAGATGCGCTTCGAGTTGAAGAAGATCCAACGCGAGCTTGGCATCACGACGATCTATGTGACGCATGATCAGAGCGAGGCCCTGGCCCTTTCGCACGAGATCGCCGTGATGAACCAGGGAAAGATCGTCCAGATCGGATCGCCGCGCGACATCTATGAGCGGCCGACGACGACCTTCGTCGCGGACTTCATCGGCAGCACGAACTTCATCGAAGGAGTCGTCCGCGACCGGTCGGACCGTGGGTTCATCGTCGATAGCCCGATCGGCTCGCTCGCCGCCGATCGCAAGGATAATCTTTCGATCGGCGCGGCCGTATCGATGTCGATCCGGCCCGAGGACTTGCGCCTGTTCGAGACGCCACCCGCCCACACCAATCACACCGTGGTCGAGGGCATCGTCTCCGCAAAGGTCTTCCTCGGCGAATGCATCGACTTCAAGATCATGGTCAACGAGACGGAGCTTCTTGCCCGCAGCCACCCGTCGGTGCGCACGCATGTCGGCGAGAAGATCTACATGACGATCGATCCCCTGAAGTGTGCGATCCTGAGCGATACCCCTGCCAGGAGCGCCAGCCTCCACTAGGCCCTGTTGACAAAGTGGATTCCCAAATCAGCAGAAGCGTGATTCAAGACTGCCTTTTAGGAGGCGGTTTTGGCTCGCGGCGACCTGACGGATATGGAATGGCGGATCATTGAGGGTCTTTTGCCCACCGAACGTGGCAGGAAGTCTCGTCCCTCGCACGACAATCGAAGATACCTCAACGGCATGCTGCATGTTCTTCGGGTCGGATGCCCCTGGCGCGACATGCATGAGCGCTACGGGAAATGGAATTCGGTCTATGTGCGCTTCCGCCGTTGGGCCGAACAAGGCTTTTGGGACGCTCTGCTTGAGACCCTCGTTGAGCTGGGGCTGACGGATGACTGGCAGCACATGATCGACAGCACCACGGTCCGCGGCCATTCTCAGGCTGCGGGCGCTAAAGGGGGACTTATCAGGAGGCTTTTGGTCGATCACGCGGCGGCTTTACGACGAAAATCCACGCCCGCGCAGACGGTCAGGGACGCCCTCTTGGCTTCGTCCTGACAGGCGGCGAGGCTTCAGACTACAACGCCGTTCCGGACCTGCTGGCAATGCCGGTTGGCAAGCCGAGACTGTTCCTCGCCGACAAAGGATATGACGGTGATTTCCTGCGCGAGGAACTCTTGATCCATGGGATCAGGCCAGTCATTCCGCCGAAGGCCAACCGGAAGAACCCGCCTGCCTGCGACTTCCGGGCCTATGAGGATCGGAACCGTATCGAGCGGATGTTCACCCGTCTCAAACAGTTCCGTCGCGTTGCGACCCGATACGATAAGACCCGAAAATCCTTCTCAGCATTCCTTGCCCTGGCCGCCGCAAAGATATGGCTGCCATACTTTGTCAACAGGACCTAGGCTTGTGTCGCATCAAAGCCGCGGCTACGGCAGGGGCGCATTTTCATTCAGGGCTCAAATTGAATCTACGCTACTGATGGTTCAAAGTTCCATAATGAAACTTATGTGATATGTTATTGTAGCGGCTATTTAGTAATGCGACAGTTGGGCCAGTTAGAGATGCGACAGTCTCGCCTCTTGATGCACTGGTCAACGCCAACGTCGGGAGCAAGGATGACGACTTCGAGCTTGGTCGAGACCATGAGCGGTCGGAGTCGTCATGTCCTTGTTGATCACCATGTCGCAGAGAGAGTTGCATCGCCTCGAAGTCATTCAGAAGATCCGTGACGACCGCCTTAGCGTCGTACAGGCAGCCGAGTTGCTCGATCTTAGTCGAAGTCAGGTCCATCGGCTGCTGCAGGCCTATGACCTTGATGGTGCAGCCGGTCTGGTGTCAAAGAAGCGATCTCGACCAAGTAACCGGCGCCACAGCGAAGAGTTTCGCAATGCGGCGCTGGACCTGATCCGCGAACGCTATCTGGATTTTGGTCCGACGCTGGCACGCGAGAAGCTGATCGAGCTGCATCGGATCTCGGTATCCAAGGAGACGCTGCGGCAATGGATGACTGATGCCGGCATCTGGGTCTCTCGCCGGGAACGCAAGAGGCGTGTTTTTCAGCCTCGCGGCCGGCGGGATTGCTTTGGTGAACTGGTGCAGATCGACGGATCGCATCACTGGTGGTTCGAGAACCGCGGCCCCAAATGCGCCCTCCTCGTCTATATCGATGACGCTACAGGAAAGCTTCTACATCTACGATTTGCTGGGTCGGAGAACACGTTTGACTACCTGCATGCGACGAAGGCTTATCTGCAGCAATGGGGTAAGCCGCTTGCATTCTACAGCGACAAGCATGGTGTTTTCCGGTCGACCAATGCTTCGAAGACGGACAGGACGACCGGTCTGACACAATTCGGTCGCGCGCTTTATGAGCTGAACATCGACATCATCTGCGCCAACACGCCTCAGGCTAAAGGCCGGGTCGAGCGGGCCAATCAGACGCTGCAGGATCGCCTGGTGAAAGAGATGCGGCTGCGGGGCATCAGCACAATTGATGCGGCCAATTCCTATGCACCGGAGTTCATTGAAGACTTCAATATACGTTTTGGCAAGGTGCCGCGCAATCCGAATGGAGTGCCCCCCGTTTCAGCGGACATGTCGGCTAGTTTGATTTAGCCCTGATGAACTGCCGAGGGGAAGCCATCTTGAGCGCGGAATGGGGATGGATTTCGTTGTAGTCCTCGATCCATCCGTCGATGAGCCGGAGCGCCGTTTCGGCGTCCGGCAGTGCTGCGATGCGGATGTAATCCCGTTTCAGGGTTTTGACGAAGGCTTCCGACATGCCGTTCGACTGCGGACTGGCCACCGGCGTGAAGCAAGGCGTCAGATTGAGCGCCTGGGCAAACAGCCTCGTTTCCCTCGCAGTGTAAGCCGAGCCATTGTCCGAGAGGTGCTCGATTGCGTGCGGCGCTCGGGTCGCTGCGAAGCGCTTCTCGACCGCCTCCAGCATCATGTCGCGCACGTCAGAGCCGGAGATGCCCGCGTTGGCGACCGCCGTCCAGGCGATGATCTCGCGGTCGAAGGCGTCGATGATGAAGGCGAGACGAATGACCTCGCCATTCCAGCAGGCGAACTCCAGCCCATCCGAACACCAGCGCAGGTTCGAGCGCATGACCATCACCTTGCCGTCGTGGAGGCGGCCCTTGCGAACGGCCGTGTGCTTCTCCAGCAACATGGCGTGGTTGCCCATGATGCGATGAACCCGTTTGGCGTTGACGACAGGCTTATCGGCGGCTCGCCTTTCGCGATTGAGGAGCGCGGCGATCCGCCGATAGCCATAGGTTGGCCTTTGATCCACCAGCCTGCGGATGATGGGCAGAAGCTCTGCATCCTCGGCCTTGTGATAGGACCCGCGCGGCTTCGATCTGCCTTTCAGGCGCTCGATCAGATTGGAACGGGAAACGCCGAGCGTGTCGGCGACGGCCTTCATCGGGAACCGTCCTTCGGCAACAAGATCGGCCGCGATATCCGTTTTTTTGAGTCCGCTTTGGACAAGGCTTCCCGGAGGATTTCGACCTCCATAGTCTTGCGGCCGAGCATGCGCTCCAGCTCGCGGACACGATCCTCCAGCTTCTTCACTTCCGAATTTCCGACAACCGGCTCGTCAGAATCCACAGCTGCAGCACCTCCCTCACTCAAGAGCCTGCGCCACCGGTAAAGCAGATTGGGCGCAACGCCATGGCGGCGAGCGGCCGAAGACACCGTCTCGCCAGGTTCGAAACTCTGCTCAATGATTGTCAGCTTCTGCTCGGTTGTCCACCGTCTACGGCGGACATCACCCGTCAGCAATTCAATGTGTCGATACTCGTTAGACATAAGCCTGTCCTCAAGCCTGTGCTTGAGCCTTTCTGCTTATGCCGACTGTCCGGTCCAAATGGGGGGCAGTTCACCGAAGGACATGCATCGGCCTCTCGCTGATCATGAGAACCTGGACGGTGCTATGTGCCGCAAGGAAGTCCGCACCCTGTCGCAGGCTTTGACGCTACGTTACGACAAGGTGCTGTTCATTCTCGATCCGACCGAGATCTCGCAGCCACTGGCTGGGCAGAAGGTCGTCGTCTGTGATTATCCGGACGGCAGGCTGGAGATCATGCATCAGAGCTTTTCCCTGCCCTACAGAACTTTCGACAAATTACGGTCTGTGCATCGAGCGCAGGTCGTCGACAACAAGCGGCTGGATGACATGCTGTCGATCGTTGCTGAGATGCAGGCCGGGCGCCAACTTGAGCGCAGCAAGAGCGGCCCATCCCGGACGGGTCAGAAAGATCATATGTTTGGCATTCGGGACGGTAGCATTGGAAACGGTTATCAGAAGCGCGGCCGCAAGTCCGGCCCTCGGACGGATTTCATGAACGATCCGGAAGTCATCGCCAAAAGGAAGAAGGCTTTGGCGCGCATGGAAGCCGCGGAGTGACATTTCCCGTCTCAAAGCTAAAGCCGAAGCGGAGTTCTCCACCCGCCCCGATCTGATCTTGCAAGCGGGTCTGCCGCTCAGATCGGGGCTGATCGGCAGCGCAAGTGTCGCGTTTCTAACTGGCTAATGAGCACGCGTCTCTAACCAGCTTTGACAGTTAAGCACCTTCTCCCAGAAAGTTCTTTCCGGTTTCACCGTCGTCACGCCGTTAACCGCCAGATCTTCGGCCGCTCCCAGTTCGGAAGCGATGTAGGGTGTGATCGTGCGTGCTTCGACGGGCACAGGATCCGGCCGGGCTCCGCCCTCTATCCGGACCGCCGGCAGGACGTAGTCAAGATCGCTCCCGAACACGCTCTTGTAGGTAACGACGAGGGTATCCAGTGCGTCCCGGTCACGATAGGCATCATAACCGTATCCGACCGCAAAGTGGCCCTCTTCGCCGATAGCGGCCTCGGTGTCTGCGATCTTCTGTAGTAGCTGGTCACGTAACCGGCCGGAAATGTAAGCTCGCGCGGCCTCGTCGACCTTCTCAGCAAGCATCTTCTGCTGCTTGGTAACGGATGCCTGCTCGGCGATCTCCTTTTCAAGGGGCGCATCGATATCGGCTTTATAGACGCCGATGTCTATATCTTCAGAGAACCGCTTGATGACGTCATAGGCCTTGCTCAGGCTCGTGCCGCCCTTGAAGTAAAGATTGACCGGGTCGCCTTCTCGCTGATTGAACAGGAAATCCAGGATCCAGCAGACATACAGATCCTTTTCGACATTTTCGGCGCGTGTCTGGAGGCCTGCTGCGGACGCCGCGTAGAGCGCGCGGCGTTCATCAGGGCTCCCTCGAAGAATTTCAATGAAGGTCTTTTGCATCCGCCGTCCCGTATTGTTGCTTCGCCTGCCCGTCTGGCGCCAGCCCATCGCCGATCTCTTGCGCGGCCGGATACATCCAGGCCGGCAGGGCCGCTAGATTTGACCGCAAATCGTCGGCGATCGCCTGTCGGTTTTGGCTATTCCTAAGCTTCTGGATAATCCCGTTTACGGCCGGCTCAAGGTTACTACGATCGTCGCGCAACCAGGCAAGAGCCTGGACGATACGCATTGCCGGTCGGCCTGCCCAGAATGCAGCTTTTGCCGAAGCTCTCTTGAAGTCGAGCGTGTAGATGACTGGCGTGCTTACCTGGATATCCCCGGCAGTTGCGTTGATCTCGATAGTCCGGGGATACGTGTCCGCATGGATGGTCGAACGCGCGGGAGCCGCGGTCGTGAGCCCCAAATCATTGGCGGCGGTCATTCCATCGACGAGGATACGAAGTTTGTCCCGGCGGGCAATTGCATCGATGAAGGACGCGCGTGGAGGGAAAACCAGTTTCCCAGTCAGCTTGCTGACGGAGGGTTTGTCGTAGAGCCCGCGATGAGGCCTGCGAATATCGCCTCGATTAGTAAGTCGCTGCAAAGCCTTCTCCACTGCGTTCGGACTGGCCAGATCGAGGAAATCGCCACGAGACCAGACGCCTGAAGGAGCGCCTGCGGCGATCCGGGCGTGAACGCGATCAAGTGTGTCTGATGTCGGATCAGGCATGAGGGCTCCCTAATGTCCAAAGATTATATACAAATTCTGGTCAGTCGCAAGCTGTCCAAAGTTTGAGTACAAATTCTGGTCAGCATCGGGCGTGTCTGGGACTGCGTTGCGGGAAGAAGCGCATCCATTCGTGGCAGGACGAGAAAGACCAGCGATGTCGTCGCCGCACCTGCAGGAAGCAAACCAATCCCGCTCTCATGCGATGGCGTCCTGGCCCAGGTCCGGATCTTCCACGATCAACCCGCAAGGGGTCCGCTAGCAAGCTGCGGCCGCTCTGGCTGCGCCGCCGCGGTGATCGCGCCCGTCCCCGAGCCTTTTTGGAGCCATCGAGCGGGAATTGGCCCGCTCCCAAATGGAGCCACTTCAATGTCGCACGATCTCTCTCTCGCACAGTCCCATGCCTTCCAGCTTTCCCGAGATCTGATGGTCCCGGTCACCGTCTTCGAAGTCGACGGTGAATATGGCGTCCTCCCCTCTGACGAGATCGACGCCGATGATGACCTCTCGGTCATTCATGAATTCCATCCATTCGGGGCTCATTGAGCCCCGCCGCCTTTCGGCCGTTCCGGCTGCCGCTTGCGAGCCGGCGGCCGCAAGGGAGGCTTCGCCGCGCCTGTGGGTCGACACTTGTCGAATCCTACAATTGTCAGGCGCGCCCTTGCAGCCTTTGCTCTTCGCGCCGGGCTGAAGTTGCTCCGCAAAGTCCGGGAAGAAAAGAGAAGAGAGGTCGGTCGCGCTGCGACCGAGAAACGAATGAAGAGAGAAGAGTTGGAGGCGCTGCGCGCCAAGGTCAGCTGCGAGGCCGTTCTGGAACAGGCTGGCTACAAAATCGATATGAAGGAAAGCACACGCCGCGCGGTCAAGTACCGGCATGGCGGCAACATCGTCATCGTCACGCACGAGGGGCGAGGCTGGTTCGACCCGCTCAGTGACGAGAAAGGCGATGTGTTCGCCCTCGCCATGACTCTAGAAAGGATTCAATTCCTGCCCGCAGCGGAAGCGGTTGCGTCACTCGTCGGGTTTCGACTCTCCCGCCCGGAATGGTCGTCTCCACGCTCGTTAGGGCCGGCGGGAGAGATTGCCGAGCGTTGGCGGAGCCGGCGCATGCCGTCGCCCGGTTCCGGTGCCTGGCGCTATCTGAGTTGGGAGCGCTCAATCCCGCCTGCCATAGTCCGGCAGGCCATTCGGGAAGACATACTGCGGGCAGGACCTTTCGGCAGCACGTGGGCGGCGCATGTTGATAGCCATGGCAGAGTGGTCGGCTGGGAAGAGCGAGGGCCCGAATGGCGCGGGTTTTCGACCGGGGGCTCCAAGCTTCTGTTCCGATTGGGTCCGAGTGACGCCAACCGCCTTTGCGTCACCGAGGCTGCGATCGACGCTATGAGCCTCGCAGCGCTCGAGGGTTCGCGCGCTGGCACACTCTATCTCAGCACCGGCGGGGGGTGGTCTCCTGCGACAGATGCCGCGCTCTGCGAACTCGCCGTGCGGCCGGGACTGACACTGGTGGCCGCGACGGATGCCAATTCCCAAGGGGACGTCTACGCAGAACGATTGCGTGCGCTCGCCGAGGTGTCCGGCTGCGACTGGCAGAGGCTACGTCCGCCCGCGGACGACTGGAACGAGGTTCTGAAAGCCAAGGAAAAGGAGAGAGGGGAAAGGAAAATGGAGAAAAAGATGAGGCCTGCCGCATGCGCGCCAGCCGCATCAAGGGAGGCTTCGCCCGGCCAAGGCCGGCCCTTGACCCGCCCGGACGCGAGGCCGGCTGCTCGGGAGGGGTCATGAAGGACTGAAGAGGATGGTAAGGTCGAAACGACATTACTGCCATCGGTCCTCAAACCCCGAGAGGACCAGGCTGATGACTTCGATATCCCTCCCCCGCAAAGTGTTTCAGGGTATGGCCAAACGCGCCGACCTGTTCCGGATGTTTGATCGGCACGCCAAGCGCCCCGACCGTTTCGACGGTGATCAGTCTGCCATCTATGCCGGCGAATGGTTCGAAATCGATGAGACCTCCTACAGCTATATGCTCGACATCCTTCCGCCACTCTGGATGCGAGGGCCGATCTTTGCGATGCGCGAGTTCATGACGGGTTCCGTGACCTCGGTGTTCTACGCGATCCGGATCGATGACGCCGTCCGCTATTTCCACACATACTGCGACCTATCCGATCCAAACTCTGTCGAGGCGATGCGGTCCGCGATCCTCGACCGAGAGACCCGGCCGGTTCGGGCGATGAGCCGAGAGGAACGGCTTGAGCATATCTGGAGCATCACCGCGGACGACTATCGCGGCTATGCCGGCGACCGTTGGCCGAAGCCGATGCAAGGTCATCGCACGGTTATGCTCTATGGCGGCAAGGAAGGCACTGTCCTGAAGCTGCTCGAAACGCTGAGTGACGACGAGATCGCCGCCAAGCTGCCGGTGCATCTGCGCCATCTCCCCAGGGTCCTGGCGGCCTAAACCGGAACCAATCCCCGCAATTGGGCAATGCAGCCGGTCGAGTTCTCGACCGGACAGTTGCGCACGCCCTCGTTTCAAAGGAGCTTTCCCATGAGCAATGACCCCTTTACCTTCGACATGTTCGGCAGCTCGGCCATGTCCTCCGGCCTTGGGCTTGGTGTTACCGCGTTTGGCGGTTTCTCACCTGATGCTGCAAATGATGACGACCCGGAGCCCACTCCGCCAGCGCCCGCGCCCGCCCTGCCGCCTGTTGCCACGCCTGTCCGCCGGGCAGGACTTCGGTCAAACTTCTATCTCGATGGCGACCGCGCGTTGGGCGCCTCCTGGAAGGATCGCGCCCGCGCGAATGTCACGGCGATCCTCGTCGCCGACGGCATTACCAAGCAGGACCGGCTAGCAACGCCCAAGGAGCAGGCGCAGCTGGTTCAGTTCACCGGCTTCGGCGCCGGCGAGCTGGCCAATGGCATGTTCCGTCGGCCGGGCGAGGTTGATTTTCGGCAGGGTTGGGACGATCTCGGCTCATCGCTCGAGACTGCCGTCTCTGAAGCCGACTACGCGTCGCTCGCCCGCTGCACCCAGTATGCGCATTTCACGCCCGAATTCATCATCCGGGCGATCTGGACGGGGATCCAGAAACTCGGCTGGCGCGGAGGCCGGGTGCTGGAGCCGGGCATCGGCACAGGCCTATTCCCGGCCATGATGCCCGAGCCCTATCGCGAAGCTGCCTATGTCACCGGGATCGACCTCGATCCGGTGACGGCCCGCATTGTCGGCCTGCTTCAGCCGAAGGCTCGCATCATCAATGGCGATTTCGCCCGTACCGATCTGGCGCCGATCTACGATCTCGCCATCGGCAACCCGCCCTTCTCCGATCGCACCGTCCGCTCGGACCGAACCTATCGGTCGCTTGGCCTTCGCCTACACGATTACTTCATCGCACGCTCGATTGATCTCCTGAAGCCCGGAGCCCTTGCCGCCTTCGTGACCTCGCATGGCACAATGGACAAGGCCGATACCACGGCGCGCGAGCATATCGCCAAGTCGGCCGATCTGATCGCCGCGATCCGTCTGCCCGAAGGCAGCCTCCGCCGCGATGCCGGCACGGATGTCGTCGTCGACATTCTGTTCTTCCGCAAGCGAAAGCTTGGAGAGCCGGACGGCGACCAGCAGTGGCTCGATGTCGATGAGATCAAGCCTGCCACCGACGACGAAGGCGCAATTCGCGTCAACAGGTGGTTCGCCCGGCACCCCGACTTCGTACTCGGCACTCATGCCCTGACCTCGGGACCGTTCGGTGAGACCTATACGTGCCTTCCCCGACCCGGTGAGGATCTCGACACGGCCCTCGCCCGCGCGATCGATCTTCTTCCGGCCGATCTCTACGATGGCGAGCCGACGCCGATCGATATCGATCTGGAGGATGAACTCGGCGAGATCGCCGACCTGCAGCCGAAGGACGGGCCTGTTCGCGAGGGCAGTTTCTTCCTCGACCGCTCAAAGGGTCTCATGCAGATGCTCGACGGAACGGCTGCGCCGGTCACGATCCGCAAGGGCCGCGCCGGGGATGGAATCTCGGAAAAGCACTTCCGGATCATCAGCAAGCTGATCCCGATCCGCAATGCCGTACGCGCGGTGCTGAAGGCGCAGGAGACCGATCGGCCCTGGCGCGATCTTCAGGTGCGGTTGCGTATCGCATGGTCGAGCTTCGTGCGCGATTTCGGACCGATCAATCACACTGTCGTCTCTGTTCAAGAGGATGCCGAGACTGGCGAGGTGAAGGAGAGCCATCGCCAGCCCAACCTTGCACCCTTCCGCGACGACCCGGATTGCTGGCTGGTCGCATCGATAGAGGATTATGATCTCGAGACCGACACGGCGAAGCCCGGTCCGATCTTTTCCGAACGCGTGATTGCACCACCTGCGGCTCCGACCATCACGTCGCCGGCAGATGCGCTCGCTGTCGTGCTGACTGAACGCGGCCATGTCGATATCGACCATATCGCCGAGCTGCTGCACATCGATCCGGCGGTCGTTATCGACGAATTGGGTGAAGCCGTGTTCCGTGATCCCGCCGATGGGTCCTGGAAAACGGCGGACGGATATCTCTCGGGTGCGGTGCGCACCAAGCTCGCCGCCGCACAGGCGGCAGCCGAGCTCGATCCGGCTTATCGGCGCAATGTCCGCGCGTTGACTGATGTCCAGCCGGCAGACCTTCGGCCCTCCGACATCACAGCTCGCCTCGGTGCGCCATGGATCCCGACCGCCGATGTCGTCGCCTTCGTCAAAGAGAAGATGGAGGCGGACATCCGCATCCACCATATGCCGGAGCTCGGCTCCTGGACGGTGGAGGCGCGTCAGCTGGGCTATAGCGCCGCCGGGACATCGGAGTGGGGAACGAGCCGCCGCCATGCCGGCGATCTCTTGGCCGATGCGCTGAACAGCCGGGTTCCGCAGATCTTCGACATGTTCAAAGACGTCGACGGTGAACGTCGGGTCTTGAATGTCGTCGATACCGAGGCGGCGCGCGACAAGCTGCAGAGGATCAAGCAGTCCTTCCAGGATTGGGTCTGGACCGATGCTGACCGCACCGATCGGCTGGCACGCGATTACAATGATCGTTTCAACAACATCGCGCCTCGAAAATTCGACGGCTCCCATCTCAAACTTCCCGGCGCCTCTGGCGCCTTCGTTCTTTATGGGCACCAGAAGCGCGGAATCTGGCGGATCATCGCCGATGGCTCGACCTATCTCGCCCACGCCGTCGGCGCCGGCAAGACGATGACCATGTCCGCCGCCATCATGGAACAGCGCCGTCTCGGCCTGATCGCCAAGGCGATGCTCGTCGTGCCGGGCCATTGCCTGGCGCAGGCCGCCCGCGAATTCCTCGCGCTCTATCCGAATGCCCGTATTCTCGTCGCCGACGAAACGAATTTCACCAAGGACAAGCGCGCCCGCTTCCTGTCGCGCGCGGCAACCGCCACCTGGGATGCGATCATTATCACCCATTCGGCGTTTCGCTTCATCGCCGTGCCATCTGCCTTTGAACAGGAAATGATCCAGGACGAGCTTCAGCTTTATGAAGACCTGTTGACCAAGGTCGACAGCGAGGACCGCGTCTCGCGCAAGCGCCTCGAGAGGCTCAAGGAAGGTCTGCAGGAACGGCTCGAAGGTCTCGCCACCCGCAAGGACGAGCTGCTGACCATCTCGGAAATCGGCATCGACCAGATTGTCGTCGACGAGGCGCAGGAGTTTCGCAAGCTGTCTTTCGCCACGAACATGTCGACGCTCAAGGGCATCGACCCGAACGGCTCGCAGCGCGCCTGGGACCTCTATGTGAAGTCCCGCTATATCGAAACGAAGAACCCGGGTCGGGCGCTGGTTCTCGCCTCCGGCACGCCGATCACGAACACGCTCGGCGAGATGTTCTCGATCCAGCGCCTGCTCGGCCATGCCGCCCTTGCCGAGCGCGGGCTGCACGAGTTCGATGCCTGGGCGTCCTGCTTCGGTGACACGAACACGGAATTGGAGATCCAGCCGTCCGGCAAATACAAGCCGGTCAGCCGCTTCGCCTCCTTCGTCAACGTGCCCGAATTGATCGCAATGTTCCGCTCTTTCGCGGACGTCGTCATGCCGGACGATCTGCGGCAATATGTGAAGGTGCCAAATATCTCGACTGGCCGGCGTCAGATTCTGACGGCCAAGCCGACGGCGCTGTTCAAGAGCTATCAGCAGATGCTAGACGGGCGGATCAAGGCGATCGAGAAGCGCGAGGGACCAGCCAAGCCTGGTGACGACATCCTGCTCTCCGTCATCACCGATGGTCGCCATGCGGCGATCGATCTGCGCTTCGTTATGCCTGCGGCCGACAACGAGGCGGACAACAAGCTGAATTTGCTCGTGCGCAATGCCCACCGGATATGGCAGGAAACCGGTGGAGCCATCTATCGCCGCCCTGACGGCAAGGATTTTGACTTAGCCGGCGCCGCCCAGATGATCTTTTCGGATCTCGGCACGATCAATGTCGAGAAGACGCGCGGCTTCTCGGCCTATCGCTTCATCCGAGACGAGCTGATCCGGCTCGGTGTGCCGGCGTCGCAGATCGCCTTCATGCAGGACTTCAAGAAGACCGAGGCCAAGCAACGGCTGTTCGGCGACGTGCGCGCCGGCAAGGTCCGGTTCCTGATCGGCTCTTCCGAGACGATGGGCACTGGCGTCAACGCTCAGCTGAGGCTGAAGGCCCTTCACCATCTCGATGTGCCGTGGCTTCCGTCGCAGATCGAGCAGCGCGAAGGCCGGATCGTTCGCCAGGGCAATCAGCATGACGAGGTCGATATCTTCGCCTATGCCACCGAGGGAAGTCTCGATGCCAGCATGTGGCAAAACAACGAGCGCAAGGCCCGGTTTATTGCCGCAGCACTTTCGGGCGACACCTCGATCCGCCGTCTCGAAGATGTCGGTGAAGGAGCCGCCAACCAGTTTGCCATGGCCAAGGCCATTGCATCAGGCGATGAGCGGCTGATGCAAAAGGCCGGCCTCGAGGCCGATATCGCTCGGCTCGAACGCCTGCGCGCCGCCCATGAGGACGACCAGTATGCCGTCCGCCGACAGATGCGTGATGCCGAGCGCGAGATCGAGCTCTCAACCCGGCGGATCAGTGAGATCGGTGAGGACATTGCACGCCGGCGGCCAACCAGTGGTGACGCCTTCACCATGGCGGTGCTCGGCCAGAGCCATAACGAGCGCAAGGAGGCCGGTCGCGCCTTGATGAAGGAGATCTTTACGCTTCTTCAGCTCCAGCAAGAAGGTGACGTTCACCTTGCCACGATCGGTGGCTTCGACCTCGTCTATAACGGCGAGCGCTTTGGCAAGGGCGATGGTTATCGCTACGAGACGCTGCTCCAGCGTACCGGCGCTGACTACGAGATCGACCTTGCGATCACGGTGACGCCGCTTGGCGCGGTCTCGCGGTTGGAACATGCGCTTGATGGATTTGATGAGGAGCAACGGCAGTATCGCCGGCGGCTCGAAGAGGCCGAGCACCGGCTGACCGCTTATCGTTCGCGCGACGGGGGTGCTTTCGCGTTCGCGGATGACCTGAACAAGAAGCGGCTGGAATTGAGGGAGATCGAGACCCAGCTGGCTTCAGATCTGGATGACGAAACCGTCGCGGCTGCTGCATAGCTGCACTGCACAATAAATGTTTTCCGTTTGGTCAAAATTCGGGCATAAAGCCTGCAGCTGATGCACATGACGGTCACCTCCCAGTTCCGTCGCAGCAGCTGTTCCCCTCTGGAGGTTCAAGATCTCCACACTTCATTGGCCGCGGTGTTCACCGGCGGCCCTTTTTTTATCGCAGGTCGGGGTTCTGGTTAGATTGGTGAGCTCAGTGACGATGATAATCGGTGGAACTGCCGTTTACGTTTCAACATAAGCTGCAAGTTCATCCGGAATGCCCATCGGAAATGTCGCCTTCAGGTGATCGAGAAATGCAGACACCCGTGCGCTCAGTAATCGCCGCGATGGGTAAAGCGCCCATAGTCCAATTTCGGAACCTTCGACCTCTCCCCACAACGCCAGCCGACCCGACGCGATGTCAGTGCTAACAAGTGATATGGGAAGGCGGGCGACGCCGACCCCCATCCTGACCGCGTCGCGTACATTGAGGAGGGATGCCAGACTGAGCACAGGATCAATACTAAAGCTTGATGGGCCTTTGCTCGTTACCATGCTCCATTTATTCATGGTGTCGGACATTCCGCGCACGACGGCGGGAATTGCGTTTCCGTCTATAGGGCAGGGCATTTCTGTCGGAGCGACGACCACGAGCCGATCTCGGAGGAAGACGCGTCCCACCAGATTGTCGTCCGGGGCCGGGTTGATGCGTATAACAAGGTCGTAGCCTTCCTCAACCATGTCGACGGCGCGGTCCTCTGTGGTTACCTCAAGTCTCACTTCCGGGTATTTCAGTGTGAAAGTGGCAGCGAGCCGCCCCATCGCCGTTTGTGAGAACAGCAGTGGGGCGCTTATTTTCAACCTGCCGCGCGGCCTGTCGCCGCCAGCGGCAATCGCAGTCATCGTCTCATCCAAGTCCGTCAAAAGCGCCCCGGCGCGCTCGTAGAGTGCCCGCCCCTCCTGCGAGAGCTTCAGCACTCGGGCGCCGCGTTCGAAGAGCCGGAGGCCAAGCCCTGCTTCCAGATCCGCGACGCGGCGAGAGAGTGTCGCCTTCGGTCGCCCTGTTGAACGTGCAGCTTTGCCGAAGCCGCCATAGCGGGCAACCAACACGAAATCCGAGAGAGCGAGGAGATCCATAGGTGTTCCATCTATGGGACGAAGTGTCCAAATTATCCATCTATTGGACCACAATTGATCCATTCATATTCGGGTTGTCAACAACCAACGGAGACCTTCCATGACCATCCTCGTTATCGGTGCAACCGGCCGTGTCGGCCGCCATATCGTTGAGCAGCTCCTTGCTCGCAACGCCAAGATCCGTGTTCTCACGCGCGATGCATCCAAAACAAACTTCCCGATCGAGGTCGAAATCGCCCAGGGCGAGATCCTTGACCTCGATGCGCTCCGCAACGCATTCAAGGGCGTGCGAACGCTGTTCCTTCTCAATGCCGTGACCGGCGATGAATTCGTACAGGCGATCATCACACTCAATGTTGCCCGCGAGGCCGGTATCGAGCGTGTCGTCTACCTGTCGGTCTTCGATGCCGACCGCGCCGTCAACGTTCCGCACTTCGTCGTGAAGTCGGGCGCAGAGCAGATGCTCAAGCAGTTGGACTTCAGTGCCACAATCCTTCGTCCAAGTTACTTCATCGACAACGAGGTCATGATCAAGGATGTTGTGCTCAACCATGGCGTCTACCCCATGCCGGTTGGCGGCAAGGGTGTCGCGATGGTGGACGCTCGCGATATCGCCGAGGTAGCGGCCATTGAGCTGATGCGTCGCGATCTGGCTCCCGGCAAGCTCCCGCTGGAAACCATCAATCTGGTCGGGCCCGACACATTGACCGGAGAGAGCATCGCTGGAATCTGGGCTGATATTCTCGGTCGTCCAATCGTTTATGGTGGCGATGACCCGAGCGGTTTCGAGCAAAACATGGCGACATTCATGCCGAAATGGACAGCCTACGAGATGCGCCTCATGGCCGAACGCTACGTCAGCGATGGGATGATCCCGCAAGAAGGTGATGTCGAACGCTTGGTCGAGATCCTGGGCCGTCCACTGCATTCATATACCGAAACCGCAAGGTCATTGGCCAATGCCGGCTGACCTCGGATGGTCGAGATCGGATAAGGAAAGGATGAAGCAGGAAAAGGAGAGAGGGCTGATCGTCGATCGGTCCTCCTCCCGCCGCTATCGCTCAACCGCCGCCTGCGTCATCCCGGCCGCTTGTCCTTCGCAGGGCTTGAGCCCCGCTTGTCCGGCGCAGCAGGGATGCTCGGCCGCAGTTGCGGCAGTCCGGCCGCTCGGCGGTCCGGGAGGTGTCTTCGAGAAAAATGAAGACAGGAAGGGCTGGCAAGGCGCCGGTCCGAAACCCCGATAGGACAGAACCCATGCAGATCATGAAGATTGACCCGCGCGCCCTGAAGGAAAACCCCAACCGGATGCGGCAGTCGAAGTCGTCGCCGCAGGCCGACGCGTTGATGCTGGCCACGATCAAGGCCGTCGGTATCGTCCAGCCACCTGTCGTCGCGCCCGAAACGGATGGCGGGAACGGCTATATCATCGACGCCGGCCACCGTCGCGTCCGGCTCGCGATTGCCGCCGGCCTCGAAGAAATCGAAATTCTGGTGGCTGATGCCGCCAACGACAATGGCGCGATGCGCTCCCTGGTCGAGAACAGCGTTCGCGAGCCGCTCAACCCGGTCGACCAGTGGCGTGGCATCGAACGCCTCGTCGCCCTTGGCTGGACCGAGGAAGCAATCGCCGTCGCGCTCGCCCTCCCCGTCCGCCAGATCCGCAAGCTGCGCCTGCTCGCCAATGTCCTGCCGGCCATGCTCGAACAGATGGCGCTGGGCGACATGCCGTCCGAGCAACAGCTGCGCATCATCGCGGCCGCCGGCCAGGTCGACCAGAAGGAGGTCTGGAATGCCCACAAGCCGAAGAAGGGTGATACCGCGCCGTGGTGGCAAATCGCCAATGCCCTGACCAAGAAGCGCATGTATGCCAGGGATGCGAGCTTTGGTGACGATCTCGCTCAGGCTTATGGGATCGAATGGGTCGAGGATCTCTTCGCACCGGCAGACCAGGACGGCCGCTATACGACGAATGTCGAAGGCTTTCTCGGCGCCCAGCATGAATGGATGACCGGCAATCTGCCGAAGCGCGGCGGGATCGTCGAGGTCAACAGCTGGGGTCAGCCGGAGCTACCGAAGAAGGCATCACAGGTCTACGGCAAGCCGTCGAAGTCCGACCACACGGCGATCTATCTCGATCGCGACGGTAAGGTCCAGACCGTTCATTACCGGATGCCGGAGGCGGCGAAGCAGAAGGGCGCTGCTGGCGACCGACCGATCACTGGCGGCGATGATGCTGATGCAATCGCCACGCCGAAGGCCCGGCCCGACGTCACCCAGAAGGGCCATGACATGATCGGCGACTTCCGCACAGATGCGCTGCACGACGCGCTCGGTCGCGCGCCGATCGAGGACGACATGCTGATGGCGCTGATGGTGCTGGCTTTTGCCGGGCAGAATGTCCGCGTCGACTCCGGTGCGGACGGGACGTTTTATGGCGGCAAGCGGTTCTCGCGCCATGCGGTCGGATTGTTCGATGAGCATGGCAAGCTCGCCCTCGATCAGGATCAGCTTCGGGTCGCCGTCCGCTCCGTGCTGATCGACGTTCTCTCATGCCGCCGCGGCATGTCGAACAGCGGTATGATCTCGCGCATCGCCGGCGACGCGATCGGCGCCGACGAATTCCTTCCGAACATGGGCTCGGAGGATTTCCTCTTGTGCTTGTCGCGCCAGGCGCTGGAAGCGTCCTGCGCCGAGGCATCGGTTCAGCCGCGTCAGAAGGTACGCGAAACCCGCGCAGCGCTCGTCGAGCATTTCGCAACTAAGCACTTCGTGCATCCTGCCGGCCGCTTCGCGCCGCCGGCCGACGAACTGCTCGACTGGATCCGCGCAGGTGCTGCCACCGACGTCATCGGCTCGGGTGAGCACGGGGATGACGACGGTCATGATGAGGAGCAGGAGGGCCACGCCGGCGAAGAAGGGGATCACGACGATCCGCAGGGCACCGATCTCGGCTCCGAGGACGAGCATGATCAGGATTTCGATCAGAGGGCGGCAGCATGACCGCCGCCCTTCAGCCGAACATGGAAGCACCCACCCCCGATCTTTCGGGGGTGGAGTTTGCCACCAGCGCCGACGGCTTGCCCGTCGCCCGCATTGATGACCTGGTTCTCGCCATGGTCACGGCGCCGAGCGGGTTTGCCTTCCTTGCGAGCGCAGTCTTCGTTCGCCGGCCGCTTGCAGAGCTGACGCGGGCCGACTTCATCGGGCATGATGGCCGGGTGGCAGGCGAGGCCGAGTTCCGGGCGCGTGTCGCCGAGACGGCGGGTCACAAACGTGATCTGGCGAAGTTGAACCGCGTCCAGACCCGCATGTCGGCCAGCACGCCCTGGGGCGGATCGCAGATGGCGGTCATCTATGCTGATGGGGTCGTCGCCCACAGCACGGCCAGCCACGGAGGCTTCCATCTTTCTCCCGCTCGCAATGCCAGAATCCATCCGCTGCTGCGGAAGGACGGCCCATGGTACGAGGAAGATTGCGAATGGGCGATCGTGGCGCTCAGCTTTCCGGAGCTATTCACCGGATATGAGCGATCGATGGCCGAAAAGACCATCCGCAATACCTGGCCCGATGCCTGGGAAGCGATAAATGGCTCCAAGCTGGTCGAAGGTGAAAGCTGGGCCAAGGACCGACAGGGGTTCGATCGACGTCATGCGGCGGACTATATCGTAACATCGGCAATTTTCTCCGGTCAGCATCCCGGCATGACAGAGGTCGTGGCGGTCGTCGGCGGTAACCGAAAATCGGATCACGATGAGAGTCGCTTCCTGGTGCCGAGCGATGAGTATGCTGGGCGTGGCCGGTTCGGCTTCGTCATCGATCCCGCTCGTCATGCCGAGTATCATGGGCCCTCCTCCTTCATCGGCTGGCGAGGCCGGGGGAATGGATCATGACCGACGTCCTTGCGTCGAGACCGCTGGCGAAGGCCATCCGTGCCCGGCGCGAAACCCTGCGGCATCTTGATTGCCTGACCCGGCAGATTGCCGCGCGCGCCGGACGGCAGGCGATCACGCTAAAGGTCCGGAGCCGGGCACGTCGCCGATCCGACCCTCGTCTCTATCATCAAGAGCTTGCCGATCGTCTGTCTTTCGAACGCTGGGGCGAACTCGACACGCTCACATGCAGGCTGGTCGTGCAGGAGCAGATCATCGACGCGCTCGAGGAATGCGCCGATGTACGCGTTTTGCCTCGCGCGGGATAGGCGGCCCAGAAACCGAGTGAGCTGCGGGGTGCTTTGTCATCACCATGCGGCGCCCAGGATGGTAGGCTTGGCCACGTCGCCTCCCTACAGCTGGCATTTGATATCGGACCCGTGCCGGACTGCCCTTCTTTTCGTTGCGGTGTTCACCGGCGGCCGGTCGCTTCAAGGCCGCTGTCGCGCCGCGGAGCGGCCGACCCGACCTCACTGCGCGAGGGCAGGCTCGCGGTCCCAAGCAGGTCGAAACCTGCTGGCCCGCAAACCTGCCCTGCTGGCTCAGTCGGATCGGACCTGTGAAGCCGCCCGTCCCTTACCGGTTCTGGTCGTCCGCATCGAAGGGCAGACCGGCACGGGCCGGAACCGCTTCGGCAGCCACGGAAGGAACAGACATGGCCAAGCCCACCACCCCCAATCGCTCCAATGCCAGGTCGCAGCAATCCCGCCGAGGGACGACCCTCGAAATGGTCCGCCTCTCCTGCCCCGACGCCACCCAGGCGCTCAAGATCGCCGAAAGCTTCGGCACCACGGTCGTCGACAGCGATGGCATCCGCAGCCTGCATGAGCGGCTGATCATCGAGACCGCCGAAAGCCTCTCCGAAGGCCTGGGCGAAAAGGCCATGCAGATACATCTGCAACGGATCGTCGGAGCCTTCGTCGGATCGGCGCATGGCGCCGGACAGTTCTACTCCCGCGCCGTCACCGAGGCGCGCGATGCAACGGCCAAGGCATCGAATGATTCCCGCGATGAGGATCTCGACGGTCCGGTCGGCTATGACAGCGGCGCCCAGCGCAAGCGGGAATTCGCAGCCGACATGGGAGTCCAGTCACACGCGCTACGTATGGCAGCCGAGGGTGCGGTAGCGGCCTACAAACAAGTCGTCGGCGAGACATGGAAGCCCTTCGACCGGCCGGTCGAAAACCCGGGCGCATCGCTTGATCGCAAGGCGGCCGAAGCTCAGATGGCGGCTTTGGGATGATCCAAGTGGGCGGGAATTAATCCCGCCCTTCCACTACAGCAAGGCGTTCGAAGCGAATCAGCGCGGTCCACGCGCACGATACTTTATGCCTTGAACATCGCTGCTCCTCCGACCATCCCCGCCCCTGCTGCTGTCAGGAGCAGGCATTCTCCTTCTGCAATTTGCTTTTGCCGATTGCTGATCGAGAGCGATAGTGGGATGGTCGCAGCGGAAGAATTTCCATAGCGTTCTATCGTGTTGACGGTTCGACCGCTATCGATACCGAGGTTCTTGCAAATTGCGTCGAACATCCGCGCGTTCGCTTGGTGTGGCACGAAGCGATCCACGCCTTGGACAGGGACATTAGAGCGTTTCAAGACCTGCTGTGATGTTGCTGTCATGAGGCTAACTGCTCTGGAAAACACCTCCCGACCGTCGCGCATGGTCATCAGAAACTCTTCCTTGCAAAGCCCGGCTTCAAATGGTCGATTGCTGCCGCCGGCCGGGATCTGGATCAGATCATAACCACTTCCATCGGCCGAAAGCTCGGTCGCGAGAAGGCCGCGGTCGACGTCCCGCTGAGGAGTGAGCACAACCGCACCCGCTGCATCGGCGAAAAGTACGGAGCTTGCTTTCTCTTTAGGATTAATCCGGCGGCTGAGAATATTGGCGGCGACCACGAGGACGGCACGCCCATGTGCGCGCACGAAAGCATCGGCGAGCGTCAGTGCATAAAGGAAGCCTGAGCAGGCGCCGGCGAGATCGATGGCGCCTGATGCGGTCAGCCCGAGCTTGTGGGCCAGCAGCGGCGCCGATGGCGGCAGCAGATGATCGGGTGTCGAAGTGGCAAGCAGCGTCAGGGCGATACCCCGGCCCGCAATCCCGGCATCCTCCAGCGCCATCCGGCCGGCCTCGGCCGCAAGACCGGTCAGGGTCTCCCCTTCCCCGGCCCAGTAGCGGGTGCGGATGCCGGTGCGGCGTTCGATCCAACCGGGTTCGAGGCCGAACTGCACCTCGATTTCGGCATTGGCAACGCAACGCCGGGGGACGGCGTGACCGAAGCCCGCCATGCGGGTGGAACCGGTGAATGTCATCAGTTGCGGTCCAGAACGAGCGACGCGACCTCATCTATCGCATCGTAGGCGCGGGCAAGTTCCTGCTCGGTCACGCAATAGGGCGGCATCAGGTAGAGGACATTGCCGAGCGGCCGGATGAGCAGGCCACGATCGCGAAACAGTTTGCGCATGCGCGGTCCGGCCGAGGCAAGATAGCCGCCGACGGGTACGGCGAGATCGAGTGCCGCGATCGTTCCAGCCTGACGGATACCGGTAAAGCGCCTATCACCCACGAACCGCGCCAGCTGTTGGCGGTGCGTTTCCTCTACTGCGCGGATGCGCTCGAAAACCGGTTCGCTCCGCCAGACCTCAAGATTGGCGACGGCCGCCGCGCAGGCGATCGGATTGGCGGTGTAGGAACTCGAGTGGAAGAAGGTCTTGCGACGGTCGGTCGAGAGGTGTGCCTCGAAAATCTCCGCGGTCGCGAGCGTCGCGGCAAGCGGCACGGCGCCTCCGGTCAACCCCTTGGAGGTGCAGAGAATATCGGGCGTGATGCCGGCCTGCTCGCAGGCGAACATCGTTCCCGTCCGCCCCCAGCCGGTCATGACTTCGTCGGCGATCAGCAGGCAGCCGTGGCTCCCGGCGATCTGCTGCAGGCCCGCAAGCACGCTTGCCGCATAGATCTTCATGCCCCCGGCGCCAAGGATCAGCGGCTCGATTAGCAGTGCGGCAATGCCTCCAGCCTGGCAAAGGTCTTTGAAACAGTCGAGTACCTCCTGTTCCCTGCCCGGTTCCGGGAAAGGCAACCTGTCGACGCCGAAGAGAAGCGGTTCGTAGGCGGCATTAAAGACGCCGCGCTCGCCGGCGGACATCGTGCCGATCGTATCGCCGTGATAGCTGCCCTCCATCACCACGATCCGGTTTCGCGCTTCGCCTCGGTTGTGGAAGTAGCCGAGCGCTATCTTGATCGCGACTTCGACCGAGGTCGAACCGCTGTCGGAGTAGAAGACATGCCGCAGTCCCGGCGGAGCGATCTCGATCAGGCCCTTGGCCAGCTGTTCAGCCGGTTCGTGGGTGAATTCGGCGAAGATGACCTGATCGTAGGTTTCGGTCGCGGTACGGATCGCCTCCATGATCCTGTGGTGGCGGTGGCCATGGGTGATCACCCACCAGGAGGAGATGGCATCGAGCAGATGGTTGCCGTCCTCGTCGATCAGATAGGCGCCTTCGGTGGCGGTGATGCGCTTCATCGGCGGCTCAAGCGCATGCTGAGTGAAGGGGTGCCAGACGGCCGAACGGTTCATCAAGCGGCCTCCTTGAAGGCAGCGACATCGATGTTCGCGCTGAACGCCTGCTGCAATCCTTCGGCGCTGATCTCGGTCATCCACGGCAGACGGCCAAGGATGCGCGTGCCGCTCATGGTGGCGATGATCCGTTGCGTCTCCTGGTTTTCCTCACCGATAAAGGCAATCCCGAAAATCGGAATGCCACGATGCTTCATCGCTTCGACGGAAAGCAGAGTGTGATTGATGGTGCCGAGCGTCGTCCGCGCGCAGAGGATGGTGGGTATCTGCCAGCGCGCGAAAATATCGGCGTAGACCAGATCCTCCGAGAGCGGGACGAGCAGCCCCCCTGCTCCCTCGATCACTATTGCCCCATCGACGTCAGGCGGAACGAGCTGGTCAGGATCGATGGTGACGCCGTCAAGGCGGGCCGAAAGATGGGGTGATGCCGGCGTTGCCAGACGATAGGCTTCCGGCAGGATGCGCTCGCTGCTCAGTCCGCCGAGCCGCATCACCGCTTCGCTGTCAGTCTCCTCGTCCAGCCCGGATTGAACCGGCTTCCAGTAGACGGCGCCAAGTGCGGCGGTGAGCGCCGCGGAGAAGATGGTCTTGCCGATACCGGTATCGGTGCCTGTCACGACATAGCGGACGTTCATCGTTGTTCCCTTGCGATCGCTGCGGCGAGACAGTCCGTCATGGCGGTGATCTTCTCTTCGTCGACGTTCAGGGTGATCGAGATCCGCAGCCGGGCGGTTCCTTCGGGCACTGTCGGCGGGCGGATCGCGCGGATATCGAACCCTTCGTCCTGCAACCGCGCAGCAACGCGCACTGCGCGTCCATTGTCGCCGATCATTACCGGCTGGATCTGTGAACCGCTGGGGATCACGCCGAGCTTCGATTGCAGCTGTTCGGCAGCAAGGCTGCACAGGACATCGAGACGACCGCGGCGTCCCGGTTCGTCCTCGATCATCCGCAAAGCCTCGCGGATGCCGGCGGCGATCAGCGGCGACGGCGCGGTGGAATAGATGAAGTTGCGGGCGCGATTGACCATGTAATCGGTCAGGATAGCCGGCAGGCCAAGCAGAGCACCGGAGGTCCCGAGCGCCTTGCCGCAGGTATTCAGGGTGATGACATTGCCATCTCCCTCGATCCCCGCGACCAATCCGCGACCGCCCGGGCCGAAAACGCCCGTCGCATGCGCCTCGTCGGCCACAAGAAAGCCGTCATGGCGGCGAGCAATCTCAGCCAAAGCCTTGAGCGGTGCACGGTCGCCATCCATCGAATAGAGGCTTTCGACGGCGATCCACGGCGTGCCCTTGCCGCCATTGTCCCGCCAGCGGCGGATCGCGGCATCGAAGGCATCGGCATCGTTGTGAGGCGCCGCGATTGCTTCGGACTTGCTAGCGGCAATGCCGTCATGAACGCTGGCATGGATCAGCGCATCATGGACGATAAGGTCATCGCGCTGCGGCAAGGTGGAGAACAGCGCGACATTTGCCGCAAAGCCACTGCCGAAATAGAGCGCTCTCTCGGCGCCGAAGAAGGCCGCCGCCTCCGCTTCCAGCGCCTCGTGAGCCCAGTGATTGCCGCGCAGCAGACGGGAGCCGCCGGCACCGGCAGGGATCCCCTCCCCGATCGCGGCAGCGATCGCCGCTGTAAGCCGAGGTGCGCTGGCAAGACCGAGATAATCGTTAGAGGTGAAATCAATCCCCTGCTGCGGCGCGAGCGTCCGCAGCCGCGCCTTCCGTTCAAGACCGGCAAGTTTCGCCTCGTAGCGCTTGAGCGCCTGGGAGCTCACCGGGTGGTCTCCAGCTCCATCGGCTTCAGGCCGAGGCGACGGAACAGCGCGCTGTCGTGATCCTCACCGGGATTGTCTGCGGTCAGCAGCGTCTCGCCGACGAAGATGGAGTTGGCCCCCGCGAAGAAACAGAGCGCCTGCATTTCGTCACTCATTTCGGTTCGTCCGGCCGAGAGGCGCACATGCGACTTCGGCATCAGGATGCGTGCCAGCGCGATGGTGCGGACGAAATCGATCGGATCGACGGGCGCTGCATTCTCAAGCTTCGAGCCTGGGATCGGGATCAGCATGTTGATCGGCACGCTTTCGGGCGGCGATGGCAGATTGGCGAGCGTCACCAGCATCGAAATCCGGTCCTCGACCGTTTCGCCCATGCCGAGAATACCGCCGGCGCAGACCTTGATGCCGGCATCGCGAACATTGGCGAGCGTCTCTAGGCGGTCTTCGAAGGTGCGGGTGGTGATGATCTCAGAATAGTAGCGCTCGGACGTATCGACATTGTGGTTGTAGTAATCGAGCCCGGCATCGGCGAGCCGCGCGGACTGCTCCGGCGTCAGCATGCCGAGCGTCATGCAGGTCTCCATGCCAAGCGACCTCACACCCTCGACCATGGCGACGAGCGCATCCATGTCGCGGTCCTTCGGATTGCGCCAAGCGGCCCCCATGCAGTAGCGCGTCGCCCCGCCCTCCTTGGCTTTGCGCGCTTCGGAAAGAACGCGTTGCACTTCCATCAGCTTCGACGCCTTGAGCCTGGTCGGGTAATGCGCCGACTGGCTGCAATAGCCACAGTCCTCGGCGCAGCCACCCGTCTTGATCGACAGGAGGCGGCTCATCTGGATGGCGTTCGGATCGAAATTCTCGCGATGAACCTGCTGCGCGCGAAACAGTAGATCGTTGAACGGCAAATTATAGATAAAAAGCGCGATATCGGTGGTCGTGGCTAGCGAACTCCCGGATGGATGACCATTTTCCCTGCAAATTATCTCTGAAGCTACTACCAAATGAAGATCCTCCTCGTAAATGATAGATAGACGATAACTTTATCTATTATTTTTGCGAAGACAAGATCGGTAGGCAGGCATCTCTGCAAATTCGCTCGAAAGCCTCTCCGTTGCGTTGATTATTTCGCTAGAGCGATTGGCTCATCCACTAGCCGCAGAACATGTCTCTCAAGCGCTCTGACCGCATCGTCAACGTGCCCAGCACGAAGGTAACGGAGGATGGCATGGTGTTCGTGATCGACGCGGGGTGCCCACTCACCACGCTCAGAAACGAACATAAGTCGGGAACCAATCATATGTAGGTCGTCGATCTGGGCAAGGAGCCTCGGCATTCCACAAGGAGCGAGAAGCATTCCGTGAAATCGCCGATTTGCTTCTTCCTGTTCGTTTAAATCAGCGGCAATATCGCCCTTCTTTGTGACAACCTCGGCTTGATCCAGGATTGATCGGGTCAAATGCGGTGCTGCGTGCCGGAGGGCAAGGCCCTCAAGGACTGCGCGCATCCGCGATACTTCATCGACTTCCGCCTTGGAAAACGACGCAACACGTACTCCTCTTCGTGGTGTGCTGACGGCAAGGCCCTGGGATTCCAACCTGCGAAGAGCTTCCCGGACGGGGACATGGCTTGTCTCAAACTCCTCAGCGATGTGGTCCTGCCTCAGTTTTGTGCCTGGCAGCAATACACCGGTGACAATGCGATCGGCCAAAATTCGGCTTATGCGTTGCGCGATAGTGTCGTCGATTGATGTGCTCATGGAAATTATAGATAATTTCCTCTAGGCGTGCTGTCGAGTGGTCTGTTTGCCGAAATGACCCGCGAGTGATTTTGCTTGGGCAATCGCAGCGCAGACGCCCTACCCGACGTTTGGTCTCTTCGCGCATCTGAGAAATGCGGTAAGCAGGCGACGTCTGTTCGACAGGCGCCATAGCGCGTCGCCGTTTCCATCCCCTGAAAAGACACGTGTGCCACGCCTCGCGGCCCGTCCCGCTCGGCGGTCCTGCAGGAGCCGGGCGTCCATGCAACGGCTTTGCCGTCCTCCACGCTGTTGCGGCCGTTCCGGTGCATAGTCACACCATCGGCCCCTGACTTTGGACCTCCGTGACGGACCGCGACAGGCGCGGTCTTGAGAAAAGGAGAAAGAAGTCATGACCAGGAAAACGGACACAGATCGCATCGACATCTACACGCGGATAACCGAGCGGATCGTCGAGGATCTCGGACAGGGCGTACGCCCCTGGATGAAGCCATGGAGCGCCGCTAACACCGATGGTCGTATCACCCGCCCGGTGCGCCACAATGGTTTGCCCTATTCGGGCATGAACGTGCTCCTCCTATGGTCGGAAAAGATGTCCCGCGGTTTTTCTTCCTCAATGTGGATGACATTCAAGCAGGCGCTGGAACTGGGCGGAGCCGTCCGCAAGGGCGAAACGGGCTCGACGGTGGTCTTCGCCAGTCGGTTCACTAAATCGGTGGCCGACAGGAGCGGCAACGATGTGGATCGGGAAATCCCGTTTCTGAAGGCCTATTCGGTGTTCAATATCGAGCAGATCGATGGTTTGCCTGACACGTATTATGCTCCGCCAGCCAAGGTGCGGGATCCTGTCGAGCGCATCGAGAGTGCCGATCGCTTCTTCAAAGCGACGGGTGCAGTCATCCGGCACGGCGGCAACCAGGCCTACTACTCGCCGGTCATGGACTACATCCAGATGCCGCCCTTTGAGGCGTTTCGCGATGCTGCCGGGTATGCAGCCGTCCTCAGCCATGAGGCGACGCACTGGACCGCGGCGGGACATCGCGTCGGCCGTGACCTGTCGCGCTATGCAAAGGACCGGACGGATCGGGCGCGCGAAGAACTCATTGCCGAGCTCGGCAGTTGCTTCCTGTGCGCCGATCTCGGCATCGCGCCGGAGCTTGAGCCACGACCCGATCACGCGTCCTACCTGCAGTCCTGGCTATCGGTCCTTGCCAACGACAAGCGAGCGATCTTCCAGGCGGCGGCCCATGCGCAGCGCGCGGTGAGTTTCCTGCATTCCCTGCAGCCGGAAGCGGATCTGAAGGCTGCGGCCTGAACGTCAGGCGCGGTCGTCACCACCGGTGGGGGCCGCTTCTTCCCTATCACGCTGATCTTGGAGACCTTGTGCGATGTCAGTGTCCAGCTTTCCCCAGATCGACGGTTTCAGCGCGTCGGGTTTTGGTTTGCGGGACGATTTGCGTTCGATGATGAACGGCTTGGTCTGCTGACGCATTGATCCTCCAGGCTGCGATTCGCGAGCGCAACGATATCGCACCGGGCATAGCAGGCAAGCCGGACCGCGGCCGACCGTGGCCCACTCCGAACTCGAAGCTGGCTCCGACGACGGTACAGGTGGAGCGTGAGCCAGGTTGCCATTCTTCCCACGGGCAAATGCGTTGAGCGCCATTGCCATATCCCCTCACGACAGAGTTTCCGGCAACCCATCTGCGGGCTCGATGGGGCATGTCTGACCGGAGACCGGCTGCGCCTCGATCGTCTTCCCGCAACGACAAGGCTCAGATTTCTTACCCCGGATCCCTGACGGGCTCCTCCTCTCCCACTAACAAATCTGCGACTTGTCGCCCTCCATTGCATTGCGGCCCAATCGCCACCCCACCGCGCAAGCGCGATGGGGACCCCGGCTGGGTGCGGTCCGATCGCTTCCGGTCTTTGCGACTGCCATCGAGGCCGCGATGGGCGCGGCCCGAACACGAGAAAAGGAATACGACAATGGCTACCATCGGCACCTTCACTTCCGAAAAGAACGGCTTCACCGGCTCCATCCGCACGCTCGCATTGAACGTCAAAGCCCGCATCGCCAGGGTTGAGAACCCCTCCGACAAGGGCCCGCAGTTCCGCGTCTATGCCGGAAGCGTTGAGCTCGGCGCCGCCTGGCAGAAGACCTCCGAACAGGGGCGCGACTACCTCTCGGTCAAGCTCGACGATCCGAGCTTCCCTGCCCCGATCTACGCAACGCTCGCCGAGGTCGAAGGCGAGGAAGGCCTCCAGCTCATCTGGTCCCGCCCGAACCGCGACTGATCGGGATCACGAGGCTCCGCCACCGGCGGAGCCCACACTCCTGCGTAAATACCAAAGCCGGATCTGGCATCGAGCCAGGTCCGGCTTTTTTGGTGGGATACGGTGAGCGGGGAAGCTGCTCAGAATGCTCGATCGTGCCAAGCGGCGACGCCGGCCTCAAGGATGAGCAGTTCCCCCAATTTGCTCCACCTGCCCTTAAGGGCAGCTTCCGCAAATCGGCTCCCCCACTCCCCGGCTCTGCCGGTCGCTGGCACGATCCCTGACCCCGCCATCCCCTCTCGGACCCGCCGGTCATCGTTCACAAACGTCAAGGAGACGAAGATGACCTACGAACTCGAAATCCAGATCGAAGAACTGCGGGCCGAGTTGCGCAACGCTGTCGATGGCGCCGAGCGCCGCCAGATCGAAGCCGAACTCGAAATCGCCCAGGCGGAGCTGATCGTCGCGACCACCGAGCTGGACGGCCTGGCTGAAGCAGAGCCACCTTTCTAAGGCGGCTTCCATCACCCGTCGTCTTTGAAGTCGAGCTGCCGCAATTCTCCTGTCGATCCCATTTCATCGACATAGGGAATGATGCGGAGCGTGCGTCCCGCCGCAACCTGATGCCGGCAGAATTTTCCCCGCCCCTGGCTCCTCGCGCAGCAAAATTCAGCCGGCCTCAGGTCCTCCGCTGCGCTCCGGCCGTCACCGGTGCGGCACTCCTTCTCGATCCGCATTTCATCCCCGCGAAGAAACGCAATCGACAGGAGAAATTTTATGCAACAGTTAGCCAAGTTCTTACAGGCCACCGGCCGCCGGCTTCGCACGCTCGCCAAGGTGATCTGTCACCTTTTCCGCAAGGGCAAGCTCGGTCTGAAGATCGCGATCAAGATCCCGTTCTTCGTCGATATCGAGGTCAACTTCGAGACTGACTGGAACCGACGGCGGTAACCGCGGTATCGGCCCGGCTCGCCGGGCCGGTTTTCCTGCCTCAGCACCATGGCTCTCGTCGGCCGCTCCAGGTCCTTGCGAGGCCTTCCGACACTAGAATATCGCCAAGGCTGCGGCCGTCTCTGATCAGGACGCGAAGCTTGCGGCCATATCGGTCGGCATTACGGCCGGGCCACGCTTTGATCTCGAAGGGACCCTCGTTGATCAGCTCAAGCATCCTCTCCGTGGCGCGGTTGCCAAGTGCCAGCTCCGACGAGCACTTAGGTTCGCCTACCTCCGGCGTATCGATATCGGCGATCCGAATTTTCTGACCGTCTAGCCATATTGTATCTCCGTCGACAACGCATGCCTTGCGCGAGCCGGTGTCGCATTTATGGAATTGCCGGTTTACCTTGGATCTGTTGTCGCTCGCGTAGGCTGAAATGCTGATTGACGCGTTGAAGGCTGGAAAAGCTGCGACCAACGCCAACAACGTCAATCGGATCGATCTCGACGCTCGCCTATCAGCACTCACTTCTGATCTCGTCTTCATTCTTATCCTTCAAGTTCACGAGCCTCAAATCAGTTGCCGGCGCGCGTTTTACGGACCACGGCTGAGTAGCCGCGACGCTTCTTCTGTCGGAGGAGTTCGAGAAACAGAACGACGGCTTCACGCTCGGTTTCGAAATGGTGGCTCTTCGTCTGACCGCTCGTTCCGATACGACCCCAACATCGCATCAGGCAAGCCTCCCCGAACAGGTTTGGCTCGATGGACATCGCATAGAAGCGGGCCATGTTTTTCGTGAGGTCTGTCCGTTCGACATATAGGTGATAGGGCTGGGTGATCATGCTGACATGATCGTGTTTCTGGAAATCTTCGTCCAACGAGAGTTTTGAATCGCTCGGGCGCAATCGATTCATTTCCGTGATCTGGAGATGCAGTCGTGTTTGGGCGGTCCGCCTTCGACGTACGGCTCCACTCGCTCGCGCGAACGAAGCCCGCTGGCGGTCGTCGCCCATCCGGGTCACGATCCTCCCGCAAGCCGCAGATTCGGCCGTCATGTGCCGAAAGCGGATGCTCGTACTCGGCGATCAGCCACATCGTCGGGTTCGGCAAACATGATACGGTAGTGTCCATGAAAAGAAGCCGACGAACCAACTACGAGAGGTGCAGATGGACGACGCAATCCAAATCGACAACCGCGGTGACTTTGGCCTGTGGGCGATCGAAGTGGCCAAGCAGATCGTCGCGGATCAGGGTTTCGAACTTGCTCGTGCTGCTCGTGACGGTTCTGAGGACGACGTCCGCGTGGCTGGCAACGCTCTCGGCCAAGCCATCACCAACGCGATGATGGAGGTTTTCGACGGACTGACCGAAGGGGTCTCCGACGAGTAGACGGCTTTCTCAAGCAGAATGCCTCGGTCGGGGACGGTCGGTCCCGGCTTCCGCTAACGTGGCGCTATACTAAGCCTCCTGCGGCTGCCCGTTATCCGACCGAAGCATGACGAGAATTCCCGAAATCACGCCTGGCGGTCGTCGCTATGCTGATTTCTCCGATGCTCTTCATTGTTCATGCGCAGGCGCGTCGCGCCGCTGAAACCTGCTCTGCTCAACGCAAGCTTTCATATCGCCTCGCCGGAACCAGATGGCGCGACCGCACCTCAGTGGCGGGTTGCCTGCCGTGAAGACGATCTGCTCGTCCGCCCTCATGCGCAGCACTTCATGCGGCTGGATTAGCGGCCGGGCGGCCAGCTGCTTTGAGCGCGTCCGCGACGAGCCGCGTGACTGAAAGCTGCGGCTGACCTGATCGATCTCAACCGTCGTCATGCCGCACCGGCGAGAGATGTAGTCAGCGGTTTCCGGATCGTTGATGGCGGCAAAGCTGATCCAGCTCGCGCTCTCGAACCACTTGCTGGACGCGTCGCGCCCCCCATAGGTTTCGCGTAGCTGGCCGATCGACTGATAGATCATCGTCAGCGTGATGCCGTACTTTCGACCAGCGTCCCGCGCGGTCTCCAGAATGCGCATGTAGCCGAGACGGGCGACCTCATCGAGGAGGAAGAGGGCGCGTCCGTCCATCGCACCATCGCGATTATAGATCGCGTTCAGAAACGAACCGATCACGACGCGTGCCAATCCGCTGTGGGTCTCTAGCGTCTTGAGATCAATGTTGATGAACACGTCCGTTTTGCCCGACGCGATATCCTCGGTCCGGAATGTCGATCCCGACACAAGTGCTGCATAGTTCTGATATGAAAGCCAATGCGTTTCCTTGATGGCATTGGCATAGACGCCGGAGAAGGTTTCCGGCGTCATGTTGACAAAGGCGGCGACGTTTTCCTTGACGAAATCCGATTCCGAGTTGTCGTAGATATCCTGCAGACGCTGTCGCAGTTTTGGCTCGGGCTCCGACAGGTTGCTGCGTACCTGGCGGAGCGTCCGCTGCTCCTTCGGCGTATGCCCGGAGAGGCAAACATCGGCGATGATCGCGGTCAGGAGCTGAAGACCTGAGGCACGGAAGAAGTCGTCGCGGACCCCGCTCGCGCGACCGCTATCGCTCATGATCCATGAGGCGACAGAAGCAATGTCCTCCTCCTTCGTACCGCCATACTGGCCAACCCAGTCGAGTGCATTGAAGCCGATTGCGGGTTTGCGCGGATCGAGGATCCGCACACGTCGCCCCGCCTCTTCCCGATGCCTAGAGACCATTGGGGCGACCTCGTTCGATGGGTCGAGCACGACGAGCGAGCCTCCCCATTTCAGCGCTGTCGGGATCGTCACTGACGTCGTCTTGTAACCGCCCGATCCAGCGAAGACGATGCCGTGCGAAGAACCGAACGATCCGTCGAAGCAGAGCAGCGGGGACTTGCCCCCGGTGCCCCATGTGTCCTTGGTGTCGGCACGAAACGACACGCTGGCAACGCTGTCGCGGTCGACGCGATACCGCTCGCCGACTACAATGCCGCCAGTTGTCGGGAACAGCTTGTCGGCTTCGACAAGTGTCATCCAGTCGGCCTCGCCGTGCAGTGCACGTTTACCAGTGATGCGTTTTGGTGCAGCCCGCGCGAAAGCGGCGTTGCCGACGATCGCCACGCGCACTGCGAAGCAGCCCGACATCAGCGCTGCAGCAGCGCCGATCATGGTCGATGGATCCATATAGGACAGCGCGGATTTGTCCGCTGGTACCTGGGAGGAAAGCGCTGCAAGTCGCACGTCTTCCCGCACGCAAGCCGTCAGGATAACTGCGGCGTTTCCCACAGTAGCACCGAGGCCCGCGGCGCGAATGCTGGCTGACCCGGCGGTTGAGAACAGGAAAATCAGGCCGAGGGCGGCAGCCGCCACGTATGGCGCCGCGACCCCTGCCCGTCCCAGGGCAAGCTTTGCAGCCTCGGTCTTTCCGAAGCCGGCAAGCCAGGTCTCGATGCCGGTGAGAGCGAACAGAGCCGCGCCCATGATGGCCACAGGCAGAAGAACGAGAACGATCTTATTCGCCTTCATTGCCGAAAGCCTCCGCCCCGATCGCCGTCAATCGTGATCGCTCATGGCCGTCGGACTTCAGCCGGCGCTGCAGGTCTATCAATGCGCCGAGCAGAAGCGCCCGCTTCTCGAAGCGGAGACCGGCTTTGACGATGAGGCCGCCAAGCTCGATCTTGTCGCGCGTGTCCTTCTTTCGGGCGTCGGACGTTGCGTTCCTGCTCATCCGCTCAAGCCTCGCCAACGCCGCCCGAAGTCGAGCCAGACGCGAGCGCCTCGGTCTGCCCGCTGCCCGTGCTGCTGTCGCCTGCTCCTTTCCTTCCGCTCGTGCCGGACTTGCTTCCGCGAAAGCGTTTCGCCAATTCCTCGAACGCCGCCTGAAGTTCGGTCTCCTCAATTTCGATTTCGCCAAGTCCCGCCCGCAGCGCAATGCGACCGATGCGCTCGGCCTCTCTCGTTTCCGCGTGCTTGAGCTGTTCCTGGAGTTTGGCGATTTCTTCACGGATCTTGGAGGATGGCTTCTTCATCTCTGGATTGTCCTCTGTTGCTGCATGACGTTGTTCACGCAGCCAGAGTCGTTCAGATCGGCGTGCCGATCTACTAACAGAAATGCGAGTAGGCGGAGCCTACGCTTTTGAGCATCATCCCGTCCGTTCGCGAGGACGGATCCGAAGGGCGCAATTATACGTCGCTGATGCGACAGTTTGCTCTCGGGCCCTGGCGGGGCCCTCCCCTCCTGACGAACACGTTGATTTTGTTCGATCGAAGGAGTCTTTCAGACAATGGCCGTGCCGCATTTCTCAGTCAGCATTGTTGCCCGTGGCTCGGGCCGCAGCGCGGTGCTGTCGGCGGCCTACCGGCACTGCGCCAAGATGGACTATGAGCGGGAAGCCCGGACGATCGACTACACCCGCAAGCAGGGCCTGCTTCATGAGGAGTTTATCATCCCCGCCGATGCGCCTGAATGGTTGCAATCGATGATTGCCGATCGGTCTGTCTCGGGAGCGTCGGAAGCGTTCTGGAACAAGGTTGAGGAGTTTGAGAAACGGTCTGATGCGCAGCTTGCAAAGGATGTCACCATCGCCCTGCCGATAGAGCTGTCGGTCGAGCAGAACATCGAGCTCGTGCGGGATTTCGTGGCGAGACACATAACGGCCGAGGGCATGGTGGCCGACTGGGTCTTTCATGATGCACCAGGCAATCCGCACATCCATCTGATGACAACCTTGCGGCCGCTTACCGTAGACGGTTTCGGTTCGAAGAAGGTGGCCGTCGTGGGACCGGACGGCAAAGCGCTGCGCAACGACAGCGGCAAAATCGTCTATGAGCTTTGGGCCGGTGGGCTTGATGATTTCAATGCGTTTCGCGACGGCTGGTTCGCCTGCCAAAACCGTCATCTGGCGCTTGCCGGCCTCGATATCAGGATCGATGGCCGGTCCTTTGAGAAGCAGGGAATTGAGCTGACGCCCACCATCCATCTTGGTGTTGGCACGAAGGCGATTGAGCGGAAAGCGGTCGATGCGGAAGAGAAGGCTGCGCTCGAACGGCTGGAGCTTCAAGAGGAACGTCGGGCTGAGAACGCCCGCCGCATCCAACGCAATCCGCAGATCGTGCTCGACATGATCACGCGCGAGAAGAGCGTGTTTGATGAGCGCGATGTCGCCAAGATTCTGCATCGTTATGTCGATGATGCGGGCCTCTTCCAGAGCCTGATGGCGCGCATTCTTCAGAGCCCGGAGACGCTGCGGCTCGATCGCGAGCGGATGGATTTCGCCACTGGGGTCCGGGCGCCGGCAAAATACACCACACGAGAGCTGATCCGGCTGGAGGCTGAGACGGCGAACCGCGCGATCTGGCTCGCGCAGCGGTCTTCGCATGGCGTCCGGCAGCCAGTGCTCGAGGGGACGTTTGCGCGTCACGAACGGCTGTCCGACGAGCAGAAGGCCGCCATCGAACATGTTGCCGGTGGTGAGCGGATTACAGCCGTGATCGGCCGCGCTGGCGCCGGCAAGACGACGATGATGAAGGCTGCGCGCGAGGCATGGGAGGCGGCCGGCTACCGAGTCGTCGGTGGTGCGCTTGCCGGCAAGGCGGCTGAAGGTCTGGAGAAGGAAGCGGGCATCGTCTCGCGCACGCTGTCGTCCTGGGAACTTCGCTGGAATCAGGGTCGCGGGCAGCTCGACGACAAGACGGTTTTCGTTCTGGACGAGGCCGGCATGGTGTCGTCGCGGCAAATGGCGACATTCGTCGAAGCTGTCACCAAAGCTGGCGCCAAGCTCGTGCTTGTCGGCGATCCTGAGCAGCTTCAGCCGATCGAGGCGGGTGCTGCCTTCCGCGCCATTGCCGATCGCATCGGCTATGCCGAACTCGAAACCATCTATCGCCAGCGTGAGCAATGGATGCGCGACGCTTCGCTCGATCTTGCGCGTGGCAATGTCGGCAAAGCCGTCGCAGCCTATCAGTCGAACGGCAAAATGATTGGCTCAGAGCTGAAGGCCGATGCGGTCACCAACCTCATCGCCGATTGGAACCGTGACTACGATCCCGCAAAGTCCACATTGATCCTGGCGCACCTGCGTCGCGACGTCCGCATGCTGAACGAGCTGGCGCGCACGAAACTGATCGAGCGCGGCATAATCGAGCAGGGCTTTACATTTAAAACCGCCGATGGCGTCAGAAGCTTTGCTGCCGGCGACCAGATCGTCTTCCTGAAGAACGAGGGTTCGATCGGCGTCAAGAACGGCATGCTGGGCAAGGTGCTGGAAGCCACACCGGGTCGCCTCGTGGCCGTGATTGGCGAGGGTGAACATCAACGGCATGTCACGGTCGAACAGCGCTTCTACAACAATATTGACCACGGCTACGCAACCACGGTGCATAAGAGCCAGGGCGCCACTGTCGACCGGGTCAATGTGCTGGCGTCGCTGTCCCTTGATCGTCACCTCACCTATGTGGCGATGACCCGCCACCGCGAGGATCTCGGCGTCTATTACGGCCGCCGATCCTTCGCCAAGGCAGGCGGTCTAGTCGAGATCCTGTCGCGCAGGAATTCCAAAGAAACAACGCTCGATCACGCCGGCGGCAGCATCTACCGCCAAGCACTGCGCTTTGCCGAGGCGCGCGGCCTTCACATCGTCAACGTTGCCAGAACCGTCGCGCGTGACCGTCTAGAATGGACGATCCGGCAGAAGCAAAAGCTGTTCGATCTCGCCGGCAAGCTTGCGGCCATCGGCGCCAAACTCGGCCTCGCAGCATCGACGGCCAACACCGTTCCCACTGCGGCAAAGGAGACCAAGCCCATGGTGGCCGGTATCACCACCTTCCCGAAATCGATCGATCAGGCCGTCGAGGACAAGCTCGCCGTCGACCCAGCGCTTAAGAAGCAATGGGAAGAAATCTCGATGCGCTTCATCCAAGTCTACGCGCAGCCGGAAAGCGCCTTCAAAGCCGTCAACGTCGATGCGATGTTGCGCGACCAGGCAGTTGCGGAAAAGACCATCGCCAAGATTGCCAGCGAGCCTGAAACCTTCGGCGCCCTCAAGGGCAAGACGGGCCTACTGGCCAGCCGCGGCGACAGGGCGGACCGAGACCGGGCGCTCAAAAATGTGACGCCGCTCGCCGACAGCATCAGCGATTATCTCCGCCAGCGCGGCGACGCCGAGCAGCGAAATCACGCCGAGGAGCTTGCGGTTCGCAGGCAGGTCGCGCTGGAGATCCCTGCCCTCTCGTCCAATGCGAAGACCGTGCTGGAACGCGTCCGCGATGCCATCGACCGAAACGACCTGCCATCGGGTCTCGAATATGCGCTTGCCGACAAAATGGTGAAGGCTGAACTCGAAGGTTTCGCGAAGGCGGTCACTGAACGTTTCGGAGAAAGGACCTTCCTGCCCCTGGCTGCGAAGGATGCCAACGGTGAGGCATACCAGCACGTTACGGCAGGCATGAATGCTGCCCAGAAGAGCGAGGTGCAACAAGCTTGGAATACGATGCGGACGGTGCAGCAATTGTCGGCCCACGAACGCAGCGTCACGGCGCTCAAGCAGGCTGAAGCACTGCGTCAGACGAGATTGCAGGGGCTGAACCTCAAATGAAAATGCGCCATCGACATAGAGTGCTACGGCGCATGAAACGGCTCGTCTGGTTTTATCGGATCTCCAGCGTGAGCCTGTTCACACTTGGCCTCATTGTGCTGCTCGGAGGTCAGGGCTTCAGGTTCAATCTGACGCCGAGCGAACCGCTGGGCCTGTGGCGGATCGTCGAGCCTGATCGTCCGGTCCTTGTTGGCGATCTGATCTTTATCTGCCCACCCGCCACCGACGAGATGCGTGAAGCGCGCGCGCGTGGATATCTGCGTTTCGGCCTCTGCGCCGGCCGCGTAGCGCCTCTGATCAAGACGGTCGTAGCGACATCTGGACAGGTGATCGAGATCCATGACGATGTCCGCATCGATGGTCGGCCACTTTCTCACTCGCGTGTTGCACGGACGGATGGCCAGAGGCGTGAGATGGTGCACTACGATGGCGGTGTCGTTCCGCCTGGCGCGGTCTTTCTCCATTCCGAGTTTCCGGGATCCTTCGACAGCCGGTACTTCGGCCCTCTGCCGATGGATGGAATACTCGGCCTGGCGCAGGAGGTCTGGACCTATGCGCCCTGATTTCTTGCGGAATGTTGCCCTCGTCGCACTGTCCACCAGCGCGGGATGGATCGGTTGGAGCGGTGATGTTCTTCTCTTGCCCCTCGCAGCCACGTTCCCCATGCTCTGGTCTCTGGCGCGGACGCGCCTGCAGGCAGTGGCGATCTCTGCTGCCTACTTCTTAGCGGCATCACGTGGCTTGCCGCAGGGCTTAGCGAACTTCTATTCATCGGATATTTGGCCCGGACTCTTGCTTTGGCTGGTCGCTTCAAGCGCCTTCGTTACGGTCCATTCGGTGCTCTGGAGGGATGGCAAGGGATGGCAGAAGCAGGGTCGCTACCTGGCCGCATGCATCGCAATGGCGATCCCGCCTTTCGGCATTCTTGGATGGGCGCATCCGATCACGGCCGCGGGCGTTCTGTTTCCCGGCTGGGGATGGTGGGGTTTGGGAGCGATGGCAGCCGGCCTGATCGTCATGACAACGCGGTATCGGCCGGCTGCAGCCTTGGCCATGGCAGGCTTCTGGCTCTGGCCCGCCGCTGAGTGGACGCCTCCGATTCTACCTACGTCGTGGATCGGTGTCGACCTTGAAAGGGGGGCGTCGCTCGGACGCGAAGCTGGCCTCAAGCGGCAACACGAGCTGATCGACGTTGTACGCGCCCAACAGTTGGGCACCACGGTTGTGCTGCCGGAAAGCGCTCTCGGTTTCTGGACACCGACGGTTGGCCGCGTCTGGCAGCGATCTCTCGCGGATAAGGGCATTACTGTCATCGCGGGAGCGGCCGTCATCGACAGCCAAGGCTATGACAATGTGCTCGTCAAACTGTCGGCTGATGGAACCGATATTCTCTATCGGGAGAGGATGCCGGTCCCGGGCTCGATGTGGCAGCCATGGAGAGCCTGGATCGGCGATAACGGCGGTGCCCGGGCACATTACTTTGCCAATCCCGTCGTGGATGTCGCCAACCAGAGAGTGGCGCCATTGATCTGCTACGAGCAGCTTCTCGTCTGGCCGATCCTGCAATCGGCATTCCACCGACCCCACGCCGTCGTCGCTGTCGGGAACGGCTGGTGGACCGCAGGGACATCGATCATCGACATCCAGCGGGCGAGCAGCGAGGCTTGGGCCCGCTTGTTCGGCCTGCCGCTCGTCATCTCGTTCAACAGTTAAGGGTTGGAGCTCACATGCTGGAAGCTGCGCTGGTCAAGGAATGTGCCGACCCATCGTTGAAGCCGGCTATCGTCCAGCAGTTCGTCCAGGCGGTCGGCTCGGACGATCCGCTTGCGATCACGGTAAAGTCCGGTGGGCGTCTGATCCTCATTCCCAAACCGAAAACGCCCGAGGAAGCAATCGAGATTGTCCGCGAAAACATCGGCGGTTCTGTCGTGCGGGTGGGTCTCACCCAGATTCCGGCGGGAATCGGTCTGAGGGACGCGTCAGAGCTGAAGGCTGATCTGGTTGACCCCTGCGCGAATCTGCGCATGGGCACGATGATGTTTGCCAAGATCCTTCGCATCGTCGCGAACTGGTATGGCAACCCGACGAGTGAAGAGGTGTTCCCGCAGCTCTTCGACGATGCTGTCCATGCCTGGCAGACCGGAAAGTTTGAGGGGGAGAGCGTATTCCAGGCGGAAAATCCAGGTGGCGCGGTCGTGCAAAAATCAGAGGAGGCGGTGGATGATGCAGAAGAGGCTCCGGAGGCCGAAGCCACGCCCCAGGAGAAAGACGAGCCGTCGAAGCCTGACGATGCTGGCATTCGCGTCGATCTGACGAGGATCAGCGGCCAGAAGTGATATCATTCAAGATCGGACGTTTGTTAGATTAAAAATGGACGGGATCTCACTTTAAATTGGACGGCCATTGAGTTAAGAATGGCCGTATGACTGATCATTCGAATTTGAAGCCCCTTGTCGATCGTAAAGCGCTGCCTCTCGTGGAGGCAGCTCTAGCCGACACCCGTGTCGTTTTGATATCTGGGCCGCGGCAGGCAGGTAAGACGACGCTCGCGCGCATGTTCTCAGACAAGGATCGGCCATACATCACATTGGATGATGCAGGTACCTTGAACGCCGCGAAGGCCGACCCCACGGGGTTTATACGGGGGATCAAGCGGGCGGTTATCGACGAGGTTCAAAGAGTCCCCGATCTGATGCTTGCGATCAAGGCAAGCGTGGATGAAGATCAGGAGCCAGGGCGGTTTCTGTTAACGGGCTCCGCGAATCTAGCGACCATTCCGACTATTGCCGACTCGCTCGCCGGCCGAATGGCCGTCATTCCGCTCCTTCCCTTCGCACAGGCCGAAATCCGATCGAGTCCGGGCCTTATGCTCGACCGACTGTTCGCGGGGGACGAACCGGCCGTACAGGGTGAGGTTGTTCTCGGCAAGGAATTGATGAGCATGGTATTGGCTGGGGGCTATCCTGAAGCCTTGAGGCGAACCACATCAGCCCGGCGCGTCTCGTGGCTCGAAGACTATGTCAGTCTTATCCTAGATCGCGACGTGCGCGACATTGCCAACATAGATCAGTTCGATCGTTTGCCGCGCCTCCTGAACATCCTCGCAGAACATGCCGGCCAATTGATCAACAATAGCAGCTTTGGTTCGGCGCTGGGCTTGTCCGGGGTTACCGCACAAAAATACATAGCGATCTTGGAGCGGCTATTCCTGATCAAAACCCTAGTCCCGTGGTCGAACAACCGGCTCAGCCGGCTTGTCAAAACACCAAAGCTCCATTTCATCGACACAGGGCTTCTGGCGGCTTTGCGCGAAGACGAACTGGCCAAACTATCTGACGACAAGACTCGATTTGGCGCCCTGCTAGAGAGTTTTGTCGTCTCCGAACTGATGAAGCTGGCATCCTGGTCTGAGCGACGCGTCTCGTTTTCGCACTATAGAACGAAGGATCTGGATGAGGTCGATATCGTGATTGAGGATCGGCTTGGGCGGATCATCGGCATTGAAGTCAAGGCATCTGCGACCGTCAGGGCCGATGATTTCCGCGGGTTACGTCAGCTACAGGCAGCGGTCGGCGACCGTTTCGTGCGAGGCCTCGTCCTGCATGATCATGACCGCATCACGCCGTTTGCCGAACGTCTGCAAGCAGCACCCCTCTCAATCTTGTGGTCGATGTGACGTGGATCTATCGGGCTTCTGAGATTTTGCCTGATGGCAGCGACAGCGAAAAGCGCTTTGTGTGGTTGACCGTCGCGCCAAGGTCCGAAAGTCTGAAGGGGCGGCCGCTCATCGGGTATGGCATCGTCCAGATTTCTGCAAGCTCGACCATGCGAACCGTGAGCGACGGATACCCTTCAACGATATCCTCTGTGGTCGCACCCTGGCTTTTCATGGCTGCAACCATTCTAACAGGAACACGGGTGCCCCTGAACACAGGTTCACCGCCGCAGACACCCGCGACATGCTCGATTGCGTTTTCGGCCTCACGAAGGGACAATTCGATCTCCAGTTCCATCGTCGGGCGCGACCAGTTCAACATGACTCACTCCGAGCGCCTGAGCGATTTCATAAAGCGTGACGATGGACGGGTTTCGCTTCCCCCGTTCGAGACCGCTCAGATATTGCTGGCTGAAGCCCGAACGCGCTTCCACATCCTCCTGCGTCAGGCCTTGTTCCCGACGAAGGCGGGCGAAATTTCGGCCGACCAGCTTGCGCATATCCATGCGCGGAAGATCACCGTTTACATACTTTAAGTTTATCAACTATAGTATGTAACTGATTTCTATATCGGCTTGCCCCTCTGCATGTCAGATTTTTTAAGACGGTTTACACCGACCGCATATGGGCAGTAACTGGATCGATCGTGTTAAAAACAAGTGCAGCCGGGCCTGTGTCTGACATCAAACTCATATTGCGTCCACTCATCGGTTTAATGAGCGATCAACCGCCTGAGGAGATCGAACGCCATGTTGTGCGGGAGATTGAGAAACATCGCCGCTTGCGCAACGACGCAGTGATGCTCGAAGCAAAAGTCGATGCCGCAACCGACTCAGACACGGCGCGTGAGGCAAGCCAAGACTACATACAGGCGATGATTGCCGTGCATGCCCAGCAGACGGTCGTGTCCACGCTTATCGACATTCTGGGCTACATCCCGGACATGCCGAAATCAAAGGGGCACTAATTTAGATTAGTCCGAACTTTGTGGCCATGGCTGTCGCCTGCGGCAAGGTCGTCGCGCCCAATGCCGCCTTGGCATTGCGAATGAAGAATGCGACATTGGCATAGGTGGTGTTCTCGATGATCGCGATCGCACGCATCGATTTCCCCTCGGCCGACCATCGCAAGCAAGTCAACTCATCCGACTTCAATCGAATTGGCGTTCGAAAGGTTGGCTTAGCCCCCAGGCCTTCAAGCCTTGCATGCAGTTGCGCGACTGCCGAAGCCGCAAGGACCGGGTTCAGCTGTTGTCCTTGGGCGAAGTCCGCGTCTGCTGAGGCAAGTGTGAGCATCGCCATACGCCCGAAGCCCGCCTTGATCGGAATGGTAATCCCTGAGCGGATTCCAAACTCACCGGCCTCTCCGTAGAAGGCCCTGCGCTCCTTGCTCATTCGCAGCGATGCTTCATTGGACCACGCGAAGGCCTCAAGCTTGTCGCGCGCGTTTCGCACGACTGGATCAATCGATGCATATGCTCTTTCGAGATATCGCTGCTGCCACTCAATGTCATAGTTTGAGATTGCCGTGTGGGTTTCTGCCTGAAGGCTCAGATACGCATAGGCGCCAAAACCCGCTTCCTGACTGAGCTTTTCTAGGGTGGCCCTCACTGCTGCTTCGTCGTGCGCCAGGGCAACCTGTTCGGTCAAGTGCTCAAACCATTGATTCAATTCACAGCCTCCTTCGACTGAGGGTCTGACTGCAGCACAGTTGCAGTCATCTAGGGATGCCCTTGGCTGAGGGCGCGGTAGCTCCAAGATAAGTCGCCGCATAGGAGCATGCGGCTTTAAAGTTGACCATTAATGATAGTTTTTAGCCATGCAAGATTGCATTAGGTCATAACGATTCAATCTGTCTGTGGCATTTGCAGGGCAGGCCTGTTCGGCTAGTCGCGATATGCGGCTGGAAAGACGATGTCCTGATCTACCAATACGTTAAACTTGTAGCCCGGCCGTATCCTGACCGTCGGCTGGACATTCAGATTTTTTGAGATGCTTTGCTCGGCCACTCGGCCGAAGCTCTCGGCAAAATTCCGACGGGCGGCGTCGGACGCGGTATCCTGCGTCGCGAGCGTCGAGCTCTCAGGCATCGACATATCGATGCCTGTGCCGATAATGGCAACGAGTGCGGCAGAGCTAAACGTACGCCAAATGTGGCGATCGACCTTGTCCTTGAAGCCGCTATAGCCTTCGGCATCCGTGCCGGCCATGCCGCCGATCTGCAATGTCGATCCATTCGGGAATGTGAGGTCCGTCCAGACGACCAACACGCGCTTCTGACCGAATGACACCTTGGAATCGTAACGACCAAAGAGTTTCGCCCCCTGCGGAATGAGCAGCCGGTAGCCCGTGGCGCTGTCATAGACATTCTGGCTGACCTGTGCCGAAATCCTGCCCGGAAGGTCGGAGTTCAGGCCCGTGATCATTGTCGCAGGGATGACAGACCCACGCTTCAGCTCAAAGCGCGAGAGCTGCGGGACCACCTGGTTTGGCAGATAGCCAAGATCCTTGATGTCCTGGTTGAAGAATTCTTCCTTTGAGGTCTGGCCGTTTTGATCGACGTTCTGTCCGAGTAATCCGGACTTCATCGCGGCGCTGTAAAGATCGGATGCGCTGTTCGTTGTGGAATTGAGCGGCTGACGGGCATCGATTGCGGTTTCCGAGGAGCTTCTCTGCACCTCGGACAAATCTACCTTGAGCGGGGAGTCTAGCGCTGTTGCGCGAGCCTGAATGCTTGCCATCCGCTGACGCTGGGCCTCACGCAGTATCTGCTCATCTTGTTCGCGCTTCAGCCGCGCTCTCCACTCAGCCTCTGGCTCGAGTTGCGTTCTGCGTTCCGTTCGGGTGACCTCTTCACGGTCCACCACAGGCTCTCTCACGCGCTCACGCTCGATAACGACAGGTGTCGGCTGGAATTCTTCCCGTTGCTCCGGCTCACCGATAATACCATCGGATATCCCACGCTTCAGCTGATCGCCAAATGAAGTGGCTGGCGCAGTGGTACCGGTGTCGAGCTCGTTTCCCCGGTTGAAGGAAAGGCCACGCCACGAAAGGCCGATGATGACCACGCCGAAAAACAGGACAATGATGATGATAGCGACGATGATTGGCAGGCGATTGAGGCGTCTCATGCTCCGTTGATCGTCAGAACTGCCTGCTGTGCGGAGCTGGAGTGATTGAACCATGATCTCGCCTTCCCTCAGTTTCGCTGCATGACCGAAAGCGGACTGGCGGGTGTCGCGCCTGATGACGTCGCCGTATAGGCCCGACCAAGCGCAAGGGCTGGTGTGCTGACTTGCGCCAGTACTTGACCGTCGAAACTGTCGATTGACCACGCGAACTCGACAGGCTTCTGATCCTTACTGACTTTCTCATCGGTAACGACCGTGTACCCCCATCCCTCTAGCGCGGCCTCAAGAGCGGCGGCGTATTCGGAGTTATCTTTCTCCATTTTCAGTGTCGTGTTGCCGGCAGGTCCAACTTGTTCTGCAAGCCGGCTTGCCATGTCGCCGGCGATTGCGCTTGCGGTGGAGCCAGTGACAGAAGTCGGAGTGAAACTTGTGGCCAGCGTTTCATCCGCAGTCTGGCAACCGGAAAGAACGGCGGTGATGATGATGGCGGCGATGGTCTTGTTCATCGGTCAGCTCCCCGCCGGATCGTGATCTTCTGCTGGCGCCAGCCGACCCCGGAGACGAGCACAGCCTTGTCGACGGCGTAGTCGACGATCATCATGTCGTTTTTCATGCGATAGTTGACGATGCGGTTCTGGCCGCCGCTGACGACGAACAGCACCGGAGCGTCCTGCCCAGAGATGGACCGTGGAAACTGGATGTAAGTTTTAGCGCCATCGGAATAGACGCGCTTCGGCCGCCATGAGGCTCGGCCGCTGACCGAATAGGCGAAGTTCAGCTTGTCCGGAGCAGTTCCGGGAGTGCCCCCGGTCTCAAGGCGAGTATTGATGTCGGCCAGCTTGGTCGACACATCTTCCGGGTACTCGAATCCGATCCTCGCCATGTATTGGCTGGGGTGGGATTTGAGCTGGATATGATAAGTCCGCCGCGAGGTCGTGACGACCATGGACGTGACGAGGCCTGCCTCGGACGGCTTCACGATCAGGTGGATTGCCTGGCCCCCGGTCGCCCCCGATGTCGCGGGTTCGACCTTCCAGCGGACCGTGTCACCAACGAGCACATCACGGACGATCTCGCCAGCCTGCAGTTCGATGTCGCACACCTGAAGCGGCGAGCAAACCACGGAGGGCTGAGTTTCGCCGAATAGAAAGATCACCTTACCGTCGGGCCCGGTTGTCACCAGACCGGCCGTGCCTCGCCACTTGCGAGAGATATTGGTGCCCTTGGCTTCGTTTGGTGTCATGCTTTGCGCGATTGCGCAGTCCCCGAGAGCGAGCCCGGCCATGCAGCCGACGGCCGCGATCAATCCTGTTCTGTGCATGTGAATTCCCCTGCCCTTAAAGCTGTGCGGTCCAGTCGAAGTCCTGGACATACAGACCGATCGGGTTGAGGCGGATGATTGCCTCGTCCTGTGGTGCGGTGAGCGCCACTGTCGCAATTCCGCGAAACCGGCGCGTGCCGGTCTCCTTGCCCTTGCGGTCGCGTTCGTATTCGGTCCAGTCGATCTGGTAGGTCTGGTTGGAGAGTGCGACGATGTTGTTGACCTCGATGGCAACCGTCGATGTCTTGGCCTTCTCGAACGGCGAGTTGCCGCGAAACCAGGCATTGATTTTCTGGGTCGAGGGATCGGACGTCCGGAGAAGCGCGTAGGTCCGATCTATATATTGCTTCTGCACCACCGCGTCGGGCGTGATGGACTTCAGGCTGGTGATGAAGTTGCCGAGTGTCGCGCGGACGACGCGGGCATCGGCATACTCGATCTGCTCAGGGAAGCCTGCCGTCACCGACGTGCCGAGCTTGTCGACCTCGACGATGTACGGCACGAGCTTGACCTGCGTGCTGAGATACATGGCGTAGGTGAAGCCGATCACGGCCATCGACAATCCGAGGATGCCGACGATCCGCCATGCGCGCGCGGCCTGGACGTAGGATCCATATCGTTCTGTCCACTCTTGCCGCGCGGCAAGGTAAGGACTTTCGGGCGGCCGGTTTGCTGCCATCACTTTTGCCTTCCTGATGATTACGTGTTGTGTCGTTCGGGAGGAGGTGTCGGGCTGCTATGCCCTGTGCGAGCCTGATCGATCTTGGCGTTGGCGAGCCCCATGATCGAACCGGCGTAGGCGCCGGGCGAACCGATCGCCTTTTCTTTCGCGGCTGAGCCTGCAGCCTTTGCTGCCGATCCGATGCCAGCACTCATGCCGCGAAGTGTGGCACCTGCCACAGATGATCCCACAGCCCGCGCGGATTGGGCTGTTGCAGCGCCAACGCCTACTGCACCTGCGGCAAGCGATGCTGTGCCGAGAGCAAATGATGTCGTCTGACCGCCGTGACGAATGGTTTCCATGCCGCCCGTGACGGATGAACCTTGAACGACGCCCTGGATGATGTTGGGAACGTACATCGCGATGATGAAGACCACGACAGAGATGCCAGCGATCGCCAATGTAGTGATAAATTGATCCGTTTCCGCCGTCGGTGCTTGTGCCAGTCCGAGGAGCACTTCCGAGCCAATTCTAGCGATCATGACCAAGGCCATGAGCTTCATACCGACGCCGAAGGCATAGACCAGATAGCGGACGGCAAAATCCTTGGTGAAGGACGAACCACCCAGGCCAAGCATGATCATGCCGGCCAGCAGCCCGACATACATCTCCACCATGACTGCGACGAAGATTGCCGCGACCAAGGAGAAGCATATGACCACGATCCCCATTGCAAGGACAGCGGCGATTGCGAGTGCATTGTCCTCGAACACCCCGAACTTGGCCTGCTCGGATATCTGCGATGCCACCCGTATACCGGCATCGAACACTTCGGCCGGCGAAGCCGATCCGCCGCCAGCGCCGATCTGATAGAGGCTGTTGACGACGTCCCTCGCAAGCGTTGGTCCCTGGGTTAGAACGAACGCGAAGAAGCCGATAAACATGATCCGTCGGACGAGTTCAGCGAACCAGCTATCAAGCGACGCGGCTTGTATGGCGAGCCAGACGGCGGCGATGCCGACCTCGATCCCCGCAAGGATCCAGAATAGCGACCTTGCCGCGTCCAATATGGTGGTCTCCCACCCCTTCGCGGCAGCAGAGACCTGGTTTTCAAGCTCTGTCAGGACCTGTCCTTGCTGCGCGAACGCTGGGGTGGCGAGGACCAGGCAGGCTATGCCGCCGAGCACGAAGGCTCGCTCAAGATTTCGCTTTACCATCGCGGCCGCATCTCCTGACCTTTTTCGATCGGGGGCAGCTCCTTGGATGTGCCGAAAAATTTCTCACGGGTGATCCGTTGCTCTTCGCTCATCTCGGGTGATGCCGGGGCGTTTGCCTGGACGAAACAAAAAGTGGTGGCGGAAGCCGCCGCAGCGACCATGACCAGCACCATGACGAGGACCGGGCGGCTCACCAGCGTGGCTCCATCTTCTGGCCACTCGGGATCGTGGTAACGTCGGCATTGAAGAATTTCTCACGCCGGGCCTGTGCGAGGTCCTTGTCCGTCTGCTCGGTCTGGAGCCATGTGCCCATCATCGTCATTTGCTGCGAGACAAGACCACGCAGCTTCTGCATTTGGGAAACCTGCTGGGCGGCAATCTGGTGTCCGACCTGGAGGGCCTTCATTTGGCCGTCGGCCGACTCCGACATCGATCGCAGCGAACTCATCGTGCCCTCCTCGGTATCGAACTGATCCGCTGTCAGACTGGCTGCTTTCAGAGTGCTGCCGATCGTGTCCCTGTTCGTGTCCGACCAGGATTGGTAGGTGTTCGAGAAAGACTCGGCGTTCGGCAGGTTGGTTTTCAGATCCGCATAGCTATTGAACCGCTGCTGAAGGACGTCGTCGGCATTGCCCATCGAGAAAGAGATGCTCTGCCCTTGATCAATAATGCTGCGCAGACGGTTGAGATCGCTTTCGACCTGGCCCCAGATATGATCAGGGAGCTGCGCCGTGTTCTGCAGCATGTTCTCATAGATCTTCAGCTGGTTCTGGATTTGCTCGGCGAGTTGCGTGATCTGGGTCAACTGATTGTCGACCTGCAGGCCGGAGCTTTTCAGAAGGTCGATGAGCTGCGCATTGTTGGCGAGCTGCGTCCATTCGGTGGCAGCGCCCGTTGCTGACCCCGCATGGGCGGAAACAATCGGCGACAGCGCGATTGCCGCAGTCATCGTTGCGACGATCCAGTTACCGGACGTTGAGGTGCGACGTGGCATCGTGAACTCCTCTCGATTCAAGCCAATGGGTCGGCCATTCCTGGCCGTGTTCCGCCTTCAGCGCTCTGATGCGCTTCAGGTCTTCCTTTCCCGATACGCCCACAAAGCTCAGCGCCACTGGCCCGAGCGACATGTCGAAGAGCCGCCGTCCGTCTGGCGTGGCGACGTAGTATTCGCGCTTGGGGATGGCACCCGAAACGATCTCGATCTGACGCTCGTTGAAGCCAATCCGTTCGTAGAATTCCCGCGTGCCCGGCTCGCGCGCAGCGCCATTCGGCAAGCAGATCTTGGTCGGGCAGGATTCCTTCAGCACGTCGATGATGCCAGAGCGCTCAGCGTCGGAGATGGATTGCGTCGCCAGAACGACCGCGCAATTGGCTTTGCGGAGAACCTTCAGCCATTCCCGGATCTTGTCGCGAAACACGGGATGGCCGAGCATCAGCCAAGCCTCGTCGAGGAGAATAAGACTAGGTGAGCCGTCGAGCCGCTTCTCGATCCGGTGGAAGAGATAGGTGAGGACGGGCACCAGATTACGCTCGCCCATATTCATGAGCTGCTCGATCTCGAAGCACTGAAACGCTCGAAGCGTCAGGCCATCCTGTTCAGCGTCTAGAAGCTGACCCATCGGGCCATCGACCGTATAGTGATAGAGTGCATCCTTGATTTCGCGCATCTGCACGCCGCTGACGAAGTCCGATAGCGACTTTCCGGGTGCTGTCCCCATCAGCCCGATCTGGCGAGAGATTGCGTTACGGTGGTCCGGCGTGATGGTAACGCCCTGCAGGGCGACAAGCGTTTCGATCCACTCGGTCGCCCATGCTCGATCGCCATCTGTCGAAAGATCGAAGAGCGGGCAGAATGCCAGCGCTCTTCCCTCCCCCTTTTGGTCGTTGCCAATCTCGTAGTGATCGCCGCCGGCAGCAAGCGTCAGGGGCAGGAGCGAGTTGCCCTTGTCGAAGGCAAAAATCTGGGCACAATCATAGCGGCGGAACTGCGCAGCGATTAAGGCGAGCAGGGTCGATTTACCCGAACCTGTAGGTCCGAAGATCAGGGTGTGGCCGACATCGTCGACATGCAGGTTCAGTCGGAACGGGGTTGAGCCCGAAGCCACCTGCATCAGCGGCGGCGAGTTCGGTGGGAAGAACGGGCACGGCGCCACCGGATTTCCCGACCATACCGAGTTCAATGGAATGAGATCCGCTAGGTTGCTCGTGTTGATCAGCGGCTCACGGATATTGGCGTACCAGTTCCCCGGCAGGCTCCCGAGAAACGCATCTGTCGCGTTCAAGGTCTCGACACGTGCTCCGAACCCCTCGGCCTGGACCAGCCGGCGGATAGCCTCCGCCTTTTCCTGCAGGGCGTCGCGGTCTTCATCGAACAGGATCACGACCGGTGTATAGTAGCCGTATGCAACCAGCTGGGACGAAGCCTGAGCGATGGCGTCTTCGGTCTCGGCGACCATGGTCATGGCATCCTGATCGGCCGATCTGCTCTGCGTCTGGAAAAGCTGATCGAAGAATGGGCGAACCTTCTGCTGCCATTTCTTCCGCGTGCGTTCGAGCTTCTGGCGTGCCTCTTCCGCATCAAGGAAGATGAAGCGCGACGACCAGCGGTAGGTAAGCGGCATCAAGTCGAGATTGTTCAGGATGCCGGGCCAGCTCTCGGCAGGCAGGCCATCTATGGCGACAACCGCGAGGAACCGGTTCTCTACCTTTGGCGTCAGGCCGTGCTCCAGCTCAGCCGTTGCCAGCCAGTCGAGATACATCGGGACTTCCGGCAGCCGGACCGGATGGCTCTCCCCCGTGATACAAAAACGAACGAACTGCAGGAGGTCGTCATAGCGCGCGACCCGCTCCCCTCCCCTCTCGCGAACTTCGCGGGTCTGCATGCGGGCGATCGACAGGGTGTTGGCCAGATACTGTTCGATTTCCCGGATCGCGTTTCGAAACACTGATAGCACTGTGTCTGCATAGGATCTCTTCCGGCTCTCCTCGTCCGAGTAGATGTATTTGGCTAACGCGGTCTTCTTCGACTCGAGCGGCCGGTAGGTGAGAATGATCGCATGCTTGCTCTCGAAATGCCCCTGCTCACGCCTGAAGTGGGCTCTCCGCTCCAAATCGATCGCGCGAGTGACAGGATCGGGAAAATGGCACTGGTCAGGCGTGGGGTAGTCGACCGTTGGCACTCGGATGGCCTCGACCTGGATCATCCACCCGGTCCCGAGACGCGACAGGATCGCATTGATCTGCCGAGAAAGCTCGTTGCGTTCGAGGTCGGTGGCGCTTTCGGAGTCCGGACCCGCGAAATACCAGCCAGCCATCAGGCTGCCGTCCTTCAGAAGCAGGACGCCGTTGTCGACTAGGCCGGCATAGGGAACCAGATCAGCGAACGAGGGACCTGTTGCGCGGAAATGTTTGAGGGCAGCCATTGGACAGCTCTAGTACTTGCGCCACGGCGCGGCCGTCGGCCGGTAGTGGGATTTGTAGGAAATGTGACGGGCATAGACCTGCCGCATCAGCGGGTCAGACTTAGCCATTATTCGAAGTAGTCCGACGATGACGATCCAGACGGCCACGCCAAAGAGCGCCGAATAGACCGTCAGCACCACGAAGATTAGGATCACGGCCGCAAGCCCGGTGATCAGCACCAGCTCACGGTCGGCACCCATCAGGAGGTTTGGTCGAGACAGTGCGCGATGAATGCGATTGCGGCGGAGGCTCACGTAGCCCCCTCCCCCGCTCTGTCCAAAACGACCTGCGTGACCTGCTCTTTCGGTAGGCCGATTGACGCACCGGTGGCGCCGAAGAGGCCGACGATCGTCGTGGCACCAAGCAAGATTCCGGCGACCAGGACGACGTACACCAGCCTGCGAGCGAAATCGTTGAGCTCACCACCGAAGATCAGCATGCCGCCGGCAATCGCCACGGCGGCCAATGCGATGTAGCCGGCGACCGGGCCGGTGATGGATTCCTGGATCTGTTCGAGCGGTCCTTCCCACGGAAGACTTCCACCGGAACTAGCGAAAGCGGGCGGCGCAGCGGCGATGGCAGCGATAGCTAAAACGCTGAGTGTCAGGAAGGATCTGTTATGCTGCATCTCGGCTCTCCTCTGCATAGGGTTCCGTCTGGTACTGGCCGCCTGCAAAGCGGGTGACGTGAAGGATTTCGCTGATCCGCCGGCCCTTAGCCGTTCGCTCGATCGAGATGATCAGATCGACGGCGTCTCCGATGACGGCTTGCATCGGCTGGTGACTGGCTTCGGCCGTCAGCTGCTCTAGGCGTTGAAGCGCTGAGCGCGCGCTGTTTGCATGGATTGTTGCGACCCCGCCGGGGTGTCCCGTGTTCCAGGCCTTGAGCATAGTCAGTGCTGCGCCGTCGCGAACCTCGCCGACGATAATCCGATCTGGTCTCAAGCGCATCGTGCTTTTCAAGAGACGCGACATATCGACGGCGTCGCTGGTGTGCAGGCTGACTGCGTTGTGCGCGGCACATTGAATCTCAGCGGTGTCTTCCAAAATGACCAAGCGGTCATCGGGGGAACTTGCAACGATCTCGGCGATGATCGCGTTTGTCAGCGTGGTCTTGCCGGAACCCGTGCCGCCGGCAACCAGGATGTTGAGCTTCGAAGCAATTGCGCTTCGAATGACGTCGGCATGCTTCGCGGTCATCACCTTACTGGACACATAGTCGTCGAGCGGTATGAGGCGCGACGCACGACGGCGGATGGTGAACGACGGGCCTGAAACGACGGGAGGCAGTAGTCCTTCAAAGCGATGCCCGCCGATTGGCAGTTCGCCTGAAACGATCGGGCGATCATCATCGACCTCGGAGTTGAGAACATGAGCGACGCTGCCGATGACGGTTTCTGCCGCAGACCGTGTCATCTGTCCTGCTGCGGCGATCCCGTGACCAAGCCTTTCGATGAACAGCCGACCGTCAGGATTCAGCATGATCTCAACGACACCAGGGTCTTCGAGAGCTATGCAAAGATGGTCTCCCAGCGCGTTCTGCAGTTTGCTGACGAGGCGGGGAAGTGAGCGGTTTTGTGTGCCGAGCATGATCAGGCCGCTTCCTTTTTGAGGGTTGAGAAGTTTGATGAATAGGTGCCGGGGCGAAGGCGATCGAAGCTCACCCAATCTGCTGGAAGCCTTCCGGCGATACTTCGTGTCTCATTGATTTGAATGGGTGAGCCTAGGCGCTTGAGCGGCCAGCCGGCGCGACGAAGGATACGCTCCAACCGGACGTCCGTTGCGGTGAGGATCTCGGAGTAACCATTAAGTATGCTCCACTCGACGATACCGGCGAACATCGCGAGCGTCGCAGTGTGAAGGCCCGACTGCTGTTGCCTTCCAGCGGCTTCGGTATCCACGCAAAATCTAGAACTTTCGATCATGCGGGCATGAACTCGCAGATGAGCCGATTCTAGAAGCTGCGGAAATACCCTCTCCAACATCGTGCCGCTCGTGGCGGGCAGAAGCCGCGCACAGCCAATCACAGCATCGGAACGGTCAATGCATAGGATGTACGTCGGCTTTAGCTCATCGAAGCTGTCTATCTCGAGGCCGGATGTGCAACGGACGTTCCAGGCCAGTCTGCCGCGGAAGATGCGGGCGCGAAGACGGTGCATGTCGTGAATGAGGCGGTGTTCTGCTTCGGTCTCTGGATTACTGATCCCAACGATGCGCATCGGGCAAATCTCCCCTGCTCTGACGGTGCGAGGAGCTTTGCCGGGCCATCCGGCTTTGATCTACTGCCAAAAGTGTCAGCTGCTGATTCTAGCTCAGTCGGCTGCGAGCCTATCGTTTCGAGTTCGGCGGGATGCCTCAGTGACTAACAAAAGTGTTAGTAAGACGCTCTGACCGCGAAGTCGCAGAATCCGCTAAGCTATTGGTCGCAAAGCGGAATGGCTGAGCCGAACGATCTGCGTGAGAGCTCCCTCCTGAGCTGTTAAGGTTTTGTTAACCCTATTTCTCTTGCAGACCAACGGGAATCGTGACTTATCCTTGAGACGGAAATAGCGCGTCTGACGCTAAAAAACCGTCTGAGGATAGAGGCAAAAGTGAACGTGATCGGTCGCAACATCGGAAAACCATCAACTTCAGCCAACATTACTCAGCGCGCTGAAGCGCTTTCAGCGAGGCTCCGAGCCGTAGGAGAGCGCGCATTCCCACCAACGGCACAGAAGTCCCTGCGATCATTTACCTCCGGGGAAGTTGCAGAGATTGTTGGCGTGTCTGACGGCTATCTTCGACAGCTGTCAATTGACGGGTTGGGGCCAACACCGGATTTGGGTAACGGCGGGCGCCGATCTTACTCTCTTGAACAGATCAATGAACTCAGGCGCTATCTCGCCACTGCCCGGCCCAAGGAAGCTGTAAGATTCTTCCCGCAGCGGCGCAGCGGTGAAAAGTTGCAGGTGATCACGGTCGCAAACTTCAAGGGTGGGTCAGCCAAAACGACTACTTCTGTCTACCTCGCACAGGGGCTCGCTCTTCAGGGTTACCGGGTTCTCGCGATCGACTTGGATCCGCAGGCATCCCTCTCAGCGATGTTTGGTTATCAGCCAGAGTTTGACGTCGCCGAGAACACCACCTTGTACGGTGCCATCCGGTACGATGAAGAACGAGTACTGATGAAGGACGTGGTCCGTCCGACCTATTTCACAGGGATTAGCATTGTGCCCGGCAACCTGGAACTGATGGAGTTCGAGCATCAGACTCCAAGATTCATGCTACAGAATAGGGGGAAAGCGGAGGATCTCTTCTTCCGTCGCGTGGCAGGGGCTATCGCTCAGGTGGAGGACGACTTTGACGTTGTCGTCGTCGATTGCCCACCGCAATTGGGTTTCCTTACCATGGGCGCCTTGAATGCCGCCACTGGCATGATCGTCACCGTGCATCCCCAGATGGTTGATGTCGCCTCCATGAGTCAGTTCTTGTTGATGACCTCCGACCTGGTCTCCGTGATCGAGGAAGCCGGTGGTCGCCTAGATTACGACTTCCTTCGCTTCCTGGTCACGCGGCATGATCCTCGCGACGTTCCAGAGCAAGAAATTGTTGGTTTGATGCGAGACGTATTTGGTGCCGACGTGATGTCTGCGACCGCATGGAAGTCGACTGCCATTGCCAATGCTGGGCTTACAAAACAGTCGCTCTACGAGCTGACTAGAGGTGCAGTTGGCCGGTCCACATATGATCGAGCCATGGAGTCAATCAACGCAGTAAACGAAGAAGTCGTTGGGCTCCTGAACCAGGTATGGCAGCGGTGAATCTAGTTCGACTCATTATTTTTCAACGACTTAAGCTGTTGTCAGCTGACTACAGAAGACGGCTTCTGGATTGATGGCCCCGAGAGGATAAGATGAGTAAACGCACACAATCGATCCGATCTCTTTTCGCAGCGGAATCTGGCTCCGCTTCCGCAGAGGGTCTCAGGCCTCCTGTTGAGCGGGTCGCATCCGGAGCAGTTCGCTCATTGAAGGATACATTCTCCGAGGTCGAAAGGGACTACGAAGAGCTGAAGCGTCAGGTTTCAAGCGGCGCGGTTCCTGTCGAGCTTGATACCGAATTGCTCGACCCCTCCCCTTTTGCTGACAGATTCGCTGACCAGGATCTGGCGGCCGTCGAGGCGCTGAAAACGTCTTTTCAGGAGCATGGTCAGGAAATCCCGATCCTTGTCCGAGTTCATCCAACCTCTCCCGGTCGTTATCAAATTGCCTATGGCCATCGGCGAGCAAAAGCGGCCTCGGATCTTGGTCTCAAAGTTAAAGCCTACGTCCGGGAGCTGGACGATGATCGGCTCATTGTTGCACAAGGCGTCGAGAATTCAGCCCGTGAAGATCTGACATTCATTGAACGTGCAACGTTTGCTTTAAGGCTTGAAGACGGAGGTTTCCAACGGACTCTAATTCAGACAGCACTCTCTGTTGACCGCCAAGAAGCCTCGAAGCTTGTAACGGTGGCCCGGGCCGTTCCGCAGTGGATAGTCACGGCGATCGGTCGAGCTCCAAAGATTGGTCGTCCAAGATGGCAGGAGCTGGCCGAACTGTTGAAGGAAACAGGTGCGGAAACAAAAATCCGGAAAGCCATCGAGCACGCCACTTTTCGGCATAAGGACAGCGATGAGCGATTTGCGGTCGTCCTTCGTGCCGCGAAGGCGAAGAATGAGGCCAGCTCGGCGCCGACAAATCGCACATTGGTCGCGAAACTCTCCGATGGCACTGAGATCGCACGACTGGCCGTTTCTGGCAAATCTTGCAAAATTCAGCTTGATCGAACTCGTGATGAGGATTTCGCATCATTCGTGATGCAGCAGCTTCCGGTACTCTATTCGAGTTTCAAAAACCAAACTCAATCTCCGAGCAAAGAGACTGAAGGGAGATAGCAAAAGAAAAAGGCCCCCAAACGTTGCCGTCATGGAAGCCTCTCTCATTGGTCTAAGCAGCCTGAGAATCGCATTTTCATGAATCGCAGTCAAGAGTCTTTGGCATCGTTTGGTGAGCGGATTTCTTTTGCCTGAAGAAAGGCGAAGGAATATGCAGACTGGAAATGTGACGACGCCCTTTGGGCGGCGGCCGGCTGTGCTTGCTCTTGTAAAGAGGCAGCTCCAGACGTCCGAGACGAAACCAAGCCGCCCGGTCGAAAAATGGAGAGTGTTTCGCGACGCTTGTGAGGCCCGTGAACGCCTTGGCCTCCAGGACAGGGCGCTGACTGTGCTGGACGCATTGCTGACGTTTTATCCAGAGAGCGAGCTCAACTGCGATAGTGGATTGGTGGTCTTTCCATCCAATGCTCAGCTGTCTGTCAGAGCGCACGGCATAACCGGAACGACCTTGCGGCGGCATTTGGCTGCCTTGGTCGAAGCCGGGCTCATCCAGCGCAAGGATAGTCCGAACGGCAAGCGCTACGCTCACCGGGACAAGGGTGGCGATATCGAGCAGGCTTTTGGATTCGATCTTTCTCC
>UCMS01000043.1 GCA_900473805.1 Hyphomicrobiales bacterium | reverse complement strand
GCTTGCGGGGAGAAGGTGGCGGTAGCCGGATGAGGGGCAACCTCGCCGGCCCGCTCTTTCCGAAGCGACAGGAGACCTAACATCATGGTGGAAGTGCGATTTCTGGGCGTCGGCGAGCCGAAGCCGAAGCGCGTGATCCGCGTGCCGCTCGGGCTTGTCTCCTATCTGCAGGCGACGCCGCTGGCGCTGATCCTCGGGGCATTTCTGCTTCTACCGCTCCTGATGATCGTGACCGTGTCCTTTTGGGATTACGACTTCGCCCAGATGTATCCCGACTTCGTCACCTTCAACTACACCGAGACGCTCGGCTCCTGGGTCACTTGGAAGACCTATCTCAATACGCTGAAGTTTGCCGTCATCGTCTGGGCAATCACGCTGTTCGTCGGTTTCTGGGTCGCCTATTTCCTCGCCTTCCACATCCGGACATCCGCGATGCAGAGCGTGCTCTTTCTTGTCTGCACCGTGCCGTTCCTGACCTCGAATATCATCCGCATGATTTCCTGGATCCCGGTGCTCGGGCGCAACGGATTGATCAATTCGGCGCTCGTCAATGCCGGCATCATTCCGCAGCCGATCGAGTGGCTGCTCTATTCGGATTTCGCCGTGGTGCTCGCCATGGTGCATCTCTACACGCTGTTCATGGTGACCCCGATCTTCAACACCATGATGCGCATCGACCGATCGCTGCTGGAAGCCGCGCGCGATGCCGGTGCTAGCGGCTGGCAGATCCTGACCAATGTCATCATCCCCCTGTCGAAACCCGGCATGGCGATCGGGACCATCTTCGTCGTGACGCTCGTCATGGCCGATTTCTCTACTGTGCAGGTCATGTCCGGCGGCCAGAGCGCCTCAGTGGCGCTGATGATGAAGAACCAAATGTCGCTGCTGCAATATCCCGCCGCCGCTGCCAATGCCGTGGTGCTTCTGGCCCTCGTTCTCCTGATGGTCGCCGCCATCCTCCGCGTCGTCGATATCCGGAAGGAACTGTGAAGATGAATTCTGACAAGCGTCCGCGCGAATTCTATGTGCTCGCTGCCTTCTTCGCCCTTTTCGTGCTGTTTCTCTACGGACCGCTGTCGGCGATCGTTATCCTGTCCTTCCAAGGACCAAACGGAGGGCTGACCTTCCCTTTGAACGGGGTGTCTCTGCACTGGTTCGGCAACCTGTTCGAAACGCAAGCCGTCGGCGACTTCGGCGGCTCGTTCCGGCGGTCCTTCGCACTCGGACTGATGGTCATGGTCGTCACCGTTGTCGTGTCGCTCTTGGCGGGGCTTGCCTTCCGTCGCAAGTTCATCGGCGCGACCCCGCTGTTTTATCTGTCCATCGCCAGCTTGGTTGTGCCCTCGATCATCATTTCGCTCGGCATCGGCGTATTGTTCAGCCAACTCGGCCTGCAACCGGCCTGGTATTCCTCCGCTTTCGGCGCGCATCTGACGTGGACGCTGCCGTTTGGCGTCTTGATCATGTTTGCGATCTTCAACCGGTTTTCGCCGTCCTACGAGGAAGCCGCGCGCGATCTTGGGGCTAGTTCGTGGCAGACCTTTCGGCATGTTGTCCTGCCGATGATCGCGCCGCCGCTGATCGGGGTTGCCCTGTTCGGCTTCACGCTTTCCTATGATGAATTCGCTCGCACGCTCATGACGTCCGGCACCTACAACACGCTGCCGCTGGAGATTTACGGTATGACCACGAATGTCACGACGCCTGTGCTCTATGCACTCGGTACGGTGACGACGCTCTTTTCCTTCTTGGTGATCGCCGGAACGCTCGGCGTCATCATGGCCATGAACCGTCGCCGGGGCCGGGCATAGCCACATGAAGATTGCCGTCATCAATCCGAATACGACTGCCAGCATGACCGCGACGATTGCGGATGCGGCGCGCCGTGTCGCCCATGCTGAGACCGAGATTTCGGCGATCACCTCGTCCATGGGACCGGTGTCGATCGAAGGCTATTACGACGAGGTCTTCGCTATCCCCGGCCTGCTGGTCGAGATCGCCAAGGCCGAGCGGGAAGGGGCAGATGCGATCGTGATCGCCTGTTTCGACGATACCGGGCTCGATGCGGCGCGGGCGCTCGCGGGCATCCCGGTCATCGGTATCTGTGAGGCCGCCCTTTCGGCGACGTCCTTCATTGCCCAGCGATTTTCCGTGGTGACCACGATGGAGCGCTCTCGGCTGCCGGTCGAACATCTCGTGCATCGCTACGGCATGGGCAGTCGCTGCAAGGTGCGGGCGGCTGATGTGCCCGTGCTGTCGCTGGAGGATCCGAATTCGAACGCCCGGGACCGGCTTCGCAGCGAGATCTCCGCAGCGCTCAAGGACGACAGGGCCGAGGCGATCGTGCTCGGTTGTGCGGGCATGGCGGATCTGACGGCATCGCTGCGGCAGGAATTCGGCGTGCCGGTCATCGACGGCGTGGCTGCTGCCGTCAAACAGGCCGAAAGCCTGATTGCGCAGGGCCTTTCCACGGCCAAAAGCGGCGCTTATGCGAGCCCCGTTCACAAGACCTATGGCGGGGATCTCTCGCGTTTTGCGCCCCAGGCGATGGAGGCTTGAGCGTGGCGGATGACGCGGAGATCCGCGTGCTTGAGGCCTGCGAGGTCGAGGAGCTTGTCGGCTGGGCGGCACTGGAGGGATGGAACCCCGGACATGGCGATGCCGCAGCCTTCCGGTCAGCCGATCCGGATGGCTTTCTCGGATGCTTCGTCGACGGGCGGCTCGCTGCCGGAATCTCGGCCGTGCGTTATGGGTCCGGTTTCGGTTTCATCGGTCTTTACATCTGCCATCCGGAATTTCGGGGGCTGGGTCTCGGGCGGCAGGTCTGGGCTGCCGGCATGGCACATCTCGCCGACCGGGTCGTCGGGCTCGACGGTGTCGTGGAGCAGCAGGCGAATTATGGGCGGATGGGTTTCGTCTCCGCCTATGACACGCCGCGCTGGAGCATCGACCGTGTGGCACCTCTCCCCTCACCGGATGCCGGTTGCCATGCTGTGCGAGACATCGATGTTCCGGAAATCCTTGCCTTCGATCGTGCCTATTTCCCCGAGCGCAGGGAGAGCTTTGTTGCCACCTGGCTGCAGCCTCCCAGGCGTGCGTTTGTCTGCCGGCGTCAGGGGGCTGTTTCCGGTTATGCGGTGGTGCGGCCTTGTCTCAGCGGTTACAAGATCGGGCCGCTCTTTGCCGTCGACGGGCGCACGGCCGAGGATCTCTTGAAGATCTGCCTCACCAGTGTCACGGGTGCGGAGGTCCATCTGGACGTCCCGAGCTATCAGAAGGGTTTCGGCTATCTTCTCGGGCGTCTCGGCTTCAAACCCGGCTTTAAGACCGCGCGGATGTATTACGGCCCGGCCCCCGAGATTCAGCGCTCCGGTGTCTACGCAATCACCAGCCTGGAGTTGGGTTAGTCGTCAGTCCGACATGCCGGATGGCGAGGCGGTGGGTAGCATGCCGCGATAAATGCCGGGTGAGGAGCCCTCGATCGGACTCGCGCCCACGCTTCGTTGGTAAAAATCGACAGGCCCCGCCCCGCCGATAATGGCATAGCCATAACCCTGATCCCGCATGTCGAGCAGCGTTTTCAGCAGCAGTGCGTGACCGATCCCCTTGCCACGTGCGCTCTCATCCACCCCGGTGGGGCCGAAGAAGCCTTTCATCGTGGCCTCGTGGCAAGCGAAACCTAGGAGCCTCTCGCTTTGATGGGCAATCCAGCAGGTGACGGGCTGGCGCAGGATGGCGGCTGTTGCTTCGTCCGCCCAACCGGCGCCGAAGCGGGGGCGGATCCAGTCGCAGATTGTCGTGCGCTCGGGCACGAGTGCGCGGCGCAGAACGATGCCCTGATCCGCCATGCGCTTGTCCAGTGCTGGGTCCGGTGCCAGCTCGTAGAGCTTCACAAGCATGTCGGCTGCCATGTCAGATCTCCCGATGTTCGGCTGCGAAACCGAGGCCGAGAATGGCCGCGCCAATCAGGCCGGGTTCGACCCGGCAGGTCGCCGGCACAACGATCGGGTGGGCGAACTTGCGCAAGATGCGTCGCCGCAGGGCCACATCAATCGCCGATATGAGCGTCGGCACGTTCGACAGCCCGCCACCGACGGGCAAGATGGTCGTGCCGGTGACATTGACGACCATGGAGAGGGCATCGGTCAGGATGTCGACATAGACGTCGATGGTGCGGGCGGCGGTCGCATCGCCCTTTTGCCAAT
>UCMS01000019.1 GCA_900473805.1 Hyphomicrobiales bacterium | reverse complement strand
GGCCGCGCTGCCGGCCGGCTTTTCGGACAGGGGTTTGCCGAACGGCTTCCAGTTGATCGGACCGCCACGCGCCGATGCGCGCGTGCTCTCGGTCGCAGCCGGTTATGAAGCGGCGACCGACTGGCTGGATCGAAATCCGATCCCTGATCCGCACGCCTTCGCGTAACATCTTTGCACAGAATGGTTCCAAGTAAAATTTTTTCACTCTTGAATGCGGGTGTGATTTGGCCCTACGATTTCAGACCGTGGCCAAGCCACTGTTTATCCAGTCTTGCCCCCGGTTTCGGGGACCGGATGGTTTTCCTGAACTTACGGAACTGCGGAATTTATTTTCATGGACCTGATCTTCGACGGCCACAACGATGTTCTCCTTCGCCTGTGGCGCGGACGCAAAGACGGCGTGGATCCGATTGAGGAATTCACCAAGGGGACAAGTGCTGGACATATCGACGGACCTCGCGCCCGGCGCGGCGGATTGGGCGGTGGCCTCTGCGCTGTTTACATCCCGTCGCCGCATGATTTTGTGCTGAAGGAGCCGGATGCGAACGGTCACTATCTGACACCGCTCGATCCGCCGTTGGATCGGTCACCCTCGCTCGACATCGCTCTGGAGATGATCGCGATCGCCCACAAGCTCGATCGCGCCGGCGCCTGGACGCTGTGCCAGTCCACCGACCAGATCCGGCAGGTGATGGCCGACGGTGGATTTGCTGCCGTCTTGCATATCGAAGGCTGCGAGGCGATTGACGCCAATCTCGATGCGCTGGAGGTGTTCTATGCGGCTGGCCTGCGGTCGCTCGGCCCCGTCTGGAGCCGCCACAACATCTTCGGTCACGGGGTGCCGTTCGCTTTTCCGAGTTCGCCCGATACCGGTCCCGGTCTCACGGATCTCGGTCGCGAACTGGTTCGCCGCTGCAACACGCTCGGCATCCTGATCGATCTCGCGCATATCACCGAACAGGGCTTCTGGGACGTGGCCAAGCTCAGTGACCAGCCGCTGATTGCCAGTCATTCCAACGTGCACGCTTTGACCCCTGTCGCCCGCAACCTGACCGACAAGCAGCTCGACGCGATCCGCGAAAGCCGCGGTCTCGTGGGGTTGAACTACGCCGTCACCATGCTGCGGCCAGACGGTCGCGACAATGCGGACACGCCGCTTTCGCTGATGGTCCGGCATATCGATCATCTGGTGGAGCGCATGGGCATCGATTGTGTGGCTCTGGGCTCTGATTTTGACGGAGCCACGATCCCCGCCGCTATCGCCGATGCTGCGGGCAACCAACGACTGGTGGAAGCATTGCGTGCGGCGGGCTACAGTGCCGACGACCTGCGCAAGATTTGCCGCGACAACTGGCTGCGCGTGCTGGCTTCCGCCTGGCACGAATAAGTTCATACTTGCCTGTCCATAAAAACCAAGAAGGGAACCGTACCGATGACAATGTTCGACAAGCGCCTGAAACTTCTGGCGACCAGCGCCATGCTGGTGCTCACGGTCGCGGCAGCGCCGCAGGCCTATGCCGCGACGCCTGCAGACACGCTCGTCCAGGCCTGGGCGATCGATGACATCATCACGCTCGATCCGGGCGAAGCCTTCGAAATCTCGACGGCAGAAGTCACTGCCAACACCTACAGCAAGCTCGTGGCGCTCGATCCGGCCGATACGTCGAAGATCGTCAGCGACATCGCGGAAAGCTGGGATGTTTCGGAAGATGGCCTGACCTACACCTTCAAGTTGAAGCCCGGCCTGACCTTCGCTTCCGGCAACCCGATCACGGCTGAAGACGTCGCTTTCTCGTTCGAACGCGTGATCAAGCTCGACAAATCGCCGGCCTTCCTCCTGACCCAGTTCGGCCTGACCGGCGACAACGTCACGGACAAGGCAAAGGCCGCTGACGAAGCCACCTTCGTGCTGACCGTCGACAAGCCCTATGCACCGAGCTTCGTGCTGAACGTTCTGACAGCCACCGTCGCCTCCGTCGTCGACAAGAAGGTCGTCATGGAGAATGCCAAGCCGGTCACGCCGACGGAAGAGTACAAATACGACACCGACTTCGGCAACGAATTCCTGAAGACCGGCTATGCCGGCTCCGGCCCGTTCAAGATCCGCGAATGGCGCGCCAATGAAGTCGTCGTTCTGGAGCGCAACGACAACTACTATGGCGAAAAAGCCAAGCTCGCCCGCGTTATCTATCGCTACATGAAGGAAAGCTCCGGCCAGCGCCTGGCCCTGGAAAACGGTGACATCGACGTCGCCCGCAACCTCGACCCGAACGATTTTGACGCTGTTGCCAAGAAGGACGGCATCGCCACCACGTCGGCGCCGAAGGGTACGCTCTACTACTTCAGCCTCAACCAGAAGANNCCCGAACCTGGCCAAGCCGGAAGTCGTCGAAGCGTTCAAGTATCTCGTCGATTACGATGCGCTCGGCGAAACCCTGATCAAGGGCATCGGCGAAATCCACCAGACCTTCCTGCCGACTGGCCAGCTGGGCGCACTGGAAGACAAGCCCTACAAGCTCGACGTCGCCAAGGCGAAGGAACTCTTGGCCAAGGCCGGTCTGCCTGACGGCTTCACCGTTACCATGGATGTGCGTAACACCCAGCCCGTAACCGGCATTGCCGAAAACGTGCAGCAGACGCTCGCCCAGGCCGGCATCAA
>UCMS01000021.1 GCA_900473805.1 Hyphomicrobiales bacterium | reverse complement strand
AACGGTGTCGCGAAACGGCTTGAAAATCGTCAGGATGCCGTCGGCAACGGGAACCTTCGACGTGGCCTCGATCGCATTGGCGGCGCCTTCGCCTTCATCCTCCGCCCGGATGACGGAAAACTGGAGCGGAAATGCATAGTCCCAGACCTTGGCGCTCGACTCGTTGAGCTGGACAGTCCAGGTCCCGTTCTTGTTGCCATCGGGGTCGTCATAGACGATCGCGCCCGATCTCAAATCCCGGGTGCTGGCTGCCGGCAGATCGGCATAGGTCGGGAAGAACTCCCCGGTGTTCGCCAGTGCTCCCAGCGCAGAGGAACCCATCAGCTGTAGCGCCAGATCATCGACCGTCTGTCGACCCGTAGTGCCGTCAGTGTTGCCAAGAACTTCGTCCAGCCGCACCAGAGGTGCGAGGAGAGTGGATTTTTCGCCTGCAATCGACATGTGTCCTACCTTATTGTCACGGGGAACGGGCCGGCGACGGGACCGCCGAAGCCATCGGCATTCACGGGTTCCAGCCAGTAGTTATAGGTCCCGGCAGCCAGACAGCTGTCGGTCTCCTGGAACAGCACCACGTCGTCGATCCGACCTGAGAAATCGGCTGATGCAAGGAAATCGAGGGCGTTGTTGCCGCTGAGGGCGAGGATCCGATCGGACCGAAGTCCGTCGGCCGCAACCGTCACGCCAGGCGCGACCGTGCCCCCGGTCAGCCTCGGCCGAACATCGCCGGAAACGCGGGAGGAAACGGTGTAGGCAAGCCGGTACTGTTTGTTGGCGAGCAGCGTCACGGATTGAACCAGACTTCCGGCCCCCGTCGCAGCATGAATGGCCTTGCCGGAAGAGATCGACCATCCGCTTCCCAGGGTCCACGATGCGGTCGTATCGAATGCGCCGTTGAGCAGAAGGTTTGTGCGCGTAGCGTCGCCATCCTGGGTGCTGTAACTGCGCGAGGGCGCAATACCCAATTGCTGCACCGGCTCGGCCGTGGTCACATCGAGCGTACCGCCTGTCGTCCGGTAGACGTTGATTTGGGTGGTTGCCGCATCATCCGTCGTCTGGAACATCAGCAAGGCGCCGCCCAGGATCGGCGAGACCGAGACTGTTGAGGCGTCCAGCTGGAGAGGAATGTCGGCGTCGTCTTCGCCAACGGTAACGGTCACGATTGCCGTCGGCGGTGATGCCAGATCGTCCAGACCAAGCGCATAGGCTCTCAGCTCGACCACATTGTCGGTGCCGTAACCACTGATCTGAGCACCGCCATCCGCCGCCGGAACATCGACGGCCGTCCAGGTCGTGGCGCCGAACAGCCTGTGTTCGATCCGGTATTCCAGCGCGACCACCGCCCCGGTGCCAGGCGCAACAGATACGACGATCAGTCCAGCAACGCCTGTCTGGTTAAAGCCGCTTTTAACGGAGGTTATACGGGGCTGTGGCGGTGCCTCCGCCCCATAGCTGACGTCGTCGCCTGCCCTGCCGGACCAAGCCGGTGGCACCTCGGCATCCGTCAGCTCGTCGATGATCGGGGCGGCATCGACCAGGCGCAAATGGACCGTGAAGTCCTCACCGGATTCGATCCGCGTCACCCTGAGCTGGGTCGAAACCGAAGCGATCGGCCCGAATGAGATCAGCCTGTCCTCGCTCGGCCGAAGTGCACCGGCTGTTGGTGCAAGAGCGATCAAACGTGTCGCTCCCGGCCGAGTGACAACGGGATAGATATAGTGCTGGCCGACCGTATCATCAGCATCTGCAAAGACCCGAAACCCGATGCCATAGTCGACGCCTTCGATCATCTCGACTGCGCTGTCGAGTTCGATCAGCACACCGTCCACCCCCCGGACAAGTGCCACCTGCTGGTCTCGATCGATCACATAATGGGAGGCCGACACGAGGTCGCCGCGAGTTGCCACGCGGATAGGCCCGTCCTGGCGGGCGGAATAGGTGTCCGGGCGATGAATGGCCTCGTACATGCGGCGCCGGGCCTCGATCCAGATCTCTGCAGGATTGGTCTTGCCGGGGAGCGAAAGTTCCTCCGTCAGGCTGACGTCCCCGACATGGCCCGGCCAGGGCACGATGCGCTCGGCTGACTTGAAGTCGTTGGTCTCGTCGGGAAACCGGATGCGCAAACCATGCGGACTGTCGAGATAAGCCCGTGTGATCTTGAACTGGTCTGAGTTGCGCGGGTTGATATCGTCAACGAGCAGCTCCTGAGGGCGGTCGACGACGACATTCCACCGCACGCCGTCGTGCCGCTGCGTTGCCCGGCCGGCGCTGGTAATCTCGGCGAGCCGCTCCCGCAGCGTCTTTTCGTCGTCGTGGACTGCGTTGTATTTCAGCCCCTTCAGGGTGCAGTACTCGTGCCAGTCGGCAAGCTCCGTCAGGTCGATCGAGGTCGAGCTGACAGGCTTCGGATTGCTGTCCGATTGCAGGCAATGCCGATAGGCCGATGCAGGGTTCTGGGTCTCCCGCACGATCCAGCTGTTCGTCCCGCTGTCCCAGTCGAGTGCGCGCCGCGATGCAAGCAGGTTGAAGTTATCGAGCGAGCCGCTGATCTGGTAGGTCGCTTTGATGCGAATGCCGACCAGAGCCACCGGGAAAGGTGTTGCAATCGGATATTCCGGGCGCAGCGTCTGCAAAGCCACCCATGTCGATCGAGACTGCTGGCTGGTCCTGACGTGTTCCGGTGTCATGCGTTCGACTTTGATATCGTAACGCCCCCGGGTCGCGAAGCTCCAGCTGTGTTGCCGGAAAAAGGCCTCAAGCTTGGACGATGTGATGCTCAGCTCGCGCACGAGCGTCCAGGTCTCAGCGCCGGCCGGAGACTGATAGATCCTGAAGATGACGGTAAGGCTCTGCGAATTGCCCTTGTCGCTGATCGCACCAAGGCCGGCGCCGAATCCGATGATCACGCTCGCGCCCGCCGCGTCGGCGCCCGTCGTGCGGATGACCGGGGTCGAAATCGCGTCCCCGTCGATGACATTGCCCAGATCGTCCCGGGGACGAGGCCGAACCAGTTCGGCGCCGACCTGTTGCTCCGCCGTCTGCTGGCGCACGATCGTCAGCGGGAGGTCCGTCGACAGCCCCTGACGCACCTCGACGGTGAACTCGTCGTAATCGCTGAGAGACGTGTCCCCCAGCCGGAAATCTGACATGGCAATGCCGTAGGGGCCGCCATAACCCACCAGAAAGACGCATCGCACATACTGCACGTCGCCGACGATCTCGGAGTATGGCGGCACGGCAAAAGGCGGCGCGAAGCGGATCTTGCCATAGACCTCGGGAATGACGCCGCCCGGCAGCTGCTGGTTTTTCCAGCCGTTGATGAAATATGTCGGCTTGTCCCGGTCCCGGTCCTTGTTCGGGTCCACAGGCGGCACCAGCGCATTGATCAGCAGATTGCCGAGGAACGTCACGCCCGCTGTCGCCACGCTGCCGAGGATCGCACCGAAGGCCGCGCCGACCCAGGCGCCGATCGCGGCAGCCGCCACCGCCACCACGATTGTCAGAATGGCGCGCAGGATGCTCTTGCCCGGAACCAGGCGGATGACGACCCGCACGCCGGCTCGGGGGTAGATCCGGTGCAGCATGTCATTGCGCAGCGCGATCGAGCCCGTCTCACTGATCAGGATGATCCTGAGATGCTGCCAGTCCTTCTCGGGAAGTACGGGTAACGAAAGTGCCACGATATCGGCGACTGTCAGGCCTTCAGGAACCTCCGCCTGGATGCGCCCCTGACCGGGATCGAACATTGGCGCAATGAGGATCGGAACGCTCATCAGGCGGCCTCTGCAGCACGGCCGGTGGTCGCATCCACATGGCGATAGATATACTGAAGGCGGGGGCGCCACTGACCGGCCTCATAGCGCTCGATCCCGGAGGCGCCTCCGGCCGTCACGTGCAGCATCAGGCCAGGACGGACGATGATGCCGACATGAGTCAGATGCCGACCGCGCCGGAAGACGGCGACATCAAAGGCGGTCGGTTGCTCCACCAGGGACCAGCTCTTGCGAGACCGCTCGCCATGAAACAGCGCCTCGACTTCCCGGTATTCCTCCAGGGAGACAAAATCCTCCTGGTAGGTCGGGAGCACGATGCCGAGCTGCTCGCGATAGACAAGGCACACCAGTGTCCAGCAGTTCAGACCGTCGCGGCTTGCACCGCGATCAGAATGGGGAATGCCGATATAGGAAGTACTCCAGTGCACGGGAACCTGCCGACGAACAAAAGCCGGCTGGTGCCGGTCGTGGCAGATCATCGCGCGCGCGCGGAATGAGGGCATCCCCAAACGATCTTGGGGTGCCGCCAGCCTCAGCCGTAAAGTGCCGGAAACCAGTTCTTGGTCATGCGGCCGGACGGTGAATATTCATCTTCGATATCGTCTCGGGAGAACTGGAGGACGATCTCACCGGAATCGATGTCGGCCGACATGATTTTCATGTCGCGCCACTCCGCCTCGATCTCGTCCGGGGAACTAGCGAGGACCACCGCCATATGCACGGTGGCGAAGCTCGTGAACGATCGGACCACCTTGACGATGTCCTGGTGCACGTTCTCGATCACGATATTGCCGGATGCCGGCGCGTCGTCGAGGTCGGAGGGCAAAATGGTGCTCGCCAGGATAAAGAAGAACGGCTCTTCGAGCGGGTTCGCTCCGAGCCACGTCGATCGCGTGCCATAGGCCAGTGGGTCGGCCGACAGTCGCTCGGTTGGGTCTGTCGAAAGACGGACGGGTGCATCCAGGCTTTCGTGTTCGATGTGAAAGAGCGCGACGTGCACCTCTTCGCTGGAAAGGTCGTCGTAGAAGGTCCGTGCGTTGAGCGATACGCGCCTCATGGCATGATCACCACGCCAAAGGAGATCTTGAACTCGATCCCCGAAATTGTCTCCTGGGGCACCTCGTCGCCCCACCTGCACAAGAGGATGCGCGACAACAGGATCGGTGTCCCGTCCGGCAGAAGCAGCGGAGCGCCGGCTCCGGTGAGGCAGGCCCATCCATCGGTTATGGGATCCGGCATGTTGAATGCCTTCGTCCCGTCGGCACAAGCGAGCGTGTAGAAGTCCCAGAACACCTGCCGATTGGAGCGATCGACGGTGATGAACAGCGACATCCGCGACGCCGATACCGAAACCATCCGCCTGTATGCCGGCGGGCCGACTTCGCCGGTTCGCTTGAGCCTGGAATCGTCCGGCCGAAAACCGTACGGTTGACGCTCGGGCTTCGGCAACACGCCGGGCCATGTCTGCAAGCTCATCGTCTGCGTCCCTGTCTGCGCACGCCGAATTGGTTCGACAGAGCCTTGTTCGCCCCGCCGCCCTTGCGCGCCATTGCATCCCCCACGGCATCAGACAGCGTGAAGACCGTCTGGCGCGCGCCACGATCGTCGGTCTTCTCTTCTGTCTCGACCCGGGCGCTGGAATAGTTGTTGATCACGATGCTGCCACTGCGATCGCCGGCCGAATTGGTGTTCGCAGCCGGGCCTCTCGCAACGGCCCCGCCTGTGGCATATCCGCGCCGGCCGAGGCGCATGGCCTCGACCGTCTGCCAACCACCGGCCCTTGCCACATCGTCCTGGTTCCAGACCACTTCCCCCTTGTGCGTGATGCCGGCAGGCTCGTATCGTCCACCATCGCCGGTATAGCCGCCCTTATCGAAGAGACCGATGATGGAACCGGATGCTGCAGCGGCCCACTGGGATCCGCCGCCGAAGCCGAAGAGGCCAGCCAGGGCGCCGAACAGGCCACCGCCCGACCCGCCGGAGCCGATACCGCTCGCCGCATTCTGGAGTGCCGACCCCAGCCCGCCGAGGTTGTTGCCGAACGTGCCGAGGTTCTGGTTGGCAGCACCCGCCGTGTTGGTGACCTGTCCCAGGGCTGCGTTGAACTTGTCGACATAGGCCTTGCCGGTGGTCCCCAGGATGTCCGCAGCGTTACCGCCCTGGGCGAGAGGTCGCCCGGTAAACCAGACCGAGGCCGCGTCGTTGGCATTGCCGAACTTGGACAGCGATTGGCCGAAGTACTTTGCAAATACGGCGTCCTGCGCACTCGGTGATGTCAGGAACTGCTGTGGTGACAGCACCTGTCCAAGCGCGCCCTTCGTCCAGGCCGGGATATTGGCGCCCATGACCTGGTAGGCACCATAGGCCCTGTCTCCCGATTTGGTCAGGGGTCCCAGCGCCTGGTAGTTCCCGCTCGATTCGATCTGGCGGATTGCGGCTGCATAGGAGGACATGCTGCTGGGCATGTTCTGGTTGGCGCCAAGGCCGGACAACACCTGCCCGATCAGACCGGACCCGCCAATCCCACCGATCCCGCCGTTGACGATGACACTTGCAGCCGTGACCGTCATGGACCCGACGTTGGACCCGCTCACGCCGGCAGCGCCACCGCCAAAAAGATTTGCGAAGATCCCGCCGACATCCGACAGGGTGCCGTAATTCGTACCGAACAAGGCGTTCTTCAGAGGATTGGCCACGCCGAGCTGCAACACCGTTTTTGTGATGTCCTTGGCGATGGAATCGAGTGCGCCCTCAATGTCCCCAGAGGCAAGGCCTTCGACAAAGCTGTCGATAGCGTTCTCGCCGGCCGACTGGATCGCCCCCCAGGCGTCCTGCACCTGTTCCAGCTTCATGCGGTAGTTTTCAGCTTCCACCGCGCCGCGACGGAACTGCTCCGCATAATCTCCCGATAAGCCCTGCTCGCGGATCTTCTTCTCGGCCTCAGCCAACGCCAGAGTGCGGCGACGGTCTGCCTCGAGGCGACCCACGAGAGAGATTTCGAGCTGCAGCTGATCGATCTCCTGACGCTGTCCCCGCAAGGCCCTGGTCGCTTCGATCGCACTGGCAAGCCGTCCATATTCGGCCGCGGCCTCCCGGATCCGCTGGATCTCCTCTTCGGATACCGTCGTACCGTTCCGAAGTGCTTCGGCCTTGGCTTCCGCCAGCAGCCGCGCTTCCATGCGCTGCGCCTCGATCGCCGAAGTGGTTTGCCCGATCAGCGACAGCTCCAGGCGCTGTCCGGCGATCGTCTCGTCGAGCGAACGCTGGCGCTCGCGCCGGGCATTGGCGATGTCGGCTTCGCCCGAAATCCGCACCAGCTCGCCCGCACGATCGATCCGCTTTGTCCGCTCGGCGGCGCTCTCATCCGGATTATATTCGGCATCCGCAGCAGCCCTGGCCGCTGCGATACGCTCGGCGAGGGTGCGGGCGGTCGCCTGCCTCAGTTCGGCTTCGTAGCGGATCTGCTCCTGCAGATATTGCGAGCGGGTTCGATCGGCCCGTTCGGTCTGGGCCCGGTCTGGGTTTAAGGCACCCAACGGGTCGAGGATCGGACCCGAGGTCGCAAGCTGCGCAAAGAGGTCCTGTGCCTTGGAGGCTTCGCCGTTCAGTTTCACAAGTCCGTCGGCGGCGCGCAGGATCTCGTCTGCGAACTTTCGCGCGCCGGGATTGGCTTCGGCGATATCCTTGACCTTTTGGACGAAGGCATCGGCATTGACTGTTCCCGTCCGGATGCCCTGATCGAGTTCGTTAAACGCGCTTTGAAAAGGCTTGAAATCCGCCGTCAGATTGAAGAACCCGCCGCCGCTGCGCCCCGGCGTGACGAAGGTGGAGAACTGTTCGCGAAGCTCTTTCGCACTCTCCACCTGCCGCTTGGTGTTCTCGGCGAGACTGTTACGCGCAGCGGCTTCCGCAACCGCCCTGTCAGCCGCCGAATAGGCGCGCGCGCCGCGTTCGGCAATCCCGTAGGACTCGGCAAGCGCCTTGATGTTGCGCTGATGTTCGGACAGCACGTCATCGACATCGCGCACGGCATCGCCGCTGAGTGAGGCATAGGCAATTGCGGCGGCTCCCGCCACACCAAGTGCCAGCGGCAATGCCCCCACGGTCCCGATGACACCCGTGGCGATCGCGCCGATATCGGCAAGCGCCGCTTTCATGCCTCCCTGGCCGGCATAGAGCTGGGCGATCTGCGGGAGCTGCTGGGCCGCGATCATGCTGACAGGCGCGCCGAGCGCGGCACCCTGGGCGATATCGTTGAGCTGGTAGCCGAGATTGACCCTGCGGAACGCGGCACCCCCGGCCGACGCTCCTCCCGACAAGGCCGTATTGCGCCCCTTGATCGCGTCGATCGAGGAAAGCGTTGCCTGGCGCTGGCGGCTGATCGCCGAGGTCATCTCATCCGTCGAAAGGATCCCCTGGGCATGGAGCGTCCGGATCTCTGTCAGGCTCGCCTTGTACTGGTTGATGACGGCAAAAAGCGGATTGTATTTCGCCCTCAGTTCGTCGACCGCGCGGCCCTGCATGGCAAGGGCGCCATTCCACTCGCGGATGTTCTGGTTTGCCGCCCCGCCGCCGATGCCGGCGGATCGGGCGATGAGCTGCTGGATCTTCGTCGAAGCCATATCGGCCGACTGGCCCATGCCCTCGATCGCGCGCTGCGCTTCCGCGCCTCCGGCTTTCGCCTGCGTGGCGTCGATCGTCACCAGTGTCGAGATCTTCAGCGGGGCGGCCATGGTTCAATCCCTGTCATTGAGTTCCGTGAGGGCGGCACCTTCCATGACCTTCAGGTCGACAAAGGCTTCGTCCGGAACCTGCATGCGGCGCGCGATCACGTCGCATGCGGTATAGTCGAGGCCGATCCACAGCAGTCCGGCCATTCCGAGCACCACGCGCCACTGGGTATCGCAGGCAAGGAAGAAGAGGAGCGATTCCCAGTTCGCCTCGGCGACCTCGAAAGCGAGATCTTCGGCCGGTCGATCGGCCGGGATCTGCATTCCCCACTCCCTGGCAAGTGCCGCCACCTCGTCTGTCACGGTGGCCGGCTGGAGGTGTTCGTTTCTGCCCATGCGGTCGCGCGCCCAATGCGCGGCCGCAGCCTTCAGTTTCCCAGGCGGGCCTTGTCGAGGGTCACGGCCTCGGTATAGGCGGCATCGAGAGCGCGACGCACATAGTCGCTGTCGAGCAGCAGATTGAGGTTCTCCAGCGAATAGTCGAGCGGGCCTTCGTCGCCCTCGATCCCGCGCCAGTTGAGGATCGCCTCCCGGTAACGATGCTCGCCGAAGGTTTCCAGCTGCTCGCCAATCGCCGCCGCGGCATCCGCGTCGTCGGCCTCGCGCCACGCCTTCAGCAGGGCCTCGCGCTCGTCCGCCAGTCTCTTGCGCTCCGCGCGCCCGGGTATGACGAATTCGACTTCAAAGACGCTCTCGCGGATCTCGCCCGGCTTGTCGGCATCCGGTTCCTTGACCGTGACCGGCCACCAGCAGGTGAGGTTTTTCTTGACCTTGAACATTGAACAGATCCTACGCCTGAGAAAAAAGAGACGGCGCATTCGCGCGCCGCCAGTTGGACATCACCCCTCAGGCGAAGACGGGCGGATCGGCGAGGCTCAGTCCCGCCGTCCGGTAACTTTCCAGATAGACCGGCTTCAGGTGCCCGATTTCGATGAACTCGGTCGGGCTCGCCTGGCGCACCGCGTGCTCGATGTCTAGCGTCGCCAAGGTCGGAGACATCGGCACCGCGTCCATCGCAAATGCCATGACCGGGAACACGGCGATTCCGAACATGGTGATGATCAAGGATGTGACGCTCCGGAGAAGATATTTGATGGTCATTTCAACAGTCCTTTGCTCTGGGTTTAAAGGCACCTTGAAACCGCCGTCACTTGACCACGATTTCGAACTCGTCATTGCCCGTGTCCGGCAGGAACATGAGGGGGATCGAGTTGTTCATGATCTTGTTCGTGGCCCCATAGGTGGGACGGCCGATCTGCACCTTCGGCGCATTGAACTCGACGATGTTGCCGGCCGTAACGCCATGTACGATCGCCATGTCATCGGTCTCGTTGGCCAGCGCCTTGGCGAACCAGTTGACGGTCGCGAGCGATGCCGTCTCGAAGACGACGCTGCCGGAAGCGACACGGTCGGAAATCTGGATGTTTTCACCGTTGATCAGCAGACGCGGTGCAATCTCGATGCCGCTGTCGAAGGAGAAGCTTTCGCAGGGACCGGCATGGCCATGAAGCGTCAGTGTCGTGTTCGCCTTGTTCACCGGGACCGGCTTGATGAAGCCGGTCAAGGTGACGGCGGGCATGGCAGCATCGGAGATCGTGCCCAGGAGCCCTGTGAAGGTGAAGACGTAGCGCATGATCGAGTTCGGTGCGCCCTCGATCGTAAACGAACCCCGCGCCCCGAGCAGCACGTGCTTGATCCCGTCCTTGAAGAACCAGAGGGTCAGTGCCTCCTCTGCAGACGAGATGAAGTTGTAGGCGACGTCGGTGCCTGCGGTGATGACCTCGGCCATGCCGCAGCCGCGGAGAAGCGGGCCGTATTTCGGAGCGGTGCCAGCAGCACCCGCACCGGCAACCTCGACTTCGAACTTGATCCGCCCATAGGTGCCTGAGAGCACCATGCCCTGGTTGCCGAGGTAAGGCAGAAGCAGGTCACGTGACACTTCCGTGCCCAGGATCGGTTCTGCCTGGATGTTGGTGGCGAGGATCGCATTGGCAGCGCCGGTCGGCGTCGGGTCCGTCCCGTACGTGGTTTCGATCTTTGCCAGGATGACCTGGTTGCGTTCCTTCTTGGCCATGGCTCACTTCCTCTTCTTCGGCGGTGCGCCGGTCTGGATTGCGGGGACTTCGCTCGCGGGTTTCGCGGTTGCGGCCACCGGTTCGCGGGCGGATGCCGGCCGGATCGAGCCGTCCTTGTCCCGGATGTACGAGCCCCCGGCGCTGGGTCTTGAGACGGTGGTTTCCTGCATCAGCGTTTCTCCAGGGTGCGGGTGGTCCGCCATGTCTGGGCATAGATCGTCGATCCCCTGGCAAAGGCGCTGGCCTGTCCGGACACGAGCTCGAAGGGTTCTTCAGCCGCATCCCACTGCCAGCCGGCAAGTGCGCCCTCGATCTTGTTCCGAGTGGCTTCGAACTGGCTTGAGCGTTTTCCGCCCTTGGCGTCGTCATAGTGGCGGATGATGAAGGCGACGATGATGAAGGCCGCGATCTCCTGCCGGTGGGCACCGGCCATGAGGTCGTTCGGCGCGGCGACATCGCGAAACGGCAGGACGAAGACCGTCAGGTTCTTCGGCTGGGTGCCGTTCTCAAGGCTGTCGAGATCCTCGGCCGGAAGAACGATGGTCAGATCGGTTGTGTCGAGCAGTCGGTCGATGACGGCCTGCAGCATCAGAGGAAACCTCCGAAACCGATTTCCTCGCGCGGCGATTGGACCAGCGTGACGCGCCCGGCATCATCTGCCGGCGCTTCGCCGCCATCGACGATCGGCAAGCTGACCAGGGACCGCGCAACGTCCCGCAGCCCGTCCATAGCGCTCTTCCAATCGCGAACGACATGGTCAGGAGCGCCGTCGCGGTGCAGGTGATAGCGTGCGATCGACACGGTCCAGGACTTGACCAGGTCCGGAACCTGGACAAGCGGCAAGCGGTAGCGGGCGCTGATATAGCCGTTGATCTCGCTCTCGGCCGTTGCGATGGCCGCAGCGATCACATCGGGATCCGCCACGCCGTCATTGTCGCGATCGGCGACCTGGAGGATTTCCTCCTCACCGGCGCGGGCAACGATATCGTCGAGAACGGCATAGGCCATCAGTCGTTATCCTCGATCAGGCCCTTGGACTGCAGCTCGGCAAACAGTTCCGCTGGCATCTCGACCGGCCGGCCCGGCATGTGCTTCTTGCCTCCGAAGCGGACCGGCGAGGTGAGAAACGCTCGCACCACGTCACCGCTAACGACGGGTGTCTTGACGACGATAGGCCCTGCAGACGCTCCCGACGTCGCAGGATCGGTTTCACCATTTGCGGCGTCACCTTGTGGGACAGCGGGCAGATCGCCCGGTGCGGGAGACCCGCTCGCGGTATTCGAGTTCAGCGTCGCGCCGGCAGCAACCGCCGCCCTCATCGCCTCGACCGCATCTGCCAGCCGCTGTTCGCGATCGGCATCCGGCAGCGCGTTCCAGGCCTCGATCGAGAGCCCGCTTTCCGCATGCGCAGCGCTGACAATCTCGCCGAGCTGCACGGGAGCGTCGAGGCCGATATCGACCAGGCTCGGGAGCACGCTTGAGCCAAGCAACGTCTCGATGTGATCTGCCGAGATTGCTTCTGCGGCTTTGGTCTGCGCCGAGGCTGTGCCGGTGGTTTTGCTGCGCCGTGACATGTCGGTCTCCTTCGGATCTTGGAAAGACGGTCCGATACGACCGCCTGTCGAAGATCCGGCGGCTGGTCGGCCGCCGGAGTGTTGAGGCCACGCCTTGATCAGGCGACGACGTCGGAGAAGAGGTAACCAAGCTCCGGAGAGGACATGACTTCCTTGACGCTTTCGCCCGAGCGCACACGGACGGAGCCGCGCAGGCCGAGCTTTGGTTCGTCGATCGACCCCGCCACCCGCTCTCCGTGCTGTGCCGTCCAGGCATAGGTCGGAGTCGCGTCGATCGAGCTGGCCAGAGGTGCCTTGTGGAAGAGCAAAGCCTTATCGCTCCAGGCGCGCGTCCGCGTGACCGACTGACCCTTTTTGGCTGAGTTGATCCAGCCTTCGCCGACAATGATGTCGTCGAGTTCGAGTAGATCGGCGACCGCCCGCTTGTTGGCGAGACCTTCGGAGGCCCCCGACGGGGTCAGCGCGGCAAGCACAGAGGGGTTGGTTCGCAACGCCGTCCATTCGACACGGCCGAGCACCATGTTGTTGGGACGGATGATCATCGAGTCTGCCGCCTCGGTGATCTGTCGGATCGGCTTCGAGTCGGCGTGCGACCACTGATCGGTACCGGCAAGCGTTTCCTTGTTGGCGGAAGCATAGTTGGCCGCGTTGAACGCCATATTGGCGACGCGCACTTCGCGATCGAGCAGGATCAGGTCGATCAGTTTCTGGGCCGCGAACGAACGCGGGTCATAGCCGGCCGGTGCATTATTGATGTCGTCCAGCGGGATGATGTCATCGAGACCGTAGTCTGCGGTCTCGGCAATCTGCTCCTCCGCCTGGAACTCGACCGTATTCGGAGCCGACTTGCGGCCGACCTTCGTGTCGCCAACCGTGATGAACTGACCGAAGTCGAACTTCCACCACTTGAATTCCTTGCGGGGAAGGTTCGGAGTGAGGCGCGGCATGACCAGATCCGAAATCAGGGTCGTGTTGCGGTAGGCGATAATGATCCCGGTGAGGTGCGGATCGATGGGAAATGGCGTGCCCGTCATGTCGGGTTACTCCTGGTGTGAGGTGGTTTCGGGATCAGCCCTGGGGCCTCGTCGCGGTGATGAGAACGCGGGCGATATCGCCCGAGACAGCGCCCACCATCATGATGCCGCCGGCTCGCGCATTGTTGCCGGCGGTCGGTGCGCAGGCGACGCCCTTGCCACTGGCGTCGGCGGTGAAGAACGCGCCGGCCGCAACGGTGCCGCCCATGTCGAGTTCGGTTTCGCCGAGCATGACGATATCGACGCGCTCGCCGATCGCCGCCCCGCCGGGGCAGTCGGACACACCAACAACCAGATCGGTCGCGGCCGTCGCCAACGCGACTTCGCCGTCATTGGTGGCGAACTTGACCTGGCGGCGATGCGGGATGGCCGTGGTCGCGGTGAAGGACTTGATGAGTTGCATCGGTGGTCAACCTTCCTTGGGGCGCACTGCCCGGTTAGCGCTTGCGCTGGAGACGCATGCCGGCCTCTGCGGGCGAGATCGTCTCGCCCCGGCCGCGCGCTGCCTCGATTTCGGTCTTGATGGCGTCCGCCACGTGCGTCGGGTCCGAGAAGTCGGGACCGTCACCCTTCGCCAGTTCGCCCTGGACGACGGGAAGCGGCAGATTGTCGAGGATGTGGCGCAGCGCCTCGCGCTGGCTCATCGACTTGTTCTGACCAGCATCCGAAAAGGAGACGGTGCCGTCGGAAAGATCGGCGAACATCGCCGTCGTCACGTCCTTCAGGCCGATCGGCAGCTTTCCGGCTTCGACGATGCCGGCCACGAAAGCAGCGTCGGCAGTTGCCTGATCCTTGCGCCGACGTTCGGTTTCGGTGCGGGTCTGCTCGGCGAAGCTCGCCTCACGCTCTGCAAGCTCGCGCTCGCGGCGCTCCAATTCGTCCTTGTTCATGGTGTCCTCTTGGGTTGTGAGGTCGGCATAGGCCGGGACGGCCCGCTCCGTGTTGACGTCGGCGCGCAGCTGCGAGGCAGCCTCCGCCACGCTGTCGATATTCCAGGCCGGCATGACCTGCTCGGCGACGTCGATGCCTTTCTCCGCAATCAGCCAGTCGCGAAAGCCGCGCAGGGCTCGGCTGACATTGTCGAGAGCCCAGCTCACCCGCATCGGCGTGTCGCTGAATTCGACGAGATCCTCGCCGCCGGAAAACTCGACAGCCTTGAGGCCTTTCACGGCGGGCGCAGCCGCACCCAGGAAGCCGACATGCCGGAGGTAGTACTGACCGGGCCTGGGATTGTTGGGATGCTCGGGCGGGAAGAAGCTGGCAGACCGCTGGCGAAACCGGCCCTGCTTTACGAGATCCGCAAACTGCGGCTCGATGTCCTCGGCCTCGACGACGAGTTTACCGTCGCGGAAAGCAATGGACTTCACCCAGCCGTAAGCCGGGGCGTCTTCCTTGGGGTGGCCGACGACGATCGGCGCATGCGACAGCGCCGGATCATACTGGTTGGCGATCGCGCCAAGATCGGCATCCGAGAAGGTGAAGGACCTGCCTCGGCTGTCCACATGGGTGCCAGAACGGAAGATTTCGAAAGGTTTCATGCCCCGCACACTGGATCAGCGTGGGAGGTCGAAACACCGCAAACGGCTTTTGGGTGATGGGCTGAGATCCGGGGCGAACGAAGTGCGCCGGTGGAGAAGTCATAACGCGGGGGACGTCGCCCGGCAAGCTTCGAAGTTAAAGGCCTTTTAAAGGCCGTGGAGGCGTTTTGACCCCTTCCGCGCCACCACCGGCCCGCAAACGCACTCCACGGCCTTCCTGGGGCCGCTACTGCGAGACCCCGGCGCGGTCCAATGCCTCTTCAAAATGATCCCTGACGATCTCCTCGATCCGCTCCTGGTCCTGGGCGTTGATGCCGAGAAACGAGCGCCTGGGGATCGTCACCTTCTGCAGCTTGAACACCTGCTCGCCGCTGTTCTTTCCGCCTGGTGCGCGGCCCATGGAGAAGATGAGTGCTTTCCCGTTCTTCGCGCGGATCTCGCCGCCTTCCTGGTGAATGCGCGCATAGATGAGGTTGGAGCCGATTTCGACAGACTGTTCGGCGGCCTGATAGATGATCTGTGACAGGGAGCGAGTGCGCCCCGTCAGGATCCTGGGTCCCTTCTTGGTCTGCGCGTAGATCGGATTGAGATCCTTCCAGCGCTGCCCGTCCGGATCGGTCTCATCCTTGAACCGCTGCTTGGTCGCCCCCGCCTGGTATTCGCCGATGTTCTTGAACACCGGCGCCAGATCGTCAGCGGCTGACAGCACCTGGCGCAGCGCCTCGTCGATGACATCAGTGTAGATCGTGACGGCTGTCGCGGCGACCATCAGGCTCTCCTGTAGACCAGGACGCCGCGCCTCACGCCCGTTTGAGCCATTCTTGGCAGAACCGAGCTGGTCGTGGCGATGAAGCCTTTCGCCGTCCAGTCGAAGCGGATCAGAAGTACATTTCCGCTCGGAAGTTCGAAGCGGCGAACAAAGGACCGGCGCGCGATGATGCCGGTCGGTCCTTCGGCCCAATCCACCCAGATCTCCTCCGGATCGACGATCGCCTGGGCAACAAGCCCGGCATAGCGTCGGTCAATGCCTTGGGGCGCATCGCGCACAACGATCAGCCCGCCGGAACGATCGCGGAAATAAGCACCCTCGGGCCCGATCTTCAAAGGCTCTCTGAAGGCCCTTTGAACCTCTTCGTCGCTCGCTGTTTCAGGCAGGATCGCGTTAGCCGGCAGAGGCTCGGCCGCTGCGCGTCGCACCACCGTTTCTGCCTGCAGGCTTGTCCAGGCCGGCAGAGGTTCCCCCAACTCACGGGGCACCAGCCCGGACAGCCAGTCTTCGCCGGCATTGTAATCCCAGCCCCGATCAATGCCGGGCCTCAGGATCTCCGTGTCACCTGTGCGCGGATCGACGCTCTCGATGCCGGTGAGATCGGGCGCAGGATCGGGGCCGTCTTTTCCCAGGCGCTGGAGATCACGCTTCGACAGCGCCTTAACGTCACAGCCACAGCCCCAGCCGTTCGGCGGGAACATATAGCGCCAGGCCGGATCGGTCGCCGCCAGCACGAGGCCGTTCCATCTGAGGTGCTGCAGTCGTGGATGCTCGGCGCCGGAATGCTGATATTCCCAATATGGCCGATAGCGCAGCACATCCGGGTCCGTCAGCTGCGCATAGCGCCCGGCCATATAGGCGGTGCGCATATTCGTCGTGTAGATGATCCGCGCGCGCCAGTCGCGACGTTCTTCCTCTGTCTCTCCGGGAGCGCGAAACTGCCAGCCGGTTCGTTCGACGATGGCGTCGAACTCCTGGCGGAATTCGTTGAAGCCGGTTCCATCTGCGATCGCGCGGTCCATGGCGGCGCGGAAGTCCGCGAGCATATCGAGACGCGTGGCCCCGGCGACAGTGAAGCCGCGCGCCTGCCCCTGCCGCAAGACGTCGTCGAAGCGCTCCGTTGGCAGGTTGACCTTCTGCCGGAAGAAGTCGATCGCCTCCTGGAACGGAAGGGTATCAGCCATCGACAGAAGCCCTGCCTTCGAGATTGCCGATCACATGCCCCTGCGCCATCAGTTGGCCCAGCTCCTCGATCGAGAGAGCGCCGGTCAGGCGCAACAGGCGCTCATTGAGATCGTCATAGCTGGTGGCGTCGCTGAATGCCGAACGGATCTCTTCGATCATCTGATTGACGATCGGCCGACCGAACTGCGCCACCTGTGACGAGAGCTGCTCGACCGCCTGCCGCGACTGCGTCTCCGGACGTTGCGGGTCTGCAAAGGCGAGGCCAGCCGTCGCACTGGCCTCCTGGGCAGCTGGCGCGGGCAGCGCCTTGTCGGCAGCGGCGGGCGGCATTGGCTCGGCCGGCTTGGGTGCCTCGACCCAGTCGCCGCCATAGGTCTCGTTGATATAATCGACGTTCGACGGCCGGTAGCCCATGGCATGGATCTTGGTGTCGCGCTCGATCTTGTCGTTGAGGTCCTCGGCCTCCGAGAAATCACGCCAGACTTCGGGAATGCCTGCGCCCGGATAGTTCAATTCGACAATCCAGCGGACGATCGTGTTCCGGAACGTCTTGGAGAGAAGATCGGAATCGGCCTTGGCGATCGCGATCCGGATCTCGTTGTGAATGTCGCCCAGGGAGCGCGCGCCGCGCTCCCCCGAATTCGTGGTCAGCGTCTCGCCCAGCACCGCTTCGCTCATCAGCTCGTCGAGGTAGCGGTTGAGCTTTTCGAACTGATCCCCGTTCGCCTTGCCCTCCAGGAGATCAACCTTGACGTTCTCAGGGACGATCAGGCTATCGGACGCCTGCATGGCGCTCAGTGCCACAGCAAGCGTGTTCTGCTTTTCCTTGTCATACGCGCCCTGGTACTGCGCCATCGTCGTCGGTGCTGCATGTTTCCGGGTTGCCTGCAGCCAGTTGGACAGCGCCTGGCGCTTGAACCAGGCGGGCCAGAAGAGAACCGAGCCGAGGCCGACGCCATAGGGATCGTCGTCGTCATCGTCGATCGAATGCCGGTGAACGATGAACTTGCGGTCGGGCACCGTGACGCCATCCACCGGCGACGAACGGGTGAGCATGCGCAGATTTCCGTCCATGTCGAATCGGAAACGGCGTTGCTTCTTGACGTTCACCTGCCCGAGCACCCACCGCCCGCCGTCGCGCGCCCAGATGATCTCGGCAACGGAAAAGCCTTTGAGAACCGCGCCCATCATGCCGCGTGTGAGGCGGTCGAAGTCGATTGCCTTCAATTGCCGTTCGACTTCCGCCGCTGCCTGCTTGTCGACGCGGCGTTCGGATGCCGGCTGCACCATCCATTCGCGACTGACCACTTCCAGCTTGCGCTTCTGAAGGATGGCGAAGGCATGCGGATCGCGGCGGATCTCGTCATAGACCTTGTAGGCCGATGCGCCGCCGCGCGCGACGAGCACCTCGTCGGTCGGCTGCATAACGCTCTGGTAGATCGGGACATAAGGGTCCGACTGTGTTGTCGCGAGTTCGGCAGTCTTCGGGTTGACCATGTCACATCCTCAGGAATTGGGCGATGGATTGAACCAGGCCAAGAGATCCGGATGCCGCCACGAACTCCTGCATTCGATCGGTGGTCTCCTGGTTGCCGCCCACGCTGTCAGCTCCGACAGGTCCGGTGTCCTGGTTCGACGCGAAATACGCGAGCGCCCCGGCGATCGCGCTGTCGCCATGTCGCTTGAAACCATCGGCCCCCACCGTGTGCACGCCGGCCGGGACCTTCGCGACGCCGCCGGTCATCTGGATCAGGCGATAGTCGCCCAGGACGTCGTCATCCTTCGGCAGCTCGATATAGCCGTTCTCGAAAGCGTCTTTCAGCTTCGGCATGTTGAGCATGTACCAGTCCTGGGTGAACTTGATTTCCGAGACCAGGGACGGACCGAGCTTTTGCCGGACGGCTTCCGCAAGATAGGCGCCATTGCCGCCGGCATCGAGCGCGGCATGAAAAAAGCGCGGCAGGTGGTCGATGATGTAGAACAGAATTTCCTTCTGCGTTTCGAAAGGCACATCGCGCAGCTCCAGCAGGAACGGCGTCTGTCGATCGAGCAGAGAGGAGACTGTGATAGGATGGATGACGGATAGGTCGCCCGATCGCGCAAAGTCCTGGCCGAGACAGGAACGCCAGCGCGGAACCACCTTGTCCAGAATAGGCTTCAGTTTCTCGCGACAGAAATCCAGGGCCTCGGCCTTGCGGGCACTCTCCGGCCAATCGACGAAGCCCTTCGGCGGATGCCAGCGGATGACGGGAACATCCTTGTTCATTCGCGCTTCGATCAATGCGCGGGAGAGATACGCCCCGGCCGACTGCGACGGCACGCAGAACAATTCCTCCTGGGCGCCGGCGGCATAGAACTTGATGATCTTCTCGCGCCATTCCGCCTCGGCCTCGGGCGACCAGGTCTTGCGGGTCACAAGGCAGATGCGTTCGTACAGGCCTTCCTTCAGCGCCGTGTCGAGATCGATCTTCAGATGCGCATACGGCAGCTTTCCCGCATGGATGTCCTGTATCTGGGTATTAAACTCGTTTTCAAAACCGTTATGGGTCGAGCAGACGACGACCTGACCGCCCCACATCAGGAAGGCGAGCGCCGCCTTGAGCAGCTCGGCGAGGTTATCGACGAAGGCCGCTTCGTCGATCATGACCACACCCTGCTTACCACGAAGGGTGCGCGGTGCAGAGGAAAGCGCGATGATCTCAAAGCCGGAGGCAAAGCGGATCCGGAACGCCTGGATCGACTTGTCGCCATCCTTCGACTTGTCTTCGAACAGGAACTCTTCGGCCGCATCCGCCGCGATCGAATAAGCGCGCGCCCACATGGCACAAGCGTCAACGAACTCGCGGGTCATGTCCTGGGCGTAGGAGATGTACATGACATCCATGCCGCCGGCGGCTTTCTGCTTGGCCGCCTTCAGCACGGCATAGGCAGCAAATCCCCAGGTCAGACCGATACGACGGCTCTTCTCGACGAACAGCACCTCGACGCCGGCCGTCTCCAATAGGCGAACCACGCGCTGCTGATAGGTGAGCAGTGCCTTGGGCAGGCCGACATTGGCAACGACCCGCGCCATCTCGTCGGTCGAGAGGGTGCGGATCTTCGCCCATTCTTCCTTGCTGAGTGGCCCGCTCATGTCTTCTCCACGCCGAGGATCTGGGTGAGAATGGCGTCTGCGGTTTCAGCAGTGAGGCCGCGGGTTTTGGCGACGGCCGCAACTGCCTGCTCGGCCTGTTTCTTGAACTCTTCCTCGACCTTGCGACGCCGATCGGTAGAGACGGTCTGCGCCTGTGTTGCGGAGCGAAGGGCCTGGGCAAGCGACATCGCGCCCTTCGGGTCGATACCCTTGGGATTGGTGAGCATTTCGAAGACGAGGCTCTTGATTGCCTCGGCTGCGATCAGGGTGAGATTGTCGGATGCCTGGGCGTCGAACTTCCCGGCGATTGCCGATGCGATTTCGCGTGTCTCATCGAGCCGGCGCGTCATGGCATTCAGCTTGATCGAATACCGGTTGAAGGCTGAGAAGCTCGGGATCTTGATATCCAGCTCGCCACGATATTCCCGATCGAGCGCCTGCAGACGTTCGACGAACTCGCTGTAGATCTCGGTCTGCGTGCGGTCGCGATCCTGCAAAGCGTCAGCGGCCCAGGAAACGATGGGGCCGCATTCTTCCGGCAGCAGTTCGATATGGTTGAGCCGTCCGCGACCTCTGGCCATGAATCACTCCGGCCGTGCGCTGCTCGGCATGACGCCGGGGATCTTGATCAGTCCGGAGATGTGGTGCTCCCCGCGCTCTTCGAGACGCGCAAGCCTGACCGTGTCCAGCTTGACCACGGACACCGCCCCCATATCCTTCAAATACTGGTATTGCTGCTCGACCCACTCACGCGGCTTGTCGATCAGAAACCGGGTAAGCAGATAGGCCTGCATCCGCGACGACGACATGGCCTTGTTGTCTTCCTTGGCCAGCTCTTTCAGGATGACGAGCCGCGCTTCCTCTTCCATTGAAAAACTCCGCATCACTTATTCGCCTGCTCCAGCATGAACTCCTGAAGCCGTATGCTGACCTGGGCGATGGGCCTGAGCCGCTCTTCAAGCGCCGCAAATTTTCCGTTCATTTCGGCGAGCTGCAGCTCCATCCGATGCTGAGCATCCCTGTCCGGCAAATGCTTCATCTCACCCTCGATCGTCTGAATTCGACGGTCGTGCTCGATGAGTTTCGTTTCCGCCGCCTTCAACCGCACATCCAATTCCTTCTCGCCGCTGGAAAGGATGTTCTTCAGCAGCGTCAGAAGGGTGATGATGGAAATGAGCCCACTGACCCACGGTATGACTGGTGTTAGATCCATCATCTCAAATATGCTTCTTTCTCTGCAATCTCCTGGCATTCCAGGCAGCGGGTAGCGGATGGGTAGACGGCGCGACGGGCGGCTGAGATCGTGGCGCCGCACTCGCAGACTTCGCGGCCGGATTTCTTCAGTGCAGCACGTGCCGCATCGATCCGCGCCTGGCGCTCCTGCTCGACGCGCGCCTCGCCAACCTCTCGGTCAAACTCGCTGTACATGAGACCCCCGCCAGGTCTTGACCGCTTCGACAGCCTGACGGCCGATTTCCTTGACCGTATGTCCGCCCATGTAGAGGCTGATGAACCAGCCGGTGAGCGTCATCAGCGTGGGGCTGTCGATCGGATCAACCACAATCCCGAAGGCTTTTAGCGTCGGAAAGAGCAGGAACGCGCAGACCCAGAAGAAGGCGAGCAGATACATCCATCCCCATCGCCAGGCGCTCTGCCAGAAACCTTCCTTCAGCTCGGCCTGCAGCAGCTCAAACTGCCCCTTCAGCCCTGCTTCGTAGAGGGCGATCAGCTCAGGCCCTATGGCGTCGACTTCCTTGACGGCCGCCTCGAGCTTTTCGGGCTCGACGGTCTGCAGCGCTTCCGGCTCGACGCCGACGCGCTCTGCAACCTGATCGACAACAGTGCCTGCGATCGTGCCGGCGAGCCCGCCGACATGCTTCTCAAGGAGCGCTTTGACGAAGGGAGCGCCGACCTTGGCGGCGGCGCCGATGAGGATGGGGACGAGAGGTGCCACTCTATGAACTCCTGACAAAAAGAGGCTGCGGGGACCGATCAGGAGATCGCGCCGCGAATGATGGCGTATCCGAGCGCAGCGACAGCAAGGCCGCAGAGGACATAGACACCGGCTGAGACGAGGTCGGGCGCGCTTTGCATGTCGTCACCCGAGCGCCTGGAACGGCGGCTTGTAGGCGAGCGCCAGCTCCATTTCGTGAAGCGTCTGCGGCCCGACCTTGCCGTCGGCGACGATCCCGCGCGCCTTCTGGAAAACGATGGTGGTCATTTCGACCTGATGATCGAACACATCGCCGCGCAGCGTCGCCCCTGCCATGGCAAGGGTCTTGCGCCAGGCCTTGAGCTTGTCGATCCACTCGACCACCTGCGGGCCATAGCTGCCACGCTTCAAGACGGTGTCGAGGACAGGTGAAAAGCCCTTTGAACGACCTTCGAAAAGGTAGTCATACTCCTTGGAGGCATCGAAGCTCGGGCACGCCTTGGCCGCATATTCGTTGTGACCAGACACCTTCTTGATGCCAAAGCGATCGCGCAGCTCGACCAACTCGGCGAGCAACGCCTCCTTCTGTGCGGCAGTGCGAGTATCCTTGGCCGTGCGCCCATCCTTGGCCACACCGCCGGCGTAGGTCACGCCAAGGGTGCGGACATTGTGATCTTCACAATGCGCGCCGATTGCTTCAACGGGACGCCCGGCCCAGCGCTCGCCGTTGATGCCGACCACCCGATGGTAGCCGATGCCCGACCAGCCGCGCGCCCGGTGCCAGGCGTCGATCTCGGCAACGCTCACAGCGCGCCCTTCAGGGGTGGCGGTGCAATGGAGAATGATTTCGTCGATGATACGCATTGGGCCAATCCGGCTGAAGGGGACTGGCGTGACAATGCTATGGCGAGCGAGTTCGAATAACCCGCAACGGTGTTGGGGTCAGCTAGCGAAGAGATCGAGCTGGGGGTTTTCGCGGGGACCGAGCCACTTGCGGATCGAGACTTCGCTCATGTGAAGCTCGCGGGCAATCCGGACCACCGACCAGTCCTTCATATACCGAAAATACGACGCAAGGAAAGGCTTTGCCGTATGGACGCGGCAGGGTCCGCTTCCGACACGCCGGGCAAGCGCGATTGCGCCCTCGCGGCCGACCACGCTGATCACTTGGGAATCGTCCTTCGGCTTTTCAGACAGGTAGACCTCAGTCCCCCCGAAGGCGAGCAGGAACTTGACGGCCAGATCGAGCCCGAGAGCATCGACATAGGGCTCCACCTGGGCCGTGATGCGGAAACCGCTCATGGCCGGCCTCCTATCCCCAGGCGAGCCTCGATCTCGACCTGCCGGGCCGTCAGAATGGCGAGCCGCTGTTCGCGTCGGATGCGGCTCCTGGCATCGCTGCCGCCACGCTTGAGCTTGCGCTGCAGCTCCATGCGCTCGCGCCGGATCCTATCCAGCTCCATGCGGTCGAACAGAGGCAGCGCCTGTGCCATGTCAGTCGCGCTCCTGCTTGCTGCGCGAAGGTCTTAGAGCCTCGGGCCTGCCGCGATGAAGAACGGTGGTCACGCTGTTGTTTCGCAAAACGAAGCGCACTCCCTCGGCCGTGACGGCCGAAGCGCCAAGTTCCGCTCCCTTTTTGACGATCTGGCGGATTTGCATTCGGATAGCCTCAACGTCCACGCCCTGGACACGTTCGAGGTAGCGCAGCACGGCATGATCCGTGACTTCCAGAATGACACGGGTCGGTTCGATCTGGTCGCTCATTGGGGTCTCCAGCGGATTATAACGCCGTGAAAGGTGCTGCCAGGGTTCTCGGCCGCCCAGAAGCGGCCCATGGTTTCGCGGGCGGTGGCGCCGATGAGCTTGGCCGGTGCCAGTCCCTGAAGGCGCATCGGGTCGAAGCCATCGGAGACCGCGAAGGCCTCGATCTCGTCCCGATGCAGCGGCATGCCGTCCACCTCGATGTAGGCGATGCCGGCTTCGATCAGATCCGACGACATGATGACGATCGGAAGGACAGCAATGCAGATCGGGTCCGGGATGATCTTCCGGCAATGGCGGGTACGAAGGCCCGTGAAGAGCTGCACCGGCTCGCCGACATGGGCGTGGCGGCGACGGTGGCCCCGGATGGTGTGGCCCTTGCTTCCGTCCTCGATCTGCGGCGCGAAGAATTTCATGAAGTTGTA
>UCMS01000049.1 GCA_900473805.1 Hyphomicrobiales bacterium | reverse complement strand
TGAAACCAGCTCCAGACCTGACCGCCCATCGAAATCAGGGTCAATGCCATGAGCGCGCATAAGAGTATGATTTCCCACCGCATTTCACGCCCTTCTAGATCGATCTCCCGAACCACATTACACGGCCAGCGACGTTGAGCTGTTCGACCTCGTTCGCCGGAACAGTCTCAGGCAAATGACGACTATTGTCGGACTGCAGTGTCACCGACCCATCGCGCATCAAATTGATACGCTTCACAAGGATGTTGCCGTTGTAGACGACCACGTAAATCGCGTTGTCGCGGACATGATCGATCGTCGTATCCACCAGTAGCACATCTCCATCCCGCAGCGTCGGCTCCATACTGTCACCTTTGACGTAGAGCATTTGGGCGCCTTCAGGACGAACGCCGATCGACCTAAGCCACCCCTCATGAAATGCCGCAAAATCAGTTATTTGCTCGTTCGGGGCGAGGTATCCGCCACCCGCTGATGCCATAACCTCAGACAACACCGGAATCCAAACGAAGGAGGGATAAACCTCCGCCATCCGCTTGTGCTCATCGGGCGTCAGCGTGACCGGGCCACTTCGATAGTCGAGTTCGGGACGCATGGGGCCGCGCTCGGCTACCAACCAGTCCAACGTGACCCCCGCTGCCTCGGCAATCACCTGAAGCTTATCCAGCCCCGGCATTGAACCCTCCAGATAGCGGCGGAGCGTCGAATCACCGATTCCCGACTTTTTCGCAAAAGCGTGAATCGTGGTCCCGGACAACGCAATCTCTAAGCGTTGCGCAAAGCTCGTGTTGGGCATTTGTCTAACTCTGACCTTCTGCAAGAGTTCGAAAACCACGACGTCAGTGACGGAAGACGCTGTTATTTCAATCCCTTGCGGGAAATCTGCACTATTGCGCAAATTGACTGAACTCTGACCGCTGCATTTACGCAATGCGGTTGCCAAAATTGCGCAACTGTGCGAATATCCAGTTGCAACANNAAAAAGTGGGATCGCGCGGCAATCAAAGCCGAGCTGCTCCGGCAGGGCAAAACCCTGACCGGCATCGCTCGCGACGAGGGCCTATATCCCAGTGCTTGCCGTGCGGGCATGATCGGAGCCAGCAGACCTGGAGCCGAGGCAATCGCCAAGGCGCTCGGTATCCCGTTCCGCGAACTCTTTCCCGACGCCTACACTCTTGGCCGTCATGACAGTGGCAAGACTACCAGCACTCACGAGCGCAAAGCCAGCCAGAATCGCAGGGT
>UCMS01000051.1 GCA_900473805.1 Hyphomicrobiales bacterium | reverse complement strand
CGATCAGGGCTAAACCTCAGATTTTGCAAGAGGGGGGGCTCGGTGAGTTGAGTGCCAACAGAACTGTGCCCGTCTCCAGGAAAATCTGAAGTTTAGGTGGCTTGCGCTCACCTAAGCCTTCGATTTTCCGTCCTCCCCCGCGTGGGAGGTAGGCTCAACTTGGGAGAAACGACCATGACGATGAATATCGGGGAAGCGTCTCATGCCTCCGGCGTGTCCGCCAAGATGATCCGCTATTACGAGGAGATCGGGCTGATCGCGCCGGCGGGGCGGACCGCTTCGAATTACCGGGTCTACGATAGCGACAGCGTCAACCGGCTGCGTTTTGTCCGCCGGTCCCGGAATCTCGGCTTCTCGCTGGAGGAGACGGAGCGGCTGCTGAAGTTGTGGGACGACAAGGAGCGGGCCAGTGCCGAGGTGAAGGCGCTCGCGCTCGTCCATGTCGAGGAACTGGACCAGAAGATCGCCGAGATGCAGGCGATGCGCGACACGCTGTCCCACCTCGCCGAGCGCTGCCATGGCGATGACCGGCCGAACTGCCCGATCCTTGCCGATCTTGAGGGGCGCCCGCTGCGGCAAAAGACCGCCGCAAAAGATAGGGAGGCAGACTGCTGTGGGGATTGACCTTGCCCCCGTGGGAAGGTGCAGAAGGAAAGTCCCGGCAGACCGGCCAAGAGAGCTTTGGTCCTGAGGCATAAAACAGGGAAGGAAGACACCATGACGGCTGAGACCGTTTTCAAGATCGAGGACATGACCTGCGGGCATTGCGAGAAGACGATCGTCAAGGCGCTGGCCGAAGCGCTGCCGGGCCGTGCCGTGACCATCGATCTCGCCGCCCGCAAGGCCATTGTCGAAGGCGACGCGGCTCTTGCCGAGCAGGCGATCCGCGAGGCGGGATATACGCCGGTGCGGGCGTAGGCAGGAGGGGGGCCATCGGAGGAGGAAGGGTTTTTCTGCTGACATATGCGGTCAACCCCCAGTGTCCGAAGGTCGATCGCTCAGTTCACTGCCCCATGCCTGCTGCCGACTGGCCCTGTCTTGCAATATCCGTAAACCTAAATATATATGAAGTATCGTATATATTTAGGAGGGCGCCGCCATGGCCAAGGACTACATCGCCATCACCAAGGAAATCTCGAATGGGATCAAGACCCTGCGCGAGGACATTCCCGATGTGATGGCCGGCTTTTCCGCCATGGCGGGGGCCGCGACGAAGGACGCGGCCTTGTCCAAGAAGGTCAAGGAACTCGTAGCGCTGGGCATTGCCATCTCCACCCGCTGCGACGGCTGCATCGGCTTTCACACCGAGGCGCTGATCAAGCTCGGCACGACCAAGGCGGAGTTCGAGGAAACCCTGGGCCTTGCCGTCTACATGGGCGGCGGCCCCTCGCTGATGTATGCCGGACATGCGATGGCGGCCTGGGACCAGTTCGGCGGGCCGGATGCGTGAGCGGAGGACGCAGGGCATGCGCGGGTTCCTGGCCCAAAAATGATCGTCCGGCAGAGAATTCTGTACTGTCTAATTTAGGAAAATATTTGCCGCCGTCGGGCAACCTTCGCCGGAGCGGCACGGTCAAGAGGCCGCCGTGGAGGCTGGCGATAGCATGCGGACGGACACGGACGCGAGAGGGCGGTTGGACTGGCTGTTGCGCATGCCGCCCGAGATCGAGCGGGCCTTCGAGCGCGACTTTGGTAGCGCACGCATCCGCCATCTGCGCCACGCGATCATCGTCGGCCTGATCGTCTACAACATCTACAATCTGACCAGCCTCTATCTGATGGCCGACATCCAGCCCTTTACCGTGGCGATGCGGCTTTTCGTTCTGGTCCCCGGATCGCTGGCGATCTTTTATCTCGTGCCGCGCGTGCCGCCGGCGCTGCGCGAGGTTCTGCTGCTCGCCGGCATGTTTGTGGCAAGCCTCCTGCCGCTCTATCTGCTCTATGTCTCGGCCTCGCCCTATGCGAGCTATACGCTGGGCGAGCTGCCGCTGGTGCTGCTCTTCGGCAACATGCTGCTCGTGCTGCGTTTTCGCTTTGCCCTGCTGTTCACCGGCGTGACCTGTCTGGCCGCACTCTGGGTGATCCATCACAAGGCGGATCTCGATCCCAACCTCGTCTTTCCGCTGACCGTGCAGGTGATTACCGGCCTGTTCTTCACGCTCTATGGCAACTGGCATTTCGAGCGCCAGCGCTGTCTGTCCTATGTCGCGCAATACGACGCGCAGAACCGCGCCGACCGGGCCGAGCGGCTGGGCGACGAGCTGCGCGACCTGACGCGCACCGATGCGCTGACCGGCATTCCCAACCGCCGTCACCTCGACGAGGTGCTGACCGCCTGGCCGGGACAACATGACGACCTTCTGCTGCTGATGGTCGATGTCGACCATTTCAAGGCCTATAACGACCGGCTCGGCCATGTCGCGGGCGACGAGGCGCTGCGCCGGATCGCCGCCACGCTCACGACCTTCGCCGCCCGCCATGACGGCTTTGCCGCCCGTTACGGCGGCGAGGAATTCACCCTGCTCTTTGCCGCCGACATGAAAACCGGCGGCGCCTTCCTGGCTGACCGGCTGGTGCGCTCGGTGCGCGAACTCGCCATCCCCCATCCCGCCCGGCTCGACGGCCTGTCCACCATCACCGTCTCCGTCGGCTATGCCGGCGCGGCGCAGGGCGACATGCGCGATGCGCGCGACCTCGTCACCCGGGCGGATCTGGCGCTGTATGAGGCGAAGAGTGCCGGGCGCAACAGGTCGAAGGCGGGGTGAGGGGGGCTGTTCTCCCCCTTGTGGAGGAGAAAGCGCAAGAGGGCGCTGGGTTGAGGCGTGTGCCAACTGAACCGTGCCCCTCTCTTGGGAAATCTGAAGTTTAGGCGGCTTTCGCTCGCCTAAGCCTTCGATTTTCCGTCCTCCCCCGCAAGGGGGAGGAGGGGTGTTGCTGAGATAGGAAAATAATCCTTGACAGCGTGACGGTCATTCGCTAGGGTTATGCCATGATCGGAAAGCTGTGGCCGCAAGGGCCGGGCGGTTCCGGGAGAGGTTTGGCAAGGGTCCGTTCGGCGGGCCCTTCTTTCGTTTCGGAGGGGGGCATGCTGGATGGGGATGCGTGCGACGAGGCGCTGCCTGACGTGAGCGAGGTGAAGGCGGCCGGTGCGAGCGGTGCAGCCGGTGCGACCGGTGCGATTGGTGCGGGCGATCTGGAGAGGTTGCTGCAGGAGTTCACCGCCGAGATGCGCGCCCAGTTCGATCTGTTTCGCCGCTTGCGGGCAGGCGCCGAGAGCCTGATCGACGGCGCCGACGAGGGGTTGGCAAAACAGGCGCGCGCCGACATCAAGGCGGCGACCGATGCGATTGCGCTGATCGTGCGCACGCTGGAGAAGATCGATGCGCTGCTGCGCCAGCTGGAGCGCGACCGACTGGATGCCGAGGAACGGCTGATGGAGGCGCGAGACCCCGAGGTTTTGCGCGGCGAAGTCGAAGCGCTGATTGCCGCCCGGGTCGAGGCGATGGTGGCCGTGCGTGTCGAGGCGGCGGTGGCGGCACAGAGGGCGGAGGTTGCCGGTTTGGCTGAGGGGCGGGGGCCGCCGTGACGAGCGGCGAGCGCCACCAAAGGTCAATATATGCTTGGGGGATGGAGACCTTGCCCATTCAGACGTAGCATGCTCGGAGTGATGTGCTCCCGGGGTTGAAATTGCAGCTGCTTCTGTTTTTCGTCTATTTGGCCCAGCATTCTCCTGCCGTCGCCCTTGCGGTGCTGCTCGTCATCGGACTGGTCGCCGGCTTCATCTTGAGCCGAACCACGGGCGTGCCGTCACAACGGCGCCTCCTGGTCTTCTCTCTGTCGGTGTGCGGGGCAATCCTGCTGCTGATGGCGCCCTATCTTTTGCATAGCGCGGATGCCGGCAATGCCTCGGCGATCTACGGCATTCTGCTGGCCGTTTCCTTCTATGCGGTTTTGCTCGGCATGTTCGTGTTCCTGCCGGTCGCGGCGTTCCTGCTGGTGACAGCCTCGTTTGCTCTGATTTTCTCCGCGCTCATCGCCCGGCATGCGACGCCACCGGCGCACCACGCAACGGATCAGGCCCCGGCGGCGAGCAGATCGACCATTCCGCGCCGCTTCGGACGAAGGTCTGGCTGATCCGGCAAGTCTGCCTTTTTCTGTCGTCAGCCGGCCTCGGCCATCCGGGCGAGCAGGGTGTCGAGCTGGAGGAACTGTTCCGGCATCGTGCTGTCCATGCCGATATAGGCCGTATCCAGCGCCTCCTTCGACGGATAGGCTTCATGCAGGACGAGGCGGGTGCCGGCAGGGTCGGGCTGGAAGGTGACGGTGGTGAGGGTGGTTTCGCCGCTTTCGTCATTGGTCCAGGAGAGCCGGGCATTCGGCACCACGTCGACATAATCGCCGAAGAAGGTCATGGCTTCCGTGGGATTGTGGCCGAAGGTGACGCTGTAGCGGCCGCCGGGGCGGACATCCATCCGGCAGTCGAGGATCGGAACGCCCATGGATTGCGGCGCCCACCAGAGCGTGAAGATCTCGGGCCGCGTCCAGGCATCGAAGAGGCGCTCGACCGGGGCGGCGAAGACGCGCGTCACCACGAGATCGGTTTCGGATAGGCGCTCGACGGTGGTCGGGCCGAGGATGTCACGCTTGCCCATCGCGGCTGTCCTTCTGCATCAGGGTTTCGATCACGGTATCAAGCGCATCGAAGCGGTCGTTCCAGACCTTTCGGCGCGTGGCAATCCAGGCGGCAACGTCGCCGAACCCGTTCGGATCGATCCGGCAGACGCGGACACGACCCTGTTTTGCTGTCGTCACCAGCCCGGCCTCTTCGAGCAGGGTCACATGTTTTTTCATGCCGGTCAGGCTCATCTCGAACCGATCGGCAAGCGCACTGATTGAGGCCTGCGACCGGCCGAGCTCTTCCAGCACGCCACGTCGTGTGGCGTCGGCAAGGGCCGCAAAGGCGGCATCGAGGTGGGTCTCTAATTGCTGAACCATTTGGTTCAGTGTTAACAGGAATTCCGGCTTGCCGCAAGGCTGGACGTTTGAGCGGGATGCGGAGTGCTTGTCTTCGCCGCTGGCGGGGCCATGCTTTCCGTGCGCGGGCAGATGGATGCGGCCAAGCCGACCGGTGCGAGCATCTCAGCGGGAGGGCCGCCGTGAGGGCTTGCGTTGTTTTCTATGACCGCCGGGGAGACTGCCGATGACGCCGAAATCCCTGGGGCGGCGAATGCGGGATCGGGTGGTCGAGGTTGAACGGGCTGCGTCTTTTGGACTCGGCACATCTGCGGTGGACATCGAGGGGCTGGCCGAGAACGCCAGGAGGGTCAAGGCCGGTGTGAAGGCGCTGTCCACGACGATAGAGCCCGAAACCTGGGCGGCGGCGGGGCTCGATGGTCCGGAGGGCGCAGGGGCCGGCAGACGCGATCGGGTGCGGGACATAAGCGGCGCGGCAGGAGCGGGGAGGGATGGTACGGGTGTTGCCACCCGCCCTCAGGGGCCGCTCGACCTCGCGCAGTACTCATCCGCTGATCTCGCCTTTCTCGCCCGCGACTGGCGGCTTCTGGCAAGGCCCGAGCAACTGCCGCCGGACGGAGACTGGCGCAACTGGCTGATTTTGGGCGGTCGCGGATCGGGCAAGACGCGGGCCGGTGCCGAATGGGTCCAGGCGCAGGTGCTGGCGGCGGGGAAACGCACGGATCTGCGCATCGCGCTGGTGGCGGAGACGCTGGGCGATGCGCGCGAGGTGATGATCGACGGGGCCTCGGGTCTGGCAAGGATTGCAAGGCGGATGCGGCCGGAGGTGGAGATTTCAAGGCGGCGGCTGGTCTGGCCGAACGGGGCGATCGCGCAGATCTTTTCCTCCGAGGATCCCGAAAGCCTGCGCGGGCCGCAGTTTCATCTGGCCTGGTGCGACGAGCTCGCCAAATGGAAACATGCCGACGAGACTTTTGACATGCTGCAGTTTGCGCTACGGCTTGGGCAGGCGCCGCGCCAGGTGGTGACGACGACACCGCGGCCCGTGCCGCTGTTGAAGCGGCTGATGGCGGACGAGGCGACGCGGCTGACGCGAATGGCGACCTCCGCCAATGCGGCACATCTGGCGCCGGGGTTTTTGGCAGCACTTGCTGCGCGCTATGGCGGGACAAGGCTCGGGCGGCAGGAGCTCGACGGAGAGCTGATCGAGGACCGGCCGGATGCGCTCTGGAAGCGGGCGCGGCTCGACGAGATCGTGGTGAAACTGGCCGAACCCTTGCGGCGCATCGTCGTGGCGGTCGATCCGCCGGCGGGTGGTGTGTCCGCCTGCTGCGGGATCGTGGTCGCCGGGCTGAAGGAGAATGGCCAGGCGGTGGTGCTGGCGGATTGTTCGGTGGACGGCGTCGGCCCGGCCGGCTGGGCCCGCGCGGTGGTCTCGGCCTACAGGCGGTTCGAGGCCGACCGGGTGGTGGCCGAGGTCAACCAGGGCGGCGACATGGTGCGCGCGGTGCTGGAAGGCATCGAGGCGCGGCTGCCGGTGACGACGGTCCGGGCGACGCGCGGCAAGTTCCTGCGCGCCGAACCGGTCGCGGCCTTGTACGAGCAGGGCCGGGTTCTGCATGCCGGGCGGTTTACCGAGCTTGAGGACCAGATGTGTGATTTCGGCCCGGAGGGGCTCACGAACGGACGCTCGCCGGATCGGCTGGATGCGCTGGTCTGGGCGCTGACGGCGCTGATGCTGGAGGGTGGCGGGGAGCCGAGGATACGGGGGGTGTGAGGGGGTATGTGCCCATGGAGCCGATCCCCTCACCAACAAAATCTGAGGTTTAGCCCTGATCGGGCTAAGCCCTCGATTTTGTAACCTCTCCCCCCACTGTGGGGGAGAAAGCGAAATCGAAGGCTTAGGCGAGCGTAAGCCGCCTAAACTTCAGATTTCGCAAGTGAGGGGATCGGTTCAGTGGGAAGCCGATCCCTCACTCGCCCGAATTGCGCATCTCCGACAGGATATGACGGCAGACATCGTCGAGATGCTGCAGGACCTCGTCGTTCCAGAAGCGCAGGATGCGCAAGCCTTCGGCGCGAAAGAGCGCGTCGCGGGCAATGTCGCTGGCGCTGTCGCCGTGCTGGCCGCCATCGACTTCGATGATCAGCCTGGCTTCGAAGCAGACGAAATCGAGGATGTAGCCGCGCAGTGGAACCTGTCGGCGGAATTTGGCGCGGGCGAGCTGGCGGTCGCGGAGTGCGCGCCAGAGCATGGCCTCGGGCAGCGTCGGGTCGGCGCGCATGTGGCGCGCCCGGGCGCGAGCAAGGGGTTTGGGTTGGTGGCGCATGGGACTGGCCTGTTGGATTGGGTCAGTATGCGCCTTTGGGTTGTGGTGGCAAGGGGGTGCCAACTGAACGGGTCCCCTCACCAACAAAATCTGAGGTTTAGCCCTGATCGGGCTAAGCCCTCGATTTTGTGACCTCTCCCACAAAGGGGAGAGGTGTCGCTGCCGCCGGCCTCGCGCTCCCTCTCCCCCCACTGTGGGGGAGAAAGCGAAATCGAAGGCTTAGGCGAGCGCAAGCCGCCTAAACTTCAGATTTCGCAAGTGAGGGGATCGGTTCAGTGGGCACTGACTTGGCCAAACAAAAACCGGCGCCCCTTCGGACGCCGGGTCGTCATGCAATGCGGTGGATCGGTTTACTTGGCCGAGGGGGTCGGCGGGGCCGGCTGGCGGACCTGGCGCCATTCGTTTTCGAGGCGCTGCAGGACATGGGCCGGGATGGTGGTCGGGGCGGCGGTCTTGGGCGAAGTGGTCGTCGTCTGCATGTCTTCCCTCCTCATGTTGGAAGTTGTGCTCCCAAACGTCTGCATGAGCGGAAAGTTCCACAGTGTTAAAGCTTTGTAAATGTGAACGGAACGGGCTCTAAACGATTGAAATTTCTTCAATCGTTTTAAAATCCAAGATTTTTTCTCAGCCCTCGTGGCGCAGCCGGCGGGCGCCCCCTCTTGCAGGCAACCATGGCTCCGTCAGGAGCCTCCGCACCGGCCGCAGGCTGTGGTCTTCTCTCCAGTTTCCGAGGTTTCAGATGCGGATGGATCGCAGGATCTTCTTTGCCGGATTGCGCCATGCCGTGTTTGGCGGGCGGCTGTCGGAAGGGCAGGTGGCGGGCATCGAGGCGGTGCTGACGCGCTTTTCCGCAAGGGGCTGGAGCGACCCGCGCTGGCTCGCCTATATGCTGGCGACGGCCCATCACGAAACGGGCGGGACCATGCAGGCGGTGCGCGAGACCTTCGCGGCGGATGACGACGAGGCGGTGGCGCGGCTGGAACGGGCCTTTCGCGCGGGCAAACTGCCGACGGTGACGACACCCTATTGGCGCCGGGACGCGGCCGGCCGCAGCTATTATGGCCGGGGGCTGGTGCAGATCACCCACCGCGAGAATTACGCAAGGATGAGCCGGGTGGTGGGACACGATCTGGTGGCGGAGCCGGATCTGGCGCTGCGGCTGGACGTGGCGGCGACGATCCTGGTGGTCGGCATGACCGAAGGGCTGTTTTCCGGAGCGCGGCTCGCCGACTATTTCGTCGGCATCAAGGCCGATTGGCAGGGCGCGCGAAACATCGTCAACGGCCGGGATCGGGCGGTCAAGATTGCGGCAAAGGCGCAGATTTTCGATGCGGCGATCCGGGTGGCCCTGGTGGTGTGACCACAGCGAACAGGCTTCGTGCGGCCCATTGGCGGATTGAGCGACAGGTCGCGCGATGCTATCGGCTTGTGCACCGCAACAGATCTACAGGTGCCCCATGATCCGTCACATCGTTTTCTTCACGGTCAGACCCGAGAATGTCGAAGCGGTGCGGGCGGGGTTGTCGATCCTCACCGAGATCCCGAGTGCGGCGCGGCTGGAGATCGGCACCAACGTGAAGACGGATGGTTTTCACCGTAGCATCGATCTCGTGGTCTATGGCGAGTTCGAGGACGAACAGGCGCTGGCTGCCTACAAGGCGCATCCGCTCTATGAGGAGAGCATCCGCCGGGTGAAGCCGCTGCGCGAGGAGCGGTTTGCGGCGGATTACGTGGTAGGGGATGCGGTGACGGCGCGGGCGTGAGGGGCGTGTCAGGCCGGGCTTAGCAAGGGCTCCAATCGGGCCGCGAGCAGGGACGGATCGTCGTTGCCGATGATCAGCGCTTCGATCACATGTTTCAGGCTCTCCTGCTGTTCAGCATCGAGAACCAGTCGATAGCCGTTGATGGCAATGAAATAACGGCCTGAGAGCCAGGCCGTCCGCTTGTTGCCCTGCTCGAAGGCATGCGCCTTGCCGATCGACCGGATGATGCAACTGGCGAGCCAGGGGAGGGATGATATCTGGCGATACTCTGCCTGGAAACGCGGACGATGCAGGGCGCCTTAGAGGGCGGAGCGATCGCGCAGGAAGTGGTTTTCCGAAGTGCCCCGAAGCAGCCGTCTGTTGATCGCAATCACATCCTCGATTGCAATCCAGAGGGGCTCGCTCATGCGCTCACTTGGCCAGATGATCCAGGATGATCCTGTCGGTGACGAGCAGGTCTTCGACGAAAGCGTCGAGATCCAGCTTGGCTGCAACCGGATTTGCCGCCTTCACCGCGACGCCTTCGGACGACGCGACCGCAGCTTTGCGGCCATCACTCTTCCGGCTCTCGTCAACATGACCGATTTTCGCTTTTGAACTCATAGCCGGATTATAGCGCAGGATCGGTGTTTTGACGAGCACTGCGGCGCTGGCCGTGTCTCGACCTTCATTCCAGAGGACACTCCCATGAAACTCCCCTTCCGTCTGCCCTGGGCGCAAGCCCGGGATCGAACCACTGTGCCCGAAGAAAAGGCGCGGCATCCGCGACCTGGCACGGCGCTGGCGCTGATTGCCGGCGAGGGGGAGGCGCGGTGGACGGGGAGGTCCTATGCGGCGCTGGCGCGCGAGGGCTTCATGAAGAACCCGGTGGCGCATCGCTGCGTGCGGCTTGTGTCGGAAGCGGCCGCCAGCATCGGCTTTCTCGCCTATCAGGGCGCGCAAGAACGGGAGGAGCATCCGGCCCTTGCTCTGCTTGCGCGGCCGAACGGGGCGATGACGGGAGCGGATTTTTTGGAAGCGCTCTATGGGCAGTTGTTGCTCTCGGGCAATGCCTATGTCGAAGCGGTGAGCGTGGGCATGGGTGGGACGGCGGCGCTGCATCTGTTGCGGCCGGACCGGGTGAGCGTGGTGACAGGCGCCGATGGCTGGCCGTCCGCCTATGATTATCGCGCCGGCACCCGTGCAAGGCGCATCGCGCTGGACGGGCTCTTGCATCTGAAACTCTTTCACCCGCTCGACGACCACGAGGGGTTTGCGCCGTTGGCGGCAGCGCAGGTGGCACTCGATCTGCACAATGCGGCGGGGCGCTGGAACAAGGCGCTCTTGGACAATTCGGCAAGGCCTTCGGGCGCGCTGGTCTATCAGCCGAAGGAGGGCGGCAATCTCTCGGCCGACCAATATCAGCGGCTGAAGGTGGAGCTCGACGAGGGCTATTCCGGCCCGATGCGCGCCGGGCGGCCGCTGCTCTTGGAAGGCGGGCTGGACTGGAAATCGATGGGGCTGTCGCCCAAGGACATGGATTTCGTCGAGGCGAAGAATGGTGCGGCGCGCGACATCGCGCTTGCCTTCGGCGTGCCGCCCATGCTGCTCGGCATTCCCGGCGACAACACCTATGCCAATTACCAGGAGGCCAACCGCGCCTTCTATCGCCTGACCGTGCTGCCGCTGGTGACGCGCACCGGGGCGTCGCTTTCGGTGTTTCTGGGCGAGTTGACGGGTGAGGGGGTTAGGCTGGTGCCGGATCTGGACACGGTGGCGGGACTTTCGGCCGAGCGGGATGCACTCTGGGCAAGGGTCGGGGCGGCAGCGTTTTTGACGGATGAGGAGAAGCGGGAGGCTGTGGGGTATTGAGTTTGGTTTCGTGCCAACGGAACTGATCCCCTCACTGGCGAAATCTGAAGTTTAGGCGGCTTGCGCTCGCCTAAGCCTTCGATTTCGCTTTCTCCCCCACAGTGGGGGGAGAAGGAGCGCGCGGTTGCGGCATCGCCCCCTCTCCCCCTTGTGGGAGAGGTTACAAAATCGAGGGCTTAGCCCGATCAGGGCTAAACCTCAGATTTTGTTGGTGAGGGGATCCGTCCCGTTGGCGCCCTTGGATACGGGAGGCACCTCCCCATGCAGAATGTCCCGTGCTGCCAGACGTGCCAGATAGGGGGCGAGGATGAGGCCTGGATGGCCGGTGGCGAGGTAAAGGCCCTCGACCTCAGGGACAAAGCCGAGGCGTGGCAGCTTGTCCTCGAAGGTGGGGCGGTTGCCGATTTCTGCGCTGATCAGGGACAAGGGGGATGGAAGATCGAACTCGTCGGCGAGGACTGACAGGAACCGCTCGCCGATGATCGAGGGCGTCTCTTCCATGTCTGCACGCCAGGACTTTGCGATGAAGATTGTGTTGTCGAGGCTCTGGCGAACCTCGACACGTGGGCCATCGAGGATGTGGTGGATGAATTGGTGTTCGCAGGCGTATCGGAGCAAGAGCGCCGGGGACAGGACCATGCCAATATCAATGCCGAGCTGTTTTGTTAGGGTGTCAGTTCCAGGACCAGCGGCGAGGATGGCGCAATCGGTCTCGATCAGACCTGCCGAGATCCGGACACCTGTGACATGACCATTTGTGGTTTCGATGGACGAGACTAGTTCATCGAAACGCACGGTGGCACCGCGGGTCCTCGCGGCGTTGAGGAGCGTTCCGGCCAAATGGATTGGGTCGATGGCGATGTCGTCGGCCGAAAAGACGGCTGTTTCCGGGACGTGGCGCAGATGCGGTTCCAGCCGGCTGATCGCTGTGCGATCCACCAGTTCGACAGTCTCGCCGGCGTCCAGGCGTGTCGCGAAGAGATGCTCGGTCTCCCCCGTCGAGGTGTGCCAGAGAAGCGATCCACGTCGTGAAAAATCTGATATTTCGGGCAGATCCCTGATCAGGGTGGGATAGTCCCTGACAGCTTTCTGCCAAAGGGTGAGACTTTCGCTGCCGGGTACCCCATGGACGGTGTTGATCCAGCCGAAGGCGCGACCGGTGACACCGCAGGCGGGTTTGGGGCGGCTCTCGATCAGGACGACATCTGTTTGCGGCGAGGCCAGGTGATAGGCCATCGCCGTCCCAAAGATACCGGCGCCAATGATGACGATGCGGCGTTTATGCAATGGCATGATGGCAACCTTGAGATGCGAATGCGTGCAATGATGTGCGCCCCTAGCCTTTTCGGGTAACACGCATATGACGGTTGCGAGAACTGAAATATCCGACGTTGGCCTTCCACCCGGCGCCCGTGGGCGTTCTGGGGCAGAGTGCCCGCTGAACAGGTAGCCTCACCGACAGGGTTGGAGTTTTAGCTCTGCCGTTCGGTCTCGGCCGCAGCCTCGGGCGCCGCCTGCAGCATCGCGGGCGAAAGCGACAGGTGGCGGGTCAGGACGGTGACGAGGCGGGCGATGGCCTCGCGACGGGCGTTGTGCAGCCGGTGGCCGAGCGCGGTCATCGCGGCTTCGAGCCTGACATCGCAGGACTGCACGCCGGGACGACCGTAGAAGAGGTAGCCGAGCGCGATCGACAGAATGGCCATCAGGCCGGCGGCGATCAGCACATCCGAGAGGAAATGCGCGCCAAACGCGATGCGGTTGAGCGCGGTGAGGGCGGCAAAGGCGCTGAGCAGGCAGAAGACGCAGCGGCGCCAGACGATCGGCACGAAGAAGGCGAGCGGGATGAGGCAGGTGACAACGGCTGCTTCACCCGAGACGAAGGAACGGTCGTCGAAGTAGTCGCCGCCGAGTGCCCAGGCATGAATGAAATGATCGGTGCCGCCAAAGTCCAGCACGCTACGCGGGCGCGGCCGATCGAAGAGCGGCTTGAAGATCCCGTTGACCATCAGGGCCGGCCCGAGCAGGAAGAGGCTGGCGAAATAGAGCGTGAAGCGCGGCGGAAAGAGCGAGGCGCGCGAGGGATAGACCAGCTTCAGCAGCAGGCCGATCACCAGCACGATGGTCAGCGTCAGCGGAAAATACTGGCCGAAAGCGCGGAACGTGTTGAGCGCGGTAATTTTGGTCGCCGGGAACCCCTGGCCTTCAACGTAGAAGAGGCGGCTGACGGCGAGGTCCACCGCCGGAAACGCGACGAAGAATGCCGACAGCGTCAGCGTGACCAGAAGTGCCAAGAGAAGCGGTTTTTCCGACACCGTTCCGCGCGGCGCACGCGCCGTGTCGAGGACGAAGACCATGATGTACCCCAAGACGAATATTACCCCGGGGGCCACTTGAGCAGGGCTTGATGAAGGGCGTGTGACGGCCGCGTGGGGATGGGGGAAATGCGGGTTTGGGCCTCGTCCTTCGAGGCCCTCGCTTGGCGAGGGCGCCTCAGGATGAGGGGAGACGTTGTCTAAACGGATGAAACGGATGGTGTTGTCGGGGGATTGGCGCACCCGCCGCAGGGCGTGCGGTGCCTTCCGTTGAATCAGAATGTGAGCGACTTCATGCGGCGTGTTCACATGCGCAATCGTCGTGTGAACATTCGCGGACAAGAGATTCAGAATATTCGGAAAAATTCGCCGCCAGCCTGCCGGAAGGCCGGTGATGTCCTGGCTGTGGAAGGGAAGGTTTGCGCCGGCCGCAGCCTTTTGGGCGGGATCGTTCCGGCCGGCGCGACAGGAATTCTAGCAGCGAAAGATGAACAAATGACTGACTTCAGCCATGACGGCGGCGTTTTGTCCGCCCGTCTGATCGGCGCTGTCGCAGGGTCTGCGATCTCGCTGGTCTATCTCCTGCCCAAACATCGCCGCGAGGCGGCGGTGCGTTTTCTGACCGGGGTCGCCTGCGGACTGATCTTCGGTGGCCCGACGGGGCTTTGGGGGGCGGCCCGGCTCGGGATCGAGCCGGAACTGTCGCCCGCCGAGATCATGCTGGCCGGCGCCACGCTTGCGTCCTTCACCGCCTGGTGGGGACTGGGCGTGCTGGTGCGGCTGACCGGGCGGGCGGGGGAGAAGGT
>UCMS01000052.1 GCA_900473805.1 Hyphomicrobiales bacterium | reverse complement strand
CACTCCATGGGACACGATCCCAGTTTATGTGCGATTTCGTGGATCATGGGCGGAAAATAGGCAACGGCATAGGGCCGACAAGGGTATTGCCTAATATACCGCTTAGCGATCCGGGAAAACCAACGAACGGTTTAGTACATTCATCCGTACCGAAGATTTATCTGCCAAAGAAGTCGCGCGACGCACATCGTCCTCATGGCACGAGCGGGCAAAATCTGCCCTTGGCTTACTCTTAGCTGCGGAGGTCGCGACGCTCTCAGGAGATGGGGAGGTGCCTCCTAGAGGTTTTCAGCCAGCCAGATTTTAAGTCTCGAAATCATCTCCTCATTTCGCCGATAACGTACGCTGTTCCCCACCCTCTTGGCGTGCAATAATCCCGCTCTTTTGAGGATTGCAAGATGGCTTGATACCGCCGACTGGGAGAGACCATTACGCTCGAAGCAGCCGGCACTTACTCCGATGAGCGTCTCATCTTTCGACAAACCAAAAGTCTGCTCAGGATCTTTGAGCCAAGCGACAAACTCCATACGCCCCGGGTGGGACAGTGCTTTCAACGCCTCTTCGACATCCATATCGGACCCACCCGCAGACTACTGCCGCAATCCCAGCTCCGCCATCAAGCGGATGACCACATCGCTCTCGCAACGGTAGTATCGCACCTGGCTATCGATCCTCACCTTTACTAGATTGGCGTTGCGCATTTTCCCAAGGTGCTGGGATAAAGCCGACTGGCTGAGACTAAGCTCCCTAGCGAGCTCATTAACCGACCACTCGCGCTCGATCAGACGGATCAAAGCGCCTAGTCTCGTTCTGTTAGACATGGTGGAGAGCAGCAGGGCCGCCTCGTCCAACGAAAGTCCAGTCCCGTGCTGGCCCTTGCTCCATAGGCGTACACCATCGGCAATTTGCATAGGACAACCTTTATAAAGAGAATTCGAGGTAGCTTGCTTAATTATGGTTAACCAATGCTAAAATGCCAGGGCAGGATCCTCCTACCTCGCATTAGACGTTAGTAGTGGAGTTGATCACTTAATCAGGATGCTGGCGCTTACCGCTTCTGGGAGCTGCTCTAGGCAGTCTAGCCTGCCCCTTCACAG
>UCMS01000055.1 GCA_900473805.1 Hyphomicrobiales bacterium | reverse complement strand
GGGATAGAGGCGGGCCGCGACGGCGTCAGATATCTGAAGCAAAGTCGCAATGGCGGGCTGGTCGGGCGGTTCGATGGCGACGGTGATCGCCAGCGGCTTGCCCATTCCGGACGAAGGTGCGCCGCTCAGCTCAGCCCCCTGACGGCCTTCAGCTCGGGATAGGGGTAATAGCGCAGGCGGGGATCGCGGCAGCGGGGATCGTTGACCTTCGCACCGAGAAGTCGGTTGTTGCCGAAGGAGAAACCGACCACGTCCGGATGCCGCTTACGCTCGGTATGCCAGGCACGAACGCAAAACGCGTAGGTCTTGGCTTTCGGATCGAGCAGGACAACGCTGGAAATCTGCGGATCGACGAAGTTCCCAATCGTGCCAACGCTCTCCCTGATAACGCGGACGAGTTCGCTTTTTACGCTCGCCGAGGGCGGCACCTGAGAATCGGCAACGGACTGGGACAGCTCCGTCTGGCAACCGGCAAGCAGGATGAGCGCCGAGAGAGTGGCAAATCGCTTGGTCATGGCAAAATTGTTCCGTGTTGAGACCACTCAATCTTGCGCATCTTTAACGCGAATGCAAACCCCTCTTCAATCGCCATTCTGACGCCAGCGGGCTCGACATGCCCGCGTCGCCCCTCTCCGATCACCCTTCCCCGAACACCCCGATCACCAAGCCTTCCGGACTTTCCTTCGCCTGCTTCTTCAGCTCGGCAATCGCCGCGCTGATGCGATTGACGTCGTCGATGACAAGGCCCGGGGGGAGTTCGATGACGCCGACTGAGCAGCGCATCAATGGGAAATCGCGCACTAAGCCCTGGCGATCGAGACCCTTGATGCGGCCGGCCTGGCGGTCGGCTTCGGAATAGAGGTCGACAACGTCGTCGTGGAAATCCGAGAGCAGGCGATCGAGGATCTCGTTGAGTTCGGCGCGCGTCCAGTCGGTTACGCCGATGAAAAAGTCATCGCCGCCGACATGGCCGAGGAAATCGCCTTCCGAGAAGAAGTAGCGGCGCAGGAGCGCGGCGAACAGCGAGATGGCATGGTCGCCGTGGTGAAAGCCATAGTGATCGTTGAACGGCTTGAAGTGGTCGAAATCGCAGTAACAGAAGAACCGCGGCGTGTCGCCGTCGCGGGCTGCGTCCTGCATGAAATCGCCGATGGCGCGGTTGCCCGGAAGTCCGGTCAGCGGGTTCTGGTCCTGGGCGGTCTTCAGCTGCTTTTCGTTGATGATGCGGATCAGCGAGGCGGCGGAGACGACACCGGCATAGCGCATGTTCTCCGTCAGGATGACGCAGTCGGATCCTTCCATATTGGCAAAAATCGCCATCAGCCGCTCGGCATCGGCATCCAGGCCGACAATCGGGGCGCGATCAACAAAATGGGAGATCGAGCGCTCGTAAACCTTGTTCTTGAGCAAATCGCGACCGAAGGGCTGATAGATATATTCCTTCAGATGGCGCTCGTTGATGATGCCGCGCGGCTCGCCATTGGCGTTCAGGACGGGAAAGAAGGACTGGCCGGGATTGCGGCGGAAGAGATCGAAGACATTGTCGATGTTCTCATGCTCGAACACCGTCGGCAAAGTCTCGATCTGGCGGCGGATGAGGATCTCGTCGAGCGACTGGCTGGAGCGACGGACCTTGCCGACATCCTGGAGATGCGGAAAAGCGGCTTTCAGCTCTGTGGTGAGTGTGGTGGGGCGGGCGATGAACCAGCCCTGGACGAGATCGACACCGAACTCCCGGCAGGCAATGAATTCGCCTTCAGTCTCGATGCCCTCGGCGATGACGCGCACGCCCAGCACGTGGCAGAAGTTGACGATGTTTTTGACCAGGTGACGCTTGCGCGGATTGCTGTCGAGGCCTTCGATGAAATGGCGGTCGATCTTGACGTAGTCGACGGGAAAATCGCAGAGCAGCTTCATCTCGCCGTGCCCCACGCCGAAATCATCGATGGCGAGCTTGAAGCCGGAGCGACGCAGCCGGTCGACGAGAGCGGAGAATTCCGGCACGCGGGTGTTGTCGAAACGCTCGGAGAGTTCGAAGCAGACGGAAGACGGCGGGATCTGCGCCTTGCGCAGCTGGTCGAGCAGGGTATCGACAAGCGCATTGCCGTCGGGGATCAGGCGGACATCGAGATTGAGGAAGAGTGTCGAACCGGCGCGATCGGGCAAGGTGGCGAACTTGGCCAGCGCGCGGCTTGCAACCATCTGTTCCAGCGGCAGGAGGTGGCCAGTTTCGGCCGCCTTGTCGAGCAGGTCCAGCGGACTTTGAAAGCCCAACCGATCGTGCCCCCGCAGCAGGCTCTCATAGCCGAAGACGGCACCAGTTCCGACTTCGACGATCGGCTGCAGGGCGTTTTCGACGACGAGCTTGGCTAGCGTCAGCAGCTGATCATTGGCGAACCGGCGCACAACAGCGCCTTCCTCGACCGCCCCCAATGCCATGATCTTCTCCAATATACCTTTGTTTTTTATGGCAAGATCGTGGCAAGCAATCGTCAAAAAAGCCTTTCCCGGATGTGACAGTTCGATGAAACTTGCATTGCCGCCAAGCCGCCGCGCTAGAGGTCGCGGATGATGCGGGGCGCGCCCTCGAGGCGCGACAAATCCAGCTCCAGCAGGGTTTTTGTGCCTTCCACCCAGGCGCCGACGGTGAAGCCGCCATAGGCCAGGGTATCCAGAGCGGCGACACCGTCGACCGGGTTTACCGTTAACTCCGGACTGGGGAATGTCGGGTGGAGGAAGAAGCGAACCTTCTGTGTGAGGGGGCGGTCGATCCCATAGACGGCGAGTTTGACGTTGACGAGCCTCGCCTCCTCGGAGCCTACAAATTCGGCGGCCAGCTTGAACCCGTCCTTCTCGTCCCGTCCGCCAAAGCGGCCCTTGTTGGGATCGTCGCGCTGCGTGACCGGCTTCAGCTCCGGCATCGGAAGCGGGGCGATGCGCAGGCTCTTCTTGGGCTGGGCCTCCGGCGGGGCGATGCGGTTCAGTGTTTCCTTGACGCGCTCCAGTTCCTCCCGGAGTGCCGCGACATCGGCCGTCGCCTTCATCATCGCATCGGCAACGACCTTGGTCTCAGCGAATTCGACTTCGACGCCATAGAACTTGCCCTTGAGCAAAGGACCGACGCGCGAGAGGAGCAAAGCGACGAAGGCGGCGCCCAGATATTTCAGGTAGATATCGACAACCTTGCCGTCGCCGCTGCCCTCACCGCCGAGGAAGCGAGAGCCTACATCCAGCGCAAGAAGCGCAATCGGGATCAGCGCCAGGGCGATCATGCCGCGACGCCACAGCCTGTCCATCCCGGTTTCCGGGGTCCTAATCTGCTGGGGGCCCTGCCCGCCCGGCTGTCTGCTCATCTCACCATCCCCGTTGAACGAAGCAGGATGCCAGAAATCCCCGTTTGAAAAACCCGCAAAAACGAAGGATTTTTTATTGATTGATCAGTCAATCAAAAATATCATCCGGCAAGATAGGGGAAAAGACATGCCGAAAGTCGGAATGGAGCCAGTGCGCCGTAAGGCGCTCGTCGATGCCGCGTTGAAGACGATCGGCCATCACGGCTCGCTGACCGTGACCATGTCGGAGATTGCCCGCGAGGCGGGCGTGTCGGCAGCACTTGCGCATCACTATTTCGGCTCCAAGGATCAGCTGCTGACCGAGACCATCCGTTCGCTGCTGCGCCAATTGCGCGCCGATGCGGGGGCGGCTCTGGCGGCGGCACAAACGCCGCGAGCGCGGATTTCGGCGGTCATCCGCGTTTCCTTCCAGGCGGACCAGTTCGATCCTCAGGTGGTTGCCGCCTGGCTTGCCTTCTACTCTGAAGCACAGCGTTCGGAAGAGGTGCGCCGGCTGCTCGCGCTTTATGCGCGGCGGCTGCAATCCAACCTGATGTCGGGCCTCAAGCCGCTTTGCGGCCCGGTCGACGCGAGCCGGATTGCCGACGGTGCGGCGGCGATGATCGACGGGCTGTATATCCGCCAGTCTCTCAAGGCTGCGCCCTTGTCTATTGATGCCTCTGTTGCATTGGTCGAGGATTATGTTGCGGGGCAGCTCGCCGCCCACCCTCCCCTTGAGGGGGAGGGTCGGACCGCAGGTCCGGGGTGGGGTGAACATT
>UCMS01000057.1 GCA_900473805.1 Hyphomicrobiales bacterium | reverse complement strand
CCGAAGGTGCTGTTGCTCGACGAGCCGACTTCGGCGCTTGATGCCTCGATCCAGGCGGAAATCCTCAACCTGCTTGAGCAGGTGCGCCGGGATCGTGGGCTTACTTTCGTCATGGTCAGCCACGACCTCGCCGTGATCAGCCATATGTGCGAGCATCTGGCGGTGATGAAATCCGGCAAGATCGTCGAGACCTTGAGCGTCGAGCAGTTGCGAAACGGCGATTTCTCGACGGATTATACCCGCCAGCTGATGACGGCGAGCGAGGGGTTTAGGCGCGTCTGAAGCTTGGGCTAGCGAGGCGGTGATCAGGCGACGCGCCGACCGGAGCGCCAGGCCGATTTGACGAAGGGATGGCCGTCCTGGAGGTCGACGCGGATCAGATCGGCCTTGAGACCGGTCTTGATGGCGCCGCGATCGGGCAGATTGCCGGCAAGCGCCGGTGTCCGGGTCACCATGGCGACCGCGCTCGGCAGGTCGTAGTCGAGGCCCGGATCGGCCGCGATCATGAAGGCGGCGTCGAGCATCGAGCGCGGTACATAGTCTGAAGCCAGGATATCGACGAGCCGTGCGGTGAGCAGATCCCGCACGGCGATGTTGCCGGATTGCGAGCCACCGCGAACGAGGTTCGGTGCGCCGGCGACGATGTGCATGCCGGCCGCGCGGGCTGCTTCCGCCGCCTCCATCGAACAGGGGAATTCCGAGATCGATACGCCCTCGGCGACACCTTCCTCGATATGGGCGATATCCGTGTCGTCGTGGCTCATCAGCGGCATGGAGCGTGCCCGGGCGAGCGCCACGATATCCGGCCGGGTGGTCGCGGCGATATGGCTCTTGTCGGCAACGAGGATCTTGATCTTCTCGCGCACGCGTTCGGGGCTTTCGCCCGTCGATTTGCAGGCTCTTGCGACATAGGCATCAATGTCGCGGCTCTGGCGGATGCCCGGCAAATGCTCCATGACCGAGATGACGCGGACGATCTCGCGGTCGATGTTCTCCGCCGTCAGTTGCGGGGTCACGGGGTCTGTCAGTTCGCAGCGCAGGTGGACCAGATGCTCGGCCCGCAGCATGCCCGACTTTTGAGCCTGCTCCAGCGCTTCGATCATCGGTTTGAGGATCTCGGCGCGCTCGGGATTGTCGGTGGTTGCGCCGACACAGAGACTGTCGAAGACGGTGGTGACGCCGCCGCCGATGATCTGGGCATCGTGGGCCAAGGCGGCGCGCATGAAATCCCAGCGGACATGGGCGCGGGGATAGAGGTGTTTTTCGAAATGGTCGGTATGGATGTCGACGAGGCCGGGCAGGAGATAGTCGCCGGCAAAATCCAGCGCATCCGCATGGCGTGAGGGGCCTTCGTGGATCTCGACGATCTCACCGTTTTCGACCACGACAGAGCCATGCAGCACATGACCCGTTGTCACGACGCGGGCATTTGAGAGGATGAGGACTTCGCCGCGCGAGGATCCTTGCGTTTCGCCCGTCGCCTCTACCTGTCGCAGCATTGTCCGCCTCCATCCGCTTGCAGTCGACGCGTCTGTAGGCGCCTTTCATGACGCTTTGGTGTCAGCCTCTCCCTTTCGTGCTTCAGTCGATCAGGCTCAGGCAGTCATCGGCGATCACCTGTTCCTCGTCGGTGGCGATCACGCGGATCTTCACTCGGCTCTCCTCGCGGGAGATGACGGCTTCGTTGCGGTCATTCGCCTCGGCATCAAGGAGAAGGCCGAGAAAGCGCAGGCGCTCGATCACCGAGCGGCGGATTGCCGGCTGGTTCTCGCCGATGCCGGCGGTGAAGACGAGCGTGTCGAGGCCGCCCAGCGAGGCGGCGAGCCGGGCCACTTCGCCGGCGATGCGGAAGGTGAAGACATCGAGCGCTTCACAGGCTTCTTTCGACGGCGTTTCCAGGAGCACCCGGCTGTCGGCGCTGAGGCCCGAGAGGCCGAGCAGGCCGGACTGCTTGTAGATCATCTCCTCGACCTGTTTGACGCTCAGCCCATGGGCGTCGATCAGGTGGAAGAGCACGCCGGGATCGATGGCGCCGGAGCGGGTCGCCATGGGTACGCCGTCGATGGTGGAAAAGCCCATGGAGGTGTCGCGGCTGACTCCATTCTCCAGCGCGCAGAGGCTGGCGCCCGAGCCGAGATGGGCGACCACGGCGCGGCCACCTGCCGTCTCCGGGTCGAGCGTCTTCAGGGCGCCGGCGATATAGGCATAGGAGAGGCCGTGAAAGCCGTAGCGCTTGACGCCCTTGTCGAACCACTCGCGCGGGATGGCGAAGCGTCTGATGACATCGGATTGCGTGCGGTGGAAGGCTGTGTCGAAGGAGGCTGTCTGGGGCATGCCCGGTTTCAGCTCGGCAATCGCGCGGATCAGGCGCAGGTTCTGCGGCTGGTGCAGCGGGGCCAGCGTCACCAGGCTTTCGATGCCGGCAAGGCTCGTCTCGTCGATCCTGACCGCATCGGCGAAGAGATCGCCGCCATGCACGACACGGTGGCCGATCGCCGAGACGGCGTCGAGGTCGTAGTGTTCTCCGAGCCAGTCGAAGACCTCTTCCAGGACGTCGTGCAAGAGATCATCGGTCTTCGCTACGAGGGGCACGTCGAAGACTTGGGGTCCCTCGACCAGATGGAAGGTCAAAGGCTCGGCGCGGAAGTCGATGACGCCCTTGCCGATGCGTCTGGCGCCTTCCGGCTCACGGGCGAAGATGGCGATCTTCACGGTGGAAGAACCGGCATTGAAGGTCAGCAGCAGTTTCTGGCTCATGCTTTCTGTCCGAGTGCCGCCGCACGCTTCGCAGCCACGAGTTTGGCGAGCGCTGCGGAGGCGATGCGGACGCGCAGACTGTCGGAACGGCTGGTGAGAATGATTGGCACGCGGGCGCCGAGCACCAGGCCGGCGGCATCGGCATTGGCGAAATAGAGGAGCTGTTTGGCGAGCATATTGCCGGCTTCGAGATCGGGCACCAGCAGGATGTCGGCATCGCCGGCGACGGGGGAGACGATGCCCTTGGTGCGGGCTGCCTCCATGCTGATCGCATTGTCGAAGGCAAGCGGTCCGTCGACCTTGGCGCCCTTGATCTGGCCGCGCGCGGCCATGACAGTCAGCGCTGCGGCTTCAAGAGTCGCCGGCATCTTGTCATT
>UCMS01000059.1 GCA_900473805.1 Hyphomicrobiales bacterium | reverse complement strand
CCACCCCGGAGCTTCGCTCCGACCCTCCCCCTCAAGGGGAGGGTCAAACCCTCACACCCCGAACTTCACCAGCTTGATCGCCTCGAAGTTCTGCACACCGCCGCCGACGCGCTTCGTCGTGTAGAACAGCACATAAGGTTTCGCCGAATAGGGATCGCGCAGCACCCGCACACCGACGCGATCGACCACGAGGTACCCCGCCCGGAAATCACCGAAGGCGATCGCGGTGGCATTCGCGGCGATCTCCGGCATGGCCTCGGATTCGGCGACCGGAAAGCCCATCAGCGAAGCCGGGTCGCCGGCGCGGGCAGGCGGCGCCCAGAGATAGTTGCCGTCGGCGTCCTTCAGCTTGCGCACCGCCCCTTGCGTGCGCCGGCTCATGACGAAGCTGCCGTTCTGGCGATGCCCCGCCTTCAGCGCATAAACCGCGTTGATCAAGACGTCGGACGCCCCGCTTGCCGCAAAGGCGCCGGCCGCGCCGGTGGCGATCGTGCCGATCTTGCCCCATTCCCAGGTGTCGTCGGCCACCTGCGTATAGCTCAAAAAGCCCTTGGGACGGTTGACGCCGTCGCCGGAGACGAAGGCCTGTCCCTCCTGCTCGGCAAAAGCGATGTCGACTTCGGCGGCAATCCAGGCCTCGATGTCGACGGCCGCATCGTCGAGCAGCGCTTGCGTCGCCGCCGGCATGGCATAGAGCTCCATGGTCGGAAAGGCGAGTTCGGAGAGTTCCGGCGTGCCGGTCTGCGGGCGCGCCGCCGTCTCGGCCACCCAGCCGCTCGCAAAACCCGAAGCCGCAAAGGGCTTCTTCAGCACCGAGCCGGAGACCTGCCGCACGGTTGCCAGTCCGCGGATCGGAGAAATGGCGGCAAGCCTGCGGCCGATCTCACCATCCACCTGCGCCGGCACCAGATAACCGCCGTCGCCGGAGACACCGGCCGAGAGCGCTTTCTGGTCGAGCTCGCGCAAGGCCTGGTCGTCGCCACGCCGGACATAGGCCTCGAAGGCCGCCTTGTGTTCGGCCGAAGCCGGATCGTCACGCCCCGGTGCGACAAGCTGCGGACGCCTTTTCTTCAGGACCAGCTCGTCGAGGAGGCGCCCCTGGTCGTCGATCGCCTTGTTGATCCGCTCGACCTTGTCGCGGGTGACGACGTCGCTCGAAAGCTTGTCCTCGATTTCCGCCAGCCGCTGGTCGTTGCCCTCCTTGAAGGCCTCGAAGGCGCTCATCAGCTCCTCGAAGGCCGCCGTCACCGTATCGGGTGCCGCCTTGACCTCGAGGGGCACACGCGCCGCCGAAACCGGGCCACCCTCGCCCTTCATCCCCGTCCTCTCGTCCGTCATCCCGTCCCGTCCTTTCACCTGTTCCATCTCGTCATCCCTTCGTAAAACGCGTGTTCGCCATTCTCCGGGCCGCCCGGCGCATCAGCCGCACGAGCTCGGTTTCCCTGTCGCGGTAGAACCGCCTGTGTTTGACATTGGAGACGCGCGCCGTTGGCAGCATCGGAAAGGTCACCACCGAGATCTCCCAGAGATCCGCCTCCAGGATGCGGCGCACGCCCGCCTTGCGGTCGGCCCGCGTCTTCACCGCGCGAAAGCCGATCGACAGCCCGTCGAGCGCACCCGCCTTCATCAGCGCCAGCACCTCGCGGGCGCGCTCCACATCGGTGGCAAGCTTGCCCTCGACATAGAGCCCGCGCTCGTCCTCGCGCAAAACCGTCCAGCGACCGATCACCTCGGCCGGATCGTGCTGGAACAGCATGCGCACGCCGCCTGCCCCGCGCTTGTCGATCGAGGCGGCAAAGGCCCCGGGCTCGATCGCATCCCGACCGAGATCCACCTCGCCGAACAGGCTCGCATAACCCGAAAACGTCCCGTCGCCGGCAACGCCCTTCAGCGTCAGCCCGGCATATCTGAAGCTCGGGGCGCCCGGCCCCTCCCTGCGCTGCATGTCTTTCTCCTCGTGATGATGTTTGGTGCGGGTCTCACATCTCCCCCTGGAGGGGGAGGCCGCCGCGAAGCGGCGGGTGG
>UCMS01000060.1 GCA_900473805.1 Hyphomicrobiales bacterium | reverse complement strand
AGCCCCCCCCCCCCGCCACTCTCCGCCCACCCATTCGGAGACACCCCATGCCCCACGGCCCCCTCAATCTTCTGACCGACATAGACGGCCTCTCGGTCGGCCATGCCACCGATCTGACGCTCGGCTCCGGCGTGACGGTGATCGTCTTCGACGACCCGGCAACCGCCTCGGGCACCGTGCTCGGTGGTGCGCCTGGTGGGCGGGACGTGACGCTGCTCGAACCCTCGATGACGGTGCAACAGGTCGATGCCTTCGTGCTCTCGGGCGGCTCGGCCTTCGGGCTGGACGCAGCCGGCGGCGTGCAGTCGGGTCTGCGCGCTGCGGGTCGCGGCTTTGCCGTGGGCTCTGTGCGCGTCCCGATCGTGCCACAGGCGATCCTGATGGATCTGCTGAATGGCGGCGACAAGGACTGGGGCCTGCACGCCCCCTATCGCGACCTCGGCTACGAGGCCTATCATAACGCGACCAAAGGCGCATTCCCGCTCGGCACGGTGGGCGCGGGAACGGGTGCGACGACGGCCAACCTCAAGGGCGGCCTCGGCTCGGCAAGCGCCATCTCCTCGTCGGGCCATACGATTGCGGCCCTCGTCGCCGNNTTCGGTGGTGATCGGCGACGGCCCGCATTTCTGGGCAGCTACCTTCGAGGAGGGCGAGGAATTTGGCGGACTTGGCCAACGCGCACATGTCAGTGCAGAGGATCGGGCGATGCGCATCAAGGGTCTGCGTCTGACAGCAACGACCATCGGCGCCGTGGTCACCGACTGCGCACTCCCCAAACCCGAACTGCATCGCCTGTCGATCGCCGCCCATGATGGCCTCGCCCGCGCCGTTCTGCCGGCACATCTGCCGTTCGATGGCGACACGATGTTTTCCGCCTCAACGGGAAAGCGCGAAAGCAACGGCGCAGCCGACCTGATGGAACTCTGCCATCTGGCCACGCTGGTAACGGCGCGCGCCATTGCCCGCGGGGTGTTCGAGGCCGTGGCGTTGCCCTATGCGGAGGCGTTGCCGGCCTGGCGTGACAGGTGGGGGTGATCCTTTCTCCCCCTTGGTGGGGGAGNNCCATCACCGATCCCCTCACCGGGAAAATCTGAAGTTTGGGCGGCTTGCGCTCGCCCAAGCCTTCGATTTTCCATCCTCTCCCAAAAAGGGAGAGGCTCCCCCGCCCTCCACTTTCGCCTCATCCACCCTTGACCCAAGTCAAGGACAACGGACCCACCACCGCAGAGATTGCCCGCCAAGCCCGGTCATGCCTCTGACGCAGACCGGCTGCAGAGTGACACGGATCGGGGGAGGACGGTTCGACAATGGAAGACGAAAGCGACATGGAAAGACCAGTCCTCACCAACCGCATGTTCGACGAGCTGAAGCTCGGCGATGCCGCCAGCCTCACCCGTGTCATCGGCCCCGATGACATCGAGCTGTTTGCGGCACTCTCGGGCGACAGCAATCCCGTACCGCTTGGCCAGTCGCTGATCCCGGCCGGCATGATCTCGGCCGTGCTCGACACCCGCCTTCCCGGCCCCGGCACCGTCTATCTCGGCCAGGATCTGGAGTTCTGGAAGGAAATCGCGACCGGCGACCGGATCACCGCGACGGTAACCCTTCTGACCAAGGAAAGCGACGGCCGCACGCTGGTCTTCGACACCCGCTGCGTCAACCAGCATGGCGAGCCGGTGCTCGTCGGCAAGGCAAGGGTCCGCGCGCCGATCGAACGCATCAGCTGGTCGGAAAACCTGCCCCCTGATGTATCCCTCCAGCGCCACGACCGCTTCGACGCCATTGTCGCCGAGGCGCGCAGCCTGCCGATGGTGAAGACGGCGCTTGTCCACCCCTGCTCGCCGGAAGCGATCGAGGGTGCGGTCGAGATCCGCGACGAAGGCCTGCTGGAGCCAATCCTGATCGGCCCGGAGATGAAAATCCGTGCGGCGGCCGAACAGGCCGGCATTTCCATCGACGGCTTCGAGATCTTGAATACCGAACACAGCCATGCGGCAGCGGCCCTGGCCGTCGAGCTTGCGGTTGCCGGCAAGGTCGGCTCCGTGATGAAGGGCAGCCTGCATTCCGACGAACTGCTCGGCGCCGTCGTCGGCAGCGGCTCGGGCCTCAGGACCGAACGCCGCGTCAGCCATGTCTATGTCATGGATGTGCCGGCCTATTCCAAGCTGTTGATCGTGACGGATGCGGCCATCAACA